>PALD01000049.1 GCA_002710685.1 Cytophagaceae bacterium | reverse complement strand
TGTCTAGTCCTGAAATATGGCTACAGGTTAAAAATAGATTTACGCTGTTAATTTGTATACCATATTTGGTGTATTAAAGTTTAAAGATAAATGTAATCTTACTTCATTGTAAAGTTTGATTGCATTTTTTGTGGCCCTCTTTGCGTGCGCGAGGCTATCAAAGGTCTGGTCGAGATAGAACTCGTCTTTTAGGATGCCGTTCACGCGTTCTGCCATGGCATTTTCGTAGCAGTGATTTTCTTCTGTCATGCTAATGCCAATGTTGTTTCTCTTTAAGATTTGCGTGTAGACATTGCTACAATATTGGATGCCCCTGTCCGAATGATGAATTAGATGTTCAATGTCCTTGGCTTGATATAAAGCTTTGTTCAAGGCCCTTTCACAGCCTTTTAGCTCTAAGCTGTCACTTATGTCATACCCGACAATTTTACGGCTGTGCATATCTGTAATGAGCGCCAGGTAGCAAAATCCCTTAACAGTTCTGATATAAGTGATGTCACTTGCCCAAACTTGATTGGGTCTGGTAACACGAACATCTTTAATGATGTTCTTGTACTTGTGGAACCTGTGCAATGAATTGGTTGTTCTTGAGCTGTATTTCTTTCTAAGGGTCAACATATTGTATTTTCTAAGTATATTGAACAGGGTGTCCCTACCGACTTTCACTTTTTCGTTTTCGAACTCTTTTCTCAATGATTTTTCGAGTTTTCTAACACCTTCCCTAGGAAGGGACCTGCGTCTTTGTTTGACTATTTGAATTACCTTTTTCTCGATATCCGAACGGGTTTGCTCTCTACGTTTGTATTTGTAGAAGGCATCACGTTTAAGCCCGAAAGACGTACAAATAGTGTCCAAGGACGCAAATCCCTTGGTTTTGTCCTTGGTCTTGCTCAACGCCCTATATTTAGCTTTTTTTTTAGTTCGGCAACGGATTTGTAACCAAGGTCTACGGCGGCCACTTCCAGATATGAATCTTGGACCATGGCATCCAAGTCCTTCTTCAACAACAATTTTTTCAGTTGCTCGATTTCCTTTTGAAGTTCTTTGATACGTGTTATTTCGTCTTTGGTTTTCACGGTTATCCGGGTGTTCATAAGGTCTTTTCGGTTGTACTTCTTGATCCACTCATTAATGGTGGTGGGAGCAATACCATATGCCTTACCTAGTTGATACTTGTTTAATTTTCCAGTGGTAAGTTCGTCCAGAATTTTCAGTTTGAAAGGTTCTGAATACCGTCTGATCACTTTGTCGTTTTTGTACATAATTGTAAGAATTATGTAGCCTTTATTCAGGACGGGTCACATTTGACTACAACGACCTGACTTTTGACTACATATATTGCTGAATTAGTGCTGAAATTTGTTACAACAAAAAAGCATTAAAAATGAAAGTATTTGTAACAGGAGCGTCAGGCTTTATAGGGGCTGCCGTGGTAGATGAATTAATCGCCTCAGGGCATCAAGTGCTGGGCCTTGCCCGCTCAAGACAATCAGCAAAACGTATTAAAGAGGCTGGTGCCGAGGTAATAAAAGGAAATCTCGAAGATATTGAGTCTTTAAAACAAGGGGCTTTGCAGGCGGATGGTATTATACATACGGCGTTCTTCCATGACTTTACGCAATATGACAAAGCTGCCGTACTTGACCGGGAGGCAATCAATGCCATGGGAGAAGTGCTCATAAACACCACAAAACCCATGGTTGTAACCGCAGGATTATTAGGGTTGCCCCTCATCAATGGCTTTGTGACAGAGCAGAGCATAGCACAATATTCACTTCGCTTTTCTGAGGCTACTGCACTATCTCTTGCAGAGCGTGGCGTGAATGCATCTGTGGTGCGCCTTGCGCCTTCAGTTCATGATAAAAATGACAAGGGTTTTGTACCTTTTATTATTTCGCTGGCAGCGAAAAATAAATTATCTGCATATCCCGGAGATGGTACAAACCAATGGCCAGCAATACACCGTCTGGACGCCGCAAAATTATTCCGGCTAGCCCTGGAAAAAGGAAATAAAGGTGCATTGTACAATGGTGCGGGAGAAACTGGTATTGAAGTCAAGGAAATTGCGGCCTTGATAGGCGAAAAGCTAAACTTGCCCATAGGATCTTTACCAGAAGATGAAGTCGGTAAGCATTTTGAATGGATGGGCAATTTCATACGTTTTGATAATCCTACATCAACGCAACAAACCCAGGAAGCCTTGGGCTGGAAACCTAAACACATAGGGTTACTGGAAGATATGCGCCAAAATTATTTTTAAACCTTGCCTGATGGAACATAATCAAGCCCAAAGAATAAAAACGATAAGTGAATTTCATCAATTAAGGGGATTGCCAAAGCCCGAGCATCCATTGATAAGCATCATTGATTACCATTCCATAAAACGCCCCATTGAAGGCGAAGAAATCAACTGGATTTTTGACTTTTATCAAATCTCGGTCAAGCGTGGAATTGACGGAAAATTCAGGTATGGGCAACAAGAATATGATTTTGACTTTGATGAAGGGGTCATGTTCTTCATAGCGCCTAATCAGGTTTTCAATATACAAGTGGACAAGAATTCAAAAACAGAAAAATCAGGATGGATGCTGCTCATTCACCCTGATTTTTTTTGGAACACATCGCTTGCCAGGACCATCAAGCAGCATGAATTTTTTGACTATTCGGTTAATGAGGCTTTGTTCCTTTCTCAAAAAGAGGAAAAAACACTTCAAGGTATTATTGAGAATATACGCCATGAGTACCATGCCAACATTGACAAGTTCAGCAAACAGATTATTATTTCCCATATAGAAACCTTGTTGAACTATTCTGAAAGGTTTTACCACAGGCAGTTTATCACGCGTGAAAAAGTGAATCATCAGGTTCTAGAGCGATTAGAGCAGTTGCTCTCAGCATATTTTACAAGTGATGACCTTGCGACAAGGGGTTTGCCCAGCGTCCACTATGTGGCTGATGCCCTCAACCTTTCTCCTAAATACCTTAGCGGTCTTCTTAAAGTACTTACCGGGCAGAGCACCCAGCAACATATACATGATAAACTCATTGATAGGGCTAAAGAAAAATTGTCAACCACATCCCTATCCATAAGCGAAATTGCTTTTGAACTGGGGTTTGAACATTCACAATCCTTCAGCAAGTTGTTCAAGAACAAGACCACGGTTTCTCCACTGGAATTTAGGCAGTCTTTTAATTAAAGCTAAGAATACCCCCGTACCGACTTCTTTTTTAAAAAATTCTTGATTCCGCAATTTTGGAAATATATATCACACAGGTGCTACATATATTCCTAACAATAAGGGTGTCGGGCAGCACAATCACATCTCAAAAAAATCTGCCAAGAATTACGCATTTTTGGCATTGTACAAACACCTTATTTAACAAAAAAATAAAGTCTTCATTCCCTACGTGAGATTATCCTTCTTCCGAAAACGTTTACCCTTATTAAATAGTGTATTTAATGTTCAAACTCAATCTTTTTATTTCAACAAAAGGTTATTTAAAAACATGCCTCAGCAACATTATTTAAAGTTATATAACCTTCATTTAACATTTCTATCATTTTCAAGTGATTTCTTTACTTCTTGATAATGAGAATGTATAATCCTTATTAAATACACCCTATAAGAAAACACTTCCATTTGAATTAGCATCAATTAAAAAACCCTTTCCTGTTGCACCAGGAAAGGGGAATTAAAAATTAAGACTACTAACTGATCAATAGCCAAATTCTAATGAATTACAATTTACTTATTTTTTTATTGCGCCATAGGATTATGGGCGCCTATCTGCCCATTGGTGCAGTTTTTCTTTTGCTGAGTTTTAATACAAACGCAGCGACCACGACTCATAAATTATTGATTGATGAGAACAAAAAACCTTTTGGCGCAAGCCAGAACAACCTTCTTTCCAACACCCAGGAAAACCTCACGGGTACTGTATATGATAATAATGGCCTGCCTTTGCCAGGCGCATCTGTAATGGAAGAAGGCACTTCTAATGGTGCCTCTACAGATTTTGATGGTAACTTTAGCTTGACGGTTTCTTCGCTTCCGGCAACTATCACCGTATCCTATGTGGGGTTTACCCCTCAAACCATTGAAGTTGAAAACCTTGCCGATATCTCGGTGACATTGCAACAGGACAACAACACGCTTGATGAAGTTGTCATAGTGGGATATGGTGAAACCAGCAGGGAAAAACTATCCACAGCGGTGAGCACGGTAGATACCCAGAATATTGAACAACGCCCTCTTGCTGATGCCACAAATGCCCTCCAGGGTATAAGCCCTGGCCTCAACATCACACAAACCAGCGGTAAGGTGGGTGATGATCCCAGGATAAACATTAGGGGCTTCACCTCTATCAATGGAGGTAACCCCCTTATCCTCATCGATGGTATTGAAGGCAGTCTCAGCGACCTCAACCCGAATGATATTGAATCCATAAGCGTGCTCAAAGATGCCGGTTCTGCTGCAATATATGGGGCAAGAGGGTCTTTTGGAGTTGTTTTGGTGACAACCAAAAACGCAAAAAAAGGAAATATACAGGTCAACCTGGGAGTAACGACCGCCATTAGTTCTCCCACCATGAATACCGATTTTCTCACGGACCCCTACAAAGCGGTATCCATTGTCGATGAAGCTTTTAGAAACAACAGTGGCGCATCATATACGGGTTATACCGAAGAAGACATGCAGGCGCTTCTTGAGGTTTCACGGGATCCCTCATTGGCACGCGTTGTGATTGACCAGCGCAATGGCCGTGAGCAGTATGTACATTATGGGTATACTGACTGGTGGCACACATTCTTTAGGGACACCTATCCCTCACAGATTTATAATGCTTCGATTTCTGGAGGTTCTGAGAAAATCAAGGGTTATTTCTCATACCGCAATTACCAGTCCACCGGCATCCTGAAGGTTCAGGATGACTCATACGATAAATACAACCTGCGGGGCAAGGTGGACATACAGGCCAATGAATGGCTTTCATTTTCCAACAACATGCAATACAACAGCGATGAGGATATTGAGCACAGTGGTAGCCAGTATGGCACCTATCGCAATGTATGGAGCAGCTTGATGTGGGTACATGCGCTACCCTCTTATGTACCTATTAACCCTAATGGTGGTGCATTATGGCGCACAGAACTTAACAACTACACCATAGGCGATGGTGTCTATGCCGCCCTGCTGCAGGGAACCTCAAGGCAGGAGACCACTAACAATGAGTTTTCTAATATCGCTTCCGCGGAAATAACTCCCTTTGATGGCCTATCGCTTCATGGCAGCTATGCCATAAGACGTAACAACTATAGCCGTTTTCAGCGCTCAACACGTATTCCATATTCCATTTATCCTGAAGAAATAGGCCTTTTTGGTAATGATTATTTAAATGAATACCGCACGGAGAGTAAATATGATGCACTTAACGTCTATGGGGAATACAGGGGTTATTTTGGCGATCATTCGCTTAAGGCAACCTTAGGTTTTAACCAAGAACATTATATGGCAAAGAGTATCTCTGCCAGTAAGCAAAACCTGATTTCAAACGACCTCAACTCCCTGGGTCTTGCCACTAGTAATCCCACAGCTTCTGGATCTGCGACTGAGTGGGCCCTGCAAGGTCTTTTTTACCGCTTGACCTATGATTACCAAGACAAATATGTTTTAGAACTTAATGGAAGGTACGATGCCACATCACGTTTTCCCAAAGATTATCGCTGGGGATTCTTCCCCTCATTTTCTGGTGCGTGGCTTCTTAACAAAGAAGAATTTTTCAAAGGTTTTACTGGTGAGACATTTGACCTGCTTAAACTAAGGGCCTCTTACGGTTCCCTGGGCAATCAAAACATATCAAACTACGCCTACTTCCCTACCCTGCCCAACGGCACCTATGATTATGTGATGAACGGCAGTAGGTTAAATTATATTGAGTCACCTGCCCTTAATCCTACCGAGATAACGTGGGAAGAGGTAAGTACTTTAGACCTGGGCATTGACTTTTCTATAATGAACAATACCCTTTCTGCCAGTTTTGACTGGTTTCAAAGAGATACAGATGGCATGCTCGTACCTGGCGCTACCTTGCCCAGCATCCTGGGTGCCAGTTCTCCCTTAGAAAACGCTGCAGACCTTAGGACCAAGGGCTTTGAGGTCAGTGTCACCTACAGCAACTCGTTTGAGTTGGGCAGTGCGCCCTTAACCTATTCCATAACGGGTAATTTGTCCAACTCCATTTCTAAAATAACAAGCTTTGACAACCCTAACCGCAGTCTCGTGGATTTTTATGAGGGCATGACCATAGGCGAACTATGGGGGTATCACATAGAGGGGCTTTTTCAAAGTGCTGAAGAAATCGCAAACCATGCTGACCAGAGCTTTGTATCTAACCGTATCACCGCATCAGCAGCAGGCCTACAACCGGGCGATGTAAAATATATGGACCTGGATGGGGATGGCTTTGTTGGTGAGGGTGAGAATACCGTTGATAATCCCGGTGACCGTGAAGTCATAGGCAACACAGCCCCGCAATATTTATATAGCCTTACGGCAAATGCAAACTGGAAGGGGTTTGACTTTTCCATGTTCTGGCAGGGGGTAGGCCAGCAGGACTGGTACCCTAACTCAGACTCCCGTATGTTCTGGGCACAATACAACAGGCCCTACAACTCATACATAAGAAAGGACCTTGTTGATGAGATATGGACCCCAGAGAACACAGATGCATATTTCCCGCGCAACTTTGGGTATATCGCACTGGGAGGCTCGCTTGAAAAGGTAAACGACCGTTATATGCAGAGCGTGGCCTATCTAGGGTTAAAGAACCTTACCCTGGGATATACCATCCCACAAGGATGGATATCAGACTCTCCGGCCTTGAAGCTACGTGTATTTTTCAGTGGGGAGAACATGTTGACCTTTTCACCGCTCACTGATTATATAGACCCCGAAGCAGCCAGTGCCACGGTAAACCTCAACAGACCATCAACATCGGCAAACCGGGGTACCGCACAGGTTAATCCTTTCTCAAAAACATACTCCTTTGGGGTAACCTTACAATTCTAAAAAAAATCGCATAATGAAACTTAGATATATACTTACTGGTTTATGTACTGCACTCCTACTGTCATCATGCAGTGATGATTTTCTAGATAAGCAGCCCTTGTCTGAAATTACCGCAGAGACGTTCTTTAATACGGCAAGCGACCTTGAGCTCTACACTAATGGATTTTACAGGATGTTTCCCAGTACCTCGATTTATAACGGGGAGTCATCCACAGATAATATTATTCAAACAGAGCTAAGCGATGAGATGCGTGGCGCCAGGCTGGTTCCTACCTCAGGCGGTGGCTGGAGCTGGGATTACCTGCGAGACATCAATTTCTTTCTACAACATTATGAAAAAGCTGATGACGAAGCGGCAAAAGCTCATTATGGTGGGGTCGCACGCTTTTTCAGGGCATGGTTCTACTTTGAGAAGGTACAGCGTTTTGGCGAAGTGCCCTGGTATGAAGAACCCATAGACCCAGATGATAAGGAAGCGCTTACTATGGCACGTGATCCCCGTCAATTTGTGGTGGACAAGATTATGGAAGACCTGGACTGGGCCATTGAGAACATGCGTGCAGATCAAAATGTGTTTCAAATAAATAAATATACCGCACTGGCACTAAAATCCCGTGTGGGTCTTTATGAAGGCACATTTGAAAAATACAGGGGCATCACAGGTTATGAAAAATATCTTGAGGCCGCCGTGAGTGCCTCTCAACAATTGATGGACAACTCACCTTATGGTGTGTACGCCACCGGCAATCCTGAAAAAGACTATATGGAGCTTTTCAATTCTCATGATGCCAATGAAACTGAGTATATCCTGGCAAGGGCATACTCTGAAGATTTGAACATTGGCCATAACGTAAACTATTATGTCACCACATCTTCTTATGGCAGGCCGGGAATGCCCAAGGACCTTGTGAACAGCTACCTCAATGCTGATGGCACCAGGTTTACCGACCAGGCAAATTATGATCAACTATCGTTTCTCCAAGAGGTAGAGGGCCGTGACCCCAGGCTTGCACAAACCATCCGAACTCCTGGATATACCCGTGTCGGGCAGTCAATCGAGCTTGCGCCAAACCTGGGCGCAACGGTAACAGGTTATCAAATCACAAAATATGTTACCGAGCCGGTATATGATACAAATAACCAGTCAATCACAGATTTGCCCATATTCCGTTTTGGGGAAGTGTTGCTCAATTTCGCTGAAGCGAAAGCAGAACTGGAAACCCTGACCCAGGAAGGTCTTGACGTGTCCATCAACCTATTGAGGGACCGCGTGGGGATGCCACACGTACTTCTTGCATCAGCAAATGCTGACCCAGATGCTTTTATGGCGGCACAGTACACTGCGGTAAGCGGGACCAACAAAGGCATAATCCTGGAGATACGTAGGGAAAGGCGCATAGAGCTATACATGGAAAACTTTAGATGGGATGATGTGGTACGCTGGAAGGCGGGGCAAACCCTTACACAGCCCATTAGGGGATTGTACTTTCCCGGGGCTGGAGAATATGACCTTACCGGTGACGGGCAGGCCAATGTGGTGCTTTATGAAGGTGACCGTCCGGCAAACCCCATAAGCGGTGTGCAATACTATAAACTGGGAGGTGATTTTACCCTGGATGCTAACGGCCTTATTGACCCACATCCTAGTTTTAACAACAGGTCTTTTGATGAAAACAAGGATTACCTCTACCCTATTCCGCGTATAGAATTGCAACTTAACCCGAACCTTCAACAAAATCCAGGATGGGAGTAATTAAGAAAATAATTGTAATTGCCATGATGGCATTAGGTGGCTTTTCTGGCTATTGCCAAAAGAACCTCACCATTAATGTAGTATCCTTCAACGTACGCTACAATAGTCCTGATGATGGCATCAACATCTGGGAAAACCGCAGGGACTGGGTAGCCGGGGCCATGCGGTTTTATGAAGCTGACCTGATAGGCGGGCAGGAAGTAACCTACGCCCAACTTGTGGATATGCAGGACCGCCTACCGGCTTTTGCCCATGTGGGCATAGGCCGTGAAGGTGGCAACGCGGGTGAGTTCTCTCCTATTTTTTATAGAAAAGACCGGTTTACACTTTTAAAAAGTGACACCTTCTGGCTATCTGAAACTCCTGGCAAGGTTGCCGTCAAGGGTTGGGATGCAGCATTGCCACGCATTGTAACCTGGGCACTGTTCAAGGATAATGAAAGCGGGATAGAGTTTTATCATTTCAACACCCACTTTGACCACCGTGGTAAAGAAGCGCGTGTGCAAAGTGCTGCCTTGATCGTTGCAAAAGTCAAGGCCATCGCCGCGGGGCAACCCGTGGTCTTGACCGGGGACTTCAACTCAAATCCAGAGAGCAAGGCATATAGCACCATTACAACAAATGGTTTTGATGACAGCTTCACCACGGTTGAAGCTACCCAAAGTTATGGACCGGCATACACCGCCAGCGGTTGGGATGCCGTGGGGCGTGATGCTTCAAACAGGATAGATTATGTGTTCTTGAAAAACGGCACCATGCCCTTGCGCTATCATGTGCTTGATGGGCAACGTGGTAATCGTTATATTTCAGACCATTTTCCAGTGATGGTAAAAGTTGCCTTGCCCCATAACTAACCTGATGAACATCTTATGATGAACAATAAAAGAATCATTATATTACTGGGGATTGTGTTCTGCACGATCCCTTTTTTTGGTTTTTGGCTTAAGCCAAATAAAAAAATGTACGAACTCAAGGTGCTCAGTTACAATATTCATCATGCAAACCCACCTTCACAACAAGATAGTATAGACCTGAATGCCATTATCAAGGTTATTGAAAGCACAGATGCTGACCTGTTGGCATTACAGGAAATTGACGATAACACCCTACGTTCTGGCCACGGCAATCAAGCGACCATAATCGCCGAGGCGCTGGGAATGCAGGTATTTTTTGGCAAGACCATAGACTTTCAAGGTGGGGGATATGGCATTGCGATATTGTCAAGATTTCCCCTTGCAAACTCCCAAATATACAGGCTGCCCACGCAGGAAGGTACAGGTGGTGAGCCCCGTGTGCTTATCACCACAAGGGTATCCTTGCAGGATGGGCAGGAGGTAACCTTTGCCTGTACACATCTCGATGCTCAACGCACAGATACTAACCGGCAGTTACAGATTGACAAGATCACAGAACTCACCCGCAGTTTAAATGGTCCATTGATTATAGGCGGTGATTTTAATGCCGAGGCGGGTACCGAGGTTATCGACAGCCTAGACACTTTCTTTACCAGGACCTGTCTAGTAAATTGTCCACCTACCATCCCCGCTGATGCACCGGCTAAAACCATTGATTTTATTGCTTTTAAAAACACCGGGCATCTCATGTTAAAACAACATCAGGTCATACAGGAACCTTATGCTTCTGATCATTTACCCGTGCTTGCCACATTTTCCTATCCTGTTTCTTCTGCCCATAAATAAGGTGAGTATTGTTTAATTATACAGTCCGTAATACATGGCGTTGATGTAAACCTAGGGTGTTGAAAATCAAATTAAAATACCCAGCAACAAACCCTCAGGGCTAAATACTATAGTTATCATTTTTTTATGTGTTGTTAAAAAGAATCAAACCATCGCTATCCCAAAAGTTCAATTTGTAATATTTTTAAAACGTAAAAAATACATTTAAATACACGGTTTACCGTAACCAGCGCATCGTTGCATTTCATGGATAATACTAAAATAAGCACAAAACCGCATTATCAAATACTTGATGGCCTTAGGGGGGTCGCGGCAATCATCGTTGTATGCTTTCACCTTGCCGAACCACTTGCGGGCAGCAGGTTTGATAATCTTGTGAACCACGGTTACCTGGCCGTTGATTTCTTTTTCCTTCTGTCTGGATTTGTGATAGGCTATGCGTATGATGACCGGTGGCATAAATTGACCTTCCGCGGTTTTATGAGACGTCGTATTACCCGGCTGCAACCGCTTGTTATACTGGGCATGACCCTGGGTGCCATAGGTTTTTATTTTACTGATTCAGCCATCTGGCCGCTCATCCACACGGTTCCTGTATGGAAGCTCCTTATCGTGATGCTCATAGGCTACACCCTCATCCCCTTGCCCCTCTCCATGGACATACGCGGCTGGGAAGAAATGCACCCGCTCAACAGCGTGGGCTGGTCGTTGTTTTTTGAATACATCGCCAATATACTCTACGCCCTGGGGTTAAGAAAGTTATCCAATAAGGCATTGACCATTTTTGTAGTACTTGCCGGGGCCTTGCTCGTGCACCTGGCTGTTACCAGCCCTAATGGTGATATCGCGGGGGGCTGGACATTGAATTTTGAGCATATGCGTATCGGGATAACGCGCACCCTGTTCCCGTTTTTTGCAGGGTTGCTCTTATCACGGGTAGCAAAACCCAGGCATATAAAAAATGCCTTTTTATGGTGCAGCCTGCTTCTAGCCATCATATTGTTTATGCCCAGGCTGGGCGGAGAAGAAAACTTATGGCTCAATGGCCTCTTTGAAGCTTTTTGTATCATCATCCTCTTCCCCCTCATTGTATATATGGGTGCCAGCGGGGCGGTACATACAAAAAGCGAACTCAATATCTGCAAATTCCTGGGGGACCTGTCCTACCCTTTGTACATGACACATTATGTACTGGTCTATTTTTATGTGGCATGGGTAAGCAACAACAGCGGCATGACACTGGCAGAAGCATGGCCCACTGCACTAATGACCTTTGCGGGTGCCATCATATTAGCCTATGTGAGCTTAAAATGGTTTGATGAACCGGTGAGGGCCTGGCTGCGCAAAAAGTGGAAATAGCCGTATCGCAGGGCAGGCAAATGCCGGGTAATTTTTTTTCGCTGCAGCGAAAAGAAATGCCACTAACTTGCTACAATTGCAATACCCAACCGTGTTTTTAGTATTTTAGTACAAGCTAAACCATCGTATCATGCTGACACACATAAACCCCAAGCTCCCCATGCGGGATAAGGGCGCTACCCGATCGTATTACATAGACCAGTTGGGATTTAAACAACTGGGAAGTGCAGATTATGATGAGTATCTTATGCTGGGCAAGGAGGGTGTCGAGATTCATTTTTTCCTGTTCAGGGACCTGAACCCACTGGAAAATTATGGGCAAGTGTACATCAGGACAGATAACATTGAGGGCCTCTACAAATCCCTTATGGATAATAAGGTCAAGATTCACCCCAATGCGCCGCTGCAAATAAAGCCCTGGGGACAAAAAGAATTTGCATTAATTGACCCAGATGGTAATTTGTTGACCTTTGGGCAAGGCATGGGTTAGCAATCCTACATTATTTACATGGTTTTCTCAACAGCATAGCTTAATGGCCAGCCGTTGAAAAAGCCCAACGGTTTCAATAGCATCAAGCTAAACCAAAAGTATATGAACCCCTTGGGGCAAATCTACACTTAGCCAGTTACCCTCTCCCTGTAACTCAAAAGGATTTCAAGTTGTCAAGAATGTTGAATCCTTCCTCAAGGACAAACTATATGACAATATTTAAAATGAAAGAATATTCTTTCATGTAAATAAATATATTTCCCACCTTGTCGCCTATTTGATATTTTATCCTGTTAAAAAACATATTTGTACTATATTTTTAACAAGAATCATGTTAAGGTTTTCAATCTTTTGCCCAAATTGCCATCAAACCTTTAATAAACCAATTGAATGAAAACACATTTATTAAAATTAGGTGCAGTGTGCTCATTGGCAATACTCACAACAGCATGTAGCAAGGACGACAAGGAAATCCTTGAACCCACAAACAGCATGAATGAGGTACAAGCAGATTTTACCTATGGGGCAACACCTATTGCAAATCAATATATCGTCACCCTCACACCAGGAACACTGGGCATGGGCAAGGAGAAGCTGAACAGCAAGAAAGCCTATGAAGCAAAAGCGGCTAACGCAAGGGCCAAAATTGAGCAAACCTTTCATGACATAGGCCTTGAGCAGGCCAGTATCAAGAATACCATGGTCTATGCCTTTGAGGGATTTGCAGGTACACTGTCTAAAAAACAATTTGCACAACTCAAGAACAATCCCAAAGTTGAGAAGATTGAACAGGATTACATGATAAGCTTGCAGGGCGTTGCCAAGAATGATAGTTATACCATGGCATTTGACGCCGCAGACCAGACAGTGCCCTACGGCATTACCCGTGTAAATGGTGGTGTGGACGGTACGGGCAAAACAGCCTGGATCATAGATACGGGTATTGACCTGGACCACCCTGACCTCAACGTAGATGTCTTGCGCAGCATCTCCTTTATCGCAGAAGAGCCCTCACCTAATGATGGCAATGGCCATGGCAGCCATGTTGCAGGCACCATCGCGGCAAAGGACAACGCCATAGGCGTGGTGGGCGTGGCGCCCAATGCCAGTGTAATTGCCGTCAAGGTATTGAGTTCTGAAGGCTCTGGGGCAACCTCGGGCATTATCGCGGCGCTAGATTATGTAGCTGCAAATGCCAGCCCTGGCGATGCGGTAAACATGAGCCTGGGGGGCAGCATCCCGTTGCTGGGTATTGACTCTGCGCTGGACGCGGCTGCCATAAACGTGGGTGCACAGGGTGTGGGCGTGGCAATTGCCGCCGGTAACAGCAGCCTGCCCGCCTCGTTATATTCACCTGCACGTGCCAATGGTGAAAATGTATATACCATATCTGCCATGGATGATACTGACTCTTTTGCCAGCTTCTCAAACTGGGGCGGTCCCGTAGACTATTGCGACCCGGGCGTAAACATCTATTCCACGTACATGAATGGTGGTTATGCCACCTTGAGCGGCACCTCGATGGCAACCCCTCATTTTTGTGGCCTCTTATTGCTGGGGGACATTAAAACTGACGGCACTGTTTCGGGAGACCCCACCATATTTAGCCCAGACCCTATCGCGGTACATTAGGATATTATCGCTTTCGCGAAAGAACCTCAGTCCCATTTGCTTTGCAAACGGGACTGTTTTTTTAAGCATTTACACCACACAACTTCCTGTTCAAAATGAGATCTCCCCAGCGAATAAACGATATCTTTGAGAAGCCAAAACGTCGCGTGTATTCTTTAAGACAACAATAAAAAACCAATGAAGGTCCGCATTTCCATTATCGCTCTTCTGCTTGTGTTCATCACAAGTTGCAATACAGATAAAACCAAAAAAAACACCCCCAAAGAAGATATAAGCTCACATACAGTTGGAGATACCTTGACCAAACACCTCAAGCCCTTTGACGCAGAACTTCCCACCATAGGCCTGCTCATGTACAATGGCGTGCTACAAAGCGAAGTCGTGGCAACTTCAGATGTTTTTGCAAAACCCACGGAAGACGGCGAGCAACTCTTCAATGTCATCACCATTGCCGAAAATAAAAAACCCATCACCACAGAAGAGGGCCTACATCTTGTACCAGATTATGATTTTAAGGATTGCCCTAAACTTACCGCCCTTTTTGTGCCCAGCGCTTACGACATGTATGCCCAGGTGCACAATGAGAATATCCTGGATTTCATCAGGAAAAAGAATGAGGAAACACAATACACGGTGAGCAATTGCGGTGGTGCCCAACTCATAGGTGCAGCTGGTATAGCCAGTGGGCATAAAATCGTTACCTGGATAGGTGGCGGCGAGCAGTTGCAAAAGGATTATCCAGACCTTAAAGTTATGGACGACAGTACTGTTACCTATGTTGAAGATGGAAAATTCAGTTCGTCAAACGGGAACCTGGCCAGCTACATTTCAGCACTTGAGCTGGTGGAAAAAATGACAAGCAGGGCGCACCGGGAATTTGTGGAGTCTTACCTCTACCTCTCCCGCCTGCAAGAGTGGCAGGATGAACAGCCTTAGCTAACACGGCCAGGTTTACTTCTCAACCTTATTCATAGTTGATGTTTTTTTTCGCTGTAGCGAAAACTTAACACACACCTTAACGGTCATACATCTTCCTTACCACAAAGATTGAATATCTTTAAGCAATGATAAAAGCCATTATTTTTGACCAGGACGGCACCTTGATTCAAACCGAAATCCTCAAGGCTACTTCTTACGGGGACGCCATTGCAAAGCTTTCAAAGAATACAATAGACCGGCAGGAGGTCATTGACAATTATGAACGATGCATCGGGGTTTCCCGGGAAGATGTGCTCAATAATTTGGTTGACAATTTTGGCGAAAGCCTTATCAAGACCACGGGGATAAACGACACAGCTGCATTGAAGGCTAAAATCCTGAAAAAACGGCTGGGGATTTACAAAGCCATGCTGGAGGATGCCCGCCTGCTGCAAGAACATTTTTGCATCCATACGCTGGATTTTCTCAAGAAATCAAAACTGGAAGGCTACAGGATTGTACTGGCCACAATGTCCCATTGGGCAGAAGTGGAGCAGATTATTAAAGCTATAGGTATCTATGACGCGTTTGATTTTATCCTGACCCGTGAAGATGTGCAACACGGCAAACCGCAACCGGATATTTATATGCTTGCTCAGAAAAAACTGGGCCTTAGGCCGCATGAATGCCTTGTGGTAGAAGACTCGCTCAACGGGGTAAAAGCTGCCCTTGCAGCAGGCCTTAAGGTCTTTGCGGTGACCAATATCTTCACCCATAATGCGGTGGTGAGCGCGGGTGTGTTACCGCCAGATTTTATTATTGAGAACCCGGCAGATATTGATAAACGCATCGGTGACTTTATTGTGGAAAACCGTTGAAGCCTCACTTGATGCACCTGACGTACACAGAATCAATTAACTAAATCTTATCATTTTCTTCTGATATTAGCTTACAAGAATGCTATAAATTGAAGCAAAGGCTTGAATCGAGCCAGTATAGCCAAGAAAAATTTATAGCATGAGCCAGTCAAACACAAAGCACAACGACCCCATCTTGAGCGAAGATGAAGAAAAAATCCTGGATGATCTGGGGCTCTTTGGAGATTCCCGAAGAAAGTTTTTAGGAAGAATATCAGCCGCGAGCTTGAGCGTGCTGGTCGCTCCTTATTTTACTTCAAGAGTTTTTGCAAATGCCCCTACCGATGAAGCCCTGGATGAAATCGCAAGCCTGCTCAATGAAGTGCAGGTCAAGCTCCACGTCAACAACACGGTCAAGCCGCTCACCATTGACTCCCGCATGACCCTGCTCGATGCATTGCGCGAGCGGCTGCAGCTCACAGGGTCAAAAAAAGGGTGTGACCACGGGCAGTGCGGCGCATGCACGGTGATTATTGAGGGTAAAAGAAAACTCTCCTGCCTCACCCTGGCGGCAACTTGTAAGGATAAAGCCATAACCACGGTAGAAGGATTGGCTAATGGAAGTGAACTGCACCCTATGCAGCAGGCTTTCTTAAAACATGACGGCTTTCAGTGTGGATATTGCACCCCAGGGCAGATATGTTCATCAGTCGCGCTTATGGACGAGGCTAAAAATGGCGAACTGAGTTATGTCTCAGAAGATTTCACTAAAGTGAAAAAGGACATTGACCTGAGCGAGGAAGAGATACGGGAACGCATGAGTGGTAACATTTGCCGCTGCGGAGCCTATAACAACATAGTACAGGCCATTAAGGAAGT
This sequence comes from Cytophagaceae bacterium, assembly GCA_002710685.1. Taxonomy (GTDB): domain Bacteria; phylum Bacteroidota; class Bacteroidia; order Flavobacteriales; family Flavobacteriaceae; genus Leeuwenhoekiella. The sequence continues at coordinate 237,867 of PALD01000049.1, read as the reverse complement.
ACACACCGGCGAAGAGCAACAACCTAAATGGGAGTTTGCCACCGTAGAACAACTACAAAACGCCAAATCTTAAAAACCAGACGTATGAGACCATTTACATTTATAGCACCAAAAACTGCACAAGAGGCCCTCACGGCGGCTGGTGAAAATTCACATTATTTGGGTGGAGGTACAAACCTCATAGACCTGATGAAAGAAGATGTGGAGCGGCCTACGCACCTCATCGAGGTTGCTGACCTGGAATATCAAGACATCACCAAAACAAGCAATGGCGGTTATTTACTGGGCGCAATGAAAAGTAATAGCGAGACGGCAAACCATCCCGATATTCGCAAAAATTACCCGCTATTGAGCATGGCAATGCTTTCAGCGGCGACGGCACAGATACGCAATATGGCGACCAATGGCGGCAACCTTTTACAGCGCACGCGCTGCCCATATTTTTATGAAATTTCCATGCCCTGCAACAAGCGTGAACCCGGTACGGGTTGCGGGGCCCTCAAGGGATTAAATGGCAATCATGCGATATTTGGCTGGAGCCAGAGCTGTGTTGCCACAAATCCTAGCGATATGTGTGTAGCCCTGGCTGCGCTCGAGGCGAAAGTGCATGTGCAGCAACCAGATGGTGCTAAAAGGGAAATTCCGTTTGCAGATTTTCATAGACTGCCGGGCGATGAACCAGAGAAAGACAATACCCTACAAAAAGGGGAACTCATCACGGAAATCGAACTGCCCAAACCCAAATACACGAAGCATTACTATTATCTCAAAATACGAGAACGTAGCAGTTATGCTTTTGCCATGACATCAGTTGCGGCAGGACTTGTAGTAAAAAGTGGTGTGATTACCGATGCGGCACTTGCCATGGGTGCGGTGGCCCATAAACCGTGGAAACTCACCAAGGCCGAGGCCTTCCTGACAGGCAAGAAACCCAGCGGAGAAAATTTCGCGAAAGCGGCAGAAATCGCAATGCAAGATGCAAAACCGCTAGAGCATAATGCTTACAAAATCGAGATGGGAAAAAAGGCCATCGTGAGAAGTTTAACCCAGGCTTTTGAAAGAAAAGCATAACCCAAAAAGACTATGGAAACGATGAACACAACGGCAATAGGCAATCCCATAGACAGGATAGATGGCCGACTGAAGGTTACGGGACAGGCAAAATATTCGGCTGAGTTTCCCGTGGACAATGTGGCATATGCCCTGGGCGTGAACAGCACCATCGCCAAGGGGAACATCGCCTCAATTGACACCCGCGAGGCTGAAGAACAAGAAGGTGTGCTCAAGGTTATCACCTATAAAAATGTAGATAAGCTCAAAGAGCGCGGTGATGATAGGCCTTCTTTTAGCCTGACCACCATCATGCCCATATTTCAGAACAAAGAGATTCACTACTATGGTCAATATGTGGCCTGCGTGGTCGCCGAGACTTTTGAGCAAGCGCGCTATGCGAGCAGGCTCATCAAGGTAACCTATGAAGAGGAAACTCCAGAAATCGTGCTGGATAAGCACCGTGGCCAGGCGTATAAACCAGATAAAAATGCAGATTTTTCCCGAGGCGACATGGACGCTGGCATGCGTGCGGCCGATGCTACCGTTGAAGAAACCTACACCACGCCCATCGAGGTACAGCAACCCATGGAACTTCACGCTGCAATTGTGATGTGGGAGGGCGAGAAAGTAAAGATGTTTGCCAGCCAACAAATCCTGGACCAGGCCCGTACGGCAGTGGCAGACACCTTTATGATTCCCAAAGAGGATGTACAAATCATTTCCTCTTATGTGGGAGGTGGTTTTGGCTCTAAGCTGCGCATCCACGAGCATGTGATCATGGCTGCCATGGCCGCACGCATGCTTGACCGGCCCGTGAAAATCGTCATTACCCGCCAGCAAATGTTTACTAATGTAGGCATGCGGCAATTTGACGAACAAAAAATGAGGCTTGGCGCCAAAAAAGACGGTGCACTCACGGCTCTTGCCCACCATACACTATCGCACTGTGCTAAAGAGATACAATATTATGAAGCTTGCGGCAACGTCTCAAAGATGCTGTACAAAACCCCAAACAACGCCATCTCGCATAGGCTTATCCCATTGAATATTCAAAGTCCAAATTCTATGCGGGCACCGGGCGAAGCCACGGGTAGTTTTGCCCTGGAAAGCGCCATGGATGAACTGGCGTGGAAACTCAAGATGGACCCCATTGAGTTTAGGATCAAGAACGATACACAGATTGACCAGGGCGCGGGAAAACCTTTCTCATCCCGCTTGCTTAACGAAAGCCTGCGCATAGGTGCTGAGAAATTTGGCTGGAAAAACCGCAAGATGCAACCCCGTACAAATACCGATGGCAACTGGCTAATAGGGTATGGCGTGAGCGCCGCCTCGCGACGCGCACCCTACCGTAAGACCAGCGCAAAAGTCATTGCAGAGGTGAACGATGGCAAAGTTCACGCCACCGTGCAAATGGATGCCACGGATATCGGCACGGGTTCATACACCATCCTCACGCAGACCGCCGCAGAATATCTTAATATTCCTGTGGAAAATGTCACCGTGGAGCTGGCCAATTCAGATTTTCCCGTAACACCAGGTTCTGGGGGTTCATGGGGCGCGGCATCGTTCTCAAATGGCGTGCGCGTGGCCTGTCAAAACCTCATCAAGGAATTAAAACAAAAAGTAGGTGAAGATGTTGATGATATATCTTTAGCAGATTTGCTTTCGCGAAATAACCTCACTACCTATGAAGCCATGGGCACGGCAGAACCTTCTGAGGAATTCAATAAACACTCGGTGTTTTCCTTTGGGGCTAACTTTACCGAAGTCTGGGTCGATAAAGACACGGGCATGTTCCGCATCAAGCGCATGGTCAATGTGGGCTCAGCGGGGAAGATTTTGAATCCCAAAACGGCATTTGGGCAAATCATTGGTGGGCTCACCATGGGCGCCGGGATGGCCATCGCAGAAAAGGCTGATGTAGAACCCACGCACGGTAACTTTATCACACGCAGCCTAGCCGATTATCATGTACCCGTAAACCTCGACCTGGCAAACATTGATGTGGTCTTCCTCCCTGAAGAGGACAAGATTGCCAATGAAATGGGTGTAAAAGGCATAGGAGAACTGGGGATTACCAGTGTGGCTGCATCTATTGCCAACGCTATTTTTAACGCCACCGGGCAACGGTTTAGGGATTTGCCCATCACCCCAGATAAAGTATTGACCACGCCGGTAGAAACTGGTGTAATTTAATTTGGGTTTAACCCAAAAAATTAACGCCTGGAACCAGCAGGCTTTTCACGGGTATTCGATACTTTTGCATTTGTGAAACACCTGCTGCTCATATGTGTGCTTGCCATCGTGCTGAGACCTGCGTTCCCGGTAGTGGATTACATCATAAATTATGACTACATCAGCAAGGTGCTTTGTGTAAACAAAGACAGGCCAGAGCTTGCCTGTAACGGCAAGTGCTACCTCATGCAATCCTTAGCAAAGGCCGCAGCAGAAGAAAACAATCAAAAGAAGGACAACTCGGTCAAAAAGGTCGAGATAAGTCCGCTATTTATTGAGGAAGCTGCCCTCTTTACCACGGCATCGAGCGCGGTACAACACACGGCAAACTTCCCCACCACGATGGATGCTTATGCCCATCTGGACACTTCAGATTTCTTTCACCCACCCATTGCGTAGATATTGTTTGATCTAACACCATTTTTTAAGATGAAAAACATGAAACGTTTAAAACATTTCCAGGTATGGATTTTGGGCTTGACCCTTGTACTTACAGCATGTAGCGGCAATTCAGAAAAAGTTGACGAGTTCAATGAACTGTTTGGCCAGGTCATGCAGGTACATGATGAGGTCATGCCAAAAATGGGTGAAGTACAAAGCCTAAGCGCACAGCTCAAAACCATCGCAGACACCACTGCTAACAAGGCAACCTATGACGCTGCCCTTGCCCAACTTAAGGAGGCAGACGAAGATATGGAAGCCTGGATGATGCAATTTGCAGATACGTTTATCCCCATCAAGAACAAGGTAAACAGCATGAGCGAGCAAGAAATTGACGCCGCCCTTGCAGACCTTAAGGCAGAACTTGAGGAGGTAAACCAGGTCAAGGCAAGCATCAACGCCAGCATTGATAAAGCGACCCCCCTGGTGCAATAAACACCATACATGCGAATAATTTGGCAGGCGATTGCCTTGCTGATTCTTATCAAACCTGTTATCCCGGTACTTGATTATGTGCTCAATTATGAATACATAAGCACGCAGTTATGCGTAAACCGGGACAAGCCACAACTGCAATGCAACGGTAAGTGCTACCTCATGCAGGCCCTGGCAGAACAGGCCACGCAAGACAAGGACGCAAATAAAAAAAGTACCCTAAAGCTTGATGAGCGCACCCTGCTCTTTCATCAAGAATATGTACTCTCGTGGCAGCCCCTTACCATGACCTTACCATGGCAAAGGCCAGTAGATACCTATTGCTTGAACTATAGGTTCCTGTACAGCAGCGAGCAGTACCGCCCTCCCATTGTGTAAGCATTCTTCCAGTTAATATGGCTTTCGCCAAAAGCGACAGGCCCAGAATATCTATGCTTAATTTTTAATAAAAACACAATGTACAATACCTATATAAAACCACTTTTATGCCTTGCCATAATCACCTTCTCAGCCTGTTCTTCTAGCGATGAGGATACAGATGCCATGACGGGCACAAATGACCTTACCCTAGAATTTGACAACGGCGTCAATGGAGATGACCTCCTGCTGGGCACGGCAAACTACACAAACTCAAATGGCGAGACCCTTACCATAGACCGCCTCAATTATATCGTGAGCAATTTTGTGCTCATTGACGATCAGGGCGGGGAGTATGTATATCCCAAGGACGACAGTTTTTTTGTCGTGAGCGAGGAGACCGGCAAGACACAGGTTGTCCTTAAAGGTATCCCTGCCGGGAAATATACCCGCATCCGTTTTGGCCTGGGCGTTGACCAAGAAAAGTACCAGCAGGGCGCCGAGGGTCAGGGAGATTTTCTTGCCATTGCCGAAGATAACGAGATGATGTGGTCCTGGCAGGCAGGATACAAGTTCCTCAATTTTGAGGGCACGTTTACCTCTTCAACGGTTACCACTGCAACAAACTTTAAAATCCACATGGGCAGTCACGGCAGCAGCCTTGACAATTACCGCACCACAGAAATCCCACTGCCCACGGCAGCACTCGTGAGCGGTTCATTGAGCCCCGTGGTACACCTTGCGGTGGACGCCAATAAAATCCTGGATGGCACTACAAAAATCAAACTCTCTGAAGCGGCCGTCGTGATGGTTGACGAAGTCAAGAGTCCGCAGATTGCGGTCAACGCCTCACAGATGTTTGTGGTGGACCACGTGCATAATGGAGAAAACATTGACCATTAAAAAGAACCTGTCCCATTGCCAAAAGGCAATGGGACAGTATTTCTAGGATATGAAAACATACATTATGCTGTGCATGGCGGTCATCATGACCTCATGCACAAAAGACGATGACGGCTACGCACCCATAAACCGGGCACTGGAAGTAAATATTCCCGTTAACTTCCCGCCCATACAGTACGACCTCAGCGCAAACCCACCTACTGAAAAAGGTTTTGAGCTGGGCAAGAAACTGTTTTATGATGGTGCGCTATCAGCTAATGGATTTATAAGCTGTGGTTTTTGTCATGAGCAGCGTTTTGCCTTTACCCATCATGGGCATCAGTTCAGTCACGGCATAGATGACCAGCAAGGAATACGCAACGCCCCCGCGATACAGAACATGGCCTTCCTTACAGAATTTGCCTGGGATGGTGCGACGGCGCACCTGGACCTTTTTCCCATCATCCCCATCACCAATGAGGTGGAAATGGGAGAGACGATGAGCAATGTGCTTAGCAAGTTGCAAGGAGACAGCACATATCAAAAGCTTTTTGCGGAAGCGTTTGAAGATGGAAAAGTCAACAACGAGAACTTCCTAAAGGCGCTCTCGCAGTTTATGGTGCTGATGATTTCGGCAGATGCCAAGTATGACAAGTACGTGCGCGGGGAACCTGGCGGTGAATTCACCACACAAGAATCTCAAGGGCTTGCCGTGTTTGAGAACAAATGCGCCAGTTGCCATGCCACCGATTTGTTTACGGACAACAGTTTTCGCAACAACGGCCTCCCCCCCTATCCCGGCATCAACGACCTGGGTCGAGCCGAGGTGAGTGGCAGCCCGGCAGACAATTATAAATTCAAGGTGCCCAGCCTGCGCAACGTAGCCATCACGGCTCCGTATATGCACGATGGACGCTTTGGCAGTTTAGCGAGTGTGCTCAATTTCTACAGCCACGGCGTTCAGGATAGCGAGACGCTGGACCCACAACTTAAAAACAACACCACATTGGGTATTGACCTGAGCGATGATGACAAGACCGCCCTCATCGCCTTTCTCAACACCCTCACTGATAAAAACTATTTAAATGATGAACGATTTGCTGAATATTAAAACATTGGGACTTTGCCTATGCATTGGGTTTGTTTCCCTTTCGCTTAAAGCGAAAACACCTCACCTGGACTCCATACCGTCCCCACGGGCATCGCTGCTTGCGCTGTATGACCTGTATGAAGATTGTGATGTATGCGGCTGCGGAAGCAGTGGCGGCGGCATGGGGTATGGCACCCTGGGCAACGCTAATTTTGTAGGGGTGCGCTACATCAACCAGCAATACCGCTCCCGGGATGGTATTTATAACAACAGCCCGTGGATTGATGAACATTTTAACACCCTCCAGGTGTGGGGCCAGATACCGCTGGGCAAACGCGTGGCGGTAAATGCCATTGTGCCCTTTCACCTGCATAACCGTGAACTCGTGGATGGCAGTACCCAGAACATCAATGGTCTGGGAGATATCAATATCCTGGTTTCTTATGCGGTGGTGCAACCTCGGGAAATTCCCTTTGTGCAAGATGTAAGCCCGTTTAAACACAGTCTTTCCATAGGTGTGGGACTCAAGTTGCCCACGGGAAGTTACAACAGGGCAAACAATGTGGGAAGTGTCAACCCCAGTTTTCAATTGGGTACCGGGAGTTGGGATTTTATGCTGGCAAGCAACTACACACTCAATTATCAGCAATGGGGCCTGGGCGTGCTGGCAAATTATGTGTTTAAGACCGAGAATAACCAGCAGTATGAATTTGGAGACCAAATCAACTATGGCATCAACTTATTTAGGACATTTGAGGATATGCAGATGCGCAGCTACTCGCCGGTGGTAGGGGTTGCGGGAGAAGTTTTTGGCGAGAACCAAAGCTATGGTATCGCCGTGCAGGACACCGCTGGCCATGTGCTTTTTGGCAAGGTAGGTTTTGAGGCAGACCTCTGGAAATTCAATACGGGTATCAACGTGATGCTGCCCATCACCCAAAACCTGAATGACGGTAACGTGGAGGCCAAGAGCAGGATTGGTCTTCATTTTAACTATAAGTTGTAACCTGGACCTGCCCCCGGTTCAAGGCGGCAAAATATACCCACTATTGGGTAGGGTATGGGTTTGAGATAAAAGATACATTTAGCCCTCATTTAAATATTGAATTATGAGAACTTTACTTTTATCCATTTTCCTTTTTGCAATGTGCTTGACCGCAACAGCCCAAGAAGCCCACATGTTTGGTTTTAAGGGAGGTGTTACCTTTTCTAATTTTACTGATGATGCAGAGGGTGATGCACTCACTGATTTTCACGTGGGATTTTCAGCCGGCGAATTTAGACTGGCCAACCATTTAATGCTGGAGGTAGAAGCGTTTTATAACCGTGAGGGATCTGTTGACCCAGAGGACGAGGACCTTAAGATTAAATTAGATAATATACACATCCCCCTGACCTTTAAATATTATGCTACACAAGGTTTCTGGCTGGGTGCCGGGCCATTTGTGGACATCAATATAGGGGCAACCATTGAAGGAAATGGTGAAGAGGTGGACGTTAAAGATGATTTTAAGAGCTCTACCTATGGGGCAGGCCTTGGTGTGGGATATGAGTTTGGTGATTTTTTAATCCAGGCAAAATACAACCTGGGCATGAGCGATGTATTTGAAAGCAACGGTGCCTTTGGTGAATTTGATAGCAAGAAAAACAGTTTCATGCTCTCCATAGGATACCGCCTTATAAAGTCTTATTGAGCCTTATCCATATAGTTTATGACCTCCTCTATTTGAGGAGGTTTTTTTTGGCTTAAAGCCAAAAGTCAAAAGCTATGCATTCATCCAAATTAATTTTTATATTTAAAAACAAGAGATAAAATCCATTAAGATCAAATTTTCAGTTTTGACAATAAGAACAACGCTAGTCCTTGCATGCTTAATTTTAACTTTTACAGGTTTCTCACAAGAAAAGTTATTTGAAAACGGCAATCTGAGTATTGATTACAAAAACGCCCAGAAGGTTTCAAGCACCATGCACCTTAACTCGGTAACTAAAATAAAGTCTAAGGATTTAATGAAAGTAAAGGTGAAATGCAAAATCAGGTCACTTAACAAAGAGCGGGTCGACCCTAATAAATTTTCACTGGTTGACCATACTAATAAGCTGCGTTATCGACCCACCGATATTTCTCACCAGCCAGTGGCGATGTACATGGCTTATGTGAGATTGCTCAAGGACAATATCAATTATCGCGGAAGACCAGGTTTTATGATGAGTGCAAATCCTTCTCCCATCAAATATGACCCAGAAATTAAAGATTCATTTGACGACTATTCCATTGATGGATATACAAATATTGAGCTGCCTTTAAAAATTTCAAAGAAAAAACAATCGGTAGTGTATTTTGAACCCCATAAGTTTAAGAAATTCAGTGCCCTATTCTTCTTTGCTATTCCTAAAAACCTAGAAACCCAGTCTCTTGAATTTTATTATGGAAAGAATAAAGTTGCTGATGTTGAGCTTTAAAAATTAATTCTATTTGGCTTAAAGCCAATAGAAGTCATGGGAATTCTTCAAAATGTACTACGACTGAAAAAGGGAACAATGGCCTTTCATGATGATTGGCCCGAATAATCAATGATTTATCGCATGCAGTAATTATAAAATCTGAAAAACACCTCTTTAGCTCCACAATCTAAATTCATTTCCCCAATACCAGTAATTTTGGCCTTCGCCAAAACCACTTCCCAGTGTTAGTATACTTGCTATGATATTATAAGAGGAATACAGTATCAATAAAGCCACCGCCACATAGTATATATTTTTAAATGCCTTGCCCCTACTCTTGACCTTAATTAACCTATCAATAAAGAACTAACACACACCCCAAATAATGCTATTTAGGGCCAGACCTGAAATACTATAAAAGTACTCCATAGAACTGGCCAGCGAGTTTTGCTTAAATATAAACGGACTGGCGTAGTAGGTAGGTAATAAGTCATCGTAATCGCTACCATATTCAAACCCGATGACCATAGAAAGAACCAAGCCTATGGCTATATATGCAATAATGATATATCTAATTCTCATAAATACTATTTAAAATTGGCTTTCGCCAAAGGTGCTCTGATGTATTATTAAAATCATGTGGCTAAATTGAGTTAAATGCTTTTGGTTTTCACTTAGTTGTTTGTTAGATGTCGTTTTTCTTATTTGGTAACGATGGAAAATTAACGATTTTGCCAAGTCCATCCGAAATTGCTTTTCTACAATCCTTCTTAAATCTTTCATTTTTATTTTGCTGTAAAAAGTTTGCTACAACAAATAAATCTGTGGTCTTAACAAGAGCAATTTTTTCTCGTTCCGCTCCTGTTTTGCACTTTTTTGTAAAATCTAAAATTCTTTTCGAAGGTTCTAAAAGTCTTTGTGGATTACCAAACAAAATACCATATGCTTTTTCTTCTACATCTTCTCTTGCAAAATCAGCATTTAATGATTCTAATAATTGTCGAAATTTGGTGATATTTATGTCCTTTGTGTCTTTTCCTTCGCATTCTCCGATATACCTGATTTTTTCAGGACTTTCTATCACATGGTCTAGTTCTAACTCTCCATCGTTGTAATTTTCAGCTTTATATCCGAGAATATCAAGAGCTTTAGTCACAGCATTCTCTAAAGGTTTACCTTGTTCAAATAGCAAATCTTTCAGTTTATTCTCGGACTCTAGTTGTTGATTAAATTTTTCAATCTTTTTTTTGACTTCTTCTATTTTAGCTAAACTGTTTTTGATTTGATTTTCAATACCTAAGGACTTTTTCGTCGAGTAAATTTCATCAAGTGACCATTTTGGTGGTGGTGTTTTTTCATTGTTTGAAGATAACTGCGTATCAATACCTTTTAAGACATCAGATAGTTTATTTCCAAATTTTATGGCCTTATCATTCCATAGTTTCTTGTTAGTCTTTTTGTCATATTCTACAAAGGCATTATATTCATAATGTATTTGAGGCAAAATCACAAGGTGACCTGAATCTACCTTTATAATTGCACCTAGAATTTTTGATTTATCTTTTCCGTGATAGGTAATCGTGGCATTTTCAGAATTCTCTATGTAAGATTCATATTTCAAGTATCCACTGAAATTTCTATTAAATTCACTCAATACTTGATTTCCGTTAAATATTACACGCTTACCAGATGCTGAAGTAATATTTCCAATTTTTATTGGTAAAAAATCATAATTAGTTTTAGTTATGGTGGAGTACAGGTTTTCGCCTTTTCTTGGGTGTGTTACATTAGTTGCTAATAAAAATTCTTTTTTTCCTGCGAGAAATATAAAAACTGTTTTTCCTAGTTTTAGGGAATCAGAAACTTCTTTTTTTAAACTACTAGAGTTCTTGGAATATTTATTAGATGTTCCAGTATCATAACATCCTCCACCTGACGAAAAACGTATCCAATCTCCACTAGGATAGATTTCTTCTGGCGAAATAATAATTATGTCCGCATCCATAAAAGATTTACTTGAGCCAAAAGGGATATGATTCTCTGAATGTCCTGGAATCTCGAAACCTATTGAAAGTATGTCTTTTTTCTTATTCATAAATTGAGTGTTGTTCAAATGAAACCTAACGGTTAGTATATGAAAAATAGCGGGATTTCTCTCTTGCCTTTCAGTTTTACAACGACTTTAAATCTGTAAAATCAATTTTGAGCCAAGCGCTTAATCCGCTAATTTTTAAATACCGTGTTGTGGTGTGTTCTTCTAAGTCAAAATAGTATTAAATAAGTAAAATATTGCCAATGTCAATAAAGTCATATAGCCAAATATACCCATTATAGTTACCCAAGCTAAATCCCCTCCTGCAATAACAATGGTTCCTAGTGTGTTATAAAAATTAAATTTTTTTCCTCCTTTATAGAATTTGGATACTTTGTAATGATGCTTAATATGAGTAATAAAACCAACAGGTAACATTATCATTGCGATTAAAATGAATGGAAGCATAATTAATCCAAACAGACTAAAACCTACAATTAAAATCATATGTATCTTGCTCCATATTGTTTTAAAATGTACCTGTTCACCATTGACCCTTAAAGTACTTCTAGCTTTGATGTAGATGCCAGTTGAAACTATGGATAAAATTTGAGCATCCAAAACCCAATTAGGTATTCGCATTGATGGAAAAATCCAATAGATAGGTTTGTAAAGAAACTGAAATATTGGAGAGGTTAAGTCTCTGTAATATGAAAGCATTTCGGACAAGCTAACGGCTAATGTGATGTCAAATCTACGTTCTAACAAGCTAAAAATTGATGAAGCTGAAACTATCACCCCAAGAATACCCCATATTTTGTTAAACACAGCACCCATTTTTCAATTTAATTTACTGTTATCTCTATATCCTGAAAAATCTTCAAAAGATTGAAAATACTGTTTGTATACTTTATAATTTGAATGAATAGAATCCATATCCGCATAAGGGATAATATACATTCTATATCGAATTTTCTTTCTTAAAAATTTTCGTGAAACAATGGTTTTGACAAACAAAACACCGACAGATGGATTCTCTGAATTCATAGCTAGAAAACCATCATTTGCAAATTTTGAAATGTTGTTAGAAATAAAACTATGTATAGAATAGCTATATCCCTGGTTATTCATATGGTTAATAAAACTTAATGTTCCTTCAATTTCTTTTTGATTGAAACTCGCTCTGATTTCAGATGTACTTATTTTAATATTCTTAAAATTTGTAGTCATTATTAATTTTTATTTTCCAACTTAATCAAATTATCATTTTTCTGGAATGCACCACAACTCGTTATATCAATCCATTTAATCCTATTGTCCCAATATTCTCATCGGGATAACAGCATTCGTCAATACACATTATAGGGGCGGTAAATTATCAGGGGAGACCACTAAGATACTAAAATCCTTGACTTTGCCTAGCCCTAACGCATTCATGTATAACAAATACTAGATTATCTGGGATTTCTATGTATCTTATCTGGGTTAACCAAAATCCAAAAATCCATGTCCACCACCCGTAGAAGTTTTATTAAAAAGTCCGCAATGGCCACACTGGGCGCTGGCGCTTTAAGTGCATTCCCGTATAAAATTTTGGCGCAAGCCAACAAAAAAACCTACCCCATCTCGCTGGCACAGTTCTCCTTTGCTTCAGATTATTTTGCCGGCAAAGCCGATACGCTGGACTTCCCCGCGCTTGCCAAAAACACCTTCGACATCGATATCGTGGAGTATGTCTCTATGTTTTTTGCCGATAAGGCAAACGACGCGCAATTCTTTAAAGACCTTAAACAACGTGCAGATGATGTGGGCGTTACCAATAACCTCATCATGGTTGATGATGAAAACATCGCAGACCTGGATAAGACGAAGCGTATGCATGCGGTGGAGAGTCATTATAAATGGGTGGATGCGGCCAAGGTTCTGGGTTGCGCCTCGATACGGGTTAACCTGGGTGCCATAGGCCAGGAAGGTACACCTGACCAACTTACCGATGCGGCCCTGGATGGGTATGCAAAACTACTGGAATACGGCACACAAAACGACATGAACATCATTGTGGAAAACCATGTGGGCATCAGCAGCAATGGGGCCTGGCTGGCAAACATCATGAAAGAGATCAACAATCCCCGGGCAGGAACGTTGCCTGATTTTGGAAACTTTTGTGTGCAACGTACCATGCCCAAGACCATGGATATCGAGGGGTATATGAATACCACATGCGTTCAGGCATATGACACCTATAAAGGAATGGAAGAACTCATGCCGTATGCCAAGGGCGTGAGTGCAAAGGCACACAAGTTTGATGCTGATGGCAATGAACCTGAGATTGATTTTGACCGCATTTTTAGGATTATTGAAAAATCAGGTTTTGATGGTATCGTGGGTATTGAGTATGAGGGCGGCCTGATGGCTTCTTATGGCCAAGAAGGATATCTGGACAATGAAGAAGGGGTCAAGGCCATTCAGGCACTTGTGGAAAAGGTCATGTAGCGCTTACCCGCACAAATCGCTAGTTTTGCGGTATGGCAAATTTTCCCTTTCTCCACACCCATCCCTACCCTCCCTTTAACCTGGAGCATGCCACAAAACTCATTGTGGGCACGTTGCCGCCGCCACGGTTTACCAGTGGTGAATTGCTGGAAAGGGATGTTGATTTTTGTTACGGCAGCGCCCACGGCATGCTCTGGCCCATCCTGGACAGGATTTTTGGGCTTGACCTCAAGTTTGAGAACACCTATGCCGCCATCAAGCAGCGCGAAGACTTCTTGATCCACAACCACATAGGCATCTGTGACATGGTAGCTTCCGCCGAAAGGCAAAAAATCGACGCTTCTGACGTGGGGATGCAACAGGTTCAACTGCGCGACCTGGTACACTACCTCAGGCAGCACCGCCAAGTAAAAACCCTCCTCTTCACCGGTGGAAACAGCAAGAATGGCCCTGAATATTTCTTTAGGCAAAATGCCAGGGCACACGGCCTCAAATTAAAAATCAAGCATGACCAGGTGCCGCGCATCCATACGATTGACATAGATGGCCGCACGGTAAAAACGGTCTCCCTCACCGCACCCAGCGGTAGCGCAAACAGGGCAATAGGCAGCATGCCATTATATAAAAAACTAAAGGCACAGGACCCCTCATTTACCACGATGGATTTCCGGGTGATGCAGTACGCGCCGTTTTTTAAGGAAGATTAACCCTTGTTTTCACAGCCAACTATTGATTAAATTTGGCATACTAAACCACCATTATGAAACTACGCTCGCTCACTATTCTTGCCGCCTGTTTTCTTGTTTACGCTTGCGCGGAAAAACCTCATCCCGAAGACTTTGACCTTACCACACGTTTTGAGAAAAGTGGCGGTACACAAACGGAAACCTATGATGAAATCATGGAATTCTATGAAAACCTGGACCAGGCATACGTGAGCATCAAGACCTATAAAATAGGAAAGACAGATAGTGGCGAACCGTTGACGCTTGTGACTTTTAACCCGCACCGCACCTTTGACTCAGAGTTTGATGACCGCATGGATGTGACGCGTTTATTGATCAACAATGGCATCCACCCCGGGGAGCCAGATGGCATTGACGCCACCATGCTCATGATGCGCGACCTTGCCGAAGGTAAGCTAAAAGCCCCCGAAAACCTGTGGATAGGAGCAATCGCCGTGTATAACATAGGTGGGGCACTCAACCGCAACAGCACCAGCCGTACAAATCAAAATGGACCTGAGGAATATGGTTTTCGCGGCAATGCAAGAAATTATGACCTCAACCGTGATTTTATCAAGGCTGACACCTGGAATGCCCGCACCTTTGCAGACATCTACCACATGGTAAACCCTGATTTTTTAATCGACAACCATGTTAGCAATGGCGCAGACTATCAATATGTATTGACACATCTATTGACGCAGCACGATAAACTGGGCAGCAGGCTGGGCATGTACATGAAGAATGAATTTCAGGTAAAGCTTGAAAATTCACTTAAAGAAAAAGGATGGCCCATCACCCCATACGTCAACGTTTTCAATGCCGTGCCAGAGCAAGGGTTTTCACAGTTCATGGATTATCCCCGCTACTCCACGGGCTACACGACCTTGTGGAACACGGCCGGCCTTATGGTGGAGACACACATGTTAAAACCTTACAAGCCCCGGGTAGAAGGCACTTATGAGCTCATGAAGACCGTGCTGGACATCGCTGAAGAAGATGGCGAGAAGGTACGTTTACTGCGCATCGCCGAAAATGAAATCTATAAAACCGGTGAAAAGACGGGTACACGATACCCCATCGCCTTTGATGTGGACAGCAGCAAGGTTTCTACCTATGATTTTTTGGGCTATGAGGGCAAGATGATCAACAGTGACATCACGGGACTGCAACGCCTTAAATATGACCGGGACAAGCCTTTTACCAAAGCGGTGGACTACTACGACAATTTTAAGGTGACCGCCCAGGTGACCATACCAAAAGCATACATCATCCCCCAGGGATGGCACAATGTCATTGACCGTCTTAAAGAAAATGAGATAGACTTTAGCAGGTTGCAAAAAGACACAATCATGGAGGTAGAGGTCTATCACATTGCCAGCTACGACACCCGTAACACGGCATACGAGGGCCACTACCCGCATTACAACACCCAGGTGGATACCTCAATGGCAAAAATCGCGTTGAGAAAGGGTGATTATGTCGTCAATACCGCTCAAGGCGGAATGCGCTACCTGCTGGAAACCCTGGAGCCTGCGGGGGTCGATTCATTCTTCAACTGGAACTATTTTGACACCATCCTCCAGCAAAAGGAAGGTTTCTCGCCCTACGTCTGGGAAGACAAGGCCAAGGAACTACTGGATGCAAGCCCAGCACTTAAAAAAGAATTTGAGCAAAAGAGAATAGATGAGGCCCGCTTTCGCGAAAGCTGGTACGCACAGTTAGACTGGCTGCATAAGCACTCGCCCAATTATGAAACCGCACACCTACGCTACCCTATCTTTAGGGTGCGTGATTAGATATTCTTTAGGAAAGAGCAACTTTATGTTCTCATAGGATTTGAGTAGTGATTTCTGGGCTTTTTCAAAATTCCTCCAGCGTACTTTCTTGATACCCTCGCTGGGTTGTGGGATGAGTTCGGCGGCATACTCCGTGTACATATTGTACCAGTGGGTCTCCTTGAGCTTAAACTTGTTGTTGCGCTTAAAGACATGATAGGTCACCTGGAGGAGGTCGCCCAGTTTAAGGTCCTTAACCCCGGTTTCTTCCATGACCTCACGAACGGCACATTCTTTAATGGTCTCCCGTTTTTCAAGTTTTCCTTTGGGCAGGTCCCACTTGCCATTGCGTTTTATAAATAATATCTCGCCCTTCTCGTTGCGCACCAGTCCGCCCCCAGCAATCACAACAGGTAATTTTTTCTTGAGGTGCTTGAGGAGTTTGTGCTCTTTGGGATGGTAAAGGTTGATGTAATTGAGCTCACCCTTTGCGACCTTTTTGATAATCTTTTTAAGGTCTGCCCGCTTTATGGGTATCGAGGTGTAATTTTTGCCGATGTATTTCTCCGTAGAAAGAATAATGGGAACATCATTGACAAAAACTTTATACATTTGCACCATGGTCTTGAATAAAGAAACAGCTAAAAAAACTGCTGAATTACTATTGCAAATTAATGCAATAAAATTACAACCACAAGAACCCTTTACCTGGGCTTCTGGATGGAAATCCCCCATTTATTGTGATAACAGGATAAGCCTAAGCTATCCCCAGATACGCAATTACCTGCGGGAGAGCATCGCCAGGGGCATCGAGCAGCTTTATGGCAAACCAGATGCCATAGTAGGCGTGGCTACCGGTGCCATAGGCATAGGCATGCTCGTGGCAGAATACCTCAACTTACCTTTTGCCTACGTAAGGCCCGAACCTAAACAGCATGGCCGCAAGAACCAGATTGAAGGCCACCTTGAAAAGGGAAGCCACGTAATTGTCATTGAAGACCTGATATCAACTGGCAAAAGCAGCTTGCTTGCCGTTGATGCACTTAAGGAAGCCGGCATGCAGGTCAAGGGCATGATGGCAATCTTTACCTATGGTTTTGCGGTCTCTGCCGAAAACTTTAAACAAAAGAATGTACCGCTGCATACCTTGAGTGATTATGACCATCTGCTGGAACAGGCACTAGACACAAACTATATCTCAGAAAAAGAGAGCCTGATGTTACAACAATGGAGATTGAGCCCAGACACCTGGGGTACAATCGCATCTTAAAACCTATTATAAACACGCCAGCACCTAGCTATCCTATGAAACTGCAAAGCCCAGAAAAAGTAATCAATAAAACTCCTGAAGAAGTCTACGCATTTCTCAACACCGTGGAGAACTATGAGCAATTAATGCCCGATAACATAAGCAAGTTTGAAGTGCTGGGTGAAAAACGGTTTCTTTTTGCCCTTAAGGGCATGCCCGAAATTGTCCTTGACCTCAAGGAAAGCATACCTTACAATAAGGTAATACTGGGCGCAGCAAGTGACAAGCTCCCGTTTACGCTTACCTCAGAAATCAAGGAGGTCGCTGATGACAGCAGCGAAGTGCAATTGTTTTTTGAAGGGCAGTTCAACACCATGATATCCATGATGGTGAAGTCTCCTTTGCAAAAATTCATGGACACGCTCGTGACCAATATGCAAAAAATCTAGTACAGCAGTTCGATTTCCTTAAGGCCAAAGGTTACCGTGGACCCATCCTCTTTTTCAACAAGGAGGTTGCCTTGTTCATTTATTCCAGTGATCATGCCGCTAAAAATTTCGCCGCCAAGGCAATCTTTAAAGGCAGCAGGTCTTTTATATTTAAAGAGGTTGTCGAGGTATTGTGCCCTTAAAGCTTTAAAATCACCATTTGTGATAAGGTCCACATATTTATAGAACTGTTCTATCAACCGGTGTAGCAAATTTTCCAGGTCATGGGTCTTTCCAGTTTCCATTGCCATGGAAGTTGCCCTGGGAGCATACATGAACTGCTCCTGGTTTACATTGAGGCCTATACCTATGATCACGGCATGCAGGCGGCCCCGCCGTATGACACTTTCTATCAATATGCCACAAAGTTTGCCATTGCCTGCCAATATGTCGTTAGGCCATTTTACCGCAAGGTTTGCAATACCTTCTTCCTTGAGCACCTCCATAATGGCCAGCGAGGTAGCCATGGTTATCAAGAACTGCTGGTTTATGGGCATGACCTTAACCCGCTTATACACGCTAAAGGTGAGGTTTTTATGATCTTCAGACTCCCACCCAGAACCCATTTGCCCCCTGCCGGCGGTCTGCTTTTCAGTCCACACCAGTAGGTCTTCTTTAAGTGCTAAATCGCGGCCCAGCTCTTTTAAGTAGGAGTTAGTTGAAGATATGGCATCAAGTTTGACAATATTCATTTATGAAGCAATCTGTATTATTGTAGGTTAAGCAAACAAGAAAAGACAAAATTGTAGTAATTTTGCCCAAAATAAAAGAATTTTAATGTCTAAAAACGAAGCGGGAACAGATCAACTTATTTCGACAATACTAGAGGGGATAGAAGAAGTGAAAGGCCAGGATATTGAAATCATGGACCTACGGGAAATCGAGAATATGGTTTGTGATTACTTCATCATATGCAACGGTACTTCCAATACCCAAGTTTCGGCAATTGTAAATTCTGTACAAAAGACCGTAAGCAAAAAAATCAAGGACAAGCCCTGGCATGTAGAAGGCCTGCAAAATGCAGAATGGGTCCTTATGGACTATGTAAACGTCGTGGTGCACGTCTTTCAAAAGCACATCAGGGAATATTATGACATAGAAAGCCTATGGGGAGATGCCAAGGTTACTTCTATTCAAACAAATTATAATTAAAAAAATTAGATGGCACAAAACGCAAATAAACCGGCTCCCAAGAAGCCTAAATTCAGTGCATGGTGGATTTACACCGCAATAATTTTGGTATTCCTGGGGTTAAACTTATTTAGCTCTAGTTTTGGTGGACCGGCCCAGACCAACCTGGACAAGTTTGAGCAGTTCCTGAAGGATGGAGATGTAAAAAAGGTCGTGGTAGTCAATGAAAAGGTTGCCAAGGTCTTCCTTACCGAAGAAGCTAAGAAAAAAGAGGAGCACTCAAAAGCTGCTCAAGATAATACCATATTCTCAAGTGGTGGGGCCGACTATCAATTCAGGTTTGGGGCCTTGGAGAATTTTGAGAATGACATCAAGGAAATAGAGACTGAAAACAACGTAGATGTTGTTGTTGAGTATGAACAGGAGAGTGATTTCTTTGGAGAAATCCTGATGACATTATTACCCATCGCCGTGATCATAGGTATCTGGATCTTTATCATGCGCCGCATGAGTTCTGGTGCTGGTGGCGGTGCCGGGGGGCAAATCTTCAACATTGGCAAATCAAAGGCAAAACTCTTTGATGAGAAGACTGATGTAAAGACATCATTTAAGGATGTTGCTGGCCTGGAAGGAGCTAAAGAAGAGGTTCAGGAAATAGTGGATTTTCTTAAAAATCCCCAAAAATATACAAACCTGGGTGGTAAGATCCCTAAAGGGGCATTGCTCGTGGGACCTCCGGGAACCGGTAAAACGCTTCTAGCCAAGGCTGTGGCGGGCGAGGCAAAAGTGCCTTTCTTCTCCCTGTCAGGTTCAGACTTTGTAGAAATGTTTGTGGGCGTGGGTGCTTCACGTGTTCGCGACCTCTTTAAACAGGCAAAGGAAAAATCACCAGCCATCATCTTTATCGATGAGATAGATGCCATAGGCCGTGCCCGTGGCAAGGCCAACTTTAGCGGAAGCAACGACGAGCGCGAAAACACACTTAACCAGCTCTTGACTGAGATGGATGGTTTTGGCACAAACACGAATGTGATCGTACTGGCAGCCACTAACCGTGCAGATGTACTTGACAAGGCATTGATGCGCGCAGGCCGCTTTGACCGCCAGATCTATGTAGACCTTCCAGACGTACGGGAACGCAAGGAGATTTTTGAAGTCCACCTTCGCCCACTTAAAAAAGTTGCCGAAGAACTTGACACAGAGTTCATGGCAAAACAGACCCCGGGATTCTCTGGTGCTGATATTGCAAACGTATGTAACGAGGCCGCGCTTATAGCCGCTAGGAAAGGCAAGGATGCCGTGGGCAGGCAAGATTTTCTTGATGCCGTGGACAGAATCGTGGGTGGACTCGAGAAAAAGAACAAGATCATCACCCCAGATGAGAAAAAGGCCATCGCCTATCATGAGGCTGGTCACGCCACCGTGAGCTGGATGCTGGAGCATGCAGCGCCACTGGTAAAGGTGACCATTGTGCCCCGTGGCAGGTCACTGGGAGCTGCCTGGTACCTTCCCGAAGAAAGGTTGATTGTTCGTCCAGAACAGATGCTTGACGAGATGTGCGCCGCTATGGGTGGCCGCGCAGCAGAGAAGGTGATGTTTGACAAGATTTCAACAGGTGCCCTGAGCGACCTGGAAAAAGTGACCAAACAGGCCAGGATGATGGTCACTGTTTATGGCCTGAACGACAAGGTGGGCAACCTCACCTATTATGATTCATCAGGGCAATCTGAATATAATTTCAATAAGCCTTACAGCGAAAAGACCGCCGAGGTTATCGATAAGGAGATCAAGGGCATCATTGAAGAACAATATGTACGGGCCATCAATATCCTTGAAGAAAACAAGGACAAGCTCACACAACTTGCAGAACTCCTACTTGACAAGGAAGTGATATTCAAGGACAACCTAGAGCAGATCTTTGGCAAAAGGCCCTATCATAAAGAAGGCCTTCCAGAGACCGCCGAGGTGCTCTCGAAAGACTAGTTGTACACAGATATATGTTGATATTAAGTCTTAACCTGGCTACGTGTCAGGTTAAGATTTTTTATATTTGACAAACACCCCTTAATTACGTGCAAGCCTCATATGAGCCTGTTTAAAAAACTCTTTAATCAAAAGCCTGATAATGCCTCAGAGGGCAAAAAAAGTGAACGGGGAAAATACATGCCCGAAGTTCAACTACCTGCTGATGAGCGTTTTACCAAGCAGTTTATCCTTAATGGAGGTAAGTTTCTCTACTGTCTTGACATGGATGAAATCTTTGAGAGTTTTGATAATATCATGCTGGAGAACGACTGGTACGAGAGCCAGGTGTACTGCATGGATGACAAGCTTGCCAGCAAGTTTAACGGTTACAACCTGGAGTTTTGTCAATCTCCAGATGCCGCATTCTTCTTGACCACCTGCGAAAACCTTATTGCCAATGATGGGAGCCTACTGGTTTCTTCAAAACAAATCAAGGAAAAAAAATTACATGAACTGCCCAAGAACTTTGTGGTATTTGCCGTCACAAGTCAAATAGTGAACAATATAGGGGAAGGATTAAGGGGTATAAAAACAAAAAACACCGGAAGCATTCCCACAAACATCACCACGATCAAGAATTTTGAGCCCCACGAGGATTCTAAGGATTTCATGAGCTATGGCAGCAGTTCAAAAAATCTTTATCTACTATTGCTAGAAGATTTATAGATGCGTGAATTAGGGGTTAGGTGCCTTTCGGGCCTATTATATATAACCATCCTTTTGTTCTCCATTTTCTATTCAGAAAAATGGTATATCCTGTTATTCCTGGTTTTTGGCATCATAACCCTTAGGGAATTCCTGAGATTGATCTCGTTTCAATTTTGGTACACCTATCTCATCTTGATTGCCTTCATCCTGTTCTTCAGCTATTATAAAGTCTATCAGCCAGCAACCTACGTTGTCCTGCTCATCACGATATTCACGGGCTTTTACCTTATAAAGAACCTATTTAGCACACGCATAAGGCGACAGACAAAGACCCTGAAGCTTTTTATAACCGTCTTCTATATCATCTCAAGTTTTGTCTTCCTGACACTCCTGCCCTCCCACGGTGATGATTTTTCACCTTATACCGTTGCGGGGCTATTTGTCCTGATATGGACCAATGATTCATTTGCCTTTATCATTGGCAAAAGTTTTGGCCGTCACAAGCTGTTTCCCAGCATATCCCCCAAGAAGACCATTGAAGGTTTTCTGGGAGGATTGGTTTTTGCATGCCTTGCCAGTTATTTTATTCATAAATTTACAGGCATACTCAACTTTAATATCTGGTTGTCCCTGGCCATCGTGATGAGCACCCTGGGAACACTGGGAGACCTGGTTGAATCAAAATTGAAACGTGAAGCAGGTGTAAAGGATAGTGGGACCTTGATGCCCGGTCATGGCGGCCTGTATGACAGGCTTGACAGCATACTTTTTGCAAGCCCATTTATTTATCTAGTTTTAGTAATATTTGAATATGTTTCATAAAGAAGGATATAAAATAATCGCAATCAGCGTAGTGATCTTTACGCTAGGCCTGCTGTTCACAGACAGATATGTTGACGTTGAATGGGTAAAATACCTGGTCTTTGCAGCACTTATCATCTTCTTCCTGCTCATACTGCAATTTTTCAGGAACCCTAACCGCGTTGCACAGGTTGATGAAAATCACGCACTCTCTCCCGTTGACGGTAAGGTTGTCGTGATTGAAGAGGTTTTTGAAAAAGAGTTTTTCAACGAAAAAAAGTTACAGGTATCCATATTCATGTCGCCCATAAACGTACATGTCACAAGGTATCCCGTAAGCGGCAAAGTGATGTACAGCAAGTACCATCCCGGCAAATACCTTGTTGCCTGGCACCCCAAGGCTTCTGAAGAAAACGAGAGGACCACGGTCGTGGTGAACTCTACAGGTTTTGGCAATGTACTCTACAGGCAGATTGCCGGCGCCATGGCAAAACGTATCGTCAACTATGCCGTAGAGGGTGACAATGCCGTTCAGGGAGAAGACAGTGGCTTCATAAAATTTGGATCGCGCGTGGATGTCTTTCTTCCGCTTGACGCAAAAATCAACGTGCAACTTAATCAAAAAGTAAAAGGTGCCCAGACTATCATCGCCACCTGTGAAGAATAAACAGCTACATAGGGATTTTAAAGCCGCAGTGACCACTGCCGCCGAAACAAAAAAACAACTTGCACCTGATGTACTCCTGCTATTGTACGCATACTACAAACAGGCAACTGACAGTGACCAGCCTATCTCAATACACACCGTGGCAGAAAATGACCTGCGCACCGCCTTTAAATACAATGCCATATTGCAGGTGCGCGGCCTGGACAAAGAAGAGGCCATGCAAGAATACATACGCATCGTGAACAAGTTTATCGTGGGCAACGGTTAAGACAGCGTCCTCAACCTTCCCTCAAGGGCCTCGATCTTGGCCAGTGCATCTGCCTGTTTGTTCTTCTCGACCTCAACAACCTGTGCTGGGGCATTGTTTACAAAACGCTCATTAGAAAGCTTCTTCTCGACAGATTTAAGAAAACCCCGCGTATACGCAAGCTCTTCATTGATTTTTGCGATTTCAGCCTCCACGTCAACCGCACCCGTAAGCGGGATAAAATATTCATTTGCCTTGACCCTAAAGCTAAGCGCGCCCTCCTTCTCCTCACCTGTTTCTTCAAAGACCGAGAGGTTGCCCAGCTTTCTTATCACAGCATCAAATACTTTTGTGAAACCTTCAGGATTATGCAGGTAAACCTCAACGGTATCCTTGAAGGAGATGTTTTTATCCTTGCGTATCGTCCTGATCCCAGATACTACCTGTTTAGCCAGTTCAAACTGGTTGATCAGGTCTTCGTCCGCTTCCGCGAAAGCGGGCCAACTGCTCACGATCAGGGCTTCACCCGGAGTTCTATGAGCAATATTCTGCCATATTTCTTCTGAAGCAAACGGAATGAACGGATGAAGTATTTTAAGGTTATCTTCTAAAGCGGCAATGACGCTTTTGTAGGTCTTCTTGTCAATAGGTTCGCCATAGCCTGGCTTCACTATCTCTAACAACCAACTACAGAAATCGTCCCAGATCAGTTTATATGTCGCCATGAGCGCATCGCTGATACGGTACTTGGAGAACTGGTCTTCAATCTCAACCAGGGTCTGTGCAAACCTGTTTTTATACCATTCAAGGCCGGCCTTGCTAGCTTCTGGCTGTGCTGCCGTTTCTGAAACTTCCCAACCTTCAATTAATCTGTAAGCATTCCATATCTTGTTTACAAAGCCCTTGCCCTGCTGGCATAGGTCTTCGTCAAAGAGCAGGTCATTGCCCGCTGATGAACTAAGCATCAAGCCCACACGCACACCATCAGCGCCATACGCTTCAATGAGTTTAAGCGCGTCCGGTGAGTTCCCCAGGGACTTTGACATCTTGCGGCGCTGCTTGTCACGTACCAGCCCGGTGAGGTACACATTTTCAAAAGGCCTTTTACCGGTATATTCATATCCCGCGATAATCATCCTCGCCACCCAGAAGAACAGGATGTCAGGCCCCGTCACCAGGTCATTGGTAGGATAATAATATTTAAAATCATCATTCTCTGGATTGCGTATGCCGTCAAAAACGCTCATGGGCCACAGCCATGATGAGAACCAGGTGTCCACTACATCTTCCTCCTGTCGCAAATCGGCCAGTGTCAGTGATGTGTCGCCAGACTTTTCTTTGGCTATGGCCAAAGCTTCTTCAGCGGTTTTGGCGACAGCCACATCATCATTATTGCCATAGTAATAAGCGGGAATCTGCTGCCCCCACCACAACTGGCGCGAGATATTCCAGTCACGTATGTTGTTCATCCAGTGACGGTATGTATTTTCAAATTTTTTGGGAAAAAGCTTGACTTCTTCAGTCTCAAGAACAGCCTTTATGGCAGGTTTCACCAGGTTTTCCATCTTAAGAAACCATTGGTCAGAAAGTTTGGGCTCAATCACGGCCTTTGTACGTTCTGATGTCCCCACCTTGTGCATATGAACCTCTGTCTTTAAAAGTTGGCCGTTTTGCTCAAGTTCTTTTGCAATCTCCTTGCGCACCACAAAACGGTCCTTGCCCTTATAATGTAGTCCATGCTCGTTCAAGGTGGCGTCATCGTTGAAGATATCCACAACATCTAGGTTATGTCTATCTCCCAGCACCTTATCATTTTCATCATGGGCCGGTGTAACCTTTAAGCAACCGGTACCAAACTCAACATCAACATATTCATCCTCGATGATGGGGATTTCACGCCCCACGATGGGCACGATGGCCTTCTTTCCACGCAAGTGTGAAAAACGCTCGTCATGAGGGTTGATGCATATGGCCGTATCCCCAAAAATGGTCTCGGGCCTTGTGGTTGCAATGGTGAGCGAGTTATCTTCACCCACGATTTTATATTGAAGGTAATAGAGGTTGCCCTGTCTTTCTTCGTGGATGACCTCTTCGTCTGACAGGGTCGTCTGAGCTTCAGGATCCCAGTTTACCATACGGTGACCACGGTAAATAAGGCCTTTATTATATAAATCAACAAAAACATCAAGCACGCTTTCTGACATGTGGTCATCCAGGGTAAAACGGGTACGTTTCCAGTCACATGACGCCCCCAGTTTCTTGAGCTGCTCGAGGATTGTACCGCCATATTGGTCAGTCCATCCCCAGGCATGTTGCAAAAACTCCTCGCGGCCTATGTCCTGCTTGCTCACGCCTTCTGCCTTAAGCTTGGCCACAACCTTTGCCTCAGTGGCGATAGAGGCATGGTCAGTACCCGGCACCCAGCACGCATTGTAACCTTGCAGGCGTGCACGGCGTATCAAAATATCCTGAATGGTATTGTTGAGCATATGCCCCATGTGCAGCACACCGGTGACATTGGGCGGCGGTATCACAATGGTATATGACTCCCTATCATCTGGTACCGAATGGAAAAAATCATGCTCCATCCAGTAGTCATACCACTTCTTTTCTACATCTGCAGCGTTATATTTTGATGTGATTGCCATGTTTTGGTCTAGTTTTTGACTTTGACTTGCAAAAGTACTTATATACTAATGATTATTAAAAAACAGAAGAGATAAAAATAGTCTTTTATTGGCCCCGCAATTATGGTAGTTCGCTATTGCGAAAGCCTTAAAAATGAACCAATAACTTGCACATGGTCTTGAATAACTCTATTTTTACCCTTCATTAAAACCATTAACAGTATGAAAAAAATGGCATTTATAATGTTCTTGAGTTTTATCGGTCTTTCACTGCAAGCGCAGGAAAAGAAAGCCGGGATAACTTTTGAAACAGACGTTATTGATTATGGTGAGGTCGCCCATGGAGGTGACGGTGTAAGGGAATTTAAATTCACTAACACGGGTACGGCACCCCTTATCATAAGCAAGGCATATTCAACTTGTGGATGTACCGTGCCCCAACCACCCAAGGAAGCAATTGCCCCAGGTGAGACAGGTGTACTTAAAGTAAAATATGACACTAACAGGGCAGCTGGCCCCATTAGAAAGACCATTACGGTCTATACCAATGCTTCAGATGAGCCCTATACCTTAAAAATCAAGGGGACTTTGTTACCTGCTGACAGCGGTATGCAAAAACCCAAGGCAGGTCCCACGACCGGTAAATAAGCTTTTGGGTATAACCCAAAGCAAAAAGCGCATCTACCCGATGCGCTTTTTTTATAGTATTTTTTTAAGGGCAAACCGGCAATTAAAAACAATGCCTTTGCGCTCTACCTGTAACTTGAGCAGGTAGCCTTCATCCTTGAAGAAATGCTTTGTGATATCCTCCAGCTCCAGCTTGCCCGTATCGCGCCCGTTAACCTTTAATATCCTATCCCCTTTTTGCAAACCTGCAATGTCACCGGGAGACCCTGGGCGAATATCGGCGATTTCATAGTTGTTCTTTAATTTGAACTGTATGGTGTTTGTAGCCTTGAAGATGCTCGTGATCAATGGATTTTCTTCGTCTGTGGTGGGTTTTTCCCTGATATCCTGGGCTATCTCCTTTATGATATCATAACCGCTGTGCTCAACGATAAGGCCACTACGATTATACCGGTAAGGTTCGTCAAAGTTCTTGTTCTTCTTTAAGGTCATCGTGCCATTGGGGTAATCGTAAATAACCTTGAACCTTTTTAATATTTCGCCGCCAAGGCTGCCATTACGGCCATCATCAACGACGAGGTGCCGTATGGATAGGCTATCTGGGTATGCCACGGTAACATCCTTGATGGCAAGGTCTTCAATATTCAAAGCCTGTAATTTTGCCCGTTTGCCGGTGACATCTCCCGTCATGCCCAGGCCAAGTAGGTCATCAAAATTTGGTTTGCCTATTTTTAAATCATCATGGCTATCCGGAAAAAGCCACAGGGCATCACCTGAGCCGGAATCAACCAAAACATATACCCCTACGGGCGCATCCCCCTGCTCTACTTCTACCTTGGCATAAGGCTTACCGCTCTTTACAAGAATGGGTGTTTTAATACATGACCGGCAAGACCGCTGTCTATACGTCTCTGGACGGTGCAAGATGAGTTTGGACCTCACATAATTCACCTCGACCACAAAGTCCTTAAAAAGGCTATATCCCAGTATGCCATTGACCTCTATGCCCAGGCGTGGCGAAAAATTATGGGCCGCATCAGTAATGAAATAAAGGTTTTGATTGACTGAGCTTGCCTCGCCCACATTTAATATGTTGTGCTCAGATTTTAATGCCTCGACGGGCTCGCCACCACCGGCACCAGAGAGATAGATTTTTGAAGTATGGTTCAATTGCACCTCATCATGGCTTCCCGCATTAAAAATGATATTGCTCTTTACACCCGTATCTAGCAAAAATGAAAGTGGTGTATCATTAACAGTTACGGGTACTATGACAAGGTTGTTTTTTATCTCGACGGGAATGGTAATTTTATTTTTTCCTTCCGGCAAATGAAAAACACCTTGAGAAAATCCCCATAGGGGCAAGATCGCCAGGAGAAGGATAACCAATTTATGACGAGAGGGATACATATTACGAAAACGATTTCTCTAATGTACGAATTTTCTCTTTATTCTTCCAAAACTCAGTACTGGTGTTGTGGATATATTTTCGCAAATTTGTGACCTAAAATCAGAAGCACATGCCGCGATTATCGCAAAAGGGCCTTGAAATGCCCCAATCACCCATAAGAAAGTTAGTTCCCTATGCTGAAGCCGCTGAAGCAAGGGGCACGCAGATATTACAGCTCAACATTGGCCAGCCGGATATAAGGACCCCTCAAACCGCCCTTGATGCCATCAAGAATGCAGAAATTGAGGTATTGTCCTATAGCCATTCTGCGGGTTTTTTGAGCTATCGCGAAAAACTGGCGAAGTATTATGCCAAATACGGTATTAACGTATCCCCTGATGAAATCATCATCAGCACGGGCGGCTCTGAGGCATTGATGTTTGCTCTGGGGAGCATTACAGATCCAGGTGATGAAATCATCATTCCTGAACCCTTTTATGCAAACTACAATGGTTTTGCAGTTTCAAGTGGGGTCAAGGTCGTACCGGTCATTTCATCAATAGATACAGGTTTTGCCCTGCCCCCCATCGCAGATTTTGAAAAACTTATCTCATCAAGCACAAAAGCCATCGTGATCTGCAACCCGGGTAACCCTACAGGATACCTGTACAGCAAGGAAGAGATAGAAGAACTTGCTGCCCTGGTCAAAAAACACGACCTGTTCTTGATTGCAGACGAGGTTTACCGTGAATTTGCTTATGATGGCCTGCAGCACCATAGTGTGCTTGCAGTACCTGGTCTTGAAGAAAATGCCATCATGATTGACTCGGTGTCAAAAAGGTTCTCCATGTGCGGTGCCCGCATAGGTTGCATCGTCAGCAAGAACAAGGACCTCATGGCAACCGCAATGAAATTTGCACAGGCAAGACTGAGCCCGCCCACCCTGGCACAGATTGCCAGCGAGGCTGCGCTAGACACCCCACAATCTTACTTTGATGATGTGATTGATGAATATGTTGATAGGAGAAATACCCTAGTCAAGGGACTGGAATCCATTGCCGGGGTCAAGGTTGCCAAGCCCAAAGGGGCCTTTTACTGCATCGCAGAACTGCCCATAAAAAGCGCAGATGACTTTGCACAGTGGCTCCTGGAAGAATTTGAAATGGATGGCAAGACGGTAATGGTCGCCCCAGCCGCAGGATTTTATTCTACCCCGGGCATGGGGACCAATCAGGTAAGGATAGCATATGTGCTCAAAAAGGAAAATCTGGTGACCGCTGTTGCCCTTCTTAAAGAAGCACTACAGAGATATACTGATTAATGCAGGTATTTGAAGATTTTTCACTCAAGGAATTCAACACCTTTCACATTGATGCCAAGGCGAGGTTCTTTGCTTCAATCAACAGTATTGAAGACTTAAGGGAGGGCCTTACCTCTGATGTGCACACCTCTAAGTTTGTTTTGGGAGGTGGCAGCAACATGCTCTTGCTCCATGATATCGATGCCCTTGTCCTGCATATCAACCTTAAGGGAATCGAGAAGGCCAAGGAAGATGAAAACCATGTATGGGTACGCGTGGCCGCAGGTGAAAACTGGCATGAATTTGTACTTTTTTGCGTGAACAGTGGTTATGGCGGTGTCGAGAACCTATCGCTTATACCCGGTAATGTGGGCACTTCGCCCATTCAGAATATAGGCGCGTATGGAGTGGAACTTAAGGATGTGTTTGATAGTTGTATCGTGGTTGATAAGCTTTCGCTGAAAAGCAAACAGCTTAACCTTACAGATTGTAGGTTTGACTACCGCGACTCCATATTCAAGAATGAGGCAAAGGGTAAATATATCATTACCGAGGTCGTCTTCAAGCTCACCAAAAAGAACCACGAACTCAACACCTCTTACGGGGCCATAAATACCGTCCTGCTTGAAAAGGGAATCACAAACCCCTCCCTTAAAGATGTCTCAAACGCCGTCATTAAAATACGTCAGGAAAAATTACCAGACCCTAACGTGATAGGCAACAGCGGGAGTTTTTTTAAGAATCCCGTGGTATCAAAACAAGAATTTGATATGCTCCAGGCAAGGTTTGAGGACATCCCCTTTTATCCCATTTCAGAAAACGAAATCAAGATCCCGGCTGGCTGGCTCATCGAGCAGGCCGGTTTTAAGGGTAAGCGTTTTGGCGATGCGGGGGTACATGACCGGCAGGCACTGGTTCTCGTCAATCATGGCAATGCCACTGGGGAGGAGATTTGGCTTTTAGCCAAAAAAATACAGCAAGAAATCTCACGGATATTTCAAGTAACCATTGAACCCGAAGTAAACCTTATATAATGAAAGAAAAAGATACAAAAAAGAGCAAGGTGATTAAGATCGTGGTTACAACCGTGGCCTTTATAATCGCTTTTTTTATTTCATTTAAAGTTTCCCGAGGCTTGTTTTCAAGCGGGGATGACCTAGAAAACCAATTGAAAAAAGCCGTTGTTGAAGTCAACAATGCCGCACCCATGCAGGTAGATGAGTATACTAGGCTTGATAGTGCCGCCATGGTCAAAAAAGACGGTTTTGCCTATTATTATACCCTTAACCTCACTAAAGAAGATGTAGATCTTGACACGGTGAACAAGTATGTAAGGCCCAGGGTGATAGAACAGGTCAAAACCAGCAAGGACCTCAAGGGGTTCAGGGATAATGACGTTACCCTATATTATAGGTATTATGATACAAATGCCCAGTATGTGATGGAGTTTAAGATCACACCAGATATTTATAAATAAAAAGATTCCGCTTTCAAAAAATTTCCTTGAAAGCGGAATCCATTCAATAAAAGCAATCCTAGTTTACTTTTTTGCCATAAGGACATCATCAATGATATAAACAATACCATTAGATGCCTCGACATTTCCCTTGATTACTTGGGCTTTTTTACCACGGCCATCCTTGATGACTATCTGGTCACCATTTTTCATCGCGGTCAGTTCATCACCATTTACAGTCTTGAAGGTGTATTCACCACCACCATTCTTGATGGCCATGTCCAGCTTATCTGAAGTTATCCTACCGGGTGCTACGTGATACTGCAGCACGCTGGTAAGTTCTGCCTTGTTTTCGGGCAACATGAGTTCTTGACGTGTTTTCTCTGGTAATTTCTCAAACGCATGGTTTGAGGGTGCAAAAACGGTGTAAGAACCGGGTTTCATGAGCATCGTGTCCAGTTGTGCACTTTGTAGCACCATGGTCAAGGAGCTCAGGTCAGCATTGACCTGTGCAAGACCGGCAATACTATTGGCACGGGCAGCCTCGGTCTCTTCATCCATCTTTTCCTTCATGGCGGCATCGTTCATGCCATCAGCGTTAGAAACTTCTGATATCTCACCTTCTACAGTGGTGTTACCTTCCAGTTGTATATCGTCTTTCTTTTCATTTTTACAGGCCACGGTCAACATCCCGGCCATAAAAACAACGGTTAGTGTTTTTAAAGTTTTCATCTTGATTACTTTTTTTAAATGTTAAAAATCAAATGTATCTATATTTTTATCGCACATCATTTAATGTTTTTATAATCTTTGTTAAACTATTCACAACCAGCAAGCTGTACTTTTTATCAATAAAATATAACCTTGGAATCAGTTGAAGATGCATTGTGGTTTTGTATCTTTGTACACCTTATATAATAGACGAGAAGATGAAATTGTTATTGATTGTTTTACTCTTGCTAGCCCTCTCATTTGCAGGCATTGCCATAAAGATCTGGGCAAAAAAAGACGGCAAGTTTGCCGGTACCTGTGCCAGCCAGAACCCTTTTCTCAACAAAGAAGGTGAGCCCTGTGGCATGTGCGGCCGCATGCCTGATGAAGCGGGCGATTGCAACACAAAGAACTAACCCTCAATCCCTGCGCGGTTGCCAGAACTTTACCAGCTTCTACTTTACGGTTTTGCCATTGTCGCGCTCATCAATATAGCGTACTACCTCTATTTTCTCCCTTTTTGCCTTTCGGCGAAAGCCAAGCAGCCACAATCACAGCCACCCCCGGTAACCCTTGTTGTCTGTGCAAAGAACGAAGCTGACAACTTAAGAAAACATATCCCCCTGTGGATGGCCCAGGACCACCCATCCTTTGAACTCATCCTTATCAATGACGGTAGCTGGGATGAGACCCTTGATGTGATGGAAGAATTTGCCGCACGGTACCCTACCATTCAGATTACTGATGTAGCCCCTAACGAAAAATTTTGGGGAAGCAAGAAATATGCCCTTACCCTGGGAATAAAACGGGCAAGAAACGAGCATCTGGTCTTTACGGATGCTGACTGCCGGCCAGCGTCACAGGAGTGGTTGAGGCTTATTGCGCAAAACTTTAACCAAATGCATGATATCGTACTGGGCTATGGAGCTTATGAAAAGGTGAAAAATTCCTTCCTCAATAAAATCATACGGTTTGAGACCGTGTTTACCGCCCTACAGTATTTTAGCTATGCCACAAACAAGAACCCTTACATGGGTACCGGACGCAACCTGGCCTATACGGCAGGGCTTTTTTATGAGAAAAAAGGGTATGTTGAGCACATGCAGGTACGCTCTGGCGACGATGACCTCTTTGTAAACGCGGCGGCCACCCGTAGCAATACCGCAATATGCATAGCACCGGAAGCTTTTACCATCAGTGGGCCAAAAAGGAAATTCAAGGCATGGTACAGGCAAAAGCGAAGGCATATCACAACGGCTGACCGGTACAAGAAAAGACATCAATTTGCCCTGGGACTATTCTACATGAGCCAGTTCTTGTTCTTGCTGTTCTCCCTTTTCTTTTTGATATACCATCCATCTGCACATATTTTCATCATACTTGTTGCCGTACGTTACCTCGTTGCCGCCCTTGCATTTGTGGGGGTCTCCATAAAACTTGAAGAAAAGGACCTCTACCCATTCTTTCCGCTGCTTGAAGCTTGTCTTGTGTGCTTTCAATTATTTATCTTTATACATAACCTCATTTCAAAACCTAAGCGTTGGAAATAGACGAAGAAATCCTTCTCTCCAATATTGAGCTTGCCCAGCAGGGAAAACAAGTTGCATTCAACTATCTGCTCAACACCCACTGGAGCATGGTGTATCATTTTCTGCTCAAGAAATCCAGTGATGAGTACAATGCTGAAGAGGTTACCATACAGACTTTTGCGCGGGCGTTTGACAAGATTGATACTTATGATGACAGTTACAGGTTCAGTACCTGGTTATTGACCATTGCAAAAAACCTCTATATTGACCAGTTGCGCAGGGACAATAGCATGGAGCGGCAGCAGCTCAAGACCAAGCCCGAAACCTTAAAGCGCGTGATGGATGAAAACCCCTCGCCAGAAGATGCCCTTATCAAAGAGCAGAACCTTGCCGAGTTACTGGGCTACATACATAAACTCAAACCAGATTATCAAAAGATGATCAACCTGAGGTACTTTCAGGAAATGAGCTATAAAGAGATGGCGCAGGACCTTGATGAACCCATGAACAATGTCAAGGTCAAACTGCTACGGGCCCGCCGCCTTCTTGCAGACCTTATCCAAAACGATAAATAAACCGTGAGCAGGCTGAGTCTTAAAAAGCTGGGGCCCGGATTGCTTTTTGCCGGGGCAGCCATAGGGGTTTCCCATTTAGTTCAATCTACGCGAGCCGGTGCAGATTATGGTTTTGGACTGGTCTGGGCACTACTCTTGATCCACCTTATCAAATACCCTTTTTTTCAATATGGCCCGCGGTATGCGGCCGTGACAAAAGAAAGCCTGCTGGAAGGTTACCTCCGCCTGGGCAAGGGCGCATTGATTGTTTTTTTTGTGATCAATCTATTGACGATGTTCACCATCCAGACGGCAGTGACCATCGTGACGGCAGGGATTGCCGGGTACTTATTTGGTTTTGAAATCAATATTGCCACCTGGAGTGCCATCATAACCTTGGTATGTGCCCTTATATTGATCGTGGGCCAGTACAATATGCTGGATATCTTGATGAAGGTAATCATACTTACCCTTACGGTCAGTACCATGGTTGCGGTGTGCGTGGCCTACTTCCGCGGAAGCGGAACCCATGAAATCGCTCAGGTCCTACCCACTGACACGGCCGGTATTGCATTTTTGATTGCTTTTATGGGCTGGATGCCCGCGCCACTTGATATCTCGATATGGCACTCTCTATGGGCACTAGAAAAATCAAAGAAAGACTCAATAAATGATGACGAGGCTATTTTTGACTTTAATGTAGGGTATGCGGGCACGATTATCATAGGCCTCTGTTTTATAGGCCTGGGGGCCATCGTGATGTTCAACAGCGGTACGGTCTTTTCACCCTCTGGGACGGTCTTTGCCCAGCAGCTTATTGAAATGTACACGGGAAACCTGGGTGAGTGGGCATTTATCATAATAGGCATTGCGGCATTGACAACAATGTTCAGCACCACGCTCACCACACTAGATGCATCGCCCAGGGCCATGAGCCGCACGGTAGATTTACTTTGGGGAAAAAAAATGAAATATGGCTACCTCTTCTGGATACTCATCCTGATGCTGGGCACCTGCGCGATATTGTTTTTCCTCATTAGTGAAATGGGCCAACTCGTACAGATTGCAACCATATTGTCCTTTCTTACCGCCCCGTTTTATGCACTGATGAATTTTATTGTCATGAATGGCAAAAACGTACCGCGCAAATCCAGGCCCACCTTGCCGTTACAGATTTTGAGCATTATGGGCATCGTGATCTTGATTGCCTTTAGCATCTGGTACCTTGCTTCAATAGTGTAGGGACGTATTTAACAAAAATTTTGCGCCTAAAATTCCCTTTTTAAAAAATCATGTTGTTACTTCATGGGGTTAAACCTTTTAAAAACCGTTGTGATGAAAAGATTCTTACTAATATTGCTACTGACCACCATGAATATCACGGCGCAAGCGCAAGAAATTGAGCGTGTAAAGATAAAGGGTGATATCGTTGCCCCAGATGGCCAAGATGCAGAGGGGGTCGTTATCATGAACACCAATACGGGGCGCGCCACGATAAGTAATGAAGACGGCAAGTTTACCCTAGAAGCAGGTATAAATGATGAACTTGTACTGCAGTCCCTACAATTTTCTAAAGTACGCATCCTGGTAGATTATGGCATCATCACCACAAAGGGCATAACCGTGACCCTAAGCGACACCATTACCCAGTTAAGGGAAGTTGTTGTGAGGCCCTACGACCTGTCAGGCAACGTGGTTGCTGATGTTAACGTGATCCCTACCCAAAAACAGGTGATGCCCAAGGTAAATGTTGCAACAATAGTTATGGAAGACCGTCTCTATGACAGGTATTCTCCCGTTGACAATGTTGCCATGGATGATGAGCAATGGCGGTATGGGCTCAATTTTGTGAATATCTTCAGGGCGCTGGTGGGCAAGAAAAACAGCTCTGATAAAAATTTTAAGGAGACCGCTTCCGCGGAAATAAAGGCGATGTATGATGATGATTTCTTTAGCAGGACACTAAAGATCAAGCCCGCGGAGATTGAAAGCTTTATAGATTATACCCTTGACAATGGGCTGGACAAACAGATGCTCAATCCTGGTAATGAACTTGACCTAATATCTTTTTTACTTGATCAAAGCAGAGCATTTAATTCTAGATAGACGCCATCAACGCATTGTTGAAACAGCTCCTGTTTTTACAGCACAATCCATTATTTATCCATTTTTGA
Organism: Cytophagaceae bacterium; assembly: GCA_002710685.1. Taxonomy (GTDB): domain Bacteria; phylum Bacteroidota; class Bacteroidia; order Flavobacteriales; family Flavobacteriaceae; genus Leeuwenhoekiella. The sequence continues at coordinate 202,274 of PALD01000049.1, read as the reverse complement.
GTATTATTTTCGCTAAGCGGAAGCTAAACCCGTGTGCCAAGATGAACCCAAAACCGTTCTTGATTTTCCTTACCCTGCTTTTTCTGGGCGCTGTAAACCTCCAGGCACAGGAAACCGTGGTGCTAAAGGGCAAGGTACTCAATGACAGTATTGAAACAGAATACCTGCATGTGCTCAACCTCACTACCCAAAAGGGCACCATAACAAATGAAAATGGGTCTTTTGCCATCCCCGTAAGGCTCAATGACACCCTCTATATCTCTGCACTCCAATTTAAGGATATGACCCTTGTTGTCACGCCAGAGTTGTTTTCACGCAAGTATGTATCATTTTACCTTGAAGAAGAGGTAAGTGAACTTGAAGAGGTAGACATAAGCAATATAGACCTCTCGGGGAGACTGGGCCAGGATGCCAATGTACCCCCCACGGAGAAGCCCTTTGACCCAGAAGCGGCCGGGCTGCCCGTAAACCACAACCCCATCCCCACCCCCGAGGAAAGAAGGCTCTACACGGCAACGCACACGGGGGCCGGCATCTTACCCATTGACCCCATTGTCAACGCCATTACCGGCAGGACCAAAATGCTCAAACGCCATGTCAGGGTCTCTAAGATGGAGCGCAGGGTACAAGAAGCACGAAACCTGTTTGAGGACAGTATCTACACCAGGAAACTGGATATCCCGCCGCTGCTCATTGATGATTTTGCACATTATGTGTATGAAAACAACAAGGAGGCACTGGGACTTGCATCAAGGGAGGATTTGCTGAGCCTTATTGAGCTATTGCAAAAAAAAGCCCCAGAGTATATCGCCATGCGCAAGCAAGAAGAAGATTGATTTTTTTGGAATAGACTTTGCACCATGAAGTCTACATTTGCAAGATAACTATGAGAAAGTTTTTTTTAATAGCATTGGTCAGCCTTCCGCTCCTAGCGGCAAGCTCCCTCCACAAATACTATGTAAGCATAACCCAGATTGAGTACAATAAAGACCACAAGTCACTTGAGGTCATCTCCCGCATCTTTTATGATGACTTTGAGCACGTGCTCAAGGAAAGGTATGATAGTAACATAGAGGTTGACGGAAACACATACCCCAAGGAAAAACTCAATGCATACATCAAAAAATACTTTGAACAACGCTTTCATATCCAGGTCAATGGCACAGAAAAACCACTGGATTACATAGGGTATGAAAACGAGGATGATTATATGGTCTTTTACCTTGAGGCAAAAAATATCAATACCCTAAAAAGCATCGAGGTGGATGACCCCATGCTCATGGAGGTCTTCCCGGAGCAAAAAAACGTTGTGCATATCAAGGCGGGCAATACACATAAGAGTTTTATGCTGTATTCTGAAAATGATAAAGCACTGTTAAAATTTAGTCAAAAAACCCAGTAAAGCAGCCAAATTTCTACTTTTATCAAATTCTTAAAATTTAATTAAAACACATATGAAAAGTTTCAAGTTTTCATTGTTTATCCTTTTTGCCCTGATGGGCAGCATAGTTTTTGCACAAGAAGGAGAGACACCACAGCCAGAGCGCAAGCCAGGGCATACAAACCTCAATAAATTCAGGCAATTATCAGATCTGTGGGCCACGCCAAACATGTACCGCACAGCATCTGGTGCTCCCGGGCCAGCGTATTATCAAAACACGGCTGACTATAAGATGAAAATTGAACTTAACGATAAAAATCAAACCATCTCTGGAGAAGAAACCATCTCCTACCACAACAATTCTCAGGACGACCTGGAGTACCTGTGGCTGCAACTAGATCAAAACGTGCGAACCAAAGATTCTCCCGCACTGCAAAAAGATGGTGATGGCATGTCGCCGGTAATGCCCCCACAATCATTTGTATCCCAGTACATGGGCAAACCATTTGATGGAGGTTTTAATATTAAAGCCGTGACAAAAGATGGCAAACCACTTAAGTACACCATCAACTTTACCATGATGCGTGTGGAGATGGCAGAGCCACTGGAAGCAGGTGATAGCTATGAATTCAACATTAAGTGGAACTACAATATCCCAGAACATACCGTGGACCGCGCAAGGTCTGGGTATGAGAGCTTCCCTGATGGGAACAAAAACTACATAATCGCCCAGTTTTATCCACGTATGTGCGTTTACAATGATGTAGAAGGATGGCAAAACTACCAGTTTTGGGGCAATGGCGAGTTTGCACTTGCATTTGGTGACTTTGATGTGGATATCACCGTCCCTGCTGACCACTTGCTAGATGGTACTGGTGACCTCATCAACCGCAAGGAAGTGTACTCAAAACAAGAATTGAACCGGTGGGAACAGGCTACAAAATCTTATGACAAGCCCGTTATCATCAGGACCCAGGCTGAAGCCGAAAAAATCGAAAAGGGCTTTAGCCAACAAAAAAAGACCTGGAAGCTCAGGGCAAAAGATGTAAGGGACTTTGCATTTACGTCTTCGCGAAAGTATATCATGGATGCACAAGCAGTCAAGTTTCCAGAAGGTGACGTTATGGCCATATCCATCTATCCCAAAGAAGGAAACCCCCTCTGGGAAGAATATTCCACAAAGGCCGTTGTACAGACCTTGAAATCCTATTCAAGGATGACCTTTGACTATCCCTATCCCAAGGCGATTTCCGTACACGGAAGAAACCAGGGTATGGAATACCCCATGATCTGCTGGAACCACGGTCGCCCCAATCCTGACGGCACCTATTCTGAAAGGACAAAGCTGGGCATGATAAGCGTTATCATCCATGAGGTGGGCCATAACTTTTTCCCTATGATCGTAAACAGCGATGAGCGCCAATGGGGATGGATGGATGAAGGTATCAACACCTTTGTACAGTACGTTGCCGAGCAGGATTTTGGCGAAAGCTATCCCGATGCAATCGCTCCAAATACAAAATATCCATCAAGGCGGGGCGAACCCTCCAAGATTACAGGATACATGGGTGGTGACCAGGATTATATCTCCCCCATCATGTCTAACCCAGAAAACGTGTTTCAACTGGGCAACAATGCCTATGGAAAACCCGCAACGGCACTAAACATATTGAGGGAAACGGTAATGGGCCGCGACCTTTTTGACTATTCATTCAAGACCTACGCACAACGCTGGATGTTCAAGCACCCCACGCCAGAAGACTTCTTCCGCACCATGGAAGACGCATCAGCAGTGGACCTTGACTGGTACTGGAGGGGATGGTTCTACACAACAGACTGGGTAGACATAGGTGTCGAGGATGTAAAATCATACTATATAACAGACCAGCCCACAAAAGAAGGCAAGGAGATGTTATCGAGATATGGCTATACGCCAGAATCCATTGACGCACTCTACGTTGTTGAAGAAGGCTCTGATGAATACACGGATGCAATGAAGGACAAGACCACTGAGGAGAATGCACCTAAGCTCAAGGAATTCCTTATGGACAACTTCTCCCCAGAAGAAAGGGCAAAACTCAATGCACCAAAACATTTTTATGCCATCACCTTCTCAAAACCGGGAGGCATCCCCATGCCACTTATCGTGGAATATACGTATGCAGATGGCACCAGTGAAACCATCAAGTACCCCGTACAGATATGGAGGAAGAATGATGCCCAGGTAGAAAAAGTAATCGCCACGGACAAGGAAATAACCAAGGTAACGGTTGACCCCAACCTAGAAACCGCAGACGTTGACCTGTCTAACAATTCATGGCCAAAACAGGAAACTGAAAGCCAGTTTGACAAGTTCAAGGAATCCGTAAGGAATTAACAACGTTAATTTATTACAAAAGCCGGCTCAATGTAGTCGGCTTTTCTTTTTTCCCATATCTTTGTACGTGATGATGACGATACCTTTATTTATTAGCGGAACAGAAATAGCATTCGTGATTTTTATTGTGATCATGGTGTTTGGTGCAGATAAAGTCCCCGATATCGCGAGAGGACTGGGCAAGGGCATGAAGACCCTGCGCAACGCCACAAATGAAATCAAGACCGAGATTACCAAAACTGCAGAAAAGCAGGGAATTGATACCAGCATCGCAAATGATGTCAAGAAGGAAATCGATGAGGCTAAAAAAGGCTTTGATGATATCACCGGCTCCGTTAAACGCAAATTTTAATGAATGTGGGAACAACTGGCCGAGTGGGACAGGAAATTATTTGTGTTTCTCAACAACCTGGGGGTTGATGATTATGATAACTTCTGGATCTTTATCACCCAGATAAACCACTGGATACCGCTTTACCTCATTTTCTTTGGGCTTTTTTTCTATTCATTTTCATGGAAGAAAGCCATACTCTCCATTTTGTTTACCCTAATCAGCCTTGCGGCGGTGGTGTCATTCACCCAATTTGTAAAAATCCAGGTAGCCAGGCTAAGGCCAAACAATGAACCCCTCCTGGAAGATTTGATACGCGTACTTCAAAAACCCACTAATTTTTCTTTCTTTTCAGGCCATGCGGCAAGTTCATTTGCAGTAACCACTTTTGTGGTCCTTGTGCTCAGAAAAAAACATCCCTGGGTCTTTGCTTTTTATATTTGGCCCGTACTTTTTGCCATGAGCAGGATATTTGTGGGGGTGCATTACCCATCAGACATCTTAGTGGGCGCTGGCGTGGGAGTATCAATGGCCTCGCTGTTCTATTATTTTTACAAAAAAACCTGCCTTAAATTGAATTATATTTAATATCTTCATTTTAGGTTAGCAATAATCTAATAGTCATTTATGGGAAGTGTCTTTTGAGAACAAAATACTGAAAAGGCACATCAATAACAGTTTAGTGTTAATTATGCTAAACCCCGCTTTTTCAAGCGGGGTTTTGTTTTTTCCTGCTTATGGTAAGGCCATCACGTATGGGCAACAGCACAGTCTCAAGCCGTTCATCAGTGGCAAGCAAAGTATTGTAATGCAGCAATGCTCTTGTGCTCACATCGTCATCCTTAACCGGTTCAACCACTTTACCACTCCACAGCACATTGTCAGACAAGATGATGCCACCGGGATTGAGCCTATCTACGATCAGGTCAAAATACTGGGGATAGTTGGGCTTGTCTGCATCTATAAAGACCAGGTCAAAGTTTCCGTCAATCATGGGTATTACATCAAGCGCGCTGCCCAGGTGCTGTATTATGCTTTCGCCGAAAGGTGAACGGTCAAAGTACCTACGCTGCAGGTCTTCAAGCTCCTCGTTGATATCAATGGTATGTAGCACGCCACCGCTTGCAAGCCCTTCAGCAAGGCACAGGGCAGAATATCCCGTGTAGGTGCCTATCTCAAGGATGACACCGGGATGGATAACCTTAGAAAGCATACTGAGTACCCTGCCCTGATAGGGGCCGCTCAACATGCGGGGCTGCAGTACTTTTTGAAAAGTCTCGCGCCTTAATTGCTGCAACAGTTCAGGTTCTTGCTGTGAGTGTGCAACGGTATAATCATCTATATCCTGTGGTAAAAAATGCATATTTATTTTACAGAAATAAGTTCCATACGATACCAAAGCGTACATTAAAATCCCGATAGGGATAGCCAGGTGCGCTAAAGAAGTCATTGCCCGTAAAGGGTGAGTTAACATGTTCAGCAATAAAGAAAATACGTGTTTGCCTCACCTTCATGTTAAAGAACACGTCAATGAGCGGAAACTCCCCGAATTTTTCATCTGCCTGTACATAGAACTCTGAGAGTACCGGGTCATACCCGTTCATGAAATAACTGGTGAAATACTTGAAATTTACACCTGTTTGTATAAAAAGTGCCTTGTCAAACCATTCATCAGTATAATACAGGGTGTTTCTTGTAATCAGCTCAGGTACCTGCAGGTAATCTTGCCCGTTGAACACCTTTTGATAGGCAATGGTATTGTTTAATGCAAACTTGCCAAATCTAAATTCCTTGTTTGCCTTGATATTAAGGTAGTTGATCATATCACTGGTCTGGTATGTATTGACCAGTGAATCATTTGGGTTTAACCCAAAATAGGCATAATCTGAAATCGTGGTGAGGTTTGCCGTTACGTTGACCAGCTTGTTTGACTTAAGATCAAATCCCAGGGTGTTGGTCTTGACGTTTTTATAATCATCCAGGTGGTACCAGTTATAGTTTTCATAACTGTTTTGATACAGGAGATGGTTATAATTAGGCAAGCTACTGTTAGAATGTATCCTTGCCTTTACATCAAATAAATCCCTGAAGCGGAAGGATGCGGCCCCGTTAAAATCATACCCGTCAAAATCGCCAGCAATATTTGCCTTTGCCTGCCCCTCAAGCTTAAAGCCGCCTATGGTCTTCATATATCCAGCACCTACTTCAATGATATTGCCCTGAAGCCTGTTAGGTATACGTTCATTATCTTCCCGTATCAATACTGAGTTGTACCCATAATCATAATGGCTATGGCCTGCGCTCAACCTTAACGTCCCCAGTAGATCATTGGCATAGTTCACATATACCTCATTGCTGAAATCCTCAAGGTCAAGGCGGTCATTGATTTGTCCTGCCACAAAAGAATTGCCCAGTACATCAGAGGGGGTGGATTGTGTATAGGTATAAAACTTGTCGTCGTAGATAAGTTTATGCCCTATCTGGATACGGTTAGACACCAGCGAATCCTTTTGATCAATAAGATCATAGGCATGGTCAATGTAAAAGCGTTGCCCATCCAGGATATTGTTAGCATTTTCAAAATTCACATTGAGCCTTGACCTATCGTCAAACTCCGTGTCGTTGCTCCTAAAGTTTGCAATTGCCGTGGCCTGTAGGCCTCCATTTTCATTATTTAAGAGGTCCTGGGCCACATAATGCGCCTTGATTTGATACCTGTCGTTCTTAGAGCGTGCGTTTACGGTAAACCTAAAGTTGCCCGTGCTCGTGAGTATGTTGAGATATTTACCTAAACTGCGCAGGCCTTTATATGCTATAGAAAAGTTGAACCGCTCTGATGTGTTCATGGTAAAAAATGCATCAAGGGTCTGCCCCTGTTCAAAAACACTTTTATAATACAGCTCAGTCAAGGGTGTGGGCACTTCATAATAATTGATGTCTTCAACCTCCATATAATTAAAGTGCTTTGCCCGGGCGCCAAAAAGCGGTTTTACAGATGTATTATCAAAATTATACAGCAAGGTATTGTGCGGTTGTCCCGTGTTTGCAAATGGGAGAAGGTCAAAACGGTCTTTTTTTAAGTAATTGTACTTATAGAATTTTTGAACGGTAAGTGAGGTATCAACAACCGTTGTGTCATTTTTGTACGAGATGATCTTATACAGGTCGATGGGTGGCCTTTCACGCTTTTTTGTTTTCTGGGCACTCATCCCCTCAGGTCCTTGCTGCCTTGTCCCAGATTGTTGTGTGGCCGTGGTTCTGGTTGCATTCACATCCTTTTTAAGAAGGGTTTGGGCTTTACCCATAATAGGGCTCAATACCAGGAAGAACACAAAGAGAAAAATACGGTTAGGGTATGACATAGGCCGCAAAGATAAATTTATTGGCAATAATCTTAACGGGAACTCAAGGATTAAAAGTACATTATGTATGATTCTTTATTTTTTGCGGTCTATCACATAATTGACCATAAGGATAAGGCTATCCTTATATTTTGAGGGCGGAAAAGACTCGAGCAGCTGCAGGGCTTCTTCTTGCAGATCCTTCATTTTCTGCACGGCATACTCCAGGCCGCCCAGCTGCTTGACCTTTGCGATCACTTCTTTTACCCGCTTCTTGTCCTTGTTGTGGTTCTTGACAGATTTTATCAGCCAGTTTGTTTCTTTTGCACTGCCCGCATTGAGTGCATATATCAACGGGAGGGTCATCTTTTGCTCCTTGATATCTATGCCCGTGGGTTTGCCTATTTTCTCGCTTCCATAATCAAATAGGTCATCCTTGATCTGAAAGGCAAGGCCTATCAACTCCCCAAATTTCCGCATCTTTTCAACATCAGCCTTATCAGCATGTACCGCGGCGGCACCCATCGCACAACAGGCTGCAATAAGTGTGGCGGTTTTTTGCCGTATGATTTCAAAGTAAACTTCTTCTGTGATGTCAAGCTTTCTGGCCTTTTCTATCTGCAGCAACTCTCCCTCGCTCATTTCGCGTACAGCGACAGATATTATTTGCAATAGGTCAAAATCCTCATTGTCTATTGACAATAGGAGTCCGCGGGAAAGCAGGTAGTCACCCACAAGCACGGCAATCTTGTTTTTCCATAACGCATTGAGCGAAAAAAAGCCACGTCGCCTGTAGCTTTCATCCACAACATCATCATGCACCAGTGTTGCGGTGTGTATGAGCTCAATCACCGATGCCCCCCTGTATGTACGGTCATTGAGCACTTCATTGCCCAGCATCTTTGCCACTAGAAAAACAAACATGGGGCGCATCTGCTTACCCTTTCTATTTACAATGTAATGTGTAATGCGGTTGAGCAACGGTACCTTAGACCGCATGGAGAGAGAAAATTTTTGTTCAAAAATTTCCATCTCATAGGCTATGGGCTGCTTGATCTGCTCTACTATTTTCATATAGGCAATAAAGATATGGTAAAATCAATGATTTGCTAAAAATGCCCGCCAAGAAGAGAAGACTACAGCAAATGGCGCACACAATCTAAATCTTATAACGTCCTAAAAAGGATGTACTAATCACGTTAGAAATGCATTTTTACCAAATGCTTTTTTTCTTCAACAATTAAAAAATATTGAGGTTTTCCATAAAGTATTTTTAAGAAAAATTAACAATTTTAAAAATTGAATTGCATTTCAACTTGTAAAAATGAGCTATTCTTCTAATATCTGGTCAAATATTGAGAAAATGATTTTACAAGATGGATTTTTTTTATTTTAGAACTCTCAATGAACCCCAGATTATGATGAAACCTCTACTCTTAGTTTTTATTTTTTCTTGTTTTTACCAGTTTACCAGTGCCCAGATTGTCAACGAAACGTTTGAAGATGCTACCATGCCGGTCGGGTGGTTCACAACGATAAACACCGGCACTTGTTCCTGGAGCACCTTTACCTCAAATGCTCCTCACGGCCCAGACTTTAGCTCTACCGCCCTTATTTTTGACGATGATGACTGCGGGGAATTTTCAGAAAGCAGCAATGTAAGCCTCACTACTGACACGTATGATATAAGCGGTGCAGACCCAGTTCTTTTGACCGTAGAAATAGGTATGGCGGGCGTGGGAGGAGAAAAACTTAGTATAGAGGTCTATGATGGTACTAAATGGCAGAGCATATTACAATTGCAAACCGGGCAAGATAGAAAACCATTTTACTACTATAAAGACGTCACACCCTTTGCAAATGCAGACTTTAAGGTAAGGTTTACCTATGATGATAATGGCCAATGGGGCTGGTATGCCGGTATTGATAATTTTAAGCTTACGCAAGAAAGCAATACACATTTAAACCCACAGGACAAATGTGAGACAGCGCCATCAATCACGGCAGGAAGCCACACGGCCGATGACATACAGGCGGGATTTGCTCCTAATAGCTGTTATACAAACAATGATGCCGCAGGTGCTGCATGGTTTAAGTACACCGCAGCTACTACTGGTTCTGCCATTGTGACCACAGATTTAAATGCCAACCCAGATTTGGACACCCGCATTAGCATCTTTTCTGGGACGTGTGGAGCGCTCAACTGCATAGGGTTCAATGATGATGTGGATGAAAATTTCAGGTCTGAAGCATTTTTCCCCATAACGGCGGGAGAAGAATACTTTATAGTATTTGATGATTATTGGGATTCAAGGGGTTTTGAGTTTGAAATAACCGAAGACGATTTTGAATGTTCAACAAATGAACTCATCGCCTTTGATTTCTCTGATGAGCAGACCTTTCAAATATGTCACACACAGCAGGATGTGGACGGGGATGGCAGTATATGGGTTTCAGACCATGGGCCCGTGGGCAATAACAGTGAAGACCACTACTTTGTGGTCCTGGAAACCGCTCAACAACCCTCTAACGATTACTTGTATTCTCCTGCACTTACCCTCACTGGTGGAAGTACTTACTACATAAACTTCAGTTTTAACGTTCTGGATTATGACGACTATATTGCAAATGAGAGCATTGAGGTCTTTATGGCTGGGGCGCCAAATAGTACCTCGTCTATATCTACACTTTACAATGAAACCGGCATAGCACAAAATTTTGACCCTCTTGAGGGCAACACCCTCCAGGGAAGTGCAAGGCAAATAAAAAACCTGGAGTTTACCCCATCTTCAACAGGTGAGTACTATATAGGGTTTCACAGGTATTCCCCGGCAAACAGTGGATACGTTTTCTTTTTTGACTATAGTGTGGAAAAGTCACTGGGCACAGAAAACATGACCACCCCCATCACAAGGTATTATGATACCTATGCAAAAAAACTTATCGTGAATTCTCAATCTACCATTGATGAAGTGAGGATCTATAACCTCATGGGGCAGGAAATGATTGCCCAGAAAAACTTGAAATCAAAAGCAGAGATTGACTTTTCCACGTTTCCTCAGGGCGTATATATCGCCCAGATAAGCGCAAATGACAGGGTAGAAAACTTTAAGGTCTTAAAAAACTAGAGGAGGGAGTCTAGGATTTATTGGCCAGTTGCCCACAGGCAGCATCAATATCCTTACCCCGGGAGCGTCTTACGGTAACCGTGATACCCCTTGCCTCAAGTAGATTGACATAATCGTCTATTGCGGTAGGGTCGGCCTGCTTGAACTCACCATCATCTATGGGGTTATATTCTATAAGGTTTACCTTGCTGGGCACTGCCAGGCAAAAATCTATCAAGGCCTCAATATCACGTCGTTGATCGTTAATGCCCCGCCATACCACATATTCATAGGTTATCCTTCGGCCGGTTTTTTCATACCAATATTGCAGAGACTCCTTGAGTTCAGCAAGTGGCATCTGCTCATTGAAGGGCATGATATCTGTACGCACCTCATCCAGTGCACTGTGCAGGGAAACGGCAAGCTTGAACTTCACCTCTTCATCTGCCATCTTCTTGATAATCTTGGGCACTCCAGAGGTTGACACGGTAATACGCTTAGGTGACATCCCCAGGCCATCTGGCGATGTGATCTTTTCTATGGCCCTGACCACGTTCTTATAGTTCATGAGTGGCTCCCCCATGCCCATGAACACGATGTTTGACAAGGGCCTGTCATGATAGTTCCTGCTCTGCTTGTCAATTGCTACGACCTGGTCAAAAATTTCATCGGGATTGAGGTTGCGCATCCTTTTTAAACGTGCCGTGGCACAGAACCTGCAGTTAAGGCTGCATCCCACCTGTGATGACACGCAGGCCGTTGTCCTGGATGCCGTGGGTATCAGGACACTTTCAACGATAAGGCCATCGTGCAGCTTTACCGCATTTTTAATCGTACCATCTTTGCTGCGCTGCATCTTGTCAACCTTGATGTGGTTGATGACAAAATGCTCGTCAAGAAAAGCTCGTGTCTCCTTGCTAAGGTTGGTCATGTCATCAAAGTCATGTGCCCCTTTGCTCCATAGCCATTCATATACCTGATTGCCCCTAAAGGCCTTCTCGCCCTGGGAAACAAAATACTCCCGGAGCTCATCCCTGGATAATGACCGTATATCTTTTTTACCTGTATTCATGAATGGCAAATTTACTATTTAAAACAATGGCAGCAGGTCGCGTTAGGGATTGCAGCGGCATCCTTTTTTTCTCGCTTTTGCGAAAAAAAAGATACAGCGGAAAGCCCGGTGGGAACCAAACGCCAAAAAAATCCCCGGCCAGGGCCAGGGAAATTTGCTTTTTGTAAGTTAATCCTTAGATGATCAACATGGCATCACCATAGGAATAGAACTTATATTTCTCCTTGATGGCTTCTTCATAGGCCTTCATGATGAAGTCATGCCCTGCAAAGGCTGACACCATCATCAACAAGGTTGATTTAGGCGTATGGAAGTTAGTCACCATACTGTTTGCGATGCTAAAATCATATGGAGGGAAGATAAACTTGTTAGTCCACCCACCAAATTCATTGAGGGTCCTGCCACTGCTCACGGCACTCTCAAGAACGCGCATTACCGTTGTGCCCACCGCGCAGATCCTGCGACGCTCAGTGATTGCCTTGTTGATGGTGCTGGTTGCCGGTGCATTGATAAATGCTTCCTCACTGTCCATCTTGTGCTTGCTAAGGTCTTCTACCTCAACCGGACTGAATGTTCCCAGCCCCACGTGAAGTGTCACCTCTGCAAAGTTCACCCCTTTTATCTCTAGTTTCTTTAAAAGGTGCTTGCTAAAGTGAAGGCCGGCAGTGGGCGCTGCCACTGCTCCTTCTTCTTTTGCATAGATGGTTTGATAGCGCTCTGCATCATCTGGTTCCACTTCGCGCTTTATGTATTTAGGAAGTGGTGTTTCTCCCAGTTCCTTAAGTTTCTTGCGGAACTCGGTATACGACCCGTCATATAGAAACCTTAGGGTACGTCCCCTGGAGGTAGTGTTGTCTATGACTTCAGCAACTAGGCTTTCATCTTCGCCAAAGTACAACTTGTTGCCTATCCTTATCTTTCTTGCGGGATCTACAAGTACGTCCCACAACCTGGTCTCGCTGTTCAATTCCCTCAAAAGGAAAACCTCGATGCGTGCCCCGGTCTTCTCCTTGTTACCGTATAGTCTTGCAGGAAAAACTTTAGTATTGTTGAGCACCATTACATCATCTTCATTAAAATAATCTATAAGGTCCTTGAATAGTTTATGCTCAATTGTTTGATCTTTCCTGTTAAGGACCATAAGGCGTGCCTCATCACGATGTTCTGATGGGTATTCTGCCAATAGTTCCTTGGGAAGTTCAAAGTTAAAATTAGAAAGTTTCATTCCCTTGCGTGGTTTTAATTAAATGTTTTCAAAAAAAGAGTGCAAATATACAATCTTGAGGGGGGGGTTGTCAAGTAAATGGGCGTTAAATAAAAATGGGTTAGTATTTTGATACTTCAAAGCCCAGTTTCTCCATGTCATCCCAGTAATCTGGGTAGGATTTATTAACTACCTCAGCATCTTCAAATGCAATGGGCACCTTAAGCGCGAGCGGTGCAAAGGCCATTGCCATGCGGTGGTCCTGATAGGTTTTAATGGTCACATCTGGATTGCAGGTATTTGAGGGCTCTATGGTGAGGCTATCTTCGGTCACCTTGATATCAGCCCCCATTTTTGTAAGTTCTACCTTGAGGGCTTCAAGCCTATCGGTCTCTTTTATCTTTAAGGTGTGCAGGCCGGTGAGGTGGCATCCTATACCCATGGCAAAGCAGGTAACGGCAATGGTCTGGGCAGTATCTGGACTGTCCACGAGGTTGAACTTGACTTTCTTTGGCACAAAGCCAGGTATTTTTGTCAACGTTATGGTGTTATCTGCAAAATGGGTTTCTACCCCCATTTCCCTATAGTGCTGTGCCATGATGGAATCGCCCTGCAAACTGTCTTTTTTATAACTGCTGAGCTTTAAATGGCATTCACTGGCAATGGCACACAGGCTGTAATAATAAGAAGCACTGCTCCAGTCTGACTCCACAACAAATTCTTGGGGGGCTGCACTGCAATGGCCCACCTGGATCACCTGACCTTCAAACGTGCAGTGCATGCCCAATTTTGTGAGCAGGCTCTGGGTCATTTTTATATAGGGCACGGAGGTGATTTTACCTTCAAGCTCTATCTCTATCCCCTGGGGCAGGTAGCCGCCCATCATCATCAGGGCAGAGATGTACTGGCTGCTCACGTTTGCGGCAAGTTTTACTTTGGCTATAGCCAAATTTTTACCGTGGATGAGTAGTGGTGGGTAGCCTTCATTTTTTTTATATTCTATGTCAGCACCCATGGACCTCAATGCATCCACGAGGATGCCCACGGGCCTTTCCTGCATGCGCTGGCTACCGGTAAGTACCGTCTTGCGGCCGTCCTGCACGGCAAAATATGCGGTCAGGAAGCGCATGGCGGTGCCTGCGTGGTGGATATCAACAACCTCATCCCGTGAGGCCAGGGCTTTTTGCATCATCTGGCTATCTTCACTGTTTGAGAGGTTTTTTATGGCTATATCCTTGAAAAATGCCTGGAGGATGAGCAAGCGGTTTGATTCACTTTTTGACCCGGTAATGGTAATATTTCCCGAAAGTTCTGGGGTTTGTTTTGATATCTTGAGCTTCAAGGGTTGAGGGTTTTGATACTGGCGAAATTACTTTAATTTTTCGTTTTGATGGTGGCGGTCGTGATCCCTTTTTGTCTTGAGCTCTAATTTATTGTCAAAAGCCTGCTGCAGGTCAACCCCTGTTTGATTTGCCAGGCAAAGCACCACAAACAGGACATCTGCCAACTCTTCGCCCAGGTCCTTGCCCTTATCGCTCTCTTTCTCGCTCTGCTCGCCATAACGCCTGGCGATGATGCGGGCCACCTCGCCCACTTCTTCAGTGAGCTGGGCCATATTGGTAAGTTCGTTAAAATAGCGCACACCGTGTTTCTTGATCCAGATGTCAACGGCCTCTTGTGCATTTTCTATATTCATGTCTATGTCCTTTTGAGAACGACTTTTTCATTCTCTTTAGCAACACGCAATTTATAGAATTCCCTCAAGGAACCATATTCGTTAACGGGAACAATGCTCTTGTTTACCGAAAATTTGACCAGGAGGCTGAGCTTGCCATTTTTATGTGAGATATTGTAATAAAAAGAACCCAGGTCATCTGGCATGGCAATGTTTGCAGCTTCTGGCAAGGACACGACCTCATAACCCCCTGGAAGTATTATACTGATATTTTTTATGGTTTCAAAAGGGTAAACAAAATCCACGGGATAGGTGCGGTCTTCATAATTAAATGGTGAACTGGCCATCTTGAGGAACAGCAAAGGGTCTACATAGAGGTTATCGCCCACTTGCTCAACGCCCAAGGTCTTTTCAAATGAAAAGCCCTCGATGACGGGCAAATCATACAATTTCATATCTTCCTGCTTGACATCAAAGACCTCATCCAGGTTATAGTTATTGGCAAGTGTGGTCTCCCGTTTACCGGGATCATCATCAACGGTCTTTCTATAATTGAGTGCCATTACAGAGGTCAACCGCCGTTGCATCTTGCCCGTCACGGAACCATCATCACTTATTTCAGCCATTATCATGGTGTTTTCGCGAGATGGGATTTTAGGATAAAGGTCAACCTCCATAGATACGCCGGTCTGCCTTATAAGACGTCCTTTCCAGTTATAGTCCCTTTCGGGCAGTACATTTACAGAACTCATTTTTTCGGTGGCATCCATGATGTACAGTTCATCATCCAGCAGCACGCCTGCAATAACGTAGTTATACCCCTTAATGGTGGGAAAAACAGGGATTCCATTTTGCCTTGTGCTTACTAAAATGGGGTGCGCGCTAAGACCTATTTCGCGCAGCAACCCTATGAGCAAAAAGTTCAGCTCTGCCACATTGCCTGTTTTGTCCTTAAAGACTTCCCTTAAATTCTTATCTACATATTTGCCATATTCACCGTTCCAGCTATAATTATCCCTCACATACTCAAAAACACCCTTCATTCTCTCTTCATCTGTATTGTAGGTATGTTTGAGGCGAGCCGCTTCTTGACTTAAAAACCTAAGGTTTTCCAGCTGACCCCCAAAATCAGGATATTTAAAAATACGGGTTGCCACATCTTCCCAGGTTGTTGAATATTTATGGGGGTTATCTTCATCCATTTCATAAGACTCCAGCTCATAGACCACGGTATATCTATAGTTGTCAACATTGCCCACATAGGGTTCTTCCCTTAAACGGGGTATATCTTCCTTGTCAAAAGTAGATATCAACTCGTTGTAGCTCATGACCCCATTTTTACGGCTCGACATATAACCTATCTCCTGTTTCCAGTTTACCCCCATTGTCTCCTTTTTAAGGTCCTGCCCCATTTTCATATCAAAATATCCTTTTTTAAGGATATTGAATTTTATGAAATAGGGATTCCTTATCTCAGCATGGTATTTCCTAACGGGAATATCTTCTTGGAGTATTAAGTCATCAATGGCATAAAGACCAGGTTTTTCGGTCGTGTATTCCCATTCTATGACTGATCCTACCTGTGCATTGGGTATGGCAAAACTTACCTCCTCCCAGTCTTCGTGCGGTATGGTCTCATACACCTCGTTGCGTTCATCAAGTTCTACCTTTACCTGCTTGCCATCTACAAGGGTGTAGGAGGCTCCCTTTAACTTGGTTATCTCTTGATTGCTTTCATCTCCCTTGTACAGCAATATCTTTTTTGTGGCATAATCCAGGCCTGATTTATTCAAGATCTTGATGCGTTCATGAATCCTGGTCTTGACCACCCAATTGTCATCATAGGTCAACCAACTCTCCCTGCCCTTGTATAAATACACGGCACCGGCACTGGTATCTTTCATGTAGACCTTGAGCTCGAGGTCATCTTTGTCAATCTTTCCATATTTTTCATCTTGGCCCGTCGCCATGGCAAACGTCAAGAACAGGATGGCAAATGCAATTTTTTTCATACACAAAAATAAAAATCCCCATACCGTTCAGCATGGTGTCAGGATGGTCTAAATCTTTTTAAGAACTACTTTCTCACCTTCTTTTGCGATCATCATGTCGTAGAATTTCTTGAGGTCTACATATTTGTCAGGCGGAAACATACTTTCATTGATTGCTGATTTTACATGTAGCTGCAGGGTATTTGAGCTCTGTGTAATCTGATAGACAAACTCACCTGCATTGTCAATCATCGCAATTTTCAAGTTTTCTGGGAGGCTTTCTACCTCGTAGCCGTCTGGGATGTTTACAGTAAAGCTATACACCTGCTCACGAGGGTAAATAAAGTCCACAGGGTACTTTCTTTCTTCTGACTTGAATGGATTTTCTGACGTGGTGAGGTGAAACATGGGGGAGAAATATAATTTTCCACCTATTTCTTCCAGTTGATCCATGGAGTCAAATTCATACTCGGTGGAAACGGGCTTATAGACATTTTCCATTTCGGCGAAAGCCAAATCATGGATTTCAATGCCCTGAAAGTTTTCTTCAAGATTCATCCTACGCTCATCATCGTTCTTGCTCTTATAGATCATCCGCTCATTATGTGCATAATTGCCCATGGACCTTTGCCTTAATTTACCTTTGGTACTCAGGTCATCGCCTATTTCAACCACAGCCATCACTCTATGCGATGCCGGCTTTGAGGGGGATAGCGAGATTACTTGAGATGATCCATCTTCTTTAATGATCCTACCGCTCCAGTTGATGATTTCATCCTCGAGCAGGTTTACCGAGGCCAATTTATTAGTCGCATCGAGCAATGCCGTGCCACCAGCCAGGTCAACGCTTGCCAAGACATAATTAAAGCCATTGCGCGTGGGGAAAATGGGTATACCATTACTTTTTGTGCTCGTGATTACCGGGTTTGCCTCAAGGCCTGCATACCTTAACATTGCAACAAGCAAGAGGTTGATATCACCAGAGTTTCCCGAGGCCTCCTTGTATGCGCGGCGTATACCGTTTTCAGCATACAGGCCATAATGGCCGTTCCAGTTCATCTTGGACTTCACAAACTCAAAGATCATGAGCATTTTTTCAGATGGTGTGGCGGCTTTTGCCAAATATGGGTCTATATCATCACTATAAAACCTAGATGAATGCAGCTCACCGCCAAAGGCGTCTGAATCATAAATGGTCTTTGCCACATCTTCCCATGAGGTCGCGATGGGTTTTATGGGCTCGTTGGGGAACTTGGTGTATGCTAACTCAAATTTAATGGATGACAGGTAGTTGTCTATGTTGCCACAATAAGCTTCTTCTTTTATAGAGGGAACATTTTCTTCTTCAATTTTATAGATATTTTCAGTATAGGTCACCTTATCGTTTTGAAAGTTTCCGCCCCGTGATTCCGTATATGTAAAGGAGATTGATTTTTGAGTAGTGGTTTCTTCAACGTTTAAAAAACGCCAACCCTTGGAGTGTCTTTTTAGCCCAAAGTATTCTGGAGCATACATCCTGGCATTTACAATATTAATGGGTATTTCTTCCTGTAGCCGCATCTCATCAATATTAGACAAGAACGGGCTGGTCACCGTGTACTTGTACTCTATGACGCTACCTTCTTTGATATCTGGCATCGTGAATTTTTTTACATCCAGGTAATCAGACCTTTCTTCATCAAAGATGCCATCATTTTTCAGTTTTGTTTCTTCTATCTTACCATCCACAAGGTTATAGGTGACCCCTTTTAGGCCGTTGACGTACTCCTTTGTGCTACCACTTTTATAGAGGCCTATGGACTTTGTAGCGTAGTCAAATCCATCCTTATTATAGATTTTTACCCTTTCAACAACCTCAGTGATAATGTTGAACCCTTGATTTCTAAAATAATCAAAATGCACATAGGTATCCCTAAACAGGATAGCTGCATCTGCTTCTGGTTCAAGCGGGTGGGCGGTTTCTTCAATTTCTTCTTTTGAGACCTTGCCATAACGGAGGTCCTGTGCCTGCAAGCTACCGCAGGCAACAATAAGCAATAGTAAGAGTACTCGCATTCATTAAGTTTTAGAATTCAACATTATCTTTTGATTATCGTACCTGGCAACCTGTTTCCAGAAACTGCGATATTCATCATAAAGATCAGGGGTAAATTCACCATCCCTTAAAATAAGGGTCCTAGTGTATTTTAATGAATTAGGGGAGTCTTGTGTCATTTGAACCTTGTATTCACCAAACCTTGTTTTTAATTCAACAATACCTGGGAGGGATTCTATGACATAACCCTGGGGAAGGGTAAAATTAAATTCTTGTTGAGATTGCTTTTCGCGCTCTATCTTAAAGGCATGTTT
This sequence comes from Cytophagaceae bacterium, assembly GCA_002710685.1. Taxonomy (GTDB): domain Bacteria; phylum Bacteroidota; class Bacteroidia; order Flavobacteriales; family Flavobacteriaceae; genus Leeuwenhoekiella. Next base: position 183,446 of record PALD01000049.1, on the reverse strand, counting down.
TCTATGGGAATAACGAGGGGGTATCATCTCAGTCCCAGATGTGAAGATATTGGGCCTTAAGATTATATCCCCATTGATACTTGAAGCGTATTGTGGTACTTCAAATTCAACGAGTTCATTAAAGACCGCCTCTTCATCATCATAATCAAGGCCTATATTGTTAACCAGCAATCCCGTCAACATGTTCCACTCGTGATGGTAATTATCATTGAGGTCCTTTTGATCAAGATGGGTCAAGCCCAAATGATCACCAAAGGAAACACCATAAGAATCCCGGTCCAGATGTGCCATCAAGAGCCCTTCTTCATCCATGGTGGCGTCCACGACCGTTTTCACGATATTGTCATCTACGTCGTAGACCGTGGTATGTACCATCTGTCCACCGCTGGGCGTTACGATCAAAACATCACGGTCATCAGTAAAATCTCCCAGGTAGCCGAAGGGCATCTCCTGGCTGGTACACTCAAGGAATGTAAATTCATTTTCGCCGGAAGGCAATGCAAGAATAGCATGGTTGCCCTGTATGCCCACCAGGTCCTTGTCCAGTGATTTTTTTTGACCTCCTGCATAGAGTATTGTGTAGTATGATTGCACACCCACGGCATCAAGCAGGTTTTTTGTATAGTTAGTCAGGGCCTTGCAATCGCCATAGCTCAAGCGGTCAACTTCTGAGGCCTTCATGGGCTTCCACCCTCCTATCTCAATCTGCACGCTTATGTAGCGTACTTTATCCTGTAGGTACTTGTACACCACCCTTGCCTTGTCCATATCATCGTTCAAATCTGCAGTTAATGCACGTATATGGTCAATGGTTGCCTGGGGAAGATCATTGCTATCTTTTATCAAATAGTCGTTCATCCAGCTACCAAAGGCGCTCCAGCTTGTCGCGTCACCGGGCACTCCTTCTAGATAAAAGCTCTTGAGCATTACCTTTACCTTTGGGGCAATATCATAAAAGGAGGGCGATAGATATTCATGTTCAAGGGGCATTACATCTTTTGCCGTATATTTTAAGTATCCTGGCTTTTCTTCTTTGTCGACATTATATCCATCCAGGTTAAATTCCTTGACCGTTATTTCTCCTGCCGGGTCATAAAGAAGCTCGTATGTTGAACGCTGGGTGCTTGAATCAAAATTGGCAAGTGGCGACCATCCAGCTATAAACCCTGTGGTCTTTGAAGTATATTCATAATCCAGCACCAGGGTAAAGGGAAAGGTCGTGGGCGTATAATCCAGGTACATCGCCCTAGAGTCAGAATAAAGTGTGCCACCACTCACGGCGCTTACATCCTTAAAATCCCGCTTTCTCACCTTTTCAATCTCGTTGCCCATGGCATCATACATGCGGGCTTCCAGGTCCTTGACCTGGGTGTTGTTATCATAAAGCACCACGGCATCTGCATCACCCAGGCCGCTCTTGTTGAAAATGGTGATTACCCGGTGGGTCTTAAATACCAGCTTACTGGCGTCAGTAACGTCAATAATTATATTTTCATCCCTAATAACGCTATCCACGCCATCAGAGATACTGTCTGTAAGGCCTAAGATTGAATACTGGAGATCCTGGCTTTTTACCGTGACAAAAAGCAACAGGAAAATGACTAATGTTGTAACTCTCATAAAGATATATGGGGGTCACAAGATAAAAAAATCTTAATATAATCCTAAATTATTCTCTTTTTTTAGAATCTATAATTAGCGTGACCGGGCCATCATTGAGTAAATCGATTTTCATGTCAGCCCCAAAAATACCTGCTTTAACAGGTTTTTCCAGCTTTCGCGAAAGCGTCAAAATAAATTTTTCATAAAGGGGTATCGCAGTTTCCGGTCGGGCAGCGTTGAGAAACGAGGGGCGGTTGCCCTTTTTTGTTGATGCATGCAGTGTAAACTGGCTTATGAGCAGTACCTCTCCATCCATGTCCTTGACAGAAAGGTTCATCAACCCGTTATTATCGCCAAAAATACGCAGGCCGCATACCTTGCTGCTCAACCACTCAATATCATCAACGGTATCGCCGTTTTCTATACCCAGCAAGACCATGAGGCCATCGCCTATACTATTGTGGATTTTATTTTCTATGGTGACTGATGCACGGCTTACCCGCTGTATGACTACTCGCATATTTACTGATCATCAAGGTTCATCATTATACACATCACGCCTGTAGTTTTCTTCTTCGCCCTCCAGGATCTGCAGGTAGCTTTTATAACGCGACCAGTGTAGTTCATTATTTTCCAGGGCCTGTTTCACGGCACATTTAGGCTCTTCCACATGCAGGCAGTTATTAAATTTGCACTCGCCTTTTAAGGCAAAGAATTCAGGAAAATAATCTCCCAGCTCCTCCTTTTCAATATCCACCACGCCAAAACCCTTGATTCCCGGAGTGTCGATGATACGGGCATCAAAACCAAGGTCAAACATCTCTGCAAAAGTCGTGGTATGCTGTCCCTGGGAGTGTTGTTCACTTATGGCCTTGGTCTTGAGGTCCAGGCTGGGCTCAATTGCGTTGACCAGTGTTGATTTTCCCACGCCACTGTGACCAGAAAACATGCTGGTCTTACCTTGCATCATCTGGCGTACCCGTTGTATATTCTTTCCTGTCTTCGCCGAAATACCCACACAGGTGTACCCTATTTCCCGGTACATATTGGCAAGGTACTTTACCTCGCCCCATATATCATCATTGAGCGTATCTACTTTATTAAAAAGAAGGATTGCCTCGATTTCATAGGCCTCACAGGTCACAAGAAACCTATCAATAAACGTAGTGAACGTGGGTGGGTTATCAAGCGTGACGAGCAAGAAGGCCTGGTCCACGTTTGCCGCGATGATGTGCGTTTGCTTAGAAAGGTTGACTGATTTGCGTATCACATAGTTCTTACGCTCATGGATGTTCTTGATTACGCCTATGGTATCATCACCGGTTTCTTCAAGTTCAAAATCCACAACATCCCCCACGGCAATGGGGTTTGTGCTTTTAATGCCCTGGATGCGAAAACGCCCCTTGATGCGGCATTCATAGAACCGCCCATCTTCATTTTTTACCGTGTACCAACTGCCTGTTGATTTATAGACCGTGCCTTTCAAAAAGCTCTTTTAAACATTTTTGCAAAGCTACTTTATTTCAAACAATCCCCTCGAGAAATAAAGCAGGTTTAAACAAGGTTTGGCATTATTTCTGTACTTTACATTAAAAACAAGACGCTATGGCACAAAGAATTGCAATGCTCATGCTGGTGGTCCTGCTTCCCTTATGCACACTTGCCCAGGAAACCAAGGATGACAAGAAACAACGACAGCTACAGGAATTAAAGGAACTTGTAGATAGCGGAAGTTATGAATTTACGGCCCAGTGGGCATACCCCTTGCGCAATAACCTGGTGTATTTTCCCAATAACCCCAACCTTTCCAGCGCACAGGTAAACCTCATAGGCAACCCTAATTATATTAGGATAAAGAAAGACTCTGCGGAGATTGCCATGCCCTTTTTTGGTGTTGCCAGAAACGCTCCCTATGGCGGTGGCACCAATGAACCCTTTGATGATAGCATAGATGATTATAAGGTAAAGGAAAAGAAGGGAAAGCTCATCATATCGTTCACGGCCCGTAAAGGCACACGTACTGATAATTACACCATCACTGCAAACACTCTTGAAAATGTAGATGTGACCGTGACCAGTAGCTGGCGGGACACGATACGCTACCGGGGCGAGATCAAGCCTTTAGAAGAAATTGAATAAAAAAAACCCGGCCTAGGCCGGGTTTTTTTTCGCTTTAAGCTTGTTGCAATCTCTCAATCTTCTTTTGATGATTGATTGATTCAGTATGTATTGCCTTAAATACTTTCAAGATAAACTCCTCGCTAAGCCCATGCTTCTCACCTTCAAGGATCATCGCGCCCAGGATTTCGTTCCAGCGCTTGGTTTGAAGGATTGCCACGTTGTTTTCTAGCTTAAGTTCGCCTATGGCATCACTTATTTTCATACGCTTGCCCAGGTTTTCTATCAATTGATGGTCAATCACATCGATTTGCGTACGCAATGTACCCAGTTTGTTATTGAACTCGGCTGCAGTACCTTCTTCCTTACGTATCTTAAGGTCCTTCATGATTTCAACAAGACGCGTGGGTGTGATTTGCTGTTTTGCATCACTCCAGGCATTGTCTGGATCATAGTGTGTCTCTACCATGATACCATCATAATTAAGGTCAAGCCCCGTTTGACACAAGTCAAAAATGATATCACGACGACCAGCAATGTGGGATGGGTCTAGGATCAATGGAAGATCTGGAAATTCATTTTGAAGGTCTACTGCAAGTTGCCATTCTGGGTTGTTGCGGTAGCGTGTTTTTTCATACGTTGAGAACCCCCTGTGAATCACCCCTAGGTTTTTTACGTCCTGTGTGTAAAAACGTTCAACGGCTCCTAACCATAAAGCGAGGTCTGGGTTTACCGGGTTTTTGATAAGGACGGTTTTGTCCGTACCTTTTAGCGCCTCGGCGATTTCTTGAATATTAAATGGCGATACGGTGGTACGTGCACCAATCCAAAGGATATCTACATCATGTTTTAGCGCAAGCTCTACATGGTTAGGGTTTGCGACCTCTGTGGTGGTGAGCATCCCTGTTTCTTCCTTGGCTTTTTGAAGCCATTTAAGGCCCAGTGCGCCCACACCCTCAAACATGCCCGGGCGGGTACGGGGTTTCCATATTCCTGCCCTGAACACAGTGGCATCTGTATCTTTGAGCTCATGAGCTATCTTGAGCACCTGTTCTTCAGTCTCTGCACTACATGGACCTGCTATTACAAGCGGGTGGTCCAGATTGAACGCATCTAACCAGTTTCTTAGTTCTTTCTTGTTTTCCATACGGTGTAAATTTACGGCTTTACGCCTACTTTATAATCCTTTAAGTATTGATTTTATGTGGTTTGTGTTTTTCATTTCTGCATGAACGGCCTCATATTCTGCATTTTCCAGAAGATTTTTAAAGTTATTGAGGTTATCAATGTATTCTTTTAGGGTTTCGAGCACATTTTCCCTATTTTCCTTAAAAATAGGCGTCCAGGTTGCCGGGTTGCTTTTTGCCAGCCTTACGGTAGATGCAAATCCACTGCCGGCCATGTCAAAAATATCCTTCTCGTTCTTTTCCTTTTCCATAACCGTCTTTCCCAGCATAAAACTACTTATGTGTGAAAGATGTGAAACGTAAGCAATATGCCTATCATGAGATTCTGGATCCATATAGCGCAGGCGCATCCCCATATCTGAAAAAAGCTGCAATGCCCTTTCTTGGAGTTTAAATGCCGTCTTCTCGACTTCACAGATGATCATGGTCTTGCCATCATACAATTTTTCAATCGCGGCAGATGGCCCTGAAAACTCAGTCCCGGCAATGGGATGCGAGGCAAGAAAATTTCTCCGCTTGGGATGCTCGGCCACCGTTTTGCACACGCTCGCCTTTGTGGAGCCCATATCTACCACCAGCGTATCTTCACGCACGGCGTCAAGTACTGGAGGCAGGAACAGGTTTGCCTGGTCCACGGGTATGGCAAGAAACACGAGGTCAGCAAGATGTAGTTCTTCTAACCCTGAAGAATGATTTATCAGACCCATTCCCACGGCTTCTTCAAGATTATCCTTGCTGGCATCAATGCCATAAATCTCACAAGCTGGCAATATCCTTCTTAAATCCCTGGCAACTGACCCCCCGATGAGACCAACACCTATAATGAATATGTTCTTGAATTCTTCCATTATGGTATTTTAAAACCTGCTTATTGCTTCCTTGATCTTTTCTTGAGGCACACATAGTGAGAAACGTATGTAACCGTCTCCCTGTGAGCCAAAAATACTTCCAGGGGTTATGAATATGCTCTTTTCATGAAGGATTTTATCAATGAATGCCTCGGCATTTTCACAATCGTCCGGCAACTTTGCCCATACAAACATCCCGCTAGTGTTTTTATCATACGTGGTGTTCAGTACATCTGCGAGCTGCCATACCAGGTCCCGCCTTTCAGTATAGATTTTGTTCAACATTGCAAACCACACGCTACCTTCTGTCAGGACGGCGGCAGCTCCTTTTTGAATACCATAGAACATCCCGCTATCCATATTGCTCTTGACGGTGAGCACGTCATTGATAAACCTTTCGGCACCGGTGAGCATGCCTACCCTCCAGCCAGACATGTTAAAACTCTTGCTCAGGGAATTAAGCTCTAGCGCCACATCCTTTGCCCCATCAACTGATAGTATGGAGATGGGCTCATCATTGAGTATAAAACTATATGGATTGTCATTGATGACCAGGATCTGGTTTGCTTTGGCGAAAGCCACGACCTTTTCAAAATCCTCCCTGCCCGCCTTTGCCCCGGTGGGCATGTGCGGGTAGTTGATCCACATGAGCTTGACATCGCTCAAGTCCTTTTCGCTTAAAGCGGAAAAATCTGGGAGCCAGTTGTTGTCCTCAGCCAGGTCATAATACAAAGGTTCTGCCTCTAGCAGGCGCGTCACGGATGTATAGGTGGGATACCCTGGGTTGGGGATGAGCACCTTGTCACCCTTGTTGAGAAAGGCCATGCTGATGTGCATGATACCTTCTTTAGAGCCCATGAGGGGCAGTATTTCAGTTTCTGCATCAAGTGACACATCATAATTGTTGGCATAAAAAGCAGCCATCGCCTCGCGCATTTCAGGCAGGCCCTTATAGCTCTGGTATTGATGGGCCGTGCCATCCTGTAAAGAATGGGTCAAGGCCTCAAGTACCTGTGGTGGCGGTGCAAGGTCTGGGCTGCCCACACCCATGTTGATGATGGCTTTACCGGCAGCGGCAAGGGCACGCACTTCCTTGAGCTTGCGCGAAAAGTAATATTCTTCTGTATGTTTCAGTCTATCTGCCGTAGTGATCATGACTTCCTGTTTTTATATTCGCCCAAAACTTCAAAGTTCTTGGCCATGATTCCCAAAAGTTGTTTTGCCTTTTCAAAATGTGTATAGCGCTTAAAGGTCACGTCCACAAAAAAAGCATAGACCCATGGTTTGTCAACCACGGGCAATGATTGAATCTTGGTAAGGTTAAGCCTGCAATCGCTCATCACGTTGAGTACGGCCGCAAGGCTGCCCCTTTTATGCTGTGTCAAGAATTTAATGGTAGCCTTATCGCGAGTGCCATTCTCCACACGGCCATTGTTGTTGAGGATAAAAAAGCGCGTGCTGTTATCCTTCATGGTCTGGATGTCATCAGCAAGGATGTCCATACCATAGATTTTTGCCGCGGTCTCACTGGCAATGGCGGCCACCTTTTTCTTTCCATCCTCACTGATGCTCTTGGCGGCACCGGCGGTGTCATCTACCTCAACGAGTTTGAGATGGGGATATTTTTTAAAGAATTCACGGCATTGCAACAGCGCCATGGGATGCGACCATACCTCCTCTATATCATCCATGGATTGCCCCGGTAGGGCCATCAGGTTTTGAACAATAGGGAGGTAAACCTCACCTTCTATATTAAGGTCATACTCATCGATTAGGGCATAATTGGGTATTATGCTACCGGCGATGTTATTTTCAATTGCCATGACAGCATCTGTGCTTTCACCAGTGATGAGGCTCTTGACCACATCTGTAAATGAGCGGCACTCCACGACCTCAACCTCTTCACCAAAGAACTCCTGGGCTACCCGGTGATGAAAGGAACCCTTGATTCCCTGTATGGCTACTATGTTTTTTAAATCCTTCACTTCTAATTGCCTGGACATAAACAAAAAAGTCCCGATTTTTCAATCGGGACCTTGTTTTATATTTACTATACCTTACGCTATAGTGGCCCCGCTCCCTTTGTATAAAAAAAGAAGAAATAACGGTTCCAGAAATAACGTACTGTGTACATGTTTTCAAATGATTGAGGGGCTAAAGTAATTAAATTTGAAATAACACAAACATTTTTTTTGGTTTTTTTGACACATCTGGCTTTCGCCAAATGGAATCTTGGGCAAACCTGTATTATAACCCTTTATTAAGGTTTAGAACTTAAGGATTTTAATACTTTTGAACCACTAACAAAACAGCATGTCCATCTCAGCACTCCACGTCACTAAAATGTATGGTGAGCAAAAAGCCCTTGACGATGTCTCCTTTACCATCAACAAAGGAGAAATCACGGGTTTCTTGGGGCCCAATGGTGCCGGCAAGAGCACCATGATGCGCATCCTTACCACCTACCTTGCACCTGATGCAGGAGAAACCCAGGTCAATGACCATAATACGGTCACTGAAAAATTCGCGGTTCAAAAAAGCATAGGGTACCTGCCAGAGAACAATCCGCTGTATTATGATATGTACGTGCGCGAATATTTAAAGTTCAACGCACAGATTTATAAAACCCCCAAAGAACGCATTGAAGAAGTAATAGGCCTTACCGGCCTTGCGCCTGAAGCCCACAAGAAAATAGGCCAGCTAAGCAAGGGCTACAAACAGCGTGTGGGGCTTGCCAGTGCCCTGCTGCATGACCCAGATGTACTCATCCTCGATGAGCCCACCACAGGTCTTGACCCTAACCAGCTCATGGACATAAGAAAATTGATAAAGGATATAGGCAGTACAAAGACCGTGCTGCTCAGCACCCACATCATGCAGGAGGTCGAGGCCATTTGCGACCGGGTCATCATCATCAGCAAGGGCAGGATCGTGGCTGACAAAAACCTACGGGAGCTCCAGGAAAAACAAGAGCAAACACTTATTGTAGAATTTGATTACCGCGTTGAAGAAGTTGCCCTAGAACGCCTACCACACCTTTTAAAAATGACAAGTATTGCGGGCTTTGTGTATGAACTCACCTTTGACACCCAGAGGGATATGCGGCCTGCCGTATTTGATTTTGCCCATGATAATGGATTGAAGATCCTACAACTCAATAAAAAAAACACATCTCTCGAAGCCCTTTTTCTAGAGTTGACAACTGGTTAATCCATCATGGCACTATACGTCATTACATTTGTATTTATCCTTATAGCCTACCTCCCATTGCTGCGGGTCACCCACTGGTCAGTCCGTATATGGGGCTTTATACGGGTACAAACTACGGTGCTCCAATTCATCCTGTTGTGCCTGCTCCTTATATTTGACTTTCCACTGTTCACCTGGCAGTGGATCACCATAGGTGTGCTCTTCCTTACCATGATATTTCAAATGGCTGTCTTCTGGCCCTTTACGGGGTACTTTCCGCGCAAGCGAAGGAGGCCTAAAAGCTATGCTGACCTTAAAAAAATCTCACTGGTTACCGCAAACGTGCTGCAACCTAATGACAATTATGAAAAATTCATGGCGCTGATCAAGCAGCAAAAACCGGACATCTTCCTTACCATGGAGTCTAACAAGGCGTGGGAAAATGCTTTAAAACCACTTGAAGAACATTACCCCCATGTGGTGCGCGTACCGCTTGAAAACCTCTACGGCATGCACCTGTACAGTAAATTTGAACTTGTGGACACAGAGGTCAAGTTCATGGTAGAAGAAGACATCCCCTCTATCTTCACAAAAGTAAAATACCGCAACGGGCCCGCGCTCAACCTCATCTGCGTGCATCCCGCACCTCCCAGTCCTACAGAAAATGAAACTTCTAAAGAACGCGATGCAGAACTCCTGCTCGCAGGCAAAAGAGTAAGGGAGCTGGAAGCCCCCATCATAGTTTGTGGCGACCTCAACGACGTGGTGTGGAGCAATATCTCCAGGCTCTTCAAAAAAATGACCGGGCTGCTCGACCCCAGGATAGGCCGGGGGCTATACCCCAGTTATAATGCAAATTACTGGTTCATGCGGTTTCCCATTGACCAGTTGTTCTACAGTACAGATATGTTCATGGAAGAGATGTGCCGCCTACCCTATTATGGGTCTGACCATTTTGCCATGTACTATGAAGTGTGGATAGACAATAAGGCACAGGACCAGACCCACCCTTACCTGGACGAGGACACTGAAGAAGAAATAGAAGAGCGCATACAAGAGGGACAGGAGTCTGCCAAGGAATGAGAAGAAATGCCCCGGGGCTAACCCCTAAAACATTACCATAACCTTCACAATAAGTAAGGGTATTTTAACGGTGCCCCTCACGGTTTTCATGTAATTTAGATAGACAAAAAAGCTATTAAAATGAAAACTAAAAATTTAATTCTGGGCCTTTTCCTCATGATGGGGATAGGCGTTTTTGCACAACATGCAAAAGACAAAAAACTTATTAAAGATGCCGCAACTGCTAAAGCTGCTTTCATAGAGAAGGACAATGGCATGAACCATTTTTTTAATGATGCCAAGGCATACGTGATTTTTCCTAATGTGGGAAAAGGCGCATTTGTGGTAGGTGCCGCATCTGGTAATGGCATCGTGTATGAAAATGGTGTGGTAGTGGGTTCCGCCAAGATGAAAAAACTAGATGTGGGCCTACAGGCCGGTGGCAAGGCTTTTAGCGAAATTATCTTTTTTGAAGATGCTGATGCCTACAATTCATTTAAGGACGATGATTTTGAATTCACCGGAAACGTAAGCGCGGTGATGTTGAAAAGTGGCGCTTCCGCGGAAGCGAAATACCGGGATGGCGTTGCTGTTTTTGCAAACCCTAAAGCAGGTTTGATGGCAGAGCTCTCAGTGGGTGGCCAAAAGTTTGATTATTCGCCCATCACCAAGTAAGTAAAACACAAAATCCATTAAAAAAAACATCCGCCAATGGCGGATGTTTTTTTATGTCGCATAACCACGTTAACCTATCAAAATAAGACAACCTGTTGATAATCAATGTCAAAATAATTCAAACTTGTTAAATTCTCCTTAAAAATATACCCATAAGTGGGTATTGAATGCCCTCATGGTTACAGATATTTTGCAATCATCAATCTTGACACCTCATCATTGATGCTTACTAACCTTAAAATCGTAATCATGGATAAGTTTTTCAAGTTGGGCATTTTTAGCCTGGCATTAATGCTCTCAATTTGTACGTGGGCCCAGGATACGGCCACAATACACTTTACCGGTCAAGGTGAAAGTGGATGGACAGATGACCTCAACATCTTTCAGGGTCATGACTACATAGGTACCATCACCCAGATCAACACCATCTCGCAAGAAGTCCCAGCGGGCAAGCACATTTTTGCCGGGATAAAATCTGGTGACAAGAAGGCGGCTTCCATTATCATAGAAGTTGAACCCGGACAACAATATTACATCGTTGCAGACTTCTCAAAGAAAAATTTTATGATAAATGGTACTGAAGACGATGTGCTTTCCAGTGAGGCTTCCGCCAAAATTGCCGACAACAATGTCATAGAGTTTGACGAGATGGAAAAGGAATTCATAGAAGATGTTTTTGCCAAGAGCGTCACAAAAACAATAGGCACGCCCGAAAAATATGCCGCGCTCCTTGCTCCAGAAGTAGAGGAGATCGAAGAAGTTGAAGAAGAAATCACCCCCGTAGCGGAAACAGCTGTAGCAAGCAATGAGACAGGACGTACAGAAAAAATCAATGAAACGCCTGCTGCACCTGAAACTTCTCTTGAAGATATTGAAGCTGCTCAAAAAAGCGCCAATGAAGCCATGGCGCTCATCGAGTTTCAAAAAGCATCAAAAAAATACACCCAGACCATGGAAGAGCTGCAAAAAAACCCCACTGCAGATGATTACATGGACAAACTATCTGCAGCGACAGATGAATTTTTACTGGCCAGCAACAAGTACAAGGCCATCAAGGGAGACCCTGATAACAACACCGGTACCGCAACTTTTGAGGCCACTGGCAACGATACGCATGTAGTAGCAAATACTGACAATGACCTTAAACAAAGCAGCCAGGTGGTCATAGAAGCTGAAGAAACAGAGGTAGCGGTACAAGCCCCTCAACCACAGCCAGAAACAGAACCCGCACCACCGGTAGAACCTAAAATCGCAACCGCAAAGGAGTTTGACGCATTGCTTATAGAACGCGTGGGGGTCTTCTCACCTCCCATGGGCGGGTCAATTGAAGACATGCTGGTATCAACACGTGCGTATAATAAAAAGATCAAAGAAGAACTGGCAAACCTGCAAGATGAGGCCAGATTGGACAACGATGCCATACGCGCCGAGGGCAAGGTGACCTTTGCCCAGACCATGTTTTCTCTAGAAGAATTTCAAGAAGCCTCCCTGGAATATACTAACGTGATGAACGAGATTTCAGCAAGGCCACTTGCCTTTGGCAACAATAAAAAGATGAAAGCAGCTTCAGAGAAATACCAGGCTGCCACGCAGAAGTACAATGAATCACTTAAAATCCCAAATCCTTCTGCCATGGTTACTACTGGTAGCCTGGCCGGCTCGGCACAAGGAAGTTCATATTCAACAAAGTCTGATACAGAAGTGGCCGGTGACATTGCCAGCAACGTAGGCACTAACGCCCGTGAATCCTATTACTTGGACCTTTTGGCTAAAGCCAAAAAAACGGGTTCAAGCCCCTCATCTGATGTTTTGAGCATTGCCACAAATTCAGTACTCAACAATGAGGGTGAAATCGTAAAAATCAAAAAATCTTCTGAAAATGAAGCTAATGGACTCAAATATCGCCGTAGCTCGCTGTACACCATGATGATCAATGATGAAGCCCGGGAGCATTTTGGGGTCATCCGCGATGCCTTTGGCAATTCACAGCTATCAGAAAAATTCAACGACCACAATATAGGTCCATACCTCATCAACGCACCGGGTGGCCAGGACGAAGAAGACCAGTCAAGCGTGATCACGGACTACCTTAACAGAAATGGGGTTGCCCGTGCACTGGTGGCAAAATGGTTCAACCGGAATGCAAATGGCGAGTTCAACATGGACCTTGTTGCCGCAAGGGGATCCTACAATGCATCAGACCTTGATGTCAAGGTGGCCATGAATACTGAGCGCGGCAAGGCCATTCTCGCAGATGCCGGGGAAGAACTCATAGGCAACACCTTTGTGATTGTCTATGACTTTAGGTACACAAATAAACAAGAAACCGCCAGGAAGGCCGGTGGGTGGCTCAGTGCCATAAGTACCGTTGCATCAGTTGCGGGCCTTGATGTGGTATCAACCGCGGCAGATGCTGCCAACCTGGGCACACAGGTCATGGGCAAGGGATATGGAGTAAAGACCGTCTCTTACCTCTACCGCCTGGAGTGGGACGAGGAAGTAGCCGCTAATTTCTACAACAATTACTGGATGGACGCCTCAAACCACAGCGAGGATAAAAAAACAGCCTTTGAAAGCAGCGACCTCTTTAAGTTAAAACTAGTGGGTACCGAGACCGTGAGGGCAAACCTGCAATCCACCATTTTCTCAAGTAAGGACAATAGTGACCTCATACGCATTGCAACAATCAAGGCGCAAGATAAAGGCATCAGTCAACTACAACGCTCTTTTGAAGAATTCAGGACAAAATCTCCCCTGTTGAGCGGTGAACCCATAACTGCTAAAATAGGCGTGAAGGAAGGTCTTGAAAAAGGAGACAAGTTTGAGGTACTTGAGCAGGTGCTGGATAAAGATGGCCGTACCGAATATCAACGTGTGGGGGTTATAAAAGTCGAGAAAAACGGCATCTGGGACAACTCCTACATGAGCGAGGAGATTGCCGAAAACCAATCTCAGGACGAGTTTACAACCTTTAAGGGCAATGAGGGCAAGTATGCCTCAGGAATGCTCATTCGTCAAATAAATTAAAACCAAATCACATGAAAGTTACATTAAAAACAAGCTTCTTAATCCTCGCCATCATGCTCATGGGCTATACTATGAGCGCTCAGCGCAGGGCAAAAAAACAAGCTGATGAAGATACCGCTCAATGGAGATATGAGATTGAGTGTGTTGAGACCGGCCGCGAGGGCACTTACCTCGTCAAGGTATGGTCATACTCTGACCGTAAGGATGTCGCCATAGAACAAGCAAAAAAGAACGCAGTGCACGGTATCATCTTTCAAGGTGTGCCTGCCGGCGAAAGAGGGTGCTTTGCACAGCCACCACTGGCCAGGAGCTCAAACCTGGAACAAGAGAAAGCACCATATTTCAGTGCCTTCTTTGCTGATGGCGGCAAGTATCAAAAATTTGTCAACCTCTCCACAGACGGTGCAGTTGCCGCCGGTGACCGCTTTAAGATAGGCCGCAAGGAGTACAAGATAGGCGTCATCGTATCAGTAAACAAGGCGTTGTTGCGCAAGGAACTTGAAGATGCCGGGATCATCAGGGGATTATCATCAGGATTTTAAAAAAGCACACCATGAAGACAAGAACAATACTTTATATGGCAATACTAGCCGTAGTTCTTTTGGCTTGCAAGCCAAAAGAATACATAGCTGGCCATTACAATTATGATACAGAATGCCTGGGCAAGAACCTGGATGGTTCCCAACTGGTAAAAACCTGGGGCACGGGAATGGATGTCAAAGAAGCCCGTGAAAATGCATTTAAGGAAGCCTTAAGGGACGTGATGTTCAAGGGCATACGCAACGGAAGCGATGAATGCAAGGTAAGCCCCATGATTACCGAGGTAAATGCCATGGAGCGCCATGAGGATTACTTTAATGGTTTTTTTAGCGACAGGGGTGATTACCGGGATTTTATTGAAGAACAGAACAAAAAATCCTTTAAGAACGAAGACAGCAACAAGAAGCAGGCTTACGGGTTCATCGTACTTATTGATATGCAGGGCCTTAAATCCCACTTACAACAAGATCAAATATTATAGACATGAAAAAAATAATTTACATAGCAATCCTTTTGCTCTGTCAGGTAACCATGGGGCAGGCAAAAAAACCCACGCTCATGGTAGTGCCCAGTGACGCCTGGTGCGTGCAACATGGATTTACCATGCAGTTTGACGACCAGGGAATCCTCACCACCATACCAGATTACAAAGCAGCTTTTCAAAATGACACAAACCTGCTGCTCATGATAAGCAAGATCAACGGCCTGATGGCTGACAGGGGCTTTCCATTAAAGAACATGGAGACCGTCATGAAGACCATAAACAGTTATGCCGCAGAAGATGCCATGCGCTCTTCTAAAGAAACCGGCGCCGAGGTTGCCGAAAGCCCTGTGGACATGCTTAAATCTACCGCAAAGGCTGACATCTTCTTACAACTCACCTATACCGTAAACCAGAGCGGGCCAAAAAAATCTGTCACCTTCAACCTGCAAGGCCTGGATGCCTACTCAAGCAAGCAGGTTGCGACAGCAGCAGGAACCGGTGCGCCATCATTTTCGGCTGAGCTTCCCGTGTTACTGGAAGAAGCCGCCATTGCGCACATGGATACCTTTAGCGCATCGCTTCAGGACCATTTTGACGACATGTTTGAGAACGGCCGTGAGATCACCGTGCGCATCAAGCGCTGGGATGATTGGGGCGAGGACCTTGAGAGTGAATTTGGCGGGGATGAACTGGGGTTTGTCATAGAAGACTGGATGGCTGACAACACCGTGCAAGGACGTTTCTCAACCCTGGACGCCACGGAGAACATGATGATTTTTGAGCAGGTGCGCATCCCCATGTACTACACCCGCAATGGCCGTGAACGGGCCATGGACACAAGAAGGTACATCAAGGAATTAAGCGATTACCTCAATGATGGACTGGGCATAGAAAATAAAATAACCACCCGTGGACTGGGCGAGGCCACATTGTTCCTGGGGCATAAATAATAGGATTATGAAAAAGATAAAGATTACAATGATTGTGTTTCTGCTGGCTTTCGCCGGAAGGCTGACCGCACAAGAGGCCATGGATGATTATGACAGGATCGCCATCACCCCCTACGTCTCAGAATATATTGCAGATATGCCCCCCAGCGCGGCAAATAACCTAGAGGCAAAGCTCACACAGATTATAGCGAGCAATGGCCTGGGCGCATCTGACATTTCCACCAGCAGCAGGTTTATCATCACACCCAATGTCGTGGTGAGCAACAAGCACATCGTGCCGGGGCCACCCCCGCGCGTTGCCGTGACGCTTGATGTGGTTTTTTATGTGGGGGATGGTATCAGCGGGACTAAATTTGGCAGCACTACGGTAACCGCAAAAGGCGTGGGCAGCAATGAGGACAAAGCATACATCTCTGCCTTTAACCAGATACGTGCCAATAACGCCTCCATTCAAAAATTGATAGACCGCTCAAAGCAAAAAATCCTTGAATATTATGACGATGGCTGTGGCTACATCCTCAAGGATGCAGAAGTAGCTGCAGCGCAGAATAATTATGATCTGGCCCTGGCCCTACTGGGCAACATCCCCAGGATAAACCGGGATTGTTATGACAAGGCCATGAAGGCAATCATACCCATCTATGAAAAAAAGATAAACAGGGACTGTGGAATCCTGCTTAACCAGGCTAGAAATGTGTGGAATACCGGGCAAGATTATGATGCCGCAAAAAAAGCAATGAATTATTTGCAACGCATACAACCGGAAGCAGTCTGTTATAAAGAAGCCACAGAGCTCTCAAATGAGATGGGATCCCGAGTAAGGCAACTGGATGATAGAGTCTGGGACCTTACCTTAAGGGTGCAGCAGGATGATACTGACCTACAGCGAGAAGCGATACAAGCAGCAAGGGATGTAGGGGTTGCAAGAGGCAACAATCAACCCAGCAGTGTCGTATATCACGTGAGGGACTGGTGGTAACATTGAATTAGCCAAATTAAAAAAACCTCCTGCGAGTGCATGGAGGTTTTTTTTATGATAAGATAGCGCGGTTAATCTATCCCGCAGATATTAGTTATAAGATCAATAGCTTCATAATCATCTTCAACGAGCACTTCACTGTTATCTGAAACAAGCGTAACACTTAATGGATAAGCAAGCGTGACCGAGGTTATACCTTGATAATTAGCGGTAAAATAAGCTTGTGCACCTTCTTGACTTTCAAAAGTCATTGCATTATCATTGACAACCAAATCAATGGGATAATTGATAGTAAAACAATTGCCCACAACCTCAATAACATCTTCATATTCAAGGGTATCGTAACCACAATTTTCAACCAGGATGGAGAAATCATCTTCATCATTCACGGTATGAATACTTGAATCTGCACTTAACTGAACTTCAAAAGGATAGGCAATCGAGGTAATGTGCAGGGCAACGGTCTCATCAAGCAAGATTTGCAAAAGGTCTTCATAGCTGGAGACCTCAACGCTATCACCTGTATTATAGCCCAGGGTAATAGGATACACAAAATTAAAACATAACTCACCTGACGCAGCCCTTCCTGTAGGATTTGCAATCTGCCTGAAATTTTCAAGGGTGGCCCTTAAAGAACTGCTTTGGGTTGTTAAATCAGCCGTTTCCGGGGATTCATTGGGACGTGTGAATTGTTCATCTGAACAACTGAAAAGGCATAAAAAGAATAGTAGAAAAATACATTTTCTCATAACAAGCGGTTTAAATTTGGGGTTTGGTAGCTGCGAATATAACCCCGAATATTATATAAACCAAATAGAATTGCCTTTAAACCATATAATTAATTTTTATAGTAAGATTTTTCTTATTTAATATTTTTAATAATCATACTTTTTATCAACAGCGTACCTTAATAGCTCTCCCGCACCTTGAAGCCCCAGTTTACGTATCATATTTTTTCTATGGGTTTCTACCGTGGTCTTGCCTATAAAAAGCGTATCCGCTATTTCTTGATTGGTCTTTCCTAGGGCAACGAGTTTCAAAATTTCTATCTGCCGCTCCGTGAGGATACCTTTTGATTTGTTATCAGATTTAATTTCTTCTGGAGGGGTGATATTTGAATCATGAAAATTCTCGCCTACATACACCATGCGCACGGCCTTCAAAAGTGTTGTTAGGCTACTATTTTTAAGGAGATACCCTTTTGCTCCAGCATTGATCATGTCACGCACGGCCTCATCTTGATCAAACATGGTGAAGGCAATCACCTTTGTTTTTGGAAAACTCCCTGTGATTATGCGCGTTGCCTCAATACCATCCATCACGGGCATCCTTATATCAGTGATCACCACATCAGGATTTTTTTTTGATACCAGGTCTATTAATTCCTGCCCGTTGTTTGCATGGCCTATCATATTGATATCCTCCTCATATTCAAGAAAAACCTTGATTCCATCAATAAGGGCATTATGGTCTTCTGCTATAGCTAATCTTATCATGATACCGGTATATCTATTATTATCGTGGTCCCCCTGCCGGGTGCAGAGTCCACCGTGACTGAACCACCCATATGTTCCACCCGCTTCTCTATACTATGGATACCCATACCTTCACTGGGCCTTATATTATTGACATCAAAGCCTTTACCATTATCCTCTACCATAATATTGATGTCATTGTCATGATGGGTAAGGTGGATGGTGGCGTTGCTTGCTCCAGCATGCTTTATAATATTTGTAATCAATTCCTGCACAATCCTAAAGAGGTTGATTTCTAAAGAATTTTCAAGCCTGCCCTCCATGCCATGATCTTCGACATTAATATACAGGTTATTAACGAGACTTACCTTTTTTGCAAAGTTTTTTACGGCAGGGAGCAATCCTTCCTGTGCAGGAACACCGGCATATCTTGCATGCGCAATCTGCCGTACTTTTTGATAAGCTTCATCAATCAGCCCATCAGTCTTGTTGACCACCATGGCATTGTCAACACCCGGGCGGTTTTCGCCTTTAAGGCTTTGAAAATGCATTTTTATGGTCGCGAGCAGGCTGCCCAGGTTATCGTGAAGATCGTTTGCTATGCGTTGCCGTTCTTTTTCTTGCCCGGCAATCATGGCATCTATCCCGCTCAGCTCCTGCTCCTTGAGCAGTTTTTCCTTGTTCTGCCGTTCCAGTACAGCTTGCTGTTTGGCCAATTTTTCGGCCTTCTTGATATTTTTATAGACCAGGACTGATCCCAAGCTCAATATAAAGACCACGCCAAACCCCAACCAAAAAGTAAGGATTCGTTTCTGTTTTTCCTGGGCCACATTGGCCCGCAATAATCTGTTATCCTGTATCCTACGCTCAGTTTCAAACTCTACATTCAACCTGCTGGTAAGCAATGTATTGCTGCGCATATCAAAATTATAGCCCACGGTAAAGGCATCATTAAGATAATTGTATGCATCTGCAAAATCACCCCTTGCACCATAATTTAACGATGAATAATAGCTATCATAAAAAGTTGACCGCAACGTGTCCTTAACATCCCTAAACTCGCTTGCCTTCTCCAGCATGAGCATGGAATTGTCATAATCTTCCTCAAGATGGTCTAAAAAGGCCAGCTTTACATAGCACGCATATTTAATATATTTAAGGTAAGGTTCACTGCCTATCTCATACAATACCTGGTTGTAATAGCTTCTCGCTTCCGCGAAATCTTCTTGTATCTCCTCAAAAATGGCACGTTCAAAAAGCAACCTCGACCGCAACGGGCTCCGGGGTTCCAGTACATCGATATACGCCCCCAGTTTGTTGGCAATTACATAGTATTCATCATTGGGCCCACCTATTTTCAGGGCATTGAGCACCAGCATATAGTTTACATACCAGGCATCATCCACGGCATCCCTGCGAAGTTCATCAAACTCATCCAGGTATTTTTCATAACTCAAGTCAGCCTGTACGATCTCAAAAGTATAATACTCCATCAAGGCCAGCAGGGCACGCTTGCGCAAGGCATCATTGCCCAGTGTTACCGAAATATTATATGCTTCATAAAAATTCTTGAAGACATCCTTTTTTAAGGGATCTTCATACAGGTCATAATATCCCCTGCTCAGTAAGCCCACACAGGCTGCAAACCGTGATGTTGCATTACCCAGGTCTTGATCAATGAGCACGATGGGTCGTGGCCGTTGCCCGGCCCAGTAGATAATTTCGGCAAGGGTAGACAGTTCTTGCGGGTCATAACCCTCTTTGATTTCACCCGGAATGTCAATAGCCTTAAAGTTCAATGCCTCCAGCTCATCAAGATAAACCCTGCTATGATCCAGCACGGTTTCTTGAGCCTTGATGGAGGAAATCAAAAAGCAGAAAAAGATGACCAGGAGTTGCCTCACACTAGAACCTTATGTAAGATGTACTTCTTATACAGCGTAGGTTACCGGGAGCAAAACCATTTTCTGGCAATCCATTGTACAAGGTGGACGCTTCTGATAAATCATCAAAAGCCTCTTCATCCATAGGTCTCCTTATATGACTCGTACCATCCCTTTTATAGAATTCTGAGTCAAAAAAACCATGTTTATAGGGCATGGGGTTTTCATCACTATCCCCATCGTTCAAGGGCAAAAGCTTTCGTTCAAATTTTAATGGTTTATCAAAAGAAAAACCACTACCTCCCCAAAAAGTAGCTTCTTCTTTAAAATCTTCGGGCGCATCACATAAACCCTGAACAAGAAGCAAGAACTCCTGTTTTTCAGCATCATAGATCACTTCTTTTAAACCTATGTTCACAGGTCCCTTAAAATTGAATATCTTAAACTTCGCCTTGCTAAACTCAGCATCGTGGTCCTCGCCTTCTGATTTTTCAAACTTAAATTTGGCATACACACAAAAAAAGGTGTCGTAAAGCGAACTACAGTACACTAGTTGATACTTTTTACGGTCTGCTTCGTTGAGGCTCAAGGCTACAAAAAATTCATTTTCTAAGGATGACATGGTTGATTGGTTTTGATTGGTTATTATATTATTAAGGTCATTAAACCGGTTTTTAACAGGGTTCACATACCCCGGATAAAGTATTTTTTACCTGCTTGCCTTTCGGCGAAAGCCATAAAACACAAATCTCCAAGGTACTACAGGTACCGCTAATGAAAAATACCCACTTATGGGTATCCTAGTGCTGCTGTACTTCTTGAGGTTGCTCGACCCCAGTGACCTTTTTAATCAGGTTGCCCACGCTAAGCCCCTGCACAATGATGCTGAATACCACGATAAAATAGGTGATTACTAAAAATAGCTCCCTGTGCATATCTACGGTAAGTGACAGTGCAAGCGCGATGGAGATTCCCCCGCGCAGGCCGCCCCAGGTCATGATCAAGTTGGTTTTTGGTATAAAATCGAGCCGGTGGTTAAAGAACCCTATGATGGGCGCCAATGAAAAATACCGGCAGGCAAGCCCTATAGGTATCGCCAGCAATCCGGCAATAATATATGGGGTTTTAAGCTCCAGGACCAGTATCTCCATACCTATGAGCACAAAAAGTATGGTGTTCAACAAGACATCTATCAACTCCCAGAACTTATCTACGTAGGCCTCGGTAATTTCAGACATCGTGGTGTGCCGCACGGTATCATTGCCCACGACAAGGCCTGCCGTTACCATGGCAAGCGGTGCAGATAGATGTAGCTTTTGAGCAACCAGGGTTCCTCCCATGACCGCGGCAAGTGTAATGATGACTTCTACATCATAATCGTCTATTGACTTCATGAGACGGTAGGTGATGTAGCCCAGTAAGAGCCCCAGGGCAATGCCCCCCAAGACCTCAACACCAAATAGGTGCAGTATTTCACCGGCATGAACTTGATCAGTCCCAGATTTTGCGATTTGATAGATTACCGTAAAGACCACGACGCCCACGCCGTCGTTAAAAAGGGACTCGCCCACTATCTTGGTTTCCAGCTGTTTTGGCGCACCCACTTTTTTCAAGATGCCCAGCACGGCAATGGGGTCAGTAGGTGATATCAATGCCCCAAAGAGGAGACAGTAAATAAACCCTATGTCAAGCGAGAGCAGCTGCAAGACAAAATAACTGCATATACCCACTAAAAAAGTGGATATAAGCACCCCCAGGGTAGAAAAAGCAAGAATGGGCCACCGCTGTATCTTGAGCTGCTCAAAATTTGTGTGCAATGCCCCCGCAAAGAGCAGGAAGCTCAACATGCCATCCAGGAGCACCTTTTCAAAATCAATTTCAGAAATTATCTTCTTCTCTGCATCAAGAAGCGTATCGTTATAGTTTGAGATCCCCAGCACAATCAAGGTGGTTGCCAAGGTAATGACCATAAGGCCTATGGTGGTGGGCAGTTTTAAAAAACGTACATTGATGTAGCCAAAGACGGCGGCCATGACCACGAGCACGGTACTTATTATAAAATAATCCATAGGAGGCTAGCGGGTGTTTGTATTGACTTCTATCCAGTAACCGGCGGGGTCTTGAAGATAAATCTGTTTTACACCATCTCCCCTTAGCGTGGGCACGTCTTCTTCACCGGTCCAACTTTCAAAATGCACCTTATGCTTCTTTAGATGTGCCATAAGACCATCCAGGTCAGTGGTATTGAAGCACCTGTGCGTACCTTTGGGCTGCGGGAGCACCTCATCTGCAATTATGAGGTGGATTTGGCTGCCATCGCCCAGCAGGAACCACCGGTGGGTTTCTTTGGGAAAACCCGAATCAACGATTTCTTCCAGCCCTAGGACATTTTTATAAAAATCAGCTGTCTTGTCAAGGTCCTTGACCAGGTAGGCATCGTGTTCCTTTTGAAATCCATATGGATTTTGGGCCTGTAAACTGCAATATGTAAGGATCATGAACAAGCCCATAAATACTATTCTCATGTGGTTTTTATTTAAAGGAAAAGATAGGCAAAAAAAGCCAAGCCCTGCAAATCTAGGCATATGGCTTGCGCCAAAAAAAATTATTAAAATTTACAGATAAATTATTGCCAAATAAAAAAAGCGACTTATATTTGCACCCGCTAACAGCAAAGGGCGCTTAGCTCAGTTGGTTCAGAGCACTTGGTTTACACCCAAGGGGTCGGGGGTTCGAATCCCTCAGCGCCCACAAAGGCTTCCAGAAATGGAGGCCTTTTTTATGTTCTATTTTCTCATTCACCTCCTGCAAATCATATAATTACCTACCGTACAATATAACTCATAACAGCATGGCCTAGCCTGCCATCACGGGATATACCTTCAATAACTATATATTTTTTACCCGGTTTATCATCATTATAATAAGAAATGGTAGTTGAGTCGCGCACGCTCAAATTGGGTTGCCAATGCAGGAGTGACCTATAATCTGGTTTATCATCCTCAAGCTGCGAAGTGGTTTCATATTTGGGAGCATAAAATTCTTTTGATGGTGCAAAACCTTCAATGGTAAATTGCTGGATACCCTTTGGCTTTTCTACACCATGAAGCCCCTTCCCTGCCTGTGTATAGATTGCGATTACATTTCCCCATGAGGGAATAGACCGCATATCTGCTTGCGGATATACATCTCTGTAGAGCGGCCCAAAATTATTGGCAAAATTGATTATCTCAACGCTTACCACCTCAGATGGTGGTATGCTTTCCACTCACCCTAAATCAAACTCATTGACCGGTATGCCATCAATGACTATCAATGTCGTGTCCACTCCCACCTGTGCAGCGAGGTAAGACCCCATATTTGTTTGCATAGCTGAACCGCGTGGAGCACTGAGCGTTTTTCGGTTAATTCTTAACTGCTCAGGAAAATT
The DNA here is from genome assembly GCA_002710685.1 of Cytophagaceae bacterium. Taxonomy (GTDB): domain Bacteria; phylum Bacteroidota; class Bacteroidia; order Flavobacteriales; family Flavobacteriaceae; genus Leeuwenhoekiella. The sequence goes on along the minus strand of PALD01000049.1, from coordinate 159,997 downwards.
GAACAACAGTACGCTGAACAGGCCATAAGACCATTTTTTCTCTTTAGCTCTTATTTCATCACCTCTAATGATGATATCCGCCTCGCCATATTCTTCAAGAGTTTTTTTCCTCCCCGGCGTATCCTTTAAGCCCTGTATCAATACTTCATCAAGCTGGTTCACCCCATGCTCTAGGTTATAACTTTCAACCCTCGCATTATTTTCATGGGTTGCTTGGCGATAACTATTGTCAACTATACTGGGTTTTACCAGAAGCGTAGTATGGTCATAAGCAACATCAGGCATTGTAAAAGCATCCAGCTCTACCTCAAGGTTCCTTTTTTTATTATTTGCATTACTGGTTTGTATCACCGCATTGACTCTTGCTCCTATTTTATTAGACAATTGAAAATTAAATCTTCCCATCGTGATAGTTTCCTGCATGTAAACCTCCTTGTTTTCCCCAAAGGTCATCATGGTCAAGGATAAGTTTTTCTTTCCTTTTTTAGAAAAGAAAGAGCTCACTTTTCCCGAGAGTGCAATGCTTTGTTCTGGCAGTATCGCAATACTATCAATGCCATCGTCAGTAAAAAGATAATTTCTATATCCCTGTATTAACAATAAATTATCCATCTCTTGGGCAAGCACCTTTCCATCCTTAAAATAAGAGGCTGGCTGCTCTACCTTCCCTCTCAACTCTGCGCTAAGCATAAAGTGTGTAAGTATAGTTTGCCCTTTTTCCTGTAGCATATTATATTGACTTTCGTCCAAAATAATTACAGAAAGACTGGATGTAATGGTATCACTTGAAGCGTTCCCTACTGTGATGGGAATGTTCATTTTTTCTCGCTTACTGAATATTTCTTTAGAAGGTTTCGCTTTAAGCGAAAGCATATTTTTTTCATCCCAGCGAAAATGCAACCGCTCAGCAACTGGGGTGTCGTTGCTACCATAAAGGGTAAAGGCTATAATACCACTAGGCAGATTTTTAAGTGGTAAAAGATTTGTAAATTGCCCCTTTTCATTAAATCTGCCCTTTACCCTAAAGAATTTTAAACCCCTCATGCTGGCATCTATAAAAAGACTGTCCAGGCTCTTGAAATTTGAGGTAGCAGAAACCCATATCCCCCACATTATTCACTGATAGATTGTACCCTTGAGCAGCAGCTTTTGGCAAGGGGTATTTTTTGCTTGAAGATGATACCGGGCTAAGTATTTTTGCATAATATCCAGATAACTCTGCCGCCATAAATGAGCAATTCCCTATGCCTAGCTCATTACATTTAAAGGCTGTAATCTTAGTATTATTTTTATCATAAATCTCTCCCTGCACCTGTATTCCCAGTCCATCTTTGGCGACCGCCTTAAAACCTAGTTTATTGACTTGCCCGTGCACAAGACTGCCGCTTTCTGGCAGGAATTGCAGGTCTATTTCCCGCGCATTTAATTCAATGGTCTTTGAGGGACTTTCCTTATTTTCTGTTATGAAATTCATGGTAAGCATCTCATCACTGGGCTCCAGTTCATAATCCAGTTTAAACCTGCCATCTTCACCCTGTCGCAGGATAACAGAATCTTTTTTTTGACCTGAGTGCAAATAAACCTTAATGCGTTCTTGCTTTGTAGAATCAATTAATTTTGGGTCAAATACTGCCGTGACCCTGCTCTTGCCAGCGGCATCCGCACTAACTTCTATAGACGTGATTGCATCCTCACCACCCGCATTAAAGGCGGGATAAACCGTTATATACGTTGCAAAATCAAATGCCGCGTCAAAGTTTTCATTCCATAATGTGTAAGCGCGTAAAAGATATTTTCCAGGTTTTACAAAGGCATCAACCTCAAAATAATTTTCAGCAATACCATGGTTTAGTTCTAGAAGCTTCGACTTTATGACCCGCTCCTCATCATCTATTAATTCTACATGCAACACCTTACTAATGCCCGTGGGCAGGTTATCCATTGCCTGTATCACAATAACCTTAAACCAGATAGTTTGATTCGTTGCATAGGCCGTGTTGTCGAGTTGTAGATACACTTTCTCGGCATAACCGTTATGCAATTTTGCCTTTTGTGATTGAGCCTGCAACAAGCCTGTTGAGAACAAGAAACAGCAATAAATAATAAACAGGAGATTTCTCAAGGCAAGATTTTAATGATTATTAAAAATAATGCTTAAAATCCTAACCCGCTAGAAATCTGTATTTAATCTCTGGTAAATTGTATGAATAACGCTTTCGCGAAGGCGAATCAAGCCCTATCCAGCAGTGCGCCTTTGATAATACCTACTAAAAAGGAGGTAGAGCACCCCACAACTTATCCATGCTGGGAGCGTCAAGAATGAAAGAAATACATCATACTTAACAGAAATAAAATAAAATACCCCAAAACTGAGCACCCACGCCCAGAATACGGCCTGGTTGAATCGCACACCAGACTGCTCAGCGTAAAAAGCCTGAATCCCAAACCGCTTACCAAAGAAATACTCAAAAACGATGACCGCCCCCACCGGCGCAAGGATAAAACCATAAAGCGCTACAAAGCCCAGCAACTTCATCGCAAAAGCAGGAAAAAGACCTGCAATGGTCGCCACAGCACCCGCAATTATGGTAACCCAGGCGGTAGATGTTTTTGGGATTATTGCTTGAAAAGCCAAGCCAGCTCGATAGATTGTGGGGGTTGCCGTCGTCCATCCTGCAAGGATAACCGCTATGATACCAAATACCCCGATGGCATTGTACGCCAAAGGCCCAGGGGCTACGGGAGGTGCCTCACCTCCAGCTAAAATAGCCTGCGCTTCTGGCGACTTTAAGTAAACGGCATACAACAAGGCTGCGGCAATCCAGGCTATATAATGACCTATGTAAATTCCGGCAGCTGTGGTCCAGCCAGCCCGAGCCTTTTTAGCAAACCGAAAAACAGATAAATCTGACATGCCTATGTGCATGGCGGCATTTGCAAACCAAGACCACAACACCACATGCCAAAACGTATATTTTACCTGCCCGGGAAATGGCTCGCCACCCTCACCCCATAACGCCCAGAAATCAGAAAAACTGGTAACCTCTAGTTGTGTTAACGCTACAACTCCACATGCCACAAAGGCCAGTATAATTATGGGCGACATCCAGTTCGCAGCTCTAGCCACCATACTGTAGCCCTTTGCCGCTACGATTGAGATAACCGCTCCTATAACCAGAACAATGATTATCCAGGTGGGGCCATTGGGCAAAGTATCTGTGAGTTTGGGCATTTCCATGTTAAATGGTATTCCTACGGCTGTCGCCGAAACGGTTATCATCGCCCCTGCCAGGAAACAGAATAGAATACCATTAGCTAAATTATATACCGTCACGAGGCGTTTCCCACAGATTTTCTCAAGATGGTAATAGAGTGTATATCGAAACTTTGTGCCTATTTGCGCAGTAAGAAACCGCCAACTCAAAACAGCCATAAAATTGCCCAGCAACAAGCCTACAATTAGGTCAAAGGCACTCACACCCGTGGTAAGAAAAAGGGGGCCTATGACAAACTCGGTTCCTGCAGCGTGCTCACCTGCATACATACCCAGAAAACTCTTCCAGCTTTTTAATTTAGAATCAGGGACACGTGTGCGTTCAAACTCCCCCGAAAACTCCTCGTCAATAACTTCTTGTTCTATTTGTGCTTGGCTCATGTGTACCGGTTGTTTATTTAACGAGATGGTTTTTCAGGTGGGTGGTTTGCTCACAACATACCTGCTCAAGTACTTGCTTCAGCTGCATTTTTAGCATGGCAATAGTATGGTCGCCGCCTTGCTCTCCCAGGGCAGCCACGCCATACATAAATGACCTTCCTAAAAAGCTAAAGTCAGCTCCACTACCCATTACCCGGGCGATATCTGGACCTGAGCGTATGCCACTATCCATCATCACGGTGATTTTATCCCCATATTTCTGGGCTATTCTGGTCAATGGTTTAATGGTAGACTCCCCCGCATCCAGCTGGCGCCCACCGTGGTTTGACACGATAATACCATCAAATCCCAAGCGAATCGCCTCCTCAGCATCCTCATCACTCACCACGCCTTTAAGCACCAACTTTCCCTTCCACATGTCCCGCAAGGGTTTAATTTTTTCGGCGTTAAGCCTCCCCGAAAAAGTTGAATCCATCCACTTCCCTAGTTGCTTGATACTCATGCCGTCTTTCATATACTTTTGCATGGTGGCAAACTGTGGTGCGCCGTGCTTTAATGTCTGCATTGCCCAGGCAGGTTTCCCCAGCACTTGCAATACATTGCGAAGGTTCACCTGTGGTGGCATGGCAAGACCGTTGCGTATCTCTTTAGGCCTGTAGCCAAAGGTGGGCACATCACAAAGAATGACCAGCACAGGACACTGCGCGGCTTCTGCTCGTTTAATTATATCATCCCGCAACCAGTCTTCTGTGGGATGATAAAGCTGAAACCACGCCCTGCCCTCAGTAAGTTCGCTGGCGCGCTCGATGCTCGTGGTCGTCACTGTACTCAGCACAAAGGGGATATTATGTTTTAGTGAGGCTTTCGCCAAAATTTCCGGAGCATTGGGCCACATCAATCCTTGTAGCCCGATGGGTGAAATCCCAAACGGCGCGTCATATTTTATCCCAAAGAGTTCAGTCTCAAGTTTTGAAGTGGTATAGTTATCTAAGTAGCGTGGTATGAGCTGTACCTCACGTATTTCGGCTGTGTTGCGCTGCAGGTTGATGTTTTCATTACACCCGCCATCCAGATACTCAAATGCAAATCTGGGCATGCGCCTCCGGGCACGTTCCCGCAGGGATTCAATAGAAGGATACGCTGTATTAAATGGGAAAGCCATATTATTTTACGGTCATTTTTTTAAGTAGAAGAGGTGCCAGTTTTTTCATACGGTAATTCTCTTTGAGAAACTTGGCATCAATCTTTTTATTTGAGATAACCATTGCGGCACCTAGCGCCGAGCCTAAGGGTGACTGCGTTGTGAGCACCTTAAAATCCTTAAAATGATGTGCCATAAGCTTCATGAAAACATCATTGTCTGTAAAGCCGCCGTCTATATAAATCTTGTTTATGCTTGAATTGCCTATCGCATTGCTTATGGTATGTAACTGAAGTTCCATAAGCTCTATCATGAGTTGATGATATGCAGCTTCAAACGTGGCAAAGGGTTTCAGGTCAGTTTCCCGTAGCGTTTTTCGCTGCAGCGAAATCCCCTCAAACCTAAAGTAAATTGCAGGCTTATCCATCAAGCTCATGTATAGGCCCTCGTCAAATTTCACCTCCCGGTGATAGCCATACTCCTTGCCATAATATGCACAGAGCTTTTCTACTTGTATGCGGTACTCATTACCCATAAAAAACCGGGATGCTTTAACACGCCTACCATCTATCCGCAAATAGTTGAGACAGTTATTCTTTATATCCTCACGGCTTAAGCTTTGAGCATTAAACGCATTTAAAGAGATACTCCAGGTACCGGTGGAAAGCAACAAAAACGGTTTTTTCTTGCTCAAGATATACGGCAACAATGCCGATGAACTATCGTGAATACCCACACCAATTTTTATTTTCACACCCAGATAGGTTGTGTTGATGCTGCTCGCCGTGGGCACGATGGGTCCTAAAATGCGGTCCACTCCCTCTGCATATACCCAGTCGTGATAATCTTCCTTATCATAATCCCACAAGTTTGTATGACAGCCTATGCTCGTGTACTCGCTCACCGCAATACCTGTAAACAAGAATGAGAGATACTGCGGCAGATGCAGGGAATATTTTATCTTTTTAAAGGTATCAGGATAGCGCTTTTTTAACCAAAACAACTGCAGGCCAGCGTTGAGCATTCCCGCTTGTGGGGAGGCGGTTTCTGTAGCAATTTTTAGTGAGTCCCCATACTGCTCATAAAATGCATCGGTGATGGTCGTGTCTATGGGTTTAGTATAATTATAGAGTGGTGTGAGCACATTACCTTCATGGTCTAGATGCACCAGGCTTGCACCATATGTAGAAAAATTTAACGCCTTAACCTCGTATTTCTCATTTTCTAAAACAGCATGAAAAGTAGCTTTAACCCAGGCCTCCAGCAGCGCTATATCTTCTGTCTCATGCCCATCTTCATCTACGGTGAGTGGCAACCGTGTATACTCACGCATCACCTCTTGATAGTGCTTGTCAAACAAGAAAAACTTCTTGTTAGTTTTTCCTATATCAAAAACGGCCGTCACCTTTATTTTGCTCATGCGTTGTGTTGCTCTTTTTTATGGCGCGACCCTCACAGGTTCGGGTCGGGCTTTTGCTGCAATTCCGTTTGCTTCCTTATGGTCGCAAAACGGAATTTACGCGACAATCCCTCGCGCAGGTTATTTTTTATAGGCCTGTGGCCTTGGTTTTCATTCCGCGTTCTTTGATGAGAGTTTCCCGTATCTTAAAGTCCCTATAGGCCTGCAGAGGGTTTATAGCCGCTCCACCTTTGGCTCTAGCCAAATAAATTAAGGGCCGCACATCTGTGCGGTAAGCTCCTTGCAGTATTTCTTGGCATTTTACCACATCATTAGCTTCTTGCGCCTGTCTCAAGGCATCCTGGTCCACAAGCAAGGCTTGCGTATATGCAATTAAAATGGCATCTAGAGATTGTATCAAATCTTCAAGCGGGTCCTTGATATTGTGGCTAGCATCAATCATCCAGGCCGGATAGGGGTTCTGCGGATTGTTTTGCATGCCATAAACCAGCTCGTTAAAGATGAGAAAAAGCGCGTATGGCTTTATACTTCCCACCGTTACATCATCATCGCCATATTTACTATCGTTAAAATGAAAACCGCCCAGTTTTCCCTTGTACATCAAGGTAGCCACGATTTGCTCAATATTCGTATTGGGCAGGTGATGCCCCAGGTCTACCAGCGTAAAAGCACGACTACCACAAGCATTTGCCAGCATAAACGAAGTTCCCCAGTCTTGAATGGTTGTACTGTAAAAATTGGGTTCATAGGGTTTATACTCTATAAATAGTTTCCAGTCCTGTGGCATTGCGTTGTAGATTTCCTTCAGGCTTTCTTCTGTGTTTTGCAATGCCTTTTGAAAATTAAGTTGCCCGGGGAAGTTTGCCCCATCCGCGAGCCATACTGTCAAACTTTTTGAACCTAACCGTTCGCCGATGCGCACCACTTCCTTATTATGCTCCACAGCTTGTTGCCTTACAGCTTTATCCAAGCTATTTAGTGAACCAAAACGGTAACTCCCTTTTGCATCAGGCTGGTCCTGAAACGTGTTTGAGTTCATCGCATCAAAAACAATCCCATGACTGGCAGCTATTTCTTGAATCGCTTGCACATCTGTAGGGATATCCCAAGGTATGTGCAGGGAGACAGCTCCCGCCGATTGTGTCAAGGCATGCAAAAGCCCTATATCATCCAGTTTTTGTTCTAGCGAGGCGGGTTCTCCTCCATAAGAAAACCTACCAAAACGTGTACCGCCTGCCCCTAATGCCCAACTGGGAATTGCGACTTGAAAATCGATGATTTTAGCAATGATTTTATCAACCGCTATTCCTTTTGCCGTAAGGCGATTTACCATGAAATCGATTTCGGGTTCAAGGCTGGATTTTACCTTTTTATTAAATCCTGATATGTCATCAGTGGTAATCTTCATATACTCTATATTTTCCTTCCCTCTTTATAAATTGATAAACCCCACAGGCCGTAGCCTGTGAGATTTTGCAAAGGGAAAAACTACTATTATCTCACAAAGGCATTTGCCATGCCCCCATCAACGTTGATGGTATTTCCCGTGCTTTTATCTAAAATGGCAACACAGGCAAAAACACCATTTGCAATATCTTCTGGAAGAATGATTTCATTGAGCAGGTTTCTTTTAGCATAATGTGCTGGTAGGTCTTCTACCTTAATGCCATAGGCCTTAGCCCTTCCTGCTGCCCAGTCACCTTCCCATATCTTGCTGCCCACGATAACTCCATCAGGATTTACCGTGTTTACACGTATGTGGTCTGCACCCAGCTCTGCTGCGAGCAAGCGCGTCATATGCTGCTGTGCAGCCTTTGCCGTACCATAGCCCACGTTATTGGGGCCTGAAACGAGTCCGTTTTTACTGGCGATATTTACAATATCTCCCCCAAGGTTTTGCTTACGCATAATTTCCACGCCTTTTTGAGCCATTAAAAATTGCCCCTTGACCAGCACGTCCTGTAGGATTTTCCAGTCTTTCTCCGTGGTATCTTCCAGTGGTTTAGAAATGGCCAGCCCTGCGGAATGGACCACGATATCCACACCTCCAAAGGCAAGCACGGCTTCATCAAATGCCTGCGCTATAGACTCCTGTTTTGTGACGTCACATAAAACACCTGCAGCCGTATCCTTACCATAAGAAGTGAGTGCCTGGTCAAGATTATCCTCGTTTACATCGGTCACGACCACGTTAGCGCCCTGAGCGACCAGCTTATCAGCGATGGCTTTGCCTATCCCACCGCCTGCGCCCGTGATAATGGCTACCTTTCGCGAAAGCGGTTGTTCAGCTGGCATGCGTTGCAATTTAGCCTCCTCAAGCAGCCAGTATTCTATATCAAAGGCTTCCTGCCGAGGTAGGGATGTGTATTGTGAAATAGCCTCAGCACCGCGCATTACATTTATGGCATTTACATAAAATTCGTTGGTCACACGCGCGGTTTGCTTGTTTTTTGCAAAACTGAACATCCCCACGCCGGGATAGATAATTATTACGGGATTGGGGTCTCGCATTGCCGGACTGTTGTCATGCTTATGATTTTGATAATACGCGCCATATTCTTCTCGATATTTTCTGAATGATGGCCCAAGTTTCTTCAGGATCTCAGCACTATCCGTCAGGTCTTCATCCGAATCAAGCTCCAGGATAAGCGGCTGAATCTTTGTGCGCAAAAAATGGTCTGGACATGATGTGCCCATGGGTGCCAAACGCGCCAGGTCATGGCTATTTATATATTGTAATATGGTATCGCTATCCGCGAAATGGCCTATCATCCTATTCTCTGACGAGGTAAGCCCGCGCAGTAAGGGCATAATTTGCGCTGCTTTATGTCTTCTCGCTTCCGCGGGAAGCGGCTGTACTTTCTGACCGCCAAAGACTTCTCCCTTTTGCTTTATTTTTTTCTCTATATAGGCCGATGCCATCTCGATGACCTCAAGGCTGTTCAGATAACATTCAAGGGAGGTATCACCCCAAGTAAAAAGCCCGTGGCTACCCAGGATGATTCCACGTATACCTGGGTTCTCTTCCAGGCATTTTTCCAACTGGAGGCCCAGGTCAAAACCAGGTCGCTGCCAAGGGACCCAGCCCATGGCATCTCCCCAAATTTCCTGGGTGATTGCTTCACCATCCTTAGCCGCAGCTATGGCAATTAGCGCATCGGGGTGCAGGTGGTCAATATGCTTAAAGGGCAAAAGCCCGTGCAATGGTGTGTCAATGGATGGTGCCTTGCTGTCAAGGTCATAAATACAATGATTAAATAGCCCAACCATGCGGTCTTCATCATGCAACCCCTTGTACACCGTTTTAAGGTTGCGCAACCTGCTGGTGTAGAGCCCTGCGATTCCCTTTCGCGTAAGCGTGCCTATGTCCCCACCTGAACCCTTGACCCACATGACTTCAACCTCATGTCCTGTCAAAGGATCTTTTTCAATGGTCTTGCAGCTCGTATTGCCCCCGCCGTAGTTTGTGATGCGCAAGTCTGCCCCCAAAATGTTTGACCGGTACAGGAAAAGGGCCACCTGGTCATCGCCTAAATCAGCAGCAATATCCTTGTTCCATAGGTAATCTACGTGCTCAAAATCTTTGACTAATTCTTGCATTTTTTTGATTATGGTAATTAATGTGGCGACAAATTAGGATTATGGCATTTGTGTGCCATCCTGTAGTGTCCCGTATTAGTTCTGGTCTTTTTTATTTATTCTTGTTACAATTAACTATAAATTTATTGAGTTTTCAATTAAAAAGAGCTGATGCTAGATATTTTTAGGGTTGATATAGATTCACGGGTGCCCAAGTACCAGCAAATCGTGAATTCGGTGATAAGCGGTATCTCAAATGGGTATTTGTCTATAGACGAAAAAATACCTTCTATAAATGAGGTAAGCGAGGAGTTTTATCTTTCCCGGGACACGGTTGAGAAGGCCTATAATATTTTAAAGGAGCAAAAAATCATCACATCGGTAAAAGGAAAGGGGTTTTACATTGCCAAAACATTTTTGCTAGATAAGAAGAACATTCTATTTCTCGTAAACAAGCCCAGTTCTTACAAGATGAGGATTTTCAACTCATTTGTAAATAAAATGGGTGCAGATGCTCATGTGGACCTTAGCATTTACCACTGCGATACGCAGCTTTTTATTAACACACTCAATAAGTTTAAGAGGTCTTATGATTATTTTGTCATCATGCCCCATTTTAAATCGCATGACCTGCATCATCTAAGTAGTAATGATGACATCGTTGAGGCAGTAGAAGAAATCCCAAAAGAAAAACTAATCATCCTGGACAATAATTTCCTGAAGATATCGGGGAACATACGCGAGGTATATCAAGATTTTGAAAATGACATTTTTGATGCACTTGTCTCTGGCAGGGACCGCTTGAAAAAATATAAAAAAATCATCCTTGTGTATCCCATGAAGGCCATTTACCCCTATCCCAAACGCATTTTGAGAGGATTTAAAAAATTCTGTCAGCAATATGATTTTGACCACGAAATCCTTGATGAGATTTACCCTGGTATGGAACTACGCCCCATGGATGCGTATATAACCATTGAAGAAAATGACCTCGTAAGCCTTGTAAAACAAATACGAGAGGCTGGCTTTATCATGGGCAAGAGCATAGGTGTAATTTCATATAATGACACTCCTCTCAAGGAACTGCTGGGGATTACCGTAGTCTCAACCGATTTTAAAAAAATGGGAGAAAAAGCAGCACGCATGCTAGTGGAAAATACCTTTGAAAAAACAAAAAACCCATTTAACATACTGTACAGAAGCTCACTCTAAGAGAGGCGTAAAGAGTAGGAATACGCAGGAAAGAGCAGGATGGTTAGAGTCTCATGATTAGTTAAAATTGTATAATAGCAAGGACACATGAACTTCATAGCAGTATGAACATGTGCCTTCATAACATAAATTAAAGTATCCATCTCCACCCAAAAGAACCTCGTATCATGCATTTTAAGATTAAGTTTCAGATTTTATCCTTGTTAATATGTATGGGGACGGCCACCTCCGTCACTGCTCAAATCACTGCTGAAACCCTGCTCACCGAAAACCGTGAAAGACCCCTGGGACTTGACAACCCCAACCCAAAATTTACCTGGCTTCTCGCTTCCGCTAAAAATGGAAAAAGTCAATCTGCTTATCAGGTGCAGGTAAGTACTGACGGTGCAAGTTTTAGCAAGGGTATCATCTGGGATAGCGATAAGATTGAATCTAACCAATCTGTACGGGTGGCGTATGCTGGGGCTGAGTTGCTTTCGCTTAAGCGATATTACTGGCGCGTACGCGTGTGGGATGAAAAAGGAAAGTCCTCAAAATGGAGCGAGAACTCTTATTTTGAAACCGGAGTTTTAAACAAAACAGATTGGGTTGCTCAATGGATACAGCCCGGAGAGGCAAACCCAGAGCGTAAAAGTCCCGTGCTGCGCAGTGATTTTAGCCTCGATAAAAAAATAAAACATGCCACAGCAACCATTACTTCACATGGTATTTATGAGGCTTACCTTAACGGTAAAAAAATAGGTGATGCATTTTTAACTCCGGGCTGGACGAGTTACAACAAGCGCCTGCAATATCAAGTATATGACGTCACAGATTTATTGAACCAGGGCGATAATGCCGTGGGCGCAATGCTGGGCAGCGGCTGGTATAAAAGCGCCCTGGGATGGGGAGATAATGAGAATATCTATGGAGATGACCTTGCCTTATTGCTGCAAATAAACGTGGAATACAGTGACGGCTCTACAACGGTTATAGCAACCGATGAAAACTGGAAATCCAGTTTTGGCCCTGTGGTACAATCTGAAATCTACAATGGGGAAACGGTAGATGCCCGCAAGGAAATTGATGGCTGGAAAAAACCAGGGTTCAATGCAAGTGCATGGACTCCCGTTAAAGTACAGCAAACGGGATATGACAACCTGATTGCCACTTACAATGAACTTATTAAAAAGCATGAGACCTTTACCCCCGTTGAGATGCTCACAACACCAGAGGGAGATAAGGTTATTGATTTTGGACAAAACCTCGTGGGCTGGGTGCAAGTAGAAGTTAAGGGCAATCCGGGTGATAGCATTGTGATAGAGCATGCCGAAGTCCTGGATAAGGATGGTAATTTTTATACTGAAAACCTGCGCCTTGCAAACCAGCGCAACACCTACATCCTTAAAGGTAACGGCACCGAAACTTTTGAACCGCACTTTACCTGGCAGGGATTTCGTTTTATACGCATTAAGGGCAATGTAAAAAACATCACCTCTGACAATTTTAAGGCAACTGCCCTGTATTCAGACATGCGTAAAACAGGGCAGCTCACCACTTCAAATGAACTCCTCAACCAGCTGCAACATAACATTCAATGGGGACAACGTGGTAATTTTCTTGATGTACCTACTGATTGTCCACAACGTGATGAACGCTTGGGCTGGACAGGTGACGCGCAGGTTTTTGCCCAGACGGCAGCTTACAACATGCACGTGGACAATTTTTTTACCAAGTGGATGAAGGATGTAGAAGCAGACCAACTGGAAAATGGCAGCGTTCCATTTGTCGTGCCCAATGTATTGGGTGAAAACAGTGCCGGCTCGGCCGGGTGGGCAGACGTGGCAACAATCATCCCGTGGGACATGTACCTGCTCTATGGCAATGAAGACATCTTAAAAAACCAGTACGAGAGCATGAAAAACTGGGTGGGCTATATGACCGGCAAGAGCACCGATCACCTCTGGAATACCGGGTTTCACTTTGGCGACTGGTTGTTTTACAGACCCTTTGATGACAACGACGGCCGTGCTGCAGTGACTGATAAATACCTCATTGCTCAATGCTTTTATGCGCACTCCACACAGTTGTTGATCAATGCAGCAGAAGTTTTGGGCAAGCAGGAAGATGTTGATAAATACACTGCGCTGCTCAAGGATATTAAATCAGCTTTCGCCAAAGAATACATGACACCAAATGGCAGGCTGGTCTCGGGGACACAGACGGCTTACGTACTGGCACTCAACTTTGATATGCTCCCTGAAAACCTTAGGCAACGCGCCGCAGGACGTCTCGTGGAAAACATAAAGAGCTATGACTACCATCTCACCACGGGGTTTTTGGGCACGCCATATTTGACGCGGGTACTTTCCCGTTTTGGGTATCATGACGTCGCGTATACCCTACTTATGCAAAAAACGTATCCCTCCTGGTTATATCCCGTTACAGCTGGTGCCACCACCATCTGGGAGCGCTGGGACGGCAGGAAACCTGACGGCACTTTCCAGACCCCGGGAATGAATTCATTTAACCACTATGCCTATGGTGCCATAGGCAACTGGATGTACAGGGAACTCGCGGGCATCAACAGTTCAGAAGTTATTGGGGAGACCGGGTATAAAAAGATTATCCTCACACCTCATTTTAAGAACAACTACGCTTCAGAAAGGGTAGCCAATGATAATGACAGTGCGACCTTGACAGATGTCTCGGGCTCACTGGAGACTTACTATGGCATCATTGAATCAACCTGGAAACTCAACGAAAACACCGTCACCTATGAAGTGAAAATCCCCGTGAACACAATTGCAGAGATTCATTTACCTTCTGCGCAAGCGGCAACCTTGACGATAAATGGAAAAGAGGTGTCAAAGAACAAAAATGTCACTTGGAAGGATGAAGTTCTTGCGGTGGGTTCCGGTGAATATTACATCACTTTTGACCTTGAGCAACCATAATTTTCCATCATTTATTTACCAAAGAAATCATTTTGAGGTAAATTGTGGGTCCTGTTTAACCATAACCGTACATGTCAAAATATAGTTCCCTTTTCCTGTTGTTTTTAATTTTTGGCTGCAGCCAAAAAAACAAGAAAACCGAAGAAACCCCACAAGATGAAAAGTCCCCCGCAGCATACGTAAACCCCATGATAGGGGCCAGTACCAGCGTGGGCGATGCCGGTATCTATCACGGGCTGGGCAAGACCTTTCCTGGTGCAGATACACCTTATGGGATGGTGCAGGTAAGCCCTAATACCATCACCGGTGGCGATAACGGCTCTGGCTATAGTGATGAGCACACCAGCATTGAAGGTTTTGCCTTTACACAGATGAGCGGCGTGGGCTGGTATGGGGATTTGGGTAACTTTTTGGTCATGCCCACCACGGGAAAAATCCACACGGCTTCTGGCTCGCTTGACGACCCAGATGCAGGTTACCGGTCACGGTATGACAAGGAAAGCGAGGAGGCAAGCGCAGGCTACTACAAGGTTTCTTTGAGCGATTATAGCATCACTGCAGAGGCTACCGCTGCACCGCATAGCGGCATGTTGCGGTTCACATTTCCACAACAGGACACCTCCAGGATACAGATAGACCTGGCAAGGCGCGTGGGGGGCACCTCAACCGAGCAATTTGTAAAAATAGTGGATGACCACACCATTGAAGGATGGATGAAGTGCACCCCGCAGGGCGGTGGCTGGGGCAATGGTGATGGCAAGGCAACATATACCGTACACTTTTATGCACAGTTCAGCAAGCCTTTTACCGCACACGGCGTATGGTCTGCAGACATACCAGATGACTGGTCACGCTTGCGCGAAAGCGTAACAGGCCCAGAATATCAAGCGCAGATTGCAAAAGCTAAAATCATACCGAACGTCTCTGAAAAACAGGGCAAGCACCTGGGATTTTATGCCGAATTCCCCACTGAGCAGGATGAGCAGGTGGTTCTTAAGGCCGGGATTTCCTTTGTGAGCGTTGCCAATGCAAAAGAAAACCTAGCCACCGAAATAAAGGATTTTGATTTTGATGCGGCGCATAACAAAGCAGTAACTCAATGGAATGAAGCTTTGGGCGACATCAAGATTAAAGGCGGCACGGAAGACGAAAAAACCATTTTTTACACGGCGCTCTACCATACTAAACTCGACCCGCGCATCTTTCAGGATGTAAATGGAGAGTACTGGGGCGGCGACGGAGAAACCCACCTGGCCAAAGGCTTCACGAAACGCACAATATTTAGTGGCTGGGATGTCTTTAGAAGTCAGATGCCATTGCAGACGCTCATAGACCCCCAACTTACCAATGACGTTATCAACTCCCTCATTTACCTAGCTGATGAAAAAGACAAGGACTATCTAGAACGATGGGAACTGCTTAACTCCTATAGTGGGTGTATGTTTGGCAACCCCGCGGTTTCGGTAATTGCAGATGCATATGCCAAGGGAATACGGAACTACAATACAGACAAGGCATATACCCTCTCAAAAAATACTGTAAATAAATTCAGTAATGAAGAACTGGGTTATTCTACCGGCGGCATAGGCCTATCTGTCACGCTGGAGTATGCTTATGCAGACTGGTGCTTGTCTCAACTTGCAAAGCAACTGGGGCATACGGATGATGAACAGGAATACCTTAAAAGGTCAAAATATTACAAAAATCTATGGGACAGTGATAAAAACTGGTTCAGGCCCAAAGATGAAAATGGCAACTGGGCACCCTGGCCAGAAACGGGCAGACTAGAGCAAGGGTATGGCTGTATGGAAAGTAACCCCTACCAGCAAGGCTGGTTTGTACCACAGGATATACCAGGTATGGTAGAACTTATGGGTGGGACAGAAAAAGTCACGGATGACCTTATCTCTTTCTTTGACAATGCCCCAGAAAACATGATGTGGAACGATTATTACAACCATGCAAATGAGCCCGTGCACCACGTTCCTTTTTTGTTCAACAGGTTAAACCAGCCTTGGCTCACACAAAAATATTCCCGAATGATTGCCCAACGCGCCTATAAGAATGCCGTTGAAGGTCTTGTGGGCAATGAAGATGTTGGGCAAATGTCTGCCTGGTATGTTTTGGCGGCAGCCGGAATACACCCCATCACGCCCGGCAATACGCGATTTGAAATCACAAGCCCGGTCTTTGAAGAAATTACAATCAATGCAAACAAGGCCAATGCTTTCACCATAAAAGCGGTTGACAACAGTACCGAGAATATCTACATACAGAGCGCCACACTCAACGGTCAACAATACAATAATTGCTACCTGGACTATCAAGATATTGTGCAAGGCGGCGAACTCATTCTTAACATGGGCGCAAAACCTAATAAGGATTGGGGCGTGCTAAAAAACATAAAATCATAACTCATGAGAACCAGACTAAGCATCCTAGGTTTACTTTTCTTATTTACCCTTAATTGCCTTGCGGCGAAAGTTGATACGCTAGACACTTTTAGTCCATCAATGCAAAAGACCATCAAGGCGGTGGTCATCACCCCTGACGGTTATTCTAAAAAAGAAAAATTACCCGTTGTTTACCTTCTACACGGCTACTCTGGAAATTATAAAGACTGGATTACAAAAGTCTCTAAAATACAGACACTAGCTGACCAAATGAACCTTATTATCGTTTGCCCAGATGGCAATTTTGGAAGTTGGTATCTAGACAGTCCTGAGGTAAAGGAATCAAAATATGAAACCTATGTTTCAAAGGAACTTGTGGATATCATCGATAAAAAATACAGCACGATTACCAGCCGGGAGGGCCGGGCAATTACAGGATTGAGCATGGGAGGTCATGGCGCACTTTATCTCGCCTTTAGACATCAAGATGTATATGCCAGCGCTGGCAGTATGAGTGGCGGCGTGGATTTAAGACCCTTCCCTAATAACTGGGAACTTGCAAAGTATCTGGGCACATATGCCGAGCACCCAGATAATTGGGAAAAGAACAGCGTAATAAACCTCACGCACCTCCTTACACCTAACGCTCTTGCCATCACTATAGAATGTGGAACAGAGGATTTCTTCTATAATGCAAATGTTCAACTGCATGAAAAATTAATGTACAATAACATTCCGCATAGATTTACCACAGCCCCGGGAGCGCATAACTGGGAGTATTGGGAAAACGCCATAGAATATCAATTGACGTTTTTTAAAAATGAATTCAAGAAGAAAATAAAAGTTTAGGCTTTCGCCAAAGCAATAAAAACAGGCTCCTTCCGGAGCCTGTTTTTATTGCTCCATGTTTGAAAAATCCAAGGTAATCCTGTTATCCGATGGCTCAATTTTAAATGTCCCATCGCCCGTATCAGAAAAACTTCCGCGCAAAGCGGAAACAACATAATCACTGTTTTGAAAGGAACTCATGATTTTCTTCTTGGTAATGGATTGATAGGGTAGTTCGTCCTTTTTTGCAGCATTAAACTCCAGAAACCACTGCAAATCTTCATTATTAAGCACTTCAATAGTTGTGGTCTTTTCATCAAGGAGTATATTGATTTCACCGCCCTCATCTAGCGGCCATTGAATTTTAAGCTTACCCTGCTCTGGGCTGGTCACGATAGGTTCACCGCCTTGCAAGGCTAAAGTATTTCCATCTTTTTTATACTTAAACCGAAGCCCAGCAAGGTTTTGTGCTGTGCTCCATAAGTAACCATCTACAAATGGCTGTGTAAAAAACAACGCCTGGTTTGAGTCTAGTTTTTTAGTGAGGTAGGTAGACGCTATACTTTCATCAAAGAGATGAATATCCCTAAACCGCAACGCCCCTGCATCCCACAATAAATTGACACGGTAAAAACGACTGTTGAACCACACGGTTCTCTTGTTTCCATTTTCAAAATCACTATTCACCGTGACAGAAGTTGCCGGAGTCACTTCATAATTTTGCTTAAACCATTCCCCGCTTTCACCCAGTGTCTCCACCCGTATTTTACCTTCTTTCTGCAATTTTTCCAATAGCGGCATTTGATATTCAAATCCCTTCTTGACATCACGCCAAATAAACGAATTCTCCTGCCCCGCCTGCACATAAGCAAACTCCATGGGCTCACCAGCTATAAATGCATCAAGATACCAGTCTACCCATTCAGGATTGCCACCAGATTCTGGATATACCGGCTCCATAGAAATCACCCCTTGCCTATCATGTTCCAGCCCAGTATCATATTGATAAATGGGGTCACTACCCAGCATTCTAAAAATAGGTACTGGGATTTGATTTTCTTCATGTTGTGCTGGCATGTATGAGTTCACCTTGCTGGGATAATAGGCTTGATTCCAGTAGCCACCCCATAGGGTATAGCCATCAGTACCATACTGGTCTTTGCAGTTAGCAGAAGCCACGATACCATACCGTTCATACATATAATTTAAAGTATGCGCATCTATGAACCACGAGGCTACAGATTTTGGGTAAAACCCATAAATCTCTTTAAAATCGGTCATGTATACATCCACTAACTTTTCGCGCTCAGCGGGAGTATACCCCGTAGAGAAACCCACATCTGCATGCCAGTCCCAGGGAAATCTACCACGCCACTCAAGACCCGCCTTTTCCACGAGTGGTTGCGGTGTCTCCCACCATGCTCCCACTTCAAATGAATCGCGGGGCAATCCTCGCAAGAGTTCTTGATAACGCTCATCTATCAAAGCATCATACTGCAGCAGGAATGTGCCTTTTAAATGATGCTCTTGCATAATGGCCACTTGTGACTTTGTAGTTTCAAAAAGGACCTGTGGCGTTATGGCCTCATCCCGTGGCTCAATATCACGTATGAAATTGATGATATTTACAATCCTAGATTTTTCAGAAGTTTCCGGTGTGTGCATTGCATTTTCTTTTCGTTTACACGAAAAAATGAAAGAGGCAATCATTGTAAGTAGGAGGATATGCTTAAACATTTGATTTCTTGATTGATTAATAGGATTATGAATAAATATATTCAAAAAATAAAGCTTATCAATCAAAAAAACTAAATCGTTTTTGTTAGACCACTTCAGCTACGGTAAACGTGCTGCCTCCCACAAAAATAAAATCCTCTTGGGTAGCATTTGCTTTCGCGGAAGCGAGCGCTTCCTGAACGTTGTCATACACTTTTCCCAGCAGGCCATGCTCTTTTGCTGCATTGGCCAGCAGTTGTGCGTCCAGACCACGCGGCACATCTGGTTTACAGAAATAATAGGTAGCATTCACCGGGAACATAGGCAAAATAGCAGCCAAATCCTTATCTGCAACCACACCGATGACCATATGAAGGTGGTCATAATTTTCCTCCTCGAGTTGCTGCATCACATATGTAAGGCCGTCAACATTGTGGCCGGTATCACAAATGATTTTTGGGTCTTCGCCCAAAAGTTGCCAACGGCCCATCAACCCCGTATTTTTAATGGTGTTTTTGAGTCCGTTCTCGATGTTTTCTTGGGTAATCCAGAAGGCTCCCTGCGCTTGCAAATTGTCAATCGTGGCAAGCACGGTCTTCTTGTTCTTCTTTTGGTAGCTCCCCTTTAAATCTGATTCATATTCTGGAAAATCCATCTGTGAGGCAAATGAAATTTCACATTGATTGTCCACGGCTTTTTGAATAAAGACCAGTTGGGTCTCAGGATGCTTTTCCCCTATCACCACAGGTACTTTTGGCTTGATGATTCCAGCTTTTTCTCCTGCAATCTCCCGCAGTGTCTCGCCTAGAAACTGCGTGTGGTCCTTTCCTATATTTGTAATTACAGATACTAGCGGCGTGATGATATTTGTAGCATCCAGCCTACCGCCCATGCCCACTTCAATCACGGCTACGTCAACTTTCGCGAAAGCGAAATAATCAAATGCCATCCCCACGGTAAGCTCAAAAAAAGAGAGGTCATTGGCCTCAAGAAAGTCTTTGTGTTCCTTGATAAAATCTACGACATACTCTTCTGGGGGGACTAGTCCATCAATTTTTATGCGCTCCCTAAAATCCTTGAGGTGTGGCGAAGTGTACAATCCTGTTGTATAACCCCCTTCTTGCAAGATAGACGCCAGCATGTGCGAGGTGCTACCCTTACCGTTTGTACCGGCAACATGAATGGATCTGAACTTGTTTTCTGGATGGTCCAGGTGCTCACAGAACAACTTGATATTGTCCAGGTCTTTTTTATATGCGGGAGCTCCCTGCCGTTGAAACATGGGCAATCGCCCAAACATCCACGCAAGGGTTTCTTGGTAAGTCATTAATCTGAAAGGCTAAACCTGTAGACAATCTTTCCTATTTGACGCGTAGGTGCGTTATCATCAGGGTTGAAACGGGTGGCCAGTGCGGCTGCTTTTGCAGGCTCAAGAAGGCAGCGGGAGTTATTTGTTGTCCCGCGCACGCCAGGCACGGCCTTGATCACATTACCATTGCGGTCTACCTCAATACTTACCACCACGATACCGGCTTCATTACATTCCTGCACACGCTTGGGCTTGCTGAGTGCCTTACGCCCGCCCAACTGGTAATTTCCATCACCGTCAAGCCCTTTGCCCGTGCCGTAATAGCTAGAAGCGTTGGGATCACCTGATGGGTCTCCCTTGTCCCCTGCTTGATTGGTATCACCTTCGCCGCCACGCTCTGTACCGGTACTTTTGGGACCATTGAGAATACTGCTCAGTGCATCGGTAGTGGATTTATCTGGCTTGGGGTCTGGTTTTTTAACTTCTTCCTTGGGCTTTTCCACGGGTTTCTCCTTAGGCTGCTCAGTAACGGGTTTCTTGATTTCCTTTTTGGGCTCGTTCTTAATTACCGGCGCATCCTCAGCGTCCTGGGTCACAACTTCTTCCTTAACCTGGGTAACCTTGGGCTGCGGCTCTGGCTCTGGCTGGGTATTGCGTGGGGCAGACTCAATGGCCTTTGTGGGCTGCACGGCCCCAGACCCCACATCACTGGTACCAAAGTTTACCGCAATGCCCCCCTCGATGGGTGGGTCAAAATAGGTAAGGCCAAAAAAGAACATCAAAAGAAGCAACAACGCATATAACACGGTTGTTATGGCGAATGATTTTCTCTTGTGTGCGGTATCTAAAAAGCTCATTCTGGTTACTGGTTTACACTTCTTGTATCGAAATCTGTGCCAAGGATAGCAGCGGCATCCTTTTGCTGCCTTGCGGCGAAAGATATAGCGAATAGCCTGCCCCCGCCCACTGGCGGGGAGGCACCCGAATAAAAATTAATTGGGCCTCACGGCCAATACTATCTTGTACTTGTTCCTATTTGCAATGTCCATCACGCTCACGGCCTCTTCAATGGGGACGCCCTCTTCTGCCCTAAGGATTATGGTGGGATCCTCAACTCCCTGCAGTTCACTATTGATGAAACTCTCCAACTGGGCGGGCATCACACGCTCCTTGTTCACATAAAAATCAAGGTCTTTTGTAATGCTCACGGAAAGGTTTTGCTTATTGCTGGTCTTTCCTTTGGCCTTGGGCAGGATTAAGTCTAGCGCATCTGGAGTGATGGCTGGCGAAGTAAGCAAAAAGAAGACGAGGAGCAGGAAGACAATGTCCGTCATGCTACTCATACTGAATTCTGGGCTTACTTTATTTCTTCCTCTAAGGTTCATTTACAGCGGCTCGTTTAAAAGGTCCAGGAATTCCACGGCATTTGCTTCCATCTGGTGTACCACCTTATCCGTGCGCACCACGAGGTGGTTATAACCTATGTATGCGATGATACCTACGATAAGGCCAGCTACGGTAGTGGTCATCGCGGTATAGATACCTTCTGCAAGACTACCCATCTCAGCTTGACCGCTACTGGTGGCCAACTGGTGAAACGCCAGTACCATACCTATTACCGTACCTAAAAACCCCAGCATGGGCGCGGCACCGGCAATGGTTGCCAGGATACTCACATTACGCTCCAGGCGATATACCTCAAGCTTACCAGAGTTTTCTATGGCGGTGTTTATATCTTCTAGCGGGCTGCCTATCCTCGATATCCCTTTTGCCGTAAGGCGTGCCACAGGGGTGTTGTGCTGTGCGCACAGGATTTTGGCTGCTTCAATCTTGCCATGAGCTACGTTGTCCTTGATTTGATTCATGAAATTGCCATCAACCCGCGATGCGGCCTTTATGGCAAATACCCGTTCAAAATAGATATAGATGGCAACAAACAGGAGTATAAATAAAATGACGATTATTACGGTCCCGGCTATACCGCCGGTAAAGAGAAGATCTATAAGTGAAAGGGTTTTCTCTACCGGTTCCTCATCAGTAAGGGAGTCAAGGTTTTCAGCACCTTCCTGCAACAACAGTGTTAGCATAGTTAGATAATTAATTATGTTGTTAACGTTGATTTTACGTTTAAATTATACAGTTCCTATTATAATACCAGGTAAACGCACAATAGACCAACCCCGCCCAGTACAATGGTATAAGGCAATGCCATTTTTACCATTTTACCATAAGACAGGTTGATTAATGGAGCCAGTGATGATGTAAGCAGGAACAAGAAAGCCGCCTGACCATTAGGAGTGGCCACACTGGGCAGGTTTGTACCCGTGTTTATGGCTACAGCCAAATGATTGAACTGCTCCCTGGTGATCACGCCTTTGTCAAATGCTCCTTGAACTTCATTTATATATACCGTTGCCACAAAAACATTGTCACTTATCATGGACAGTACACCGTTTGCAATGTAGAACATTGACGGTTGCACTGATGGATCCATCTCGAGTACAAAATCAATAATGGGGGTAAATAGGTGCTGCTCGTGTATCATGGCCACGATGATGAAGAACACGACAAGCAATGCGGTAAATGGAAGGGCTTCTTCAAAAGCCTTGCCCAGTGCGTGCTCTTCAGTGATACCCATAAAGGCAGTCTGTACCACGATAAGGAATAGACCTATGATCCCCACAGGGGCAAGGTGAAGCGCCAGGGATGCGATTAACAGTATTGCTGACACCCCCTGAACCATAAGTCCAAATTTTTCCTTAGGGGTCCTCTTCTCATCCTGTTCTTTGGTATATCCTTCTATAATCTTGCGGGCGACATCTGGAAGCTTGTCGCCAAAACCAAATATCTTGAAACGCTCCAGGATGACCGTGGTCAACAACCCACAGAAAAACACGGGAATGGTGATTGCCGCCATACGCTGAAAGAACTCCACGAATTCCCAACCCATCTTTTCACCTATCAATAAGTTTTGGGGTTCACCCACAAGTGTACAAACGCCCCCTAGAGCAGTACCCACAACACCGTGCATGGTAAGGCTTCTCAAGAAACTACGAAACTGCTCCAGTGTTTCCCCACTTAATTGTTTTCTATCCAGCTCAAGGTCTTCATCATAATCTGCCGTGGCACTACTGGCAATCTTATGGTAAACACCATAAAAACCCACGGCAACACTTATCAATACCGCCGTTACCGTAAGTGCATCCAGAAATGCAGATAACACGGCACCCAAGAATACAAATATGAGCGAGAGCACGATTTTTGATTTCACCTTTGTAAAAGCCTTGCTGAACACGTACATCAACATGGGCTTCATAAAGAAAATACCCGCTACCATGAACACCAGCAACAACACAACCTCTAGGTTAGCATCTATTTCTTCAAAGACAGCATCGGGGGAGGTCAAACCCAGGATCAATACCTCAAGAGCCAGTATCCCACCTGATTGCAGAGGGTAACATTTTAAGGCCATTGCAAGGGTAAATATAAATTCACCTATGAATATCCAGGATGTAACATGTGCTCCTAAAAGAAAAAAGCTGATGACGTTAAAAATCAAGAAACCTATCATGGTGTACTTGAACCAGAGCGGGCTGTGCCCTAAAAAATATTTAAGCATAGTAGTTGCTATTTAGTTGGTAATATAAGTCTATATCAATTGTTTCAAGGCCAGTTCAAAGGCCGTTCTAGTTAAATTCTTATCGCCACTGTTGTGGTCATAAATATCATTGAGCGCATTTTTAATGGTCTGCGATGCATCATTAAAAATGGCTTCATCAGTCATTTGCACCCTACGCTCCATAAAATATGCAAACACGCGCGCCATGCCACAATTTGAAATAAAATCTGGTATGAGCGCCACCTTTTTATCGGTTTCTTCCATAATGGGCCCAAAGAATATCTCGCGGTCTGCAAATGGAACATTTGCGCCACAAGATACAACTTCAAGGCCATGTTCTATCAAACTTTCAATCTGGTCGTTATTGATCAATCTTGATGCGGCACAGGGTGCAAAGATATCAGCATTCAACTTCCAGATGGCTTCATTGACCTCATCAAAGGGCAGTATGTTTTCCGCTTTAAGCGCATTGCCCTGTTTCTCAAGAAACAGGCTCCTAATCTCTTGAAAGGTAAAACCATCTTCTTTGATAATACCCCCTGCCGCGTCAATTATCCCTATGACCCTTGCCCCGTTCTGTGAGAGATAATAGGCTGCTGAAGAGCCCACATTGCCAAATCCCTGTATGATTGCGGTTTTTCCATTTAGGCTTCCGCCAAATATATCATAATAATGCCTCACAGCCTCTGAAACGCCATACCCGGTAATC
Organism: Cytophagaceae bacterium; assembly: GCA_002710685.1. Lineage (GTDB taxonomy): Bacteria > Bacteroidota > Bacteroidia > Flavobacteriales > Flavobacteriaceae > Leeuwenhoekiella. Next base: position 135,480 of record PALD01000049.1, on the reverse strand, counting down.
ATGTCTGCCACCGTGTATTTACGGGTGACATCTGGTGAAAAGGCTGGATTCTCGATCACCTTGATCACCCCTTGCCGCAACTGCCCAATCCTGTTGATCTTATCAGCTTCCGTGGGCCTAAAATGCCCGTTAAAAACACCTTCTTGTGGATGCCACACCCCGCTTTCTTCGGTAATGGGGATAACCTCGTTGATCTCGTCAACATTAAGGTCACCGCCGGTACCATAATAACTTTTGAGCAAGGGCGAGACAGCGGCATACCACCGCTCCAGCACTCCTTTTTTACGGGGGTCGGCTGGGTCAAAATTGATTCCGCTCTTTGCGCCCCCTATGGGTGGCCCGCTCACGGTAAACTTGACCTCCATCGTCTTTGCCAGCGAGAGCACCTCGTTACGGTCTAGACCTTTTCTCATCCTGGTACCGCCACCGGCCGCACCGCCACGCAATGAATTGATGACCGTCCATCCTTCTGCTTCCGTTTCTGGGTCATTCCAGTGAAAAACTATTTCAGGCTCCTTATTCTCGTATCGTTCTAGTAATTCCTTCATGTAAAAACTGTGGTCTGACAAATATAAATTATTAGGCTGTTCTGCCTTTAAAATGTATGTTATTTTAAGGTATAAATATCTTCCCCGTACAATGGTCGTGAGAAGCTCCCGTCACGCTACGCAGCACATTGCTGGCATTGCGCATGCGCAGTACGCCCATGAACCCAAAGACCAGCGCCTCCTTGAATTCAACAAGCTCTGCACAGGGCACAAAAACCTGTATGCCGCTCAGCTCACCTACTCTTTTGATCAAGTGGGTGTTATATGCCCCGCCACCTGTTGCCAAGACTACTGGCGATGGTGTATGTTTTGCTTTCGCGAAAGCGTTAGCGATTTGAAAAGCGGCATGCTCGGTAAAAGTTGCAATAACTTCTTCTGGTTTTAAATCATACTTGTCAATTATTGGCAGAACGTGAGCAAGCACCCACTCCAGCCCAAGGGATTTGGGCACATCTTTTTCATAAAAATCCAGTGCGTTCAGCGTGGCAAGTAATTTTTGATCAATTGCATGGTTTGCAGCGATTTTACCGCTTTCATCATATTCCAGTCCTAATTTTTCGGCATATCTGTTCAGGACTATGTTGACGGGGCAGATGTCATAAGCAATGCGTTGTCCATCAACATCATAGCTTACATTGGCAAAACCACCCAGGTTAAGGCAAAAATCATACGTATCAAACAGCAACTTATCACCTATGGGCACAAGGGGGGCGCCCTCGCCCCCCAGGTGGACGTCCTGGACCCTGAAATCGCATATTACCCGCTGGCCGCAATATGCAGCTATTTCCTCAAGGTTTCCTATTTGTAAAGTAAACCCCTTGGCCGGTTCATGTAATATGGTGTGCCCATGTGAGCACACGGCATCCAGGTCTTTTATTGCATTTTCATCTATAAAATGCTTGATTGCCTTACCCAAAAAATGGGTGTACCGTTTATTGAGATGTTTGATTTCATCTGGGCGGAGGCCTATGGCATCACGCAAGCTTTTTTGCCACTCGCGAGGATAGGCTACCGTCTCGGCCTTGAGTATTTTATAGTTCCAGGATTGGGTTTTAGTAAATTCCGCGTAAGCGAAATCAATGCCATCTACCGATGTACCACTCATCACCCCGAGTACTTTATATGTCGTTTGATTCATACTAACTGCGAATTTCATAAAATAAGAAAAGATACATTGAAAACGATATCGCAAACAAGTATCTTTACAGGAAATTTTTGAACATTCTTTAAAATTATTAAATGGACTTTAATTTAAGCGAAGAACATATAATGATACGCGATGCCGCTCGCGAATTTGCACATAATGAACTCCTACCGGGGGTCATTGAACGGGACAGGGAACAGAAATTCCCCAAGGAACTTATAAAAAAAATGGGCGAAATGGGATTTTTGGGCATGATGACCCCCGTGGAATATGGAGGTGGCGGCATGGATACCATTTCTTACATCCTTGTGATGGAAGAATTGAGCAAGATTGATGCATCTGCCTCGGTCATTGTATCTGTAAACAACTCACTGGTATGTTATGGCCTTAATGCCTATGGCACTGAAGCACAAAAACAAAAATACCTTACCCCGCTCTCCAACGGAGAAAAACTGGGTGCTTTTTGCCTTAGTGAACCAGAAGCCGGGAGTGATGCGACCTCACAGCGCACAACGGCAATGGACAAGGGTGACCACTACCTGTTGAACGGTACCAAGAACTGGATAACAAACGGGGGCAATGCTGATTATTATCTCGTGATCGCGCAAACCGACAAGGAAAAAAAACACAGGGGCATCAATGCCTTTATCGTAGAAAAGGGTTGGGAAGGTTTTGAGATAGGCCCCAAGGAAGACAAGCTGGGCATTCGCGGAAGCGACACCCATTCGCTTATCTTCAATGATGTAAAGGTGCCCAAGGAAAACAGGATAGGCGAGGACGGTCTTGGGTTCAAGTTTGCCATGAAGACGCTCTCTGGTGGCCGCATTGGTATTGCCGCGCAGGCCCTGGGCATTGCCAGCGGTGCATATGAACTTGCGCTAAAGTACAGTAAGGAGCGGGAGACCTTTGGCAAGCCCATATACCAGCACCAGGCCATAGGCTTTAAACTGGCAGATATGCATACAGAGATTGAAGCGGCCCGCTATCTTGTGATGAAGGCAGCCTGGGACAAGGACCAGGGCAAAAGTTATGATACCAGCAGTGCCATGGCAAAATTATATGCCTCAAAAGTTGCGATGGATACCACGGTTGAGGCAGTACAGATACATGGAGGAAACGGTTATGTCAAGGAATATCACGTAGAACGCTTGATGCGCGATGCCAAGATTACCCAGATCTATGAAGGCACCTCAGAGATTCAGAAAATCGTGATTTCAAGAGCCATAACAGAAGGTTGATAACTGGGTCAAGCCCAAAAAACAAAAACCCCGCCATGGCGGGGTTTTCCTGTTATTTCTCAATCCCTAATTTATACACACAAACCGAATGGTATTGTTCTCCAGGACGCAATAACGTTGATGGAAACTGGGGATGATTAGGCGAGTCTGGAAAATGCTGCACCTCAAGGCAAAAGGCACTTCTTGGCATATGTGGCCTTCCGTTTTTACCCATATGCTTGCCATCTAGCCAGTTTGCCGTGTAGAACTGCATGCCCGGTTGAGTTGTAAAAACCTCAAGCACCCTACCAGATTTAGGCTCTGTCACCCTTGCGGCAAAAGGCAGACCATCCTCGTTTTTAGGGTTTTTGTTGAGTACAAAATTATGGTCATAACCATGTGCCAGTATGATTTGTGGGTCCTGCCAATCTATTTTTTTCTTGAGTTTTTTACCCTTGCGCAAATCAAAGCATGTATCTTCGACCGGCATCAACCCTCCCACCGGTATCATGTTTTCATCTACGGGGGTTATTGCATTTGCATTGATTGCAAATTTATGGCCCATTATATCGCCCCTTGATTCCCCTTTAAGGTTAAAATAAGAATGGTTAGAAAGGTTTATGTGCGTAACTGCATCAGTCGTGGCGGTGTATTCAATGATCAACGCACTATCTTCAGTAAGCGTGTAAGACACCTCTACCGCCAGGTTTCCGGGAAATCCTTCTTCGCCATCAGGCGAAGTGCGTTTAAAGACAACCTTGTTTGGGCTAGGCTGGGCTGCATGCCAGATTACCGAGTCAAAGCCTATATTACCGCCATGGAGGTTGTTGCCGCCGTTATTTTGCGCAAGCGTAAACTCTTTACCATCTATGGAAAACCTACCATTTGCAATACGGTTGCCGTACCGCCCTAAAGTAGCCCCCAGGTAATTTGCAGGGCCATTGCGGTACGCGTCAAGGGTTTTATACCCTAGGACGATATCCTCAAAAACACCGTTTTTATCTGGTGCAAAAAGTGATATTAGACGTTGGCCCCAGTTGCTGAAAACCGCCTCAATACCTGCCTTGTTCTTGAGGATATACAAATCAGCCCCTACACCGTTGACCTCAGCTTTAAAATCCCGGGGATCTATATATTTTCTATAAAGAGCTTGGCTCACTTCTTATTTTGCAAAATAGATATAGATGCCCACCACGATAAGGCAGATTATTATTCCCACGGGCTTTAGGTATTTATATGGCGTGATGTCAACCTTCTTGGTATAGGTCAATTCAAACGGTTCTTTGCGTGGGTAGAACTTACCTATGATCAACATGATAATGATGTTTGCCGTGAACAGGATCGCCATCACGTGAAGGTAGTGTGGGTATGCCCCTGCCTCTACCAGGTTGAGTGCCGCGGGGTCAGTAACACCGCTTGCCTTAGCTTCGGCCACTGCATTCGCCCGCATTGAAGGCCCCACCAGGAACTCACTGATGATGTAAAGCACAGAACCTGAAATAATACCGATTTTTGCTGCAATCGCAGGAACCCGCTTTGTTGTGTAACCTATTATGATAATCGTAAAGATGGGGATGCTGTAAATACCGTTGATCTTTTGCAGGTAGTTGAACAAGCTTCCTGCATTTGCAATAAGCGGAGCGATGAACATGGCCGCAAGGGCAAGGCAAACCCCAAAGATCTTACCATATTTTACCACGGTCCTTTCACTTGCCTCTTTGTTGATATGCTGTTTATAGATATCAATACCAAACAGGGTGACAGAGCTGTTCAGGACACTGTTAAACGAACTCAGGATGGCCCCAAAAAGTACAGCTGCAAAAAAACCTACCAATGGTAGTGGAAGCACTTCTCTTACCAGTGAAGGATATGCTTGGTCAGCGATGCCCACTTCAAGTTTACCGGTAGCTTCCATATAGAATGCTATCATACCTGGAAGCACCAGGATCACAGGCCCCAATATTTTTAAAAAAGACGCTAGCAAAAGTCCCTTTTGCCCTTCGGCCAGGTTTTTTGCACCAAGCGCACGCTGTATGATCTGCTGGTTTGTGCCCCAGTAGAACATCTGCACGAGCATCATACCCGTGAAAATTGTTGCAAAGGGAACTTCTTGACCTGGTTCTCCAGTAGAGTCAAAACGCTCTGGATTAGCACTTACCAAGGTGTCAAGCCCTCCAAAAACACTACCATCGCCTATGGCCATAAGTCCAAAAACGGGGATTAGTACACCTCCCAGTATCAACCCCACGGCATTGATGCTATCAGAGACTGCAACCGCCTTTAACCCTCCAAAGACCGCGTAGATGGAACCTATCACACCGATACCCCAGATGCAGATAACGAGCGCAGTGGTATCTGAAACACCCAGCTTTTGTGGAATATCAAACATTCCACTAACGGCTACAGACCCGGAGTATAAGATTACCGGAAGCAGTACAATAACATATCCTGACAGGAACAGTATTGAGGTTATGGTCTTTGTGCTTGTGTCAAAACGTTCGGCCAGGAACTGCGGCACGGTCGTCAACCCACTCTTCAGGTATCGGGGCAGCAGGAAAATGGCGGTAACCACAATGGATATTGCCGCAAGGGTCTCCCATGCCATAACGCTCAACCCATCTTTGTAGGCACTACCGTTGAGGCCCACAATCTGCTCTGTGGAGAGGTTTGTGAGCAGTAGCGATCCCGCAATCACACCAGCGGTAAGGCTTCTTCCTCCCAGAAAGTATCCATCAGATGATGTTTCATCGGTTTTTCTTACAGACCACCACGAGATAAAGGCCACCAGCAGCGTAAATCCCAGAAAAGACAAAATTGCAACCATAATTATGTTTTTGGTTTTTTTGGCTTAAAGCCAAATTAAATATTTGAGTAATTAGTTTTCACATCTAGACAACGAAGTCAAAGCCCTTAGCCACGAGTTCGTTATATTTATCTTCATCAAACCGATAAAGGAAGGCACCTTTCTTTGAAGTGCTGAAATCCTTATCTTCAGATTTTTGCAATACGTTAAACGACAATACCTTTTTCCTGAAGTTGCGCGAGTCTAGCGTGGTGCCATAGATAGCTTCATAAAGCGACTGCAACTGGGGTATTGTAAATTGCTCTGGCAGGAGCTCAAACCCTATGGGGCGGCGTCTTGCCTCATTTTTAAGTGCTGTAAGGGCATCCTTGACCATATCATCATGATCCAGGATGAGCGCGGGCAGTTCATCAAACTCAAACCAGTGCGCACCGTGCTCTTCAATCATCTGTTCAACATCTTCATCAAACCTGATGAGTGAATAATGTGATATGGAAATACAACGTGCCCCGGGATCCCTATCAACTTCACTATAACTTCTCAACTCTTTAAGAAACACATTTTTAAGGCCCGTTAATTGATGCAGGACCCGGTTTGCAGCCTCTCCAACGTTTTCGTTTTCCTTTACTAAACTGCCCAAAAGTGACCATTCCCCACGCAGTGGGTCAACGTCCCTCTTAAACACCAGGAGCTTTAATTTTCCCTTATCGAAACCAAAAATAATACAATCTACCGCCAGGTAGAATTTCTCTGAATGTGAATATCCACTCACTTGATTGTTGATAGACATAGAACACAAATTAAAGGCTTAGTAGGGAATTTTCTGTAAATATTTAAAAATTTCTTATAAATGTAAAACTTACGTTTAATATATTTGTCTAATTATACCTCAAATTTTATTGAGACCTAACCTAAAATAGGCGATTACTTTGGACAAGACCATAGCAAAAAACCAGGGAGTTGATGCAATGAATATTATCAATGATTTTGACGCTGAGCTAGTTATAAATTCTCCTGGGAGAATAAACCTTATCGGTGAGCATACTGATTACAACAATGGTTTTGTAATGCCCACGGCTGTTGAAAAAAGCATAAAATTTTATCTCAAGCGAAATGACACACCATCGTCATGCTTTATAAATAGTTTGAGTTTTAATACATCGTTTGAGCATGATATCAAAAACCCCATACTTGATGGCCCTGAATGGACAAGGTACATTGTGGGTGTCATTGAAGAAATAAAAAAACTGGGCCACACGGTACAAGGGTTTGATTGCCTCATGACCAGCAACCTGCCCATGGGTGCGGGCATCAGTTCTTCGGCGGCTTTAGAATGTGGTCTGGCAACGGGACTCAATGAACTTTTTGACCTGGGCCTCAGCAAGCTTGAAATAGTCAAGCTATCTCAACGCGCTGAGCATAACTATGTGGGCACACTTTGTGGCATCATGGATCAATATGCATCTGTGATGAGCAAGGATGGCTACATCTTAAAACTAGACTGCAGGAGCATTGAGCATGAATTCATACCCTTTGACATTGCACCCTATACCCTGTTATTGCTCAATACCAATGTAGAACATAGCCTTGCAAGCAGTGAATACAATACCCGCCGTGATGAATGCGCAAGGGGGGTCGCCGTGCTCAGGAAAAAATTTCCTGAGATAGAAAGCCTTCGTGATGCAACACTGGAGCATATCGAGGCCTGCAAGGATGATATGTCCATAACCCTTTACAACCGCTGTACCTATATTGTTGAAGAGAACCTGCGTGTTGAAGAGGCTGGCAATGCATTAAAGAAGGGCGACCTGGAGAAATTTGGCCAACTTATGTATGAATCTCACGAAGGGCTTCAGCATAAATATAAAGTGAGCTGCCCAGAACTTGACTTTCTTACTGATTTCTCAAAAAACCATCAGGATATCCTGGGGTGCAGGATGATGGGGGGAGGTTTTGGCGGATGCACGATAAACCTGATTCACCAAGATGCCATGGAAGATTACATCGCAAGGGCAACTAAAGCGTATAAGGAAAAGTTCAATATAGACCTTACGGCCTTTACAACAACTCCCGCTAACGGGACAACCATACTATAATATTTTTCAATGATTGATTTCAACAATTCCTCGCACAGGAGATATAATATTTTGACAGGTGAATGGATCCTTGTTTCACCACACAGGACAAAACGTCCTTGGCAGGGAAAAGAAGAAGAACCGGCCAGGGAAGCAAGACCGTCTTATGACCCTACCTGTTACCTATGTCCTGGCAATGAGCGTGCAGGGGGATCAATCAATCCAGAATATACAAGACCATGGTCATTTACTAACGATTTTGCGGCCCTCCAGGCCAATGTGCCCATTGAAGATTTTGAAGATGGCCTATTAAGGGCTGAATCAGAAACCGGTACGTGCAAGGTGGTTTGCTTTTCACCAGACCATTCACTTACCCTTCCCGTGATGGAGGTTGAGGCCATAGATGATGTGATACAGTTATGGCAGAAAGAATTTAAGGAACTGGGCGCCAGGCAAGATATCAACTACGTCCAGATTTTTGAAAACAAGGGCGCGACCATGGGGTGCAGCAATCCACACCCGCATGGGCAGATATGGGCACAGCACAGCATCCCTCAAGAAGTTTCAAAAAAAGGAAAAAACATGCTTGCTCACTGGGAAAAGAACAAATCGAGCCTGCTGGGTGACTACCTTGCCCAGGAGCTAGAAGCAAAAGAAAGAATACTCATACAGTCTGACCATTTTGTGGCACTCGTGCCCTACTGGGCTGTATGGCCCTATGAGGTCATGATATTGCCCAGAAAAAAACATAAGAACATACTAAGCCTCAATGCTGCAGAAAGGGCTGATTATGCAAAGGTCATCAAATTGATGACCATTAAATACGACAATCTTTTTAAGGTTTCCTTTCCATATTCTGCCGGTATCCATCAAGCGCCCACTGACGGCAAAGAGCATGAGGAATGGCATTTTCACATGTCTTTCTACCCACCCTTGTTACGATCTGCCACGGTAAAGAAATTCATGGTAGGTTATGAAATGTTCGCAACTCCACAAAGAGACATTACTGCAGAAATGGCGGCCGATACCCTAAGGAATTTACCAAATGTTCACTATCTTGGCTGATAAATTAAAAATATGGCAAATAAGATCACGCTTAAAGGTCTTGCCCAGATTCTGGGAATTTCCGTTTCAACAGTTTCTAAGGCCCTAGCGGATAGCCCAGAGATAAGTGATTCTACTAAAGTCATGGTGAAGGCCGCGGCAAGGGAGCATAAGTATAGGCCTAATGCCCTTGCACGTGGACTCAAATATAAAAGAACAAAGACCCTGGGTATAATCATACCAGATATCCTGGCAAACTTTTTTGCCAAGGTCGTGGTGGGTATTGAGGATGAAGCTGAAAAAAATGGATATAGCCTTATCACTTGCCTTTCCAGGGAAACCTTGACCAAGGAAGACCATAGCCTTAAAATGCTCAGTGATGCCGGTGCTGATGCCATCCTTTTGAGTGTTTCCAGGGAAACCCAGGTAAAGGGAGAGGTAAAGCACTTAAACGACACCCTGCATTATGACATCCCCTTGATCATGTTTGACAGGGTGAGTGAAAAAGTAGAATGTGACAGCATTGAGATTGATGACCATGATGGGGCCTATAATGCCACAGATCATCTTATAAAATCGGGATGCAAGAATATTGTTTTTGTCAACCCCATAGGGGACACGTCTGTTGCCCAGAAACGTAAAGAAGGCTTTCTCGATGCCCTTAAAGATGCTGGTCTTGAACCCAAATCCTTTACCTCTACCATAGAAAACCTAGAAGAAGAACTTGCGCAATACCTCAAAGAAAACACCATAGATGCCATACTTGCCGTTGATGAGCTTAGTGGGGTGCGCTCAATAAACAGCGCCATAAGCGCAGGATTCTCCATCCCAGATCAACTAAGCGTCATAGGATTTACTGATGGTATCCTCTCACAAAACCACCGTCCATCACTTTCAACCGTTAATCAAAGAGGGACCCTCATGGGGCGCGAAGCGGTAAAACTAGCCATCAACAGGTTAGAGAACCCCACCTCAGAGATCAAGAGGCAAATCATCAAGACAGAGCTACTGCTCAGGGATTCCACCCGTAAGGCCTAGTCCTTGACCTGTCTTACCTTTTGCTCCCACTTCCATGCTGAAGCCAGTGCATCGTCAAGGTCCAGCTCTGCCCGCCAGCCCAGGACATCATTTGCCTTTTCAGTATCAGCATAAGCCGCGACAACATCGCCCGGCCGCCTATCCACTATCTTATAGTTGAGTTCTTTACCAGAAACCTTCTCAAAAGACTTGATGACCTCAAGCACGCTACTTCCCTTGCCGGTACCCAGGTTGAAGATTTCAAAATTCTCGCTATTTTTTCCATCCATTAGGCGCTGCAAGGCGATTACATGGGCTTTCGCCAAATCAACTACGTGAATATAATCCCTCACGCAAGTGCCGTCACGGGTGGGATAATCATTGCCAAAAACTGAAAGCTCATCCCTCAGCCCCACGGCCGTCTGTGTGATAAATGGCACCAGGTTTTGCGGCACTCCCAGGGGAAGTTCACCTATCTCTGCACTCTCGTGCGCACCTATGGGGTTAAAATATCTCAGGGCAATAGCTTGAAGGTTTTCATAGACCTTGCAGGCATCCACAATAATCTCCTCACCTATCTGTTTGGTATTGCCATATGGTGATTCAGCCGGTTTTACGGCTGCACCCTCGGTGATGGGCAGTTGGTCTGCCTGTCCATAGACCGTGCATGAAGAACTGAAAATAAAATATGATTTTTGCTTTCGCGAAAGCTCCTTTAGTATGTACACCAGGGTCGCCAGGTTGTTCTCGTAGTAGAGCAATGGGTCTTTGACACTTTCTCCCACGGCCTTTGAAGCAGCAAAATGAATCACGCCCTCCACAGCTGGGTTAGACTTAAAAAATTCATGCACCTTGACCTTGTCCCGCAGGTCCATCTTGACAAATCCTGGCCGCTGGCCCGTTATTTTCTCAATGCCATCGAGCACGTCTAGTGAAGAGTTTGACAAGTCATCGATAACGATGACCTCAAACCCTCTGTTCTGTAATTCTACAACCGTGTGTGATCCTATAAAACCGAGCCCGCCGGTAACCAGTATTTTCATTGAATTTTATTTAATTGCCATAAAGTTTTTGCATTGCTGCATCCAGGTCAAAATCTTTGAGGGAATCAATAACCATATCTGGTGCAAAGGCAAAATCATTGAGATTTTCCGGTTTTGAAACCCCGCTCAAAGTTAATATTGTTTTATAACCCATCTGTATGCTTCCCAGGATATCAGTATCCATGGTGTCTCCTATGACGATGGTTTGATCTGTCATGAGGCCCAGTTTTTTTCTTGCTGCGCGCATCATCACCGGGCTGGGCTTACCTACACTGAATGCACGTTTTCCCGTTGCCTCTTCAATCATCTTGACAATTGCCTTGATACCCAGGTTTGACCATCCTTTCTTTTTTGGCGACGGGTCAAGGTTAGTAGCTATGAGCTTTGCGCCACCCAGCACCATATCCACGGCATTGTTTGCCATCTCGAGCGTAAAATTGCGGCCTTCACCTATCACCACATAGTCAGGTTCCTGGGTCACCAGTGAATATCCATTATTGTGTAAGCTTGTGAGCAGCCCGCCTTCTCCCAGAACATAGGCCGTACCATTGGGATGCGTAAACCCCAGGAACCACCCTGTGGCCATCGCACTGGTATAGACGTTTTCTTCAAGGATATTGATGCCCATGGGTTTTAACTTGTTGACCACATCAATAGGACTACGTTGACTATTATTGGTCATGAAAAGAAAAGGAATCTGCCTTTCCTGTAGTGTTTTTATAAATTGATCGGCCCCAGGAATAAGGTGATTACCACTATAAATCACACCATCCATATCAATGAGAAAACCCTTATCCATAGCACGTTAAGATGAGAAAATAATTAATAAACGTAAAATTAACGTTTATTAATTGACTATTCTATTTTTCGCTTTAATTTTTTGTTAAGCAAATTCTTCTTCATAAAAATTTTGAGCATCCTGTACATGTTGATCTAGCATTTCATTTTCATGGGCCACCCTGGCTTCATCCCAGTCAAGTGCGTTGATAAAATCCTCGAGCACCAGTTGTCTATACCGCTGTACCGTGGTGATGTCAAAATATAACCTGCCTGTCCTCCTCACAAAGAAGTCTACCAGGCCATTGGCCATTTCATATTGAATACAATACCATAGTTCTGCCCGTATCAACCTGTCATTGACATCTGGATTGAGAAAATAGTTGATCTTGTTCTTGATGATTTCTGCCTGTTTCCCGTATGTAGTCACGAGATACCACGCCTTGTATTCGGCATCCTCGACCCCCATTCCTTCTAGCAGGAGATGTAACTTACTTCTATAGTCCTGCACTTCCTCGGTATTGCGCAGTGGATAGGATGTCAAAGGTATGTGCTCTGTCCTGGATGGTTCTAGGTTTTGCACGTGTTTTTCCTTCAACCTCTTGATGACAACCTCGTTTACACGTTGTGCCATCTTGCGGTAGCCCGTGAGCTTTCCGCCAGCGATGGATATAAGGCCACTGTCGCTTTCAAAGATTTCATCTTTTCGCGAAAGCGCTGAAGGGTCTTTTTCCTCCTCATGGATCAATGGCCTCAACCCGGCCCAGTTGCTGACCACATCGCCCACTTGTATGTTGAGCTGTGGGAAGGTATTGTTCACGGCATCCACCAGGTATTGTACATCCTTATCAGTGGCCACTACCCTGTCCAGGCTTCCTTTATAATTAGTATCTGTTGTGCCCACATAAGTGACCTTGCCCCGCGGAATTGCAAATATCATACGGCCATCTGGCACATCAAAATACAGTGACTGGGCAACGGGCAATTTCTCCCGTGGAAACACAATATGCACGCCCTTGGTCAAATGCAGGTGTTTTGAATTGAGGGATTCATCTTTTGCCCTGAGCTTGTCGACCCATGGCCCGGCAGCAGAGACATAATTTCTACCTTCTATTTCCAGCACTTTACCAGATATCAAATCTTTGCAGCGCAAGGAGGCAATCTTGCCACGGTAGTCATATACAAAATCTTCCATCTCGCAATAATTGAGGCAAATAGCCCCAAAAGCCCCGGCCTTTTTCATAAGTTCAATGGTCAAGCGGGCGTCATCCGTACGGTATTCTGCATAAAAACCTCCTCCCAGCACATGTTTTTCATCAAGCATGGGTTCGCGCTCCAGGGTCTGCTCTTTAGATAACATCTGCCTTTTATCATCGCCCTCAACGTCTGCAAGAAAATCATAGACCTTTAACCCCAGTGAGGTCATGATCTTTCCATACTGGCCTCCTTCAATCAGGGGCAACAGCATCTTTTCTGGGACGACAAGGTGTGGGGCGAGCTTGTGCACGATTGCACGCTCTGTTCCTGTTTCTTTTACAAGTCCTATCTCAAACTGCTTGAGGTAGCGCAGGCCGCCATGCACCAGTTTAGTGGATTTATTGCTGGTACCGCTGGCAAAGTCATTTTTTTCCACCAAGCAAACACTCATCCCTCGGGTTGCGGCATCAAGTGCGATGCCGGCACCGGTTACCCCACCGCCTATTATCACCAGGTCAAATTTTTTGCCCTTGGCCTTCTTTATGTATCTTTTTCTATCCAGGATACTGAACTTTAAGGGTGTTTTTTCCTTTTCCAGTTTTTCTGGATATCCTGATTTTGTGCGCAGTACTGACATTTCCCAGCCATGGATTTTCTTCTTGCGTTCATGGTTAGTGATCTTTGGTTTGAATACTTTTTCGCTTTCGCGTAAGCTTAACACCTCTTTTTTAGTCCACACCCCGGCCTTGATGCCGGCCAGAAAAGCTGCTCCAAGTGCAGTGACCTCAAGCATGGCAGGCCTATCTACATCTGCGTCAAGTATATCTGCCTGAAACTGCATGAGGTAGTTGTTAGCGCAGGCCCCACCATCCACACGTAGCTCCTTCATTTGTTTCTCGCTATCTTCTATCATGGCCTTGATCACATCAGCCACTTGATATGCCATTGACTCTACCGTTGCCTTGATGATCTCTTTGCGGCCGGTATTGAACGTCAAGCCATAGATAGCGCCCTTAGCGTTGCCATCCCAGTGGGGGGCGCCCAGACCGGAAAATGCCGGCACCATGTACAGATCTTCAAGGGGGTCAATAGAGCTACATATCTCGCCTGTTTCTTCAGCCTTCTCTATAATGTTCATGGAGTCGCGAAGCCATTGCACCGCAGCACCGCCCACAAATACACTACCCTCAAGCGCGTACCTTACCTTGCCGCCCGGCAGGGTACAGCAAAGTGTGGTCAACAGTCCATTTTTTGAAAAATAGGGTTTTTTACCTGTATTGAGCAGCATGAAACATCCCGTGCCGTATGTGTTTTTTGCAAATCCGGCTTTTTGCCCACCTTGCCCAAACAACGCTGCCTGCTGGTCACCTGCTACCCCGCAGATGGGAATCTTTTCTCCATCCAGCTCAATCTTGCCAAAGAGCGAAGATGACTCCTGGACTTTGGGCAACATGGATTTTGGGATGTTGAATGCCTCGAGCAGTTCATCATCCCATTCCAGGTCCTTGATGTTATAGACCATCGTTCTACTGGCATTGGTATGGTCAGTAAGGTGCTTGCCCGTAAACTTCCATATCAACCAACTATCAATTGTGCCAAATAGTAGGTCCCCGGCTTCGGCCTTCTCCCTTGCCCCCTCGACATGGTCTAGTATCCACATGACCTTAGTTGCCGAAAAATAACTGTCTATCACCAGTCCGGTCTTTTTGCAAATCTGTCTTGCCAGGCCTTCCTCGCGCAGGTTTTCACAAATATCCTCTGTGCGTTTATCCAGCCAGACTATGGCATTATAAACGGGTTCCCCCGTGTTTTTATCCCATACCACGGCGGTCTCCCGCTGGTTTGTGATGCCTATCGCCGCAATTTCTTTTGGCTTTAAGCCCACCTTTTTTACAACCGTATGAAAGGTCTCCTGTTGATCATTGAAAATCTGCATGGCATCATGTTCTACCCAGCCGCCCTTGGGGTAATGCTGCTTGACCTCCCGTTGATCTATCGCAACGATGGTTCCCTTTTTATCAAAGACTATGGTGCGCGTGCTGGTCGTGCCTTGATCAAATGCTATGATATATTGCTTGCTCATATTTATCGTGATTAACCTGACAGCTTTTTGAGAAAAGCCTATTTACATCTAAAGATATGAAATTGAAAACAGGTTTGTGAGGATTATCCTAAAGAGGGGCGTGAAAGCAGTATCATGTGCGCAACCATTTTTTCTTGTGTATCGTACGGTATGATCATAGCACCCTGCTTACCAGAACTATACACTTCTACCCCGTCATAATACTTGAGCAAGATGGCCGCGCAAGCCCTAAACTCATCGTTCTTTAAAAAGTCAATCGCACATTTAACTTCGTCATGGTTCAAACGGTCGCCCAGTTTCAAGATAGACGACATAAGGATGCTCTTGGGGAGTTTTGCATACCGGTTGACAAGGTTAGTCAAGCGTACTTCCTTAGGGACATCAAGAAAAAAAGTGGGACTGGACATCAACTTTTTACTGATTGCAAACGGTACATGGAGTCCACCAATGGATTTGCCCTTTTGCTCTATATAGATGGGCAATCCCACCTTATACCCCTCAAGCATTGAGGCAATCTCAAGTTCAAATTGTAGCTGTGTGGGAGGGGCGTGTTTATGGCTTGCGCCAAAAACCGAGCCGCTATGTCCTGTTATTTCCTCAAGGTCAATGAACTGTTGTCCTGCGCGGGCCAGGGCCCTTAGTATTTCTGTCTTTCCACTTCCCGTAAACCCTTCTAGGAGGATAAAATCAAAATCAATATCGAGGATGGATAGCTTATCATCAATATAACCCTGAAATCCATCTTTTAAAAAATGAAATCCATCCCCAAGGAGCTGGCTAAGATAATGGCTGCGCAATCCCCCAGAATCACAATAGAAACCCATGGATTTTCCTGCAAAGGCATTGACTTTTTCAAGAAATGGTTCAAAATCCCGTACATGGTCGAGCACCTTGTTATCATCAAGGGCTTTTTTTTGCCGAAAGGCTTGCCTGATTTTTTTAAGATCTATGTGAAATGGAAGGGAAATAGCCTGAGGGAGATGGCCAGCATCATAGTTTATGGAATGCCTTATATCTATAAGGACCTCAACATCTTTAAATCGTGACCATTCTAGAAACATGAAATTTTAGGCAATAAAAAAACCTCTTAGGTATGAGAGAGTTCCTATAATAGACAGCGACACCTAGTCAACAACGCAAAAATGCAGCGAAGATAAAGACCGATAAACACTGAGATTCTATAACTAAAAGAAATACTACAAACTACTTCGTCGAGGCCGTTGTTTTTCCACTTATATCCATAAATTCAAAATTTACTGCTTCTTAGCTAGACGTGGCAACTTACACAAATATTTTAATACCTAAATTTAATCATATATATCTACATATCAAATTTTTAGATTACTTTTTTATGGGCCTGGCACTATCATATCTCAACCCGCTGCCTGCTTCTCCACGCCCCATGGTCTTTCTTCTACCATACCAGGTAAACGTCTTGCCGTTGTACCATCTTGCTCGTTGAAAACTAGAGGTTATGATAGAACCTGCACGGGGCACTTCTTCCTCATTCAAGAAATAAGGTGCTGGCTGGCTATCTCCCCCTGAATTAACAAATGGCCAAAGCTCTTTTGCAGGGTCTCTGGCAATACCTGGCCTAAGGATATCTGTCTGTGGCCTTATTGCCGTAAAATTATCGTTGAACAGGCGTGGCATTGACGCCCTTTGCAATACGATGGCCCTATTATCATCACCGGAGTGGCGGGGTAAAAACGGGATCCAGTTTTCTGGGACCGTGTTGCCCAGTTGATATTGCAAAACGGCATCTGGATGCGGACCTACTGATGGTACGGGCGGCACATATTCTTCTAACAGGTTTTTGTGATCAGTAACTGCGGCATTGCCATCTCTCCCCCTACCCATGTAATCTGGCACCTTGTCCTCAACGCCCCATACGGTGTTTGCCATTTCATCCCGGAGCATATTGACCGAACAAACAGGGTCACCTTCCTGAATTTTTGAAACCACGGGTGGAAAGAACAACCTTGTATCAGCCGGCCTGGGCACTGCCTTGTCAAGTTGTTCTGTACTTAAATTGAACATGCCCCAGGACATCCAGTCATCTGTTTGCCCTTGATTTGCGGCTTCAACAAATGTCTTTTGCCCAAAAACATCAGTAACAACAATGCCCTTTACCTTTGATAAGCTTCCTGCCGGCACATCATATGGCACCACAAACCAGTCATTGCTGAATACAAGTGCAAACTGCGTAAGGATTATCTTGGCAATGTCAGTCGTGTTTGCATTGATGTTTCCCAGGTCCACGCTACCATCTTCAAATTCCCACCATCTCGAATTTGGCATACCGCCAAAACGTGCTTCTGTGGGGATAACGGTCAACGTTTTTTCAGAAATAAATTCACTGGGATTACCCGGTGCTTCCACGAGAGGTTGCAATCTTGGGTCGTTCTGGGGTTTTGCCGCAACATCAAATGAATACCAATCTAGGTTACCATCATAATATTCACTGGCACTAAGCACCGTATTGTCGCCCGATGCATTGGGCAGGGAACAGGCAAATTGATATTCCATCTGGCTATCTACCCATGCTGATGCGGTCTTCCCTTCAGGGAGGCCAAATTCTTTTTTAAACCAGTCAACATATTGGGCGGCAACATCTTTTACCAGCGTTCTTTGACTTGAGGGTATTGCATTGTTGATGTTTGCCGGTATACTGGGCAATGTAGTCTTTGTGAACGCTTCATATAATTTGACGCCATCTATGGCCCTTCCATTGACCGTATGTAGAAATTGTTGTAATTCACGGTTTGATTCAATCCTAGATTTTTCAATTATCAATGCGTCTGTATCATTTTCAAGATCAACCCCATCAGGCAGTTGAATGGTGAAACTTGATTTAAACAATATCTTTATTGCACTTGCGTCAAAAGCTGGTGCGCCGGTAAAGGCAGCTCCCGCCCTTGTCAATAACTTTAAAAAATACTGCCCACCCTGCAATCTTGATTTATAATCCATTTGGGGCAGTTCACTTTCTGCCATGCGTTCCAGGAGCTGGTCATCATTAAATACCTGTTTGTTGTTCAACCCCGTCTTGAACTGAGTGACCTTTGTGGTCTCCAGGCAGACTTTTGCAAATATTGCCGAGCCCGTATCTTCTCCTTGTAGTTCACCAAACTGCCATTGACGGGTCAGCAACCATAGGGGATCGTAAATTTCCGCGCCAAGCGATCTTGAAAAATCAGCTTGACGGGGGCGTGGCTCTATGGTATTGTATGCCCTTAACGGGTCGCAGGTCTTAAATCCTAAAAATTTTGAATCAAGCATAGTTAAATTTTATTCTTTGTTTATCCCCAAAAAATCAAGGCCCACCTGGGTATTGGGCAACATCATGTGTACATCCTCAGTAAGCTGAGGTGGATAAATCTCACTGCTTATGGCCGGTAGAATCGCAGAGAACCTGCTCTTCTCTATATGGTCAGGCTCTACTGCACGGTTTTTAGCCAGTTCAATGGTATCTATTATCGTGTAAACCAGGTCATCCCAATCCCATTTTCCGGTTTCTTCTGGGGTGACCGCCAAAAGGATGCTCTGGGGCGGGGTTGCATTGGGTTGATCATAGTTGAACGTAAGGCCGGTGGTTTCTGTCTTGTTAGGGATTATTTCTAGCCATTCATCCAGGATCATAGCGGCCTTGGGGTCAGTATTTTTCAACAATTCATCCTTTTGGTACAGCACTATGGACAGTTTATCACCTTCAGGATGGTATGTTTCAGGATATTCTGCGCCCAACCAATAATCTGCTGGTGCCCCGGCAGATGCGGCCGTGTATGGCAATTGTACGGGAGTGCCTTCTGGGAAACCAAGGTCTAACGTCTCACATAACATTGATGCCATCTCCAAAGAATACATTTTTTCGCGTACCCTGCCCATGCCCTGTAACCAGCTGTCCATGGCATGCACATTATTTCTTAACAGCCCATCTTCTTCTGGAAAACCGGAGATATTTTCAATATCTGTTTTGTTCTGCAAACTAAAATGTGGGATAATGGTAAATGACCGGCCAAATATTGCCTTCAAGATATTGGTAAGGTGTGTGCATTTATTATCCTGGTTCTTTTCTTGGGCCAGTTTTTCCCTAAGTTTTGTTACTTCGGTAATTTTTTTGGTCATCCCGGCCCTGATCACAAGGATTTGCCTTGCTAGATCCCTGCCTATTTCATCATTATCTTCTATCACGGCATCAGGGATTGCATTGGGCTCGCCAAAATCTGAAAGATTGAACAGCAATGCCCTAAGTGTGTTGATCTGTCCTGGCGAAAAGGTTTCTTCATCCAGCACTTCACTATTGATTTCAGTGGTGAAAAAAGTATCGATACTGCTTGCAAGCCCTTCATAGGCCATTGCAGCATCCGTGGCCCGTCTATCGAGCTCTGCAACATCCTGAAACTTTGTGGTTTCAGAGACCATTGCTTCTTCTGGCGGAAGCCTAAGGTCATCAGCGCCAGCAGGCCTTACATCACTCAAGAGTGTTTGTACCTGTTTAACGATGGGCATCATCTCATAGAGGGTGTGCACATCATCTGGCCATGAGCCATCCCTTTTCCTAAGGTTGATTTTTACTGGGATTTCCAGTGGGAGTTTAGGCGTAGCTTTGGCCCTAGCCAAATAAGCAATCCTCTTGTTTATCTCGCTTCCCCCTTCACTACCATCGTTGAGAACGGTAACGATATCTATGGGGTGGAGACCCAGTTCATCAAAACCTATTACCATTTCTTCAAGGGTCTCATCCCTTTCAAAACTGACATGGCACTTGATTTTATCTGCGGAGCCCAGGAGCATCCCTAGATATTTGTTGAGGGAAGGCTCTGCCAGTGCTCGCGCCGTCATCTTTGAACTCCATCCTGCTGGTTTGGCATTATCTAAATTGTGGTTCAACGTGGATGCTGCATGGCCTACATGAGGTGAGATAGAGGTCGACGCTATTGTTTCAAGGGCAAAGACCACCCTTTGGGTAAGCACGGTACCCGTGCGTGGTGTCGTGCTTATCTGGGGCTGTGGCATGTTCCTGCCCCGTGCCAATGCATCGAGGACGGCACCGGCCCTTACATGATTGCCCTGTACAATTTGATAAACGCTTTCGCTTAAAGCTAAATCGCCTAGGGCATCAAAAGCATCTGCGATGCGGTCTATTTCCTGGAGCAGGATTTTAAGCAATTTATTTTTCTGGGTAATCGTACCCGAACTGTTGTTATAAATGATATTCTTGAGAACGTCTGGACACCTACTAAAGTTTCCATTGTCATAAAGGGCTTCAAAAAGACTAAAGTTTGTATCAAAGTCAAAAGCGTCAAGGTGCTCATCAATCATATCCAGGAGGTCTGTGCCATGGACAACATTAGGATTATAGTTACCTTCATTTTCAACCACTTGAATTTCTGGGACGAGGGGGAATTTTTTCCTTAACGGATAGATAAACCGGTCCATCTCTGCATCTTTATAGCGCTCATGTAACCCTCTTTCTAACTGATACCCCAGTACTGCGGCAATTTCCTGTCCATTTTTAACACCTTCTATGAGCTGAAGGGCCATACGCACCCTCGCAGAAGAAATGTTTACCGCCATCTGATTCTCAACATCTTCGCTCACATCTTCATTTGACTTGTAGCCCGCACGTAAGACAGCTGCTGTAATGGCATGGTTGATAGAGGGCATGTGGATGTAACCTTGATTATCTTCATCAGTATATATGGGGGTATTTTCTTCATCTTTCAGACTATCGGGGATTTTATTTGCCTTGACCTCGACCCTGGCACCGCCTGGACGCAGGTTTTCCAGATATCCCCAACTGGCAAGATAAATCCCGCTGGGGTTGCTTTGTCTTTGTTTATCGAGCCTTTGATTTACTAACCCCAGCAGCCATGAATCTAGGCGATAACTGCACAAATCAAGGTGTTCAGCGGTCAACTGGTCAAGCACGGCACTGGGGAGGTCCTTGATTTCTTCCATTGCCCTGCGTACTTTTTTAACATGGGATAAGGCAGTATTGTGGTTGTTGTGGTTAGGGAAACCATTAAAAAATTGAGGTTGGGTTGGATCTAGGTACCTTGCCATGGTCCATTGCTCATTGTTCTCCTTGCTACTTCCCTTGACCAGGTAATCATAAAAAGACTTGCTCTGACCTTTATTGAGGCCTTTGCCATTAGATTTTTCTTCTCCTGAATCAAGACGGTTGAGGCTCCTAAAGAGGAAACTCCACTTGGTCACCAATAAATCCAGGCTATCCTGGTCATATTCGCCCTTAGGTGCATACATAAATCCGGTACCCCCTATGTTGAATTTGTCAAAAGAACTTATGGCATCTTCCCTGCTGAGGATTTCTAATGCTGCCCTGTCGTAGCTCCATAAAAGGGATTGTCTCAGGAGCAGGAAGAGCATGTTTTTTCTTTGTGCCGGGAAATCTGAAGGATTGTTGCTCCCAAGGATGCTAAAAAGGTCCTTGTTGAGCAGCCAGTCTATATAATTATCAAATTCCCCCATGGGATTAAGGGGGTCTTTAAAGCTCAATTCTCCAGCTTGTACCCTTTCTCCATCTAGCAGGGATTGATCTGCAAAAAAAGTATTGGAGAATATTTTGGATTTCTCCAATTTTAGGATACGTTGCCTGTTTTCTTCCTGTTTGGCCTTCACACCGGTCAAACCTGTATCTTCTACCTTGATAAAACTGGAAAAAAGACCAGCCAAAGTTGAAGGGCTATAAATTTCCTGTTGTGGTTTTTCATCTTTAGAATATGTCATAAAGGTGTTGACACCATATCTCGAATAATATTCTACTGAGGTGGGCTGTAGCCCAAGCATTTCCATAAAATGTGCCTGAGGGTCACCGCCCGGCTTATATGGGTTTGCAACAAGCCCCTGCCTTATCTCAGACCATTGCCCATTCAATAATTTTAATATACCCGTCAGGTTTTGATAAAACAACCCTGAATTTGCATGCTTAAACCTAGTAAACGAAGTGGTGGGCATAATGCCATAAGGCTGAGAATCTACCCGTATCGTGGGTAATTTTCCCCGGGCTGAAACATAGTCTGAAAAAAATGACTCAACCTGATTTATATCATCTTCCATGAACATACCATTCATCATCTCAAATAGGTAATAGCCCATGGTTGCAGGAAAAACAGCCCTGTTGAAGGAATGCGACATGTTCATCTCCTGCTTGCCACTTCCTTTAATATGTTGAAACATCCCATAAGACACCCCCAGGGCTTCATGGAGTAGTTTACCATCCCGGTCAAGCTCGTCACTAGGTGTTGTGGAGGGGTAAAGCGGCTCGCCCATTTCAAGATCATAACTTTTTTCAAAGTCTACTTCCTGCGAGTATGCAGATTTAGCATCTTCAGTATTGTTAGTTGCATCACCCAGTTTTAAGAGTTCCATGCCACCGGGGGTATAATGATGGTTTTCCAGTAAATCCTCGAGCATCTTTTTACCCGTGACGGCACTACCGTCTTTAATGCCCAGCACGATTATCTGGTCAAAACCATTTGCAAATTCACCTGGTGACAACGTAAGCGTAATGCCCATGCCCTTAATCTCGGCAGTATGGTAATCCGTGAGCCATTTAATATCAGGATCAACCTCCAGGTCCCCATTTTCAGTATATTGATAAATGTCATCAAGGTCAAATTTTGTGGGATCCAGTCCCACTTGAAGCTTGTCTCCTATGAGCTTGTTTCCCACCTTGATATTTGTAAACGTATCTCCCTGCCTGGCCAATACAACAAACCTATCTGGCATGATGCGGCAATGGGGCGCCTGCGTCCAGTCTTCTTCTTTCATCTGGACTACTGGATAGGTAAACGTGATGGTTGTTTTCTGAAAAAATTCAAGTGGGGGAAGCACTTCCATACCCGCCACAATCTGCTGAAGGGTATTGAATTTTAAAAAAATGGGATTATAAACACCAATAAGGTTATGAGAAACACCAGACTCTATCTGCCCAGCTATTATGGCAAACCTTGATTGAATTTTTCTGATAATGTCGACCAACTTGTAAAAGAGGTATTCATGTACATGGTCTTCTTTATTCAGCAAGTTGATCGCGCTGGTCAAATCACTTGATAGTTGGGACTCGTTTAACTTGGTAAGGATTATTTGGCCCCCATTCTTTTTGGTTACCTTTTTAATTTGATCTATAACCAGGTCAAGTCTGGCTATGGCACTTATCAAGTTCGCATCAGGATAGGTTTCAAATTTTGTTGCATTGCTGCTGCTTACCGTTTTAGGATCTAGCTTTTTTGCAATATATGCAGCTCTCTGTACACCATGTATCTCACAAAGTGCCCGCCATGCACCTATGGTAAGGTCACGGTCTCCACTGGCGATCCAGACTTCCTTCCAGTATTCTTTAGCCGTATCAACTTCTTGCTGGGTCAATTTTTCTTCATGTGTATGAATGGCAAAATCATCTGGATAGATACGCACCCAGAGCTCCTTTACCGGTTTCATGTTTGCAACAAAAACGGCATCGTCATTAAAGTTCTCGTTTAGGTTTTTTGCTCCCGTGGCTGTCCCCAGGGCAACCTTCTTGATAAGGGTTTCTATTTCCCTGCCAGCCGCTTGTGTGTCAACTGTTTTCCCTGGGGTCTTGATTACCTGGGTTTCCTTTAATTTTTCAGCAGTTTCCTTAATCTTGTTGTTGAGTATAATGCGCCTATTGCCTGTGAGTACGATTTTTTGCCCAGGCTTTTTAAGGGTGGCGGTTACCTTCTTGATGTCTTTTGCCACCTGTTTCTTCTCTTGTGCAGACACCTTGGCTTTGGGCGTTGAAATCTTGGTGAGCTTTTTATCAATTCCCCTTAGCCGGGCCATTGTGGTAGAAAACATGTTTGCGCTATTCGCGAAAACCTTTGGCGAGACCGTAGTTGCCGCACCTTTTGAAATATCCTTAAATGTATTGAGTTTATTGCCGGCCACGGTATTGACTTTTATGACCGTATTATCAACACTATGCTGCTGGCTGGGCTTATCAACCTTTACACTTTTAAGCTGCTTGTTATAGACCTGTATCTCCTTGTCTATCCGGTTCCAGATGCCTTCTAGTTCCAGGGCGTCATCTTTGTTTGCCTTGATGACCTTTTGACCTTCTATCGCTGCATGCCTCAATCTTGATAGTACCTTCTTGTTGCGTATCTTGACATCATTGAATTTTGCTCCTGAAGCGGTCTTGTTGAACCTCTTGATGGTTTTATATGTCTTCAAACTATCATAAAAGATCTTTGTTGCAGGAACCGTTTGCAGTTCCACCAGGGCTTCAAACTTCTCAAGTACCTGCTCTTCAAAATATTCAAAATTAATATCCAGGGATTCTATGTGATCCTTGTTTACTTGATCAACAAATTTTATCCAGGCTTCATCGGTATGTACCTTTTTAAGTTTTGCCGGAAATTCTCTAATTGATTTTTTCAATGAACCGTGCAGCTCCTTGATGCGGTTCAACTGTGTGTCCTTTATGGCAATGAGGGTGCTGTAATACTCTAGATCACGCCGATAAAATTCCGCGTAAGCGTAAAGCACACTCATTACAAAAGAAACCAGCCTGTCTTTTCTGCCTGGCCTGGTATGGGGCAGGGTATCACCCAGTACCGTCCTGGCCCTGCTCTCCAGTCCCTTCATCACTTCTATGAGCTGGGCGACCTCAACGTATGTTGTATCAGCTTCTACTGAAAGTACTGCAATTAATTTGAGCAAGGATTGAACATTTGCATGAAATGCTGAACTAAGCTTTGATGCCAGTCTACCGGCAGTAGTTGAAAACCTATTCTTGAGCAGCACTTTAAAAAATTGTGCCCCCTTTTCATACAGTTCAGTTACCTCATCCTTTAACCAGGACCTCTCCTGTGGGGTAATGCCCCCCAGGTTGGCAAGGTTTGCCTTTATGGCCTGTATCCCCTTGGTCAATTTTGGCTCCATGGCCGTTAAGACCCTTTCTGTCACCTTGCGGGCATCAACATCCAGCAGCTCTTGAAGTTCAACAACGTTATATAATGCTTCTGAAAATACTGCCGTATAACTTGAGGATTCCCTCATGGACTTCATAAATCTGGTCTCGACCCGCACGGGCACCATTAAAAATGGCACCGCGTCGCTCTTTGTCTTTACCTGGTTGCGTATTTCATCTAGGTTGCCCTCTATTTTATTTGCTGTGATAGCTGCCATTTCTTTTTCTTTTAATCTTCGGGTAACATTTCTCCTGCGTGCCTAGCAAAGAGTACGGGGTTTTGATAAAGTATCCACGCAAGGTCAGCTGAGTTTGATTTCCAGAGTGCATGTGGCTCCCCTGGAGGTGGCGCATCAATGGTCAGGTTCTTCTTGAAATCCAGATGATAGCTTTCTAGCGCCTGCTTATTGTTTACCGTATGTTCCCAGGACAAGTCGTTCCAACTTTCCAGTGGACCCGCCGGGGGCATCAGGTCTGTATTGCCCAGTTCATCTGTATAATCGTCCAGGCCAAAGCGTATTTGCCCCGGTCTTTCCCTCAGCACAAAGAAATATCCTGGATTATTGGCTGGGTTTTCATTGCCGCGCTGCCCCCTTGCCTTTTCAATGGAAAGATCAAAACCAAAGAGATATACATCTGGCTCAAGCTCTGCCGTAAACAGCGGGTACATAACGTCCTTATCCAGGTCCTGCGGCAGTGTGCGTGGATTTTTCTTTTTGTTATCAGGATCATAAATGGCCTTTTGTGCGTAGACCATGGTGTTGGGATATTTCTTGAATACATCTCCCCGTATCAATAGAACCAGATAACCATCATCAGTTGCCGAAACGCCCTGGCTGGGTGTGCGGTTTTGATGTTTTCCCAGGTCTTTAGACCAGGTATGCATCTCCTTGATGTCAAGTTTTTCTTCAGCGTCAACGTCCCGCAGGTCATCTTTTATGTCCCAAAACTGCCTAAAGTAGGTTCCGCGTTGATCAGTGGGGTATTCCCTCCATAATAGTTCTCTGGACATCTCATGGTTAAGACCCGCCATATAGGCCTCAATGAACTTTTGATTGGTCTGCACAATGGTAATGCTGTTTTTCTTGACCTGATCGATGTTTGGCATTATATAGTCTTGCGAAATCTTCTTGATGTATTCAAAAACCGGTTTCTCAAATCTAGGATAAGCCATGATAGGCTTGAGTTTTTCGGGAGATACCATTCTCTGTTGACTTACAGACCAAATCTTGATGTTCTGCAAAGCCCTGTTCTGAATGGTAATGCCGGGATTCAGTTTTGCCTTGATATTGACCGCCACATTTTCAACTGATGGCAAGACAGCCTTAAATGCTGGGGCCTTAAGTTGAACCGCCACCCCGGTAAAGGCATTAAAATTTGTTTGAAGTGTAATAAGGTTACCCAAGGTTACTGTGGGAGCAATGGAACCGTTTTCAACCGTATTCTCATTTTTCAACACTACATTGGCTAGATATTTTTCTGGTTTTGCACCAAAAAAAGATTCAAACACTTCACCCTTAATGACCAGTACGGCCTTACCATTACTGATGCTTCTTGTCTTTATGGCGTCGATAAGTTCATGTACAAGATTTTTGATTCCCTGTGCTATGGGGGCTCCATTAAAAGAAGCATTGTTTGCTTTATTCTTAAGGGCCACATCACCCGGTACTGAAGATGCCCCGGGAGCTGGCTGAAGGATATTGAAGAAGACCTCCTTGGCTATGTTCTTGGGGTCATCCACATAATTGTTTATCACCGTGTCCAGCGAGGCCTGGGCCATACTCATGGTTACTGATGCCAGTGGGGCCTGTTTCAGTTTTGCTGCCGTTAGATTGCCCGTTCCCTTGTTAAAATTGGTTATCAGGTCATCCTGGATTTTTTGGGATCCAGCCTTGTTGAGTACTTTATTGAACTTCTTTCCCGGCCTTGTCATTTTCTTGAATGCGGGGGCAACGGCCGCCAGGGGCACCCGGGATTCCTTGATTTCCTGCTTGATGGTATTTGCCGCCAGTTTGAGCTTGCCGTGAACAAAGGATGTCTTGTTGATCAGGAAATCTTTTTTGGCTCTAGCCAAATGCTTCTTGAATACTTTTTTGTTGACCTGCTTGGCAAGTTCAGCTTCCCTGATTTTTTGATTGGCCGCATTTACTTCTCCTATTTGCATCCATGCCTGATGCATCAATTTTTCTTGATGCTCCTGGATGGAGTGCGTGCCCAGCCCAGCCGCGGCCCTATTGCGGGGGTCCAGGTTAAGGGTATTGAACCATTTTTTACCATTAGGCGCCGGCAACCTGTCTGAAAGGGCATGCCATTGACCATAAAGTGGCGGGGTAACCATGGGGTCATCTCCTATATCTGCACTGTAAAAAGGGTTTGACATCGAGTTTGTATCGACATCCTTCTCCTGCATGTTGTACGATAAGTTAAGGACATGCTGGAGCCTGTTGATGAATTCTTGATCATCACCATTAACCGTGGCGGGATTGTCTGGCCACTCATCTGGCTGAAAAGCAGGTGGTTTTAAAGCACCCTCCATGCCCAACATCTTTGATTTTGCCACTTGGTTCAAGCCAAACCCAGGCGATTGGATATCCATGGGACGCTTTCCCAGTTCAGGCTTGATAATCACTGGTTTTAACATGGACACCAAACTTTCAAAATCGCCGTACCTGCCAGTATTAAAATTCCATCGATAGTAAATGGGAAATTCAAATGGCCTGGGAAGTCCGTTATGCACGCCTCCTTTTTTCCAAGATGGCATTTGAGCCTTTACCCCAGCTGGGTCAAGCCCCAGGCCAGCAAGCCGTCCTGTTTCAAAAGCGGGAATCAAAAAAGCTTGATATTTGGTTTCCTTATGCAATTTTCTAGGGCAGAGCAAGCGGGAGACACCATCATCAGCATCAGCTTCTAGCTCATTGGTTACCTCAGCTATACGACCCGCGGCCGAGGTTGCATCAATGGTATGGTTCATGTGCATGTGTGCCCATGCCCAGGTATCCTTCTCGCTGTGCAGCACGTTTTCTATAATGCCATCTTCAATCTTGATGCTGGGTAGGCCATTCTTGTTTTCGGTAAGGGTATATTCTCCTTCAGCCAGCACGATGAGCGCAAGCCATGGCCGCAGCCTTTTTGAAGCATTACCGCTATCGCCAGGTGATGCGGGTGTGTATCTCCAGGGAAAATCTTCTTCATAAAATTCAATATATGCGAGGCTATTTGCTTCAAAATTTGTCACCCCTCTTTTTGGCTCTGTCCTTATGATTGCCCTATTGCTTATACCTATAACATCAGCAGGACCGTTTACCTTTATGGTCTTGCTTACCTCAACTTCTGAAGTCAGCGCATCTTCTCCCGCATCCGTTTTTTTCAGCGTAAGCTTGACATTTAATTGTGCCCTTTCTATTGTAGTGCCATCACTGGCCCCATAGGTATCTTTCTCCACGATTTGAGAGGAGACGCCTTGTCTAAGCCAGGGTAAGAATGCATAATTTGCTAGGTCTTTTGCCATTTTTATTTACTTAATCTTGTAGTTCATATTCTGGGACCATCATCACTTTGCCCTTAAGGCTGGGATTAGACTTGACCAACTTATTGATGGCATCTGTTGCCTGTGCCCGTGATCCTCCTGCAAAGTCAATACCCTGAAGTGATAGGTCTTTTGTGTTGACCACTTTGAATATTTCCTCGCCCAGCGAAACCTGTTTGCCCGTCCCGACCTGTTTTTTTAATTTATTTTCTATGGAAAGAGGAGACTTTGCAATGGCTCCTGCCCTTGCTGCCTTTTTAAAGTTGGTCATTTTTGCCCCTATCAATTGATCAAACCTGTTCAGTCTTACGGGTTGGGCAGATTTTGGTTTATGGTCAGATGTGATCACTTCATACTGCACAGCCCTATTGATATGATAGTTCATGTGCAGTTCTTCGGTACCGGTGAGTTTTACTCCACTGTTTTCTTTTTCAAAGGATGGTGAGTCAAGCTTATCAGAGTCTTTCATCTCCTTGAAGTTAGAAGGAGCAAAATTATCCTGGACATATGTGGTGTCAACCTCTATATCACCAATGTGCGCGCTTGAAATATCAAGCTTTGATAAATCCTGGGGCCTATAGTTTCCATACTTGGAGACTTCCGTGTCCAGCGGTATCACATTTTGATTGATTGTCAACGTACCATAGGGATTGAGCACAATTTCTCCTTCAAGTTCGGTGTCTTCACGTAAGCTCACCAGTGAGAACCGGTTTTTGGGCAATACCGCAATCCAGTTCTGTTGTGCGTTGAGGGCTTCGAGAACCTTTGGCATAACAGGAACGGCAGGTAGACTGGTGTCCTTCTTCTCGCCCCAGGTTTTCTTGAACTTGACCTTAATGGTGAAGAACAAGATCTTAAATGATGCCGTACCGCTCGCAATCCAAGGTGTAGGGCCCTGAAGCTCAAATGCAAGTTCAATGGAGAACAAGGTCGTGCTTCCCAGCATGATCTTTATACCTGCCCTTATGCCCGCAATAAACTTAAACGGAGAAAACTGGAACAATACGTCAAACCCAAAATATCCTATTACCTTGAACTTAGAAACCTTGAACAGGAAATCTATGGCCGCACCAAATTGAATGGTATTTGAAGTCACCGCAAAATAGCAGGTAAGCGTCAGGCTGGGGTTACCGCTAAGCAAGCTCAACGTGAGCCTTTTCATACTGGGAACCTGCAGGCTCTCCTCTGGTTTATAGCTGGGATGGAAACCTCCTACCGAAAGCAGGAACCCAGGATTGTCCCCCCAGTTTATACGTAGGGCCATATCCCCCTCAAGAGTGAAGGTGAGGATTTTTGAATTATAGATACTTGCGTCAAATGACAGGTACTTGTTATCAAAATCAATAATACCCAAAAAGTTGACCTGTAAGCGAAGCAGGCTTGCTTCTTCAGTGGGCAGGATACATTTGAGCACACCTAGAATCGCTATTCTTACCGGGCTTGTGAACTCTACGATAATGCCAAACTCCACGGTTAGTAATTTGGGCACGCCCCAAGTAATCTGCGCCATGAAACCCAGTACAAATTGATCCTGCTTGACAGGAAAAATCTCCTTGATGTCGCTGATAATCTTGCTGATGTTCTTTACCACATCCGTGGGAAACATGATATTATCAATAGTCTGGGATTTAACGCCCAGCCTCAATGCCTCAACATTTACCGTTCTATGCAACCCTATCAAACCTCCCAGGCCTGAAAGGAAGAATCCAAAACCCAGGGCAATGCCCGGTGAAAAGGAAACCGCGACCATGAGCAGCATGGAGAACCCTTTAGAACCATCGGGCATGCGGGTGGTTACCACGCCTATTGCCGTAACCACAAACATATCTTGAATGGAGAGTTCCAGGGCACCCGCATATTCTTCATTGTCAAAATCAAAATATAGATAGCCCCCACCTTTAACCACACCGGCATCCAGCGACAGCCCTATACCATTAGGTGGCTTAAAGCCAATGTTAAAATCCAATGGCCCTAGATTTCCACTATTATCATCGGCAAAATCAAAGTTTGCCGTGATTCCCATTCTTTCAACAACAGCCACAAAGGGGCCCAGGTTTGCGGTAATACTTGAACTAAGACTTATGGGGATTCCCTCTGAAGAAGGGTTGATGCCTATTTGAAGACCGTTAAGTTCTACTGGACCCAGGGTGATGTGCGCGGGAATCTCAATTTCAAGTCCGCCACCTCCTTTAAAGTAAACCCCTGTTTTTGAAGACCAGCCCAGGGTAAGGTCAAATGTTCCTTCAAGGCCGCCCTCTGGTAAAATATTTTGGAGAAATCCATCTGCCCCACCCAGTTTTATGACAAGCTTGCCTCCTTTTAATTCGGTTTCAACCAAAACCTCATATTGTCCATTTGAGATGACAATACCACCCACCCGGGTGGCAGCGCTCTTAAACTCCAGCCTGCTGCCCTCTGCCATTCCCAGGATAACCGTAGGTTGATTTTCTGGCTTGGCATACTCTAGACCTAATTTTGCCTTTATTCCAGATGGTGGTAACTCTGGCGAACCCAAGATATTGAATTCCATCTTTACCCCAGAAGGCCTGACGAGCATGGCCAGGCCGGCAGACATTTCAAATCCTAGCTCGATAAGAAGTTTTAATTCCTCACTTATTTCAATATCCTCCTCTAGGGCAGCATGTGCAAATGGCACTAAAGCAAACCCGGGCTGTTCTGTATTTGTTTCGGGCAACCCTTGCAGTGCAAGGCCCACCGTTGAGAGAACGGGCGGGATTTCATCTTTGAGCAAATACCATTTAAGCGCTGGCGGATAACTCTCATCACCTTCTTTTGCCCCAGCATCCAGATATTCCTGTACTGCCGGATTGAGGAGCTCCTTGCGCATGTCCCAGCCAAAGCTGGAACCCATGTCAGCAATGTTTGCAAAAAACGTATCCACTTTAAAATCTGGACCACCCCACTGATATGCATTTGCAAAAATGGCGCCTGGGTCATTAAAAAAGTTACCTATATCGTTCCAAGCAATTTCCTTTTTTGTGTAAGCAAGCCGGGTAGGGGTCTCAGCTACATCTTCAAATCTAATAATGCCGATAGCCTTTAGGGTCTTGCCCGTTTTGGCCCTATGGGTAAGCAAATAATCAACTGTAAGTGTTTGAAGAAGTTGACCAGGGAACTCATTTTTAAATTCATTGGGATTGATGGTTCCCGGCAGTGGACCATTAGACTCTTTAATGGCCTTTATGGCACTAATCACACTACTTAGGTCTCCTATACTGCCCATCTCAAAGTTACCGCTCTCCACGATATTGATCACAGATTCAATGACTGGTCGTAGCCCATCTATAACCGTGGGTATTTGTGAAAAATCCCATCCCAATTGCCTCATGAAATATGAAAATTCGTCCGGTCCCTCAAGTGCCATTTGAAATGGTTTAAAGACCAGGACTATTTCCTCGGCAATTTCTATTAAAGTATCTTTTACCTCAGCACTCATACTATTTGAAATATTTCGGTATCGTCTTCATCAATAAGTGTCACTGCCGGGTTGGGGTTGTTGCTTTTAGGCGTAAAATTGTAAAGCAGTTTGTTCTTAGTACCGTCATCTAGGGTGTCATCAGCCTCGGGATCAAGTGTTATAGGGGGTGATACGGTATATATGTAACGCCGTCCCACAGCAAATACCTCTTGTTCCTCTGGTTTATATATAGGAAACCATAGATGAGCATCCAAAAAGTCGTTTACGGTATCAAATTCCATCCTCTTGTAGTATGGATAGGCATGTGTACTGGCAAAGAGTGGATGGTTTCTTATCTCGTCAAGTATAAGGTCAAGCCTAGCCTGAGGGCTACCAGGGTCAGAGGTCACATTTTCCTTTTTCATGGGAAAAAGCACCTGTTGTGACTTGAACGCCTTTGGCACACTTATATTTGCGACTGAAATATCAGCACCTCTACGAGGCTTGAGCGGAGGAGAAAACCGCACCTTATGCAAGACGTCCCTTTCTCCAACACTTATATCTTCGGGAATCCATTTATCCCACCAATCATCAGTTAAAATTGCGCCTTTGACAAAGTCATGGGCTTCCAGTTGAAAGGCTTCTATGAGGTTTTGGCGTGCATCATCACCTGTAAATTCATCCCTTACCTTTAATTGAAACTGATAACAAAATGCTTCAATTGATCCAGCATCAGGTATGGGTACCACCAGCACATAGTGCTTTGGTGCGCTTATGGGTACGTTTCCGCCAAAGGCTGCCTTTAATTTATTTACAAATGGCAATGCATAATCCTGTCCTATATTACACCCCCGTATCCTGATTTTTGTATTGTCATCACGCATGGCCGCAGGTATATCGCAAACATTACTGTTATCTGCCTCTATCAATACCTCATAGGTTGTATTGTCTGGCCCCTGCCTTGAGTCGAGGTCTATATTTGCAAAAGGCACCTGCATCCATCCATTGTCCCTTCCATGAGAGACTATATAAATATTTCCTACAGGGCGCTGAATATCTGTATCTGTCTTTAAACAGGTAATCAACTGGTCAATTCTATGTACCCTTCTCCTACTACTAGATCCTGCCGAGACCTGACGGGTAACGATCAATTCGGTATTATCCCTTTCTCTAAAAAAATCACGCGCCTGGGTGTTATAAGGATCCCATGTAGGAGAAAATACATAATCCATAGTTATCTGATTTATGAAGAGTTATAAATATATTTGTAATTCATGCCCCAATCAATCCCCATTTTTAGGGATTAACGCCCAGGGGCTAAACGTCTATATACCTTGAGGTTTCCCTGATCAAATGTGCAGTGTTGCGCACCTTGAATTTTTCTATAAGGTTCTTGCGGTGCGAGATTACCGTGTGGTCACTTATGCACAGTTTATCAGCTATTTCTTTTGAGCTGTAGCCCTTGCCCAGCAGGTCTAGCACCTCCAGTTCCCTTTCAGAAATGCAATAATTGAATGCGTTGTGGGTTCCTGAATTTCCAGTTGTTGAGCCAGGGGGCTTTTCCAGGATGACCATGACAAAGGTTTCCCCATCCAGTTGAAATCCTTCCATGCGCTGAAGTAGTCTTATCCACTGGTTGTTACATGCGCGTATCCTGAAATTCAATAGGCATTTTACACGTTCAGTATGCTGCTGCAACCTTTGGCGCAAGCCTTTTAAAAAATGGATGTACCTGGCCTGGTCTGCAGGGTGTATGATTCCATAGAGGTCCCGCAGCCCGCCCTGCATGACCTCAAGGCGTGTAAAGCCCGTAAGTTTCTTGACCGCCCTGCTGCAGTAGATCATCTTATTAGATGTTGTGCTGTACACCATATTGGCCGTTTCGCCATGAGCGAAATAATCAAGTAGCTCTAATCGAGAAGAGCTCCCTGCTTTACCATACGTAGAGGTGAGTCGCGGCATTGTATGAATTTTTGTTAGTTGATTGTGGTAATAAATGTACCTAATATCCTAAAGCAAAATAAGTTGCAGAATCAAAAAGGGGGATTTTACCGTAAGAAAGGGGAAAAACCCCTATCGCAAAATCCATGAAAAAAACCTTATGGCTACCTAATGTACCCAAGCCTCCCCTCAAAGAGGCAAGACGAGAAAACTCCCTTTGGGTTTTACCCGTATATGGATTGGAAGTTTTGGGGTACTTTCGCAAAGCTGCCCTGCATCTTCAGGAACATTCCATCTATGAATAGGATTTTGATTTTTGTTTTTTTGGCTTTAAGCCAAATCCTCCAAGCGCAGGACCTCGACCAGATTATTGACAGGTATAATACCCGCAGTGTTGACTATGCAAGCGTGGAGCACCTTGTCATGCACAGGGACCTATATATTATTATCGATACCCGCGCCCGGCGGGAGTTTGAAGTAAGCCATATCCCCGGGGCCATCTGGCTGGGTGAAAAACCAGATAAAGAAAACCTCGCCGCAAACATCAACGATAAAAAAAGGCCCATCCTGCTTTACTGTTCACTGGGAGTGCGCAGTGAAGATTATGGCGAGCGCATGCAGCGCTGGGGCTACAACAATATTAAAAACCTGTATGGTGGCATCTTTGCCTGGAAGGATGCGGGCTACGATGTCGTGAATGCCCACAACAAAAAAACCGATAGCATACACGTGTACAACCGGCACTGGGGCAAATATCTACATACCGGCAAAAAAGTTTACGATTAGTTTAAGGTAGAAAAGTGTGTTGCTTCCTACCTTTACGGGAATAAAATTTTTGTAAAAAATGGGCATCCTGAGTACTAAGGAAACAGACGAGAAAGATGAATTCACGGCAGATTTTCACTTTCCATCTTCTGATAAGCTATTGATAATCTTTACCCGTAACCCAGAACTGGGAAAATGCAAGACCCGTCTTGCCGCCACCGTGGGCGACGAAGCAGCACTTGAAATCTACACCTTCCTGCTCAAGCACACGGCCGCGATAACCAATGCACTGCATGCTGACAAACAGGTGCATTACTCTGAAAAGATAAGGGCACATGACCTCTGGGACGAGACCATTTATGAAAAAAAACTGCAACAGGGCGATGACCTGGGGGAGCGGATGCACAATGCAGCCTCAAGTGGTTTTAAAAATGGCTTTCGCCGAATAATCATCATAGGTAGCGACATGTATGACCTCGATACCCGCGATATCGAGCAGGCTTTTGACAAACTGCAAAAACATGACTTTGTGCTTGGGCCTGCCCAGGATGGAGGGTATTATCTATTTGGTATGAAAACCTTAAATTCCCAAGTATTTAAAAACAAAAACTGGGGGACCGAAACCGTCCTGGAAGACACCTTGAAGGACCTGCAAGGAGAAAACGTAGCCCTTCTGGACACCCGTAATGATGTGGACTATTACGAAGACATCAAGGATATTGCGGCCTTTCAAAAATTCATCCCCAAAGAATTCAAGACAACATGAAACAATACATAGAAGAATCAGCATTTTTTTTAAGGGAACGCGGTTTTGAGACCCCTGAAATAGGCATAATCCTGGGAACCGGCCTGGGGCAATTACTGGACCATGTGGAGGTCATTGCAGAGATGAGCTATAACCACATCCCCTATTTTCCCACGGCCACGGTAGAGTTTCACAAGGGCAAATTGATTTATGGCACCCTTGCGGGAAAAAAGGTCATCATCATGAACGGCCGCTTTCATGTCTATGAAGGCTACACCTTTCAGGATGTGAGCTATCCTGTGCGCGTGATGCATGAACTGGGCATTAAAAAATTGCTCGTGAGCAACGCTGCAGGGGCCATCAACCTGGATTATAAAAAGTCTGAGATCATGCTCATCAATGACCACATCAACCTACAGGGCGGTTCGCCACTGGCATTTAAGGGCGTGAGCAAACTGGGCCATCGCTTTACTGACATGAGCGCGCCTTATGACAACGAAATGAGCAATATCATCAAGGCATCAGCCAAAGAAAACAACATTACATTACATGAGGGTGTTTATGCCTCGGTCGTGGGACCGCAACTAGAGACCAGGGCAGAATATAGGTATATGAAGATCATTGGCGCAGATGCCGTGGGCATGAGCACCGTTCCCGAGGTCATCGTGGCAAACCACCTCGACCTACCTGTTGTCGCCGTCTCAGTACTAACGGATGAATGTGACCCCGAAAACCTGGAACCTGTCAATATTGAAAGCATCATGGCCGCTGCCGCAAAGGCACAGCCTGCCATGATACAATTGTTTACAGATTTGATAGAGAGGGCATAACGATTATTGTAGTTTAAAAAATACTGAAAGCCCAGGAAATTTCCTGGGCTTTTTTGTTTTACAGAAAGATCTGTTATGCCTAAATTCCATGTGATTTCATCAATCAGGTAAAAACATATCAAAATGACTAAATCGTTTTATTTAATCTTGACTTTTTTGGCTTTAAGCCAAATAACAACCGCGCAAGATTTTAACCCAGAAACCTTGTACACCATTGAATCTCCTAACGGACTTGCAATGAGCAATCGCGAAAATCTGGACAACAACGCACCGCTGTTCCTGGAAAAACCGATTAAGGAAAATGAAGGCCAACTTTGGCAGATTATCGCTTTGGACAACGGCTTTTTTAACATCAAGAACCCGCTGGCAAACAAAAGCATCGACAATAAAAACATCAGCGGCGGCAAGGGTAATGACATCATCCAGTGGGACACGAATTACGGCAATGAAAACCAGCAATGGAAGATTGCGCAAACCGGTACTGGCGGGTATATCATCACGCATAAAACGAGCGCGATGGGTATTGACTTTGAGTCAAATGACCAAGAAGGCGAGCAACTTTTTCAACATCCCAATTCTGCGGTGGTGTGGATCATCAAACCTTCTAAAATAAAGGCTGAAAGTATTTATAACCGTCGCAAAAGCGATAACGATTGGGAAAACGAAACGATTTTTGGCATCAACAAAGAAGAAGGGCATGTAACGTATTATCCCTATCCTGACACAAAATCCTTGATTCAGGATGCAACTTTTAAAAAACCCTGGCTTACGCCAAAATCTTCGCTGTACAGATCCTTAAATGGAGATTGGAAATTCAATTGGGTAAAGCAACCTTCTGAGCGTCCTGAAGATTTTTATAAAGAAGATTATGACGTTTCTAACTGGAAAACCATTGAAGTGCCATCCAACTGGGAAATGAAAGGTTACGGCACACCCATTTATACGAATATCACGTATCCTTTTAAGAATAATCCGCCGTTGATCCAACCGCAAAAGGGCTATACAAACGAGAAAGAACCTAATCCTGTAGGTTCGTACCGCAGGGATTTTGACATTCCACAAGACTGGGAAGACAAGGAAGTTTTTGTGCATTTTGATGGCGTTTACAGCGGGATGTATCTCTGGATAAACGGCGAGAAAGTAGGCTATAC
This sequence comes from Cytophagaceae bacterium, assembly GCA_002710685.1. Classification (GTDB taxonomy): domain Bacteria; phylum Bacteroidota; class Bacteroidia; order Flavobacteriales; family Flavobacteriaceae; genus Leeuwenhoekiella. The sequence continues at coordinate 98,198 of PALD01000049.1, read as the reverse complement.
CCAAGGTTCAAACAACGATGCAGAATTTGATATCACTGAATACGTAAAACCTGGCAAAAACACCATTGCAGCAGAAGTTTACCGCTGGACAGATGGTAGTTATATAGAAGATCAGGATATGTTTCGCTTAAGCGGAATTCACCGTGACGTATATCTTGTTGCTACTCCTAAGCCCAAAATTCAGGATTTTGTGATTACCTCAGATTTCACCAAAGATGACCTATCTGAAGTAACCATGCATGTAAAAACTACCATCAAGAATTATGGCAAGAAATTTAAAGATGGAATGCTTAAAGTTTCACTTTTGGATGACGCCGGTAACGAGATTGCAACTAAAACCACAGCTATTGAAAAGCTAAAACGCGACGATTCAGACGAAGTTAGCTTAGCTTTTGAGGTTAAGAGCCCAAAGCTTTGGTCTGCTGAAATCCCAACTTTGTATTCTGTGGTACTTGCATTAGAAAACGAGGATGGCGAGGAGATTTTGGCGGTTTCAAACAAGTATGGTTTTCGAAAAATCGAAATCAAAGACAAACGCGTTTTTGTAAACAACAAGCAAATCTTCTTTAAAGGTGTGAACCGTCATGACACGCATCCTATTTATGGCAAGGCGATTCCTATTGAGTCGATGATGGAAGATATCACCTTGATGAAGCAAAACAACATAAACACCATTCGTACAAGTCATTATCCTAACAGTCCAAAAATGTATGCGATGTATGACTATTATGGCTTGTATGTTATGGATGAAGCCGACCTTGAAAACCACGGTAACGGCGGTATAAGTGCAAATCCGTCATGGATTCCTGCTTTTAACGATAGAATCATATGTGCAATTCAGCGTGATAGAAATCACGCTTCTGTGATTTTCTGGTCGCTGGGTAATGAAGGTAGCGATGGCGCCAACTTTGACGCGATGTACAAGGTTGCCAAAACTATGGACGACCGCCCAATTCATTACCAAGGGAAAAACCAAGTTGCTGACATTGATTCTCATATGTATCCTTCAATGGATTTTATGGAGTCTTTCGACAAAAGAGATACAAACAAACCCTATTTCTTGTGCGAGTATGGTCATGCGATGGGTAACGGCATCGGGAATCTCAAGGAATATTGGGAATACATGGAGAACGAATCTAAGCGCATGATAGGCGGTTGTATTTGGGACTGGGTTGACCAAGGTCTTGTGAAATACGGCGGACCGCAAGATGAATATTTGTATGGTGGTGATTTTGGCGATACGCCAAACGACCAGGATTTTGCTGATAATGGTATTGTAACTCCAGACCGCAAGCAAACCGCAAAATTGCACGAAGTAAAAAAAGTGTATCAGTACATCAAGATATCGCCAGCTGATTTGGCAAATGGCTTGGTCAATATCAAGAACACCTACGATTTCTTAAACCTTGATGAATTCTCTATCCATTGGAAAGTGCTTGAAGACGGTAAAATGATAGAGCAAGGCAAGCTTGCACCGCAAGACATCGCGGCAGATAGCAGTAAGGATATCAAAATTCCGTTTACAGGAAATTATGGCAACGACCATGAATATTTGCTGAATATTGAGTTCGCTACCGTGAATGACCATCCTTGGGCAAAAGCCGGTCATGTGCTGGCTTCAGAGCAATTGAGAATCACAGAGCGTACCGCAATTCCTGAGATAAATCTGGACAAACTCGCTCCTATCACGAGCAAGCAAACGGATGATTCCATTATCCTGAGCGGTGAAAATTTCAAACTTAATTTTGATAAAAAATCCGGTGTGATTTCTTCTCTTTCCTTTGATGGTAAAGAAACGATTCATGCGGGCGAAGGGCCACAATTCAACTGGTATCGCAGCGTTTCAAACGACAAATACACAGACCAGAATTACTATCCCACACAAGAAAAGGTTGTGAAAAGTGATTTCGCTTTAAGCGAAAACAAAAAATACGCGACTATCACATTGACAAAAAATGTGACAATTGAGAAAGGTGGCCAACCGGTAAATCTGGATTATGACATTACTTACACCGTGTTTTCTAACGGAAAAATTGACGTGGATGCCACTTTTGAAAAACCAGAAAACCAACCAATCATTCGTCGTTTAGGACTGCAAATGGTGGTTCCTGAAGGCATGGAGCAGGTGACGTATTTTGGTCGTGGGCCCTGGGAAAATTATGCTGACCGTGACGCTTCTTCTTACTTGGGTAATTATGAAACCACGGTCACACAAATGCAGGATGAGGAGCATTATGTGCGCAGTCAGAGCATGGGAAATCGTCAGGATATTCGCTGGTTGAGCGTGCAAAATGATGCTGGCGCAGGTTTTAAAATCGTGTCAAAAGACAGCTTGAGTTTTACCGCTTTGCACCACAGCGATGCAGACCTTTGGGAAGCTGAGCATGATTTTGCCTTAGATAAAACCGAAAAACCATTCACGTATCTCAGCCTTGACCGTATTCAACAGGGACTGGGAAATGCAAGTTGTGGACCGCTACCACTGGATAAATACATGATTCCAGAAGGCGAGCCTATTCACTTTGCATTTAGAATTGAACCACTGGAATAGGAAATAGACTCTAGACAAAAGATAAAAGAAAGACCCCACAGGTTTTGAAAACCTGTGGGGTCTTTTTATTAAGAATACCTTCATGATTTTATAAACCTTGCAGGGTAATTCATTTATCTCTGATTATACCCAAAACGCTTTAACTGCTTGTCATTGCTACGCCAGTCTTTATTGACTTTCACATACAGTTCCAGGTGTACCTGCTTGCCAAAAAACGCTTCCAGATCCTTTCTCGCTTCAACACCCACACGCTTTAATGCAGCGCCTTTGTGGCCTATGATGATTCCCTTCTGGCTGTCGCGCTCCACCATGATGATGCTGCGCATACGGATGATTTTTTCGTCCTCATGAAATTCTTCAGTGTCTATCTCAACAGAATACGGAATCTCTTTTTTATAGTGCATCAGGATTTTCTCGCGGATGATTTCATTCACAAAAAAGCGTTCTGGCTTATCCGTCAAAGCATCCTTAGGATAGAATGGTGGCGACTCTGGTAATAGCTCAAGAATCTTGTCAAACACTTGGCTTACGCCAAAATTCTCCAGCGCCGATATCGCAAAAATCTCTGCATTGGGCACTTTTTCTTGCCAAATCTTTAGGTTTTCGGCGAGTATCTCTTCATTGCCCTTATCAATCTTGTTGAGCAATAAGAGAACAGGGATATCAGCATTTGTAATTTTCTTGAAAAAGGCTTCATCTTTGAGCTCCTTTTCGCCCAGCTCAACCATATAGACCAGCACGTCTGCATCTTCTAATGCCGACTTTACAAAGTCCATCATGTTTTCCTGCATCTTGTATGCCGGCTTGATGATACCCGGTGTGTCGCTCAGCACCACCTGAAAATCATCGCCATTAACGATACCCAGAATACGGTGGCGGGTGGTTTGTGCCTTAGAAGTAATGATGCTCAAACGCTCGCCCACAAAGGCATTCATCAAGGTTGACTTGCCCACATTGGGGTTGCCGATAATATTTACAAAACCAGCTTTATGTGGTTTATTTTCAGGAGTGCTCAATACGTTTAATTTTGGTTATGCCGCAAAGATACGGCTTATTGTGAAGCCCACATCCCAAGCTTTCCCCCAGAGGGGGAAGGAGAAAAAAATGCGTGCAGACCGAATTTCATTTTTAATTTGGTTCTCGATACGATTTCGCTGCAGCAAAATCACTCGAACTGACAGTCTCCCATCCCAACCTTCCCCCAAAGGAAAAGGAGAATAAAAAAATTCCGCGGAAGCGGAATTCTCATATCTCAATACTCAAATCTCAATACTAATATCTATGGTCTAATATCTATAACCTACTCTTCAAAAATCAACCTCCCCTTGTAAAGTTCTTCCACCTCAACCACGGGTGGGCGGTTTACAGCTATTACATCGCCGGTGCTCAATATTTGCCCGCGGATGGATTGTTGTGGATTCACGATGACTTTATTTGTACCGCGCTGGTAGAGGTTTAAATCCTGGATGATAAGTTCGCGACCCTCAAAGCGGGCATCGCCTTCCAGAATCTCGAGATTTAAAGTGTTTACATTACCCGAGAGGAAATAATTGCTCAGGCCGTTACCGGTAATGTTGAGTTCATCAACATCCAGCTCCAGGCGAAAATCACCATCTTTATGGTACTGGTCTTCAAGTTCAAGGTCTTCTGAAATCAGTGAAAGACTGGGATAACCCAGCACACCATCGCTTTGAATTTCGTACCCAGAAGCATTGCGAATCTGTGTGATATTGGGCGAAGTGACATAGACTTGAGTTATGTTATAATCGCGCACCAGGTTACAGCCATTGTCATTGAAGACATTGAGCTCTCCATCCTGCACGCTGATGTTGATATCATTGAGCAGGTTTTCTCCGGTACCTATGACCACTTTTTGTTGTGGGCCCTGTTTCAGGATAAGCTGCACGCGCTCTTCAACCACGATGGTGGTAAAGGGGTCGAGTTCAAATTCTTTTTCCACTCGGTCTCCTGCTGCTTGAAAACAATTGAGGCCTTCTCCAGAATCACATGAAAATAGTAGAAGTAAAATTGATATAAAAATATATTTTCTCAAATATCAGCTAGTTAACGTAGGCAACGATTGGCATTGAATATACTATTTTAACTGGCTTACCATCTTTAATAGCTGGATTTAATTGCCTTAACCCCCTCAAAACTTTTATGGCTTCTTTTTGAGCGGAATCGGTAGAACCCTCAACCACAATATCTACTACATCTCCTTCTTCATCAATTTTAAACCTTAACTTTAATTTTACCCAACCATGTTTAACAGCATTTTCAACTCTATAACGATTCATAACCGTACTTTGGATATACTCTGATAAACATTTTTTCTTCTTCTCGTATGACGATTTCCTTGAACATTTATTAGTAGTAGGAGGACTATCTAGATCATGAAATGTGTAAGTATCATCAGAATAATGACTTATCCATTTTCCAAAATCATTTCCTTGATTTTCAAACTCTTCAATAGTATAATCCATTCGAGTATCATCCTTTCCCAAGGATATTGTCTGGGCATTAGCTATAAATGTTGTAATTAAAAATACCCCTATTAAATATATTTGTCGCAAAAGAATTTTTTTAGAAGATAAAAGTATCTATTTAAAGCTAGCCAACCTAATTACTTTCATCTTTATCATCACTCATGAAGATTTCAGTCTTGAGCTGGGAGATGCGCTCTTTTGCAAGTCTAGGCATGCCATACGGTTTATCAAATCGCTCCACATAGCTTTCATATAGCTTGAGCACGGCTTCTTTGTCCTCGTAGTAGTTATCTGCAATGACCGCCTTGCCATAGACTGCTGCTTCCAGGTCAGGATTTTCGGCGAGTGCCTTGTTGATATATTCCATGGCGAGCAGCCATTTTTTATGGATGCGGTACGTATTTGCAAGGGTGTAATAATCTTCATCCAGCGGTAAGTCTTTAAAAAAAAGTGCCATCTTACCATGACTTTCAGCCTTTTCAAAATCCCGGGTAAAATTGTAAAGCTTCGCTAATATACCGTGCAGGTGCCAATCTTCTTCAGAATACTGCAAGGCCTTGTTGTACGCATCAATGGCCTTGTCATAATAATGGTCCTTATAATAGGACATGCCCAGTTTTTCATAGATAAATTGCGTCTCAGTACCCAGGGCAATCAATTTTTCAAACCAGTCTTCGGCCTCCTTGTTCCACCCTTTATAAAAATAATTCTGTGCCAGCAGGTTGATGACCTCAACATTCTCAGGGTAGCTCTGCAGGGCTTTTTTACATAGTTTTTCTACCTGTTCATAATCTTTGCGCTTGAGGTGGTACGAGGCAAGTTCTGCCAGGGCCTTCTGATGGGTACTGTCCAGCGCGATGGTTTTTTTAAAATCATCGAGGTAAGCCTTTGTCGCTTCAGAAAAGACCTTACCTTCTAGAGCTAGAGTATCATTTTCTGTTTGAAACCTGAGCTTTTCCCGTGCCCGGCCGCGCTGGTAGTAAAAGTTGGGGTTTTTGGCATACGCCAAAATCAAATCTGTAAAAACACTGTCGGCCTCTTTGTATTTCTTCTTTGTGATAAGCATTTTGCCATACCCTGTCATGGCAATGGCCTGGTCCGTGCCCGTGGCGGCCATTTTATAATTTGCAAGGGCATCCTCCAGTGTACCTTTTGCCGAATGGCTACGCGCAAGCATAAGATATACCTTGCTCGATTTATCTTTTACCTGCTCCAGTTTATCAATTACGCCGGTGTACTCACCTATGGCATACAGACTATCTGCAACGGCCAAAGCCGAAGTTTGAGCTTCGGCTTTTGTCGCAACCGCGACTATCAAAAATAAATAGAAGTATTTGAACATTTATGGTTCTTATTCAGCTACTTGAAACACGATGGGCAAGCTGTACAGCACACCCACGTTTTTGCCTCTTTGTTTACCTGGGGTCATAGCTGGCAGCATGTTTATAACACGTTTTGCCTCAGCTTCCAGTGCTGGGTGTGGACCTCGTGCACCTATATCAACAATATCTCCATTAGCATCAATTTTAAAGCGCACATAGATTCTATTCACACCTTTCAATCCCAGTTCCTTACCTAGATTTGTATTGAATTCCCGGTTGACCATCTGTGTGATTTTCATGCTCATACATTTTTTTGCTGTAGCATTATCCAGTCCTTCGCAACCTGGATAGGCAGGTACCGTTTCAACAACGCTATAAGGCACATCTTCAATTATGGTTTCATCCAGCATTGAAACTTCCTCCACACTAACTACTTCTTCACCCGTTTTCTTGGGAGGCGGCGGCGGCGCAGGAACATCCTTTAGTTTCTTATTTGTAGCTTCATTAAAAAGATCTCCTAGCTGTTGTTTCTGCTCCTGAGTAATTTCATCGCTGTTTTCAAGTACTAATTTTAGATCGGCAATCTGTTCATCAAGCGTTTTGCTGCTTGCATCGTTCATCTTGTCATCCTGCGTACAGGAAGCGACAAACAGCATCACACCCAGTAAGGGCAGGATAAGCAGATATTTTAATTTTGAGATTTTCTTAGAATTTGATCTTAACATGATTATTCGTTTTTTAGTTAATGAATGATTGAAAAATGTGTTTATGAATGACACCTGCTGTGTGCCAAAGGCCGTGTTGAGCAATTGATTGAGGTAATCTGTCTTGTATGTTTTTGCTGCCTTTTCATCAGCGATAAATTCATGCAGCTCTGCTATGGTTTTTTGATAAGCATAAATCACGGGGTTGAACCACATCGCCACTTTTAAGAATTCAAAAAACAACAAGTCCAAGCCATGCTTTTGCGAGACGTGCACCTGCTCATGTTTCAGGATCTGCTTTCGCGAAAGCGCATCTATCTTCTCCCCCAAAAAAATTGTGTTGAAAAATGTGAACGCCGTAGTGCTGTTTGGGATATGGATGATGCTTTTGTCATCTTTTCGCTTAAAGCGAAAATACCTCGTGATTGAATTATACTTTCTTGCAAAAAGAAGGACACTGCCCAGCATCCCCAGGATATACGCCAGTGGAAGGAACATTTCTGGCTTAAAAAGGTCTCGGCCAGCATTCAGGGTTATGGTGGGCAATTCTTCAACTTGCGTGGCGGCTGCCTCCCCTGCCCCCAAGAAGACCTCTGGCAACTCATGGATGTAGCGGTTTACCGGTTGGGTCGCCGCATCAAAAACATCAAAGTCCACAAATGGCAACAACATGGCAAGTGCCGGTGTGAGCAGCAGGTACACCCTGTTGAGGTTAAAATGTGTTTCCCTGTGCAGCCATATGCGATAAGCCATTAAAAAAACCGCTTGAAACAAAATCACCTGAAAGATATAGAGTACCATATTATCCATCTTTATTGATTTCTTTAAGGATTGCCTCAAGTTCTTTGACACTCATGTCCTTTTTCTTCACAAAAAAGGAGACCATGCTCTGAAAGCTGCCATTAAAATAGTCATTGACCATCTTGTTCATCGAGGCACTGCTATAAGCATCCTTGTCCACCTTAGGAAAATAAACGTGTCCCCTACCTTCTTTGCGGTAATCCACAAATTCCTTGGTCTCCAGGATACGCACGATTGTAGAAATCGTATTGTATGCCGGCTTGGGCTGTGGCATTTGATCTATGATCAACGCCACGTTTGCTTCTCCCAGGTCCCACAGGATCTGCATTACTTCTTCTTCGGCTTTTGTGAGCTGTTTCATCTCTTTTATGATTAATGACTTTTCAAATATAACTAAATAATTAGTTTAAACTAAACTATTAGTTCAATAAAATTTTACAAAGTAATTTGTATTTGGCTTAAAGCCAAAGGATACAGGGTCTAGAAGATAATGTTAAATTTTAAAAACGGTACATTTTACCCCATGGTCAGGATAATCTTGCCCATGTGTGAAGAACTTTCCATGAGCGCATGGGCGCTTTTTGCCTCTTCAATAGAAAAGGTCTTGTAGATAATGGGTTTGATCTTGCCCTTTTCAAGAAGCGGCCATACGTTTTTATAAAGCTCCCTGGCAATAATGGATTTTTCTTCAACGCTTCTCGACCTCAAGGTGGAGCCGGTAATGGTCAACCGCTTGAGCATGACACGCATCAATTGCAGGTTATGGACCTTTGAACCTTCTAAAAAGGCAATTTGAACCAGCCTACCGTGCATGGCGAGCAAATCAATATTTTTTTGAACATATGTACCGCCCACCAAGTCGAGTATGACGTCCACGCCTTCGCCCCGGGTTTCTTGGTTGATAACCGTAGCAAAATCCTGTTTCTTATAATTAATGACAACATCGGCCCCCAGGTTTTTACAAAAATCACATTTTTCATCTGTACCGGCCGTGGTATAGACCGTTGCACCATGATTTTTTGCCAGTTGGATGGCCGTACTGCCGATACCGCTGGAGCCTCCATGAACCAAAAAACGTTCGCCCTCCTTGAGTTGACCCCGGGTCAATACATTATCATAGACCGTAAAATAGGTTTCAGGTATAGCTGCCGCTTCCGCGAAAGTTAACCCTTCAGGCCTGGGCAGGCATAGGGCTTCATGGGCCAGGCAATATTGAGCATATCCACCAGAGCCCAGCAAAGCGCAGACCTCGTCCCCTATTTTTAATTGCGTGACCTTTTCTCCCCTGGCGACCACAATACCCGCTACTTCAAGTCCCGGAACCTCGGTTTCACCCTTGGGCGGCGGGTAATTTCCTTCGCGCTGCAAACAGTCTGGCCGGTTTATGCCCGCTGCCTTGACCTTTATAAGCACCTGTTGCGCCCTTGGGACCGGCACTTTTACATGGCGGATCTTGCAAACGTCTGGACCGCCTGCCCCATCAAAGTAAACTTCTTGCATTGTCCCGGTAATATCTTTGTTCAAGGTCATTGTTGTACGGTTCTGGTTATTTTTTGGCGTAAGCCAGGTCAATTTATCCACCCACGGTTATACCCACAACATAGCCCTCATGGGCACGTACGTTGAATACCGTGTTGTCATCAAAAATGAGGTACTGCCCCTTGATGCCCTTGAGCACTCCTGAATAGGTGGGTTTTTTTTCAAGGTTGAGGGTTTTGGGTTTTTCGGGATATTTGAGGACGGGAAAATCTATGTGCGTCTCATTGTTGCTGGCAATAAAATATTGCTGTGCCTCTTCTGGGATGTACTGCTTGAGGGCATCGCGCCGTGCGGCCAGGTCCTCATCATCGATGTCGTTCTTGAGCATCTTGCGCCAGTTAGTCTTGTCACTTATGTGGGCCTTGAGCGCAACTTCTGTAATGCCCGCCAGGTAACGGTTGGGCACTTCGACAATCTCAATGGCTTCGTGTGCTCCCTGATCTATCCAGCGGGTGGGCACCTGGCTCTTGCGGGTGACGCCAACCTTTATGTTGCTGCTGTTTGCCAGGTAAACAATGTGTGGTTGCAGTTGTACCTTTTTTTCAAACTCCAGGTCCCGGTCTTCTTCCCCCAGGTGAGCCTTGCTGAGCTCTGGGTTCATCACCCAGTCCCCCACTTGTGGCATTTTGTAAAAATCGTCATAACAATATCCCTGACGGTAAATTTTTTTATCAAGACCACACTCCAGGCATTGATATCTTAAAAATTCTATCTTTATCTTGTTATCAAGTAACTGGTTCATGTGTATAAAGTCACCCTCAGAGACCAGGTAATATTGAACAGGATCCTGAAATTCAGTTGTCATTTTTGTAAGTACGCCTTGATATTGCATAATGATTATTTGTTTGCTCAAAAAATAGGGCCAAAAGCCTTATTTTAGACCTCGTTTCGTAAAGCTTGTAATACAAAAGTACGACTACATAAGATCTAATTTGACCAAAGATACCCATTTAAAATGCCCATTCCATTAGTTAATTCAGTTGCATCCTGGTTTCTCAAGAAACGAATCCACCAGATGGAATTGTTTATAAAATACCCCCATGATGTACAGCACGAGCTGTTGATGAAGCTGTTGCAAAAAGCCCGAGGAACGGAAATAGGCACCCGGTATAATTTTAGTGAAATCAAGAACTACCAGCAGTTTGCAGATAACGTGCCCATTACAAAATATGAAGAGGTCCAGGATGATATAGAACGCAGCAGGCATGGCGTGAACAATATATTCTGGCCCACGCCCATAAGATGGTTTGCCCAGAGCAGCGGCACCACCAATGCCCGCAGCAAGTACATCCCGGTGAGCCAGGAATCGCTTGAAGATTGCCATTATGCGGCAAGCAAGGACCTGTTGTGCGTTTACTTGAACAATAACCCAGAATCCCAACTCTTTAGGGGCAAGAGCCTGCGCCTAGGCGGGAGCAAGAAATTATATCAGGAGAATGGCACATCTTTTGGCGACCTAAGCGCCATCTTGATTGACAATATGCCCTTTTGGGCAGAGTTTAGCAGCACCCCCGGCAATGAAATTTCATTAATGAGCGACTGGGAGGTCAAGATGCAGGCCATCGTGGATGCCACTGTAAATGAAAACGTCACCAGTCTTGCCGGTGTTCCTTCATGGATGCTCGTACTTCTCAACACCTTACTGGAGACCACCCATAAAACACATCTATTTGAGATATGGCCCAACCTTGAAGTCTATTTTCATGGAGGGGTCAGCTTTGACCCGTATCGCGATCAATACAAGAAGATACTACCGCGGCATGGCTTCAATTATTATGAAATCTACAACGCTTCCGAAGGTTTCTTTGCCATACAGGACAGAAACAAGAGCAGCGAACTTTTATTGATGCTGGACTATGGCATTTTCTATGAATTTATCCCCATGGATAATTACGGTACCGAAAACCAGGAAATCCTCCCGCTCTCAGCCGTGGAACTGGGCGTCAACTATGCCGTGGTGATCACCACAAACGCAGGTCTATGGCGATACCGCATAGGCGACACCATACGCTTTACATCACTCTCTCCCTACCGTATAAAAATAAGCGGAAGAACAAAGCACCACATCAATGTATTTGGCGAGGAACTTATTATTGAAAATGCCGAAGCGGCCCTTAAAAAGGCCGCAGCAGCCACTAATTGTGAGATTGTGGATTATACCGCCGCCCCCATTTTTATGGAAGGCCGCGAGAAAGGTGCTCATGAGTGGATTATAGAGTTCAAAAGAAGACCAGAGGACCAGGAAGTCTTCAATACAACATTTGACCTTGCCCTACAATCAGTTAACAGCGACTATGAGGCCAAGCGCTTTAACAACACTACCTTGAACAAACCCAAGATACACTATGCCCGGGAGCGCCTATTTTATGATTGGCTCAAGGCCAAAAACAAACTGGGAGGACAGCATAAAGTGCCCAGGCTGAGCAATACACGAGAATATATTGAAGAGTTGTTGCAGATGAACAGGGGCTAGGTTTTTGAGTTTTTTGCCATTTGTCGATAATTTTTATGAGTTTAACAAAAAATATCCTTACGCTATTTTTTACAAACTATATTGCTGACAACAAATCATAACTCAAAACCCTCATAACCTCCCTCCATGAAGGTATTCTCAACGCTGGCAACAGCGTTTTTCTTTATCACTTCAATGATTCCAGGGGTCTTGAACAACCCTTCTTCATTGAAGCGCCCCGAACCTGAAATGACCTTTAATGTTACCGAGATGCCATTGAACACTCCAGCCATGGAGTATGCCACATGCATCACAAATGGCCAGCTTATTATCGTTACAAACAGGAAGATCAAGAACAGTGACGGAAAATCAAATTCTATCCTCAATAAACCTACCTATAAACTTTTGAGCTTTCCCGTGATCCATGAGGAAAAAGTGGGCAGGCCCTCTTTGTTGCCCGGAGTATTTGTGGGCAATGAGAGCATTAGCGCCGCGACTTTTGACAACAGTGGTACAAGGACATATTTTACGAGAAGTTTTGGCGAAAGCCATAAAAAGCAACAACTATTTACCGCACAGAAAAGTAATTTTCATGCTGGAGCGTGGGTAAATGAGCAATTGATCGAGGTGGGTGCAGGCACCTATACCATTGAAAACCCCAAGATTGATGTGCGTGGTGAATATCTTTATTTTGCCAGTGATATGCCCAGTGGTTATGGGGGTCTTGACCTTTACAAAGCGAGGATATTGGCCAGTGGCAACCTGGGCAAGCCCATAAACCTGGGCGCACGTATAAATTCAGCAAGAGATGAAAACCATGTTTCCTTCAATCCTGCCGGGACCATGCTGTTCTTTTCTTCTGACCGGCCAGGTGGCATGGGTGGTTATGACATTTACAGGAGCAAATTAAGCAATGGCATGGCACAGTTGCCACAAAGCCTTGGAAACAAAATAAACAGCACACGGGACGATCTAGCCTTTATACCCATTAGTGAAAAGAGCGGATATTTTAGTTCTAATCGTAATTCCCTAACAACCAACCTGGATATTTACTATTTTTATGGTTGGTTGGATCAATAAGATCCCTTACCCAACTTAAACAAGAAAGCCGCATCAACAGTTATGTTATGCGGCTTTCACTTTTATATGGTATTGAATACTTCTTTTTTAAGACACTGCTTTTAATTTTTGAAGGGTTGATTTTTCCAGTTTTCCCTTAGCGTATTCCTTGTTCACGATAAGCTCGCCTTCACCACTGCTGGGCAAATCAAACATGGCATCAGTTAAAATTGCCTCACAAAGTGACCGCAATCCACGTGCGCCTAGTTTATACTCAATGGCCTGCTCCACGATATAGTCCAGGGCATCTGCGGTGATGCTGAATTCTATATCGTCCATATCAAACAATTTTTGATATTGCTTGATGATGGCATTTTTAGGTTCTGTCAAGATTGCACGTAGTGTGTCCTTGTCAAGAGGGTTCATATAAGTGAGCACGGGCAACCTGCCTATTATTTCTGGGATGAGCCCAAAATCTTTTAAATCCCTAGGGATTATATACTTGAGCAGGTTGTCTTTTTCTATGACATCTTCGCTCTTGCTCGCACTAAAGCCCACGGCCTGCATGTTCAAGCGCTTGCTTATGATGCGCTCGATACCGTCAAAAGCTCCACCTGCTATAAAGAGGATATGCTCTGTGTTTACCTCGATGAATTTTTGGTCGGGATGTTTCCTTCCTCCTTTTGGCGGGACGTTTACAACCGTACCTTCAAGCAGTTTTAAAAGTGCTTGCTGTACACCCTCACCACTTACATCGCGTGTAATGGAGGGGTTATCGCTCTTACGGGCAATCTTGTCGATTTCATCAATAAAGACGATACCGCGCTCCGCTTTTTCCAGGTTATAGTCTGCAGCTTGCAACAAGCGTGTCAGGATGCTCTCAACATCTTCACCCACATAGCCTGCTTCGGTAAGTACTGTTGCATCAACCACCGCGAGCGGCACGTTGAGCATCCTGGCAATGGTCTTTGCCATGAGGGTCTTACCTGTACCCGTTTGCCCCACCATCACGATGTTGCTCTTCTGTATCTCGATATCGTCTTCCGTATCGGGTTGCAAAAGGCGCTTGTAATGGTTATAAACGGCAACTGAGAGCACTTTTTTAGTATACTCCTGCCCTATTACATACTCATCGAGAAACTCCTTGATTTCCTTAGGCTTTTTAAGCATAAGGTCTTTGGCAAGATCACTATTGTCAATTTCTTTTGATTCTTCAAGCACGATACCGTGTGCCTGCTCGATACACCTATCACAGATGTGTGCATCAAGACCTGCAATCAAAAGATTGGTTTCTGGCTTTTTCCTACCACAAAAGGAACATTCTAAATCATCCTTAGCCATACATTTCAATTATCAACCTGATGTGTTGAACATCAGCAATTTTCAGCAAAAATATGCTTTTTAAATTAACCTCATTTTTAATCCCTTGTCAGGATTTCATCTATCATACCATATTTCAGGGCCTCTTCGGCCTTCATCCAGTAATCACGATCACTATCTTCATGCACCTTGTCATAGGTTTGCCCAGAGTGTTTAGCAATTATCTCATAGAGCTCTTGCTTTAACTTGAGGATTTCCCTGGCCGTGATCTCAATATCACTGGCCTGGCCCTGTGCACCGCCCAGTGGCTGGTGAATCATCACGCGGCTATGGGTCAACCCACTGCGCTTACCCTTTTCACCCGCACATAGGAGCACGGCGCCCATACTTGCTGCCATACCCGTACAGATGGTGGCCACATCTGGCTTTATGAACTGCATGGTATCATAGATTCCCAGACCGGCATACACGCTACCTCCAGGAGAGTTTATGTATATCTGTATATCTTTTGAGGCATCTGTACTTTCTAAAAACAACAATTGTGCCTGCACGATATTAGCGACCTGGTCGTTTATGCCCGTTCCCAAAAATATAATGCGGTCCATCATAAGGCGTGAGAACACGTCCATGGCGACGGCATTCATCTGGCGTTCTTCAATGATATTAGGAGTGAGCCCCACGGGATACATACTGCTCATGATCTTGTCATAATACATACTGTTGACGCCGTGGTGGCCTGTTGCGTATTTTTTAAATTCCTTAGAGTAATCCATACGTTTTTATTGTTTTCGCTATAGCGAAATCATTATTAGATTCAACAAAAAAGGTGTGTTGTAACACCCACCTTCCCATTAGTTCAAAAAAGGCGTTTAACCTTACGGTTAAACGCCTTAAAGATACTATTTCTTATAGAGAAATACTAGTTGTAAACCTCTTTGACAAATTCTTCAAAGGTTACTTCCTTGGTCTTCAGTTTTACGTTTTCTTTGAAAAAATCAAGTAATTTCCTGTTCATCAACTGTTCACTGAGCCTTCTTACCTCATCCTGGTTGCTAAGGATACGGGCCGCGATGTTGTCAAGTTCTTCTTCACTGGGGTCCAGCTGCCCAAATTGAGCCATCTGTGCCTTGATCATGGTCTTTGCATAATCCTTGAGTTCTTCAAACTTTACCTGAAGCTCATTCTCAGTAATGATCTTGCCTTCTATGAGCTGATATCTAAGTCCTTTTTCAGAACGCTCATATTCTTCAACGGCTTCTTCAAAGGTAAGTTCCTTTTCTCCAGATTGTTGTAGCCATTTCTTCAAGAAATCTGCCGGAAGTTCAAACTTTGTGTTATCTATCAACGTCTCTGTAATGTCGTTGAGCAATTGCTGGTCAGCCTGCTGCTCAAATTGTGCCTCGGCCTCTTGCTTGATCTTATCCTTGAGTTCTGTAACAGATTTTACCGTGTCTTTGCCATAGATCTTGTCAAATAGTTCCTGGTCAAGGTCTGCCAGTTCACGTGCGTTGATTTCCTTAATGGTAAAGGTAAGCTCGATGTTCTTTTCTGATGCTTCATCCTCGCTCATGCCCAGGCGTGATTGATACACTCCTGCTTCCTCAAAAAGGTTCTTGCTTTTAAGTTCAAGCACATCACCTACCTTTGCCCCCAAAAACTTATCTGTATTACGTTTTCCCTTAATGGATGACAATTCAAGAGTGACGTCTTTGTTTATTTCTTCTTCCTCGTTTGCAAGGGTACCGGTAACCTCAACACCTTCCTTAACTTCTTCCACCGGGCTTATCTTGCCATATTGCTTCTGGATGGACGTGACCTGGTTGTCAATCATCTTTTCATCTGCAACAATCTTATATTCAGTGATTGCTTTTTTAGGCTTGAGGTCAACCTCAAACTTGGGAGAAAGCCCCAGCTCAAATTCAAAGCTATAATCTGCAGCATCCCAGTTAAGGTCATCTTGACCCTTGGGCAAGGGATTGCCCAGCACATCCAGTTTTTCTTCGGTAAGGTACTTTTGTAGGTTTTCTTGTAAAAGCTTGTTTACCTCATCCACAAGTACCGCCTTGCCATATTGTTTTTTTACAAGGCTCATGGGCACATGACCTTTTCTAAAACCAGGAATATTAGCAGATTTCCTGTAGTTGTCAAGCACGGTCTGCACCTTGTCCTGATAGTCAGCCTGCGCGATATCAACCTTAAGTACAGCATTCAAATCGTCAATGTCTTCTCTTGTAATGTTCATTTGGGCAAATTTCCTTTAAATTTTGGTCTGCAAAAATACTGCTTTTTTAAAACCTCAGCAAGTTTTAAAGCACTGGTATTGAACCCCCTTTTTATCGTGTATATATCGCTTTCGCGAAAGCGCATCAAATACAGTACCCCACTGCATGATAAAACCTTTAATCTTCCTGTTGTTTTTCTTCAAAAAGGCCATAAAGAATAGATTGCAGAAAGGATAGCAACAAGCTAAAAAGCAAGGCCCACCAGAAACCATCTACCTCAAACCCAGGGATAAAATAATCTACAAGAAGTATGATAAAACCGTTTATGACCAGCAGGAACAGCCCAAGTGTGATGATGGTGATGGGTATTGTGACCACAACAAGAACGGGTTTTACGATTGCCCTGAACACCGCCAGGACCACCGCCGTGATCAACGCACTGCCAAAGGAAGTGACATTTACCCCCGGAAGGATATAGGCCAAAAGAATCACCGCCACGGCGGTAAAAAGCAACTTGAGCAAGAGTTTCATGAATATGAAAATACAAAAAAAACCGCCATCAAGAAGATGGCGGTAGTCAATTTAAATTTATCTAAAATGTTACTGGTTCACATCGTTACTTACAGTAATAGTATTGTAATTGCCCACGTTGACCTTGGGCACTGTGCTTCCATACGTGTTATTGATGGCATCAATAGCTAGGTTAGCTAAATAAGCATATCCACGAGGCGTAGGGTGAACGCCATCCAGGGAGAATGCTCCACCAGTTGCAAAAGTAGACGTTAGCGTACCCGCATCATAGGTGATGCCACCATTTGCAAGCTGGTTTAATGTCGCTTTTACATCTACAAAAGCTAGACCATTGGCTTGCGCCAAAGCTTGAATGGTCGCATTGTAAGAAGTTTGTGCATTTGTTACAAGCAACTGTTCTTCTGGAAGCAACACATATTGATCGCCCAATGGTACACCTACCCCCCTCACGGTGGTTGGATCATTAGGATTGGCCAGCGTGCCCAAAACCGATGAAGCTGGTAGGGTTATCAGGTCTTCTGGGGTTGCTTGACGTATTTTTGGGATCTGTGAACCATCAGTAGGGTTTACCAGGGCCGTTAGATTTTCATCTTCAATTACAACGGCATTCTGCCCCGCCTGAAAGTTTATCATCCTACGATCAGCTTCTTCTGGAGTAATACCACCTAAAGCAACAGGAACTTGAGAATATAAACCTAATGCGTCGTTATATTGCTTATATGCTTCATTAACTTGTTCTGCAGTTGCCTCATTAAGTGGGATGGCATTGTAAGGCACCGTTGTAAAATATGGGATTGCCGTTACATCTGGAATATTAAACACCACTCCACCTGTTGTATTGCCTGACAATGTAGTAACCAGCTCGTTATAAACCTGTTCAAAAACATTAGGATCAGTAATGTCATTAGAACCATAGGTTGCAGGGTTTAAATTGCCTGTTCGATCAACTCCTATGCCGCCGGAAGTTGCATAGCTTAAGATATCGTTGTTTCCTATCCAAAGACTAAAGAATGTAGGAGACTGCGCCATGGCATCACCTATAACACTAGCATTAGCTGACGATGCAAAACGTGCAAAATAAGGATTTGCTTGACCTGTGGCGACACCTGCGGCGTTTCCATAACCTTCTACACCCAGATGAAAACTTTTTGCCCCGGGAACACCATAGTTATTAAATGACCCAGAAAGGGTGTTAGCAACATCAGTCATGGGGTCACCTGCCAGACGGGCAGGACCTATGGGGTTAGTTGCATCTGCTGCAGTCAATACAAACCTGTTTTCTGCAACGATGTTACCGTTGAGTTTGAGACCGCCCAGGTTATCTGCCATAAGCGGTTGATTGAACTCTCCCCCGCCAGCAAGTGCAAATTGCCCTGCCATGATATTGGGCAAGGAGTTTTCTTGCCCCGTGATATATAAAGCCCCATCTGCATATCCTGCAGTAAGGCTATTACCCACGGCAACAAAATTTGAAAAGTCTGCATCACCGCTTACATAGAACCCATCCTCATCAATGGGATTTTCAAGCTCTGCTTCGCAACTTGCAAACAAGATGGATGCAAGTGCTACGTATTTTAGATATATTTTCATAGTATTTTCTTTTTTACAAACTGTATGATAGTCCTAGACCAGGAATAAATGATGTGCTCTTGTAAGTACCCTCAAAAGGTACATTTTGCCCATTTTCCTGATAATAATCATATGAAGCATCAATTTCTTTAAACCTCAAATACAGGAATGAAGCATCAATACTAAGATGCTCATTGATGTTAAACGAAAGCCCAGCGGTATAGCCACTACTATCATTTCTGGGAGTTTCAGGGGCAAAATATCCAGCCTGAACGGGTGATTGATCAAAATAATACCCGGCGCGCAGCGTGAACATTTCATTGGCCACATACTCAGCACCAAACCTATATGTTGATGAATCCTTGTAATTTCTGGGATTGAAGGAATCTGGATATGAAGGATTGGTAAAATCTATATCCAGGTTTTCATAAACACTCCAAAAAGTCCTTACATAATCAAAGTTGAACGTCCAGTTATCTTCAAGGCCATAAGAAGCCCCCACGGTCAATTCTGCCGGCAAGGGCAACTCAGCGGTAAAGCCTGTCGTTCCATTGGCTGGGGCCAAAGGTGAATTTGGAAAATTTGAAAAGGTTGCCGTACCATCTTCAGATTTAAGGATTATCTCAGACCTATAATGTGCACCCAGGGTAAGGTCTTCAGTAATCTTAGCCATACCCGCAAGGGACCAACCAAAATTTGTGACCCCGCTATCATCCACGGTAACATTTGACCTGTTTCCATCAATATCAGTAATGGTCCGGTTAGCATTTCTATTGAAATTTACGGCCCCCGTGACAAAGATGGGCCCTCCACCCACACTAAATTTGTCACTTATCTTGAAGGAAACAAGGGGCTGTACAAAAATAGCCTGAAGCTCAATCTTGTTGACCAGGTGTGAACCGGCCCAGTCAGTTGGCCACTCTACCGTACTTCCATAGGGGGTATATACCGCTAAACCGGCAGTAAACCACTCGTTGATTGCATATGAACCATAGAGATAAAATGGAGTCCCCACATTGTCTTCTGTACTCGACATTTGGCCAAAATCTGAATTTTGCCAAGCCACATCTGAAAAAACCGCGTTTGCACCTGCCGCGACGTTCAGTTTATTCTCAAGGAATACCAGACCGGCGGGGTTGAAGAAAGCGAGTTCTGCTGTGTTAACATATGCTACACCAGAGTGACCCATCGCCAGGGCACGTTGCCCCTGCAACGATACACGATACCCTCCTGCATAGCTTGTCGCAAAAGCACACAGTACCATGGCGACAACAAGGAATTTTTTTGTCATGTTAAGTAAGTTAAGAATTAATATATTTTCAATTTCAGGCAAAAAATTTAGGATAATACTAAAATCGTAGAGAATTTAGCATTAAAATATTATGCATACATAATATTTTTGTTAAACAATGTTATAAAAATTTTGTCACTTTAGCGTGAAAATCCTCAGGATTTTCAGCATGGAGCCAGTGACCGGCATTTGAGATTATAACGATTTCGCAGTTAGGAAAGTATTTTAAGATATCATCCTTGTCACTTGCTTTGATATAATCAGATTTTTCACCGCTCAAAAACAAGGTTTTACCTTCATAAACGGCACCTTGGGGCAATGCCTCTCCTATCTCTTCCATTTTTTCGGCGAGGACCGGAAGATTTATTCGCAGTTGGAGCTTTTTTTCTTTGTTCCAGTACAGGTTTTTTAACAAGAACTGCCTGGTTCCCCAGTCTGGGATGAATTTTTCAAGATATTCATCAGCATTTCCCCTTGAGGTAAGTGCTTCTTCATTAGCCGCTAGCTTCTTCAAGCCATTGAGGATATCCTGGTGGTGTGGGGGGTAATATTTTGGCCCTATGTCAGCAACCAGTAGTTTGCTCACCCTTTCTGGGTAATTCACTGCAAACCACATCGCCGTCTTGCCACCCATGCTGTGTCCCAAAAGAATGATTTTATCGAGTCCCTTCGCATCGCAGTATTCCTTGAGGTCGTTTGCCATAATCTCGTATGTAAAATGCTCATCATGAAAACTCCTGCCATGGTTGCGCTGGTCCACAAGGTGTACCTCATAACCGTCTTCGGCAAATTGCCCTGCCAGGGTCTTCCAGTTATCCCCCATTCCTATAAATCCGTGGAGGATGACAAAAGGTTGCCCTTTTCCCATAATATTTGAGTGCAAAATCATCTAGCTCAGTTTATCAAGATAGCCTTGTATTGTTTTTTCCAGCCCCATGTACAAGGCTTCGGCAATAAGGGCATGGCCTATGGATACCTCAAGCAGTTGTGGGATGCTGTTCTTGAAGAACTTCACATTGTCCAGCGACAGGTCATGACCGGCATTAATGCCCAAGTTGAGGTCATTAGCTATCAATGCGGCATCAACATAGGGCTTGATGGCCGTGGTGTCCCCTTTTTCAAAACCTTTGGCGAAAGCCTCTGTATACAGCTCAATGCGGTCAGTACCTGTTTCTTTAGCCCCTTCAATCATTTTTGCCACTGGGTCAACAAATATGGATGTCCTTATACCATGAGATTTGAACCCAGCTATCACATCTTGCAGGAAAGATTTATGTTTTAACGTATCCCAACCCGCATTTGAGGTAATTGCATCCACGGCATCAGGCACCAGGGTTACCTGGTCTGGCTTTACCTCAAGCACCAGTTTTATAAACTTATCCACGGGGTTGCCCTCTATGTTGAGCTCGGTCTTTACAGCGCCCTTGAGGTCACGGGCATCTTGATAGCGTATGTGCCTTTCATCAGGACGTGGATGTATGGTTATTCCCTGCGCGCCAAATTTTTCTATATCCTTCACCGTCTTTAGCAAATCTGGCACGTTGCCACCACGTGCATTGCGCAATGTGGCAATCTTGTTAACATTTACACTTAGCTTGGTCATTACATGGTATTGAAGTACAAAAATACAAAGTAGCAACCCCTAAGCCCTGTTTTTTTTGACTAAATTGCATGGAGAAAAACAGCTATGACGATTACTGACTTTATAGTAAACGATATTGAAGCCCTGCAGATGGATGACACCATAGGCATGGCACAAGATGTCTTTACACAAACGACATATTCACATGTTCCCGTGATGCAAGACTCCGTCTATATGGGTTGCCTGGCAGAAAACGACGTGCATTGCCTTGACGCTGACGAAAAAATCCATGACCATGCCCACATGCTCGAAGGCTTTTATGTACGTGAAGAAACCCTGTGGCTCAATATTCTTGAGGCTTTTGGCCAAAACAACACAAATATCATCCCCGTTCTTGACGAGAACAATATCTATCGTGGGTATTATGAACTTACGGATATCGTCAATTACTTTAACAACACGCCTTTTCTCAATGAGATAGGTAATATCGTGATTGTCGAAAAAGGCCTGTGGGATTACAGCTTTAGCGAAATTTGCCAAATCGTAGAATCCAATGAAAGCAAGGTCCTGGGCGCATTTATATCGCGCATGGAAAATGACCTGGCACAGATTTCAATAAAAATAGGCAGGACCGGTGGAATGAACGAAGTACTGCAATCCTTTAGGCGATATGGATACAAGGTGGTGTCAAACCATCAGGAAGACGCACTGCTCAACGATTTAAGAGAAAGGTCACAATACCTGGAAAAATACCTCAACATATAACATGAAGGTAGGCATCTACGGTCAATTTTATCACGAAAATTCAGGGCAATACATCGAGACCTTGCTTGACATCCTTAACGAGAAGGACGTCAAGGTGGTTATTGAGGAAAATTTTCTCAATCTTATACGCGAGAACAAGGAGATAGCAAAAGATTATCCACAGTTCAGCACCTTTGAAGAGCTTGACGCATCCTATGATATCTTCTTTAGCATAGGCGGTGACGGCACCATATTGCAGACCATTACCTACGTGAGGGACCTGGGGATACCCATAGTGGGGATCAATACAGGCAGGCTGGGTTTTCTTGCTACCATTCAAAAGGAACATATTGTCACTTCCGTGGAAAAAATCCTGAAAAAGGAATATAAAATCTCCCAAAGGTCGCTTATAGAACTGAGCCTGGAAGATGAAAACCAGCAAAAAACATCCATGGGCAACCTCAATTTTGCCCTTAATGAAATCACCATAAGCCGGAAGAACTCAACCTCAATGATATCAGTCGAGACGTACCTTGACGGTGAATACCTCACAAACTTCTGGGCAGATGGCCTGATAATCTCCACCCCTACGGGCTCAACGGGATATTCCCTAAGCTGTGGCGGCCCCGTGATCATGCCGGGCAATTCAAGTTTTGTGCTTACCCCCATTGCGCCACACAACCTCAATGCACGGCCCCTTGTGGTACCTGATAACCTTCAGATTTCACTAAGGGTTTCTGGCCGTGAGGACAAGCACCTGGTTTCCCTTGATTCTCGTATTGCAAGCCTCCCGGTAGAGACACGCATCATCTTGAAAAAAGCACCCTTTACCATCAAGATGGTAACCTTTGCTGATGACACCTTCATATCCACCCTGCGCAAAAAATTAATGTGGGGAGAGGACAAGCGCAATTAGGCAATATTCACCACTCTTTTCAGTTATTGAAAAAGCACCCTGGGCCATATTACCTAGGGCGGTACATTATTGTTATATTTGCAAACTTTTCAACCTATGAGATATTTTTTGACGACAGTCATCATCCTGGCTAGCATAGTTTCAACAAAGGGTCAAACCTATGAGATAGGATTTATAGGCGGGGGCACTAATTTCATAGGGGATGTGGGAAGTACAAACTATATATCGCCCAATGCGCTCATGGCCGGTGGCATAATAAAGTACAATGCCTCCCCACGTATAGCCTTTAGGGCAACAGCCATGTACGGCTCATTAAAAGCCGATGATGCAGAGTCTGATGATGAAAGCAGGCAAGTACGGGGATATGCGTTTAGCACCAACATGCTTGAAGCGGGAGTAGGGATTGAATATACCTTTTGGGATTTTAACCTCCATGAAAGCTTCAATAAACCAGCTACTCCTTATCTGCATACAGGGATCAAGGCCTTTACCCATGATATTTACTGGCCCAGAAACGGAAGGCTAGATAGTTTTGACAATGAATTTGATTTTGCCATACCTTTGACCCTGGGATTTAAATTTGCACTGGGCACGAGCCTTATCGCTGGGGCTGAGATAACCGCAAATTATACTTTTATCGACCACATGGACGGCAGTGTACAGGAGGCAAACCCAGACAGGCCTCCATATTTTGGCAACAGGAGCAATGATGACTGGTATATGTTTACGGGAATTACCTTAACTTATACCTTTGGCAGGAGACCTTGCTATTGTGGGTTTTAATACTAACATAATGAACTTTATTGACCAGATAGACCATAACAGACTTCCAGAGCACATCGCCATCATTATGGATGGTAATGGCAGATGGGCAAAAAAACAGGGGCTGATAAGGATCAATGGTCACAAAAAGGGAACGCAATCTGTAAGGGACACCGTTGAGACCTGTGCAGAGCTAGGGATAAAATACCTTACCCTATATGCCTTTTCAACAGAAAACTGGAAACGCCCCAAGCTGGAAGTAGACACCCTGATGAACCTGCTTGTATCTTCCCTTAAAAAGGAAATAAAGACACTTCAGGACAATGACATTTCCCTCAACGCCATCGGGAGTATATCAAACCTGCCATCTAAAGCACAAAAGGAACTCAGCGAGGTCATCGAGAAAACCAAGAATAACAAAAGGCTCCGGCTCACGCTGGCATTGAGTTATGGATCACGAGAGGAGCTTACAAAAACCGTACAAGAAATCGCTCTTAAAGTTAAAAATAATGTATTTTCGCCACATTTAATTTCAGAGGCAGTCATTAAGGAACATTTGTATACCCATGACATGCCAGATGTGGACCTACTCATCCGTACCAGTGGAGAACAGCGGATAAGTAATTTTTTGCTTTGGCAGATAGCCTATGCTGAACTGTATTTTACAGAGGTACTTTGGCCAGACTTTAAAAAGGAGCATTTGTACGAAGCAATTTTTAACTATCAGAAAAGAGAAAGAAGATTTGGAAAGACGAGTGAACAAATTAGTTGACCCTTCATATGTGAAGGCAGCCCTTGCCTTATTTATCATTTTAATTTGTATTTCCCCTAAATTATATTCACAGAACGATATTCCTTTTGCCGAAGGAAAACAATACACAATCGGGGAGATCACGGTTACGGGAAACACACAGTTTAATGAACAAACGGTGATTGCCTATACAGGTCTAAAATCTGGTGATGTGCTTTACCTGCCCGGCGACAAGATAAGCCAAGTCATAAAAAAGTTGTGGGACATTGGCCTTTTTAGCGATATCAACCTCTATGTTACCCGTATTGACGGAGATGTAGTTGACCTTCAGCTAGAGGTGCAGGAAGTTCCTTCGCTCAATGAGGTCACCGTTACCGGAATAAAGGAAAAAAAGGGAGAAGAACTCATCAAGGACAACAAGCTCACCAAGGGCACCAAAGTCAATGAAAACCTCATCAAGACCACAAAAAACTTTATCGAGAACAAATATCGCGAGCAAGGTTTTCTCAACAGCAAGGTAAACATCACTACCCGTAAGATTGAAGATACCACTGGCGCTCAAAAAGTGGATATGCTTGTGACCGTGGATAAAAAAGACCGGGTCAAGATTGATAAAATCGTATTTGAGGGCAATGAGCAACTGTCTGACGCAAAGCTGCGCAAACAGATGAAAAAGACCAAGCAAAAGAATTTTCTTAGATTTTGGAAAAGGTCAAAATACATCGAGGACAACTACGACGAGGACAAGACTAAATTAATAGATAAATATAAGGAAAAGGGCTTTCGCGATGCACGTATCGTATCAGACACGCTTATCCGCGATGGTGATGACCTCATCACCTTAAAACTAGACATAGAAGAAGGTGATAAATATTACTTTGGTGATATCAACTTCTTGGGAAATACGGTTTACAATGACCGCTTTTTAGCCAGCAGGCTGGGTATTGAAAAAGGCGATGTATACAACGGCGTCTTATTTAAAGAACGTATTGCAAAAGAAGGCGACCCAGATGCTGACGACCTCACAAACCTGTATCAAAACACGGGTTACCTATTCTCATCGATAAACCCGGTAGAAGTCAATGTTCAAAACGACACCATCGATTTTGAAATACGCATCACAGAGGGCAAGCTCGCATATTTTGACCGTATAACCGTTGAGGGCAATGACAAGACCAACGACAGGGTGATCTATCGCCTGCTGCGCACACGCCCAGGAAACAGGTACAGCCGCCAGGCCGTGATGACCACGGTACGCGAACTGGGGCAAACGGGATGGTTCAACCCAGAGGCCCTTAACCCAGAATTTCTTAATCCTGATCAATACAACGGTACCATTGACATCAATTATAATGTAGAAGAACAAGGTGCCAGCCAGATAGAACTATCAGGCGGTTATGGAGGTGGGGGTTTTGTGGGTACACTGGGGCTTTCCTTCAATAACTTCTCCATTCAAAATATCTTCAACAAAGAAGCGTACAGGCCCCTCCCCATGGGTGATGGACAAAAGTTTAGCTTAAGGGCACAGGCAAGTACATATTATCAAACCTACAGTGCATCTTTATCAGAACCTTGGTTGGGTGGTAGAAAACCGGTAAACTTCCAGCTGTCGTTCTCGCACAGTATCTCATATTTAACAAGCTACGGTACAGGAAGACTAGATGTTGATAAAGATAGAAGGTTCTTGATTACGGGTGGATCTATAGGCCTATCAAAGCGTTTGAACTGGCCAGACAACTACTTCTACCTCTCAAACGCGGTTAGCTTCCAGCATTTTGACCTTAAGAACTATAACACGGGGCTATTTACCTTCGGTAATGGATCTTCAGAAAACCTGGCCTACACCATAGGTATATCGCGTAACCAGGGTGACCTTAACCCCATTTTCCCACGTTCTGGGTCTAATTTTAGCCTTACGGCGAAATTGACTCCGCCATATTCAGCCTTTAACGGAGTAGATTACAAGCAATTAAGAGAAGACCGTGCAACAGCTGTTGAAAATCAAGATGCTACCGCCCTCGCAGAAATTGATCAGAAACGTTTTGACTGGTTGGAGTATTATAAAATAAAATTCAGTGGCCAGTGGTTTACCTCATTGATAGGTGACCTGGTATTGAGCAGCAAGACAGAATTTGGATTCCTGGGGGCCTACAATGGTGACCGTGGTATCCCACCTTTTGAACGATTCTTCTTGGGTGGAGATGGGCTAGCAGGATATGCGCTTGATGGCCGTGAGGTAATCAGGCTGCGCGGTTATCCTAATCAATCTGTAGTACCTACTGATAGGGAATTTGACAGTAGCCTAGATTCAAATGACGGTGCGACCATCTACAATAAATTTGAATTTGAGCTGCGCTACCCCGTGGTACTTAAACCATCTGCTTCTATCTATGGACTTATATTTGCTGAGGGCGGTGCATCATTTGACAATTTTAGAAACTATAATCCGTTCTTATTAAACCGTTCAGCTGGCGCAGGAATTCGTATTTTTATGCCAGCCTTTGGTCTCCTGGGGATAGATTTTGGTTATGGATTTGACCCCATCCCTGGAACCGTAGGTGGTGCTAATGGTTGGGAAACCCACTTTATCATAGGGCAGAACTTCTAAATTTGGCACGATATTTTCTAAATATGTTTATGCCATGAAGCAACGATTATTCCTTATTACCCTTGTTATTCTCGCTACGCTTTCCGCGAAAGCGCAAAAAAGTATCCGCATAGGGTACATAGATATGGAGTACATTCTTCAAAATGTACCTGAATATCAAGAAGCACAAGCACAACTCGATCAACGGGTAGGTGAATGGAAAAAGGAAATCGAGACCAGGATGAGCAAGGTGGAAGAAATGAAAAAAACCCTGGAAAATGAAAGGGTACTGCTCACGCCAGAGCTTATCGAGGAACGTCAAGATGAGATTGCATACATGGAGAACGAGGTGCTCGATTATCAACAAAAGCGTTTTGGCCCTCAGGGCGACCTCATGCTACAAAGGCGCAACCTGGTTGAACCCGTGCAAGATCAAGTATTCAATGCCGTACAAGAAATCTCAAAGGCAAGACAATATGACTTTGTCTTTGACAAGTCTGCAGATCTCGTGATGCTCTATGCCAATGAGAGACACGACATAAGCGACCAAATATTACTGAGCATCACCAGGGCCTCAAAACGTAACCAGATCAACAACCGTGCTGACCGCAAAGAGCTTGAACGCACCGAGGCAAGATCTGTAGAAGAAGAACGCGAAGTCACCCAGCGCGAGGAAGAAGCCGAAGCCAAAAAGACAGAGCGCGACAGTATCATATCGGCAAGGCAAGACGCCCGCGAAGCAGAAAAGGCTGCCAAAGAAAAAGAATTTGAAGAAAGGAGGCAGCGCCTCCTGGAAGAAAGACAGCAAAAGAGAGACAGCATCATCGCTGCCCGAAAAAAAGCTGCCGGTATCACGGAAGAACCTGCAGAAGCTGGCCTGACCCCAGAAGAAAAAAGACAAAAGATACTTGAGGAGCGTCAACGCCGCAAGGATTCTATAATAGAAGCAAGGACCAGGCGCAAGGACTCCTTGGACAATGCAAAAAAGAACAACGGTAATCTGCCCCCCAGCGGTGACCCGGATGGGATTTAAAAAAAGAAAAAGATTAATAACACTTAATTACTATTGTCACAATGAAACAAATGAAAACCCTATTTGTAGCAATTGCCTTAATGCTGGGAATTTCTGGATATGTCAACGCTCAGAATAGCAAAATCGCACATATTGCAACACAGGAGTTGCTCGAGTCTTTGCCCAAATATCAAAATGCAAAGGCTGATGTAGATAAATTGACCGCATCATACGATGCAGAGATCAAATCGCTTAGCGCAGAACTTCAAAGAACCATGGAGCAGTATGGCCGCGAGGCAGAGACTAAGACAGATGAGGAAAACCTTAAACGTCAAAACGAGGTGGAGAGCATGAGACAGAACATCGTGAACTACCGCCGCAACGCTTTCTCTGATCTGCAAAAAAAGGAAGAAGACCTCTATAAGCCCATTTATGAAGAAGTGCGCGAGACCATTCAAAAAGTTGCCCGGGGCAAAGGCTATCAATATGTGCTTGACAGCACCACGGGAACCGGCCTGCTCCTTGCAGATGGTTATGACCTTATGCCTGATGTAAAAAAAGCACTGGGCATCTAGTCCACACAACATAAAATGATAAAGAAAACTGCCCATCAAGGCAGTTTTTTTACTTTTGGTACATGGCTAGCAACTCTCCCATAGGTTTTTTTGACAGCGGCGTGGGCGGCACTTCAATATGGCGCGAAGTAGTGCACAGGCTACCCCATGAAAACACAATTTACCTAGCTGATTCAAAGAATGCGCCTTACGGCGAAAAGGATACACAAACAATCCTGGACCTCAGCATAAAAAACACCGAGGTCCTTCTTGAAAAGGGTTGTAAGCTCATCGTGGTAGCATGCAATACCGCAACCACAAATGCCATAGACAAACTACGTGAAATATACGCGATACCCTTTATAGGTATTGAACCCGCCATCAAGCCTGCCGCACTGGGCACAAAGAGCGGTGCCGTGGGCATACTGGCCACCAAGGGCACATTGAGTAGCAGCTTATTTGCCAGGACATCAAGTGTTTTTGCAAGCAATATCAAGGTAATTGAAACCATGGGAACGGGACTTGTTGAACTCATAGAAGCAGGTAAAACAAATAGCATGGAAACACGCATGCTACTTGAAAAACTTATTGCACCCATGATTGAGCGGAAGATTGACCAGCTCGTGCTGGGTTGCACCCATTACCCCTACCTCATACCTATTCTTAAAGAGTTATTACCCCCATCAGTAACCATCATTGATTCGGGAGGGGCGGTGGCAAGGCAAACAGAAAACATCTTAAAAAGCCGAAAAATTTTGGGCGAAAGCCAAAACGCCAGACATACCCTATATTCCAACCTGGATATAGAAGTCCTCGCACAGCTCACAAGCGATGCGGCAAAAAACCTACGTGTGGAATTCCTAGAATTTTAGTTGATTGCCGGGCAGAAGCACTCGTACTCCTCGCGGCGTTCGCCAAAGTCGTATCCCAGCGTAATCTGATGGAAGCCACCATTTGTGAGCACCACGCTGTTCATTTGATAAGAATAGGTATAGGCAACAAGCCAGTCGCCCCAGTTGACACCCAGGATGGGCGTAAGGTATTGTAGTTTTTGACTGCGAACCTGCTCGTCGTTTTGGGTAAATTCTGCACCATCCAGGCTTCTCCTGTAAGATAATCCACCCCATAATTGCCCCCAGTCAAATTTACGGTACACTTTAAAGTTGGCATCCACGGTTGCCTCACGGGTCTCATCAGTGGCCTGGAACATCATGGACGGCTCATACTTCCAGTCTCCATTTAACCGGCCAAAGATATACCCGGCAGAAAGCAGGTACCTTCTTTGGTTTTTTGACTCCAGCTCCTGGCTAAAAAGTTCACGCTGTCGCGGAAGCACATTCTTGACGGTCGCGTGGGCATAAAAATCAAGAAAAAAATAGGAAATCCCCAGGTCAACATTAAAAAAATTATCCGTAGGGTTTCCTCCAGTTATCACGGGGTCAAAGGGCTGTGACGGAAAGTTTGTCTCGTCAATCGTATTTTGTAACACGCCTACGTTAACGCCAAATGACAATTGATTGAGGTCAATGTAATTTCGCGAAAGCAATATATGGTACGCAAAGGTGGCATATGCCCCCAGTTGTGAGAAATAACCGTTTTGATCAGCAAAGACTATGGCCCCCAGGCCTACCTTGTCCCCCACCCTACCATTGACGCTCAAGGTTTGTAAGTTTGGAGCATCATCAACGTCAAACCATTGCTGCCTTGCCGTAAGCCTTATCTGGTTTGCCCTGGCAGCCCCAGCCATTGATGGGTGAAGCAAGTAGAGGTTGTCTGAAAGATAATCTGAATACACAGGTATTCCCTCTTGAGCAACTCCCCTGGCAGCAACAGATAAAAAGAAAACTAAAAGTAATTTTTTAAGCATGAGCGGGTTCTTGATTTCGGCTAAGTTCATTAAGGCGCGATAAATCTAGTTAAATATTGCGAGTATTCATCGTGTAGCAAGTAAAATGTCATCACTTTTGAACCCCTATTCATTAACTTTGTATAAATTTTCAATATGAACAAATATAGCATTACGGTCGAGGCTACTAATAATCCCGCAATAAAAAAATTTCAGGCTAATGAATTCCTGGTCAATCATCAAAGTTTTGAATTCAAGAACATTGATGAAGCCAAAAATTCACCCTTGGCGCAAGAACTTTTTTACCTTCCTTTTGTAAAAACGGTGTATGTAGCACAAAATTTCATAGGTATTGAAAAATATAACATCGTTGAGTGGATTGACGTGCAAAACGAGCTCGCCAAGCAGATTGAGGACTACCTCAACGACAACGGTATTGTCATCATCGCAGAAGATGAGGCCACAAAGATACCACTTACCGTATATGCAGAGAGCACACCCAACCCTGCAACGCTCAAGTTTGTGACCAATAAAAAACTTGTTACCCAGACCCTTGAGTTTAAAAACATTGAAGAAGCCAAATCATCTCCATTAGCCACAGAGCTCTATGGGTTTCCCTTTGTCAAGGAAGTCTTCATGGATGAGAACTACATAAGTGTTCAAAAGTATGACGTAGTGGAATGGGATGACGTCTTTCAAGAATTAAGGGAATTTATAAGAAAGTACCTTGAAGAAGGCAAAGAGGTCGTAAATGAAGGCCTTATCAAGACCACTCAACAAAAAGAGCAGGTAGAAGACAAAGCATTTGATGCCCTGGATGAAACCTCACAGCAAATACACAATATCATTGAAGAGTATGTAAAACCGGCCGTGGCCAGTGATGGCGGCAATATTGTCTTTGAGCACTATGACCCAGAGACCAAGAACGTAAAAGTCATACTGCAGGGCGCCTGCAGCGGCTGCCCTTCTTCTACATTTACCCTTAAAAATGGTATAGAAAACATGCTCAAGCAGATGCTTGCTGGAAAAATAAACCAGGTAGAAGCAATTAACGCTTAAAAAGGTTTTCCTTAACAGATTGCAGTTTCAGATTGCCGTATATTATCGTAACTTGAACATTTAATAAAATTTTCAACTAAAATCATACATTATGGCAATTTTAAAAGTTATAGAATTACTGGCTAGCTCAAACAAAAGTTGGGAACAGGCCACTGCAAATGGCGTCAAGGAAGCTGCAAAGACCTTGAAGCACATCCGCTCTGTTTATGTAAAGGAACAAAGCGCCGTGGTGACGGGCGATACCATTTCAGAGTTTAGGGTAAACCTCAAGATTACCTTTGAAGTAAAATAATTGCAGCCATAAAAAATTTAATATCCCGTTGTCATCTCCCTTGATAACGGGATATTTTATTTAATACATCATCACCAACCCTCACTCCCCATGTCCATCAAAGACCCCCGGTTTACCAATGCCCTTATACACGAGACAAGCCCATACCTGTTGCAACATGCCCACAATCCCGTTGACTGGATGCCGTGGGACGATGCTGTTTTGGCCACAGCCAAAAAAGAAAACAAACTGATTATCGTGAGCATAGGATACAGTGCCTGCCACTGGTGCCATGTCATGGAAGAAGAAAGCTTTGAAAACGAGGACGTGGCCCAGGTCATGAACACAAGCTACATCAGCATCAAGGTTGACAGAGAAGAACGCCCTGATGTTGATAGCATCTACATGAATGCCATACAGCTCATGAATGGCCGCGGCGGCTGGCCCCTCAACATGGTTGCCCTGCCAGATGGCAGACCTGTGTGGGGCGCCACCTATGTACCCCGTGAAAACTGGATGGATGCCCTGAAACAGATAGACAGGATAAAACAGGAGGACCCCGCGCAGCTGGAAGCCTATGCTAACCGCCTAGAAGTAGGAATTAAGCAAATGAGCATCATCAAGGCAAATGATAAAAAGCATGCGCATGACAAGAATATCCTGGATAATGCAGTATCTCAATGGTCGCAACAATTTGACCTTATGCTGGGCGGGATGCGGCGTGCGCCAAAATTCATGATGCCCAATAACTATGAATTCTTGTTAAGGTATGCCGTTCAACATAAAAACGAGCCTGTTCTTGATTTTGTAAAAACCACGCTTGAGCTCATGGCTTTTGGTGGGGTGTATGATCAGGTGGGTGGCGGATTCTCGCGCTACAGCGTTGATGAAAAATGGCACGTGCCCCATTTTGAGAAAATGCTCTACGACAACGCCCAGCTGTTAAGCCTCTACAGCAAAGCCTATCTCGTACATCAATCACCGCTGTACAAAGAGACCGTGTACGACACGATTACATTTTTACAAAGGGAGATGCTCGACCCATCTGGTGGGTTTTATGCCGCCCTGGATGCTGACAGTATAAATACCGGGGGCAAGCGCGAAGAAGGTGCATATTATGTATGGACCCAGCCTGAACTCAAAAGTCTTTTAAAAGATGATTATGCCCTTTTTGCGGCCTATTACAACATCAATGCTTATGGGCACTGGGAGCATGGCAACTACGTCTTGATCAGGCAGGACAACGATGAAGATTTTATTGCCCGGTACCATCTAGATGCGGCAGGTTTCGCTTCCGCGAAAGAAACGTGGCGGAAAAAACTGCTTGCTGAGCGGCAAAAAAGGGAGACCCCACGGCTGGATGATAAAATCCTGGCCGGCTGGAACGGCCTTACCCTGACCGGTCTTGTGGATGCACATACAGCTTTTGGCGAAAGCCAATTCCTGGACCTCGCCATCCATAACGCCCAGTTTATCGAGAAAAAATTGATGCGTCAAGAGGGTGGACTGTACCGAAACCACAAAGCAGGATCGAGCACCATCAATGCCTATCTCGAGGATTACGCCGCGGTGATTGAAGGCTTTATCAACGTGTTTCAGGCCACTGGTAACAAAAAATGGCTTGACCATGCCATCGCGCTCACAGAGTATGTAATCGTCCACTTTTACAATCCAGAAAACGGGATGTTCTTTTTTACCTCTGATGAAGATACCGTGCTTATCGCAAGAAATACGGAATACCTTGACAATGTAATACCATCTTCAAACAGCATCATGGCAAAAAACCTGTTCAAGCTTGCCCACTTGACATTGAAGAAAGAATATGAGGACAAGGCTGCCAGGATGCTCGACAACATGCTCTCAGAAGCTTCTACCTATGCAGGCAGCTACAGCAATTGGCTTGACCTTTTACTCAATTTCACCCATCCTTTTAATGAGATTGTCATCGCAGGCCCAAAGGCCCGGGAATTAAAAAAAGAATTGGATAAAAGCTACTTGCCCAGTGCAATTAAGGTTTTCGCTTTAAGCGAAATAGGGCTGGATATCCTTAAGAACAGGTTTGCCGGTGGGGATACGCTAATTTATGTATGCAGGGACTACACGTGCAAATTACCTGTAAGAACTGTTAAAGAAGCACTTGAAGCCCTTTAAAATTAACGTTTCATAAACATTAGAGGTTTTTGATTCTGCCTGAGAACCTTGAACTTTGCAAACTCATAGCAAAACACACTTTATGATTCCAGAAAAATATGAAGAATGGGCAGATAGACTGGTGGCCCACGTAGTTGATTTTATACCCAACCTTGTAGCAGCAATCCTCATTTTTGTCATAGGATGGTGGGTCATTAAGATAATCAACAAATATGTGCGCAAATTTTTTAAAAAGAAGGATTATGATGTTACCCTTGAAAAATTCATCGCTGATTTAATAAACTGGACACTTAAGTTGGCCTTATTTGTGATGATTATCATGAAGTTAGGGGTACAATCTGCATCGTTACTGGGTATTATCACCGCCGCAGGTCTTGCCATAGGCCTGGCTTTACAAGGATCACTTTCCAACTTTGCAGGAGGCGTGATTATCTTAATGCTTAGACCCTTTAAAGTAGGCGACTGGATTTCGGCTCAGGGAATTGATGGATCAGTAAAGGAGATTTCCTTGTTTTACACAAAACTTGTGACCTTTGGCAATCAACAAGCCATCATACCTAACGGTGACCTGGCTAATGGCAATGTGATCAACTATGCTGTTGAAGGAATCCGTAGAGAAGCAATGACCTGGGGAATTCACTACGATAGTGATATAAGAAAGACTAAAGAAATATTACTGGAACTTGTTGCCGAACAAGGCGATAAAATCCTAGGAGATCCACAGCCAGCACCCATGTGCATCGTCACGGAACTTGCTGACAGCTCAGTAAACCTGCAATTGCGGTACTTTACCAAAAACGAGGATTTCTTTGCCGTAAAATGGTACATTCTTGAAGAGGGAAAACGCAGGCTGGAAGAAGCCGGTATCGTGATACCTTACCCACAAAGAGATGTACATTTTTTTCAAGAAGGTGTAATCGAAACTTCTTCTAAGAGCTAAATTTATCGCCCTGCGATAAAATCTTTAAGATAAAAAGGTTCAAAATAGGCGACATCCTCGATGTCGCTTTTTTTGTATTTTGCTTCTGCAAAAGCAACCATCTCACGCGCTGAGGGGAGTGCTTCTACCATAAAAACAGCATTCTTATGGTCACAGATTTCTCTGAATTTTGCTGCCCCATTGCCTATAAAGACTACATTGCCCTGTTCAAGATATTCAGCAAAAGAACCTTCATTCAAGATTTCAGCCCGTATTTCCCTCACTTGGTCAACATTACCGTCATAGACCGCGCTGTAGACCTCCATTCTCCTGGCATCTAGCATGGGCACGATAAAGTCAGGATTGTGACCTTGTGCCTGCATGGCCAGTGAAGTAAGGGTGTCGATGGCTATCAAGGGTATATTTTGCGCAAAGCAAAAACCTTTTGCCGTGCTTACCCCTATCCTAAGACCAGTATAAGAACCGGGGCCCCTGCTTATGGCCACGGCATCCAGGTCAGCATGACTGCATCCTGTTTCTTCTAACAATCTTGTGACATAGATGTGCAACCTTTCGGCATGGCTGTAGTTCTTGCCCATGTCTTCTATAACCTTGAGGATGTCACCATCTCTACTGAGGGCCACAGAGCAATTGGTAGTGGCAGTTTCAAGCGATAGGATCAATCCCATGGTTAGTTATCTGAAAAATCGGTACCTGTTGAAACCTCTACCTTATCACCTGCCTTCAAGCTTTTTGTCACGGTATTGTAAGGTCCTACAATAACGGTCTCACCGGGCTTTAATCCACTGGTGATTTCTATGTTTGATTCGTCTTGTATGCCCGTTTTGACCACCCTAAGCCTAGCTTCGTCTCCATCTTTTACAAACACGCATTCATACTGTTCATTACCCATGGCGGCCCCTGGCCTTGCAGTACCGGTGGTATCGCTCTTAATTACTATGGCACTTATGGGCACGCCTATCACACTGGATTTACGGCTCGTGATCACGTCAACGGTAGCGGTCATCCCGGGCCTGAATGGTGAGTAACTTTCTGCTTTGCCTTCAAGAAGGTCCTTGTAAGACTCTTCAAGGATCCTCACTTTTACTTTAAAGTTTGTCACTTGATCTGCGGTAAGGCTTTCTTCGGCAGAGTTGGCTATTTCTGTGACCACACCTTTAAATTCTCTTTTAAGGTATGCATCAACCTCGATCTTTGCAGAATCACTTACGTTTATCTTGACGATATCATTCTCATTGACATCCACTTCAACCTCCATGTTCACCAGGTCAGCAACGCGCATCATCTCTGTACCGGTCATCTGTGCGGTACCCACTACCCTTTCTCCCAGTTCTACATCAAGACTTGAGATAGTGCCTGACATGGGTGCATAAATCGTTGTCCTCTCCAGGTTGTCACGGCTCTGCTTAACATTCGCGGAAGCGCTCTGTACATTATAATATGCTGATTGCACACTGGCCTCGCCTATTTCATAATCGCTCACGATTTGATCCCAGGCAGATTTTGAGATTACCCCTTTTTCAAAAAGAGGTTTGTTTCTATTGTAGTTGAGTTCAGCTCTTTTCAGGCTTGCTTTAGCTTGAGAAAGGCCCGCCCTCATATTTTGCAATGATGCCTGTGCCTGTGAAAGCGCACTTTGCACAAGGTCAGGGTTGATGCGCGCAAGCAGGTCACCCTTTTCAACGGTCTGCCCTTCCTGGACGGGAAGTTCTATAATCTCACCAGAGACCTCTGAAGATATCTTGACCTCCACCTCTGGTTGAATCTTACCTGTGGCGGCAACGGTCTGCACGATGTTCATTTCTTTGATTTCCTGCACTTGTACCTGCTTGAAATCACCTCCGCTACCAAACCAACCCGCTTTCTTGCCCACTATCAATAGCAGGACAAGTACAATGGCAATAGAAAGGATTATAATAAGAGTCTTTTTGTTCATTGCTAAAATTTTAATTCTGTGATGGGGATGCCAAAGTACAGTTCGAGTACCTTAAGCTTAAAGATATAATCGTATTTAGTCCTATTAAGATCAAGAAGTGCATTGTCATAGCGCTGCTTGACCTGATTGTATTCAAAAGCATTTGAGAGACCTTCTTCATAACGTATCTGCGCATATTCTGAAGCCAGTTTAGTAGACTCTATTGCAGCTTGTGCGGCCTGATATGACTTTAAGGCGCCCTGTGCATCTAGATATGCCTGGTACACGT
This sequence comes from Cytophagaceae bacterium, assembly GCA_002710685.1. GTDB lineage: Bacteria > Bacteroidota > Bacteroidia > Flavobacteriales > Flavobacteriaceae > Leeuwenhoekiella. Next base: position 60,972 of record PALD01000049.1, on the reverse strand, counting down.
TAGACTCCAGATCCAGCTGTGCCTGCTCAAGATTATACTCTGCCCGCAGGGCATTTACCTTGCTCCGCTTTACCTGGTTTCTTGCTGCAAAACCATTGAGCAGCGGGATGTTTAATTGAAAGCCATACGTGATACCATCATTGAGGTACAATTGTTCAAAAAATGGCCTGGGATTGCTGAGGGCCACAATGGTGTTAGGTGCGACAACGGCATCCCCGGTGGTCTCCACGACACCTATTTGCTGTGTGGGCTGGTCAGGGTCAATACCCCCTGAAATATACTGGCCTTGCCCTGACTCGCGGGTGTTGTAGTTTATAAAGGCAGAAAGCGTGGGATAATAGGCCCCGCGAGACAGTTCAAGGTCCTTTTGGGCAATTTCCATATTCTTCTCTGCTATTTGAATCTCGTATCTTTCTTGTTTTGCCGCATCAACTATCTCCTGTGGATTTTTTAAAAGCATCTCTTCACCTGCCAATTGATAATCATCATCCACAATATCAAAGTTCTTATAATCTTTTATTGAGAGCATCTGCGCAAGCCCTATCAATGATATCTGCACTGCATTCTCCGCGGCAACAATCTGCTGCTCCTCGCTGGCATATTGTGCTTGTGCCTCGAGCAGGTCTGCCCTGGGCAGCTCGCCACCGTCCACGAGTTCCTTGGTCTGGTCGATTTGCTGTTCAGTTACCAAGTGCTGGGTATTGAGAATCTCAAGGTTTGCTTTGTTTTGAAGTATGGTGAGGTAATTGTTTGCCACCATCAGGGCAATATCATCTTTCATCTTCTCAAGGCTATACTGTGCGGCAAGCGTACTTAGCTTTGCCCGCTGGGCCTGTTTAAAATTGCGCAGGCCATCAAAAAGGGTGAGTGATGCCGTGGCATTTGCCGAGAAGTTCCTTACTGTCTGTGTCTGCAGGACGCCCGTGGTCACGTTTTGGGTAAGGCCCGTATTCCAGGTATTGCTGCCTTGCAGGTTGACACTTGGTATAAAATTTCCGGTGGCATCCAGTTTATCAAGTTCTGCTGCTTCGGCATCCAGCATGGACTGCCGTATGGAGATGTTATGCTCCATGGCTAGGGACAAGGCCTCTTGTAGATTGTATTTTTTTTGGGCGAAAGCCGAAAAACCTATAAATCCTAAAAGAGTACAGACAACGATTTTTTTCATAACCTTATTTCTGGTTGATTTGTATGCAGCATGTAGGGTTTGTTACAAGCTTAGCAAAAATATTTTAAAAGAATTTTTACAATCCCCCTTGAAAACAAAGGTGGCAGCAAGCTAATAATCATTGTCTTCCTACCACAACCGGATACTAAAGTATTAAATTATTGGCTGTCTGCCTTGCGCTGGGTTTTATAAATATAGAAGATGACGATGCCCACCAGGATATACGGGATGATCATGAGATAGAGAATGCCATTGTTGACGCCCTGGGCCATACTGTTATCCGTATCACTTTGCAGGGCTGCACGGCACATGGCGCACTGGGCTTTCGCCGAAAGGCCAACAAGAAAAAAGAGCACCGTTATTAAAATCTGCCTACGCATCGTCTAGTTTTTATGGGTAATATGGGGATATCATAAGATACACAATCACTCCCGTTACCGCAACATATAACCAGATGGGAAAGGTGATCTTGGCAATTTTTCTATGCAATTTAAAACGTCCCGTAATCGCCCTGACATACGTGATCAACACAAAGGGTATCACGCCTATGGACAGTAATATGTGCGAGATGAGTATAAAATAATAGAGATAGGCAATGTAACCCGTTTCGGCCTTTTCAGAGGCAGACAGGACCCCATCCATGTTCATGTCACCAAATTTTGTGCTATCTGACGTGGCGTGGTACAGCACGTACATCAATAAAAACAATACCGAAAGCACGATAGCCGTCTTCATGAGCCGTTCATGGGCCTTGACATTGCCACGTGATACCATGATAACGGCAATGATGAGCACAAAAGCAGTCAATGCATTGATTGATGCATAGATGGGTGGCAAGAACCCCATGCGCTCCACACCGGGAATCCGCACTGAGAACAAAAAAGCGACTGCCACGGGAACCGCAATGGACAGGATGATTATCCAGCGGTTGTATTTTTTATCTCCTATACCTGCTTCACTCATTGCTCAATGCTTATTCTTCTTTTAAAAGTTTCTTGATATCATGGATCAAGATGTCAATTTGTGGCGTCTCATGCCCTTCGGCAGTATCACCACGTGGTATAGAACCACGATAATAGACCAGGGGATTACCATACTTGTCATACCTGGAACGTATAAAACCGTTTTGGTCAACAAGAGCAAATAGACCTGAGTGCGTAAAACTTGCCTCAAGGTTAGGGTTTGCCTGGACATTTATGTTAAACCCTATATTGCTCAGGTCATAGATAACGTCCCGGTTGCCGGTAAGGTAATGCCAGTTAGGGTGCACCGCACCATAAGCCGCTGCGTATTTCTTTAAAATCCCGGGGGTGTCGTATTCTGGGTCAATGGTTATACTGGCGATACCAAAATCGTCCCTATCCATAAACTCATCCTGTATCTCAATAAGGTTCTTGCTCATGGGGATGCAGATATCCGGGCAACGTGTAAAGAAAAACTCCACAAGAAAAACCTTGCCCTTATAACTCTGGTCAGTGATCGTGTCCCGGTTCTGGTCTATCAGCTTAAACGCGGGCACCTTGCGGTCTTCGCCATTGATATTGATGTATGCAAGCTCGCCCTCGCCGCCTTCTTTAGTATCCAGGGTCGCAACCTTGTCTCGCACGATATCACCGTTCTTTGCACGCTCAATGATATTGGGTATTACGATTATACCAAATATCAGGACAATGACAGCCATGCCTATATATGTTTGCTTCTTCGTCATATTACTTTTGCCTATCTGCGTTGTTCTTTTTTAATGCCAGCCTGTACTCGGCCAGTAAGATCTTGACGTCATCCTTCATCTTGTTGGACATCTCGGCAGCATCCTCAGCATTGTAACCATATAGATACTGTACATCTTCATCATCGTCCCTACCGCGCAGTGCCATGTTCTTGTCTATGAGAAATACATATGGCGTATAGTCGTGGTCAAGGGTATACGGGGTCTTTAGACTGTTGAACACGCTTTCCATTTGTTGCCTTTCGGCGAAAACAAAGTGCCAATGGTCAAGATTGCTTATCGCTTCAAGTTCTGAAGTTACCTTATCCAGGGATTCCCTGTCCATATCGTTAGAAACCAGGAATACAAACTGAAAGTCCTTGAACTCACTGAAATATTTGTAGATTTTCTGGTTCAGGTTGAACAAGGTGCCGCCATCAGCCACCAGTTCACCCCCCAGAAAGCCCAGCACGGTGATCTTGTCGTTCATTGAGATTGATGGGTCAAAATCAATATCTTCGACCTGCTCGGTGAGAACAGGCAACTTGGCAAAATTATGTACCCCTGAGGCAAAAAACAGATAGGCCACAATAGGGAGTATAAAGAGAACGCCAAGTATTACAAGTTTCTTCACGGTTTACCAGTGGTTCATTGGGCTGCAAATTTCGGCATAAAAGCTTTATTTACTAACATTAAAGCAAAAAAAAAGACGGTGAGGCCACCGTCTTTTTTATATGATCATATCTGTTAGAAATTCCAGTTTTGATAGCCGTTGTGATAGACTTCAAAAATGTAGTCCCCTTCAGTAAGGAGAATGAATATTAAATAACAGATAAGAAATATCGCCGTCCATACGACCGCGCGGCGCAGGCCTACGGTCTCATGCTCCATGTGCATGAATGCCCATGTGATATAGTATGCTTTTACAATGGTAAGGATGATGAATATCCAGTTTAGCAAGCTCATGCTTATGAGCTTTGTGTGAACCAGGAATTCTGGCCTTATGATACCTAAGAATACCTCGACGATCGTGATTACTGAAAGTATCGCAAAAACCGTCCAGATCCTCTTTGCTGCTGATGGGTGATGTTCTGCCTCGTGTGCCATTTTATCGACTTGTTAAGCTTTCGCCTTGAGCGAATAGAATTTTAATTTTATTATACCAGATAGAAAAACGTGAATACAAATACCCATACCAGGTCTACAAAGTGCCAGTACAGCCCTACTTTTTCTACCATTTCATAACTGCCCCTGCGCTCATATGTGCCCAGGATCACGTTAATGAAGATTATAATGTTGATCATTACACCAGAGAACACGTGAAAACCGTGAAAACCTGTTATAAAGAAAAAGAAATCTGCAAACAAGGGATGTCCATATTCATTATGGGTAAGGTTTGCCCCCCTTACGATGCCCCTGCCGTCCTTGGTCAACCTTTGTAGTGATTCTTCTCTGGAGAGCACTATTTTTTCTCCTGCCTCATCCACATCCTGAATCCTTATCCTGAGGTCTGCGTGTTCTTTAAAACCTTCGGTAACCTGTTCTATGGTAACATCTGGCAACGAGCTCTCACTGCCATACCAGAAACCACCACTCCTCGTCAATTGTTCGCGCTCAGTGGGTATGTGAGCGGCAAAATCCTCTAGCGCCACACGTTCGCCCTCAGCATCCACAAATTGTAAGATCCTGTTTGCCTTGGTCTCCACTGCACCAAACTCTCCCTTGATAAACGTACTCCACTCCCATGCTTGTGAACCCACGAATATGAAACCTCCCACGATGGTCGCAAACATGTACCATATCACCTTGTTCTTTTCCATCCTGTGGCCTGCATCAACGGCAAGCACCATGGTTACTGATGAAAATATAAGGATAAAGGTCATGAATGCCACGTAGTACATGGGCGCCTCAACGCCATGTAAAAATGGAAAGTGGGTAAAGACCTCATCTGCTATGGGCCATCTATCAATGAATTTAAATCTTGAAAAGCCGTAAGCGGCCAGAAAACCAGAGAATGTCAAGGCATCAGAAAGGATGAAGAACCACATCATCATTTTACCATAACTGGCCTTGAGCGGCTGGTTGCCGCCTCCCCATGTTTTTCCTTCGGTACCCGTACTAACAGTAGCGTCCATAAAAGTGAATTGGTATTATAAGAGTTGCAAAAATATGTATTTTAAAAATGTTAATCAAAGCTAAAATCCGTATTTATATTCGATATAATTAGCAATGCCGCTCAATCCCCGCGTTTACCTAAAATACATAAGGAAAACAAACAGGTATATCCATAAGAAATCAACAAAATGCCAAAAGGTCGTACCCATTTCAGCACCAAGGGTTTGCCCACTTTTATACTTGCCCATCAACTGCTTTGCAAGTACCACCATCAACACGATGAGCCCCGCAAGAATATGCACGATATGACTAAAGACAAATACATAGACAAATGAGGTGGTCACCGTGCTTTGAGACCCCGTGGGGTAAAAGCCCTGGTCAATAATCTCACCAAAGCCCACAAACTGCAGCCACACAAAAATACAGCCCAGCACTAGGGTGGCAAGCACGAGGATGCTGCCCAGCGATTGATTTCTTTTTTTTATAAAAACCTTTGCAAAGTGCATGGTCACACTGCTAAGCAATATGATTGCCGTGCTGTAGTAAAATGCCTGTGGCAGGTCAAAATCTGTCAACCAGTCCTTGCGCTCCTTGCTCACGATATAGGCACTGGTAAGCCCGGCAAACATCATGCTCAGGCTTATGATGCCAAACCAGAGCATCATCTTCTTTGACCGTATTATCTTCTCTTCTTCCGTGCGTTGATTGAGCTCCATGCTATCTTAAAAATTTATCAGCAACATAAATAAGTTGAATCAGGGTAATATAGCTTACGCTGGAAAGCATAAGCCGCTTGGCCGTTACATTGTTTTGATATATGTACAGCCGTATGGCATAATACAACATCCCCAGCCCCAGCACACCTACAATCACGGCAGAAACTACTGAAAGCTGTAAGGTTCCCGTCACCCCAAAAACCGGGATGATGGATATCAATATCGTCCAGATAGTGTACAATATTACCTGCAAAGCCGTACTCTTATCCCTTTCGCCGGAAGGCAACATGGCAAAACCACCTTTTTTGTAATCATCATATAAAAACCAGCCTATGGCCCAAAAATGTGGGAACTGCCAGAAAAACTGAATCATGAAGAGCGTGCCGGCCTCTATGCCAAAATCGTCAGTGGCGGCGACCCAGCCCAGCATGAACGGGATGGCCCCGGGAAAAGCGCCCACAAAAACAGAGAGTGGCGTGCGGGTCTTCAACGGCGTGTAGCAGCACACATACAGAAATATGCTAATCCCGCCAAAAAATGCCGTTTTGGGATTTATATAGTACAGGGTAAGCAGGCCCAGGATGGTAAAGGCACTTGCAATGGCAAAGGCCTGGGCAACGCTCATCCTTCCTGCAGGAATGGGGCGGTTTTTTGTGCGGTTCATCAATGCATCGAGGTCACGCTCGATAATTTGATTATATGCGTTAGATGCCCCCACCATGAAATATCCACCTATTGCAAGTAAAAGTATCGTGGTCCAGTCAATGTACAATGCCCCCAAAAGATATCCTGCCAAGCTGGAAAACACCACGCTAATGGCCAATCGCATCTTGGTTATTTCCTTGAAGTCATGCCATGCAGAAATCCTGGCTGTATTTGTTTTTGCTAAGCTCAAAGAGGCTGTTTTCACGTCCCTAAAAAAGTGGTGCAAAGATACTGCTTGACCTTGGCATACACAATTGAAATGAAATTTAATGGTTGTTAAAAGAAGTTCATTGATTTTGAAAGATTTGGCTTACGCCAAAAGTTTGCCCCACACCAACCCCAGAACAATGCCACATAGGATAAAACCTATCAAGACATTCATTGCGTGGTTCCAGCCATCACCATAAGCACTAGAACCTTCATTTTCCAGCTCGCCCAACGATATCAAACCCTTACCCCTCAATTTTCTATAAGTATTAATAAAAATATATCTCACGCACGCTCCTAACATCCCAAAGTTTGACAAGAAGTGATTGCCATTTTTCATGATGAAGGAATTCTATTTTTAAATATATAAACAAGGTGTAAAATCGTCGTGCCTCCAGCACCTAGAACCCATGAAGCAAGTACAAACCCCATAAAAGGCAAGCCGCAGTTTAGCCCATCAGCCCGTGAGGGCACGAACCAATCTATCAAGAAAAAAGGAATTATGACCAAAAACAATAGGAGCAAAAATACAAACACGGCAAGCTTTAAGTGCGCTTTACCTCGTGTGTCAAGTATGTCATAAACTACCCACTGTACAACCATGGTCACCATGACTATTGGTAGAAGCACTATTGTTTATAATAAATATTATCATATACCTGCACCCGTTCCCATAAATGCTCTGACTCTTCAATAAATTTAAGGTGGGCAGGCTCTTTTTGATACAGGTCTTGAATCTCTGCCGAGGGAAATGAAAGGATGAGCGAATAGGTAAACGTGTTGTCAACGACCTCACGGGGTGTCTTGGCGGGTTCTCCTATAAATTTTGTGGCGGCATACTCGCTGGCGTCCATGAATTTGTTGAGCGACGCCAGGAATTCTTTCCGGTCTTCCTGACTTTCTGGGTTGTTGAGCCAAAAATAGACCACATGCACAAAGTTCTTATCTAGTTCCATAGCTGTTGATTGTTGATTTTCTTTGGCGCAAGCCAAAAACAAAAACATAAGGCCAAAGGTCATTATAAATCTTCTCATATCTCCTTTTTTAAAAATCATAATACCAGTTGAACAGGTCTGTCCTGAAGCCAAAGTTGACCCAAACCGTGTTTTCTTGCAGGTTCACCGGGTCATTGAACTCTGGCCTGTTGTCACGGTAGAGAATGCTGGTGTAAAATTTTAGGTTTGTTGCGGGGTTGACGAGATATCCCAGCTCCAGCTGCCCCAAGAAAGTGTTTGTCCTGTTGCCTTGACCCAGCAGTATGCCGTTGTCACTGGGGCGGTTTTCATCATTGCCATAAATGCTCCCCCCATAATAGACATCGTTGATGTCTCCCTTTTCAAAACCGCGCTCACCGTAGATTACCTTGCCGGTACCGTACCAGCGGTCATTTTGATACCGGGCAATGGTGATAAATTCCCTGAAATTTGCGCCCCACAAATGGCCCATAGATTGATTGACATGGCCATAATTGAGCTGTATCTCGTTATTGCTGTACACATATGGGCGCACTTGGTTATATTCCATTTGCAGGGTAAGGTTGGGCACCTTGAAGGCATCATAGTACTTAAACCCCAACTGAAAACCCTGCTTGTTTTTATAACTATGGTCGTTGCCAAAAACCGCCCCGGTGGAAAACTCATCAATCACAACCTGGGAGTAGGCATTGAACTGGTCACTGAATTTATACTTGGCACTAAGCCCTATCAGGGCATTACCGCCCCGTGAACCGGTGCTAAACTCAATCGCCCTGTAGAATATGATGGGATTGAGATAGTTGATGTCAAAACCACGGTCGTTGTCATTTTCCCAGATCACATTTTCAAAAAAACCCAGGTTCAAGCGTTTTGTAACGTTGACGCTCAGGTAATGGTTTGCCATATATTTAGTACGGAAACTACCTTCTGCCACCACCTCTGGACGCACATCCCGCAGGGACATCCAGGTATTGGTGTACTTGAATTTCCAAAAGGTGGTATTCAACTTAAAAAATGGATACGGGCTTGCCGCATCACTCAACAAGAGTGAACGATAACCATCACCTATAAAATTCTTGCCATGGCCAAACTGCACATTAAAATGCTCATCAAAGGTATAGGAGAGGTGCGCCTCTGCAACCGGGTAGTCAAAATCGCCGGCGTTAGCCTCTTCGGCCACTCCACGCCCGGGAATTACCACTGGGTTGCCCCCATCTGGGCGGATGCTGCGGGCATAACGGTTAAAATATCCGGGGAAAGTCCCCTGGCTTTCATAAAAAGTGGTATAAAAACTTAGTTTCTTGCCTATGCCCCCTTGAAAGATAATCGCACGGGTATTGTTATAGGTAAAATCTTGGTCTTCGTTATCAGCAGTTTCAAAACCCAGTTGCAAATCAGCTGCGGGATCCAGGGTAAACCAATAATCTTCCCCCTGTAAGGTCACCATGCGTTCGTTCCATAATTTACGGCCAAACCACGATTCCTTATCCTTCATTAGCTTGGCGTTTTCACCCTTAAGGTCATAATACTTGTTGACATACGCATAGGTAAAAGGCTTGAATGCCGTGTGGCTGTTAGTGCCCACGAGGTTCATGTTCTTATCAAACCTGCTGTACAGTTGATGGCTGAATGGAATGTATATCTGGCTGGTATATTCGTTGAGCTTGTAACCGGTGGTCTTTATGCTGTCGTATTCCCGCTTCATGGCGTTTGCCTCCTGGGCCAGGTCTGCCACCTTTTCTGGTTGTGTTGCCTGCTCCAGGTTGTCCCGTATGGGGATTTTAATGGGCAGGCTAAACTGCATATAGGTCTTGCGCCCGTTGTACATGGCCGGCCGCACCTGTGGGAGATGGTCAAAAACGCGGGTGATCTCATCCTTGAGTTCTGGATAGACGGCATCAATGGTCAGGATTTCAAAATATCCCTTATCATTGACCTCAAAGAGTACGACCGCCTCGCCGCTGTAATCATCTTCTGCAATAACCTCAGGCTCTTTAAACCCTGCGATGATATGGCTTACAAGGGCATCGTCAAAACACTGGGGCAACTGGGCCATCGCCGTATTTTCACATTCCTCAAAAACGGGATATTTCTCAAAAGGGTCTGGTGTATCCTGAGCCAGGCCCAGGTCTACCGTGATAAAACTTATGATGGCAAGTAGGGTATACCGCATTACACGAAGATTTTAAGGCTGCCGCAAGATATGGCTTTTTTCCCTTTCGCTTAAAGCGAAAAAAAATCCGCCCTGATCAAGGACGGATTTATGATATGTATTTTTTAATCCTGCACCTGATACAGAATGGGCTGTGAGTAGATCATATTGACACGCCTACCATCCTTGATGCCGGGCTGCATCTCTGGGATAAGGTCCAGGACGCGCTGGGCTTCTTTCTCTAGTGCGGGATGAGCTGCCCGTATCTTGATATCCTTGATCTTGCCCGTGTGATCCACGGTAAAAATGGTGTAGATACGGTTGACACCATCAAGTCCATATTGTGTGCTTATACCTGTATTGAATTTTCTTGAAATCAATTTATTCAAGTTGCTTTCAAGACAGTCCTTGCGTTCTTCATTAGTTTTCTTTTTCTCACATCCGGGGTAAATGGGCACAAGGTCAACGCCGTTGAGGTCTGTTGTCTCAATGGGGTCTTCTGGTGGCTCTGGAATAAATGTGGGCTCTCCAGTATTTTCACCAGGGTCAACTTTAGGAACATCTTGCGGGATAAAATCAATGATACTATCCACGGGATTTCCTACCACGGGGGGCAAGGTATAATCCACGGGAGGTACCGATGGCGGTGGCACATCCTTAGGCAACACACGTATCACCGGTGGACTCTCAATAACAAATGTATCTGCAATGTCCTGCTCATCTATCTTTGGTATCGTGTAGGTGGACCTATACTCAACCGCAAGGATGGCCAGCAACAAGGCAACTATAAGCCCCGCTTGAAAGTAGAAGGTGTTGTTTTTTTGTAAATTTGCATCGTGCTTGCTTGTGGGACGGGCACCGTTTTGCAGAACGGCCCCTTCCTTTTTTGAAGTGTTCATAATACATGGTTTTAATTGTTAAGTGTATAAAACCTGACACAACAAGCTTGCCAAAAAAAATCCCGCCCCAACATATGTTGAGGCGGGATTATATATTCAAGATGGAATCTCTTAATCCTGAACCTGGAAAACTATAGGTAGTGAATAAAGCACCCCTACTGGCTTACCACGTTGCTTACCCGGTGTCATTTTGGGAAGAAGCTTTATCACGCGCTCTGCTTCCTGCTCTAGACGTGGGTGAGGACCACGAGAACCTATATCTACGATGTTACCTTTGCTATCAATCTTGAACCTAACGTAAATCCTGTTTACACCGCTAAGCCCCAGCTCGCTGCCCAGTTCTGTGTTGAACTTGCGGTTCACGAGTTTTGTGATAGCCTCAGACATACATTTTTTCTTTGCATCGTTACCCTTCTCGTTTTCACAACCAGGATAAATGGGCACGTTTTCAATTACTGCAAAGGGTACGTCCTCGATTACTTCTTCTTCTTCAAACTGTACATCTTCTACTTCAACGATTTCTTCTTCTTGAGATGTCTCAGTACTTTCAATAACCGTTTCTTCTACCTCAACGTCATCTTCCACAACATCGAGGATTTCTGGTGCTGGTGGTGGTGGTGGCGGTGGTGGTGGTGGTGGAGTGTTCAATTCTGTGATTGGCACTTCTTCTTCAAGCTGGTCGTCCATTTGAACTTGACCTAGGTCAAGATCTTCCTTTTCATAGGTCTTATGCTCAATGGCAAAATAGACCAGTGCAAGGATAACAACAAGCCCAATCTGGAAGAAGATAACACTTCTTCTACTCAAATCTGCTTTTGGATTTTTCTTGGGTTCCATACTAAATTTCGGTTATTAAGATTGCTAATTTATTAAAATGATCTGCAAAATGAAATTAAAATTTCGCCTTAATCGAATTTATTTGATTTCTAAAGATGCAAACCACCACTATTCCTATCAAAATCCCAACGGAATTTGCTAAAAGGTCATAACCATCTGCCGTGCGGTAGGTAGTAAATGTACCTTGTAGAACCTCAATTATCATACCATAACAAAAGGTTAACAAGGAAATTATGATTAGGACCCGTGGAAATGGTTTTTGCCGTAAGGCAATCATATACCCGTAGGTAAACCACGCCATGAACAAAAGGAAGGTTGCGGTAATGTGATAAAACTTGTCCGGGCTGTTTTCTTGCTCAAAACTTTGTGGTGCCGGGCCCAGGCATGCCACGGTAAGGACAATGGTATAAAGTACTGTAAGGATAATGATGCCCTTACGCATTGATGCTGGCCTTATAAGCACCTGCATCAAGAAGGTCTTTTATCTCTTCATTACTTTTTATTTTTACCTTGACCATCCAGCCAGCTCCATACGGGTCACTGTTAACTGTTTCAGGCTCATCTTCAAGCCCTTCATTAAACTCAATGATCTCGCCGGTCAATGGCAGGTAAAGGTCTGAAACGGTCTTTACGGCCTCGACCGTACCAAAGACCTCGCCTTTGTCAAGGGTTTCCCCCAGGGTTTCAACCTCTACATAAACGATGTCCCCTAGTTCGCCCTGAGCATAATCAGTGATTCCTATTATCGCGACATCGCCTTCAATGCGAATCCACTCATGATCTTCTGTATATAATAGATCTGCAGGTATATTCATAGCTTTAAAAAATGGTTAAATGATTAGTTGCCAAAGTTGTACCTCAATGTAAACCCTGTCCTTATGGTTGTTTGCGGGAATGCGGTTGAGATTGCATATGTTGCAAAAGTGTGGTCATAGTAGAAAATCGCCGTCAGGTTCCTGCTCAGTGCATAATCTGCCTTGAGCGTTAGTCCATATAAGTCCTGTCCTGATGTTATCTGGTCATTATCAACGTCCAGATAGCGCACTATGGTTTCATTTTGCCTTAATGAAAGATCTGCCTTAATATTAAGATCGCTCTTTAAAATGGTTTTTCTTCCACCTATGCTTGTCGCAAAAGTAATATCTTTTAACCTATATCCTAGACCAATGATGTATTCATTTCCATTGATCTCAGTAAGTAGATTGTTATCAAAGCTCAACGATAATGCTCTGTCCTTTCTAATTTCGGCAAGTATCTTAAGACTGTTCTGCATCTCAAAATCAAGCCTTACCAATGGAGAAAACTGTTCTACCAGGTTAACATTGGAATAGATGGTTTCATTGAGAAAATTTCCTGCTTGATCTACCTGGGAGTCTGATGGAGAGGTATTTGCCCTTCTGTCATAGTTAAGGTTGGTCCTAAACTGGTTTATTGTGTAACCAGAGCTATAGCCATGATTGACTGAAAACCTCTTGAAGTTCCTTTTAAAGAAGTCCAGCTTCATCAGCCCTGTATACTTGATGTTCCAGTTAGGCAACGGGAAGTTCCTGAAGGCACCCAGTTTAACATTAGATGCGCTTCCATCAGTTGTATATGCCGATAAAAACGAGGGTATCAATACTGCCTGGTTAGTTCTTCCATAGCCCACGGGGTAACCATTTTCATCGCGGGGATAATCTGTTGTTCCATAAAAATTTTCTGCAAGGCGTTCTGCCACCACCAGCCTGTTATCCCTAAATTGATCAAATGCCCTTGAGGCTTCTACCGTGTTCTTGCTAAAGGCGGTACCTATCATCAAGGTGGAGATGGAGAAGTTACCCAATGTATTGCCGGCAAGGGTTTCATACTCCAGGCTTGTGGGGTCTATCCTGAAATTCTCGTTGTATGTTTCTTGATAGATGCGGTTCATGTTCAGGTCAATGGTGAGCTCTGGCAAGAATTCGGCCTGCGCCTGAATATTCAATTGCCGGTTCTCCACCTCGCTATACTGCTGGTTGAATTCTTGATACAATGTCAACCACCCCCTCCGGGCGGCATATTGCCTTACATCTTCCTGACTTCCAAAAACAAATCCCGTGGTAGGCTTTAGTGTTCCTGCAAATCCTATCCCCGGGAGATATCCCGGCATATAGGTCCCATTGTTCTGTTGATAGGTTACCTGTATCCTTTTTATACCCGTAACGAGCCCCACGACGCTGTTTGTTGCCTTTTCCCCGGCAGTAAGGCTTCCGCCTTGAGCGCCATTTTGTGGCGTTACCCGTGGATTGCCCAGTGTGGGTACTGAACGGCTACGTTCTTGCCTGGTCTTTCCAGCGGCACCTGCGGCCTTCTTTTTCACAAGGCCTACCGAGCGGTAAAGCTTGGTCATATCTATGGTACCGTTGATGGCGTGCGTGTTTGCATTCTCAACGGAGTTTCCTAGGTCTGGGATGCCCTCAAGCGTCTGAAATTGATAGGACCCACGGTTCCACTCAAAATCTGCCGTGTATGAATAGGTGGCGCTCAGGAAATCCAGGTAAGGTAATTTATCAAAGGGCAACTCATAGTTTGCCTGCAAGGTTTGATAGTGGCGCGACGGTGTTCCTATCTCAAAGAAGCCATCATAGACACCACCAGCTTCAGCATCCAGGGAATTATCAGCATTTAAATAATTGCGCACGATCCTGTTTTGTGCCTGGTCAAAGTTTACGGTAAGTGAATTGGTAATGGGGTAATTTATGGTAAACTGACGGTCAAAAAGGTAATTGCGCTGTTTATATTCGGGCAGGATGGAATTTCCCGTCAAGGATACATCCCTTAGTTTTTGCTGATTATATTGCCTGTTATAATTTGAACTGACACTAATGGATGCCGGAAGGTAATTTATATTGAAGTCCTTGAGCAACTTAAGGTACGGGCTCATGAAAAGTGAGTCGTTCTTGGCAAAGGGTTCATAAGCCTTTGGCTGAAAAGCAAAATTATATGTCCCGCCCAGCCTTACACTCTGCGCCCGGGATTGCTCGATTTCAAAATCCTTGTGGTCCTCCTGGTTATAACTGTAGGAAAAAGTGAGGTTCTCCACATCCCAGGGTTTTGGTTTTGCTTCACCGGTCCTTTCTTTTCTCACGCCTATAAGGTTCACACTCCTTCTACGCGTATGCGAAATGGCCTGCCCTTCAATGGCATCGCGCTGCTCCTCGGTCTCTGCAGTTTCCAGCCTTGTATCAAGTTCAATATCAGAATACAACGGGTCAAATTGTGGGGTGATTACCTGCTCTCCCACTGAATAGTTGAAGGGAAGCTTGATGCCCCATTTTTTTGGCAAGAGCTGACCCGCATTGACATTGGTTACGACATCGTATGATTTTATATCTTCCCTACTCCTCTGGTTAGGACCTTCATCTATACCCCCAAAGCCTACCGTGGTCTGCCTACCTGTTGCTGAAACCGTGGCAAAGTCAGCCACGTTTGCATCTACATTGAGTATACCTGCCCATCCACCTTCATTTTGAAGTTCAGTTATGCGCAGCTCGTTGAACCATACCTCGCCACATACATCACTGCCATTATCTGGATTGCCGTTCTTTACACCCAGCATCAATACACGCACGTCACCAAAACTGGGATTACCCTTTATTCCTACCCGTATTTCTCCCGTATTGTAATCAGTGTTGGCAGGGTCTTCTATCAACTCACCGTTTATGTCATAATAGGTCACGGTCTGTGGCAATGTCGCTGCAGCGTTATTTAAAAAAGCAGCCTTGACCGTTTGCAATAGGTCTAACGGCACATCAAACCGGTTTGATTCTGGCCAGATGGCCTCAGGGTTTGTGGTGCCAAATGGTGTGGGCACCAGTGGAAGTTCTATTTGATAAAAATTTTCGGTAAGGTCTGTTCCCATGCGTATGAAGGCAACCAGCTCATTGTCCTGTAATGCGGGTTCATTCAATAAGGATTCGGCATGCGTGTACATCTCGATGTTCTTGTACTGGCGCATATCTAGCCTAAAGTTTTTATATACGGCACGTGCATCCTGTGGCTCCAGGTCACAAGTGGTCAAGGATAGCGATTGCTCATCCTGCCTTATGTTGTTATTGTTGTTGAGCAACTCTTCACGGTAAACCCCGGGAGGCAGTACATAAGGGATGGGGTCCCGGTTTTCATTTTCCAGGATATTGACCGCGGTTACTTCAAAAAGGGTGTTTTCAGTATTAGGATCAGAAAGGTCAGGGTCAAGGGTCAAGGCATATCTCCTGTAATCCCCCCGCACAAGATCAAGGGTCCCCATCCTTAAAGTGGTGTTTTGGCTAAAGCCACTCATATACATACGCATAAAGCGAATGGACCTAAAGTCTGCAATACCCCCCACGGTATTTGTGGGTTGATTGATGGGCACTTTAAACTGTAGCCAGCGCACGGGTATGCTCCTACCATTTTGCAGTTCTACATTGACATTGCGCTCATCCACGATAAATTCATTGTCGATGGTAAGGTCCTGCGGGGTGATCTCCAGTTGATATTCATAATAACTATCAACGGTATTCATGGTATAGTCCCGGTTAAAGTCTTCAACATCTGGCAAGGTAGTGGACCCCCTGTTTGTCTGGGTCACATCTACAGGCGAGTTGCCTTGTTGCCCATTGTACATCTTATACCTATCTATCACACCGCCTGTGGCCGAAACAAAATATTGATAGTTATCTCCCGCGGGGTCTGCCAGGTTTGCAAAAGCAGGAAATTGCGTGCCTTCTTCAACATCATCCAGACCATCATAACCTAGATCCTGGTTTGTGCGTTGCTCGCCCTCTGTATCAAAGGCATAGATCAAGGCCTGGTTTGTGGGCACCTTACCCCATGAGGTCTGGGTGGTATTAGACGTACCGCCATCTTTGGGCAATCCATTTTCATATTGCTTTCTACCATCCTTGAGCACGTCTTCTGAAATGTTGCCCAGGTTAATGGTCAGCACACCACCAGGATTTGCCGCGTTTTCTTCATAAATATAGGGGTCCATCAACCAGAATTCAATAAATTCCACATTGCTCTGTTCAAAATCAGTGGAGGTAAACTGGCGCATGATTCCGCCAAAATTCTGCTCAGGGTTATCAAGGATGCCATCCTGCGCATCAGTACTATAGTTATATGCCCCCCTTTCAGAAGGAAAATAAGCCATATCAAACGTAAACAGTGCCTGCGTGGTACCGGCAACTATATCCTGCTGTGGGAAAATCTCATCCCTAAAAACACGACGCGTTGCCCAGTTTGAGAGGTCCTCATCTGTAATACCATCAGGACGTTGATTACCGTAAAAAACAGGGTCGATGGTATACCAGGCCAGTTTAGCTCTTCTGTAGCCCGCTGCCAGGTCACCATTGCTGAACTCACCTCCAAAACCCACTGGTGCCGACGACATGAACCATTGCAGTGGTGAACTCACATCTATTGAGGTCTGTGAGCCCTCAAAGTCATCAATATATGAGGCCGCGCGGCCGTTGAGGTTTGTTGATTTTGGTTGACCGGGTATCAAGTAGGCCACCTCCCCGCGCACAGAGAGGTTAGACATCACATCTGTGTCAATAAAAGGGTACTTGTTTATCAATCGTGTTAAAAATGGCACTTCCGTGGAATAACTTGCGTTAAGGCCAAAAATGGTGTTGTTGATAGGTTCAAAACTATAGGAAGCCTTTTGCGTAAGCGGCCGCTCATTCATATTGATCAAGGTACCACCCACGATAAAATCATCACTGAAGCGATGCTCTACATTAAGGCCGGTAAACCTTTTTGTCTGTTGACCAAAAAGGGTATTGTTTTCAGTGGAAACCTGTATGGGGATGTTTGAGGCCTTGAGTGCGGGATCAAGTATGATTACACGCCCACGTTGATAATCAACGGTATAATCAAGCCCTTCCTGAAGCACACGCCCACCAGCGGTAACGGTCACACTACCCTGCGGGACATTGAAGGAACCTATGGGGATACCCTCTTCTTCCTGGGATTCATATTTACCCTTTAACTGAAACTTGTTTTTATCAGCATTATCCTTTGCAACCGTTTTAGTTGAAGAATAAAGCGTTTTATAGACATATTTTAACTGGTTTGCATTGTAGGTTGCTTCCTCAGCATCGGTCATATCCATGCCATCATCATACACCTCGGTATTGCTCGACCTCAACTTGTTGAACAGATATTCGCCGAAAGGCTCAACTGAAGTGAATATGATACTCCCGTTGCTCACATTTACCGTCAAACCAGAAACAAAATCAAAAAACCCATCCCCCCCGGTCTGCGGGTCTCCAAAGGTGGTCAACCTGTCCAGGTTGAAAACATTTAAGAGCGGCGTGTTCTCCACATCGTCAGGCAACGGCTCGCCACTGGTAGACGTAATATAATTGAGTGGTGAGGGATCAGTATAGACAATGTTCATCCTGAAGCCTTCTTGTTGCAACTGCCCTGTCCCCAGGCCATAAATGTTTTTCATCATCAGGTCCCACCTAGGTTCTGAAACGCTGGTGATGTTGCTCTTGAGCATCTTTACCACAAGTGCTTGCGGTGTTCCTCCCTGTCCCGGGGGTATAAAACTATCCAGGATGCCATCATTGTTCACATCAGCCCCAGGGGTTTCACTGGAGTCTGCAGAGTCTGCGATCTGGTCACCATCAACATCTACACCGTTATTGTTCACCCCATCGCCATCAGGATCTACATCCACAAGGTCCGGGACTCCATCACCATCAGTATCTGGGTATGCTCCAGATGTGGCGTCAACCCCATCGTTTGCAAATTCACCCACTTGATAGACCTGCCCGTTGATGGTGTATTGAAATGCAACACCCAGCACTTCATCGTTGTTCAGCCTTTGGTTCAGCGAGATATATCCCAATATGGGATCCAGGGTATATTCATTGGCCTCAAGCTTCCTTGCATTTTCAAGTAGCGCATAATCAGTTCCATCCACGACCGAAACGCCACCGAAGCCCTGTTGAACAGTTGCCGCGTCACGTATGGCAGATGTAAGCACACTTTGCCCATTGCCATTGATGCCAAAGGGGTTAAAGTCGTTATTGGTGTTGGCGGGGGGTGAATTGGGCTGCACGTTCACAAATCCTCCCGGAGGTGCGTCAAGGCCTATATTTTGTGGAGAGGACTCTCCTATATCCTGTATAGCGATGATATTGCGGGTGTTTTCAAATCGCTGCGTGCGGTTTGTCACCCATACCTCAATCCTGTTGATCTGTACGTTGCTGTTGATAAAGGGATATGCAGCTAGCGCCTCATCATAATTATCCCTAAAGTAATGAGCCAGGAAAAAGTGCCTGTTCTCATCATAGTCAAGCGCAAAAATATCAAAGTCCTGTATCGTCGCACCACCCTCTGAGGTTACCTGGCGTGTCTGGCTTTGCTGTTCAGAAAAAACCCCTGTAATGGTTGTCTTGCCAAATTGCAACTGTGTCTTTACCCCAAACAAGCTCTGTGAACCTTGAATCAGCGCGCTATTGAGCGGCATGCTCACGTTACCTACCTCGATTTTCTGGATGATATCATCTTCAGATGGGGTGTACTCCAGCTTTATCTGATTTTGAAAATCAAAGGTACTTTCAGTATCATAATTTGCATTCACCTGGAGGCGCGTTCCTATTTTACCCAGCAGGCTAAGCTGTATTCTTTGATCAAAGTCAAAACTAAAGTTACTCCTGTTCCTGGGTGAAAAACTGGGGTTGTCCTGTTTAGTGTATAGAACGCCCAGGTCCATAGCTACAGAACCTGTGGGTGTAAGCTCTATCGTGTTTCCACCAAAGATGGATTCAAACAGGCCCGAGTTCACATAAAAGTTGGGCAAGAGGTCAGACCTCCCCTCCTGGCCTTCCTCTGTACGGCCGTCAAGTGCCGATATCTTATCCTGAAAATAAGAACGCATACGTTCTTCTTCAACCCGTTTCCTAAACTCTTCAGGGGTAAGGATAAGTGGATAGCCAATATTGATACTCCCCAGCCCCTCAGAGTAGATATAACGGTCAGTGATGGGGTCGTAGGTATATTTTGAAATTATACTGGCGGGATTTTGCAACTGCACACGGCCCACGGCATAGGTGGTCTGTGTAGTATCTTGCTGCTCCTCATCCTGTGCATGCACAGATATGGCAAGGCCAAAAATGGCCAGGATTAAAAGTTTCCGAAAGATCTTAACCAAAAATAATTTTGTCCTCAAAGCTATCTACAAGGTTTTTAAGGCTTGTTTTATAATGGTTTCAACGTCTGCTGAAGGATTTTCCCTAATAATTTTCTCACACACTTTTTCTGCTTGCTTCCTGGCAAAACCCAGGGTTTCCAATGCTGATAACGCTTCATCTTTTGCCGTATTGCTTGCGCTGGGTGAAACTTCATCCATATCATAGACTTTAAGGATCTTGTCCTTAAGGTCAAGGATGACACGTTGAGCAGTCTTGGCCCCTATACCCTTTACTGATTGTATGGTGGCAACATCACTTGTGGCAATTGCATTCTTTACCTGTTCTGGATCTAGTGAAGAAAGCATGGTCCTCGCCGTGCTGGTCCCCACACCACTTACGGAAATCAACAGCTTAAAGATTTCCCGTTCAGACTTTTGCATAAAACCATAAAGCGTATGCGCATCTTCCTTGATGTGCAAATAGGTGTAAATATGAATATTTTCAATAGCTGGCAGCAGTGAAAAAGTATGTAGTGAAATATGCACCAGATACCCCACACCATTACAATCTACAACAATATCAGTGGGGTTTTTCTCAGCAAGCCTGCCCTTTAAGTGGGTAATCATGTTAACAGAATGTTAGGGTTTCAAATGTAAGAAAATAATTTGCTTTAGGCCTTTCATCTGCTTTTTTTGGCTTTCGCCAAAGATTTAAAAAAGGGACACCTTAGCGCCCCTTGATCACATTCTAGAAAAACATTGATTATCCTAGGAAATCAATCCCATTTCCTGAGCCTTCTTTTCCTTCTGTTGTGCATCAATCACGGCAATGGCCGTCATGTTCACGATCTCATCCACACTGGCACCCAGCTGAAGCACGTGGACCGGCTTGCGCATCCCCATCATGATGGGGCCAATATTATCGGCCTTGTCAAGCTCCTTGAGCATTTTATAGGTAATGTTTGCTGAGTCCAGGTTGGAGAACACAAGTGTATTAACCTTTTTACCGGCCAACTTGGAGAAGGGGAACTTTGCCTTCATCATTTCCGCGTTAAGCGCAAAATCTGCCTGCACCTCGCCATCCACAAGCAGGTCTGGATAATACCTATGCAGGTAGGCCACTGCCTCGCGCACCTTTGAAGCCTTTTCATTTTTAGATGACCCAAAGTTAGAATAGGACGTCATCGCAATGATGGGCTCCATGCCAAACATCCTTACCGTCCTGGCCGTCATCTGTGCAATCTTGGCCAGTTCCTTAGCAGAAGGTTCGATATTAATGGACGTATCTGCCAGGAATATGGGGCCACGTGAGGTGATCATCAAGTTGGCCGTGGCCACTTTTTGCACATTGGGTGCGCCCCCTATCACCTCGAGTACAGGCTTCACTGCAGAAGGGTAACTACTGCTATATCCCGTCACCATACCTTCGGCATCGCCGGTCTCGACCATCATGCATGCATAATAGTTGCGCTGGCGCATCAGCTTTTGCGCATCAAAAAGGGTTACCCCCTTACGCTTCCTTGCCTGCCAGTAGATGTGGGCATATTTATCAAGTTTTGGTTTTTCTTCTTTTGATTTAGGATCAATGATTTCAAGGTTTGCCTCAAAATCAATCTCGTGCATCAACTCGTGGATGGTCTCGCGGTTACCCAGCAAGACAGGCGTCGCGATGCCTTCATCATATACTATCTGAGCGGCCTTTAATACATCTAGCTGGTCAGACTCTGCAAAAACGATACGCTTGGGGTTCATCCTTGCCCGGTTGAGCATCAGCCTTACTATCTTATTGTCTGAGCCCATCCTATCCAGAAGCTCATCTTCATATTTTTGCCAGTCCGTGATTTGTTCACGGGCCACGCCGCTCTCCATGGCAGCTTTTGCCACGGCAGGAGGAACTTTGGCAATAAGCCTGGGGTCAAAGGGTTTTGGAATGATATAGTCATTGCCAAAATTCAATTTTGTTTCGCCATAAGCGATATTGACCTGTTCTGGCACCGCTTCTTTTGCAAGCTCGGCAAGCGCTTTGACCGCAGCCATCTTCATAGCTTCGTTAATCTTAGTTGCCCGCACGTCAAGCGCTCCACGAAATATAAAGGGAAACCCAAGCACATTGTTTACCTGGTTGGGATGGTCAGAGCGACCGGTTGCCATGATGATGTCGTCCCGTGTGGCCAGGGCCAGGTCATAGTCAATCTCAGGGTTAGGGTTTGCCATGGCAAAGACAATTGCCTTTTTTGCCATGCTCTTCAACATTTCTGGGTTCACGATATCTGCGATGGACAGGCCTATGAAAACATCAGCCCCCTTCATGGCTTCCTCCAGGGTATCAATCTTCCGGGCGGTGGCAAATTCAGCTTTTTCAACTGAGAGGTTCTCCCGGTCTTTTCTTATCACGCCGCGGCTGTCGAGCATCACGATGTTTTCGGCCTTTGCGCCAAATGCCTTGTAAAGACGTGTGCAGGAAACTGCTGCCGCTCCCGCACCACTTACCACGATTTTTACCTTTTCGATTTTCTTTTTTGCAAGTTCCAGCGCATTGAGCAGCGCAGCCGCTGAGATTATCGCCGTACCATGCTGGTCATCATGCATTACGGGGATATCGAGCTCTTCTTTAAGCCTACGCTCAATCTCAAAGGCTTCTGGGGCCTTGATGTCTTCAAGGTTAATGCCCCCAAATGTGGGCGCGATGTTCTTTACCGTCTGGATGAACTGCTCCACATCTTTGGTGCCCACTTCAATGTCAAAAACATCAATGCCGGCAAATATCTTAAAAAGCAAGCCCTTGCCCTCCATGACCGGTTTTGAGGCCTCGGGGCCTATATCGCCCAGGCCCAGTACCGCGGTACCGTTTGATATTACCGCAACCAGGTTGCCCTTTGCGGTATATTTGTATGCATTCTCAACATCCTTTTCTATCTCTAGACATGGCTCGGCCACTCCTGGGGAGTATGCCAGTGACAGGTCTCTCTGGGATGAATATTTTTTGGTGGGGTTTACTGAAATTTTCCCGGGTGTGGGTTTTGCGTGGTATATCAACGCCTCTCGGCGACGGCTTTCCTTGCTCATACGTTGTGCTTTTGATAAGAATACAAAGTAAAGGTAAAAGTTCTGCTGAGATAAGAAAACCGGGGGTGAATTATTAACTGTATCAAGAAAACTTTGGCTATAGCCAAATAAACCTAACCCTCCTGGTCTTTAAGAAACTGGATGTTGCGCCGCAGGCCTTCATACTTGGTTCTCTTTACCGCAGATTTTCTAAAGATTTCATTGAAGACCTCTTTTGTAAGCTCTTCCCACTCGTGCCGGGAATTTGACAATAATTCTGGGTGCGGCTCAAAGAGAGGTTCGCTATGTGGTCTTGAAAACCGGTTCCAGGGGCACACGTCCTGGCATACGTCACAACCAAACATCCACTCATCCATCTTTCCCTGGGCATAGTCAGGTATCGCATCCTTGAGCTCGATGGTAAAATAGCTTATGCACTTGCTGCCATCCACTTTATAGGGCTCCACGATGGCCTGCGTGGGGCAGGCATCTATACAGGCCGTGCAAGTGCCACAATGGTCTGTAACGGGGGTGTCATACGC
The DNA here is from genome assembly GCA_002710685.1 of Cytophagaceae bacterium. Classification (GTDB taxonomy): domain Bacteria; phylum Bacteroidota; class Bacteroidia; order Flavobacteriales; family Flavobacteriaceae; genus Leeuwenhoekiella. The sequence continues at coordinate 37,761 of PALD01000049.1, read as the reverse complement.
TAGCTCCAGGTCTATGATAAGCTCTGCTATAAAATAAAATGAACCCACCTGCCTGGTAAGTAAATTGCTGTTCTTGCCTATCCACCCCAAACCTGCTTTTGCGGCCCAGGCCTTGTCCATCACAGGGGCAGAATCCACGAATACCCGGCCATGTACCTCTCCTATCTGCAGGTTTATATGGTGCATGAGCTCCTTGAGCTTCTCTTTGATGACCATATGATAATCCCTACCATAGGCATATTTTGAGATTTTATAAGTATCTGGTCTTTGCTTTTCTCCTGGATAATAGTTCAAAAGGAGGGAAACCACACTCTTGGCGCCGGGAACAAGGACCGTGGGGTCGAGGCGCTTGTCAAAGTGATTTGCCATGTACCCCATCTCACCGTGCATGTCCTGATTGAGCCAGTTTTCTAGTCGGGGCGCCTCTTCTTCCAGAAACTGAGCCCTGGCAATACCGCATGACATAAAACCCAGCCGTTTAGCCTCATTTTTTATGATCTGCGTGTATTTATCCTTGCTGTTCATGTATCTTTTTTTCGGGCAACAAATTTAAGGTAGGCATTTTTGGGCTTCAGGGTGATCATGGGTTTGATCTCAATAGGGGTTTCTTCTTTTTCAATAATGTAGTTCCTGGAGATATGCGCCACGGCAAGAGCCATCTCATACATTGCAAAATTATTGCCTATGCACATGCGCGGGCCCGCACCAAATGGAAAATAATATGCCGTATGCTTTTTAGGGTCTTCAAACCGTTCTGGCATGAATGCCTCTGGATTTTCCCAGTGGTCAGGATGCCTGTGAACCTCATACAGCGAGAACAAGATATTGGTGCCTGCCTTAAAATCAAATCCCTCAAAATTATCATCTTCCAGGTTGACCCGGTCAATAAAATAAGCAGGGGGATACAACCTCAGGCCTTCTTCAACAACCTGTTTGGTATATTTTAATTCCTGTAGATATTTCATCACATCCATATCATCAAGGTGCCCGGTCTCCTCATACAGCTTTTCTTGCACACGGGGATTTCTTGCAAGGAGCTCACAGATAAACGTAAGTGCATTAGAGGTGGTCTCATGCCCCGCGACAAAAAGTATGAGTATCTCGTCAAGAAGCTGGTGCTCAGTTATCGAGCTGCCATCTTCATAGCGCGCATCCAGGAGCATATCCAGCAGGTCACCTTCCCGCTTCCCGCTTTTTTTTCTCGAGTTGACCAGTTTAAGGAGTATTTCCCTACTTTCTTGAGAAAGGCCTAGGTGATGTTTGATTTTTCCGCTTACGCGAAAATAATATTTCTTGAAGGGCTGCCGCAGCTCCTTGACAAGCATCATCTGGTTTGCCTCAGTGATATGCTGTAACCGGTTGATTTCTTCACGTGAAGCCGCGCTGCTAAATAAAGACCGCACCACCGCCTGAAAGGCCAGGTCGTTGAAAATGGGGAAAATATCTTCTTTTTTACCGGGTTTTATACGGCTCAATTCATCCTCCACGGTACGCTTTACAACGTCCATGAGGTTTGCAAGATGCTTTTTATGAAATGCAGGCTGGATCAACTTGCGCTGCTTGCTCCAGTGCTCCCCTTCGGCCGTGAGCAGGCCACGGCCCACATATTTCAAGAGATCTTTGGTCTGTATGGGAGACTTGGTATAGTTCCTTTGGTTTTTTTGCAGGCAATATTTCGCAAAAGCGGCATCACGTGAAAACACAACAGATTTTCCTGGACCTATCTGCAACCTGAAATTATTGCCGTGCCGGGCAAAATTTGCGTGATGGAACGGCAATGGGTTTTTAAGTATATCGCTGGCATGAATCAAAAACCTCCAGAAGGGAACCTTGGCCACTTGTTTCTTTTTCATGATAAGAATTTTTTAGAACAGTCCTCCTTGAACACCCCCCTTGACCTTGCCAAGGTGCTTGTAGGCCGCCTCTGTGACCTCTCGCCCGCGCGGCGTGCGCAGGATGAACCCCTGCTGGATCAAGAATGGCTCATAGACTTCTTCAATGGTTTCTGCACTTTCTGATACGGCTGTCGCCAAAGTGGTGATCCCCACGGGGCCGCCCTTAAATTTATCTATTATGGTAGCCAGGATCTTATTGTCCATTTCATCCAGGCCATGAGCATCTACATTGAGTGCCTTGAGGCCAAACCTGGCAATCTCGATATCTATCTTGCCGTTGCCCTTGATCTGAGCAAAATCCCTTACCCTCCTCAACAATGCATTTGCAATACGCGGGGTGCCACGGCTCCTTCCGGCTATCTCTATGGCCGCATCGAGCATGATGGGGACCCTGAGTATTTCTGAACTGCGCTCCACGATGGTGGTCAGGAGTTCAGTGTTATAATATTCCAGCCGGGATGCTATGCCAAACCTGGCACGCATGGGAGCGGTCAAAAGCCCACTTCTGGTTGTGGCGCCCACCAGGGTAAATGGGCTCAGGTTTATTTGTACCGTTCTGGCATTGGGGCCAGACTCTATCATGATGTCTATCTTGTAATCTTCCATCGCAGAATAGAGGTATTCTTCAACCACGGGGCTCAACCTGTGTATCTCGTCAATAAAGAGCACATCTCTTTCCTCAAGGTTCGTGAGCAGGCCCGCAAGGTCACCAGGCTTGTCAAGCACGGGCCCAGAGGTCACCTTGATGCCCACGCCCAGTTCATTTGCAAGTATGTTGGCCAGGGTGGTCTTGCCCAGTCCCGGAGGACCGTGAAAGAGTGTATGGTCAAGCGCCTCGCCCCGCTGGTTTGCTGCCTCAACAAAGATCTTGAGGTTTTCAAGCACCTGGGCCTGACCGGTAAAATCATCAAAAGACAAGGGCCGCAGCGCTCTTTCTACATCAAACTCTTCTGGGGTAAAGTTTTCTCCCGTGGGGTCAAGGTTATCGTTCATTTACCAAATATACAAAGTGGTTATGATATGTTTTAGGATGTACAGGGTTAACACTGTTTAAAAATTTTAGGGTGCTAACCTTAAATCGTTTAAATTTAAAACCACATTTTCATACTTGATGCAATTAATTGAACCCCATGATTGAACAGTCCTTGAATTTTCTGGTTGTAGAAGACCTTGTTTCAGACACCTTTCTTTTTCAGCGTATGCTAAAGAAGGTTTCCCAAAACCCAGAAGTGCGTTTTTCTGACTCGATATTATCTCTTCAAAACGCACTTAAGACCTTTATACCAGATTTTATCATAAGTGATTACAACCTCACGGGCTTTACCGCTGAGGATGTTATTGAAATAGTAAAAAGCATCGATAGGGAAATACCCATTATCATAATATCTGGGAAGCTGGGAAGCGAAGAAAAAGTGGCCAGGCTGCTCATGCAGGGCGCGGTCGCATTTTTTAGCAAAGAAAACTTCCAGGACCTGCCCGAAAAGCTCATCCCGCTATGCCAGCGTATATTGACCGAAAAGAAAGATACTTTTGAAAAACTGGAAAGGAACAGGAAAAGGGAAGCTTCGCTCAAGGAGATGGCCTCCTTTTTACGGCAATATGACCTTAAAGAATCTTCAAAAGAACTATCACTTTTGCAAGAGCTGAAGAAAAACTTTAGCGGATTGCTCAATATTGACGAATAATGGCTCAACGCGTAGGTGGCCCCATCCTCAACCAGGTAATCAAGATATTTAGCGTGCTCTCTGTAATCACCTTACTGGGGGTGGTATTCATCATTATAGCCAACGATTCAAAATCAAACCTTGCACATACCCTTGAAGTAGAAAGTGACATCATCGAGGTTTTCTCAATATTAAAAGATACTGAACGCGGTCAACGTGGGTATTTGATAAGCGGCGACAGTGCTTATCTAGTACCCTATAAAAACGGGGTTACCTTTTTTAAAACCCGCCTGGCAAGGGTCAAGACCAAGACTCTTGAGGATGTTGACCAGCAAGAAAACATACGTCAGCTGGACTCCCTCTCGCGCCTTAAGCTGGAAGAGATGAACGAAATCATCAATCTCTACAATAGCGGCCAGCAACAAAAAGCATTTAACCAACTGAACACAGATGTGGGCCTGGGCCTCATGAACAAGATCGAGGTGGTAATCAACAGGATGGTCAATGCAGAGCGCAAAGCAATGCGGGACAATGAAGACACCTATGAATATTACTATTATGCCCTGCTCTTCCTGTTGGCATTTTCCATAGTGCTCACGCTTTTATTGTTGTTTACCTTTCGGCGAAAGCTAAAACCCTTTTTAACCAAACTTGAAGATGCAAATGACAGGCTAAAGGGCCTTGTTATAGAAAAGAACAAGGAAATAAACCTGAGAAAAAAACAGGAACGCATCAATGATAACCTCATCAAGCAACTGGTAAACAAAAACAGGGAACTGGATCATTTTGCCTACATCGCTTCACATGACCTGCAAGAACCCTTTAGAACGGTAGAAAACTACATCACGCTCTTTAAGGAAGATTATGAAGAAGAATTAAGTACAGGGGATGCCCCACAATTTTTCAGGTTTATTGACGGTGCCGTCATCAGGATGCGCAACTTGATCAATGGCTTGTTGCAATATAGCCGTATAGGCCGGTCTGGAGAGTTGACCGATGTTGACCTCAACGTTGTCATCAATGAAATACGAGAAGATTTTGACGTTCGCATCCAGGAAAGAAAAGTGGTGCTTACCACGGGAGACCTCCCTACCTTCAAGGGGTATTTTTTTGAAATAAAAAGGCTTTTGAGCAACATTATTGCAAATGCAATCAAGTTTGTTGACAACGATGTCACGCCTCATATCAACATAACCGCTGAGGATGGTGAAGACGATATCATCATAAAGATAAGCGACAACGGGATAGGGATCGATGAGGCATTTCATGACAAGATTTTTAATATGTTCAACAGGCTGCACAGTGATTCGGTCTATCCTGGCCAGGGAATAGGCCTTGCATTTTGCAAAAAAATAATGGATCTTCATCACGGTGAAATCTACGTGGAATCAACAAAAGGAAAAGGCTCCACATTTATAATGCATTTTCCAAAAAGCACAGATCATGAAGAAAAAACTCAATAAGATATTACTGGTAGATGACTCTGAGTCAGACAATTTTTACCATGCCCGCATCATTAAAAAATGTAATGTGGCTGAAAATATAGTCATAAAATTATCTGCCGAGGAAGCCCTGGAATACCTCAAGACCCTGGATGGCGAAAAATATCCCGCGCCAGAACTCTTGTTTCTCGACATCAACATGCCGGGCATGAACGGCTGGGAGTTTCTAGAGGCATATGCAAACCTTGACAATGACCAGTTGTGTGGCATCGTGGTCACCATGCTCACCACCTCGCAGAACGATGACGACAGGTCAAGGGCAACAAGTGACAGGAGGATAAACCATTTTCACAACAAACCATTGACTGCTGAGTACCTCATGCAATTGATGCAAGAACACTTTCCTGAAAATTTTTAATATTTGGCTTAAAGCCAAAAAAAAGCCCCCAAGATGATGGGGGCTTTTTCATTTTATATCGTATTGCTTAGTGATTGAGCTCTTCCTCATTATCCTGTAGCGGAACGTTTTGAGGAATGAAATCCTGACCAGGAATCACATAGTCAGTCTCATCTTCATTGAGCTTGCTATAGTCATAAGCCCAGCGGTACACGTGAGGTATTGCACCTTCCCAGTTACCGTGAATATGTTTGTGCTCTGTGGTCCACTCGAGTGTGTTGGATTTCCATGGGTTTTTAGGCCCTTTCTTTCCGTAGAAGATAGAATGAACAAAGTTGTAAAGGAAAACCAATTGAACGGCACCGGTTATAAGGGCAGCCACGGTAATCATCATGTTCACATCAGCCAGGTCATCAAAATATGGGAAAGCCGTATTAGTGTAATACCTACGTGGCAGACCCGCCATACCTATAAAGTGCATGGGGAAGAATACCGCATAAGCACCTATTGCCGTTACCCAGAAGTGTACATAACCAAGATTCTTGTTCATCATCCTGCCCTGGAACATTTTTGGGAACCAGTGATACACACCGGCAAACAGTCCATAAAGTGCTGAGATACCCATAACCAGGTGGAAGTGTGCCACAACAAAATATGTATCATGTACATTGATATCAAGGGTGCTGTCCCCTAGGATAATCCCGGTAAGACCACCCGTGATGAATGTAGATACAAGGCCTATTGAAAATAACATACCAGGATTGAGCTGGAGGTTACCCTTCCATAATGTTGTAATATAGTTGAATGCCTTTACCGCTGATGGTATCGCAATCAATAATGTTGTAAATGTAAATACAGACCCCAAGAAAGGATTCATACCAGACACAAACATGTGGTGACCCCATACAATTGTAGATAAAAATGCAATTGCAAGTATAGATGCCACCATCGCCCGGTAACCAAAAATGGGCTTACGCGAATTTGTCGCAATAACTTCTGACGTTATACCCAGCGCGGGTAGAAGCACGATGTACACTTCTGGGTGGCCCAAGAACCAGAACAAGTGCTCAAACAATACGGGAGACCCCCCACTATGTGGAAGCACCTCTCCACCTATATAAATATCTGATAAGAAAAATGACGTGCCAAAACTTCTATCCATGATAAGCAACAAAGCAGCTGAAAGAAGTACAGGAAAAGAAACCACCCCGATGATAGCAGTTACAAAGAAGGCCCAGATGGTCAATGGCAAACGTGTCATTGACATACCCACGGTCCTCAAATTAATAACCGTCACTATATAGTTAAGCGAACCCAATAACGATGAGGCGATGAATATGGCCAGTGAAACCAACCATAACGTCATACCCATACCAGAAGCTGAGATGGAATTAGGCAAAGCACTTAACGGAGGATAAATTGTCCATCCCGCTGCAGCAGGCCCAGATTCTACAAATAATGAGCATACCATCACAACAGAAGAGATAAAGAACAACCAGTAAGAAACCATGTTCAAAAATCCCGATGCCATATCACGGGCACCTATTTGCAACGGAATAAGCAGGTTACTGAACGTACCACTCAATCCCGCGGTAAGTACAAAGAACACCATTATGGTACCATGTATGGTAACAAGAGCTAGATAGATACTGGGGTCCATCACCCCGTTCTCTCCCCATTTACCAAGAAGAACTTCAAATATAGTGAACTTATGATCTGGCCATGCCAGTTGCATCCTGAATAGCAAGGACATTGCAATACCTATAATACCCATGATCAAACCAGTAATCAAATACTGTTTTGAGATCATTTTATGATCTGTACTAAAAATGTAGGTGGTTATAAACGTCTGCTTATGATGATGGTGATCTCCGTGATCATCATGTGCGTGATCGATAGCTGGTGCGTGTGCTGCCATAATCTGCTTTAATTCTTTATTTTCAATTTTTTATTGCTCAGCTTTCATGCTGTCGCCGAAAGTCTGCTGGGTAGCCAGCCATTCATTAAACTCTTCTTCAGTCTCTACTACAATCTTCATCTGCATGTTGTAGTGGCTGGCACCACAAATCTTGTTACACAATAGATAATAGTCAAATTCATCATAATCATCAAGTGCAACATCACCTGCGGCCACGAGTTCCTTGCTCTTCTCTTTTCTTATCTTCTGTATCCTCCTCATTTTCTCCTGCATATAATCCGTTTCCCTTATTTCTTCGGTGGTAACGGTGGGAGTAAAGGAGAATTGAGTTATCATGCCCGGCACAACATTCATCTGCGCCCTGAAGTGTGGCATATATGCAGAGTGAAGCACATCTTGTGACCTAAGCTTAAAGATAACTTGCCTACCTACCGGTAAATGTAGCTCCTGGGTGACGATATCATCCTGCCCATCATCATCTGATGCATCAATACCCACCACATTAGGCCCGTCTACAAAACGCACGTTAGCGTTGCCCAGGATATTATCATCACCAGAATAACGCGCCCTCCAGTTGAAGCGTTGTGCATAGAGCTCAACTACCATGGCATCTTCATTTTCATCAAAATTCATGATGTCTGACCATGTAAATAGTCCATAGATGATAAGGCCTGCAAGAACTATTACTGGGATGATTGTCCAGATAAATTCCAGTTTGTCATTATCAGCATAAAAAAGTGCTTTCTTCCCTTTTTCACCTTTATACTTATAGGCAAAATAGTGCAACAGGAACTGTGTGATCACCTGTACCACCATGATAAGGCCTATGGACACAAACATCAGGGTGTCATATTTTCCGCCGTGAGCGGAAGAAGCTTCCGGCAGGTAAAACTTAGAATAATGCCAAAAACAGTATATCATTAAGAAATATAGGAAGACCATGAACATCAAGAACAATTTTGCATTGATGCGGTTATCCTTTCCGGTGGCAACTTCACCATCCTCAACTGTCGCACTGCCCTTAGACAACTTATATATCTTGCTCATTTGCAAGATTGCAACAGCAAAAAGAATAATTACGATAAGTACTAAAAAAACGGTCATCTTTATCTTCTTTCTTTTCTTTCTCTATTAATAATGATAATTCTCACTTTCACGTATAAACGGATTTCCTTTTGGCCTTAGCGAAACCCCGGCAAAACCACTTCCTACAACAAATATGAACAAGCCCAGGAAGAAAGCTATACCAGCAATCTCTGTCACGCCAAAGGACCAGTGTGGCCCCACTGTAGATGGCATAACAAGAAGGAAAACATCTACATAATGCCCTACAAGGATAAGGCAACCTGCAATCACCACAAACCATGGCACCCTCTTGAAATCACTGTTCATCAACACAAGTATAGGGAACACGAAGTTGAGCACCAGCATACCAAAGAACAACAGGTTGTACTCCTTGATACGCAATATGAAATAGGTGACTTCTTCAGGGATGTTAGCATACCATATGAGCATGAACTGTGCAAACCATAAGTAGGTCCAGAAAATACTGAACGCAAACATAAACTTGGCAAGGTCATGCAGGTGACTATCGTTAACAAAGCTCAACAGCCCCTTAGCCTTAAAGAATATGGTAACTAGTGCGATAACGGTGATGGCACTTACAAACATGGTGGCAAAAATATACCATGCAAATAAGGTGCTATACCAGTGTGGCGTCATTGACATGAACCAGTCCCACGCCATAGTAGCCTCTGTAAGCAGGAAAAATACCAAGAAAAATACTGAGGCCTTAAAGTTTTTATTGAATGGGATAAGATCACCATTCTGCTTTTCTATAAGCAATGAATTCTTTCTTGCAAAATACCTATAGAAGTTCCATCCCGCTACATAAATCAATGCCCTTATCAAGAAAAAGGGGAAGTTAAGGTATCCTGCCTTGCCCTGTAATATCTTGTCGTCGGCAACAAGTTCATGGTCCTGCCATGGGTAAAAGTGCGTTCCGGCAAAAATAACGATCAACAGTACTATGATAGACCCTGGCAACAGGTAGGCGGTAATACCCTCTATTACCCTGAAAAGTACAGGCGACCATCCTGCAGATGATACATATTGAATTGCATAGAAGACCAAAGCCCCCAGTGCGATCATCATAAAGAAAAAGGCCGAGACAAATATTGCTGACCAAGGTTTGGCCTGCAATTGATGGAGCACGTGGTTAAGGTGCTCTTCTTCACCGTGATGCCCACCTTCACCATGATCTTGTGAGTGTTCCATTGCAGCTTCAGAATATCCTTCTTCGCCCCTTACCTCATCTACAAAGGTTGAGCCGTGATCTTCTGCTTCTGCCTCATCTCCATGGCTACCATGAACTTCTTGAGCGGCCAGGTATTCCTTTACATCTTCAACTGTAGATGGTGTGGAGAAAAAACCATAAGCCAGGCCAGCCAAGCCCAATACCATTAGTATTATGGAAAACAGTTTGAATTTGCTAGATAACGTGTACATAAGTATAAAATATCCTGACTTTATTATTCTTCAGTTTGTGCATGGGGTGCTGCACTCATGTTTTCAGCTTCAGCTCCGTCTTCGGTTTCTGCGCTCATGGCAGTATCTCCTCCTTGCATGTCGCTTTCATCCTGGCCCACAAATGGACGCTCTGGCTTACCATCCAGTTGATCCTTGAGGCTCATGACATAGTGATTGATCTGCCACAGTTCCTTTTCGGTAGTCTGTGTTGCATAAGAACCCATGGTGTTGAGGCCATAATAGGTTACATGGTACACACTACCTTCGGTAATGGCCCTTCCGGCATCATTGTATGCGGGTACACCCAGTACTTTTTCGCGCTCGGCAAGAATGCCCTGTCCATCACCTTTGTCACCATGGCATACGGCACAGTAAATCGTGAACAATGCCTTGCCCTTATTATAATTATCCTCCGTATATGGGAGCGGGTTTTTAAGGTTCGCTTTCGCGGAAGCGTACCCCTCTGTTGAGTTTTCATATTCATAGGGCATCCATCCTCGCTTCACGGTACCCTCGGCCGGCTGCATTGCCTCCATCCCATTAGGGAACACATCATAGCGGCCGTTTGTCTCATAAGGTACAGGCTCATACATATTGGGCATGTACTGAAAGTTAGGCTTGCCCTTCTCGTGGCAGGAAACCGCAATTGCAGCAATGGCAAACAAGAATGCTATTTTTACCAAATACTTCATCATTTAGTGTTCTTCATTATGGATTAAACTTAATTCTGCAGCACCGGTATCGTACAGGAATTTTGACATGGCGTCAATATCTTCATTGTGACCCACCTCGATCTCCATCAAGAAATGGTCATCAGTCGTGCGTGGATCTGGGTTTTCAGCTTTTTTAAAAGGCCATATCTTGCTGCGCATGTAAAAGGTTATCACCATTAAGTGTGCTGCAAAGAATACGGTAAGCTCAAACATGATGGGGATAAAAGCCGGCATGTTTTGATGAAATGAAAAGCTGGGCTTTCCACCTATATCGCGTGGCCAATCTACAATCATCATGTAGTTGAGCATCAGTACGGCCACGGTTAAACCGGTTAGACCATACATGAATGCGCATATCGCGATACGCGTGGGCGACAGGCCTATGGCCTTGTCAAGACCGTGTACGGGAAATGGTGTAAATACCTCGCTAATATGATAATTCTTCGCGCGTACTTGTTTAACGGCATTCATGAGAATGTCGTCATCTGTATAAATCGCGTGTATAACTTTTGAAGATGCCATACTACTATTAATTGTTTCTAAGTTTTGCTGCTTGTCCAGCCCAATCGTCGCGCTCTGCCCTACCTGGGAAAGCATCTATAATCTCGTCAAGCAATTCATAATCTGTTGAAGTCATTTTGCTCACCTGCTCAAAGGTATATATACCCAGTTGATGCAATTTTTGCTGCATCACGGGACCTACCCCACTTATTTTGGTAAGGTCATCAGCTTCTTGGGTTGCAGGGTCAAATGTACCTATGCGTTCCAGCAGGTCATCTACTTGTTCTTTTTGAGCTTCGCTACTGATTAATGCATCTGCATTGACTGATTCATTATGCCCATCTTCATCTAGACCTGTATCAACTTCTTTGTCTGAGGTAAAATAGTGTCCCTTGACATTTGCTGATGGCTCACTGGCGGTAGGATCAAGATCTACATGCTCAATATGATGGTCATCGCCATGCTCTGCCCTTAGTTTTTTAAATCCTTCTCCCGAAGATTTTAGGATTGTCTTGACCTCTGCTTGTGCGATTACCGGGAAGGTACGTGCATATAGCAGGAAGAGCACAAAAAAGAATCCTATGGTTCCCACAAATACACCTATATCAACAAAGGTAGGCTCAAACATCGTCCATGAAGATGGCAAACGGTCTTTACTCAAGTCGAGCACGATAATATCAAACCGTTCAAACCACATCCCTATGTTGATGATTATCGATACGATAAACGTCCAGATGATATTTCTCCTAAATTTCTTTACCCATAATGTAAGCGGCACAACCAGGTTACAGATTATCAATGCCCAGAAAGCCCACCAGTAAGGCCCCGTGGCAGCACCAAAGGATAGGTAAGTATAGTTTTCATAAGATAAACCTGAGTACCACCCTATGAAATACTCAGTAAGGTACGCAACACCCACAATCCCACCGGTAAGCAGGATTACCTTGTTCATGTACTCTATGTGAAGCACGGTGATATAGTTCTCTAGGTTTGATACCTTGCGCATTATGATAAGCAGCGTTTGCACCATTGCAAATCCAGAGAAGATTGCACCTGCAACAAAGTAGGGAGGAAAAATCGTACTATGCCATCCCGGTACCACAGAAGTGGCAAAGTCAAATGATACAATGGTGTGTACTGACAGTACAAGTGGTGTAGCAAGACCTGCAAGCACGAGGGATACTTCCTCAAAACGTTGCCAGTCCTTGACACGGCCACTCCATCCAAAACTCAGGATGCCATATATTTTTTGCTGAAAAGGTTTTACAGCCCTGTCTCGCAACATGGCAAAGTCAGGCAGTAAGCCAGTGTACCAGAACACCAAGGATACAGATAAATAAGTTGATATTGCAAAAACGTCCCACAGCAGTGGCGAGTTGAAATTTACCCACAAAGAACCAAACTGGTTGGGAATGGGCAACACCCAGTATCCCACCCACGGGCGACCCATGTGGATGATGGGGAAAAGACCTGCCTGTACAACGGCAAATATTGTCATCGCTTCCGCGGAACGGTTAATTGCCATACGCCATTTTTGACGGAAGAGCAACAATACCGCAGAAATCAGTGTTCCGGCGTGACCGATACCTACCCACCAAACAAAGTTTGTAATATCCCAGGCCCAGCCTATGGTCTTGTTAAGACCCCAAACACCTATACCCGTAGATACTGTATATATGATACAACCTAGCCCCCATAAAAATGCGACCAATGCGATTGAAAATACAATCCACCATGATTTATTGGCCCTACCCATAACAGGAGCTCCAACATCAACGCTGATATCGTGGTACGTTTTCTCTCCAACTACCAACGGCTCTCTTATGGGTGCTTCGTAATGTGACGACATATTATTTCTTAATAATTTATTTAAAAAAATTTACGCTTCTTGTGTGTTTTTCACTTTTACCTGATACACCACATTAGGTTTTGTACCCACACTCTCTAACATATAATAGCTACGCTTATCATTTTTAAGCGCCAGTATCTCACTTTCTTTATCATTGATATCACCAAATTTGATGGCGCCGGTCCCACAAGCATTGCTACATGCCGTTGCAAACTCACCATCTTTGATCGCGCGGCCATCCCTCTTAGCATCAAGGATGGTTTTTTGCGTCATCTGGATACACATAGAACATTTTTCCATGACACCACGAGAACGTACAACCACATCAGGGTTCAATACCATACGGCCCAGGTCATTGTTCATGTTATAATCAAACTCATCATTCTCGCTATACAAGAACCAGTTGAAACGACGCACCTTGTAAGGGCAGTTGTTTGCACAGTAGCGGGTTCCCACACAACGGTTATAGGTCATTTGGTTTTGACCTTGACGGCCATGGCCTATAGCGGCAACGGGACAGACCGTTTCACATGGGGCATGGTTACAATGTTGACACATCACAGGTTGAAATGCAACCTCTGGATTGTCAAATGACTCAGTCTCAACGGCCTTGTATGAGTCAAAAGCAGGAAGGTTTTCAAGCTTCTCGATTTCTTCATTAAAGGTATCTCCAGAAGAGTAGTAACGGTCAATCCTCAACCAGTGCATATCCCTGAATTTGCGCACTTCTTCCTTACCCACGACAGGTACATTGTTCTCAGAGTGGCAAGCGATGACGCAAGCACCACAACCGGTACATGCATTAAGGTCTATAGAAAGGTTGAAGTGGGGACCTATTGTATTGTCAAAGGGTTCCCAAATATCTGCATCAGCCTCCCTGACCTCGATCTCACCGTGGTTATAGTCTGTTTCTGGAACGGGGTTCCAGAAATGTTTATCTTTAGTATTGAATATCTCAAGCGTGGTTTCCTTTATGATGTCTTCACTACGGCCCACCATGGTATTCTGCAATTGCACACAGGCAAACTCATGCCATCCAGAAGCCTTCTCAATCTGCACGTTCTGCACATTGTTGAAGTCTTTGTACAACGGGAAGGCGTTTACACCGGTCTGCATTTCTTCCTGAACGGCTTCTTTTCTTCCAAAACCTAAAGCAAGTCCTACAGAACCCACTGCCTGACCCGGCTGAATGATCACGGGTACGTCCTTTATGGTAACGTCGCCCAAGGTCACATTAACCTTATGACCATTGAGTGCCCCATTAGACACGTGCTTGTTTTCAATTCCCAGACGGTCAGCATCCTTTTTAGACATCGTAAGGTAATTATCCCAAGATGTCCTTGTGATAGGATCTGGAAGTTCCTGCAGCCAGGGGTTATTGGCTTGACCACCATCACCCATGGAAGTCTTGGTATAAAGCATAAGCTCAAAGCCTCCGTTAGAAGCGTTGCCTTCTTGAACCAATGCTGCCGCAGCACTTACCGCTGTAATGGCTTCAGAGGGCGTGATGCTGGATTGAATGTCAGCTTCAGTTGCAGACATATCCATTTCCACGTCAGTGGAAACAGCTCCTTTTGCCACACCATCATGCAGTGCTTGATTCCAACTTACAGAACCATTGCTCCAGCTATTTTTTAAGTAATCATGATAAGATTGGCTATTGCCAGTCCACTTTAACAATGTATCTTGAAACTGGCGTGTGTCAAACAAGGGCCTGATGGTAGGCTGTGTCAAGCACACTTCACCTTTTTTAATCTCAACATCACCCCAAGACTCCAGGTAATGAGGAGCAGGAGCCAAATATTTACAAAGCGATGCGGTTTCATCTTCCTTCATCGCAAAATTAACGGTCACATCAATACCCTCAAGAGCGGTCTTGAACGCTTCGGCATTGGGCAAGCTATATGCTGGGTTCACCCCGGCGATCAACAGTGCACCTACCCGTCCAGACCCCATATCTTCCACAAGCTGAAGCACTTCAGCGGCATCACCTTGACGGGTCATTTTAGGAGCTGCGGTATCCATTGCCTCACTTCCCAGCCTGGCGTTGATTTCAAGGGCGAGCACCTGGGCGTTCACATCTTGAAGACCTGTTACAAAGACACCTTTGCTACCTGCCTTGCGCAATTGGGCAACAGCCTGGTCAACAGCTTTTTTCTTGTCTTCGGGAAGATTTGCAGAACCTCCACCCACTAATGCAGAGTGGATGGCCCTTACGGTTTCTTTTTGCTCACTGGGAGTCATGGGCACGCGCTTATCAGCATTTGCACCGGTAAGGCTCATGTTAGACTCAAAGTGTACGTGGCGTGACATCTTTCCTTCGGCAGGAACGCGACCTTTAGCATAGCCAGAGTCAAACCCTCCACCTTGCCAGTCGCCCAAGAAATCAGCAGCCACAGATATTATTACTTCGGCTTTCGCGAAATCATAGTCAGGAAGTGCCCTTGTGCCATATTTATTTTCAAAGGCATCAAGCGCGGCGCTTTCGCTAACAGCGTCATAGATTACATGGCGCACATTAGGATAAGCAGCACTGAACTCATTTATCAACTTTGTTGTCGAGGGGCTGGCAAAAGTTTGCGTAAGCAATACTATCTCCTTTCCTCCCAGGCCTTGCAATGCAGTGCCCACTTCATCATCAAGTTGAGACCAGGATGCAGATTCTCCAGCAATCTTGGGACCTTGCAACCTCTTAATGTCATACATTGACAATACCGAGGCATGTACCCTGGCATTACCATTTCCTACCGCACCTGCAAGCCTGTTGTTCTCTATTTTAATGGGGCGGCCCTCACGTGTCTTTACAAGTATGCTCGCAAAGTCAAATCCATCAGCAATGGTGGTCGCATAATAGTCTGCAACACCCACGGTCATACGCTCTGGGGCAACAACGTAAGGAATAGCATTGATTACAGGTCCTTCACAAGCTGCAAGTGTTGCTGCCGCAGTTGAAAAACCAACATACTTAAGGAAATCACGTCGAGAAGTAGATGAATCCTGAAGCGCTTCTTTATTGCCCAAAAACTCATCTACGGGAATGTCTTCTACAAACTCGTTGTCTCTAAGCTTCTTGACAATAGGACTGTCCTGCTTTAGCTCTTCAACACTTTTCCAGTATTTCTTGCTTGATGACATATATATTATTCTTGTTTATTCTAAAAATCTAGCCGCAGGGCCTGATTGACTTTTTATTAATAGTGACACTTACCACACTCTATACCTCCCATTTGTGCAATGGTAAGCTGCTCTACATCATATTTCTTGGCAAGCTCATCGTGGATTTTTTCATAATACTCATTGCCTTCCATCACCACATTGGTCTCACGGTGGCAGTTGATGCACCATCCCATGGTAAGCGGCGCTTCTTGATGCACGATTTCCATCTCCTCGATAGGACCGTGACAAGTTTGACACTGCACCCCGGCAACTGATACGTGCTGAGAGTGGTTAAAGTAAACAAAGTCTGGAAGGTTATGGATCCTCACCCATTTTACAGGATGCGTCTCCCTTGTGTAAGATTGCGTGGCTTGATCCCAGCCCACGGCCTTATACAGTTTTTGAATTTCTTTATCATAAAACTCTTTTGAGTAATCTTCAGTAACCGAGGTAAACTTAGAAGTTTGATCAGCAACCTCTGAAACTGTTTTGTGGCAGTTCATACACACGTTGAGGGTAGGTATGCCCGATGTCTTACTTGTCCTCGCAGAAGAGTGGCAGTATTTACACTCTATCTGGTTATCACCCGCATGGATTCTATGTGAATAATGTATGGGCTGTATGGGCTCATACCCCTGGTCAACCCCTACCTGCATCAAGAAACCGTATGCAAAGTAAGCCCCTCCCAAAACAAGCACAATCACGGATACCAAAACCAAGAACTGGTTTTGAACAAATGCTTTCCATATAGGAGTTCCCTTTTCTTTTACAGGAAGCTCAACACCTTGCTCTGTCGCAAACCTGCGCAGCGTCTTGTTCACCAAGAACAATACCGTTACCAGCATCAAGAAAACTAGCACAAGGCCACCCAGAATCAAATTAGTTGAAGCACCAGAACCCGATCCAGAACCTCCACCTCCAGCCCCCGGAACAGGAGCAACCGGCTCAGGTTTTGGAGTATCTGTATACGCAAGAATATTGTCAATATCTGCCTCGCTCAATTGAGGAAAAGGAGTCATCACCTGGTTGTTGTTCTCATTGAACAAAGCAACCGCATTGGGGTCTCCTGCCTTGACCATGCCCTGGCTATCGTGAATCCAGTTATACAACCATTGCCTATCATGACGGCTGGTAACATCATACAGCGCTGGGCCCGTAGCTTTAGAATACAACTTGTGACATGCGGCACAGTTTGCCTTGAAGAGCGCCTCACCGGCGGCAGCATCAGCACCAGCGGTCACAGGAGCATCAGTAGCCACCTCTTGCTGAGCATCTGCCTGGGCATCAGCCCCTGCATCTTGCGCAAATGTCAAATTGAAAAAGGAAAGGCAGAACGCCAGTCCAAAAAAAGTAATTCTTGAAGTTGATTTAAGGTATTTCACCTGTTTCATAATCTGGTGGATTATCTAGCTATCCCATCACCCCTCAGCATCGAATTCACTCTTCATATTGCATGATAGGTGCTGGCAAATTTGATGGCAAAAGTAACACTTAGAAGTGGAATTTTGAAGTGTTAGCATTCCGTTAAAACATAATTTATATCAGTTCTAAATAATATTTTGACGCACATTTTAGTTATTACTTTTACATTTACACTCACACTCAAAAACTTTCATTTTTTATGAAACTTAATTGCCTCTTTTTCCTCGTTTTTTCCGGTGGAATTTTTCTTTCGGCGCAAGCCCAGCAAGCCCAGGTCAACGTCATTCAAGATGACCGCATCCCAGCACTGCTAGAGCTTAAGAATCAAATGACTATAAACAATGAACTGGGCGACAGGTACAAAATACAGATTATGGGATACGGCCAGAGCCTGAGCCAGGCAAACCAGGTCCTCAGCACCTACAAATCAAAAATAGGCGAGTGGGAAGGAACGATTGAATACGAGAACAACTACAAGGTATGGATAGGTAATTTTAGAAATAGACTGGAAGCAGACAGGGCATTATTACGCATTAAAAAAGTGTTTCCAGATGCGTTTGTACTGAAGCCTAAAAAATGATTTTTCGCTTAAAGCGAAATGAAAACAAAAAAGCTCCCCGCCATGGCGGGGAGCTTTTTTTATATGAGACGGTATCGCTTGTTATTTAAGCTTTTTCTTGACCGCAACTTCTTGGTACGCCTCGATGATATCATCAACCTGTATATCATTGTAGTTTTTGACTTGGATACCACAATCATATCCCTTGCTCACCTCTTTGACATCATCCTTGAATCGTTTAAGGGATGCCAGCTCGCCAGTGTAGATCACGACCCCGTCACGTATCAAACGTATGCCAGAGTTCCTGAATATCTTACCGTTCATCACCATACAACCTGCTATGGTACCAACTTTAGAAATCTTGAAGGTTTCCCTGATTTCCGCGGTACCTGTCACCTCCTCTTTCATCTCTGGAGACAGCATACCCTCCATCGCATCCTTGAGGTCATTGATCGCATCATAAATGATGGAGTATGTACGGATGTCTATTTCTTCCTTATCTGCTACCTGACGGGCATTACCTGCAGGGCGCACATTGAATCCTATAATAATCGCATCAGAGGCTGAGGCCAGAAGCACGTCGCTCTCTGTTATGGCCCCCACACCCTTGTGGATGATGTTTACCGCAATCTCCTCGGTTGAAAGTTTCTGGAAACTATCAGTAAGTGCCTCAACAGATCCATCAACATCCCCTTTAAGGATGATGTTCAATTCTTTGAACTCGCCCAGGGCGATACGCCTGCCTATTTCATCAAGCGTGATGTGGCGCTGTGTCCTTACAGATTGTTCGCGCTGCAGCTGGGTACGTTTTGACGCAATATCTTTTGCCTCACGCTCATCTTCCATCGCATAGAACTTGTCACCTGCCTGTGGAGCACCATCAAGGCCCAGTATTGAGACCGGTGTGGATGGCCCGGCTTCTTTAATAGACTTGCCACGCTCATCATGCATTGCCTTAATTTTACCACTGTTAGTACCTGCAAGCACATAGTCTCCTATCTTTAAGGTACCACCCTCAACAAGTACGGTAGATACATATCCACGTCCTTTATCAAGAAATGCCTCAACAACGGTACCGTTTGCCAGTTTATCAGGGTTTGCCTTGAGCTCCAGTAATTCTGCTTCAAGCAATACTTTTTCTAAAAGCTCCTTGACACCTTGACCTGTCTTAGCCGAAATATCATGGGATTGTATCTTACCACCCCAGTCTTCAACAAGCAGGTTCATTGCTGCCAATTGTTCCTTGATTTTATCAGGATTAGCCGTAGGCTTATCAATCTTGTTTATTGCAAACACTATGGGCACTCCTGCTGCCTGAGCATGGGAGATGGCCTCTTTGGTCTGTGGCATTACATCATCATCAGCCGCCACCACGATTATCGCAATATCAGTTACCTGTGCACCACGCGCACGCATGGCGGTAAATGCCTCGTGACCCGGTGTATCCAGGAATGCTATTTTTTGTCCATTTTCAAGGGTCACACCATAAGCACCTATGTGCTGGGTGATGCCCCCACTTTCACCTGCAATCACGTTTTCTTGACGTACATAGTCAAGGAGCGATGTCTTACCGTGGTCAACGTGACCCATTACCGTAACAATAGGCGCACGTGATTTAAGGTCCTCTTCTTTATCTTCTTCAACGGTGACCGCTTCTTCAAGGTCAGCTGTTATGAAATCAACTTCATAACCAAATTCTTCAGCAACAATGGAAAGTGTCTCAGCATCAAGCCGCTGGTTCATCGTTACCATCATGCCCAGGGACATACAAGCCGAGATGACCTGTGTCACGGGAACGTTCATCATGGTCGCAACTTCGCTTACGGTCACAAACTCGGTAACCTTAAGTACTTTGCTATCTGCTTCTTGCTGCGCAAGTTCTTCTTCAGATTTTTGACGGTGTTGATCCCTTTTATCACGGCGGTACTTAGCACCTTTACCCTTGCTTGATTTACCCTGAAGCTTCTCTAGGGTCTCACGGATCTGCTTTTGTACTTCTTCTTCACTAGGCTCTTCTTTAGGAGCAGTGCGTCGTTTTCCCCGTTGGTTATTTCCTCCTCCACGTGGGCCATTACCACCCCCTGGAACAGGACCTTTGCTTATACGCTTGCGCTTGCGCTTTCTTGCATTGGCATCATCTTTCTTGGCAGGGACCTCTTTTTTCTTTTTCTCGGGTTTTTTGAACTGCGAAAGGTCAATTTTCTTCCCTGTGAAGTTAGGACCGTCCAGTTTTCTATAATCTGTTTTTAAGACATCATCGCCCAGTTTAGGCTCTTCTTTCTTGGCCTGTGGCTCCTGTTTTTTTGGCTCTGGCCTGGGCGCCTGTGCCTTTACTGGCTCAGGTTTTACCGGCTCAGGTTTTTCTTCAACCTGCTGTGGGGTTTCCTCCTTTTTGGGCTCTTCCTTGACCGGTTCATCTTTTACGGGCTCGGCCTTTGGGGTTTCTTCTTTGGCCGGCTCAATTTTCTTGGCGGGCTCATCAGGTTTTTTATCCAGGTCTATCTTACCTACGGTCTTGGGCCCTTCAAGGGTCACTTTTTTATTGACCGATTGGGGCTCATGCCCTTTTCTTTTTTCTTCCTGCTCTTCTTCGCGGGCCATCCTCAAGGCTTCCTTCTCCTTCTCCTTCTCCTTTGCGACCTCCTTGCTCTTTACCTTTTTAGTGGCATCAGTTTGGAATTCATCTGAGAGAACGTCGTAGACTTCATTTGAGATCTTTGTGGTAGGGCGTGCCTCAATATCATAACCTTTTTCTTTCAAGAAATCGACAGCTCGATCAAGTGAAATATTAAGTTCACGCAATACCTTATTTAATCTCATGTTCTTTACTTCTGCCATAAATTGCTTTAAAATTCGCTGTAAAATTAACCTAAAATACCTGTATAATCCTAACGCTTATTCAAACTCCGCTTTTAGGATATTCCTCACGTCAACGATTGTTTCTTCTTCAAGGTCTGTTCTCCTTACAAGATCAGCTATATCCTGCTCCAGGATACTTTTTGCAGTATCAAGACCTATTTTAGCAAACTCATCGATGACCCATTGCTCAATCTCGTCGCTAAACTCCTTAAGCTCAACATCTTCTTCTACGCCTTCGCGGAAAACATCAATTTCATATCCAGAGAGTTGACCGGCAAGCCTGATGTTGTGACCACCACGGCCTATTGCCTTTGAAACTTCTTCTGGCTTTAACATAACCTCTGCCGTCTTGTTCTCTTCATCTATCTTGATGGAAGTGATTTTTGCGGGGCTCAATGCCCTTGTGATGTACAACTGCAGGTTATTAGTATAATTGATCACGTCTATATTTTCATTGCCCAGCTCCCTGACGATACCGTGGATCCTTGAACCCTTCATGCCCACACAGGCACCCACGGGGTCAATACGGTCATCATAGCTATCTACGGCAACCTTAGCCTTCTCACCGGGGATGCGCACCACTTTTTTAACGGTTATCAAGCCATCAAAGACTTCTGGTATTTCAGACTCAAACAACTTCTCCAGGAAGAGTGGCGATGTACGGCTCATGATAATGGCCGGCTTGTTGCCCTTGAGCTCGACGCTCTCGATGATGCCACGTACGTTTTCTCCTTTACGGAAAAAATCTGACGGTATCTGTTTTTCCTTGGGCATGATTATCTCGTTGCCTTCATCATCCAGCAGGATGATGGCACGGTGGCGGATGTGGTGCACCTCTGCATTGTACAGTTCGCCCTCGAGCTCCTTGAACTGCTTGTAAAGGTTTGTGTTATCGTGCTCATGAATCTTGCTGATAAGGTTTTGGCGCAAAGCCAAAATAGAACGTCTTCCCAGGTCGATGAGCTTTACTTCTTCTGAAACATCCTCTCCTACCTCAAAATCCGGCTCGATCCTGCGTGCAGCGGTAAGGCTTATCTCACTGTTGTCATCTTCAACCTCGCCATCTGCAACGACAATCCTGTTTCTCCATATCTCAAGGTCACCCTTGTCTGGGTTGATAATTATATCAAAATTATCATCGCTACCAAAGCGCTTTTTCAATGTGCTGCGGAATACCTCTTCTAGTATCGCCATCAAGGTAACCCTGTCGATGAGCTTATCATCCTTGAATTCTGAAAAAGATTCGATTAACGCTATATTTTCCATGATGCTAAATGGTTAAAATTTTATTTTCACTTTTGCTTCCTCAATGTTCTCGTAAGGGATCACCGCTTCTTTCTCCACGGTATGTTTTCCTTTTCCCACGGGCTTAGGCTCCCTGGTCTTCCAGGCAAGCTTTATATCGCCCGCGTTTATTTCAACAAGGTCACCTTCTAGCTTCTCGCCATCCTTGGTCCTTACCTCCAAGTTGCGGCCCAGGTTCTTGTTATATTGCCTTTGGTTTATAAGTGGCGCGGTCGCACCGGCAGACATGACCTCTAGTGAAAAATCCTCTTCTTCCCTATCCAGGTTATGCTCTATGCCACGGCTTACGGCCACACAGTCTGAGACCGTAACTCCCTCATCACCATCAATCACCACGGTGATTTCATTATTGCCCTTGATATCCAGACTGATAAGGAACAGTGATGGATTTTCATCAAGGACCTGCCCTATCAATTGCTCTACCTTCTCTCTCAAAACTTAAACTATAAAAAGAGGGGACTCCACGTCCCCTCAATGATTTTCTATAATTGATGGTGCAAATATAATAATAATTATCGGTTTTCAAAAGGGTGCAAACAAGCGAATATTTACTTAAATTTAATAGGGAAAGATTTCTCTATAAACCTTTTAAATTTTTTGCCATGGTCAAAAAAATACTTGTGCCCACAGACTTTTCTCAAGACTCCCTCCATGCCCTGAAAGCTGCCGCAAAACTGGCAAAGAGGTACGATGCCGAAATCTTTCTCTTCCACCTTATCGAGCTGCCCGGCATCATGATAGATGGGGTCAATGAAGGGGTGCGCAGTGAACTGCCACAGGCCATCTATTTTATGAAACTCGCCCACCAGGAGTTTGAAAAATTAATGAAATCCCCTTTTCTTGAAGGCATCAAGGTGTATGAAAAGGCAGAGTTTCACAATGGTTTTGAAGACATCAATACCATCGTGCAAAAACATGAGGCAGATCTTATCGTCATGGGCTCACATGGCAAAAATGGACTGCCAAACATCTTTATAGGCTCAAGTACGGAGAAGGTGGTGCGCAACAGCAAGGTGCCCGTGTTGATTATCAAGAAGGATCATGCCAAGTTCAAACTGCGCAATTTTGTCTTTGCCTCAGACTTTCAGGATGACAACATAGGCCCCATAAAAAGTGCTTTGGCCATAGCCAAAAGGGAAAAATCAACCGTTCACCTCCTCTTTGTCAATACACCTGGAAGCTTTCAAACCACCGAGGAAATCATGGAAGCTTATGAGGCTTTTGCCGAAAAACTGGGGGAGGAACTGCCCAGGCCCACTATATATTGTGACAGGACGATAGAACGCGGCATCCTCAATTTTTCACAGTTGATAAATGCAGACCTCATCGCGATAGGAACGCATGGCAGAAAAGGGCTGGCGCATTTTTTCAACGGGTCAATAAGTGAGGACCTTATGCATCATGCCAAGCGCCCCGTGATGACCTTTAAGATTTGATAAATTCCCGTTAAAAAGGCTTTAAAGAATTTATAATTGGGCATTTCTTAACAAGGGAGGTATGTATCTTAGATGCATATCATAAATACCTGCTTGCCATGAAGACCACATTTACCCCCGCCGAAATCATTGAAAACGTTAGCAATCTCATCAAAAGAAGTTGTGATGGAAACTATCCCGAAACCCAAAAAACATTTGACCGTTTTCACTTGGCACTGCTAAAAAGATATTTTGGTACCAGTAATATAATTTACACAAGAAAAGCAGACCACATTGAGATCGAGGTTTTCTTTGTGGATACTTCATCACAAAACATCCATATAGAACTGACCCCTGAAAAACTAGAAAACTTCTTGCGGTCATGCATCAAGAAAGACACCCTGAGCATAGGTTTTTATGACAATATGCTACTGTATTATTCCACCCACAAGCAGGGAGAAAAATTTCATTTACAGAGTGCCTAAAATAAAAAATGCCTGAGCAGCTGCTCAGGCATTTTTTAAATATAAAGGTTTTATCTACTCAGGATTATAAAGTCAGACCTACGGTTTTTGTGGTATTCTTCTTCAGTACAGTCACCTTTAGGACATTCATAAATGGGGTTTGACTCACCAAAGCCCTTTGCACTCACGATCCTATCCTCTGAGATGCCTTTATCAAAGAGGTACTGCTGGGTAGATCTTGCCCTTTTGCCAGACAATGCCATGTTATATGTATCAGACCCACGCTGGTCAGTATGGCTTTCTATCTTGATAACCATGTCTGGGAAATCATGCATCACGTCAATAACCTTTTGCAGTTGGCCAGCGGCCGTTTTATTGATATTATATTTATCATAATCAAAATGAATGGGGTCAATTCTGATTTTTTCAACATCGTTCTCCACGATGATTATCTCTGAGAGGTCGTCCAGCTCAAAGTCCACGACCCTGGTTTCTTTATAGGGTTCCTCTGCCATGTCAACAAACCTGCTTTCTTCGCTAAAGCCTTTTTTAAATGCAGAGACCAGTGCCTTTACCTTGCACTCCAGCTTAATATCATAACGTCCATTAGCATCTGTCAAGAGGTTTGCTATCTCTTCACCTTCAGTACCCAGCAACTTGACCCGTGCGTTTTCAATGGGCTTCTTTGTCTCACTATCCACAATGGTTCCCTTCATGTATTGCCAGCATTCCCTCAACCTGTATTCAAAGGCATAGATATCATCACCTCCCTGACCACCGGCCCGGTTTGACGAAATATAGCCCTGGCCTTTATCATATTCGCGGTAAGCGAAATCATCAGCCTTTGAATTGATGCCCGCACCCATGTTCTTGACATTGATGAATTTTCCTCCCACGAGTTCTGCGGTGTAGATATCAATGCCCCCAAAACCCACGTGGCCCTTAGATGAAAAATAAAGCATGTTGTTTTTTACAAAGGGAAAGTAATCGTCATAGGGCGTATTGACCGTGGGGCCCAGGTTGCGCGGTGCGGAATAGGTGCCATTTCCGCGTATATCGCACACATAGATGTCAACGCCACCGTAACCTCCCGGCCTATCTGAAGCAAAATATAGGAGTTTTCCATCTTCAGTATAGGGATGTCCCGTGGAATAGTCCTCTCCATTAATGGGAACTTCTATTTTTTCATAGGAGCTTCCATTTCTCACAGCTTTATAGATTCTAAAATAGTTGCGCTTGTCCTTGCCAAAAATTTTCTTCCGCTCGTTTTTTTGATAGCTAGAGGCATAGTAAATCGTGGTGCCATCTGGATCAAAACTGGCGGAGGCATCGTGAAATGGGGTCTCAAGACCCTCATCAAACAGCTCAACATCCTTAAAGCTATGCGGGGAGACCATCGTGGCCTTATAGAGGGACAAATAGGGGGTTTCGTCCCTTTCATATATCTTGTTGACGGTGTTGTTCCTGCTTGATGAGAAGATAAGTTCATTTCCCTTTAGGGTGCCCCCAAAATCTGAAAACGAAGAATTAATATCAAGCCCAAAGACGTCATATAGGGTATCGCCCTCTGCCAGTGCCGTGAAACTTTTGGATTCATCCTCATATTCCTGCATCAATTTTAATTGATTTGTGTTCTTGAGGTAATTGACATACAAATCATCAGCCTGGCCGTAGCCCCTTTGTGACCTCAGTGCATCATAATATTGATGAATGTGTTTTCTGGGCATTTTATATCCCTGGACATCAAAAGCGTTTTTATAGGCTTCAATGGCCCCTTCCTTATCATCTAGCGAATAGCGTGTGTCACCTATATTCAGCCATGTTTCAGGGGCAATAACCTCCCCTTCTGATTCACTGATATATTTATCATACTCCGCCAAGGCTTTGAGAAAAAACTGGCGGTCATAGAGTTTGTTTGCTTTTTCCAGTTGCTCGCTCTCCTGCGCCATGGCAAAAGAGGAACAAATTAAAAATGCAATGAGTAAAGACCTGGTCATCGGTTTAAGTTTTAAGTTGAAGGTTAAAAGAAGCGTGGTGAGTAAGACATTCCTGTTTTAGACCCTAGGGAGAACTTCAATATAATCTCGTGTGTACCATTATTATAGTTATTGAGGTCAGTGGTTGAATACCCATATGAATATCCTAAAAACAGGTCTCTGGTAAGGTTAAACCCTGCAAGGGCGCTCACATTAGCATCTATCTCATACGCCGCGCCCAGGGTCAACTTGCTAAATAACAAAAAGTTGGCCGTGACCACCGCATTGAGCGGGGTATCCTGAACATAGTTCAACAAGAATGCCGGCTTGAACTTTGTAGTTCCACCCAGGTCAAATACATACCCCCCTATAAGATATAGGTGCATCTCATCAGCGTTTACGGCCATCTCCACATCATCATAATATTTTTGACTGAAAAAGTTAGGGGTTGAAAGGCCTAGGTACCAGTTATCAGAATAAACATATGTCCCGGCGCCTATGATACCCAATATTTGATTGTTGATATTATTCATCAATAAAGGGTCATCACCATCATGATACGTTCCTTTAGTAAAATCTACATTGAATACATTGAGCCCCCCACTTAACCCAAAGGACCATTTGATTTTCTCGTTAAGGGGGATGGTGTATGCAAAGTTTGCGGCAAACCCGTACTCATCTGAAGGCCCCAGCTTGTCACGCATCATGTTGATGCCCAGCCCTACCCTATCGCTTATGGGCGATTCTACCCCTAGATTAAGGGTTTCGGGCGCACCATCAAAACCTGTCCATTGTGAACGGAAAGTTCCTGTTATGTTCAACAACCCGGAGGTTCCGGCATAAGCCGGATTGACCACCATGGTATTGTACATATATTGTGTGTAATCAGGCTCTTGTTGAGCCGTTGCAGCCATGGTTGTTAAAAAGCATCCTGCAACGAAAGCTATTTTTTTGATTAATGTTCTCATCTTTAAGTTTGGTTTGAAATTGTGATTATCTGGCTATGTATACCCATCCTGTCAATACTTCACTGCCGTCCCTTAGGTCTAGGACGTAGTAATATGTACCTGATGGAATTCTACCCGAACCGGCAAATCCTGCTTGATTAGAAGTACCGCCCCATCCATTTTTATAAGAATCAGTCTCATAGATAAGACTACCATCCCTATTGTAAATCTCTAGATGGTTGTTGGGATACTTCTCGATACACCTCACGAAAAAGGTGTCATTCTTGCCGTCATCATTGGGTGAAAATTCATTGAACACCTTCAAGCATTCTGGGTCAATCTCAACGGAGGACTCATTATTTCCTGAATCTTCATCAGTGGGTGACGATGAAGTTATGTATGCAATGTTGAGATAATCGTTTCCTTCTACCACTGTTGCGGTAATTTGCAGGGTTGCCACCTCACCAGGCATCAGTACAGGAATCAACCATGTACCCAAAATCTCGTCATAATCACCCAGGTCTGCCATATGTGATACATAATCCAGTCCAGATGGCAGCATCTCATCAACAATGATATCGTTCATGGGAGATATGCCCTCACTTGTCACGGTAATTGTATAGACCACATCTGAGCCTATTACCGGTGTGGTATCATCAACTGTTTTAAGGATAACCAAATCTGTACAGGCAACAACATCAACATCGAGCATTGCTTCTTGCGCCGGGTTACAGTTCATGGTATCCAGGTACATCACGGATATTGAATTTGCACCGGTGGTATCCCACACAAGGGTTATGAAATTATCAGTAGAACCACCACCATCAATAACCTGTGCGCCTGTATACGTCCATGCATAATCCTGCATACCCGACTCCGTGGTATAGGTTATCTCCGTGCCAAAGCACGCTCTAGGAGTTGACTGTTTCAAGGTCGCCGTATCATCGTTTTTAACGATTACCGTTACGCCCAACCTATCCTTGCTCTCACAACCATCTTGTCGCAAGGAGCCATAATATGTCGTGTTATTTACCAGTGGCTCACCTGGGCCCACGATGGTCCCTCCTATCAAGTCAGAATACCACACAACATTTATCTCGTTGACTTCGATATCCGCGATAGTTGGATTTTCGCTTTCGCAGAATTCCTGTACGGTCTCGCTTGCTGTAGGAACCGGTACGGTTATGATGATCACGTGGACCTTTAACCTTACCATACTCTCAGAATTGATGCCCACGGTTGCCACATAATAATCCGTGTCATTGCTTAGCAGCTCGTTAGGAGAAAGTGGAGTGCCCCCTGTTTCGGTCAGGTACACGTTTACATTATCCTGATCAGTTTCAATATCAGCCACCACAGGATTATCAGTAGCGCAGAATTGCTGCTCTTCATCTCCCACAGGTGCGCCCACGGTAATTGTCAATTCATCAATGGTAACATCCACAGACACATTACCAGCAGTATCAGTAGCTTCTGCAACGACATCATAAGTGCCATCTTCCATCTCATCTTCATCTGGAATATTGAGCGTCCAGGTGTCATCTCCATTATCAAATAAATTCCCATCACCTTCAGTATATGTCACGCCATTTACAGTTACCGAAAGCATATCGTCAGATTCAGCTGTTCCCGTAAGGGTAGGTGTTGTATCTGTCGTGGTCAAAAAGTCAACTGTAGGGATTGTAGGTGCGGTAACATCCACGGTGTACTCAGCGGTTGCTGTTGCGGTATTTTCGCACGCAAGTGGCGCCTCTCCCGCGATGGTCACGCTCGCTTCAATGACAAGGTCAGCATCTGCAACCAAATCAGAACCATTAACATCAATAGAGAAGGTCAAGCCTATTGCCACGGTGGCCGTGTAGGTCACGCCATTCACGGTGATTTCAACCTCATCACCGGCTTCTACATCGCCTCCCACGGTTCCTGTGATAGGAATCATCATGGATGACTCTGCGATATTGATAATATCATCAGCAGTGATATCCTGATCTAGTGTTATTTGAACATCTGGTCCTGGATTTGCATAAACCTCAACCTCGGCAAGGTCACCTGCTGTATTGCTACAGCCAGTATCACCATTTGTAACACTTACATAATAGGTATATGTCACATCTGCCTCCAGGCCACTTATTGTCAAGGTTCCATCAGCAGCTATGGCATAAGTAATTGCTCCGTCAGTATCTCCGTCAATAATTTGAGTGGTATAATCATTAGTCATATACCAAGAGAATGATGGATTAGCCACGGTAGATGTGGGAGTAATCACCGCATTGTCAGGGTAACACACCATTGCTCCCGTGACCATGACATCAGCAGCTGTAGGGTTTCTATTTATTGTAAACGTCACGGTCTCACGGTCTGCTGCAAGGTTTTCACAGTAACCATCACCACTCACGCCCACGCTATAAGTATATGTTCCAGGTGCAAGTACGCCCAAGTTCAGGTTACCATCCTCTCCACCAGCAACCATGTTGCCAGCTTCATCGTACCATGCAAATACAGGATTTGTAATCGTGCTCGCGGGCGAAAGCATCGCCATAAGCATTACATCTTCATCCGGGGCGAGGCATAAAGGGTCAGTAGGATCAAAACCATTGACCGTTATAGCTGCAATGTCGTCTGCAGTGGCAGTCTCATTTATGGTAAATGTGACTGTTTTTCTATCAGTTGCAAGGTTTTCACAATAGCCATCACCACTCACGCCCACACTGTAGGTGTATGTTCCGGGAGCTAGTACGCCCAAGTTCAGGTTACCATCCTCTCCACCAGCAACCATGTTGCCAGCTTCATCATACCAGGCAAATACGGGATTTGCAATCGTGCTCGTGGGCGAAAGCATCGCGCTCAAGATCACGTCCTCTGAAGGATCTATACACAATGGGTCAGTAGGATCAAAACCATTGACCGTTATAGCTGCAATGTCGTCTGCCGTGGCAGTCTCATTTATTGTAAATGTGACTGTTTTTCTATCCGCTGTCAGGTTTTCACAATAGCCATCACCACTCACGCCCACACTGTAGGTGTACGTTCCGGGAGCTAGTGTACCCAGGTTCAGGTTACCATCCTCACCACCGGCAACCATGTTGCCAGCTTCATCGTACCATGCAAATACAGGATTTGCAATCGTGCTCGTAGGCGAAAGCATCGTGCTCAAGATCACGTCCTCTGAAGGATCTATACACAATGGGTCAGTAGGATCAAAACCATTGACAGTTATGGCTGCAATATCATCTGCCGTGGCAGTTTCATTTATTTTAAATGTGACTGTTTTTCTATCCGCTGCAAGGTTTTCACAATAGCCATCACCACTCACGCCCACACTGTAGGTGTATGTTCCGGGAGCTAGTGTACCCAGGTTCAGGTTACCATCCTCTCCACCGGCAACCATGTTACCAGCTTCATCGTACCATGCAAATACAGGATTTGCAATCGTGCTCGTAGGCGAAAGCATCGTGCTCAAGATCACATCATCCCCAGGCTGTAAGCAGAAAGGATCAGTAGGGTCAACACCGTTGACCAGAACATCAGCGATATCATCCTCAGTCGCAAGGTGATTGATCGTAAAGGTTATTTCTTTTCTATCAGCTGCAAGGTTTTCACAATGGCCATCGCCACTCACGCCCACGCTGTAGGTGTATGTTCCTGGAACAAGGACGCCCAAGTTCAGATTACCATCCTCACCACCCGCAACCATGTTACCAGCTTCATCATACCATGCAAATACAGGATTTGTAATCGTGCTGGTTGATGAAAGCATTGTGCCGAGCACAACATCTGTATTGCCATCAATACACACGACACCTGTGGGCACTTCACCATTTAAGGTAATATCAGCAATATCATCCTCAGTTGCTATTTCGTTTATGGTAAAGGTTACTGCTTTACGGTCGGCCTCCAGGTTTTCACAATAGCCATCACCACTCACGCCCACACTGTAGGTGTACGTTCCGGGAGCTAGTGTACCCAGGTTCAGGTTACCATCCTCTCCACCGGCAACCATGTTGCCAGCTTCATCGTACCATGCAAATACAGGATTTGCAATCGTGCTTGCCGCAGAAATACCGGCCATGAGAATCACATCCTCGGTAGGCTCAATACATAATGGATTTGATGGGTCAAAGCCATTTACGGTTATATCTGCTATATCATCTTCGGTTGCAGTGGTATTTATGGTGAAGGTCACCGTTTTTCTTTCTGAAGCTATACTCTCGCATATTCCATCGCCGCTTACACCCACACTGTACATATAGGTCCCTGCAGGAATAGACCCTAGGTTCAAGGTACCATTCTCGCCACCAGCAACCATGTTACCGGCTTCATCATACCACACAAACACGGGATTTGTAATCGTGCTCGTGGGCGAAAGCATCGTACTCAAGACCACGTCCTCACCAGGCAATAGGCATAATGGATCAATGGGATCAACCCCATTTACCGTGATAGCAGCCAGGTCATCCCCTGTTGCCCCTTCATTAATTGTAAATGTAACCGAAGTCCTATCTGCTTCTTTTGTCAAGCAGAATTCATCACTTTCCACCCCTACATAATACGTATATGTGCCTGCAGGAAGGATGCCCAGGTCAAGTGTTGCATCGGTTTCACCCATTACATATTCCTGATTTCCGCCTACTAGCTCATACCAGTAATAGGTAGGGTTAGTTAATGTTGTACCGTCAGTTTTCGCCGTAAGGCCAATACTTGTATTGTCAGTCTCACAGAACTCAGTTTCCGTATCATCATTGATGTCAATGGAAACGATAACGTCGGCCGGGGTCGTGGGACGTACATAAATTTCTAATTCTTGTCTAGGGCCAAATGCACAACCCTGGCGAATGGGTTGTACCGTGAAGGTATACGTCTGCCCCTCCACAAGGTTTGTGGGAAGCTCAAACTCGTAATTATCAACGTTGGTCAATAAATTGTTTGACTCATCAAATACCTGATAGAACGTACAATCATCCTGTTGCATCAACAGTATGGTATCATCATAACACAGCTCGAGAGCACCATCAATATTTAAGGGCACCACGGTTTCAACAGCTGCTTTTCTATCTACATCATGAACGCGCAACGCATCTAATACATTTGCCACGCCACCATAACTGATGACTACTTTATCATAGGCTTCAGGCGTGGGCACGGTAAGTAGATTTTCTCCCCCGGTGCCTCCCAGTAGGCTCAGCAATTGAAGGTTCAGGCCTTCAGAAGTATTTGTGATAGGCGCTCCCACCTCTGTATCTCCCAAGTAAAGCTGTATCTCAAGACCATTTAACAGGCCTAGTTGAAGTTGGTCATTATCCACACGGCTCAATACTATTCTCAATGAATCAGTAGGCTGGCTCTGTGTCTTGAACTCTACCTGTAACTGGGCACTGTTGAGCACCTCAACGCCCCTCACCAGGGTAGTGTATGTAAAGTCATCAAAATCTACGGCCAACCATGGGTCAACCACAGATGCAGTTGCGCTCAAGGCATCAAGGCCCGCAAGGGTTTCCACCCCATAATACACATCCTGCACATCTGCCCTGACCGTGCTGTCAATACCAGAACAATCAAGTGTTGCACTCTGATTACTTACATAAGCCTCATAGATTTTAAAGCTATCTGCTACTGAAAGCAGTGAACCAAAGTAGATACGCACCCCCGTATAAGCTTGAGGGCCGTTTGTGTCGTTTGGCACGAAAGTAAATTCAAAAGCTGAATCAGCCGAGAGTAGGTTGAGCAATCCTGCATTAGCCGAATTTCCTGAACCTATGGGGTTGCCCGAAGCATCAAGACCATACACCAAGAATCCTGAAACAGCGCCAAGACCACTATATTCTTTTCCTATTTTCACGCTTACCGGTGTTCCCGCAGCATGTTGCTCATCAAAGGTAAGGTCATAATATCCTCCACCTAAACCGGCAAGACCTACCACGGTAGTTACCGTTGCCGAAGTTTTTGGGTTTCCATCCACACCGTTACTGGCATCTGATATGAAACCACCTCGACTTGTCCAGTTTGAACCCGTGGCATATACACGCTGCATTGCGGGTGGACAATCATCTTGATCAAACACGGTGATGGTGAAGAAGGCTGAGTTTGAACACCCACTGCTATTTTCCGCGGAAGCGGTAAAAACATATACGCCGGGAGTGGCAAAACTTATTGAACTGCCGGTAAAAATGGCACCATTGTTATCATACCAAGTAACCGTCAACCCAGCAGGGTCTGTGGTCACCCCTGGTAGGGTCACGGTTTGATTAAGGCCAGTATTGACTGATGATGGTCCTGTAAAATTGATTATGGGCTGGCTGTTGATGATGGTTGTGACCGCAAGCCTGGTAGAACTCTCGCAACCTGTACCGCCCTGAGCGGCATAGTACACTCCTCCATCTGCCACAAGGGTATCATCTGCAAGGACGTTGCCCCCCATAGCCGCGTCATACCATATAATATTTGTTTCGTTGATCTGAACATCAGCCAGGGTCGCATTGTCAAGCGTACAGAATTCTTGTGTTGTATCTGAGGTCGTGGGTGCAGCGGTATCATTAAGGATTGCCGTTACAATGACACGGCTTCCGCTCTCGCAGCTACCTATAATCTGTGCTCCGTAATATGGCATTCCATCAACCAGTAGATCAGTTGATTGGTAAGCATTTCCACCGGAAGGTGCATCAAACCAAACCACATTGCCCTCGTTAACCTGCAGGTCAGCAACCGTGGGCGCATCAATCACGCAGAATTCCTGATTTGCGTTTGCTGTTGTGGGCGTAGAGGCGCCATTAGAAACCAGCACGCTCACCGGGGTAAGGTTACCGGGCTCATTTTCGCAAACATTGCCATCACCTCCCATGATGCTCACATAATATGTGATACCATCATCAGCTAGTGTAAGTCCAGAGACCATGAGGTTGCCACTTGCATCAATAGCATAGCTAATGGCACCACTTGTATCACCATCTGTAATAGGGGCGGTAAGGTCATTGGTATAATACCATGTAAAGGTTACATTGCCGTATGTAGAACTTGGGGTTATTGTGGCTGTATCGCCAAAACAAATTGCATTACCGGTTACCGTAACATCATCTGGCATACCACCAGGATTAATGGTAAAGTTTATGGCATATCTATCAGCTTCATCTGTGATACAATACTCATCACTGCTCAAACCTACATAATAGGTATAATCGCCCGCTGGCAGTACCCCTAGGTTAAGGGTTGCATCAGTTTCACCATCCACAAGAACCTGGGTTCCTGACTGGTCTTCATACCAGTAATATACAGGATTGGTCAACGTAAGCGATCCATCTACGGTGACGCTCAAGGTTACATCAGCAGAAGTCTCACAGATTGCCACATCACTTGCACCATTAAGGGTAAATGAGGTAATTGCGGTATCTGGGGCAGACTCCTTAACATAGATGACAAGGTCTTGCCTAGGGCCAAAATCACAACCTTGACGTACGGGCTGAACTGTGAAGTTATAACGCTGTCCTTCGGTCAAGCCGGAAGGCAATTCAAATTCATAATTATCTGTAGTGGTCAATAAATCATCAGACTCATCATAGATTTCAAACCAGGTACAATCGTCCTGAGCGCTCAGTACAATGGGGTCATTAGCAGAGCAAAGCTCTAGCTCGCCATCTACATTGAGTGGCGTGGCGGGCACAACGGCTGCCTTTCTATCCACGTCGCTTATTTGGATAGCATCCAGAACATTAGCGACGCCTCCATAAGAAATTACCACCCTATCATAAGCATCAGGCGTGGGTACATTAATGGCTGCAGATTCTCCTGCGCCACCCAGAAGTCCCAGCAATTGCAGGTTAAGGCCCTCACTGGTATTTGTAATGGGGGCACCTACGGCGGCATCACCATTATATAATTGAATCTCGAAACCGTTTAACAGTCCCAGTTGAAGTAGGCCATTATCTGGTCTTGAAAAGATTATCTGTAAAGAATCAGTAGGTTGGCTTTTTGATTTAAAGTTGATTTCAAGGTTGGCACTATTCAACACCTCAGCCCCTCGGGACAATGTGGTAAAGGTAGTAAGGTCCTTATCTACAGATGCCCATGGGCCAACCACTGAAGCCGTGGCGCTCAATGCGTCAAGACCCAGCTCAACATCAACACCATAGAACACATCCTGCACATCAGCCTTAGTGGTGGCGTCAATCGCGGAACATGAAAGTGTCGTGGCCTGTTCTGTCACATACGCATCATAAACATCATAGCTATCAGCAACTGAAAGCAACGAACCAAAATACACACGGACACCTGAGAATGCCTTAGGGCCGGTGTTATCGTTTGGCACGAAAGTAAATTCAAAAGCAGAATCTGCTGACAACAGGTTTATCAATCCAGCATTTGCTGAATTACCTGAACCTATCGTGTTACCCGAGGCATCAAGGCCATAGACAAGAAAACCAGAAATAGCTCCCAGGCCACTGTACTCTTTACCCATCTTGACGCTTACCGCAGTACCTGCTGCATATTGCTGGTCAAAATCAAGGTCATAGTATCCACCGCCCAGGCCGACAAGTCCCACCACCGTAGTTATCGTGGCAGATGTTTTAGGATTTCCATCATTACCATTGCCTGCATTTGTGATAGTACCGCCCAAGGTGTTCCATTGTGAACTGGTTGCATAGGTACGTTGCAGGGCAGGTGGGCAATCATCCTGGTCATAGACCGCGATAGAAAAGAAAGTTGAGTTTGAACATCCACTGCTATTTTCCGCGGAAGCGGTAAAAACATATAGCCCAGGGGCCGAAAAACTTACCGAACTACCGGTAAAGACGGCTCCTGAGTTGTCGTACCATGTCACTGTCAAACCAGCTGGCACGGTGGTAACGCCAGGCAGGGCTACTGCTTGATTAAGCCCTACGCTCACTGATGCCGGGCCATCAAGGCTTATCTCCGGCTGCTCATTGACCACCGTGGTGATCGCAAGCCTCGTGGCACTCTCACAAGTACCCGTGACCTGAGCTGCATAATAAATATTGCCATCTTCAAGCAATGCATCATCAGGAACAACATTGCCACCTGTGGCGGCATCGTACCATACGATATTGCTTTCATTAACCTGTATATCTGAGACCGTGGCATTATCAAGCGCACAGAATTCTTGTGTTGTATTTGTGGTCGTGGGTGCTGGCGCTGTCGCGAAAGTTACCAGTACCTCAAATCGTTCTACACTTTCAATAGTAGTTCCTACCGTGGCTACATAATAGCTGGTGTTATCCATCAATATATCTGTAGATGAAAGTGGGGTTCCCCCTGTTTCTGTCAAGTAAACGTTGACATTGGTTTGATCAGTAAGTATATCTGCGACCGTGGGCGAATCAGATTCACAAAATTCTTGTTCTGGGTCACCTGTGGGCGTTACGGGCGAAAGTGTAAGTTCATCAACCGTGGTATCGCCGGCAGTGTTGCCAGCTACGTCAGTGGCTTCTGCAACAACATCATAGATTCCATCTTCCAGTTCATCTGCATCTGGAATGTTCAACGTCCAGGTATCATCTCCATTATCCACAAGATTGCCATCACCCTCGGTATAGGTCACCCCATTTACGGTGACTGCAAGGTCATCTACAGAATCTGCAGTTCCGGTAATTACGGGGGTTGTATCTGTTGTCGTAACAAGGTCAATCGTGGGTTCAGCAGGAAGGGTAAGATCAATATTCAACTCATCTGTTGTACCGTCAATTGACGTGTTGCCCGCAGCATCGGTCACTTCGGCCTGCACATCATAAATACCCTCGGGAAGCGCGTTGCCAGCAGGAATGGTCAACGACCACGTGTCGTTGCCATTATCTACCAGGTTACCATCACCTTCAGTATATTCAACTCCATTTACAGTCACGGTCAAATCATCTACAGAAGCTGCAGTGCCCGTAATCGTGGGAGTCTGATTGTTTGTGGTCAAAAGGTCTACTGAAGGGACGCTAGGTGGTGTTAGGTCAATTGTAAGTTCATCGATGGTAGCGTCAGTAGATACATTAAGAGCTGTATCAGTAACCTGTGCAACCACATCATAGACACCTTCAGGCAAAGCATCGCCTGCAGGAATGGGCAATGTCCATGTGCCATTTCCATTATCAACAAGAATGCCGTCACCTTCATTGTAAGTCACTCCATTGACGGTTACTGATAAATCATCATCAGAATTCAAGGTTCCCGTAAGTGTAGGTGTTGTACTGTTTGTGGTCAAGAAATCAACCGTAGGAGTCGTGGGGGCCGAAAAATCAATTTCAAGCTCATCAACCGTGGCATCCATTGCTGTATTGCCGGCAGCGTCAGTTGCTTCTGCAACAACATCATAGACACCTTCTGAAAGTTCATTACCTGTGGGGATGGTCAACGTCCAGGTATCATTGCCATTGTCAACAAGATCACCATCTCCTTCAATATAGGTCACCCCATCAACTTGAACCGTGATGTCATCTTCAGAATCTGCCGTCCCCATGATTATAGGGGTATCATCTGAAGTTGTTTGGGCAATTACAGTGGGAACTGTGGGAGGTGTCAGGTCAATGTTCAATTCGTCAACGGTAATGTCCATTGCCGTATTGCCCGCAGCATCAGTTGCCTGGGCCATCACATCGTAAATCCCTTCGGGCAATGTATCAGCAACCGGAATGGTCAATGACCAAGTGTCATCACCATTATCGGTCAAGTTACCATCACCTTCAATATAGGTGATACCATTTACCGTGACGGTCAAATCATCAACTGAATCAGCAGTACCCGTAAGTGTAGGGGTCTG
>PALD01000048.1 GCA_002710685.1 Cytophagaceae bacterium | reverse complement strand
CCCCCGCCTCAGTGACGGTCATGGCACGGGTCAGCATGCCTGCCGCGATCCAGTTGCTGCCGTCCTGCGAGTGGTAGAGCCGGAAGGAGTCTCCATCCCGCTCAAGCCGCAGGTAGGGGGCGCTGCCGGAAACGACCTGCACCTTGAAAGCCTGGCTCGACACGCCGTTCACGGTCACCGCACCGAAGGCCCAGAGCTTGGTGCCGTCCGAGTAGGTATCGAAGCGCAGCCAGGTGCTCTCGCTCTCCTCGATGACGAAGCCCTGCATCTGGTACTGCGCCGTGGGCGTCGACAGGAAACGCGCCTCGAGCATGAAATTCTCGTCGGCCACCTCCTGCATCGCGCGAACGGCGTTGTTGGTGTTCCAGATGTCGTGGCTGCCGGTGCCGGTGGTGAGCGTCAGGTAGGCCTCGGCCCCGTCGGTTTCGAGCCCCTGCGACGCACCCGAGGGCGCGATAACGGTCCAGGAGTCGCCCAGCGTCTCGGTGTTGAAATCGTCCGATACGAAGGCCGGTGTCGGCGGCGTTCCGACGGTGACGGTCACCGTCGCGGAGGCTACGGACTGGCCGTTCGAGACCGTGTAGCTGAAGCTGTCATAGCCCTGGTAGCCGGTTGTCGGCTGGTACGTCCAGGTGCCGTCGCCGTTGTCGGTCAGGATCCCGTGCCCCGGCGTGCCGACCGAAGTCACGGTCAGGGTCTGGCCGCTGCCATCGTTCGCGAGCAGGTCGTCGGTGCTGACCACGAGCGCCGCATCCGCCGCCGTGACGAAGGCGTCGTCTCCCGGGTCGAGTGGCACGATGCCATCGTCCTCGGTCAGCAGCGGGTCGCTGTCGATCTCGAAATAGTCCACCTGCGCGGTGAAGCCGGTGGCGTTGCCGGTGTTGCCCGCCACAACGCCCGCCGCCGTCAGCTCGATCGCCTGGGTAAAGCTGCCCGCCGTGACCCAGGTGGAGCCATTGGTGGAATATTCCATGGCCCAGACGTCGCCATCGCGGGACACCCGCAGAAAGGGCGCACTGCCGCCATTGATCCGGACCTGGAAGCGGCTGCTCGTGGTGCCGTCGATGGTGACCGCTGCAAACGCATAGAGCTTGCTGCCGTCGGAATAGGTATCGAAGCGGATCCAGGTGTCGCTGTCTTCTTCGAACAGCAGGCCCTGAAGCTGATACTGGCCGGTGGGGGTCGTCAGGAAGCGGGTCTCGACGACCATGTCGTCATCGGCGACGTCCTGCATCGCCCGGGCGCCGTTGTTGGTCCCCCAGACGTCGTAGTTTCCGTCGGGCGTGATCAGCTCGAGCCAGGCATCGGTGCCGTCGGCGCCGAGCGCGTGGCTGATGCCCGCGGGCCCTTCGATGCGCCAGACGGAGTCGAGCGTGCCGGCAGAGAAATCGTCCGAAATGGCCTCGGCTTCGACGGCGACTGTGACCGTCACCGTGGCGTCCGAGGTGTCGGTGCCGTCCGACACCGTGTAGCTGAAGCTGTCCGAACCGGTGTAGCCTGTGTTGGGCTGGTAGGTCCACGTGCCGTCACCGTTGTCGGTGAGCGTGCCATTGGTTGCGGGACCGACGCTGACGATGCTCAGTGTGTCGCCGTTGGCGTCCCCGTCATTGCCCAGCAGGTCCTCGGTGCTGATCACCAGCTGCGTGCCGGGGAGCGTCGACAGCGCATCGTCCTGCGGAGCGGGGGCGGTGTTCCCCTCGAGCGCCACCGGGTCCTCGACGACGAGCGGATCGCTGTCGATCTCGAAATAGTCCACCTGCGCGGTGAAGCCCGTGGCATTGCCGGTGTTGCCGGCGACGACGCCTGCAGAGCTCACGTCGAGTGACTGCGTGAAGCTGCCGGCGGTCACCCAGGCGGTGCCGTTGGTGGAGTACTCCATCGTCCAGAAGTCGCCATCCCGCGCGACACGCAGATAAGGCGCGCTGCCGCCGTTGATCCTAACCTGGAAGCGGGCGGCAGAAACCCCGTCGATGGTGACCGCGGCAAAGGCGTACAGTTTGCTGCCGTCGGAATAGGTGTCGAAGCGGATCCAGTTGTCCGCGTCCTGCTCGAACAGCAGGCCCTGAAGCTGGTACTGGCCGGTGGGCGTCGACAGGAAGCGGGTCTCGATGACCATGTCGTCATCGTCGACCGCCTGCATCGCGCGCGCGCCGTTGTTGGATCCCCAGACATCGTAGTTGCCGTCAGGCGTGACCAGTTCCAACCACGCCTCGGTGCCGTCGCCGTCGAGCGCGTAATCGATCCCCGATGGTCCCTCGATCACCCACACGGAATCGAGGACAGACGAAGAAAAATCGTCGGAAGAGCTCATAAAATAACTCCGAAAGAAAATGCAAAAAATGCAGTCTATAAGATCCGGCATATGTTACGCGGCGCGGCGCATATCGCCAAGCAGTTTGCGACCGCTGCCTTGAAAGTTTGTGTCGGCAGAAGTTTTGCAAGGCGGGTCAAGAGCTTTCACGCTGCGGCGCCGCATTCATGGGCAGCACCCGCGCCCTGCAAGCGCTTTGGCGGCCCCTCTCGTCGGCGCCTGACGGCCAGACTCGCGCTTAAGGCGATTCGCCGTACGTGAAAGCTGTTCTGTATCCAAGAGGTCGCGGCAAGCGCCGGAGTCATGACAGCCCGGCCGAAACCACCTGTAAGAAGCGCTGCCAGATGCATCGGGGCGTGACTCTGACGACACAGCCTCGTGCAGAGATTTCAATCACCCTTGCCGGAGAGGCCCGAAATGGAGCGAATTGGGGTTGATTTTTGCATGCGCGGCGCCAAGAATTCTGGCATACGTGTCTCAGCTGATTCACGAATTGCCTTATTTCGGGGGCATTTTTCTCCCCCCTCACGTTCATACCAGTCGTAATACCAAGTTGTTTTTTCGGAGTTTTATCTATGAAGACCGCGATTCTCGCAGGGGGCAAAGGCACGCGCCTTGCCGAAGAGACAAGCGTCAGACCCAAGCCGATGGTTGAGATCGGCGGCAAACCGATCCTCTGGCACATCATGATGATCTACTCGCATTTTGGGTTCAACGATTTCGCTGTCGCTCTGGGTTACAAGGGCGACTACATCAAACGCTACTTTGCTGAATACGGCTCGCTCTCGGGCAATCTTACCGTCCGCATCGGCCAGGACACCCCGGTTCAGCGCCATGACATCGAACACGCACCGTGGTGCGTCGACCTGATCGAAACCGGCGAGGAGACCCTGACCGGCGGTCGGGTCAAGCGCCTCAAACCTTACATCGGCAACGAGACCTTCATGCTCACCTGGGGGGATGGCGTCGCCGACGTGAACATCAACGATCTGATCGCCTTCCACCGCTCGCACGGCAAGCTCGCGACGATCACCGCGGTGCGCCCGCCTGCGCGCTACGGCCACATGCGGTTCGACGGCGACCAGGTCACCGCATTCGAGGAGAAACCGCAGACTGCAGAGGGCTGGATCAACGGCGCCTTCTTCGTGCTCGAACCCGAGGTCTTCGACTACATCGAGGGCGACATGGTCATGTTCGAACACGCACCGCTCGAGAACCTCGCGAAAGACGGGCAGCTCATGGCCTACCGCCACGAAGGCTTCTGGTCGGCGATGGATACGCTGCGCGACAAGCACAATCTGCAGAAAACTTGGGAAACGGGCAATCGCCCCTGGGCTCTTTGGGAAAAGTGAAGATGAAAGTTCTTGTAACCGGAAACCGCGGATATATTGGCGTCATCCTCACTCCGATGCTTCAGGCAGCCGGACATGAGGTGACAGGCATCGACAGCGACCTCTACAGCCGGTGCACCTTTGCGCCGGGTGGCGAGATGCCCGAGGTGCCGACCCTGCTGAAGGACATCCGCGACGTCGAGCCCTCGGACTTCGAAGGCGTCGACGCCGTGCTGCATCTCGCCGCACTCTCGAACGACCCGCTGGGCGATTTCCGCCCCGAGGTCACCGAGGACATCAACTTTCAAGGCACCATGCGGGTGGCCCGCGCGGCCAAGGCCGCGGGCGTGTCGCGCTTCGTGTTCTCGTCGTCGTGCTCGAACTACGGCGCGGGCGGCGCGGACTTCATCGACGAGACCGGCGCCTTCAACCCGGTCACGCCCTATGGCGTCAGCAAGGTGAAGTCGGAACTGGCGCTGGCCGAGCTGGCCGACGACAATTTCTGCCCGACCTTCCTGCGCTCGGCCACCGCCTATGGCGTGAGCCCGCGCATCCGCTTCGACCTGGTGCTCAACAACCTCGTCGCCTGGGCGGTCACCACCGGCAACATCCACATGAAGTCCGACGGCACGCCGTGGCGCCCGATCACCCATATCGAGGACATCAGCCGCGCCTTCGTCGCCACGCTTGAGACGCCGGTCGAGAAGATCCGCAACGAGGCGTTCAACGTGGGCGTCACCGAGCACAACTACCAGATCAGGGAACTGGCCGAGATCGTCGCCGAGATCGTGCCGGGCTGCGAGGTGACCTTCGCCGACGACGCCGGCCCCGACAAGCGCTCGTACCGGGTCAACTGCGACAAGATCCGGCGCGTCATGCCGCACTTCAAGCCGCAGTGGGACGCGCGCAAGGGCGCCCAGTCGCTCTACGAGGCCTACAAGGCCGTGGACCTGACGCTCGAAGAGTTCGAAGGCCCGCGCTACCAGCGCATCGGCCACATCAAGAAGCTCATCGCCGACGGCGTCATCGACACCTCGCTGCACCATCTCGAGAGCCGCGACAACGGCATCGACCCCACCTTCCGCGAGGACGCCGCCAAGGTCTCGTGCATCTCCTGCGGCTGCGAGGGGCTGGAGCCGATCCTCGACCTCGGGCCGATGCCGCGTTCGGACGGCCTGCTCGAAGAGGGTTCTCTCAAGAACCAGGAAAGCCTCGTGCCGCTGCGGCTCGGCTACTGCCCCGGCTGCTCGCTGGTGCAGCTGCTCGAGACCCGTCCGCCGGAAGAGATGTTCGGCGACGACTACGTCTACTTCTCGTCCTTCTCCGAGGACCTGCTGGCGCACTCGCGCAAGAACGCGCTCGAGCTGATCGACATGCGCGAGCTCGACAAGGGCAGCCTCGTGGTCGAGATCGCCTCGAACGACGGCTACATGCTCAAGAACTTCAAGGAGCAGGGCGTCGGCGTCCTCGGTGTCGATCCGGCAAGCCAGCCCGCCTCAGCGGCGCGCGAGAAAGGCATCAACACGATCATCGACTTCTTCGGCACCCGCGTCGCCGAGCAGGTGCGCGAGATCCGTGGCGAGGCCGACGTGATCATCGCCAACAACGTGGTGGCCCACGTGGCCGACCAGAACGACCTCGTCGCGGGCATGGCGCATCTGCTGGCCGATAACGGTGTCGTGGTGGTGGAATTCCCCTACGTCCGCGATCTCATCGACTTCATCGAGTTCGACACGATCTACCACGAGCACCTCTGCTACTTCTCGGTGGGCTCGGCCAAGACGCTGTTCGAACGCCACGGGCTCTACCTCAACGATGCCCGCCGCGTGGCGATCCACGGCGGCTCGCTGCGGCTCTACTTCGAGAAAACCCCGAACCCGTCCGAGGCGGTGACCGCCCTGCTGGCGGAAGAGGAAGCGCTCGGGCTCGACCGTTACGACTACTACGCCGACTTCGGTGCCCGCGTCCGCGCCTTCCGCGAGGAAGCCCGCAAGCTGGTCTCCGAGATCCGTGCCGACGGCAAGCGGATCGTGGCCTACGGTGCCGCCGCCAAGGGCACGATCATGCTCAACTACCTGTCGCTCGACAGCCAGAGCATCGAGTACGCGGTCGACAAGAACGTCCACAAGCAGGGCAAGTACATGCCCGGCGTGCGGGTGAGGATCTACGATCCCGAGAAGCTCAAGACCGACAAGCCGGAATACGTGATGATCCTGCCGTGGAACTTCCGCGACGAGATCGTCCGGCAGCAGAAGGACTTCCTCGCCGGTGGCGGCAAGTTCGTCGTGCCGATCCCCAGCCTCGAGATCGTCGAGAACTGACATGACCGCATATTCCTGTCCGGCCTGCGGGTCTCACGCGACGGGGGAAATCTACCGCCTCGAGTCGATCCCGGTGCAGTCCTGCATCCTGCTCGACGACCCGTCCGAGGCGCGTGATTTTCCGCGACGCCCCATCGAGCTGCATTTTTGCGACGATTGCGGCCTGGTGTTCAACGCGCTCTTCGACCTCGCCATGGTCGACTACGCCTCCACCACGGAGGAGAGCCAGCACTTCTCGGGGACCTTCAACCGCTTCGCCAAGGAGTTGGTGGAAGAGATCGCCGAGACCGACGAACTCGGGGGCCGCAAGGTCCTCGAGATCGGCTGCGGCAAGGGCGATTTCCTGCAGGAACTGGTGCAGCGCACCGGGGCGCTGGGGCTCGGGGTGGATCCCGGCTTCATCCCCGAGCGCCTGCCCGGCGCCAACGGCACCGAGATCCGCTTCCAGCGCGAGTATTTCGACCCTGAGACCATCGCCGACACCCCGGATTACGTGGTCTGCCGCCACACGCTCGAGCATATCCCCGACGTCGGCCCCTTCATCGGCGACATCTCTAAGGTGATCGACGGGCGCGACGACGTGGGCATCTTCTTCGAGACCCCCGACGTCGCCCGCGTGCTTGACGAGGGCGCGTTCTGGGACATCTACTACGAGCATTGCTCCTATTTCACGCTCGGCAGCCACGCGCGGCTGTTCCGCCGCAACGGGCTCGGCGTGACGCGGACCTATCTCGCCTACGACGACCAGTACATCATCCAGTACGCCCGTCCCGGCGAGGCCCCGTCCCTGCCCGAGGAAGACGATCTCGAGCGTCTCCGCAGGCTCGCCGCCGACTTCCCGGCCCGCGTCGACACTGTCCGCAAGAAGTGGAAGGAGTTCGTCGAGACCCGCCACGCCGCCGGAAAGCGGGTGGCGATCTGGGGCGGCGGCTCGAAGGGGGTGTCGTTCTGCACCACCGACGGGCTCGGCCCGAT
Organism: Cytophagaceae bacterium; assembly: GCA_002710685.1. Classification (GTDB taxonomy): domain Bacteria; phylum Bacteroidota; class Bacteroidia; order Flavobacteriales; family Flavobacteriaceae; genus Leeuwenhoekiella. The sequence continues at coordinate 12,739 of PALD01000048.1, read as the reverse complement.
GCTGAGCCACGTGGTGGACATCAACCCCTACAAGCAGGGCAAGTACCTGCCCGGCGCGGGCCTGCGGGTGTCTGCCCCCGAGGATCTCGCCGCCGAGCCGCCCGACACCGTGATCGTGATGAACCCGGTGTACCTGCCCGAGATCGGCGCCCAGCTGGCGTCGATGGGGCTCAACCCTGAACTGACGGCGGTGTGACATGAGCCTCTCGACCCATTGCCCCCTCTGCGGTGCCGATCATCCCGAAGCTGTCTACACGCTGGGTGACGTGCCGGTGATCTGCAACCAGCTCTGGCCCGACGAGGGCGCGGCCCGCACCGCGCCCTCGGGCAACGTGGAGCTGGTGGTCTGCCCGGACTGCGCCTTCATCTGGAACCGCGCCTTCGACCCGGACTGCATGGAATACGCGCCGGGCTACGAGAACGCCCTCCACTTCTCGCCGCATTTCCAGTCCTTTGCCGAGGACCTCGCGGCGGGGCTGGTGGAACGCTTCGACCTTGCCGGCAAGCACGTGTTCGAGATCGGCTGCGGCGACGGCCACATGCTCGACCTGATGGCCGCGAACGGGGTGGCGACCGCCACCGGCTTCGACCCGTCGATGGAAGGCAAGGACACGCCCTACACCGCGCGTGACGGCGTCGAGATCGTGCCCGAGTACTTCCGTTCGGACCAGCTCGGCCGGCCCTTCGACGCGATCCTCTGCCGGCACGTGCTCGAACATCTCGACGCGCCCATGTCGCTTCTGCAGGACATCCGCCGCGCCATCGGCGAGCGCGATGTGCCGGTCTACTTCGAGGTGCCGAACGCAGGCTGGATGCTCGACGCGGTGTCGATGTGGGACGTGATCTACGAGCACGTGGGCTACTGGACGGCACCGGCAATCATCGCGCTGTTCCGCCGCGCGGGCTTTGCGCCGACCTCGGTCAGCGTGGGCTACGGCGGGCAGTTCCTGATGGTCGAGGCCCGTCCCGCGGATCCCGAACCCGGCTACCTCGACCCCGGCGCCCCCGAGGTCCTGGCCGCGGCACGCGCCTTCGGCGATGCCGCCACCGGCGCGCTTGCCAGCTGGCGCGAGAAGCTCTCGGGCGTACACGGGCGCGCGGTGATCTGGGGCGCGGGTTCGAAGGGCATCACCTTCGCCAACGCGCTCGGCGCCGCCGGAGCCCCGCTCGCCGCGATGGTCGATCTCAACACCCGCAAGCACGGGCTGCTGGCCCCCGGCGTCGCCCTCCCGGTCGTCGCCCCCGGCGAGCTCGCGGAGATCGGCCCCGACCTGGTGCTGATCTCGAACGCGCTCTACGAGGCCGAGATCACCGGACAGGTCCGCAACATGGGCCTCGCACCGGAATTCGCCGTGGTGACGGGTTGAGCAGAGTTGGCCCATCCCGTCCCCCCAAAGGACACCCGCGTCCTTCCGATCTGTGCTATGCTTCAGCCCGGATCACATTTGTGACTTTAGGATTCGATCCGAGTTATTGCCGGACAGCCCACCATGTTTCTTGACCCAAAGTTCTATCTCCGCATTTTCTGGACCCGGCTGCCGATCTTCCTGGCAATGCTCTTCGCCGCGATGTTGGCAGGCTTTATCCTGATCAAGACGCTGCCGACGGTGTACAGGGCGCAAGCCATCCTGTTGGTGGAGAACTCCCAGATTCCCACCACGCTTGCGACCTCGACCGTCAGCACCGACCTGACCGAACAGATCCAGATCATCCAGCAGCGCCTGATGACCCGGGAGAACCTGCTCGACCTTGCGCACAAGTTCGATCTCTACGCCGATCAGCCCGACATGCAGCCGGACGAGATCGTGGAGTCGATGCGGGACCGGATCGACATCTACCTCGCCGGTGGCCGCGGCCGTGTGACAACGGCGACGATCTCGGCCGAGGCCTCGAGCGGCGCCGCGGCGGCGGGCATTGTCAACGAGCTGGTGACCCGCGCCCTCGGTCAGGACGCAGCCTTCCGGACCGAGGTTGCCGCTGACACGCTGACCTTCTTCAAGAACGAGGTCGCCCGTCTCGGCGAAGAGCTCAGCATTTCCGACAAGCGCATCCTCGACTTCAAAAACGAGAACGTGGACGCGCTGCCCGAGACCCAGGAATACCGCCTGAGCCGCCAGTCACAACTTCAGGAACGGCTCGCCCAGACACAGCGCGAGATCAGCCAGCTGGGCGAACAGCGACGGCGACTGGTGGATCTCTTCGAGTCCACGGGCCGCGCCGATCTCGTCCAGCAGCGCCCGCTCAGCCCCGAGGAGCAGGAACTGCGCGCCCTCCAGTCCGAACTGCGCGAGGCGCTGGCGGTGTTCAGCACCACCAATCCAAAGGTTGTCGCCCTGCAGAACCGGGTCAACCGGCTCGAGGCGGAACTCGCCGGGGCCGCCACCGAGCCCGAAGACGGCACCAACCCGCGCGAATCTGTCTTCAGGGCGCAGCTGGTCGAGATCGACAGCCAGCTGAACTCGCTCGAGACGCTGGCGGCCGGGCTCGAAGTCGAGATCGGGGCTCTTCGCGAGAACATCGAACAGACGCCCTCGAACGCGATCACGCTCAATGCCATGGAGCGCGACCGGGACAACGTCCAGATTCAGTACGACACCGCGGTATCGCGGCTCTCGCAGGCCGCCACCGGCGAGCGCATCGAGGTGATGTCGAAGGGCCAGCGTCTCTCGGTCATTGAGCGGGCGGACATCCCGACCAAACCCGCCAAGCCGCGGCGCCTGATGATCGCCGCAGGCGCGGTGGCCGCAGGCCTGTTCCTCGGCGCGGCGATGGTCCTGCTGCTCGAATTCCTGCATCCGAAGATCCGGCAGCCGTCTGAACTGACCAAGAAGCTCGGCATCACGCCGCTAGGCACGCTGCCCTTCGTGGAGCCTCCCCGCAAGTCCTGGGGATGGGGACGGCGACGGTATGGTGTCGCCGCGCTGGCGATGATCGTCCTGGCGCTGGTTACAGGGCTGCTGGCGGTCGACCAGCAGCTTCTGCCGCTGGAACAGCTCGCCGAAAAGATCATGGCCCACGCGAAGCTCTGAGGGGCCAATCGCCCATCGCTTCGCAACGGTGCACAAAGACAGAAAGGACACGAGATGGACAAGCTACAGGCGGCAATCGCACAGGCACGGCAGCAACGCACCGCGGGCATCGCCCCGGGCATCCGCCTTCCCGCCGACAAGACACAGGCTTGGGACGCGCTCGCCTCGTTCACCCCCGACCCCAAGCATCTGGAGCGCAACCGCATCGCGGTGAACACGCGCGGCCCTGCCCGCGCCGCGCTTGACCTGCTGCGTACCCGGCTGCTCGAGCTTGCGCAAAAGAACAGCTGGAAGCGGGTGATGATCACCTCGCCGACGCCGGGCTGTGGCAAGACCACGGTGAGCGCAGGGCTGGCGCTGGCGATCCAGCGTCAGGTGGAACGTCGCAGCGTGCTCATGGACCTTGACCAGCCCCGTTCCGGGTTGGGTCGCGCCCTCGGCCTGCGCCCCGAACACGACGTGACGGAACTGCTGTCAGGCGGGGTCACCGCCGCCGAACAGATGTACCGGATCGGCGGAAACCTTGCGGTGTCGGCCAGCGCAAAGGGGCACAACCGGGATTCTGAGCTGCTCAAGTCCTCGCGCGCCCGCGATTGCATCGACGAGATCGAGCGCACGTTCGCGCCGGACATCATGCTCTTCGACTCCCCGCCCTTCTTCGTCAGCGACGATGCCATGGCGGCAGCCCACCTGATGGACTGCGTCATCATCGTCGGCGCGGCCGAGCAGACGACCATCGCCGAGATCGACGCCACCGAGCGCGAGCTGTCCCAGCACTGCAACATCGCGGGCGTCGTACTCAACAAGTGCCGCTTTGGCATCGAGCACTCGAACTACGACTATCACTGAGCGATCCGCGCGCCAGAGTCGCGACAATTCCGTTGCGTCCCCCTTGGATCGTTATGAAAGACGCATTTTGACTTGAATTCATAGGTTGCCATCATGACGAAGCCATTGGTCTCTATCGGCCTGCCCGTCTGGAACGGGGAAAAATACCTCGCCTGCGCCATCACCTCGATCCTTGAGCAGAGTTTTGAGGATTTCGAGTTGCTGATCGCCGACAACGCCTCGACCGACCGCACCGCCGAGATCGCCCGAGAGTTCTGCGCCAAGGACCCCCGGGTGCGCTACGTGCGCCACGCCAGCAACATCGGCGCCGCAGGGAACTTCAACTACGTCTTTCACGAGACCACCGGGCGCTACTTCAAATGGGCAGCCTACGACGACATGCTCGCGCCGGATTTCCTGGCGGAAACCACCGCCGCGCTCGAGAAGGATCGCGCGGGCCGGGCCGCGCTCGCCTATCCCCAGACACTCCTCATCGACCAGGAAGGCGCGCCGCTGGGGCTCTATGATGCCGCCATGCGCCGCGGCGGCCAGGCGCCCGCCACCCGGCTCGACGAGCTGATCGGACCCGGCGACCACACCTCGTCGCTCATCCATATGTGCTTTCCGGTCTTCGGCCTCATCCGCCGCAGCGCGCTCGAGACCAGCAGTCTGATCTCGAACTGGCCGCGTTCGGATCACCTTCTTCTGGTAGAGCTGGCACTGAAGGGCGACTTTCTCGAGATCGAGCGGCCCCTGTTCCTGCGCCGCAGTCACGACGAGGGGTCGGTCATCTCGGCCGAGAAGACTGCCTCAAGCGGCACCGAGGTCGAGCGCAAGCTCGCCGCATGGTTCGATCCCAAGCGCGGCAAACGGTTCCCGGCGACCAATATCCGGCTCGGGCTCGGCTACCTGCGCGCAGCGCTCGTAACCCCGATGCCTGTACCGCAGCGGGCCCGCGCAACGGCGGTTGCGCTCGGCTGGATGCGACGGCACTGGCGGATCCTCGGCGGCGAGCTGAAACTCGTGCTCGCCGACCGGATCCGCCCGAGCTGAATTTCGAAGGTCCGGGTCAGGTCGCGCGCCGCGCCCTGACCCGTGCCGACAGTTGCGAGCGCTCCTCGCGCGTCAGGCAGAACAGCGCCACCGTGGCGCAATAGGCGAGCCCTCCCAAGAATCCGCAGGACAGGAACCCGGCCCAGCCGTCGGCGAGGCCAGCGTATTTCAGCGGCAACCAGATGCAGAGCCCACCAAGTGATGGAAGCAGGCCTTTCACGACCGTGTCGCGCAGGAACTCCGACCAGCGCAACCCGGTGAGCTTCAGCCCCATCGGCCAGAACACCCCGATCTGCCAAATGATGTGCACCGCCAGAACCGCAAGCGCGACTCCGAGGAGCCCGTAGTCGGTCAGGGTCAGCACGAGGAACACCCCGGCGGCGATCGCGAGCCCGGACAACACCGCGTGCAGGAAGAAGCTCCGCAACTCGCCCAGCGCGATGACCACGCGCGACAGCAGGCCCGAGGCGTAGGCGAAGGGGAAGGTCAGGAACATGATCTGCATCACCTGACCGGTCGCCGCGTGATCCGGCCCGAGGTAGAGTGTGATAAACTCCTGCGCGTAGACGATACCGGGGGTTCCGATGGCCATGCTCAACCACAGCGCATAGCGCCCGCCCCGCGCATAGGTCTTGCCCAACTGCGGCAGGTTGCCCTGCGCCGCCATCGCCACCATGACCGGCTGGATCGGCGCCAGCGCCATGCCCATGACGCTCGTCATGCGGCGTTCGAAGATCGTGCCGATGAAGAAGCCGTTGACCTGTTGCGGGGTGCCGAAGAGGTTCAACAGGAAGATCGCCGCGCCCTGATGGATGAATAGTGCGACGCCGCCCAGCGTCGTCCAGAATCCGAAGGACAGCATGTCCCGCACTGCCGCAAGGCTGAAGCGATGCAGCGCGGGGCGAAACTCCGGCAGAATCCGCTGCGCCACGATGATATTGATGACTGCGGCGGCCCCGGCCGTCAGGCAGGAGGCGAGCGGCACCCAAACGACGCTGGTGCTCACGCCGAAGAGGAAGGCGAAGGTCAGGCAGATCTTCAGCAGATTGAGCCCCACGTTGATCGCGTCGCGCAGGAAGAAGATCTGCCGGACCTCGTAGGCGATGGTGAAGGGCACCACGAAAACCGTGAGCGACAGCTCGATCAGCACGAGCAGCGCCATGATCTTCGCCTTGCCAAGCATCTCGGGGTCGATGCTCAGGAACCAGTCGATGTGCATGGCCCCGATGCTACCGACCAGCAGCAGCACCGCGATGAACCCCATGAGGGCGAAGACCAGAGAGGAGTGCAACCGCATCACCTCGTCCGGGCGGCCCTCGGAATAGGCGGTGATCACCGACCGGCTGAGCGCGCTGGCGTAGGACGAGATGATGAAGGGCACCAGCAGCAGGAGCATCGAAATCAGCGGGTAGATCGCGAACTCTTCGGCCGGCACGCGCGCGAGCAGATACTGGTAGAGCCAGAAGACGAAGATGACGTTGACCAACACCGTGCCAATGCCGCTCGCGGAATTGACCAGCACACGCAGTTTGCGGGGGGGAACCAGTGTCATGAACTTGTCCTGTACGCTTTCTCAGTCCCGGCCCGCCGCCCACCGCATCGGGTAGGACTGTGGCCGGATCAGCGAAAGCAGGGGGAAAATCGGCAGTCGCATCAGCCAGTGCCAGCTCTGCGCCCGGACCAGAAGCCCGGTGTGCCGCAAGAGCAGCCTGTAGCCTTTCGCTGGGCGGCCGGCGACAAAGGCTTCGCGGATGGTATGCGCAGTGCATTTGCCGAGGAACCGGGCCTTGGCGTCGGCGTCCCCCGGGAGACAGGGATAGCGCCCCTCCCCCTCCGCGCGCAGCATGCGTTCGAACCCTTCGAGGACGGAGGGGAAATTCGAGGTGAGGCTGTCGCCGCGGCCGACGTGATGCACCACAAGCGGGCGCCCCCCGAGAACCATGCACGGCCCGGCGGCGGCGGCGCGGAGGAAGAGGTCGGTGTCCTCGGAACAGCGGATGTCCGTGGCGTAACCGCCAAGGCCGGCAAAGACATCGGCGCGGACCACGACATTGCACGAGCCGTAGCGCGTGCCCGGATCCCTTTCGACCGCTTCGAGAAAGCCCGAATGGATGCGCGCGGTCATCGGCTCGGAACCGGTCGCGAGGGTGTCGCCATCCGCGGCATCCACGGTCTTGAGGAAGATCAGCGCCGGAGCTTCCGCCGTGCGGATCGCCTCGACGAGCGCGTCCAGCGCCCCGGGCAGCCAGTAGTCGTCGCTGTCGAGAAACGCGAGGTAGCGAGCATCCGTGGCCGCGGCCCCGGTGTTTCGCGCGGCTCCCGGTCCGGCGTTGGTCTGTGTGATCACCCGCCCCCGCAGATCGGGGTTGAGCGCCAGCGCCGCGCGGGCAGCCTGGGCACTGTCATCGCTCGAGCCATCATCGACCACGACGACCTCGACCGGATTGGGACCGGCGTACTTCAGACTGGCGATGGCACGTCCGACGGTCGCGGCACGGTTATAGACGGGGATGATGATGCACAGATCGGCTCCGCTCATAGCGGGCACTCGCGGCAGCGCACCAATGCACCGAGCCGCCCGTCGGCGAGACCCATTTCATGAATTTCGGAGGTGAAAAGCATGGTTGGCAATTCCGGTAACACATGTCCCTTGCCGGCAACGCCGAAGCGGACCTTGCGGGCCATCCGGACACTCGGGATCTACAAAATGAACTTTCGCCGAAGCGATATCAGGCAAAACAAAGCAACGACTCCGCTGCGCGGGATCGCTCCGAAACGCTACGCGAGCAGCCCGGACCCGTCAATGTTTTATGGTCTTTCCGGCCTTCGCGGGGCGTCTGGACATTGAAGATGCCGCGCTTTGCGAGGCGGTCCAGGTCCGGCATCTGGAGGTGTATTCGGACAGAGACGAAACGAGGGCGGCTCGCTTCCGCGAACCGCCCCCGCTGAAAACTGTGTTGTGCCCCTGCTCCGCCGATCCTTCGATGGAGCAGGGGATCCTGTTGGCAAGCTCAGCCCAGGATGTCGTCCCAGAACAGCAGGCTCTGCGACGAGTCCGCAAGCTCGGCGTTGAGCACCAGCATGTCGGCCTCTGCAGCCACGTCGACCGTGTCGAGCACGCTGAGTTCGTCCGGGGTCATCGCCGAATTGAAGATCATTACGTCGGTGATCGACCCGTCGAAGACGTCGGCGAACCCGGCAGTCCCCTGCCGGCTGGCCCAGCCATTGGCACCAACCTGAATGAAGTTGCCATTGTTCTCCCAGCTCGCGTCGAAGTCGGCCTGATCGACGATTTCGCCATCCATGGCGAGAGTGACGACGCTGCCATTGAACGTCATCTGCACCGAATGTTCGACACCCTCCGTGACCGACGTGGAAAGCGTCTTGCTGCCTTCGTCGTTCTGGAAACGTGCGTAGAGATTGCCGTTCTCAATGTAGCTCGTGAAGTGATCGCCGTTTCCGGAGGCGTCACGGCTCACCAAGCCGCCCGGGTTCCACACCTGGTCCGCCTCGAAGGTGAAGGCGATGGTGGCCTCGGTCAGGTCAAGGACGTCGCCCGGATCGAACTCGGTCACATCTGCCGGCTTCGAGATGTCTCCACCCTCCAGGTAGTACAGCATGTCGTCGAGCAGCGGCGGCGTCGCCCCACCTTCCAGCGAGTCGTCCACTCCGTCCGTAGCGGTTCCGAACGTGACCTCGCCGATCCGCCCGTCAAAGACGTTCGTGAAGCCCGACCCACCGTCCGCACTCGCCCAGCCGAGCGCGCCGACCTGGGTGTACTGGCCGCTCGCCGTCAGGTCCGCGACGAAGTCGCTTTCCGCCACGAGAGCGCCGTCCACGAAGAGGTCGATGCCGTCGCTGCCGTAGTCGATCGACACGTCGTAGAGCGTGCCCGCTGCGACGTCGACTTTCAGGACGGATTCGCCATCGTCGGTCTGGAAGCGGATGTTCAGGTCGCCGTTCTCGATATAGGCGCTGAAGTGATCACCGTTGCCGTAAGCGTCCTGCGAAAGCAGGCCGTAGCGGCCCGAGACGGTGTCGGCCTCGAAGCTGAAGCTGATCGTGCCTTCCGCCGCGTTGAAGCCGTGGTCCGGCGCCCATTCGATGACGTCCGCCGCACTGGACATGTCGACCATGCCAGGGACCAGCGTGACCTCCGTGGCGTCGACAGGTTCTTCGGTCGGGGTCTCAACCGGCTCTTCCGTCGGGGTCTCGACCGCCGGTTCTTCCGAACCCTCGAGCATCGCATCAAGCTCTGCCGCCGTCATCGCAGTGTCCGTGATGGTGACCTCGCCGATGCTGCCATCGAGGATGTCGGTGAAGCCCGCCGAGCCGGATTCGCTGGCCCAGCCGTTCGCACCGATCTGGAGGTACTGGCCATTGCCCTCGAGGCTTGCGGCGTTTTCGCTCGAAGCGACTTGCTCGCCGTTCAGGAACAGGATGATGCCGTCCGGCCCGAAGCAGGTTGTGACCTCGTAGTCAGTCCCGGCCTCGATGCCGCTGAAAGTCAGCGTCGTGTCAACGCCGGCGTCCTGGAAGCGGACGCATAGTGTTCCGTTCTGGATGTAGGAGGTGAAATGCGCGCCATCGCCATAAGCGTCACGCGACACCAGACCGCTGCGCCCCGAAACCGTATCCGCGTTGAAGCTGAAGCGGATCGTCCCCTCGGCGACGTCCCAGCCTGCGTCGGGAGCCATCTCAATCACGTCGCCAGCGCCGTTGATCTCGTGCATCCCGGCCGAGGCAAGAACGACACTCGCATCGGTCGGGGTGGCGGGCTCTTCCACACCGGGTTCTTCGACGTTCGGCGTTTCTGCGGGTTTTTCCGCACCGGGCTCTTCAACAGTCGGCTCTTCGACAGTGGGTTCCTCGACAGTCGGTTCCTCGACAGTCGGCTCCTCGATGACGGGCTCTTCGGTTCCGCCTTCCAAGGGCGTCCAGCCGTTCTCGAGCAGGTAGAGGAGACGCTCCTGAGCACCGTAGCCTGAGCCGAAATCGATGGCGGAACCGGAGACGGGAACGTAGTCCTGCCAGTCGAGACCGTCACCCGAGAGGATCTTGCCGAAATAGTCCGCCGCACCGGAACTGATCGAATAGACGTAGTTGTCGCCGACAATCGCGTTGCCCTGGTTAAGGATTCCCGCGGCCACGTTTCCGTCGACAACAACGCCGCTCGTGGTCGAGTTGACACGAATGATGCCGCCGCCGCCGCCGGGCCAAGGCAGGACGGTGTTGTTGAGCACTTCGATGCCGCCCGAGGAGTTGGCAACGATGATCGTGTTCGGTGTCCCGCCCATGATCAGGTTTTCCTCGATCAGGATGTTGTAGCCGCCAATGGCGAGCGGCTGCATCCAGAGAGAACTGTCGCCGGTCGACGGATCGTCGTAGATCAGGTTGCCCCGGATCGCGATGTCGTGCGGCCAGTCCGCGCCGCGGGCGAGGAACTGGATCCCGTCGGCATGAGTGTAGGTGCCGTCAGGGTATTTTTGGGGCGCCGCGTCCTCGAGCGTGTTGTTCTCGATGGTTCCGTTGAACGTTTTCCCCACGATCCGGACGAGGTCATCGTTGATGCCCCCCGGCACACGACCGATAATGTTGTCGGAAAGATCGAACGTATCAACCGTATCGATTTGAATGCTGCCCGGAACGTCATTGCCTTTCAGCGTGATATCCTGACTGTAGCGCACATCAGACCAGGATCCGAGTTTCGAGTTCACGATCGCAACGTGCTGCGCATCGGATACGACCAGGCGGCCGCTCAACGAAACACCGTCGAAGGTCAGATTGCTTCCCGTGACCGAGAGGCTTCCGAACGCGGCACCAAGCGGGTTTGCCGCGGTAATCGTCACGTTCGACGGGAAGTCCGTCGCGATCGTCATGTTCCCGTAGTTGCCGTCTGCCAGGACGATGGTGTCACCAGATGAGACCTCGCTCAGGGCTTGGGCGAGCTGGGCACTGGTGCCCACGGTTATGGTTGCCATACTTCTTGCTCCATTCGTAATGGCCGAATCCGTCCCTACGGATTCAGAGTGTCACTGCCCCACGCCCGCAAAAGACCAGCGCCCGGTGAGAACCGGTCCTTTTGTCAGGACTAAAAAAACGGGGCTGAAAATCGTACCGGCACGAGCCCAATAACGATCGAGCTACGCGCCTACGGATACCAAAGGTATTGGTCACTCACTGAGGGCCACACGGTGGCCACCTTCTCAATGTCTCACGAAAGACTTAAGACTTGGTGACCACTCCTAGCACCGGCTCACGAACCTCGCAATTTGGCCTAAAGTCGGCGGCATATTCACGCCGAGATCGGTATGCGCAGCACACCGTTTTTCCGCCGAAATTGCGGCCCCCGGCCCCTGCGCATAGACACGGGCTAGGTACGGTGCCCATCATGTCCGAACTGCGCCTTCCTCGGTCAATCTTGGAAGCGATTGGAAACACATCCATTTGTATGCATACTAGGACCCGATGCTGCGGGCATGCCCGACCACCGCAGCGCGGCACGTTCTGGTCAAGGTCGAAAACTGATCAGCAACGCGCAAATCACAACACTCGGCAAGTTTTCGCCGCAGCGCAGCTAAACTTTGAGGCGCAACACTGGACCACGCCTAAGTGGATGAGACGTCGGGCAAAAAGCTGACGTTACGACAGATTCCTCTGGTAATGAGGTGGCCCCCCATTCCCGGACAGGTTTGCTGCGCTGCTAAGCTTGCCTGGTGACCCTGCTGCCGCCCGAAGGTCAGGGCCCTGATGGGCCTCGGCCGGTGTCCGCCCCCCCCGAAGGCTGAATGCGGTCTGACCATGTTGTACACCTCAATCACAGACCACCCACGGGACCTAGGAGCGCAAGGTGCTCTCCCCTTGGGACCCCTGGACGGGGCGAGCCGTTCACGTACACGACGTGATCTCGAAGGCAGGCTGGGCTGCGTTCGCTGTAGCCTGAGCGGTATGTCGCCGGACCGACGGCTGGAGGTTCCCGTCTGGATGTTCGATCGGGCGGCCTGCCAGTACTGGCACGTCGGGGTGACGCCGGGTGCCTCAGTGGCGGCTTTGCGAGCTCTGGCGGCATTGCTGCACGATGCGGCCGGCGTTCGTGATGGCGCATCGCAAATGCCAGGTTCGAGCGCAGCATCGAGCTCTCAACAGGCGATTCCGGGAGATGCCGATGCCACGCCGACCAGCACCACAACAGCTCGAGTTGTTCACCCGCCCCAGCGACGCCGATCCGGTCCCGGCGCCGCACTGGCAGACGTTGCCGGAGGAGGCGCGGGTGACGCTGACCGAACTGATGACCCGCCTGATCCTCGACCACGCCGCCGGCGCTCAGGCGCCTCGCCGGACGGAAGCACGACATGAAGCATGAGAAGATCAGTTCGCACCACCTGGAGCGCAAGGCGATCCTCTACATGCGACAGTCCACCGCCCACCAGGTGCTGCACGACCGCGAGAGCGGCGCTCTGCAATATGCCATGCGCCACCGGCTGGCGACGCTCGGCTGGTCCTGCATCGAGACGATCGACGACGACCTGGGCCGGTCCGCAGCGGGCGGCGTTGCGCGGGCGGGCTTCGACCGGATGGTCGCCGAGGTCTGCCTGGGCAAGGTCGGTGCGGTCGCGGAGCGGGACGTGTCGCGCTTTGCGCGCAGCAGCCGCGACTGGCAGCAGCTGATCGAGATGTGCCGGGTCGGGTCACATCCGTCAAGCCGGTGTAATGTCCCGGATGGCCTGAGGGCACTATCAGGCGGCTTTCGTTGTGATGCTGAGAGTGGGGTCGAGCTCCTCTTTGTCGATCCGGGCGAAGGCCCCGACCATCCTGTTGCGGCTTGCCCT
>PALD01000047.1 GCA_002710685.1 Cytophagaceae bacterium | reverse complement strand
TTTGCGATAATGAATCTGAAGAAATTCCAATTTTCAGTATTCTACTGGTTGAGGATAATGGTGGTAACATTACCGGTGGTAATGCAACCGAAGGTAATGTATTTGCTACACGACCTAAACGTTCCTGAACGTGCTGCCGGGCTTCCATTATGTCAATACCTTTTTCAAAATGAAGCCTTACCGAGGATAACCCCAATACAGATTTTGACCTAATGTCTTGCATTAAGGGAGTGCCATTTAACGCATTTTCAATGGGAATGGTTACTAATGCTTCTACATCTGCGGTGGAAAGTCCGGGTGCTTCGGTTTGGATTTCAACGTAAGGTGGAGCAAATTCTGGAAACACATCCATAGGTGTGTCTTTAACCACAAAAAATCCTACGATGAGCAAGAGAAACATCAATGCAACAACAATGACGCGCATTCTAAGCGATATGGAAACGAGCCACTTCATTATTTACCGCTATTAAATTCGGTGCCGAAAAGCTCTGGCGCTCCTAATGTTACTACTTTATCCCCTAATTTCAATCCGTCTGTAATGACTGCCATTTGATTTATTACGTGGCTCACATTTATACGTGTTCTTACAAAAGTTTGTGGTTTTGTCCTAACATAAACCCATTCTCCACCATTATAATCGTAAAGTACTGCACTGTATGGCACCGCTATATTTTTTTCTAAAGTTTCTTTCGGCAAAAAAACATTCACTTTTTCACCTGGCAGAAAAGCTCTGTCCCCATTATCGATTGCATAAAAAACATCGGTCAATGAAGAACCATTTTTGGTAACCGGCGAGGTGGCAATTGTAGCTTTCACCGAAATTTTAGAATTTGAACCTGCCCGTCCGGAAAGTGGGTTTCCAAGTTTTTGAATGGTAGCTGGCTGCGATAGTGTAAGACTTGAAACATCACCAGAATAGATCGGTACTTTTACCCACAGCGGAGCAACTGCCGCAATATCAATTATGGGAATGCCAGCAGTTATCGTCTGTCCAGAACTCACATATACTTGCTGAATGATACCATCCATTGGTGCTTCAATAGCATATGTTGCCTTGTTCCCTACATTGCCAGAACTTCCATTTTTTAGTAAGCTATATCTCGTTTTTGCATCATTGTACGCTTGTTGGGCAACAGCCAAATTATCTTTTGCCTGCTCATTTTGTTTTTCGCTTACCGCACCGTCATTTAAAAGTTGAGAAGTTCTTTCGGCTTGCCTTTTAGCATTTTCCAACTGTGATGCAAGGGATGTAACTTCCTGTTTTACACTAACCAAATCTTTTTCAGCAGGAAGAATGACCACGCGATATAATATCTGCCCTTTCTTTACTTCTCTGCCGGGCTGTGGCTCTTGTTTTCCAGCAAGAACAAGTGTTCCTTGCAAAGGCGAAACAATAGAAGCAGATTTTCCAGGCGTAGCCAGCATTTGTCCACCAGTCTTAAAGACTCCGCCCAATTTTTTTTCTTCGACCGTGTAGCTCTCAATCCCTAATCGGCTTACCGCCTTTTCTGTCAGTTTTATAGTAGTAAGTTCTGCTTCCTTTACGGGTGCCTTTACTTCTGCGGGCGCTATTTTTTCAGTCTTAACATTGTTGCAAGCAACAGAACTAAATAGGATTATTAATATGAAAATGCTTTGTTTCATCATAATTGTTTTGTGCCTATAGCATAATTGAGATTAGCTTCTGCTATTATAAGACTCGCTTCGGCATCTACGCTTCGTAATTTGAAATCTGTAAATCGTCGTAGGGTTTCGAGGTAAAAGAAATAGGAAACCTCACCTGCTTCATACGCTTTTCTTGCTTGTTCTGGAACTCGATCCATTGCGAGGGCGTTTTTGTTCCAGAGTTCAAAATTTGCTCTTGCCGTTTCATATTCGGAAAAAGCTTGTTTAACCTCTAAACTAATGTTACGTTTCACTAGAATATATTGCCAAGCGGCTTGTTTCATTTCGGCATTTTTCCGAAGAATATTCCCTCTGTTCCAGTTGAATATAGGTAGTCCTACATTAAAGCCTGGGCCAACAAATACTTCGCCGTTTTCACGCCTTGCGCTTAAAACGCCCATAAGAGAAATAATTTTTGAACGTTCCCACCCTAATTGCTTTCCTTTAGCCTCAATAACAATTTTTGCTGCTTTTAAATCTGTTCTTTTTACAAAAGCGGTATCGAGTAATTTTTTGAGAGAGGGTATACTTTTTGGGCTATATGTAGCGGTACTTAATTCAACATTTTCGGAAAGTGAATCCAGACCAGTTACGAGAAATAAACGTAAACGTGCCGTCTGTGCTAAATTGATTGCCCTTAGTGCATCCTGCCGTGCCAATGTAGAATCTGAAATAGCCAGCGAAGCTTCCATCTGGCTAATCTCGCCAGCTCTATATTGTTTGTTGATTATTTGTGCCAACTTAGAGCGTAGTAGTATATTCTCTTCACCAATGGCAAGCTGCTCATTTGCCACCATAGTATTCGCATAAGCAATCCTCGTATCTCGAATAAGTTGTAATCCTTTATTTACAATCGTGAGGGCAGTACGCTCAGATTCTAAATGCGCTGCATTGACCTGTGATGGACGCTGCCATAGTGCATCAATAGCAAAGTTGAGTGTTCCCTTTAATGGGTCTGTTCCCGTGGGAAAAATAATGGAAAGTAAGGGATTGGGCAATTGACCGGCAGTAACCAAATCTGCATTTGCGAGTGAAAGGCCTATTAAATCTGCCTGAAACTGTGCGTTGTTATAAAGAGCCATTGAAATGGCTTCATCTTCAGCAAGCCCATCTTCAAGATTTACAGTTGACGGTATTTGAAGATTTGTATTGTCACCCTCACGGATAGAGTTAAAATCACTTAATTTCTTTATTGATTCGGAAATATAAGACTTGTCAAATTTTGTAGTTACACAACTTGAAAATGAAATAGCAATCAGAAGCAAACATACCGTTTTTTTGAGAAATGCAGATATATAAATACAGTAATAAAATTGTCGTAAAAAGCTTATGTTCATTTGCTACATACCCGAAAAGTCAGTCAATAAAAGGTAATTTTAAAAATACGTTCTACTTGATTTCCTTATTTTTAATGACAAATGTAATTGGTACTTCTAAAGAGAATTTAAAGTTGGTAGATGAGAATCTTAAACTTTCGGTTTGAAATCTATTTGAAAAATATGTTTACTTTCTTTGAAGCTATATGAAGGGTAGAAACCGTAATAATCACATATTTTTTTAACGATTGAAAGTCCAAGGCCAGTAGAATCTGGTTTTCTGCTTTCCTTATAGAACCGATCAAAAATATGTTCTGGGTGGTCCAGGGCCATTAACCCAGAGTTTATTACCTCAATAGAGTCTTGGTTAACTACTACGTCTATTGATTTACCTTCTAGGTTGTGTTTTACGGCATTTGATAATAAGTTATTGCAGAGAACCTCAGCTAATGCCTTATCCATTTTAACTGTTACGCTCTCTCTTTCCAAAAGCTTAAATTGAACCGAAGCCAATTCAGAAAAATTGGTCGTGGATTGTTTTAATATCTTATTGATGGAAACTGATTCAATAGAAGTAAACTGATTATTCTCAATTTTGGCCAAGAGTATCATTTTCTTATTGAGTTGCTTTAGGCGCTGAATATCCCCTTGAAGTGAAGAGAATTCTGAAAACTGCGATTCATTTATGTTCGTATCATTTATGAAAGTGTCAATCTTCGCCTGCATTATCGATAAAGGTGTTTGCATTTCGTGCGAGACATCCTCAGTAAACTGTTTGAGATTGCGGTAGTCCACCTGAATTTTGGTTGTCAAAGCCTGCATTTCCTTATTAAGTTCGTCAAATTCAACAATATTGGATTCACTTAATTCTAAAGTCTCGTTAGATTTCAACGAGAAATTTTTGAGGCGTTCTAAATTAACAAAAAAAGGTTTCCAAAGTTTTTCATTTCTTGATTTATTTAAATAGAATAGGAAAATGAAGGCTAAAAGAATAATAGTGAGAAATGTAAGAACAATGGCCGACAGAATGTCCTCTGATTCAATGACCATTGCGCGAACGGTTATTTTGTATTCCTGCCCATTTATATTCTTTGTTCCCGAAAGTTGTCTGAAAAGTTCGACTTCATCCTGAAGTGGATCATAAATTAAAGTATCCACAAGTACATTCGCCTGCGGAATTTTGGTTTTTTCAGCCATCATTATAGGTGGGATTCCTAATAGGTCTGGATTTTCTATGAGTAAACGTTCTACACGGTCTTTGTTGGAATATAGTTCTTCCTCAATTTCATTCTGCAATAGTGTTTTAGTGTATAGGTAGAGCGCAATAGCAGAAAGTACCATTATAACGCTACTGGTAATCAAAAAAGTTTTGGATACCTTTCTGAGTAGTCTCGTTTTATTTTGAGAATTTTTAATCTGTCATAAATTTATAACCACTGCCATAAGCGGTCTGTATATACTTAGCACCTTCCTTAGTGAGTTTTTTTCTCAGGTTATTGATGTGTACGTAAATAAAGTCAAAATTATCTAGCAGTTCACTATCATCACCCCACAAATGTTCTGCAATAATTGCCTTTGATAGTATACGGCCTTGGTTGGTAATGAAAAATAATAATAGATCATATTCTTTTCGAGTAAGTGTGATGGGCTTATCATTTACATAAGCGCTTCGGGCTAAGGTGTCGAGGCGTATTTCTTGAAAAGTTATAGAATCTTCACCACCAAACTGACCACGACGCAAAACTGCTTTAATTCGAGAGTTAAGTTCTGCAAGGTGGAATGGTTTTGTAATATAATCATCTGCGCCCAAGTCAAGTCCTTCCAATTTATTATCCAAAGAACTGTTTGCAGAAATAATAATCACCCCACACTTTTTGTGTTGTTTCTTAAGCTGTTTAATTAAATCTAAACCACTTCCGGTAATAAGATTAATATCTAAAATGACAATGTCATATTCATACATTTCCAATTTTTCAGATGCTTCCCAATAGTCTGAAGCCCTCTCACAAATATTTGATTCACGACCTAAATAGGTTGCAATGGACTGCTGTAACTCTTTTTCATCTTCTGCAATTAGATATTTCATAAACACAAAGTTAAAGGAATAAAAGTATGTTGTGATTCTAAAGAAATATTAAAGTTCCTATATAACATACACTGGTACTTCAATTTCTCTTTAGAATTAGTATATACATTGAACTTTTTAAAAAATAGTATTGCTCACAATGCAACGACAACTAATAAAACTATTATGGAGGCTCAAGATATTCTTGTCACAATTACTTAAAAAGTATGATAGTAAACTTCCCTATTTTATAACTTCAATAATTACCGCAAGTATTGTTGTAGGTGGGATAAAATTATTTATAGAACTCACAGAGGAGCTCAAGTCACAATATCTTGCAAATTGGGATACTAATATAAGTGAGGTTGTACAACTATATCGTTCTCCTTTTCTAACCAAGTATTTTGTGTTTGTTACAAACGTAGGCGATACAATAGGGTATTTAATAATTTTCACTCTCTGTACCATTATTTTCTATGTTGCTTTTAAAAGTTGGAAATATGTAGTCCAATTGGCAGTTGTTATGATTTTAGCACTAAGTTCAAATTTGATTTTGAAGCAATTAATTAATAGATCCAGACCAGATGTTGAGCATTTAGTAACAGTAGAGACCTTTAGTTATCCCAGCGGACACGCAATGATTGCAATGGCATTTTATGGATTATTGATATATCTTATATCACAATTTCAAATTAAAAAGATTTGGAAATCTCTTTTGATTACTCTATCCGTAATACTAATTCTGAGCATTGGAATAAGTCGGATCTATCTTGGGGTTCATTTTCCGTCAGATATAGCAGGGGGTTATATTGCTGGATTTATCTGGGTGGTTTTTTGTGTGATGATATTCTATTTAATTAAGATATTTCGCAGAGATCCTACTACTTAAAAATATGTTTGAATTTTTATTGTATCAAGTCTACAACATATTAAAGTACTCTGAATAAAGATTTTTCACTTTGCTACCTAAGTAGAATTAACCAATACTAATTTCTTTTAATAATAATTTATAAAAATTCAGAATGCCCCTAAAAAAATTTAATCAACTTGAAGGTAATGCCATTTTTGGAAACGACATAAGCTCATCGTGTCTTTGTGTGTCTGTGCTTGCCAAAGTATATGCGGGGCAGCATGCTTGGATAGCTTTATTGATAGTGGCTGTTGTACTTTTCTTTTTTGGAAAAATTTCCGGCGAAGTTGTTGGTGTGCTACCATTAAATGACGGAGCTTAGAATGCCCTGCTGAATACAATAAAAAAAATCTACTGCATTGCTGGTGGCATCACTAATACGGCTTTCCTATATGAGAACGATCTTAATTTCAGCCGGTGAGGGGATAAAGTATGCCTACAGTATATGAAACGTTATTCTAATTATACCAACTACCATTGAGCTATTGTTACTATTTATGGGATTGGTTAGTATTCCGTTAGAATTTCTATTTAATGGAAAATATTTTACTCAAATCCGCTTATACTGGAAAATATTTGACAACATTGGCTATTTAAATTCTTTTAATGGAAAGTCTTACAACAATTATAATGGAAAAAATTTTGCACCTAACACTCTATAATGGAAAAAATTTTGCATTTTTGTAGTTAAATTGATTTATGATGGAAAAAAATAGCCCATTACATCTACAAGAAATTATTTATGGTTCGCCAGATTCTGTAACCTCCCGCAGAATATCGAAGTGGGAGGATGACGGTATTGTACGAAAGATTGCTTCAAGAATCTATACGTCAAACTTTGAAGATACTCCCGAAGACATCATCCAACGGAATATATTTCCCATTCTTGGCAACTTATACCCGGGCGCTGTATTAAGTCATCGCTCTGCATTTGAGTTTAAGCCTACAGCCAGCGGTCAAGTATTTGTAACGTACAAATACACCAAGAAAATAAAACTTCCCGGTATTACCATTCGGTTTATGGAAGGAGCGGGAGCGATTAATGGCGATACCTCCTTTTCGGGCGAACTAATGGTGTCGCAACGAGAACGAGCCTTGCTCGAAAACCTTGAAGTTTCAAGGCAAACAGGAGCCGATTCAAAAACGCTTGCTTATCCGCAGATAGAAGAAAAACTAGAACAGATTATCCGTGTTAATGGCGAGAATGAACTCAACGCCGTACGAGACCGTGCGCGTGAAATAGCTGAAGAGTTGGGGATGCATAAGGAGTTCGAAAAGCTTAATAAAATTATTAGTGCGCTATTGGCCACGCGATCTGCAAAGGAACTTAAATCGCCTGTAGCTGCTGCCAGAGCAGTTGGACTGCCTTATGACCCTGCGCGAATACAATTGTTTGAAGTTCTTTTTAGGGAACTGAAACAACAGGAATTTAAGAATAGGGAAGAACAAAATACTACCACACAAGCCTACCGGAATTTTGCTTTTTACGAAAGCTATTTTTCCAATTATATAGAGGGAACCGTTTTTGAAATAGACACTGCAAAACAAATCATTGCTACCCAGCAACCGTTACCAGCTCGTAATGAAGATTCCCACGATGTGTTGGGTACCTATCAGTTGGTTTCCAATAGGCAGGAAATGAAAATAATCCCTTATTCGGGTGAAAACTTGCTTGACATCTTGCAGTACCGTCACGAGATATTATTAAATGCAAGGACAGATAAAAATCCTGGTAAATTTAAAAATAAAAACAACCAAGCCGGTAATACCTCTTTTGTGGCAATGGAACTGGTGAGAGGAACGCTACTGCAAAGTTTTGATTTTTATAACGCACTTGTGCATCCTTTTGCAAAAGCGGCTTATATAATGTTTGTGGTAAGTGAGGTACACCCATTTTTGGACGGGAATGGCCGTATGGCAAGGGTAATGATGAATGCAGAACTGTCCTGCGCTGGCCACACAAAAATAATCATACCCACCGTCTATCGGGAAGATTATTTGGGTGCATTGCGCAGGCTGACCAGAAACAACGACCCAAAAGTATATATAAGAATGCTGGAACGGGCCCAAGCGTTTAGCCATACAATTTACGGTAGCGATATGGATGCGATGGAAGATGTATTAAACCAAAGCAACGCTTTTAAAGAAAGTAACGAAGGGGTTTTGAGGATAATAGAATAAAGCGATTATGGCAAGAGTTGAATTTACTAAGAAAACAAAAACTATAATTGCTTCTAGGTCTGGATATAGATGTTGTTTTCCAGGCTGTGACAAAACCCTTATTGGACCAGGGGAAACAAGCAATGATTTCATTACCATAGCCGAATTTGCTCATATTTTTTCGGCGTCTGCAAGAGGACCGAGGACATCTGGTGGACTTACAAAGCAGGAACTCAGAAAACCAGAAAACGGATTGTTTTTATGTCGAAATCATCATAAAATAGTTGACTCAAAATCGAATAACCTTGAATATACCCCAGACTCATTAACGCGAATAAAGAATCTACACGAGTTCAAGATTTCTGGCGAAATTGGGGAGTATTTATATCCATTAAATTGGATAAGCAATTTTAAAATAGAAGGTGGGATATTTATAGCTCCAATTTCCTTGACACTGGGAAAGGTCACATTTATTTATGGGAATAACGGAGTTGGAAAATCTGCTTTAGTTGAAATATTTCAATCAGTTTTTACAGAAGAAATTCATTCAAGATGGAATAAACCTAATCTTGATTTTAAAGTTAATGTATCCTTTGAAAACCCTGTAATTTCAAAATTTGAATGCACTATTGGTAATGCAAAAATTTCTTATACAATCACTAAAAAAGAGCAGCCATTTGTTCCATTTCAATTTTTAGTTCTTGCATTGAACAAAGATAGAGTAATACAAGGTGATGATGACATTAAATATATAGCGAAATGTTTGAGCTTTACGAGGGAAAGGCTACTTAATCTACTTGAAACCACTTCTCTTAATCACGGTTTATTTGTGCAAGAGGTAATTACCGAAAGCCGAAGAAAACATCCTTATAGTATAGACAAATTGATAGTTACTCTAAAAAATGGCACAAAAAGACCTTTTGGCGCACTTTCTGGGACAGAACAGGCAAGAGTAATTTTGGATATTTTACTAAGTTATGCCACCGAAGTTTCCAAATATCGACCCACTTTATTACTTATAGATTGGGTAGAAACTTATAGCTTTAGTGATGGTTCTTTAAGTCCTTATCTTGAATATTTACAAAGTTCAAAAGCTCATTTCCAAACTTTATTTGTCTCTCACAATCAAAGATCTGACTTGGACTGGACAGGTTGGGTTATAGCAAAAATGATTAAGGAAAATGATATACCTAAATTGATTCAAACTGAAAGATAAAACTTCTATTCCATCTGATTGCTCCATTTGAAATATGCTCAATACCCAAAAATTATTTTTAAGCTACAATTACAAAGAATAAAGTCTACCCAAGTTTGGATTTACTTAGGGTCTATAAAACTATTGGCCATTCAACAATACAATAATTTACAATATAGAAACTTGAATTTTTTGTGGTGACGAAATGAAATACAATTATTAATCCCCAAAAAAGTAGCTAAAAAACAGTTATTTAAGCTCAACAATTTCTTCTGAACGATTATCAAAAAAGAATACTCGGTCAAATCGCTTTCGCGAAAGAATAGAGCCATCCAATAAGTCGAATCGAAATCCAGATGATCTATTACCTATGCCAGCGATGATAACGAGCCATTTTTCATCAATGTCAATGGGATAGGTGGGAACTAAATCTGACTTCTTGTCAATATGTTTCTGTACTTGTTCATAGTCTGCTGGCTTAACAAAGAAAGCACCAGAAGATTGCCAATTGCTCCAAGTTGTATCAGATTGAACCGTTAAACTATCAATGTACTTATTTTCTATTTTCATTCTAGCAGTGGAAACCCGAAAATTTCGTGTTTTGTTTGCTTGATAGATTTTATTGACCATATCGAATAGCAGATCAACATAATATTGTTTTGAATACTCTTTGTCCATAGGATTTCTGGAGTAACTAAATGAGACTTGTATATTTACGCCTATCTCGTCTTCAAATCGTTTACGTGCACCATCTATAATTTGTTGCCTGTAATGCTCTATTTTCTTGTGCTCTCCATCTATGTATCTGGTATGTTCGATTGCGATTTTCTTTTCCAAAGTCTTGGCAATAAAGTCAGGAGTTTCATTTTCACTTAAACTTGTAAAATAGATTCCGTGATCTTTATTTGAGATAAATCTTTCAATTTGGCTTCGCTCAATCGCTTTTGTTGAAGGTCTTGTCATTTAATACTAAGAATCATATTGAAGTCATATTAATAATTTAATTAGAAATTAACTACACTATCCAAGGCTTCATCTGCATCCCTGTGAATAAAATTGGCTTGGTAGTTAAGCGTTGTTTTCAAATCACTATGACGATACAATTTTTGGAGCATTAGTGGATTTATTTTATCTCCTGCGATATTCCCGAAGGTATGACGAGCTATGTGGTTAGATAGATTTTTGTCTATGTTGCACAATGCAGCAAGTTTTTTTAAATATTTATTGAATAGTTTTGTTGCGTTACGTTTTTTTTTGAAAATTTCTTCTTCGTTAGTGGGGTTAACGTCTTTCAAGAAAGGGAATACATACCCATTATTTTCGTCTCTGTACTTTTTGTATAGTTCTAAGATTTTAGTTGCCTTATCAGGAACTTTTAAGCTGACGGGCTTTTCATTCTTATCCATTGTATAAATAAGCCTATCATCTATAAATTCTGACCATCTTAGCTCCACAGCGTCAGATATTCTCACTCCAGCAAAATAGAAGGCTACCAGCCATACATTTTTTGTATGCCAGATAGATGTGTCAGGCTCTAAATTTATTATTTCGAGTCGCTCAACTTCATCTGCAGTTAGGCCGATTTTGTGTCCTGAACCAATTCGTATTTTTTCTTTCTCGCCACCAAATGGATAATATTTAGCATCTACTACACCTTCTTTAATAGCTTTATTAAAAAGGGTGCGAATAAATATAAGTTGATTAGTGACTGTACGGGTTTTTTGCTCAAGATAAACGGTGCAAAAATCCTTATACTTATCCAAAAATGATTCAGAAATATCTTGAAATTTCAGTGAGTTGTTTTTCTTGAAGTGCTTTACTGAATCCATAAATAAATGCTCTCCTTTTCTTCCTTTACTCACTCGCTCTTTGCGACGTTTCATAATTCCGAAAATGATTTCCGTTTTAGTTTGAGTTGTATTCAGATTTAAGAATTCTTCTAAATTATATAGGATGGATAACTCAGATTTTGCCACAGAAAAGATGCTTTTTTCATATTTACTTTCGATCCTGTCTGAGGCTACTGTAAAGAAGGACTTTGAACCGTCAGCACCTTTTAGTTTTTGCTTGACCTGCTTTGTAGTAAGTTCCTTTTTGGAATCAAAATAAATATCGTTTGCCTCGATTAGTTTTTTTAGCAAGAAATTATTTATTTTTTTAGAATTGGGGTGTGTTCTTTTTATCCTCCCTGCAAATTTGTCCCAATCTTTCTCTAAAACATATTGCCCCAAAAATTTGTAGTTGGTTTTATAATTTTCACTAATTCTTAAAGCGAGTGGAGCAGTACCATCTTTCCTTTCTTTATTTTTACGACGAACAATCTTGATACTAGCCATAACATTATCTTTACTTGTAGGGTATAAAGATAATTAAAAATTAAAAAAGGGGTACAGAATAGGTACAGAATAATTTGATTTTAAATACCTTTGTTTAATAATATAAAAAATTAAAATATTGATAATCATAGTGTTTGTAGTATTTTGTTGAATATCTGTATATCTTACCTCTAAGCTCATAACCCGAAGGTCACTGGTTCGAGTCCAGTTCCCGCTACTAGCAATGACAAGGCTTCACAGAAATGTGAAGCCTTTCCTTTTTGTAATGGGTACA
>PALD01000046.1 GCA_002710685.1 Cytophagaceae bacterium | reverse complement strand
TTGACGCTCATCATTCCCGGCGATGTGTCAGACTCTGCCCAGGTCATGACCGTGCAACGTAGGTTAATCTACCGCCATATTGCCTTTGTGCACGCACTGCGGGTCTTTTTGCGCAAGCATAATGATTACAACGGTCCCCGTGAGAAAGAGCTGGTCGAAGGCAGAAACGGCTATGAAGATATCAGGGAGTTTGTTTCGGCAGAAGAATACGAGGAGGTCCTCTCCAAGAAAAACCCGCCCAACTACCTGAACAAGATACAGGGTGAGGATTTGCTGGCCGCGTATAAAAAGGGATATATTTCTGACTTTAGGTACGTACAGCTCAGTGAGACCCTCGCCGAGTTCAACAACCACCAGGGGATGAGTGAGCGCATCAAGAACACCCCGCTTCCCAGGGCGTATAGTTTTTTTTCAAGGGTTTTTGTCTTCATCCACGGTACGTTATTGCCCTTTGCCTTTATAGAAGACCTGGGGTGGATCAACATCCCGTTGTCTGTGGTGATTAATTTTGTGTTCCTGGCGCTTGATTTTGTGGGAGAAAGGACAGAAGACCCATTTGAAAACCGCATAGGCGATGTGCCGCTTACCGCGATAAGCCTTACCATAGAAGAAAACCTCAAGGAGATGTACGGTGACTCAAACCTACCAGACAAGGATCAGAAGCTGGAGGGAGTGGTGCTTTAATCCATTTTAGTGCCTATCACCACACTCCATTGCCGCACTTGCCATGCAGTGATCAATCCATTGGTCACATACGGGTCATTTATGGCAAAATCCCGGGCATATTCCACGGCATCTTCCCCCTTAAAGATGAGCAGGGCACCATCTGCAGGTTCAGCATAGGCACCCCCTAGGATAAGATAGCCATCTTCTTGTGCTTTTTTGGCATGCGCCAAATGAACTTCCCTAAAATCCGCTCTTTTCTCGATATAATCCGCTACGGTTTTATAAATCAATACACAATGCATACAAGGTGTTTTTAAGCATAAAGATACATCCGCGGCGTGTATTTTTTCTGTGATTTAGCAAAGTTTGCCTTAGCTTTAGGGTGCATTAACCAAAACCCATTATGACTAAACTCTACAACGCCGCACTTATCGTATTGCTATGGTTTGTTTTCGCGGAAGCAAATGCACAACAAAGCCCCCTTACCGTTGAAAAAATCATGCAAGACCCCCAGTGGATGGGTACATTTCCCTCACGGGTACAATGGGGCGCTCAGGGCGAGAAAATCTACTTTCAGTACAATCTTGATGGCAGTCCCTCAGATTCCCTGTACAAGGTTAACATGGATGACCTACAAAAAATTGAAAAAGTCACCATTGCCGAAAAAAAGGCAATGCCACCCACGTATGGGGATTATAATGCTGATGGAACACAGCTTTTATATACTGATGGGGATGCCCTGATGGTTTATGACATCAAGAAAGATGAAAGCCAGGAAATACTCAATTTGGGCAGCAGGATAGGGGATGCGGCATTTATGGGAAAAGATAAAGTAGGTTTTTCATTTGAAGATAATGCATACGTTCTTGATATAGACGATGGGGCAATCCATAAACTTACAAATATTGTAGCGGGTGAGGCAAAAGTGGAAAAGCCCGAAAAAACTTCAACAAAGGATTCTTGGTTAAAAAGCGAGAACCTACAGCTCTTACAGGTAGTACGCGAGCGGGAAAAAGATGATTCGCTTGCGCAAAAATACCGTAGCGCAATGAGCGATAAAGAACCTTATAAGTTTTACAAAGGCGAGAAAAGCATCAACAACTTCAGGATTTCAGCAACGCAAGATTATGTCACCTTTAATCTTGTTACGCGCGAGCGCGGCACCTCGACCGAGGTTCCCAATTATGTGGATGCGTCAGGATATACCCGGGAGCTGCGTGCCCGCAGCAAGGTTGGGGATGACAATACCCAGGTGGAACTTGCCATTTATGATATTAAGAAGGACACCGCATATATGGTAAAGACTGACATGCTCCCAGGAATCAAGGACCTGCCAGACTATGTCAAGGACTATCCTGATAAAACATGGGAAAAAGTAGAGCGTGAGGTGATACTTTCATCGGCAGACTTTTCACCCAAAGGCGATAAGGCCATTGTCAATGTACGCTCCAAGGACAATAAGGACCGCTGGATTGCCCTGATGGACCTCACTGATGGCAGCTTAAAAAGCCTCGACCGTCAGCGGGATGAAGCCTGGATTGCCGGTCCCGGTATCGGGTGGTCCTTTGGTGGTGGTACGCTGGGCTGGTTGGACAACAGTACCATCTATTTTCAAAGTGAGACCAGCGGTTACTCACACCTTTACCTCCTGGATGTGGCTACCGGTAAAAAGACAGATTTGACCCCAGGCGACTATGAGGTCTTTGACCCGTTCCTGTCCAAGGATAAAAAATCATGGTTCTTGACCACTTCTCAAGAAGGTCCTGGCGAGCGCCATTTTTACAAGATGCCGGCAACCGGTGGCAAGATGATAAAACTTACCACAATGGTGGGCAATAACGATGTGAGCCTATCTCCAGATGAGAAATATATGGCCATCCTGTATTCATACAGCAACAAACCGTGGGAACTGTACTTAAAGAAAACAAGCGCTTCCGCAAAAGCTACCCAAATCACCCACGGACAGTCTGAAGCATTTAGGGCATATGACTGGCGCGAGCCGGAGCTCATCCATTTTAGGGCAGGTGACGGCGCCATGGTGCCCGCAAGACTGTATGTGCCAGACGATGCTGCAAAAAACAATGCCGCCGTGGTTTTTGTACATGGGGCCGGGTACCTGCAAAACGTGCACAAATGGTGGAGCAGCTATTTTAGGGAATATATGTTCAACAATATGTTGACAGATTTGGGCTACACCGTGATTGATATTGATTATCGAGGGAGTGCGGGCTATGGCCGCGACTGGCGCACGGCCATCTATCGTCACATGGGCGGCAAGGATTTGAGCGACCAGGTGGATGGGGTAAAATACCTTATCGAGAACTATGATATAGACCCAGAAAAAGTAGGGCTTTATGGAGGTAGTTATGGAGGTTTTATCACGCTCATGGCCATGTTTAATGCACCCAGTACCTTTAAGGCTGGCGGGGCATTGCGCTCAGTGACTGACTGGGCACACTACAATCACGGCTATACTGCTAATATCTTGAATGAACCCTACAATGACCCTATAGCCTATGAGCGCTCCTCACCCATATATTTTGCTGAAGGCTTAAAAGGAGACCTGCTCATTGCGCACGGCATGGTAGATACAAACGTGCATTTTCAAGATGTGGTAAGGCTGGCACAACGCCTTATAGAACTGGGCAAAAAGAATTGGGAGATGGCCGTTTTTCCCGTGGAAGACCATGGCTTTGTTGAGCCTAGCAGCTGGACGGATGAATATAGCAGGATCCTTAAACTATTCAATGAGAGTTTGCTGGGTAAATAATCTTTTGGCTATAGCCAAATAAAAAAATCCATTGTCGCTGCTAGGACCTTGATGCCATGCGCTTGACCTTGCGCTGCGCCAGGTTGAGCTTGGTGATCCAGTAAGAGATGTACACCCCGCCCACGATGCTGGGCACAAACCAGTTCCACACCCCGGGCAGGATTTGATTGACCACAAAAAAAGCCGAAACAGCAGCGTTATACCCGCCCATCATCTTGCCCAGGTGAAGCTTGAGCCAGGCTTTCTTGAGCACATCGGGCTTGTGCAGCAATTGTACATCACGTACCCCAAAGGCAATCCCCACAATGCCAAATACCGTCAGGATGATGTTGAGTTGTCCTTCCAGGATCAATGGGTACAGCACCATGACAAGGCCCGTGGTCAAAATGCCATAGGCCAATAGGCGGTCCTTGATGTTGATAACTGGCTTTCGCCGAAAGGCAAGACTGCGGTAGCCACTTATGATAAAGTAAGAACTGAATACCCCGATGGCAAATAAAAACGCGCTCTCATGGCCCGGTAATAAACAGATAACGAGTGCAGAAAGAGCTGAGGCCAGCATGGTGTAATAAAATATACGGCCTGCTTTTTTATGGAGGTTGTTTCCTTTTTTTGCAAGGATTGCGATGGCGCCGGCAACAAGGGCAATGCCGCCCACGCTGGCGTGGCTTATGATAAAGATTTTCGTGAAATTTTCCATGACCGGAATTGATTATGGTGTAAAGATGCGTGCAATGCCAGTTGAAAAAAACAGGGAAGGAGTGAACTGTAGGATTTAGTGGATGGGTTGTTTGTGCTGTGACAGCGGGCTGTTTTATCGCAGGCGCTCCAGGCCTTCCTTCATGATTTGCTGTACGCGGTCCTTGACGCTTTGTGGTTGTAAAATTGTGCAATAATCTGAAAATGAGAGGTACCATCGTGGAAACCCTTGATGAAAATCGCAGGTGGAAAAGGTCATCTCAACGGCATCCTTTAAAACGGTTTCATGGACAAACCCATACTGTTTTCTACTGCTTTGCATGAAGCGCGCCACCTTTTTATCTACACGTATTTTTATGGTCATCATCTCATCTGCGTCCCAAGAAGTTCTATACGTGTCCAGGCTGGCGTGTTCGCGTGTAAAATGTTGCAGGGTGCGTGCAATGCCCAGCATCCTATCTGTCCTGAACTGCCTGTATGCCCTGCGCTTGTGGCAATAGGCCATGAAGTACCAGAATCCGTTTTCATGAAACAGGCCCACGGGCTCAATGTGACGTTCTGATGGGGTCTCGCTCTCCAGTGACTGATATTTAAGGAAGACCTGTTTCTTTTCGGCGATGCTCTCAAAGAGGATTTCCAGGGCATCCGGCAGGGCTGAGTTGAAGAGGTCGTCTGTTGGGGCAACGGTGATGTGGGATTCCAGGGCATTGATCCAGTCCTTTTCATTACCGCGCAGCACTGACTTTATCTTGTACATGGCAGACTCGTGATAATCGCCCAGGGTCTTGTCCAGAAACTGCCGCATGAACTTTTCGGCGGCCACAAAGCTACTGGCCTCTTCTTTTGTGAACATAACGGGCGGCAGGCGGTATCCTTCCATAATGGAATAGCCCACACCGGCCTCGCTCACGATGGGCACACCACAGGCCTCCAGTGTACGCACGTCGCGATAAATGGTGCGCAGGCTTACCTCAAAGCGGTCTGCCAGCTCTTGTGCCTTCACGATACGCTTGGATTGCAATTGCACCAGGAGGGCTACTATGCGGTCAAAACGTTTAACGGTCTCCGTGCTCATGGGTCGTTTTTCTCCCTACAATATAAGATGGAAAGTGCATAATGGCACATGTGATTGGGGCTTTTTATGGTTGTTGGGTTTATGTTTTTTGGCTTGAGCCAAAAAAATTAAAATTTATTTTTTTACTGCTGACAGACAGTTGTCACCCACCCCCTTGAAATTTGTGTGAACAATTAAAAATCAAAAATCATGGAAACCACATTGAACAACACAAAACTGGCCACTTTTATGAATGTACAGGAATTCTTAGAGCACTGGCAAGGCCACAGGATGCTCACCAGGAGAACGATTGCCGCATTTCCAGAAGAGGCACTCTTTAACCATGCTATAGGCGGGATGCGGCCTTTTGCAAAAATGGTCATGGAACTGCTGGGCATCGCTGGACCTGGCCTTAAGGAAATCGTGAGTGGTGATAGCAAGCCCCTCGATGAAGATTTCAAGGATGTGACCACCAAGGCTCAATTGCTCAAGTTATGGGATATCGCGACCGGTGAGGTAAATGAATATTTTCAAGAGATTACCGAAGAGCGCTTTCAGGAAGTTTTTAATCTTTTTGGGATGTATGAAAACAAGAATTATTGTTCCATACTTTATTTTATTGATAATGAAATCCATCACCGCGCTCAGGGCTATGTCTATTTAAGGTCACTGGGCATAGAACCTCCCGCGTTTTATGAACGTTAAATAATGATAGGGTAAACCCCGCAAGGGCGGGGTTTATTTTTTGAACATATTTTCTTCAACCCTGAATTTTACAATTTCTTCAATAAGTGCATACGGCATGGGCTCGTTAAGATGAAATTGCACTGACCCCTTCCCCTGTTTATACTGTGAAAGCCTACTTGCAAATGCCTCATGGCCCGAGGGAGTAGCATAGAGGCCGATGTGGTTTTTGTACCCAGCATAATAGACCAGCGGTCTACCGTTGAGCTTGTAAGCAGGCATGCCATAAGATATACCCTCGACCGCACCTGGAGCTGCATCTAATATGATGGTCCTGATTGTATTGAGGATTTGAGCGACATCCTTGGGAAATTTTGCGATATATTCTTTTACATCTTTCATTTAAAAAACGGTATATGTTTTTTCCTTTAGTTTTAAAAATGTGCTTAATTTTTTTTGGCTTAAAGCCAAAGAATCCCTTTGGGTATAACCTAGTTCCATAACGTGCCATCCAGGCCCAGCACGATGCCCAGCCATAGCGAAATCACAAATACAAGTGTACTTAGCACGTAGCAGGAGATTGTTGCCCAGGGTTTTTTAGGGCTGACAAAATCAACCAAAAAGTAGGAGAGCGCGCCACAAGCAGTTGCAAGGGGTGTGATGATCAATGGGCGCAGCTGCCAGTATGCGCCCCACCCAGGATTGGGTTTGTTTACTGAAAACACAAAAAGAGATATTATGCCCAGGCCTATGCAATAGCCTATAAGCATCCTGATAATGACCTTTCTTTTTGAGAGATGTGCCAATGTTGTTTGTATATCCATGCTGAATATTTTTTTAAAAGTACTTTGATATACAAAGTAAATTATTATTTTTCAATTGTCCTATAGGGATTGACCAAAATCACGCAATTCTTCAAATAACTTACTTGTGGAGAGGCAAAATCTAAAACATTCATTTAGCTTTATATCTTATTCTTGAGTGTATGAGTTTTTTTGCTGTGGGCATAAAATGTATGGTCCTTTTGGTGCTTATTACCGTACCGCGATATGCCCATGCGCAACTCTCTGAAGGTGCTGATGAGCTTTTGCAAACCTTGCAAGGGCTTGAAGAAGAAGAGCAGCGCCTGCTCCTGGAGGTATATGATAAAATGTACGATTGCGATGAACTTGTGGATGATAAGTTACTGCCCACCATCAAAAAATTGTGTGTTTTAAATAAAAACATGACTGCTGAGATCAACGCCTTCAATCCTCAAAATTATGAAGATGCTGACTATAAGGCGAGCTTGGTAAACGTGGTGACTAAATCCCGGTCGCGCATTGATGAGGCCCTGAAAGAGTTCTGCCTGGCATATACAGTATGCAGGACAACAGGAGGGGAAATTCCCTTTGAAACCCCGCAACAAGCCACACAATTTCTTGAGATTCACAAAGAATTGAGTGCGCTGAACAAAATCTATGAACTGGCTTACACTGATTTTGCAACAAGTCTTGTCCCCATACACGAAGCCTTAAAGGCACTTGAGGACGGCACCGTACAAGAAGCCAACTTTAATTGCCATGCCATCAAGACGCTCATTGAGGGCTATAACATCAATGGTCCTGAATTTGTTGAAGAATTCAACACGCTTTTTGATGAACGCTATGCAAAAATTGAGGAGCAGGCTGCAAGACTTTCGGTTTCTCAACTTGAGTTTCAATACACCCTGGACTTGGCTGCCCTTCCTGAGGGGTTGAGCACCTTGCCCTATATCATGGAACTGGAAAATGATGGACCCCACCTTGATCCCCGCGTGCTTTACAGGGATGCGATAAAACCGGTCATGGACGATACTGCCATGAAAAAAAGGTATAAGGACAATGTAAAAAATGCTTTCATCAACCTTACAGAAGGCTCAAAAAAACTACTTAAAAAGCTGGACTGTGATTGATTTTCTTATGCTGTGGTCAAGCAGGGGCTTGACGATGGGTATTTCATATAAAATTTCATTTGGCTAGGGCCAAAAAACAAGTGTATGTCATACATTTATTATCTTGGTCGGTCAAATTGAGAATGGAGAACCACATGACAAGATTTTCTACAGTTGGCAGGATGATTTTTTTCCTGTTCCTGGGTTTATGTTCAAGCTGTGCCCAAGAACCAGATTTTGACACCGTTTTACAGGATTTTAAAGCTTCCGCGAAAGCAAACCTGACCAAAGACATAAAGACTTTTAATGCCTATACAGACCGCCCGGCCTCTGACGGTCCTTTTAACCCCGGTAACAACGAGGCATTTTTAGTCAAGAACACCCCGCTTTTTATTTGTACTGACAGCACCATGAACGAGGTCTTCAATTACCGTTTCTGGATGATGCTCAAGCACTTGCGGGATTATCACGATCCTGAAGATAATAAAAACTATTGGGTCTATACAGAGTTTTATGGCACCCCCAACCATGCTTCCAGGAGCGGTGCCATTACCTGCCCGCTGGGCCAGCAGTTTTATGATGCCCGCTGGGTCAAAGATCCCCAATATTTAAAATCATATGCCACCTATTTCTTAAAAGGTAGTGGCGCCACATTGCAACAGCGTGAAAATGGAAGCTTTCTCACAAACTTGTCCCGGCCAGAGAGCCATCATTTTTCCAGTTGGTTGATCAATGGGGTAGAGGCATTCCTCAAGGTGCACCCAGATGATGCATGGATGAAGGGGATGCTGCCCGCCATGGAAAAACACCAGCAGGTGTGGGACAGCCTTTTTACGGTGCACAACCCAGGTTCAAGAACAAACGGGATGTACAAGATCATGGACCTCTATGACGGGATGGAGTTCAGCCTTTCGGCAGTCGAGGGGTTGATTGCCAGCGATGGCCCCTTCTCCATCTATACTAAAGACAACTGGCGCGACAATTACCTGGGCTGGGGCACTACCGGCAAGGTGGCAAATTCTGCTGCTGCAAAAAAGTACCCTGAAGCCTTTAATGGTGGCTATCCCTGGTTTTACCTCGTGCGGCCCTCGGTCAATGGTTATGCCTACGGAAACTTAAAATCACTTGCTGACATGTATGGTAAAGTAGGCGATTTCGCTTTAAGCGAAAAATACGACCAGCGGGCTCATAGCGTGCAGGAGAAGACGCTCGATGTTTTGTGGGATGACAAGGCAAAGTTTTTTATGACGTTTACAGCGGGGGACAATGTGTATGGTGTCAGGGATTTTGAGGCCCAGGTGCGGGAATCAGTAGGGTACACGCCCTGGTATTTTGATATGATACCGCAGGAAAACCATGAGAAATACGATGTGGCCTGGAAGCTTTTTGGTTCAGAAAAAGGGTTTTATAACACCATGGGAATGACCACGGCAGAGCGGCAGCATCCCTATTACAACGAGCAGGCCTATGCCTGGAACGGTCGTGGGTGGCCATTTCAAAACTCGGTGGTGTACAAGGCCTATGCTAACTATTTAAGGGATTACAAAAAGGAGGTCACCAGCAGTGACAAGCAGTTGTTGATGGATTATGTGGTCAAGCTTGCGGCCATGCACGGCACGGGCGAAAAAAACATAGGCGAGTGGTATATTCCCAGTGATGGCAAGGAGTTTGGCGGGGTAAAAGATTATTTTCACTCCACTTTTCCAGATATCATCATTTCAGATTTAATAGGGGTAAAGCCCAAGATGGATGGCACGCTGACCATTGAACCCCTCTTGCCACAAGATGCCTGGGATTTCTTTTATTTGGGAGATTTGGTGGTTGGGGGGCACACCCTGGATATCGTGTGGAACAAGGACTGGGAACCTGAAAAGGACGGAGACCAATCCTGGTTTTGTGTATGGAAGGATGGGGTGTTGAAAATCAAGGCAGATGAATGGCCCATACGGGCGGTCATTGAAGATTTTGGAAAATAAATATTTTCCGGTTTACTTGGAGATTATCCTTATCCTTGCACAGTATAATCATAAAGTACAATGCAGACCCTACCTCCCCAAAAGTTGATATTCATCTATAATGCAGATTCTGGTTTCAAAAACCTGGTCATGGATATCGCACACAAGATCTTGAGCCCAAAAACCTACCCATGCAGCCTCTGTGACATCACGCATGGGGTTTTTAAAGAACACGAGGACTGGAAAAAATTTCGGGAAGAAAGTAACCTTGACATGGACTTCCTGCACAAGGATGAGTTTGAACAGCAGTATGCGTCAAAATTTGGTCATAAATACCATTATCCAGTGATTTTGGCGCAAAGCCATAACGACCTGGAGGTTTTTATCAGCAAGGATGAACTTGATGCCATGCAAACGGCTACTGACCTCATGCAGATTATCAATCAACGGGCATCCGTTACACACACGAGGCCTTGACGGGGGCACCGTCATAAAAGTTGCTCAAGATGGACTCCATGAGTTCTTTGCCATCAATGATGTTCTTTACCGTCTCCCAGGTACTGTCTGTTAAGAGTTGAGATAAAGGCTGGTCAACTTTAATGATGCGGTCAAACACCTTTTCAAGCTTCTTGTCCCAGATTCTATAATACTTCTTGAGGTCATCAGGATAGACCACCTTTCTCCTGGTACCCTCGTTAATGCCCCTAAAAGGGTGCTCAATATTGAGATACCCATAATCATCAGTTAGTTGCTCCCCAGGATGGATATCGCGTATGGCAATCTCAAAATCATAAGCCGTGGAGAGGCAATTTGAATTAAAACTGTGATTTACATAGCGCCCATGGTCCCAGCATAGGACCATATTGCCCTTATTGTTGCGATAGGTATAAAAATCCAGTATATCTTGATAAATGGGTTCCAGATCCTTGAACTGTGCGGGGGTAAACTCCCGGTCCAGTTTATCCAGTGCCCAGGTTATGGTACCCGCAGGGATCAATTGCGTGGCGACGACCCCGTAGCCTATCTCGGGGCTTATGAATTTAAGTTCAGTATGTGGATGGATCATGTGTGTTTCTGGTTCTTTTAGTGCTTTGGTTTTTAGGGACCAATATAATTTGTATTTCAATTGAAAATATTGAATTAACATATTGGAAAGTAAAATTTTTTCCTCCCTAAAAAAACTAGGCCAAAGCCTCTAGCAAGACCTCCACAGGGTGCAGCGCGCGCCGGTTTGTGCCATCCTTGATTTGATGGCGGCAACTGGTTCCAGGGGCAATGATCACGGTATCCTTATCAGCCTTTCTCACGGCAGGGAACAAGGTTTGCTCACCTATCTTCATGCTTATCTCATAATGCTCCTGCTCATAGCCAAAGCTTCCTGCCATGCCACAACATCCTGAGGGGATGATCGTGGGTGTAAAGTTGGTGGGCAGGTTGAGCAGTGCAAAGGTATGTTCAATGCTGCTCAGGGCTTTCTGGTGGCAATGGCCATGTATTTTTATACGCCTTTCGGCAGAAGTAAATTGTGAAGGCCCGATGTTGCCCAGTTTTATTTCACCTGCCAGGAACTCATCGATGAGCAGGGTATTCTTGGCAAGTATTTTGGCGGAAGCCATATCCTCGACCAGCCGTGGGTACTCATCCCTAAAGCTCAATATCGCCGAGGGTTCTATGCCTATCAAGGGCGTGTCCTCAGATACCAAATCCTTGAATGTCTCCACGTTCTTGCGGGCAACCTTCCTGGCCTGTTTTAAAAACCCTTTTGAAATAAAGGAGCGCCCACTCTCGGCATGTGGGGTGACGTTGATGGCATAATTGAGTTTTTGCAACAGCGTGACCGCTGCTACGCCTATGTTAACATCAAGATGGTCAGTAAACTCATCCACAAAAAGGTACACGGTCTTTATGGGTTGCAAGGGATTGTCCTTAAGCAGTTTTTTGAGTTTTTTTGTCAGGGTTTTCTTGGCTACCGGCGGCAGCGACCGTTGTGGCGCGATGTGCAGTATCCTCTTGAGGAGCTTTCCCGTCATCCTGCCCCTGTACAGGCCGTTCACGATGCCCGGCATTATCGCGGCCTTGCCATTAAGGAAGTTGTTATGTGCCATGGCGCGCGTGCGCAGTGAGCTGCCGTGGTTCTTTTTATACTGGTACTCAAACTCTGCCTTGAGGGCGGCGACATCAACATTGCTGGGGCATTCACTGCTGCATCCCTTACAGCTTATGCAAAGGTCAAATACTTCCTTGAGTTCTTTGTGGTCAAAACGGTTCTTGCGGTCAGAGGTAGTGAGAAACTCACGTAACATGTTTGCCCTGCCCCGGGTAGAATCTTTTTCATCCCTTGTGGCGCGGTAACTGGGGCACATGGTACCGCCAGCTGCAGCCGGTTTGCGGCACTCGCCCGTGCCGTTGCAATTTTCAGCAAGCCTCAAGATGCCCTGTGAATCTTCAAAATTCATCAGGGTCTTGATTTCTGGTTCTTGACGTGCCGGGGTATAGCGTAGGTTTTGGTCCAGTTTGTAAGGAGCAACGATTTTTCCAGGGTTGAAAATACCGTCAGGGTCAAAGGCTTTTTTTATTTTCTTGATTTGCCTGTAATTGACCTTGCCCAGCATGTCCTTGATAAATTCAGCCCTTACGATGCCATCACCATGTTCACCGCTCATGCTCCCGTTGTATTTTTTTACAAGGTGTGCCACATCTGTAGTGATCTTCCTGAACATGGCCACGTCATCCTTTTTCTTCAGGTTGAGCAGTGGCCTTAAGTGTATTTCGCCAGCGCCAGCGTGGGCATAATAGACGGCATCTTGACCATACCTTGCCATAAGTGCCGAAAATTCTGCGATGTACGGTGCCAGGTCATCAATCAACACGGCGGTGTCCTCGATGCAGGCAACTGCCTTGCGGTCGCCCACGATATTGCCCAGCAGGCCCAGGCCGGCTTTTCTAAGCTCTAACGCCATGTTTATCTGGTTGCCCTCAAGGGGCGGGTACGCATAAGAAAGCCCAGAATCCTGCAGGGTCTTCATGAGTGCTTCGGCCTTTGCAATGGCTGTTTGCTTGTCCTCATGCCGCACCTCGAGCATCAGGATGGCTTTAGGGTCGCCCTGTATAAAGAACCTGTTCTTTTGATGTTCACGGTTGTTCAAGGTGCAATCCAGGATGACCTTGTCCATCATTTCACAGGAGTATAGGTCATGTTTCATCACGGGTACCACCGCCTGCATGCATTGCTCTATGGTATTAAAATGGGCTGCGACCATTACCCCGTTTGCCGGGGGCAATGTATCGAGCTTTAATTTTATCTCGGTGGTAAAGGCGAGTGTGCCCTCACTACCGGCAAGGAGGTCACAAAGGTTGATTTTCTTGTTTTGGCTGGAGCCAAAAAAACTATTGCGCAACAGTACATCCAGTGCATAGCCGGTGTTTCTTCTATGTATGGTGGGTTTGGGATAATTAGAAAGGATTTCTTTCCTGATGGTTTCATCCTCAAGAATCTGATGTACCTTTTTATAGATCTTGCCCTCCAGGTTCTTAAGTTTGCGCTTTGCCTTAAAGGTATCTTCGTCAACAGGGGCAAAGATAACCTCACGGGCGTCGCTCAAGACGGCCTTGAGGCGCAGCACCTTATCACGGGTAACGCCATATTTTATAGAGGTGGTGCCTGAGGAGTTGTTGCCCACCATGCCGCCTATCATGCAACGGTTTGAGGTTGAGGTATTGGGGCCAAAAAACAATCCGTGCTTCTCAAGATACCTGTTGAGGTCGTCCCGTATGACGCCCGGTTGCACCGTGACCGTCTGATCTTCTAGGTCAAGGGATATAATCTCATTAAAATGCCTTGAAACATCCACCACGATGCCCTTGCCCACCACCTGGCCGGCAAGTGAGGTCCCAGCGGTACGGGGTATTATTGAAATTTTGTTCTTTTTTGCAAACAGGATAAGCAACTTGATGTCATCTACCGTTTTGGGAAATGCAACCGCGGTGGGAAGCATGCGGTAAACAGAAGCATCTGTGGCAAAAAGTGCCTTATAAAGTTGATCAAAATATAGTTCTCCCTCTAGGGTTTCAGCTAATGATTGCAAGGATTGATTGAGGTCTTCATGCATGTCTCAAAAATACAAACTATGAGTATTTACTTAACAGATAATTAAATAAGGTTAACAAAAGATTAGCTGACAAGAATATTTTTCAAGATTGACACTGTGATAAATTTGCCGCATAACTAATAATTTAACTAACATGAAAAAATTAGCCTTCATATTTATTTTAGCTCTTGCCGGGGTCGCGACGACTCAGGCACAGGAGATTGCAGATAACGCATTGGGTCTACGACTGGGAGACAGTGATGGATTTGGTGCCGAGATATCCTATCAACGCGCCGTGGGTGCAAATAACAACCGTCTCGAGTTTGACCTGGGATGGAGGGATTCACGTTATTATGATGCCGTGCGCCTTGCCGCACTTTATCAATGGGTATGGAACATTGATGGCGGTTTCAACTGGTACGCTGGTGCCGGTGGTGGTCTAGGGTCTTATGATATTGATAATGACCACCCGCATTATGATGGGGATGACAGTGAACTATTTGCTTTTGTGGCAGGTGATATAGGTATCGAGTATAATTTTGATATACCCTTGATATTGTCGCTGGACTTTAGGCCAGAAATAGGTTTTGATGATTACAGTGATGATGTTGACCTTGATATCGCGCTGGGCATACGTTACCAGTTCTAGGGGTTAGACATATTCAAACAAGAAAACCATCTGCAATTGTAGATGGTTTTTTTATGCCTTTCGGCGAAAGCCGTATCCTCTTGATCAACGATAGGCAATCAAGCCCTTGCTTTTTTCTGACTTTTACCCAGCGCCTTTTCATAGATTTCTTCATACATGGGCACGATGTAATCAATATCAAATTTCTTGGCCTCGGCCCGGGCCTGTTCTTTAAACCTTTGAAGTGTACTGTCTTCGGTGAGGATGCTCAACGCATTTGTTGCCATGGTATCTACATCGCCAATGTCGCTAAGGTAGCCCGAGATGCCATTTACATTGACTTCAGACAGCCCGCCCGCATTTGACGAGACCACCGGCACGCCATGCGCCATCGCCTCAAGCGCGGCCAGGCCAAAACTTTCGGCTCGTGACGGCAGTAAGAAAAGGTCTGAAAAACATAGTATCTTATCAATCTCGTTGCTGTTGCCCAGCCATACCACCTTTTTGCCTATTCCCAGTTCATCGCACAGGTTTTCTCCCGGTTCGCGCTCTGGGCCTTCGCCCACCATGATTAATTTTGCTGGGATTTCTTCTTGAATCTTTGCAAACACCTTGATGACATCTGGTATGCATTTTACGGCCCGCATGTTGCTTATGTGGGTAATTATACGCTCATGGGGCTGTGCCATGAGGTCTCGTTGACAATCAGTAAATCCTTCTTTTATATTGCCCTGCTCAATAAAGTTGGGGATAACGTTTATATCCCTTTTTATGGTAAAGAGCCGCAGGGTATCTTCCTTGAGGCTTTTAGAAACAGAGGTGACATAATCACTTTTGTTTATGCTAAAGGTGACCGCGGGCTTGTAAAAGGGATGATTTCCCACCAGGGTAATATCAGTACCGTGCAACGTGGTGACCATGGGGATGTTCATACCTTCCTGTTGCAGCATCTTCTTGGCCATGTAACCCGCATAGGCATGGGGTATGGCATAGTGTACATGCAGTAGGTCAATATGGTAGGCCTTGATGATGTTTACCAGTTTACTGCTCAGGGCAAGTTCATACGGTTGATAATGGAACAATGGATAATCTGGTACGTTTACTTCATGAAAAAAAACCCTTTCCATGAGTAAATCAAGCCTTACCGGTTGCCTATAAGTTATAAAATGTACTTCATGCCCCCTTTTTGCAAGGGCAATTCCCAGTTCTGTGGCGACCACGCCACTACCACCAAATGTAGGATAGCAAACAATAGCAATTTTCATCCCCTAAAAATACAGCATGAAAAACGTACATGCCATAGATTAAGACAATATTTAACCTTTTACATGATTATGGCATCCTGTATCGCCTGCTGTATTTCGGTACGCAGGCCAGAACTTATCAATTTTCTGTTATCGGCAAATGGATGGACACGGTTGGAAAGAAAGATGTAAAGAATACCTGATTTAGGATCGGCCCAGGTAAGTGTACCGGTAAAACCACTATGGCCAAAACTTTCACTGGACACACAGCCGCAGGTGGGCCCGCCACCAGAAAGTTGCTGCTTGTCAAAGCCCACGCCACGTCTTACCCCTTTACTTTCATAATAACGGGTATTAAAGTCACTCATGGTCTTCTGCGAGAAAAAGCGTTTCCCGCCATAGTACCCGTTCTGCAGGTACATCTGCATCACTTTTGCAATATCATCAACATTGCCAAAAATACCTGCATGTCCCCCTATGCCACCTTCCATTGCGGCACCTTGATCATGGACATAGCCCAGTATTTGCTGCATCCTGAACGACTGGTCATTCTCAGTAGGGATAATTTCTTCTTTTGAGAACCTGTCAAGAGGGAGGTATCCCAGGCGGTAGGCACCCAGCTTAGTGTAATAATCCTCTTGTGTGAGCTGGTTAAGGTCTTTACCGGACGTGTCCTCTAAGTATTTTTTAAAAAGATAGTAGGACAGGTCACTATATTTATATTGTGCCCGGCTCAATAGGTCACTGTCTGCAATGACCTTGATGATGGTATCCTGATAGTCATGGCGCATGTACATGGCATCAGCCACCTGGATGTCAAATTGCTCATCGGGGCGGGTGTGGTAATATTTTTTTGAGGGTTTGCCGTCTTCAAGCGTGGGCACATAAAACGGAATCCAGGGAACGAGCCTCCCGTAGTGGCTCAATACTTCCTTTATCGTGATGCCTGCCTTGTTAGAGCCCTGCAATACCGGTAGTATGTCACCTAGTTTTGTGTTGAGGCTCAATTTTTCCTGGTCATATCGTTCCATCAACAGGGGGAGGGTCGCCAGGATTTTTGTCATGGAGGCAACATCGTAGACATCTGTAAGTTCTACCTTGTCCTTCTTGGTATAGGTATGTGTGCCAAAGGCCTTCTCATAAATCACCTTGCCATTGCGCGCGACCAGTACCTGTGCACCGGGGAACATCACGTTATTGATGCCCACATGCACCAGTGAATCTATTTTTTTCAGCTTCTGGCTGTCCATGTTGACCTCTTCGGGGATGCCATATTGCAATCTTCTCAAGGTCCCTATCTCATAACTTGTGTGTACGGGGAAGTCTGGTTCAATGGCTACGGGGAGCTTTCCGGTTGAACCGTGCGAACCAAAGATCATCTGGGCGCTCAATTGCTGTGCGATCTCACTGTTTTGATAAGACATCACGATGCCCTTGATATTTGAAGTCTCGTTAAAATCCTTCAGGGCATAGGGCCTTACAAAAAGGTCGAGTACCACGGGTCTTTCGGCGGCGATGCTCTCTATCCAGTTTATCTCACGGGCGGTGAGTTTATATGCCTTCCAGGGAGAATCATTGCTTCGGTGAAAACCAAAAATAACATAGTTGTAATCCTTGAGCTTGTCCCGCAGTTCTTGAAAGCCACTGGCCGTGACCTCGTCAACATCAGCATATTTTTTCATCTGTTCATAAAATGCAGAGCCAGAATCATCCCCCATCTTCACGTAGGCAATCTTTTTATCGTCAAGATCCTTGACCGGTAAGATGGCACCATCGTTTTTGAGTACCGTGATTGCCGCGCTCATGGCCTTGCGGTACACTACCTCGTCCTGTGGTGAGTTGAGGTCTTGATACAGGTTCTTGATGTTGACGGGTTCATAGTGGTTGAGCCCTACCTTGAACTTTGCAAAAAGTATTTTCCTTACGCTCTTGCTAAGGCGGCTTTCAGTAATCTCGCCGTCATTATATGCCTTTTCAATCCTGCTTATCCCGGCAGGGATATTTTCGCTAATAAGCAAAATATCATTACCGGCCTTGAATGCCTGTAGGTCTACCTCGCCGCTACCGTTAAAGTTTGAGGCGCCCTTCATATTGAGCGCATCTGTAAAAATCAGGCCCTGAAACTTTAAACTGTCCTGCAGGATACCGGTAACCACCTTGCTTGATAATGACGTGGGATATCCCGGCCGGCTTTCAAGCGCGGGGACATCAAGGTGGGCCACCATCACACTGGCAACGCCAGCATCAATAAGTGGTTTGTACGGGTACATCTCAATATCATTTAAACGCTTGCGCGAAAAGGGTATCGTGGGCAACGTCTTGTGCGAGTCCTGGTCAGTATCTCCGTGCCCGGGAAAATGCTTGAGGCTCCCTAAGATTCCGGCAGATTGCATGCCTTCCAGGAAGGCCTTGGCCTTGTTGGTCACGTTCACCTTGTCAGACCCAAAACTCCTGTTGCCTATT
Organism: Cytophagaceae bacterium; assembly: GCA_002710685.1. Classification (GTDB taxonomy): domain Bacteria; phylum Bacteroidota; class Bacteroidia; order Flavobacteriales; family Flavobacteriaceae; genus Leeuwenhoekiella. The sequence continues at coordinate 44,478 of PALD01000046.1, read as the reverse complement.
ATGGGATTATCCGGGTTTATATTGATGTCCACCACGGGGGCAAAGTTCATGTGCACGCCCAGGCGCTTGCAATGCTCCCCTATTCTCTTGCCTACTTCCCTGACGATATCATCATCCTTGATGGCGCCCAGGGTCATATTCCACGGAAAGGCGTAGGTACTGTCCAGCCTCATGCTCAATCCCCACTCGGCATCCATGGATATGAGTAGGGGCACTTTGGCGGAAGCCTGTAACGTATTATTGAGTTTTGCCTGGGTGATGGGTCCACCCTTTGAGTATATGATACCGCCTATCTTATAGTCCCTGACCAGGCTTTTTACGTAGTCTATTTCAGTTTTTGCCGCATTGCTAAAGACCATGGGCATGAACAGTTGCCCTATTTTTTCCTTAAGGGTCATGCTGTTGTAAACACTGTCGACCCAAGCCTGCTGTTCACTAAGTTCCCGTACCATCAATGGGTTTTTACCCTGTGCGAAAACACTAGTACTGGCCGCAAGGAAGGCCAGCATCACAAAAATCCTCTGCATATATTTTTTATTTAAAGAAACGGGCATGCCAGCTTTCTATTGCAGGCACTTGCCAATGCTCATCAAATTCTTCCTTTGTATTGACCAGGTTGTTGAAAACTATGGTTTTCTTGCCCACGGCGCCATCTTTTGCCATCTTCTTGAAATCCAGGAGGGGTTTATAATGCACGCGGTCATTTTGAATGTAGGTGACGTTCATTTTATCGAGTAGTTCCACATCAAACTTTTTTTCAAGCTGTTGTATAAACCGTACCTGGGCATCTATACTGCAACCACTGGCTGCACCCTGTGCCTGGTCCAGGCCTATGACGATAAAGCGGTCGTGCCTTATTTCTAGACCGGCGTGAAGGCTGGCGCCGTGCGCGGTCCACTGGGTAAGGAATATTTCAAGGTCAGCCTTGAGCTGTTCTTGTTCTTGTTCATCAAATTTTTTATTGGCTTGATATATCCATACCCGTGCGTCGCCGGGCAAATCTTTAAAAGGAATGAGCATTGCGCTGGTTTTAGTACAAATATACCGTAAAGCAGGTGAATATTAAACGGATGTAGAGGTCTTTAAGCATGTTGATAACCTAAAAAAACTTTTGTGGTCCAATCATCGATAAGGGCATGAAAATCATCGGGGATCATGGGGTAATACCGGCAACTGAAAAATGGGCTTGTAGGTTTTTGGCTCAAGCCAAATTGTTACCAATGTGCTTTTTGCTAAGCTGGTTGAAACGTATAAACAGCAGCAGGGCCGCTGTGCTCAAGCCCGCAAATAATCCCAGCCAAATGCCCTGACTACCCATGACCTCTTCTTTGCCAAAATACCAGGCCACCGGAAAGCCCACCAGCCAGTACGCGATAAAGCAAATCACCATGGGGACGGTAACATCCTGCAGCCCGCGCAATGTGCCTAAAATCACGACCTGTAGCCCATCGCTGAGCTGAAAGATTGCCGCAATGATCAACAGTTGGGATGCGATAAGGACCACCTCGTTGTTGTCTATATAAAAAGTGGGCAAAAAGTCCTTGAGTAGGACAAACCCAACCGCAAATACGACCATGATCAAGAAAACCTGCAGGAAGAGGGAGAAGGCAATCCTCCTCAGGTTAGGATAATCCTGCATTCCCTTTTGATTGCCTATCCTTATGGTTGCCGTTACCCCAAAACCGGTGGCGATCATGAATGTCATGGAGGCCAGGTTAATGGCAATCTGGTTTGCTGCCTGGGCGTTTGTGCCCAAGATACCTGATAGAAATATACAGGAGGTAAACAACGCCACTTCAAAAAACATCTGCATCGCCGTGGGAAAGCCTAACGAGAAAAGCCTTTTAAAGACGTCAAGCCTGAGGTTCTTGAAATATTTAAATTCAAAATAGGGCTTGAACTTTGTGCGGTGCCTGAGGATATAAACCAGTAGCAACACCATGAAGATACGGGAGATCAAGGTGCCATAACCAGCTCCCACAAGGCCCATTTTGGGGAACACCCATATCCCATAGATAAGGAGGTAGTTAAAAAGTACATTGACCACGTTTGCCCCTATGGTGGCATACATGGCAAAGCGGGTGTTGGAGAGTCCGTCAGCAAACTGTTTAAATGCCTGAAAAACCATCAACGGAACCAATGAAAATGCAATGACCTCCATATAGGGTATGGCAAGCTCAACCACCTCGGGCGGCTGGTCCATATGATAAAGTATGGGTTTTGCAAGAAGCAGTGCGACAAACAGGAAGATTCCGTTAATGGTGCACATGATGATACCGTGCTGAAAATAATTGCGCCCCAGCGAGACGTTTTTTGCCCCATCGGTTTCTGCAATGAGCGGGGTTATGGCAAATGAAAACCCGATGCCCAGCGACATGGCTATAAACACCAGGCTGTTGCCCAGCGATACCGCAGCGAGCGGTGCCGCGCCCAGGCGGCCCACCATGATGTTATCAGCCAGGGCTACCATGACATGGCCCAACTGCCCCAGCATTATGGGAAATGCCAAGTGAAAGTTCTTCTTGAATTCGCGGGTATATGCGTTTAATCTCATTGCTCTGGAACAGGGGTGCAAAATTAGCTTTTTTTATGCCTTAACCTACCTTAACTTAATTTACAAGCATCTTAACAGTGGCTTGGGGTATAGTTTTATACTTTGGTATGCATGAATGCCAAGAATTTCAAGAACAAGGTTATTCCCAAATCCATTGAAAAGGAAACCTTCACTGCTTTGTCCTACTATCCTGAATTGAAGGATACGCACATAACCTTTCAGTTTAAAAAAGATATCAAGAAATCCACCATGCAGGCACAGCCCCGATGGGCCAGTTTTTTTAAGAGCAAAAAACAACGTGCATATATTATCTTGATAAGCAAGAAGGTTAAAATTGACGATGAGACCTTTAAGATTACCGATGTGCCCAGTGATGTGCTCATAGGGTGGCTGGGCCATGAACTGGGTCATGTCATTGATTATATGGAGCGCACTAACCTGGGCATGCTCGCCTTTGGGTTTAAGTACCTCTACAGCAAGAGCCATATACAAGAAGTAGAACGTGCGGCAGACACGTATGCCGTTGCCCACGGGATGGGCGAGTATATCTTGAAGACCAAGGATTTTATACTCAATCACGCCAAGATATCGCCGCTCTACAAGGCCAGGATCAAAAAACTATACCTTTCTCCCGAAGAAATCATGCAGCTTATTGAGGAAAGGAAGGTAGAAGAAGTGGAGGCCTGATTTTCTATATTTGAGGAAAGTTATTCCTTAAAATGAAAAAAGCCTGTTTGATATTGTGCTTTGTTTTCTTTGGCTGTAGCCAAAAAAACACGACCCCACCAGATATCGCTGCCAACGCTGTTGTGCCTTCTGCACGGCAACTGCAATACCAGCAACTGGAAACCATAGGGTTTATCCACTTTACCATCAACACCTTTACTGATAGAGAATGGGGTTATGGTGATGAGGGCGAGCAACTCTTTAACCCCACAGAACTGGATGTGGAGCAATGGGTAAAAACCGCAAAGGCCGGTGGCCTCAAAGAACTTATCCTCACGGCAAAGCACCATGACGGATTTTGCCTCTGGCCCAGTGCTTATACAGAGCACAGCATCAAGAACAGTCCATATAAAGATGGTAAGGGAGACATTGTACGGGAGTTTGTTGAAGCCTGTAGAAAACACGGGCTCAAAGTAGGGCTATACCTCTCGCCGTGGGATCGCAATCGCCCAGACTATGGCAAGCCAGAATACATCACTTATTATCGCAACCAGCTCAAAGAATTATTGACCAATTATGGCGAAATTAATGAGATATGGTTTGATGGCGCAAATGGTGGCGATGGCTATTATGGCGGCGCTAATGAATCTCGAAAAATTGACCGAAAAACCTATTATGATTGGGAAACCACGTGGGCCATGGCCAAGAAAATCCAACCGGATATCAAGATTTTTTCAGATAAGGGGCCTGATGTTCACTGGATAGGCAATGAACATGGCTTTGCCGGCGAGACCTTCTGGAGCATGCTTACCACAGATAGTCTACAGGTGGGCAGTTTTAAAACTGATTATCTCAATACCGGTGACCCAGAGGGTAGAGACTGGGTCGTGGGGCAGTGCGATGTATCCATCAGGCCGGGCTGGTTCTACCATAAAGCCGAGGATTCTTTAGTAAAACAGCCGCAACAGCTCATGGATATCTACTATAAATCGGTGGGGCGCAATGCTATTTTACTTATTAATCTTCCGCCAGACCGCCGGGGATTGATTCATGAAGATGATGTACGGTCGTTAACCGCATTTAAGCAGATTATTGATGATACCTTTGCAGATAATCTTTTGGCTACAGCCAAATCAACTGCGTCAAATACACGTGCAGGTGCTGAAAAATTCAAGGTTGAAAACCTTAAGGATGAGAACCTGGAGACCTACTGGGCCACGGATGATTCAGTAACTACCGCCACGCTTACCATGAATTGGGAAGCTCCACAGACCTTTGACCGCCTGCTCTTGCAAGAACCCGTGCAATATGGGCAGCGGGTGAGTGCATTTCATGTGGAGGTACAGCGAGGTTCTGGATGGGAGACCATTGCAACGGGAACGACCATAGGCTATAAAAGGATATTGCGCTTTGAACCTGTAACAACTACTGCCCTGCGTATACATATTGATAAGGCAAATAACACCATTGCTCTTGCAGGGGTGGGTATTTTTAAGGCTTCTACAAGAGAAACACATTGATATAAAGCGTGGTGAGAAAATAATTCAAGTCAATTCATGAGCAAGACTATTCTATTTATTCACCTGGTCATTTGGGCAATACTTCTTTTCTATTGGTTGATTTCTGGTTTACGGGCCAAGAAAGTAGCCCATCAAGAACCTTTTGTGCTCCGGTTTGTAAAATATTGGTTTCCGGTTTTATTATCTGTTTTTTTACTGGGGCCCGGAGCATGGCTTGGACACTCCCCGCTGCGTGAACAATTTATTGAACATACAAACAGTGTAGGGATTGCAGGTATTGTTTTATGTGCAATGGGTGCTTTTATAGCTTGCTGGTCAAGGTTTACATTAGGTAAAAACTGGAGCCTTTCAGTCCAGGAAAAACAAGGTCATGAACTTATTAAAACCGGATTTTATAAGGTGGTAAGACATCCCATCTATACCGGTTTGTTGTTGATGTTTTTTGGTACAATGATCATTGTGGGAGATTATAAGGCGATTGTGGCGGTGGCCATCATGGTTGTTTCTTTTTGGTTTAAACTTAAAAAAGAAGAAATGGTGCTTATGGATGCCTTTGGTGATGAATACAAGGAATATCAAAGTCAAACCAAGGCCTTGATACCTTATATTATTTGATTTTTCCTTAAAATGATAAGAAGTTTGTGTTAGTGGTAGGGAGTTGCCCATTTAAATTTCCTTAATTTGCCCGTTTTAATTATAACTTCATTATTGTAATGTCTCGATTTCTCTCGATATTCCTAGTTGCAGGACTTATGTTTTCCTGCGCAACAGAGCAAAAAAAAGAATCCAGCGAACTTCATTTTAAGATAGAGGGCGCGGCAAATGATAGCCTGATGATAGGCTATTATTATGGCAATAAAGAATATGTGCTGGGCAAGGACGGTAAGAACGATGTTATCCACCTGGATGAAAACGGGGAAGGTACCTACGGCAACGATAGTCTGCAAAAGGGCGTTTACCTGGCTATTTTTCTTCCTCAAAATGAATATGGTGAATTCATCTATGATGGTGAGGCATTGAACATTACCGCAAATAGGGAAGACCTGCCCTTTACCATGACTGCTAAAAATTCACTTTCCAATGAGTTGAAGCACGAGGGCATGCAGATCATAAAAAAAATGTCAGCTGCCAGGCAAGATGCCGGCAATGGTAAAGATTCTCCATTAATAGATAGCCTTAACATGGAGTACAGCAACTTTGTGGATAGGATCATGAAGGAGCATCCTGAAAACCTCTATGTAAAGATGACGGCAATGGGCAAAGAGCCCGTAGTGCCAGAAGATGTCCAGCAAAAAGGAGAAGAAGCTGCATTTTACTATTATCGCGACCACTACCTGGACCACATACCATTTGATAAAAAATGGGCCTTGCGGTCACCCATGTACCAACGTACCCTTGATACATATCTACAATCTTTGACCTATCCTAATGTGGATTCCATCAACGCGGCAGTTGACAATATTTTAGACAAGTCAAAAGCTAATGATGAGGTATATAAATACAACTTGATAAGCCTTCTCAATACATATGCTAACAGTAAGACCATGGGCCATGATGCGGTCTATGTACACATAGCCAAAAAATATTACCTTACCGGCAAGGCACCGTGGGTGGCCCAGGAAAACCTGGACAAGATTGCCACAAATGTAAACCAGCTGCAAAGCAGCCTTGTGGGCATGAAGGCAAAGAATTTTGACATCATCGAGTCCACTGGCAAAGAATATTCGCTATACGATGTACAATCACCATTTACCGTGCTGTTCTTGATGGACCCAGACTGTGAACATTGTCAAAACGCGGCCCAGCAGTTCAAGGACGCAAAAGGCCAGATACCATCCAGTGCAACCATCCTGGCCGTGGCCTTCAATACAAAACTGGACAAACTCAACCTGGTCAAAAAAGAAAGAAACTATTACTGGAAGATGGGCATCCCGCAAAGCGAGGCCATTGCAGACAGTATAGGCAAGGACTATAACATCACTACTTTTCCACAAATCTATGTGCTTGACAAGGATAAGACCATCATTGCAAAACAAGTACTCCCCTCACAGATACAAGAGGTAATAAAAACTGCAAGCAAATAAGTATTTGGCTTTCGCTTGAAAAGGAACGGCCATAGCATGAGAAGGGGAGGTGTCAAACCATTTTTTTTCAAATATTTTTTTTGCCTTTCGGCGAAAGTTAAACACGTGTTGCAGTTGTCTATTTTTGAGTATATTCGATACTGAAAATCAGACACCTAAAACTCAACCTTCAACCTCATGAAAACACGATTGCTCACCACAGTATGCTGCCTATGCATGTATATATCTTTCGCGCAAGCGCAAGAGTATGCCAGTAACCAGCTCATCTTTAAATTTAAGGCAGGCACCGGGGCTAACCTTAAGGAAGCCATCACAAAACAGCAATTTGGAGAAAGATTCCTGGATGCGCTCAATACAAAAAACAAGGTTGGGCAAATAGCGCTTACCGGCAACAAGAAAAAGGCGGATACCTATATCATAGACTTTGACAAGGCGCAAGATATCGAGGCCCGCGTTAAAGAATATATGGCTACCGGGCTTTTTGAATATGTTGAGCCCAACTATGTGGGCAAGGCCGGTGGAGAATCCATCACGGTTGCGACAATACCTAATGAGCCTTTGTTTCCTAGACAATATGGGTTGTACAATGATGGTTCATTTGCACAATCCCCTGCCATTGCAGATGCAGATATTGATATGGAGCTGGCATGGGATATCACTACGGGAGATGAATCTATTGTTGTGGCAATTCTAGATTCTGGCGTGAAGTTAGATCATCCTGAGTTTAGTGGTCGTATCTGGGTTAATACTGCAGAAAATGTAAATGCTGCTGATACGGATGGCAATGGTTATGAAGATGATATACAAGGGTGGGATTTTGTAAATGCTGACAATGACCCCAGCGATGACCAGGGGCACGGCACAAACATTGCTGGGCTTATAGCGGCAAATGGTAATAATGGGGTAGGCTATGCCGGCGTTGACTGGCACTGTAAGATTATGTCACTTAAAGTGCTGGATAACAATAACAGTGGCTACTATTCTAAGTTTAGTGAGGCAATCTATTATGCGGTTGATAATGGTGCCAAGGTTATCAATATGTCGCTGGGTGGTTCTAGTGACTCGGTGACTTTTAAGGCTGCCGTGGATTATGCCCATGAAAATGGTGTGACCGTGGTGGCATGTATGATGAACACAAATAGTGATACAAAGTATTATCCCGCGGCCTTTGATAACTGTATTGCCGTGGGCGCAACAAACCCTAATGATAAAAGGGCGGCACCCTTTTTCTGGGATGCAAATAGCGGCAGTAATTATGGCGAGCACATTGATGTTGTGGCTCCCGGCAATTATATTTTTGGCCTCAATTATCAATCAGATACCAGTTTTAACACCTACTGGGGCGGGACCTCACAGGCAGCACCTCTTGTTGTGGGGGTTTGCTCATTGTTACTGGCACAGGATGCTTCAAGAACACCTGATGAGTTAAGGACCATCATCAGGGAAACAGCCCAGGATCAAGTGGGCGACCCTGCCGAAGACATTGCGGGGTTTGATCGTTATTTTGGTTATGGACGTATCAATGCCCATGATGCATTGCGTTACTCAAGTTTGTCAGTGGGCAACGTAGGAGATAAGAACATCAAGTTAAGGGTTTACCCCAACCCATCTTCTCATACGGTAAAAGTAGAAAGCAGCAACACCATTAATGGGATACGTATCAATACCCTGTTAGGGCAAGAAGTGTATAAGCTAAGCAACTTGCAGGGTAGGCAGGTAGATGTTGATGTGGCAAGCTTTGCAAGAGGTGTCTATGTGCTCAATATACTTGATGCGGGTGGCAGGAACATGGCGTCAAAAAAAATCGTGATTGATTAATTCTTGGTGCTTTTTTGAGATAAATGCGATAAATTGACCTTCTTTATACGTACTGAAAAATTTATTTAAGGTTATGGAAGAAGGTTACCTGGTTGTAAATTATTTTGATATAGAAGACAATAAAGTGCTTGTGGGTGCCACTGATGATGACCGGTGGAACTATGAGCTAGAAGATGGGGCGTCAGGTGGTGACGCCCGCACGTTTATCATGGTAGAGCTTATAGTTGACCCCAGGGGACGCGCTGCCACCCTTGAAAATGTCAAGATCTTCAGTTCGCCGGGAGATATGGTCCGCCCGCTCGCTTTTAAGTATGTATCGCGGCTGGCAGATACTGCCTGGGAAATCCTGAACAAAAAGCTTGATTATGACAAGGCCCGTGAAATTTACTTTGGCATGATAATCAAATAACCTTCCTTGATTCCTTGCGGTTTAATGTTGATGAAAACCATCTGAAACAAACTGAAGCACCACCGGGAGTGATTCTCGCCAGTAAGTCCAGTTATGCGCCCCATCGCGTACACGGTATTCATGTGGTATTTCTTTCTTTCGCATGGCCATGTGCAACATACTATTGCCCTCATAGAGAAAATCATCGTCGCCACAATCTATAAACCACCGTACTGACCCTACCTTTTTTGGGTCCATGTTATTGACCATCTCCACGGCATTGTATTTTTCAAAATACGGTTGCAGGTCGCTTTTGTTGTACTTGGTCTGAGAACGTGCCAGCCTGGACTCCAGGTCCTCAACGGTCAATGAACCCACCCATGCACTCAACGGGCATGCCGAGGCAAAAAGGTCTGGCTGGTGCAGCGCATACATCAACGTGCCACCACCGCCCATGCTCAGCCCGGCCACGGCACGGTATCTTTTTTCGCTTTTGATCCTATACTTTTTTTCAATAAAGGGCATGAATTCATCAAAAAAGAAATCTTCATAATTCCATTTGCCATCAATGGTGTTTGCGTAGCCCCGCACACCCGTATCACCATCTGGCATCACGATGATCATGGGGGTCGCCGTGCCATCGTGTATCGCATTGTCAGTGATGCGCAGCACTTCGCCAAACTGCACCCAGCCCGTATGATTATCTCCAGCCCCATGCAGTAGGTACAGCACGGGGTAGCTGCGCTGGGATGTCTCATAATCTGGCGGGAGGTAAATGGCATAATTGCGCTCCATGTTGAGGATTTTGCTGGGCAGCGTTAGTGCGTCATAAACTTTTCCGCTTTGCGCGAAAACTGAACTTACCGAACAAATAAGGGCAAGAAGGAATATTGTTTTTTTCATGATCATGATTTTAAAGTGGTCTTAAGGTTATGGTGAAGGTACCTGGCCCTGAATGCAGGGTCTGGAAGCCTTCATCTAGGTGGGTTTGTGCAACGGCATATGGATAAAATGTAATGGGTTCTATGCATATCATATTTGACGTGGGGCTCCACAGCATAAAATCTCTAAAACCTTGCGTCGTGAGTTCTATTTCTTCCTTATCGCGCAGCGTGATGGAGGTACAGCCTGGTACGTGATAGGCGCGGTCGCCCACCGCCATTACATTACCTAAAGGGATGATTTCTTCATTTGTGATTACCGTTGCTGCATCCCCATGAATCATAAAGGCCGGATGATAGCCCAGCATAAAGGGCATATCTTTTACAGCATTTATTTCAAAGTTGACCTTTAACCTGTCCGGCTCCAGTGTAAAGCTTTTCTTGACTTCAAAATCATAGGGCCAGTGCAACCATTCTTCGGTTGATTTTTTAGGGTATTTTGAGTTCTTGACCGTATCATTTGCCTTGTACCGTTTGACAAATATGGCTAGGGTATCCGTATGTTCTTCAAGGGTATATTCCAGTTCACGGTACAGGCCATGCTGGTCCATAACGGCTTCTCCCCGTGGGGTCTTAACCTTAAAATGGGCCTTTGCCGTAGGACCTATGATGGGAAACATTTCAGTATCACTGCTTCCCCAGCCAGGGGTGCCCTTTTGATGGATAAATTGATATCCTTCTCTTGTAAACCCTGTAAGTTCGCCCTTGTCTATGGTAACGGTAAGCCCTTTGTGGTGTAATTGCATTTTTGATGGTTGGTTACTCAGCTAAAGTTAAATAAAAAAGCCGCGCTTTCATCATGGAAAGTACGGCTGAGTTCTTTTCGCGTAAGCGATATTGTTATTCTATGGCTAGATGTGCCTTGATAAAGGCAAAAAGTTGTGCCTGCATGTCGAGCTGGTCTTCAGTGCTCCAGTCACCATGTCCACCTTCATAGAGTGTATATTTGTTTTCTACACTGGCGGCATCGAGCTTGTTCTTTAAAAAAACAGGGTTGCTCACGGGCACGAGCGGGTCCTGGTTGCCGTAGAACATGATGGTGGGACTACTCTGGGTGCTCACGTTATATGCGGGGCTTACGGCCCGTGCAAGGTCAGTGCCATCAGGATATGCATTGGCATTTACCATAAAAGGGAGTGCGAGGGCAAAGTCAGGATTCTGGCTGTAAAAGGCATCTGCAAGGTTTGTGGGGCCCACGATGCTTGCCACCATTTTTACCTGGTCATCCACATCATAGACATAGTCATATTGCAAGGAGAGGTGCGCGCCAGCACTTGCGCCTATGAGGGCAAATTGTGGCTTGATGCCCAGTTCTGTGCTTTGGTCTGTAAGTTGTTTTATGACGGCCTGCACGTCTTCAAATTGATTGGGAAATGCAGGGGTGTAGGGTGGGGAGGCCAGTACATAGTTCATGTTCACGATGGCATGGTCTGGCAATTGTTGCCGTATCGTGGGGATGATGTATGCCATGTTCTCCTTATCGCCCTCAATCCAGGCGCCACCGTGAATCAGTATGATAACCTTTGTCTTGCTGGTTGACCGGTTGGCCGGGAGGTAGATGTCATATGCTTCCTGCGCATCGTCGCCATAGCTCACGTCCAGCTGTGTACTTGCATCCGTATAAACGGTTTCTGGCCCTGGGGAGGTTGGGGCAGCCTCATTTTTACTACAAGCAAAAAGAACCCCCATACAAAAAACAAGGGCCAAATATTTAATATGTTGCATGTTGCATTTTTGATTGTTAGATATAACACGTTAGCTAAACATATATTGTTCCAAAAATCAACTGTCAAAAGTTAAAGTGCAAAATGCGGGCTTCTGCCAAATCTACTCGGCCTTTGTGTTCTTGTACTTGCTTATCAACCTGTGGCCGGCGAGGTTGGGAGCTGCTTTTTTCAAACTGTCCTGAAACTTGATGTTTACCCGGGTTGAGGTGTTCATGTAGTCCTTGATGCGTTTTATGGCGTTGCGCACCTGTGGGTGGTTCTTGACCATGGCTTCTTGATAATATACGGCCGGCTCGCTGAGAAGCCTTGCCAATGGTGGCTCCACGACTCCCCATTTTTGCTTGTCATACTTTTTATAGCTCTGGAGGACGGCGTCAATGGTATCGTTGTGGGCATTGATGTTGTACATGAGCGCGATGGGGTCTTCAATATCGCCCTTGATGACCGCCCGCACCTCGCCATAGCTTATTTTATGCGGCATCATGATGGGCTCAAAGACAAAACCACGGCTCTTTATTTTTTCCTGCACGTAGCGGGGCAGTTTATCAATGGAGGCAACCGTGCCCAGGATTGAACCTATTTCTCCGGTTTCCTTGAGTGATTTTACCTTTACGTTCCACTCCCTGATCTTTTGTGCGATATAAAAATCCTCGCTGTTGATGATGTTGATGAATATGGGGTTGATGTCTTCAACGACACCATCCTTATCCTCGTCTAGCGCGTCATACGCCTCCAGGGCGCTCAAAAGGCCTGAATTTTCAAAATATCCTCCATCAAGGTAGCTTCCTTTAGTGACTATTTTTGCCGTAGGGCTAAAGAATGGAAATCTGTTGGTGGTGGATACCGCGCCAAAATACGTCAAGGTCTTGCCCGCATATTCCCCTTCAAAATCCGTGATGCGGTCAGCCCCCGCAAAGGTGCTGTCAGAAAACCTTACCGTTGTTGCCACGCCCTGGCTTCCTCCCACGCGGGTGGGGTTCATGATCAATGCCGGAAATTTTCCTTTTCTAAAGTCGCGAATCTGCCGCCAGTAATCAGAAAACGCAATGGTGTTATACCGGTCTCCCATCCCGGTATTTTTTGCATGGGTCTTCATGCTCTCATTGTTACGATCCTTGCCCTGAAAACATGTAAAGGGCAAATACTCCCGCAGCCAGTCATACCCCAGCAAATAGGTAAGCTCCGTGCTCAGCACGTTTGACTCGCCTATTTTTATTATGCGCTCCTTGATCTTTGAGGTGTCGCCCTGCTGTTCATACACCAGCGAGGCGTAGTTGCCTATTCCCACGGCACCTCCAGAAACCCCGCTCATGACCAGCGTGCGGTCCATGAATTCATTTTTGGTCTCGATCTCGAGTTCATTGAAGAGGAGGAGGTTCCATAGATTTGCCTTGAGCCCACCGCCGTAGCTTCCCACAAAAAAATAATTCTTCTTCCATGGGTCTTCTCCCTGTGTGGATATGTTTTTCGCTTCAGCGAAATCAAGCAGCGGCTGCTTTTGTACAACCATTGAGAGCTGGTGCAGGTAATTGGGCCTACTGGCAGACCATGTGAACAAACCCACGATGATCAGCACGAGTAGTGGCACATAATATTTAAAGAACAACCTTCCCTTTTTCTGGCGGTGGTGGTAGAGCACATGTTTAAAAACAATTGTCCCCACCGAATAGAAAAAGATGATGTATAATAATATGATTATCAATGGGTTGAAAACTTCTGCAAACCCCACGAAATTGATGAAGAGCACCAGTGCAAGTACAAGAAAACCAAACCAGCGCATCCAGCTTATATAAATACCATTATCACTAAGATGGGCAAAGCGGTCCAGGATCCACGAGCTTGATTTTTTTATGTCTTCACCAAAGTATTCCTTGAATGCCTTAAGGGTTTCTTTATCAAACATCGCTGGGTTTGAAGCATAAAGGTCATTGGAGTAATAGACATATTTAAAATAGGTGCGGCATATCTTGAATATGATATATAGATAGGCCTGGATCAAGAGGCAGCACAGTAAGAGGATCATGGTGGCCAGGTGCCATTTAAGTATAAAGGAGACCAGGAAGGTCATGATGATGAGCAGGCAGGAAAAGGCAAAGAATTTTGGGAAGAAGTTGACGTAGGCGATAATATCCTTTACCGTTTTTGTCCTGAGGTCCATATCCATGGATTTAATATCCTTTTTCCAGCGGTCGTACATCTTGCCTTTTCTGTAATAGATGTACAATGCAATAATGAGGGCAAAAATGGTAACGGTGACCACATCAAATGGAATCTCATAAAACCTGGGGATGAGGTCTATGAAAATCTTGAACACGGCAATGAATATCAATATGCCCAGGCACCGCCTGGCAGATTTAGGAAACTCCTGGTTGAACACCTTACCAGGATCATTGGTAGGTTTTGTGTCATAATAAATTATGCCGGCCGTCCTGGGCTTACCATCCTGACGGGGCTTACCTTTCATCCTGAGCTCTACACAATCATTATCGCCATATAGCCAGATGTCTATATAGATGGGATAATGTGATAAGATGAGTGACAAGAATCCCAGCAGGACAAAGAATAGCAGAATATTCCATGGTTTGTAAAAAAGGTCGATGACCAGTGTGCCCCCTTGGGGCATCACGGTAACCAATAGATATACCACTCCTATAAACAGCAGGCTAAAGCCACAGGTCACGATAAACCTAAAAAAGGGCTTGAGCTTAGGGATAAGAACTGTCTTGATAAGCCAGTAAAGCAAGAAGCAAAAGCATACGGCATAGGCAAGGATCTTAAGATTTGCCATGGTGGACAAGATGGTGTCATCAAATGTGATATAAGATACCCCTTCAATGATATCAATTGAAAATGCAAGTATGGCAAACCCCCTGAAGAAATGTGCAGCGGGCACTTTTGAATTTCTATAATCTATAAGGCTATTGCCCTTTTCATCCTTTGCCAATATACCCAAGATCACCAGCAGCTCAAAAGCCCATAGGGCATCAAGTATAAAATAAATTCTGTACCACAGGAGGTTGCCACTATTCTGTATGATCTGGCTTACCTCAAGAAAATGATCAAAGCGGCCATGCTGTGGGCTACTGATGTAGCTGTCAATATAAAATTTGGATTTTGTGATGAGCAGTAACATGGAAAGAATCATCCATGCAATGGCATGCTTATCAACCCTTTTAAAAAAGGGATGAACCCCGTTCTTTAAATCTGTCATGGGTGGTCAGGTTAAAATTAAAGCGTAGGGGGAAAGTACTCCTAAAGTACAAAAATTTTGAAAATGAAGAATTTGGACCGGTAAATTTTTGGTATCAGTACTGCAGGCCTATAATGGCGCGCACTCTATCAAGCGTCTTGATGATGAGCCGGCTGAGGTCATGTGTCATCAGGTTGCTTTCGGTCTTTTTCTCACGTACCGTCTGGGCGGCATGCGCTATCTCATAGTTATAACCACGCTCACCGTGGCTAAAATCATGATTGAGCTTAACACCATCATGCACCGTGGTCACCGTGTCACTGTGGTGAAAGCGTGTGGGCACATATATCAAGCCCTTGTCTAGAATAATGGTCGCCGTGGTGGGCGTTTGCTGCGTGATCCCGCCATTGAGGTGAGCTTTTGCACCATTGGGGTAGATAAAGGTCATCTCGGTAAATTCATCCACACCGGTTTTTCCTATTTTGGCTTTTGCCAAAATTTCCACTGGCTCACCCATGAGGGCAAGGGCAAAAAACACGGGGTAGATACCTACATCCAGAAGTGCGCCACCGCCCAGGCTTTTATCAAACAACCTCCCGGCGGGGTCAAAGGGCGCCGGAAAACAAAAATCTGCGGTCAGGGTCTGGATATGGCCATATTTTCCACTCTTGATTTCTTCTTCGATAAACAGGAAAAAGGGCATCATGCGTGTCCATAGGGCCTCCATGAGAAATACGTTGTTTTTTTTCGCGCAAGCAAGCATTTTTTCAACCTCTTGCGCATTCATGGCAAAAGGCTTTTCACAGAGCACATGCTTTCCATTTTGCATGCACAGTATAGAATCTTCACAATGGCGCACGTGTGGTGTGGCGATGTAGATGATATCAACCTGTGGGTCCCTGGCCAGCGCCTCATATGAGGCATGTGCCGTTGAGGCATTGTTTTCTTTGGCAAAAGCCTGTGCGCTCTCCAGGCTACGAGATCCCACGGCCACTAGTTGAGAACCTGCCACGGTATGCAGGTCAGTTGCAAATTTGCCGGCAATTTTTCCTGTTCCTAGGATGCCCCAGTTGATTGTTTTCAATGTTGAATTTTATTTTTGAGGAGTTAAAGGTATTTAATTCATATTTTAAACCAGCTCTATTTTCGGTGCAATGTTTGATGGTGTCTTGACATGAAAAATAATTATCCAGCCATTTTTGCAGTTACCATTTTCTTGATCTTGATATCTTGCAAAGAAGATAAAACAATCAGGAAGCCTTTAGGGAAAAATCCTCAATCACAACCTCTGGATGCTAGTTATGCAGATTATGATACTAAAAATGATATAGTTATCACGGGTACCAGTGATGACCATAATGCCATAGAGTATTTTAACCTGTTGGATTTTGATACTCGTGAAAAACCAAAATGGACAAAAGAAATGATAGGGGATTCGCTTAATTTAACACTACATGGGTTCACACAAGGGCAGCTTCTTGAAATGATTGCCTTCTCTGATAATGAGAACACACATTATTTTGGACATGTTTTTGTAACTCCCGGGGACTCGATCTCCATGCAAATCAAGGATGGGAAGATTACATTTTCTGGTAAAAATGCAGTTCACTACAACTACTATGCACAGGTTGAGGAACTTGACCATCAGGATTGGACTGTCTATAAGGGCAATCTCAATAGATACAAACAAGCAAATGTAAAGGCCTATCATAAAAAGCTTGCGGCATTAAATAGCTACCTGGTCAAGCATCCTGTGGCTTCGCAGGAATTCAGGAAAAAAGTTAAGGCAGATCTTAAATATGAATTTTTAAACAGGCTTATTCTTCCTCTTGACCATAAGGATGATAAGGGTTTGTACCAACCGAATTTTAACGGAATAGGTGCCATTCTTGCAAGAGATCATAATCCTGCCGGTAATGAGGTTTTTGATGCCCGGGACTATTTTGATACCATTTCCATAAAAGATTTTCAGGATGAATCCTTGATTACCGTCGACTACTTTAAAAGGGATCTACAATATTATATACGATACTATCTAGCAAATCTTGAATCACTGGAATACTCAACCGCAAATTTTATGAAAGAGCGGGATTTTATTGAGAAAAACCTAGATGGTGCACTCAAGGCTTATGCTTTAAACCAGATGTTGATAGCTTATTTTGAAAAGGGACTGGGCAATGGCCCTGATGGCAAGGAGCTTATTATGGCTACTGCCAAAAAATATAAGGACAAGCTTGTTGATTTAAAACAATACGACCGGCTTAAAGGCTACCTGGCAGACCTTGACATGAACGATTTTATCATACCTCAAGATGCTTTGGAGGATAAGGTTGTAGACCAATATGGAGATACCCTGGCTGTCGCCGAAATCTTTACCAGGAATAAAGGCAAGATCAAGGTTTTGGATTATTGGGCAAGTTGGTGTGGGCCATGTATTGCTGAGATAAAAAAGGGCAAAAGTTTTAGGGAAAGATTACGTCAGGATGATGATGTCTCGTTTATTTACCTATCCATTGATGAAGACAATGAAGAATGGTTAAAAAGTATCAATACCCATGCGGCAGCAATCAGCAGCAATCAGCTTTACCGCATTGTGGACATGAAAAAATCAAGGCTATTAAAGTATATGCTCATCAGGAATATGGGCAATCAACAAGGTTTTTCAATCCCCAGGTATAGCGTCCTGGACAAAGCAGGCAAAGTTATATCTGCAAATGCACCACGGCCCTCAGATAGTGTTAGCTTCGGTAAGATTATTGAATCTATACCCAGATAGATTATTCTACAGTAGCTATCTTGGGTTCTTCTGGCTTCCGCGGAAGCGTGCCCTGTATGAGTGATGCAATGATAAAAACACAGCCACAGCCCACCATGTTAAGCCATAGATAAGGTAATGTGATTAGATCTAGTTTATCAAGGGTAAATAACGAGATAACTATAAGTTCACTTAGGATGGCAGCACAAAAAACGGCTTTTCCGCCGATGCGCTTCACAAAAAAAGCACAGATAAAGATCCCTAGGATGGTGCCATAAAAGAGACTGCCTATGATGTTTACCAGTTGTATGAGGTTGTCAAAGAGGTTGGCGGTACAGGCGATGAGCACGGCCAGGATTCCCCAGCTTAGCGTGAACCACTTTGAGGCGCCCACGTAGTGGGCATCGTCCTTGCCGGGTTCTATGCTGCGTTTATAGATATCTATGGTTGTTGTAGTTGCCAGGGCATTAAGCTCTGACGCGGTAGATGACATTGCCGCAGAGAGTATCACGGCAAGCAGGAGACCTATAAAACCCTTGGGCAGGTTGTGCAGTATAAAATGGATGAACACATAATCCTTATCATTTGTCTCCACGTTTTTATCTACTTGTGAGATGACCATCCTGGCCTGCTCACGTATGGTTTCTTCTTCGTTCTTGATGCGCTGTAGGCCTTCCCTGAGCATTTTTTGTCTTTCGGGGTCACCTGCGGCATCTACATATGAGTGGCTCAAATCAGACTTGTCGCTGCGCAGCTCATCCAGTTTTCCCTGTAGGGATGAATATTCCGGTTCATAGGTGGAGCCCTGCACGGCCTGCTCTGCCGCAGGATTGAAGTTTACCGGCGTGGGGTTGAACTGATAGAATACAAATACCATGACACCCACGAGCAGGATAAAAAACTGCATGGGTACTTTGAGCAGTCCATTAAAGATCATGCCCAGCTGCATCTCGCGCGTATTGCGCCCGGTAAGGTAGCGCTGTACCTGGCTTTGATCTGTCCCAAAATATGAAAGCATCAGGAACGTGCCGCCCAGGAGGCCGCTCCAAATGGTGTAGCGGTTTTCAAAATCAAATGAAAAATCAAGTATGTCCAGCTTGCCACTGGCGCCGGCAATATCTAGTGCTTTAGTAAACGAGATATCATCTGGCAAATAGGTGATTATCAAAATAAAGGCCACCAGCATCCCCAGGAAGATGATTGCCATTTGCTGTTTCTGTGTGACCGTTACGGCCTTTGTGCCCCCAGAGACCGTATAGATAACGACCAGTAGTCCTATGATAATGTTCAATGTATTAAGGTCCCATCCCAGCACGGCAGACAATATTATGCTGGGTGCAAATATGGTGATCCCCGCAGATAGGCCCCGTTGCAGCAGGAAAAGTATTGCGGCAAGTGAGCGTGTCTTGATGCCAAACCTACTCTCGAGATATTCATAGGCCGTATAAACGTTGAGCTTATGATAGATGGGGATAAAGAAGATACAGATGAGCACCATGGCTATGGGCAGCCCAAAATAAAACTGCACAAACCCCATCCCACTTGTAAATGCCTGGCCCGGTGTTGATAAAAACGTGATTGCACTGGCCTGTGTTGCCATGACAGAGAGGCCCACCGTCCACCATTTTGCCTCGTTCCCACCGCGCAAAAAGTCCTGTACATTGCGGCGGCCACGGGTTTTGTATGTTCCGTAGATGACTATGAATGCCAGTGTGGCCACTAATATGATCCAGTCTATATCCTGCATATCAATAGGCCTTCATCATTATATAGAAAAGAATGATATAAATGGCATTTGCCACAAGGAGCAAGGTATACCACCAGTGCCATTCATTACCTTTCAATTTTTTCATCCCTTTATCTTTTCATCGTTTTTACCCACAGAGAGCATATTTGCAAAAAGCCTGAATGCCCCGGGTACTCC
The DNA here is from genome assembly GCA_002710685.1 of Cytophagaceae bacterium. Lineage (GTDB taxonomy): Bacteria > Bacteroidota > Bacteroidia > Flavobacteriales > Flavobacteriaceae > Leeuwenhoekiella. Next base: position 24,911 of record PALD01000046.1, on the reverse strand, counting down.
TGCCGGTAATTCCCTAAAGAAACTCAGTCCCGTGTAAATATAGTGACCTTCTCCATATTTTGTGATAAGCAAACTGCCATCACTTGCTGCCTCGTTATCGTCATGCATCGAGAAGATGGGCGTGTAGTGGCTGTCCCATGTATTGGGAAAATATAATCCACGCTCCTGTACCCAGCCTTTAAAATCGTCTTCCGTTATTTTATTGGGTACGTTGAGCAGTTCATTTTTAGGATCAAGGATTTTGACCGCCGCATCTTCACGTGTCACCCGGTCATTTGACAGTGCAAGGGGATATGGCCCCACGCCGTCAAAATCAAATCCGCGGGCTGTATTGTACTGCACGATCATGGTGCCGCCATTTTTTACATAATCCAACAATTGGGGCTGCTTGAAACGTAGTTCCTGGCTCACGTTATATGCGCGTATGCCCACCACCACGGCATCAAATTGCTTGAGCAGGACCGGGGTGATATTTTCTGGCGAAATTTTGGCAACCTGATACCCCATCTGTTCCAGCCCTTGCGGGACGACATCGCCAGCACCCTCGATGTAGCCTATATAATTTCCCTTTTTCTCAATATTGAGCCGCACTACCTTGGCTTTCGCCGAAAGGCTGAGCGTTTGTAACGGGATATGCTTATAATCAATATGCTGTACCTTGAGGTTGTATTCTTTTCCATCTATTGTGGCAACAGGCTCAATGGTTGCCTGGTCTTGATTTGCTGGCGGGGTCACCTCAAAAGCCAAGGTTCTTGATTCTCCTTTTTGTGGTATTATGGTTTCAATACTGGTAGGGGTTACCTTCCAGCCAGGACTTGCCCTTAGTGTCACTGAGGCATTGAGGTTGTTTGTATATGCAGTGACCTTGACAGTGATGTTTTTTGGTTTAGCATCAGCAAAGATGATGACGGGTTCATCAATCGCCACCGAAACGGGGGGGACAATCTCAAAGGGCTCAAACACCTCACCATCCACACGGTCATTGTACTTATATGCAATGGTTTCTGTAATGGGGATCTTAACGCCGTCAAAATCGAGGTCGAAGACAGCCTTGATAACACGCGGGGTTTCGGGCTCGCCTATCAACTGCTGGTCATCTACCCTGTACATGCCCAGGGTTCCTTCTTCACGTAGCCAGTATGGCGTGGTGAGGGCTGCATTGCCGGTGTTGAAACTTGCCCTGGTACTGAAGTCTGTATTGTCGTTGAGGGTGGTTGCGGCCTCAATCCTTTCGCCGTAAGGCAAAACAATGATATCATCAAGCTTAACGGGAAAGTCACTGCGGTTGATGGCTTCTACTTCCAGGGTTACATTTTCATTTTTTGTGGCGGTCTGCCTGTCAGTCACGGCTTCAAGATATAGGCCGGCGCAGGCCTTGATGACCTGCTTGATTTGATTTTCCTTAATGGGTCGCCAGTGCGTGTCCTCAAGCTTTGTTATCAGGGAGTAGGCCTTGATCAAGCCGGGAAGGCTTGCTGCCGGGTTGCCATGGTCATAGTTTTCTTGAACGGCATAGAGGATATCGCCAATGGCACTGCCGCCCTTCACGCGGTTCCAGCTGGTATCAATACCGTCAAAAAGGTTGCCGTCTTTGGGTTTGTCACCGTTGATGAGTTCCAGGTACTCCATCTGGCTGCCTCGTGAACCGGTGTTTCCCATACCCTGTGATTTGTGCTGGCTACGGCTCAGGGATGAAATTTCGTTGTTGCTTAGTCCATAGCTGGGATAATACACGCCAATCTCCATCGAGATGAGGTCGCTGTCCTTCATCGCTTGTTCAAAGGCTTCCCTATTGCGGTAAAACCAGCTGGAGGTGTTTAAGAATTGGCGTTTTGGCTGCCAGGTCTGCGTGTATTTTAATTGTTCTGGGTATTGTGAGGCATCCCCCACAAGGTCAAAGGCCTCATGGCTCAAGATTGCTGATGAGGTATGGTGCCCGTGTGTCGTGCCTGGGGTACGGTGGTCAAACCGGTTGATGATGACGTCTGGTTTAAATTTGCGAATGGCCCAGACCACGTCTCCCAGCACTTCATCCTTGTCCCATATCTCAAGGGTTTCATCAGGATGCTTTGAGAAGCCAAAATCATTTGCCCTTGTAAAACGCTGTACGCCACCATCAATCCTTCTTGCGGCCAGTAGTTCTTCTGTGCGAATCACGCCCAGTAGTTCACGTATTTCAGGGCCTATGAGGTTTTGCCCACCATCACCGCGCGTGAGCGATAGGTAACCGGTGCGTGCGTGGACTTCATTTGCCAGGTAAGAAATCATCGTGGTGTTTTCATCATCTGGATGCGCAGCGATGTAAAGGGCGGTCCCCAGGAAATTAAGGTCTTCAATCTTTTCAAAAATCTGGGAAGAATTCAGTTTTTCAGGCTTTTGGCCTTGAGCCAAAAATGAATGAATACTGAGGAATACTAAAAATAAATATCTTCTCATTGTACGGGTAAGATAGGCTAGTTCCTTCAAATATACTTAATAGTTGAGGGTTTGTTGCGGTAGTCTTTGCTTTTTGGGTTAAGACCCTTGTTATCAATTCAACAATCTGTTGAGCATGGCGTATAAAAGGTGGGTGGGCAGGCCCACCACGGTGTTGTACGCCCCTTCAATCTTTGTGATGCCCACGTGGCCTATCCATTCCTGAATGCCATAGGCACCTGCCTTGTCAAAGGGCTTGTAATCTTCTATGTAAAAATCAATCTCCTCATCAGTGAGGTCTTTAAAATGGACCGTTACCACATCACTATCTGTGATAATGCCAGTGGATGTCAAGAGGCATATTGCGGTAATTACCTCATGGGTCTTTCCGCTAAGGTGTTTTATCATTTCTTTGGCCCCGGCCACATCAGCGGGCTTGCCCATTGCCCTGCCATCGCACCATACCACGGTATCTGCCGTGATGATTATCTCATCGACGGCAATATCCTCGAGATGGGCATTTGCCTTGAGCCGTGCGATATGTTCAGCAATTTCCTTGCCGTTTAGATCATCAGGAAATATTTCTTCAACGGGTTTTAGCCTTACGGCAAAAGGAATATTCATCAGGTTCAGGAGTTCCTTTCTCCTGGGGGATTGAGAGGCAAGGATTATCTTGTGGCCGTCCAGTTTATCAAGCAGCATAGGTAAGGGTTAATGTCAATATCCCCAAAGATAAGACACCGGCAAGCATAACCACCTTGATGATTGTTGAAAGCCTTGAAAATTCATGCTTGGAACTGGCTGACCAGGATTTTACAGAGAAGAACAGCAAGGGAAAACAAATGGCCAGCAATAGGTAGATGACACAAAAAAGGTTAGCGTATAAAAATATATAGATATATCCTATCAAGATGGCGATATAGGCAAGGGCAAGGATAGAAGCCAACCGTGAAGCGCGCTTGCGCCCCATGATGATGGGCAGGCTCATGACCCCACCGTTTTTATCGCCCTCAATATCTTCAATACTCTTCACGATTTCCCTCAAAAAATTGAGCAAAAAGGCAAAAAGCGCATAATCCCGCAGCACGGATAAGGGTGTGGCAAGCACCATGTGATGATAGGCATACATGGGCGCAATGTCAAAGACCATGACCACACCTATAGAGCTTGCAACCAAGATACTTATCAAAATGTGCCCCACAACGATTATTTTTTTTACAAACGAGGCATAGGTGTACAACAGTGCCGAAATAAGCACAAATAGTAAGGCAAAACCAGGTTTGTTGATCATGTTGCACAGCAAGAAACCCAGCGCAACCCCCACAATGTTTAAGATCATATATAAGTTAAGGGCCTTTTTCTCACTAAAGTAGCGGGTGATGTAAAGCCTTTTTGGACGGTTGATACGGTCAATTTCCACATCATTGATATCGTTGATGATATAGCCTGCGGCAGCAATCAAGACACTTGCTGTGACAAGTATTGTAAACTGAAAGTGGCCCAGTGCATGGGGCATGCCCAGCGAAATCAAAAAACCATAATGGATGATACATTGCGTGGCGATGATCATCAAGAGGTTCTTATACCTGATAAGATTTAAAAATACCAATAGATTGAGCGGTGTTATGAATTGCCCAAATATAAGAAAAGCCGCGAATGCGGCTTTTGTTGAATTGAATGGTTAGTGCAACCGGGATAACCTTTTGTCCTATTTAGCTTCCGCGGAAGTTGCCGGCCCATGGTTGTAGCTCAGTACCGTGGCAAGTTTCCAGCCATCATGGGTGCGTTCCCATACGTGGGTGAACAGGGCGGCACCGGTCAAGAATTCTTCTTTGCCGGGAGGCCTGATATAAAATCTATGTTCCCCTTTTTGTATCGCTCCATATAAGCTGTCACCATCCTTGAGGGCATATACTTCAAGGCTTCCCGGTACCAGTGCGCGCCTCATCTTATAATCATGGCCGCAAATGTTGTTCTTGATGTCTGTCAAGAGGGCATCAGCCGTGGTGGTCAGGCCACCGGTATCGTGATAGAACTTTACGTCTGGTTTTACGGCCTTCAACGTGGCAACGTGGTTGCAACGGTTGAACCCTTGTTCAAAGAGGAGGCTATCCATCTTTTTGAGTTCAATGAACAGTTCAGAGTCTTGGGACACCTGCGCATTGGCTTTCGCCGAAAGGCAAACCAATATCAGCACGATCATTGGATATTTCATCTAACCCCTCTTTTTTACGTTGCCCGAAACGCTCTTGGGGATATCGGTCTTTTTAGGGTTTCCCCAGTACTCGACATCTCCACCACTGGAAGCTCGTGCAGAAATTGAATTACCTGCCCATATCTTGATGCCTCCCCCGCTGGAAGCCTCGGCGGTCACATCCTCTGCCTTGAGGTCCTGGGCGTCAATATCTGCGCCACTGCTCACGTCCAGCTCAACGGTTTCAGCACCGCCACGTAGGTCGATATCTGCACCACTACTTGCTTCAAGGGAGATTCTCCTCACCATGGCCTCTGCCTTGATATCAGCCCCGCTGGAGGCATCCAGTCTTAATGATTCTCCTTCAATCACATCTGTGGCCACTACATCTGCGCCACTGCTGGCCGAGATGTTTTCCAGGTCATCAACATAGGTGACATGTACTTTTTTTGAACTTGCACGGCCTATGTTTTCACGGTCTTTGGTCTTGATGCGCAACGTATTGCCATGTACTTCTACCTCCAGGAGGTCGAGGAGGTTTTCATCAGTTTCTGCAATCACGGTGGTCTTGTCGCCCTTTGAGAGGTAGACATCCCAACCGCTGGATGCGTCAACATTGGTAAAACCCTCCGTGATGTTGAGGTTATATTCTATCACATTGCCATTGCCATTAACCTGGCCTATGGAAAACCCAAAGTCACACGAGGCAAACATAAAGGCCACTGCGGTACCTACTAAAAATTTGATTACTGTTGTCATGATTGATTATTTGATTGATTTTATCCTATTATACTATGCTTTTTCTAAAGTTATATTGTTAGACACAAGTGTGATTGAATTGTTACTCTTTTTCTGCATTAGGGCTATGAGGTTTAGGTTGCTGTCAGTGTCATGATATTCAATGTAAAAATCTGCACTTAAATTTCCCGCTCCTGGAAAATCATTGAATGCTTCGGGTTTTTTGTTGCTCCATCTTGCTTTTATCTTTCTGCCGGCATAGGTGATTAGAGCTTCTCCATTATCCATAAATTCCACCTGCTTGATATCACTTGTATTACTCTGCTTCAACGTGCCCAGGATGGTGTTATCGCCTATCGTGGCGGTGTCGATGATTTCATTGGTGAGAGAATCCATGGGATCCTGTGTCCTAACACCGTCTTTTTTCCTTAGACTTTCGTCAAAATCATATTCGCCATCTTCATTGGGGTATTGCCAGCCGTCCCCAGATGGTTCGTGGATTTCATCAGCGGGGCAATCTGCACAGATCAATTTGCCGTTGTGCATGGTAAGCACCTTATCTTCTGAGCCTGACCATAATAAATCGCCCGAATATCCCGAGTTTCTATGATAATGGCCAGTATTTTTATCAACCATGAGTTGCGTGCCTTCGGGGAGATAGATGATGATATCCAGGTCCTGGTCACGGTATTGTGCGGGCAATGCCATGGTAAAGTAATTATTGAGTGTCAATGTATTGCCATTGAGGTCATATTTATAATCAATTTGCCCGGCACGGTCTTGGGCTGCATCATATGAGCTACCCCTTGCCGTCCTTAAAAACTCAATCTTGGCTTGACCGTCCTTAGCTTCCAGTATCCTGAAACGCACATCATCAAGGTATAGGGCCTTGTTGCCGTCTTCATCCCTGGCAATCTTGAAATCTTCATAATTGTAACGGTAGCTGTAGCCATATCGTTTTATGTTCATGGAGATGTTCAAGGTATCACCAGGTGCGATGTTCAAGGTTTTTGTGGTGATTGTTTCACCTTCCACGGTATAGGCAGTGGCCTGTCTCAGGGCAAGTATGCCCAGACCTATCAAGGCAATGATCCACAGTCCCGCAAGGGTCAATTTTGCCGTAAGGCTCATGCTCTTGAGGTTGTTTACCAGGATCTTGAGACCCAGGTAAAAGATTGCAAAGAACGGGATGCCCACTGCAAGCAGTGTAAGCAATGAAATCAACCATAATGGCGCCCCCGAGGTATTGAACAACATGATATAGTCGCCAAAACCACCATCAACAAACCCCAGCGTACCTGCCGTGAATAGCCCTATAAATAGCCCGATTACCGCGGTTGCGCCCACGATGATAAGGAGGATACCTATGAACTTGACAATCACTTTAAGGCAGAACATAAGGAATTTTCCCAATCCTGAGAAAAACCCCGAAGCCCCTTTTTTTGCCTTGTTGCCATACTTCTCATAGTCTACGTTCTTTACGGTGTCCGCAACATTTTCAAATCCCTCTTTTACTTTACGTTGAATATTGTCGATGTTGACCGGCTTTCCCCGCATTTCCAGCTTTTCGGCGGTGGTCACTGCTTCTGGAACAAAAATCCAGAAGACGATATATACGAGTATGAACCCTCCACTGGTCAAGAATGTGAGCAGTATGAAAAGGATGCGCACCCAGATGGTGTCTATGCCCAGGTAGTGCCCTAGTCCTGAACACACGCCGCCTATGTATGAGATGTCCCTGTCCCGGTAAAGTTTTTTTGGCGCGGTGTTGCTGGTATAGGTTGCTTTGGGTTGAGGTTCATCTTCAAAGATTTCTTCATCCAGGCGGTAATCTTCGGGCTGGCCCATAACGTCAATGACCTCGTCCACTTCCTTAAGGCCTATGACCTGTCTTTCATTTTTTATCTTTTCGCTGAAAAGCTCTGCGACACGGGCCTCGATATCCTGTATGATTTCATCCCTTCCCTGCGCATCTGTAAATGACCGCTTTATGGCGTCAAGATAGCGTTGCAGCTTGGCATAGGCATTTTCATCTATGTGAAAGAATAGCCCGGCTAGATTTATATTTACTGTCTTATTCATTTTTGTTGCTTTTTTGAGAGGTTACCGTGTTAACAGCCATTTTAAGGTCATCCCATGTGTCCGTGAGTTCTGTGAGAAAAAGTTTTCCGGTCTCGGTAAGGCCATAATATTTTCTGGGGGGTCCACTGGTGGATTCTTCCCAGCGATAGCTTAGCAGCCCAGCATTTTTAAGCCTTGTGAGCAGGGGGTAAATTGTACCTTCCACCACGAGAAGCTTGGCCTCCTTGAGGGTCTCGAGTATCTCTGCCACATAGGCATCCTCATCCCTGAGAATGCTGAGTATGCAGTACTCGAGAACCCCCTTGCGCATCTGCGCCTTTGTGTTTTCAATCTTCATGGATTCTCATTTTAATTCGATTAAACTGTTCGTTTTTTTTGATTGTTACTCCTTTGCGGGAGCGTTGAATGGTCCCTCGGTACTATCAGGTGATGAAGCTGATTGAGGTGGTGATTGATTGATGATGGGCCTGATAAAGTCAATGCAAAGGGGGTATTTATATATCCTCCCGTTGCTGGCGTTTATGGATGCCGAGATTACTGCAATGATACCTACCAAGAATAGTGCGATTAATACTATCCCAGCAATGATGACGGTGAGGACTAGCCCAGAAACTTCACCCACGCTAACCATATCTTCCCAGTGGTGCCAAAAACCATAATTGTTGGTGTCAGCAATTGCAAGTGCCTGAAAAATGATGATAGGTATGGCGACCATGATGATAACCACCGTATAGATAAGTAGGCTTAACTGAAAATTAATGGCCCTGCGGCCGTGGTCATCTATAAATGCTGAATCCCTTTTTTGTGCCATCCATAAAACGAGCGGCATGATAAAATTGCCAAAAGGAATAAAGATTTGTGAAAAGGTTGACAAGTGTATGAACATTGCCAGGTTTTTCTGATGATTTGTGATGCTAGTTTCCATTGCTTATTAATTTCTTATGCAAATATATGGTTAAAAGAAGGTAGTTTGCAAAACATAGTACCATATTTTAACTTTTGTTTAACAAATGTTCCTTTTGATGAAAATCGTGCAACAAACCCTATCTTTGAGGTAAACCACAACTCATAAATATGGCACTCACACCCTCTAAAATAAATAAATTCATGATGCTCAAGCTGCCTGCAGCCTGGTTTACCGGCGTTAGGGTCAAGGAAATCAATAATGGTTTTTGCGTGGTAACGGTAAAGCTCAAATGGCTCAATCAAAATCCGTTTAAATCCATGTTCTGGGCCGTGCAGGGTATGGCCGCAGAGATGAGCACAGGGGCATTGGTGATGCGTGAGATTCAAGAATCTGGTAAGCGTATTTCCATGCTCGTGGCGCAAAACAATGCGGTTTTCACCAAAAAAGCCACCGGTAAAATCACGTTTACCTGCAAGGATGGTGAACTGATAAGGAATACCATAAAGAAAGCGGTTGAAACGGGCGGGGGACATACTTGCTGGATGGAGGCCGTGGGGGTCAATGTAGATGGTGTTGTGGTGAGTACATTTAAATTTGAATGGACGGTCAAGGCAAAACAATAAGGTTGTAACAAAATGGGTTTAATGAATACGTATTAGATAAATATTCATCAACTATTAAAATCTTATAATAATGACCGCACACGAGATTGACTACAAAATATATGGAGAGGAAATGCAATTTGTGGAGGTTGAGCTTGACCCGCAGGAAGGTGTCATTGCTGAACCCGGGACCTTCATGACCATGGAAGATGGCATCAAGATGGAAACCATCTTTGGCGATGGGTCTAAGAACGACTCCAGCTTTATGGGCAAGATATTTGGTGCTGGAAAACGGTTGCTTACGGGCGAGAGCCTTTTTATGACCGTTTTTTACAATACCATCATGGGAAAGAAAAAGGTAACCTTTGCTTCTCCTTATCCAGGTAAGATCATCCCACTTGACCTGTCCCTCAATGGCGGTAAGTTCATTTGTCAAAAGGATGCCTTTTTATGTGCGGCAAAGGGTGTCTCCATAGGGATAGAATTTTCCAGGAGGTTGGGCCGCGGGCTGTTTGGTGGTGAGGGTTTTATCATGCAGAAGCTTGAAGGTGACGGGATGGCCTTTGTACATGCTGGCGGCACCATGATGAAAAAAGAACTTTTACCGGGAGAAAGGCTTAAGGTAGATACAGGGTGCATCGTGGGTTTTGATGCATCGGTCAACTATGATATCGAGTTTGTGGGTGGTATAAAAAATACACTTTTTGGTGGAGAAGGGGTATTTTTTGCGACCCTCACGGGCCCGGGTACCGTTTACATACAATCCCTTCCCTTTAGCAGGCTGGCAAACCGGGTGATTGCAGCTGCACCAAAAATGGGAGGTAAAGACAAGGGAGAAGGCAGTATACTGGGGGGACTGGGTAATCTGCTTGACGGTGATAACCGTTTTTAATTGAATTATTTTTGTTAAATAATCGTTTTAGCTCGTTAATTACTTAACATTTTGCTTATATTTAATCTATTAATTGAGAATTCTGACTATTGCTTAAACAACTACTTAACCACTAACAATAACCCTAATCTCAATTCAAATATGGCAAGAGCGATGTTTGAGTACACCAAGACGATACTTAAAAAAGTGAGTTTTGATTATGTACTTTTTTGCAGGGAGTTAAAGAAAGCAGTCAAGAGACTTTTACCTTTTGAAATCGAAGAGTTAAAAGATTACATTCTTTCCCTTAGTGAAACAAATCCCGAATTGGAGAATTCATTGATCTATTTAAACGAATGACTCAATCTAACATGCCTCACGAAAGTGGGGCTTTTTTATTACCGGGCGAGTGGGCTTATGATTTTTACATTTTGAAATGCAATGGCACCCTTAACCACACCGGCAATGGTGGTGCGCAGAACTTCAATAATCTGCATTTTCAATTCGCTTTTATGGTATAGCAGGCTTACCTCGCGTGCAGGGATGGGCTCTTTAAAAAAATGCAGTGATTTTTTGGCCTTATCTGTAAAATCCAGGGTGTGCAGGTAGGGCAGTAGCGTCATTCCCAGGCCTTCATCTGCAAGTTTGATCATGGTTTCAAAACTTCCGCTTTCAAGCGAAAAGGACTCTTCTTCATAATCACGGCTTGCCTTGCAAAGATTGATGACGCCGTCCCTGAAGCAGTGGCCATCCTCCAGCAGGAGCATATCTCCCAGGTCCAGGTCATTTACATCTATTTTATCTTTTCCGCGCAAGCGGTGGTTAGATGGCACGTATGCCATGAAGGGTTCATAATATAGTGGACGTTCCTTGATGTTTTCTTGTTGCAGCGGGGTTGCGGCAATGGCTGCGTCAAGATGGCCTTCCTGCAGTTTTTCAAGTATGGTTTCAGTGGGCAATTCTTCAATGCTCAGTTTGACCTTGGGGTACTTGTTGATAAAGTTGCGCAAGAACATGGGCAACAGGGTGGGCATGACCGTGGGGATTACCCCTAGTTTAAACTCGCCTCCTATAAAGCCCTTTTGCTGGTCAACAATGTCTGAAATACGGTTTGCCTCGTTGACGATGTTCCGGGCTTGATTGACAATCTTCTTGCCTATGTCAGTCAGTTCAATGGGTTTTTTACTGCGGTCAAAAATCTGGATATCAAGTTCATCTTCCAGTTTTTGTATCTGCATGCTCAAGGTGGGCTGTGTCACAAAGGTCTTTTGTGCAGCTTTTGTGAAATTTTGATTTTCAGCAACGGCAAGTACATATTTTAACTGGGTAATTGTCATAAACAGGGTTTGATGGGTAAAATTACCAAACCTATCAAGAAAATTTATTAAAATTGATATAAAACAGTGTTCCTGTCTATTGAAGTTGTGTTAAATAAGGGGTGCTCTGGTATCTGAGAGGTTCTCCAGAAAGGTCATCAGGTTCTCATCATGTTCCAGGTTCAACTTTTGGCGCATCCTGTAGCGCGCCGTTTCAACTCCCCGTACCGAAATATTGAGGAGGGGCGCGATTTCTTTATTGGTCAGGCCCATTTTTATAAATGCGGCAAGGCGACGGTCACGGGGTGACATGCCTGGCAGTTCTTGTTCCAGGTTTATAAAGAACTTCTGGTGGATATTCTCAAAATTTTCATCAAATACCTTCATATATTCTTCATCTACCTTATGCTGGCGGAGTTTTTGGAAAATACCCAGCACTTTCTGCCGGTTGCCTTTGGTCTTGAGCGAGGAGCGCAGGTCTTTTAATTCTTCCTCGATATTCTCAAAAAGCTGGCTCTTGTTTACCAGGTGCATGGTATAATTTGCCAGTTCCTTGCTCTTCTTCAGGATGTCCTGCTCCAGGTGTTCCTTGTCTTCCTTGATTTGCGCTTTGTCACGCTCCAGTCTTAATTGTTCAAGCTCTAGTTTAAGCAGGCGATTTGCACGTTGTTCCTGTTGTTTTGTCTTTTCATTTTCTTTCTCGATCTTCCTTTTTACCCAGCGTACCATGATGGCTGCTGCAAGTATGCCAAAAACCACATATACTACATAGGCAACGCCTGTTTTGTACCATGGGGGTAGGATCCTGAAACTGTAACTTGCCTCTCTACTAGCAATGCCCAGTGCGTTTTTTCCGCGTACTTTAAAGGTGTAGTTGCCCGGGGTAAGCAGGTTGTATTCCTTAAAATTCAGGGATTGCCATTCAGAAAAATTGTTTTCAACATTTTCTAGCTTAAAGCGAAATTGATTGGGGAGGGAGTTGGGCATTTGAGGTGCAGCAAACGCAAAGCGGACACTGGTGGTGTTTTCAGGTAGTTCCACAAGAGTGTCTTTCGCGCTAAGCGGAAGAAAATATGTGCTGTCTTGAGTGGTATAGGTAATCTGGTTAAACGTGGTTTTTACCATGCCACTGCTTGTGTTGACCTGTGTCTTGTACAGGTAAAGCCCTGAATGTGTGCCAAAAATCACCTGGTTTTCATTGACGGGGTAAATGGTTTCCATCCCCCGGTTAAAGGTGCCCTTTGTTTCTAGAAATGGGTCGCTTACCACCATGGGTGTTGAGGCTGCCTTTGTAAAGTAGGCCACTTCGTCATCTTCTATCACCCAGGTCCTACTATCACGGTCCACGATTTTTCTTGTATTGCGCGCGGTATCAAGTATGGTGTTCAATGGTGTGAATGGAGTGAAACCCTTACTGGACTCATCAAAGGTATAGATGCCTGCATTTGTGGTAAAAACGGTATGCCCATCATATTTAAAAACGTTGATGTTAAAGGGTGATGGCAGCCCATTGTTATCAGTAAAATGGTCTATGGCCGTGGCCCTGCTCAATGACTCGTCCAGGGTAACGCGGTAGATACCTTTATACCCATGACAGATCCAGAAGGTGTTGTGGGCCTCAGCGGCAAGTATATCGCGGCTAGACTCATCAAATCCCCTTATTTTGTTGCCCAGTGTCCAGGTCTTGTCATTACGGGTCAATTTGTAAAGGCCATCATAGCTGCATGCCAGGTAGGCCGTGGGTGTTGCTTTTATCACCTTCCAGAAACCGTTGGGCTGTCCTATTTTTTTTACTGTACCATCACGTATTTGAAAAATTCCTTTATCGTGCCCCACGAGGATATCCCCGTCAAATTGATTGAGCGTCCAGGCTTGTCCTTCTAATCCTGGAATACGTAAAAAATCAAGAGAAGCATTATCCTGCGTAACCTTTGAAACATACACTCCCTGGTTTGTGGCGATGTAGATTTTTTTATTGATGATCAACACATCATATACTGAGGCATCTTCAAAAAGCACCGTTCTCGGGTTGTTGTAATCCAGTAGCGCCAGCCCATTGTCAAAAAGTGCCCAGACATTGCCATTGCTGGTTTTGTAAAGGTTGAGCACGGTCTTGTTGGGCAAATGCGGGAGCGTGGATACCTTAAATGAATCTTCCTGGGGCTGCAGTTGCATTACCCCGCTACTCAGCGTACCTATTAAAAACCTGTTGTCGCCTTGTGCTATCATATGTATCCCTTGGTCTGAACTCCCGGGGAATATATCTTTTATAAAGGTTGTGGGTGTATCATCAAGGGTGGTCTTGTACAGTTTTCCAGAAGTCGTGAGCAAAAAAGGATGGGTGCCTGCCTTGAAGATATCCACTATTCTCTCGTTGTCAAAATCCCGTGCAGATACAACCTGCTTGAGCTGGAGTGTCTTGAGGTCGAGTTCAAAAATGCCCAGGCCGGCATCATTGACAAAAAACCTATTATCGATTACCGAGGATTTTAAGAATGTATTTGCAGCAGGAACTTTAGTAAGGTTTTGACCATCATAGATGAGAAGGAACTTAAAAGTGCGAAAGATGATTTTATCGCCTATGCGTGAGGCTTGCCACACGTTTTCAAAATCTGTTCCCGCAAGTCCCAGCTTTTCCTTTAATGATAAGAATGTATAGATGCCGTCCTGCCCTTTCTCAATGACCCCAAGGTCGTTGTAACCACCAGCATACACCGTATCGTCACTGGCGTGTATCAAGCTTCTTACCGAACTTGAATTAGGCAAAACCACCTTTTGCCAATCAGTACCATTAAAGACGAGCACACCGTCATTGTTGCCAAAGTACATGATACCTTCATCATCTTCAGCAGCGGTCCAGAACTGTGCATCAGCTTTAAAATCGGCGCGGTCAAATTTTTTGACAATAGGGCCTTGACCAAATTCCGTTAGCAGTTCATGCTCATTTTCTTCTTGAGAATGGGATGACCAAGATGCCAGCAGCACCCAAAAAATGAAAAAAAGTAGTTGTCTTCTCATAGCATATTCTCAAAAATCCAAACTTGATTTTACAAAACGTGAATTTAAAAGGGTTGTTATTGTTGATGTGGTAATTGAAAATTGGCCTTGGCTGGAAGTATGCTGGTAAATATACTTAATTTTTTTAAAAATTAAGTATCACATAATCAATCATTTAAAATTGATGAAGTGGCGTTGAAGTATGTCGTGTTGAGGATGAAGTAATCGAAGTGTAGTGCGAAATTCACAAACAAGCTATTCAAAATCTACTTTGCATTCTCAAAATAATAACAGAAACCGCAAACGTTATCGATATGTTTTCGAAAAGGTTTGCGAAAGTTCAAATTCATACTTAATTCAATTCTATGCGAATAAATTATTATTTGTTAATTGGTTTTTTGAGTCTTTCCTTTTTGGCGAAAGCTCAATCAACGATTACGGGTACAGTAACGATGGAGGCTGATGGTTCACCCATACCTGGTGTCAATATTTCTGTTAAGGGCAGCAATACAGGTTCGGTTACTGATTTTGACGGCAATTATGAAATCACGGCAACTTCAAGTGATGTGCTGGTTTTTTCATATGTAGGTTTTACTCCCCAGGAGATTACCGTGGGTACACAACAAAGCATAAATGTGGCCCTTGCGGAAAATACAGAGTCACTTTCAGAAGTGGTGGTTGTGGGATATGGTACACAGCGCAAGGGTGATATCACCGGTTCTGTCTCTACGGTTGACTCAGAATCTTTTGAGGATAGGGCTAACAATAGCGTGGGGAATATCCTGCAGGGCCAGGCGGCCGGGGTACAGGTAATCTCAAGCTCGGGCAAGCCATCGGCGGGTTTTAATGTACGCATCCGCGGAACAAACTCCATCACGGCTGGGTCAGACCCTTTATATGTGGTGGACGGCGTGCCCACTACTGACACGCGCTCCATAAACCCTGCTGATATCGAGAACATCTCAGTTCTCAAGGATGCTTCATCAGCGGCCATTTATGGTGCTCAGGGAGCTAACGGGGTTGTCCTGATTACCACAAAGAGGGGTAAAACTGCAAAACCCACGGTTTCAGTGGATGCCTATGTGGGCTTTTCTGATGTGTGGAACACGCTGCCCGTACTCAATGCTGAGCAATACCGCGATTTGATGACAGAGATGGGGTATAACACAGATTGGTCTCAATATACTCAGAACAATGATTGGCAAAACCTTGTATTTGAAACGGGAATTTCTCAGAACTATCAATTATCGGTTTCTGGAAACAACAACGGCTCAAAATATTATGTCTCTGGGGGTATGGTTGACCAAAAAGGTGCCGTGCGCAGCGCTGAGGCAAAACGGTATAACTTCAAGGTCAACTTTTCACAAGAAGTGACTGACTGGCTGGAGCTGGGAACAAATCTTACATACACACAATACTCAGATGTTGATGTAAATGATAACCAGGCCGTGAACCAGGGAGGTGTGCTGCTGGGCGTGCTTTCAACCCCGCCTAACATAGGTATCTACAATGAAGATGGGACGTTTACCAGCAACCCGTTTCAGGACTGGGAAAACCCCATAAGCAGTACTGATGCCTCCCAGCGAGAATACAACCTGCAACGCTTGCTGGGCAACGTGTATGCCGAAGTTGAGTTCATCAAGGATCTTAAACTGCGCACTAATTACGGTATAGACTACGGCAACGGGCGTTATGATTATTTCCTAGATCCATTCAAGACGAGTTATGGCCGTGCGACTAAGGGTATAAGCCGGTACAATACAAACCTGTCAAACTATTTTATCTGGGACAACACCCTGTCCTATAAGACCACGATAGGTGACCATAAAATTGATGCCCTGGTAGGTTCTGTCTATCAAAAGTTCCGTTGGGAAAATAGCAGTATCGAGCGCAGGAATTTCGCTTCCGCGGAAGTAACGACGCCCAATGCCGGTTCAGAAATCATCACCGCTACCGCTGACAAGGCAGAAAAGGCAAATGCCTCGTTTTTGGGAAGGATAAACTATGATTATCAAAATAAATATCTGGTCACTGCAAACTTCAGGGCTGATGGTTCAAGCAACTTTGGGCCACAGGAGCAATGGGGCTATTTCCCCTCCTTCTCCCTAGGATGGAGGATTTCTAACGAAGCCTTCATGGAAAACGTTGATGCGGTTTCAGACCTTAAACTACGTGCCGGTTATGGTATCGTGGGTAATGATAACGTGGGCAATTATGCATATTATGGAAGGGTAGGTAGTGGTGGCAACTACCCCTTTGGCGGTACCGTACAGCCAGGGACATATCCGGCTTCCATTGAGAATGAATCCTTAAAATGGGAAGAATCTGAGCAAACCAACATAGGCCTTGACCTCAGTCTTTTTGCCAACAGGCTAAACTTTACCATTGACGCATACCATAAGCGCACACGTGATTTGTTATTAAGCGCACCGCTTCCTCGTGGTACCGGTTTTGACAGTGCCGTGCAAAATGTGGGCGAACTGGAGAACAAGGGTATTGAATTTTCGGTAAATGGCTATATCGTCAATAACGATGTATTTACATGGAACTCAAACTTCAATATATCATTTAACCGCAACAAGGTGATCAACGTTGTGGGGCAAGAGATTTTTTATGGTGGTATTGCCGGCCGTGGCGAGGTTAGCCTTGTGCGCCAGGGTGAGCCGCTGGGTGTTTTTTACGGTTATATTTGGGGAGGTGTTGACCCACAAACAGGTGATGCGTATTACATTACCCAAGATGGAGAGTCAACCTTCTCACCTTCTGCTGATGACAGGAGGATCATAGGCGACCCCAACCCTGATTTTACGTATGGTTTTACCAATACCTTCAGTTATAAAAACTTTGGGCTCAACGTCTTTTTGCAAGGTTCGCAGGGCAATGATCTATTCAATGCTACACGCATAGAGACTGAGGGC
Organism: Cytophagaceae bacterium; assembly: GCA_002710685.1. GTDB lineage: Bacteria > Bacteroidota > Bacteroidia > Flavobacteriales > Flavobacteriaceae > Leeuwenhoekiella. The sequence continues at coordinate 7,871 of PALD01000046.1, read as the reverse complement.
ATGATTGATAGTAAAAACCAAAGTGCGGCCGTGCTCAACCGCTGGAGGCAACCGGGCGATATCACAAACATCCCACGTGCGGTAGTGGGTAATACGGACAATTCAAGAATATCCACCCGCTTTGTTGAAGACGGTTCATACTTAAGGTTCAAGGCAATTACATTAAGTTATAACCTGCCCGCTCCTATCTTGGAGACCCTGCACCTTTCTACCTTAAAATTATATGCAACGGGTGAAAACCTCTTTACCATCACAGATTATTCGGGCTTTGACCCAGAGGTAAATGCCTTTGGCGGGAGCAATACGGTACAGGGCGTTGATTTTGGGACATATCCACAGACGCGCAATATAATCGTGGGTGCCAATTTAACTTTTTAAAAAAACAGATATGAAAATCAATAAGTTGTTTTACGGAGTCCTTGCACTGGCCCTTGCCGGTATGGCGGTTTCATGTAGTGATGAGCTTGACCTCAAGCCCATCTCGCAAGAAACCACAGATAATGCGTACAGTACAGGAACACAGTTAGAAGCTGCATTGACGGGGGTTTATGAATCTTTTCAATCGTCACAATACTATTCATGGGATTTGGTCCTTTTTCAGGATATACGCTCAGATAATTATTATGCAGGAGGTGATAACCCAGAAATGTTTGCCTTTGACGATATTGACGTATCACCGGTTAACAGTAGGGTTTTTGCATTGTGGTCCTCATTGTACAATGCGATTTCAAAGGCAAACCTTGTCCTGGAGAAAACCCCTGAAATCACGGAGGGAATCACAGATGCACGCCGTGACCAGATTCGCGGGGAAGCCTTGTTCCTGAGGGCGTACCATTATTTCACTTTAGTGAAGAACTTTGGTGGGGTACCCCTGTATCTGGAAACCATAAAATCTACCGATCCCTCTGAGGTACGCTTACCGCGAAAAACTGAAGAAGAAGTCTATGCCCAGATCATCACTGACTTGCAGGAGTCTGCCAGTTTGCTGCCAGACACGTATGGTGCAGATGATGGTATCAATAAATCCCGGGCAACAAAGGGTGCTGCAAATGCACTTTTGGCTAAAGCCTATGCGCAGATGCCCAATGCAGACTACTCTAAAGTACTGGAGTATGCAAATGCCGTGATAAACAGTCCGGCGGGATATAAGCTCCTGGGGGACTATGATGAACTTTTTGACGGCAACCATTACAATAACACAGAGTCTATAATCGAGATTCAATACCTGGGTGGCGATGAGGGCAACTGGGGCCCCCAGATGCATTTGCCACCATCGGTAAGTGGTGATTCTTGGAGAAAATTCTCAGTACCCTCGGTTGACCTTGTTGACGCTTTTGATGCAGCAGGTGATGATGTGCGCAAGAATGCGACCATCCTTTGGGAAAGCGTGAACTGGATTGATGAGCACTGGGGCAACGCTCCCGGCAGTACGATACCCTTTGCGTACAAGTGGAGAAACGCAGGTTCATGGAACAGTTCAGACGATATCTATTTATTGAGGTTGGCTGATATTCTCCTGCTCAAGGCAGAAGCTTTGAATGAGCTCAACCGCATGGCAGAAGCTGAAGATGTCGTGAACATGGTGAGGCAAAGGGTTGACCTAGGCCCGCTTTCCGTGGAAGCGACAGCATCACAAGACAGCATGCGCATGGCAATCCTTAATGAGCGCAGGCTAGAGCTTGCTCAAGAAGCCCATCGCTGGGATGACCTGGTACGCTATGGTGTTGCTGTGCAGGTGATGAACAATGTAGATGATGTGGACCTACGCTCTGGCGATTCAGTAAATTATAACATGCAGGATTATGAGACGCTTTTGCCCATTCCACAAAGCGAGATAAACCGAAACCCTAACCTGGAGCAGAACCCGGGATACTAAAAATATGCTTATGAACATTAAAAAACTATTGACGCTTGCATTTGCGGCAGCTTATATGATAAGCTGTTCAAATACTGATCAACCGTACTACCCACCACCATCTGTAGCAACTGAAGGTGAGGAGGTAGGCACGGTACAAATGTGGGAAACCAGCGGTAACCAAAACCTGTTGTTGAGCGCCCAGCCAGAATTGTCCATCTATGATAGCCCCAGTACCAGTAACCCCAGCGTTACGGTTGATGAGGGCACCATGTATCAGGAAATAGATGGTTTTGGCGCGGCCTTGACCGGTTCTTCTGCTTATGTGATAAAAAACAATCTTAGTGCGGGTCAAAAAACCAACTTGTTGAATGCACTGTTTTCACCATCTGAAGGCGCAGGAATAAGCTATTTAAGGTTGACCATAGGTGCTTCAGATTTTTCACTGGAAGATTTTACCTATGACGATATGCCGGCCGGTCAGGAAGACCCAGACCTGGATAATTTTAGCATAGCAAAGGATGAGGTAAACATCATCCCGGTACTTACCGAAATCAAAACCATCGCCCCAGAGGTTTCCATCATGGGTTCACCATGGAGTGCTCCCGCCTGGATGAAAACAGGTCAGGACCTGCACGGTGGCAAGCTTGAGGCACAATGGTATGATACATACGCAAACTACTTTGTAAAATATATTGATGCTTATGCAGGTCATGGGATAACCATAGATGCCATCACCCCGCAAAACGAGCCGCTTCATGAATCTGGCTATCCATCAATGAGGATGGAGGCCGCAGAGCAGGCTGACTTTATCAAGAACTCCCTGGGACCTGCCTTTGCATCTAACGCTATCGACACAAAAATCATAGCCTATGACCATAACTTTGATGTGCCTGGCTATCCCATGACCGTGTTCAATGATGCTGATGCTTCACAATACGTTGCGGGTAGTGCTTTTCACGCTTACGCGGGAAATGTCTCGGCCATGGGGCAGGTGCATAACGCTTTCCCTGACAAGGAACTTTATTTTACCGAAATTTCTGGGGGCGACTGGTCTCCGGATTTTGCGGGAAACCTGGTATGGTACACAAAGAACATCATGATAGGCACTACTGAAAACTGGTCCAGGAACGCCCTTTTCTGGAACCTCGCCCTCAATGAGAACGCAGGCCCCACTAACAATGGCTGCCAGGATTGTAGGGGAGTGGTGACCGTGACCAGTGGCGGTGAGGTTACCAAGAACGAAGAATATTATACCCTGGCACATTTTGCAAAGTTTGTTCGTCCAGGAGCACACAGGATCGCTTCGTCTGAATTTGATGGGAGCACGGGTCTTAGCAACGTTGCCTTTATAAATACTGATGGGGGCAAGGTCATGGTGATCTTAAATGAGTCACCCGTGGCACAGGATTTTTCGGTCATCCTGGGAGAAAACAGGATTGATGGGACTATAGAAGGTACAAGTGTCGCGACCATTACATGGCAATAATCTTTAAATCAAAATATTATGAAAAAATATGTATATACTTTTTTTCTGGGCTTACTGTTCCTTGTAGCAGGTTGCGAAGAAGATAACCTGGATCCCGTGGGCAACTGGGAGCTGACCGCACCACAAGTCTTGGCGCCCACCGCTACAGATCTTGTGCTACAAGAGGACCGCCCCACTGAACGTATTTTCTTTGAGTGGGAACCCGCGGTAAATTCAGCTAATTATCAAATACGCTATAAAGTGGTTATCGATACCGCTAATAGCGAAAATTTCTCATCTCCCATCGTTGAGCTACAATCAGAAAACTCAGGTAAGGGCACCTCTGCGAGCATCACGGCGGCAGACCTGGATATTGCACTTTCTTATGCAGGTTTCCCTGCCGGGGAAGCTACTCCGGTCGATTGGGCCGTCATCGCGGTAAGCCAGGACACTGAAGCCTTTACAGAGCAAACCATGAACATCACCCGTTTTGCAACGGAATATACACCTAATACCCTTTTTCTTACCGGTGCAGCCACCGAAGCAGGACCGGATGCATCAGCAGCGATACAGTTTAGGGCCTTAAAAGATGCTAACGGTAGCTCAACAAAGGTATTTGAAGCATACACCTCACTTGAGGCCGGGGCTGGATTTGGTTTTATGAGCAACAACGGCACACCCGCATGGAAATATGGTGGAGCAGAAGGGGTACTTATAAAGGACGGTAGCGCAATCACTGTTGAAGAATCTGGTCAATATAAAATCACGGTTGACTTTAATGCCATGACCTATTCACTGTTTAAAATTGATAAGTGGAGCATCGTGGGTAATATCATCCCTAATGGTTGGGGTGGTGACGAAGCTTTAGAATATCAAGGTAACGGCCTCTGGCAAAGAAACATGACCTTGACCGTACCAGACGGTGAGACCGGTGGGTTTCTTTTCCGTGCAAACGGTGACTGGGGGTACCTTTTAAAAAGGATACAAGGAACAAGCAATCAATTGTATATGGAATCTCAGGCTGGTGAAGCTGGGATAGATATAGAAGATGTCACCCTTGCAAACTCGGGTAACTATATCGTGACACTGGATCTTTCTGGAGATACCTATACCTATAATATAGAGGTAGACCAGAGCATTGAGGTGCCCAGTGAGACACCTGCAGGACTTTATCTTTTGGATAGCAATGGGGCAACCGTGGCAACATTTTCCCGGGATGGAGATATCTTTACGTCAGATTATCTCCCGTTGCAGCAAAGTATGACCTACACCTTGAACAGTGCGGCAGATGGTAGTGGCACTAATTATGTTTCTACCTCCATACTGGGAGATACCGCCAGTCCCAATGGAGATGCAGTGCTATCTGCATTTAGTTTTGGGGTGGGAGAGGGCAGCTTTACGGTTGCAAGAGATCAGGCCTATAAACTCACGTTTGACTTTGGCAATGCAAGTGCCAGCTGGAAATATTATAATATCAAGTTGTTTCATTGGGATGAAAACAATGGCGGTTGGGATGCCCGCAGTGAATTCTTGATGGACTATGTGCACCCCAATACCTTCACGACCACACAACAGTTTGAAGCCGGGTATGCATTGAAGTTCAACTCCCCATGGGATGTGCAGTACGGCGCGGTAAATGACCCTCAGGCCATGAGTGGTGAAACCGTAAATGGAGGGGCTAACTTTTTCCCAATTTCAACAACGGGCAACTATACGGCCACATTGGTCACTGACCAGGCCTATGAAACCGGGACTTACGAGTTTGTGGCACAATAAAACATGATAAATTAAAAGTTGCAGGAATGTTTCAAGGGTTTTTTAAACTGGATTATTTTCCTGCAACCTTTTACAATACCTTTTAATGAAATTACAACCCACTAAAATTTTGTACACCGCCATTTTTTTTGGCGCAAGCCTTATGGTGACCAGTTGTGCTAACAAGCCCGTAAAAATACTGGGTGATGCGTATCTTACTAAGTATGATGAGTCTGCAAAACTGGAGCATAGCACGCTGATTGCATTAGATACCACCGCTGCTGACCTGCCAGTGATTAACATAAACCCAGAAAAGAAATACCAAAGCATGGACGGGTTTGGCTACACGCTCACCGGTGGCAGTGCCATGCTTTTGCACAAGATGAGCAAAGCGGCACGGGCCAAAATCCTGCAGGAGCTTTTTGGTACTGAAAAAAATGATCTGGGCATTAGTTATCTCAGGCTGAGCATTGGTGCATCTGACCTGGACGAGGCCCCATTTTCTTATGACGATATGCCTGCCGGCGAAATTGACCCGGGACTGGAACATTTTAGCCTGGCGCATGATACCCTTGATGTGGTGCCCATGCTCCAGGAGATATTGGCGATTAACCCCCACATCAAGATTTTGGGTTCACCCTGGTCACCTCCCGTGTGGATGAAGGATAATGGAGACACCCGTGGCGGAAGCCTTTTGCCACAATATCACCAGGCCTATGCAGATTATTTTGTGAAGTACATCAAGGCCATGCAAGAAGAAGGGATAGTAATTGATGCCGTGACGATACAAAATGAACCGTTACATCCCGGCAACAATCCCAGTTTATTGATGTTATCGGGACAACAAGGTAAATTTATAAAAGAAAACCTAGGACCTACGTTCAATAAAGAAGGTATTGAAACTAAAATCATCCTTTATGACCATAATGCAGACAGGCCAGACTATCCCATTTCCATTTTAAATGATGCGGAAACCGCAAAATATGTTGATGGTAGTGCGTTCCATTTATATGGAGGTAGCATTGATGCAATACGTGGGGTGCATGAGGCCCACCCGGAGAAGAACCTATATTTTACTGAGCAGTGGGTAGGTGCACCCGGCGATTTTGCAAAAGAAATGAGCTGGCATACAGAAAACCTTATTATAGGCGCGCCACGCAACTGGTGCAAGACCGTACTTGAGTGGAACCTCGCCGCAGATGAAAACCAGGACCCACATACTGACCGTGGCGGTTGTGACCGTTGCCTGGGAGCAATCACCATCTCTGGAGATGAAGTCACAAGAAACCCAGCATACTATATAATAGGACAAGCATCAAGATTCGTGAGGCCGGGTTCCATACGTATAGCATCAAACAATATAAAAGATTTGCCCAATGTTGCTTACCAGGCCCCATCCGGTGAAGTGGTTGCCATTGTCCAGAACAAGAACGATAGAGAAGCATATTTCAAGATAAACCAGGATGGAGAAGAGCATGTCTTCAGTATTCCGGCAAAAGCCGTAAAGACATTTGTCCTTAGATAAAGAAGGAGTGTTCATGTACCCATCATCCACCCGCGCTAATTAAAAAACCCTGCCTTTAGGCAGGGTTTTGTTTTTTTGATTGATGAATACATATATATTAAAGACGTATTTCCATTTCCAGTGGCGCATCGGTCATGGTAAACTTGGCAGATTCCCATGTGGGCGGCCCCATCAACATCTCATTATTGCTCACGCCATAATCTTCCTTAGGCATTCCATTGGTTTCAAAATCCATTCTCTGGTTACCATTTGTGTCGTGAAAGCAGGTGATGGCATATTCACCGGGAGCAATATCTTCAAAAGTTACGCTGGCCGTGCCCTCTTTTATTGAACTGCCCGCAGCTTTAAACGGCATTTTTAAAAAACCGTCCTTTGTATTATAAAGGCCAAAATAGATTTTGCCCTCATCATTCGTAACATTGTTTACATTGACCGTGATCACGGCATGCTCCTGACCATAAATAAAAGAGCCCATCATAAGTACCAGTGTGTAGATAATTGTTTTCATTATTAGAGTTTTTGATTGTACAGTGCTAAAGTACGGGGCGGTGCCCACCTATATAAAAACATTATACCCAGTTGTGGAAACAAGGAGATGAACTGTAAAAATGAGGATATGGGCGTTCCCCCGCCCTAGCGGGGTCAGGCTGTCGCTACTCGCTATGCGCCTTTGGGCGCATGAGCTCAAACACGCGCTCCATCCTTAACGCAAGGGAGAGTGCCATTTATCGGATTTTTTTATAAAATCCAGTAAAATGACGGTCATGTAGAAGTTTTAAACCCATAAAACCATTTTGAAAAAATAGGATTATCCATAGATCAACAATATTTTTAAATCATAAGACACTGAAAATAAACTACTAAAAAAATAAATGAAAATAATTGAAAAAATATGTGCATATAAATCTAAAACGGGTGTATATTTGCGCTCCCAAAACGGAACAACTGTTAGGGCGACGTTCACAGAAAAAATCAGGTAAAGAAGATTAAAATAATTCTCGCAATAACCTTGCAGATATAAATAATCGTCGTATCTTTGCCTTCCGGCTTTTTGAAAATCACAAATTATTTTTTAGTACATATGGCAATCGATTGTAAGGATGGCCAAGCTAATTATCGCTAAAATTTAAAGTGAAATTTTTATCAAAAAAACATTTGTTTGGTAATACAAAAAGTTGTTACATTTGCACCCGCTTTCGGAGGGATGTTTCCGGGGGTGTTTTTTGAAAAAGGTTTGCCTGGGGCAAAGAGGAGGGGTTCGATTCCCC
>PALD01000045.1 GCA_002710685.1 Cytophagaceae bacterium | reverse complement strand
TATACTGCGCAACAGCATGTAATCTTGCTTAAAATGCGTTTTGGTGTGTTTCCTGAGTAAAGTGGATACATCCCGAAACTCCTGATCTATAAACCGGAAATTAACGCATATAAGCCTTAACTGACGGTTATACGAGTCAAATCGTTATGGTGCAAGGCGAAAAAATAAACCTGAAACAAATTAGAAAATAGCCCAAGATTACTTTTTGCCAAATGGCAAATATTTTTATTTTAAAAAACACAAACTTTGCTTTCATAAATTTAAAAATCAATAAAATGAAAACCGTTTTAGTTACTGGAGCTTCGTCTGGAATTGGTAAATCGACTGCTATTTATTTGGCACAAAACGGATACAAAGTTTATGGTGCGGCTCGCAGAATTGATAAATTGAGAGCATTGGAAACTTACGGAATCAAACCCATATCGTTGGATGTTACCCAGCAAGAAAGTGCAGAAACCTGTATAAATCAAATTCTTAAAGAAGAAGGAAAAATAGATGTTTTGGTAAACAACGCAGGTGCTGGTTTTTATGGTGCTTTAGAAGATGTACCACTTCAAGACGGTAGAAATATGCTCGATGTAAATTTATTTGGCGTGTTGAGGTTGATACAAAAAGTTTTACCAAATATGCGTAAAAACAAGTCAGGAAAAATTGTAAACATCTCTTCTATCGGAGGCAAAATCGGGATGCCAATGGGCGGTTGGTATTCGGCAGGTAAATTCGCGATTGAAGGAGTAAGCGATGTACTTCGCAACGAAGTAAAACAATTTGGGATTGATGTAATTGTTATTGAGCCAGGTGGAACAAACTCAGAAATGGAAGGAAAAGGAATGGGGTTTTTGAAAAAAGTTTCTGAAAATTCAGCTTATAAAAATTTATCAGATGGTTTAATTAAAATGTATTCAGATATAAAAGCTTCTGACCCCATTGTAATTGCCAAGCTGATAAGAAAAAGTATAGAAGCAAAGCACCCAAAAACAAGATATGCTGGTGGAGCGATGGCAAAACCGATGCTTTTTATGCGGAAAATACTATCCGACAAATTATTTGACAAAATGTTGATGAGCCAGTTCAAGTAAAATTATGGAAGCACTTATTAACTATCTATTGCAGTTTGGCAACCTTAACCAACAGCAAATTAACCTTATCACAAATAAAGTTGTCGAAAAAAACATAGAAAAAGGTGCATACCACCAAGTAGCGGGAAAAATACCACGAGAAATAATTTTCTTGACAGATGGTATAATGAGGGTTTGCTATTATAACAACAAAGGTGATGAAGTGACCAAGTTCTTTTTTGATGAAAACAGATTTGTTGCAGATATAAATAACTATAATCAAGGCATGCCTGCTACTGAATATATTCAAGCAATAACGGATTGTAGGTATATCTTGCTATCTAAAGAAGTAATGAAAGAACTCTCGATGACCATTATAGAATGGGACAATATCATTACAAAAATCACATCAAAAGCATTGGCGGAAAAAGTGGACAAAATTAGTTTAATGATGACCAAAGATGCCACGGAACGTTATTTGTCGTTCCTTGAAAAATTTCCAAATCTCGCCAATCGAATTCCGCTTTCCTATTTGGCTTCCTATTTAGGAATAACCCAATCTTCGTTAAGCAGAATTAGAAAGAATATAGGGTGAATAAAAAAGCAGAAAAGCCCAGCAGGTAACAAAGAACTAAGGTAAAAAACAACTCTTTTCTTTATTAAATTTAAGACATAATCCTCCTGTTCCAAAAGCTTGAATTTATAACTTTCGGCATTTAAATTTTATTTCTTATACAGGTATTCCAAAATCAAAAACCAAACTTATTTCACTTTATTTTCAAGCTGATTTTTCTGCAAGACCACCTCTGGTGTATCTCTTTTAATCACAGAGAAGGCCCTGGACAGTTTTTTGTTCCGGGGAATGTTCAAGGCCAGCATTTTTGGTTTTCACTCCTTTACTTTTTTCTTGTAATACTCCCTTAGTTCAGGGTCGTACCGTATGGCTGACAAACTGGCCCTGCTCAATAAGCTCTTCATCTTCCTATCGTCAATCCAGTGGCATTGTTTCCTTTTCCTTAGACTACTTCCCGGTTGGTGCTCATAAGGCTCCAGCCCACAATATCTCGAGAACTTTCGCCAAGAGTCGAACTGCCCGAAATTCCGGATATGGTGTACATTAAAATAAAACAAGGGAAATCAAAATTTGGCGTAAGCCAAATAAAAATAGGGCTGCACATTACCTAGCATAAGCAACGGTCAACCCTATTTTTTACTAACTAGTTAAACCTTACTGTTCTAATTCTTGTTTCTTCACTAGCCTAGGATAATAGCTAAGCAAGCTATCCCTGTTCTGGGTCACGATAAAAATATCATCACCGTTCTTGTTTTTTATCTTGGCAATGGCCTTTGCATCCCCAGAAGCTTTAAAACCACTCTTGTACGTGGGTATGGAGATAAAATTACCATTACCATCTCCCTGTAACAACAGCCCATTTGAGGCATCAAGACTACCTATGAATTTCTCGTTGCCATAATCATTGCCCACCAGGAGCACATCCAGGTTTCCATCCTGGTTATAGTCTGTAACGGCAATGTCATTCATGGGGGCCAGTTGTGCCTCGGGGGGCAAGGCTACCATCTTAAACTTCCCATTACCCAGGTTTTCTATATAGCTGCTGCGGTCATAGTTACCCTTTAACTCCATTACTCCCTCAAGCTGTTGTGGGGTAAAGAGTTCTTCTTGTGTAACTTCACCATATTCTTTGTACAATTTGAACTTTTTCCTAAAAATGGGACTTTGTTGATTCATGGTTGACCAAAAATGCACGGGAAAAGATTTAAACTCTCCATCTTTATCCTTGAGATAGGCAAAATAGATGGGGTCTATGGCTCCATTTTTATCAAAATCTTTGGCAAGTACCGTAACGGGATGTTCCCTTGAGGGATGATAAAAATTGTTTGCCCCCATGTTGCCCACAATCAGGTCCATGTCACCGTCGCCATCAAAATCTGATACCGTGACGCTTTCCCACCAGCCCAGATATTCATCAAGCCCTGTGGACTGCATCTTGTTGAATGATGAGCCGGTATTGATAAAAATAGTCACCGGCATGAGTTCTCCCACCACGATTAGATCAGGTTTATTGTCACCGTTTACATCAGCCCAGGTGGCATCAGTCAACATGCCCGCCTTGCGCAGGTCCTTGGCATATGCATCTGTAACGTCTACCAGTTTTCCATGCTCGTTCTTGAGCAAGAAACTATTTTCAACCGTGGGAAAAGCCCCCATGGGTGTCCTGCCGCCCACAAAGAGGTCAGTAAACCCATCAGCGTCAAAATCTTGTGCAACTACCACGGAGCCGCTGGCCTTGACCTCTGGCATCAATTGGGGTGCCGGGGTAAACTTACCCTTACCGTTGTTGATCAATAGAACATCGACCTGCTCTGTCGTGGGGTTCAAGAATTCATTGCTGCCCGAGACCAGGTACATATCCAGGTCGCCATCATTGTCCAGGTCAAAAAGTGCTATGGACTCTTCTTCATGTACCTTCTCTTCATCGGTTGTGTAGAGTTCGCTTTCGCGGAAGCTACCATCCTCCCCTTGAAAAAACAGTGTGGGAGAATACCGTGATGCACTGCCCACTATAAAATCTTCAACTCCGTTGCCATCAAGGTCGCCCACGGCAATACATGGGCCATTTTGTGAGAATTTATGCTGCAGTGTACGTTGCATGTTGAAGTCTATGACATCCTGCTCCTTATGAACCCAGTCTAGCTTGAGGCTGTCTTTTACCGAGAGGAAATCATGCTCTTTCACAGGTGCAACAAATGGAAATTTCAAGGTTTTAGGCGAAGTTACCGAGGATTCATTATAATTGACTACCAAGGTTTGATCTACGGCAATGCCTTCTCTTTTAAAATATTTGCCATCTGGCCATAGCACCTCCAGGGATGCGATTTCCATTTCCTCGCCAGTACCAAAATGGATGATGGGGTCTACTGATGACATATAGCCCCGGGAAAGGTACTGTTCAAAGAATTCTGTACGGCCATCTTGAAAGGTGACCAAGACCTTTGTGCCTACTCCATAGGGGTTTTTTGTGGTGCCCTTAAGCTGAATCCTGAGAAAGTGGTTGCCTTTTTTTGTATTGAGTGTATTTTCAAAGACAAAGGCCTTATCATTGATATTGTTGACCACATAATCAAGGTCTCCATCATTGTCCAGATCAGCATAGACCGCACCGTTGGAAAAAGATGGGATACTGAGTCCCCACTCTTCTTCCATATCATCAAAATCCATGTAGCCCATATTGCGGTAGGCATAATTAGGAATCTTGATCACGGGTATGGAATCAAGTATCTTGCCGGGAGGTGTAAAGCGGCTGACCTCCAATTGAAAATCACCAAAATCCCTATCAGTTATATCCCGTGGAAACCCATTTGTGATAAGAAGGTCCCGTTTACCATCATTGTCAACATCCATAAATAGTGGTGACCAGCTCCAGTCTGTCTTGTCAATACCGGTGAGCATGCCTATTTCGCTATAAGGTGCTTCTGGCCCGTTACCCATCTGTAGCATATTGCGTACATATTGAGATTCATAATCAAACCTGTTGTTGAGGGTGGTAAAGATATATGGGTTGTCAGAAATGGTGGTCTTCATCCTGTAACTGGATTCTCCCAGCATATCCAGAGTCATGATATCAAGGAAGCCATCATTATTAAAATCTGAGATATCGTTACCCATTGAAAATTTACTCTGATGCCTAATCCTTCCCTTGATATCATTAGAAAAAGTACCATCTTTTTGATTGATGTACATCAGGTCATTAGTCACATAATCATTGCTTACATAAATATCTGGCCAGCCATCCATATTTAAATCACCTATGGCAACCCCTAGCCCAAAACCTTCTATGATTATGCCTGCCTCCCTGGTAACATCAGTAAATGTTGCATCACCATTATTGCGGTAAAGATGGTCATTGCTTGTAGAGCTACCATCTGTCACCTTAGGCCTATAATTTGTTGGGAGCCCTTTTCCTAGTTCATCATTGAGCACGTACAAGTCCAAATCACCATCCAGGTCATAATCAAAAAATGTAGCGTGCATACTATTACTGGCATCAGCTATACCATATTGAGAGGCCATCTCTGTAAAGTAAGGAATACCCTCATCATCCACCCCTTGGTTGACAAAAAGCACGTTTGACCTTTCGCGCCCACCTGTATCTGCGGCACAAGCATAAATGTCAGGTAGCCCATCTTCATTGATGTCCACAATGGCCACTCCTGTATTCCATTTGGCGGAAGCCTCAATACCGGCTGTTTTTGAGATATCCCGAAATTTAAAACCTCCTAGGTTTATGTAGAGTTTGTTAGGCACTTCATTACCGGTAAAAAACAAATCAGAGAGTCCGTCCCCATTAAAATCTGCGACTGCGACACCGCCTCCGTTAAAAATATATTCATCTGTGAGGATGTTGAAAGTATCGGTTTCAATGATTTTATTTTCAAAATCGATTCCCGTATCCTGAGAACTGCGCAATATAAAGAGGGTCCCTGGATTTTTTTTAGTGGTACATGATACCAGGATGAGCACAAAAAAAAGTATCCATGGATATTTGACCAGGCTCAATTTCATATTTCTTGAATTTATTTAAAAATATATAAAATGGATATTTAACCAATGTTTTTAATCTAGTTGCGACAAAGAACCTTTTATGAATAATGAAGGCCGCAAGCAGGTAAACTGCTAGCGGCCTTACTCAAAGCAAACTTAAATCAATTGTAATTCACACTATTAATAAGCTGGATCTTGAGTTAAAGTAGCTTCCCCATTAAGGAATGAGCGATCAATCGCTTCGGTAGGTATGGGAAAATATTCATTTTTGTTAGCCGTAAAGGTCTTGTCCTGTAAATAGGTCCTGTGCTGAGATTCACTTTGCAAGTATGCGTTGAGCACTTGTGCTGATACGCCCCAACGCTGTAAATCAAAGAACCTATGGCCTTCCATAGCAAATTCCAACCTGGATTCAAACCTTACCCTTTTTCTGGCTTCATCCTTATCAGTCCAAACCGTATCATAGGTGCCTATAACATAATTTGCTGCTGGTTGCCCTTCAACGATGGTATAATCGTTTCTGTTAGGACCCTGTACCGCTTTAGGAACAAAACCATCAGGATTAGCTGCTCGTGTCCTTACTCTATTGACAAGGGTACGTGCATTATCTACAGTACCAACTTCAACTTCACACTCTGCTAACCATAGCAATATCATATCAAAGCGCATGAGACGGTAATTATTTGCTGAAAGGTTAGCCCAGCCTCCTACACCAGTAGCTTCTGGCTCAGCAATATGCTTCTTTGATGAATATGGGCCGGCATAGGTAAGGTCACGCACAAAATCAGTTTGATCAATCTTAAAACCTTTAAAAAGTATCCCTGGTCTTCCCAGTGTATGGTCAAGGCGAGGATCAAGTGGACCCGTGTATTCTGTCTCCCATGTTACATCTGAGTCATCATAGGTATCAGGCATGGGTAACCCATTGGCATCTGTTTTGAATGCATTGACAAGGTTTTGCGGTGCTTGATAGAATCCACAGCATCCCCAGGGGTCAGTATATGGATGTGCAAGGCCCATTTCTTGGTTAGATGCATCTCCATTAGAACTGGTAATTGCATATTGAACCTCAAAAATAGACTCGATGTTGTTCCTGGTTGCAACCAGGTAGTTATCTTCAAACTTAGGTGCCAGTTCAAAAGGCCCGTTATTCACGATATCTTCAAGTATAGTCTTGGCTTCTCCCAGTTTTGTTGTGTTTGGGTTTCCAGAATCGTCCCATCCCTGATACATTTTGGCTTTAGCCAAAAAAGCTTTTGCTGCCCAACTGGTAGGTCTTCCCACCTGTGATTGTGTTTCAGGAAGGACTGCCATGGCTGCTTCAAAATCTGCTTCAATCATGGGCCATATCTCCTGATCATTAGGTACTAGAGTGCTAGTGACATCATCAAGAACAAAATTCTCATCTGAAATATAGGGAGGCATGCGCCACATCTTGCGGGCTTCCATGTGGAAGAATCCCCTAAGGAAGGTGGCCTCTGCAATGATCTGTGCCCTATTCTCATCAGAAATCTGGTCTTCGCCCAGTGCCCTTGCGGAAACTATGGCATCATTTGCCCTAAAAACACCATTGTACAGACCTCTCCATTTATTGGTTATATGCCTGTTAAAGGGTTGAAAATCATATGATTCAAGAAAAGACTGCTCTGGCTGGTCACCCGCATCAGTACCCTTGAGGGCATCGTCAGAAGGTATCCCGCCAAAAACCCAGTTTTGAACACCGTTGTTCCAGGCGTCTTGATCATCAAGACCTAGGCCATTGAGCATTTTATAAGCGCCTATAAGTATTCCCTGTACTCCTTCTTCATTACTTAAAGAAGCTGTACTGAACTGTCCTTGTGGTTCTTTTGTCAAAAATTCATCGCTACAACCCATAGCGGTTATGAGCACCGCAGATATTAGGGTCAATAAAATTCCTTTTTTCTTCATATCTTTTTTATTAAAATAAATCTACGTTAAGTCCTACGGTAAAAGTTCTGTATACCGGCATATATCCACCGTCAAACCCTAGGGTTGAATCTGTTCCTGTTTGAATTTCTGGGTTAAGTCCTGTGTATTTTGTCCATGTAATCAGGTTTTGTCCTTGAAGATAAACCTGTCCTCCAGAGATGCCTATTGTGTCCATCAGGCTATCAGGAAAATTGAATGTAAGCTGTACATTCTTCAACCTAAAATAGCTTCCATCTTCTATGAAATAAGAAGAAGGTTGACTACTCTGTTGATCGTTAGCATCCATGATAGGACTGGTGGCACCTGGATTTGCTGCTACCCATTGAGACCTTGGAGCCTCAGGATTTGCTGGTTGCCATGCATCATACAAGGCCCTTCGTGACCTGTTTCCTTGAAATGTGTTGAAATCTGAAAAGTAGCGTACATAGTTATAGATGTCGTTACCTTCTTGGCCATTAAAGAATACGTTTAAGCTCCAGTTCTTATAGCGCAAGTCTATATTGACACCATAGGTGAAATCTGGGTGAGGGCTTCCTATTATGGTCCTGTCATCACTTGATATTATACCGTCTCCATTCGTGTCAGCATACTTAAATTTACCAGGAGCATTATATGACCCAAATGCTGGCCAATTATCCACTTCTCCCTGATTTTGAAAGATACCTTCTACCTTATATCCATAAAAAGAAGAAATAGGTACCCCGGCCTGGGTCAATGTTAGTGAAGTTACCCTGGATGCATTTCCTAGGTATCTTGTGTTTTCCCCGGCATCAAGTTTATTGACCTCATTGACATATCGAGAGAAGTTTCCATTAATACTGTAGCTAAAATCACCTATCACGTCTGACCATCCCAATGCTATGTCAAATCCATTGTTAGTCATTTCACCTACGTTAAATGATGGAGCGTTTCCATCACCATGTGTAAAGGTAATGGGCGTTCTAAATAACATATCAGTCGTTTTACGGGTATAAACGTCCAGATTGAATGAGAGACGATTGTTCAACATGGCAAGATCAAGACCGGCGTTATGTGAAGTTGTGGTTTCCCATTTTGCATCAGGGTTACCAATACTAAGCACATCAAATCCTATCACCGGTGCTCCCGTTGAACCGTCAATGGGATATCCTGAATGGAAAATATCTGAACGATATGTTGTATAAGGGTTATAATCTCCTATCAACTGGTTACCTGTCTGTCCATATCCATACCGTATTTTTAGGTCATTAACTATGTCTACATTATCCATAAAGCTTTCTTCACTCATCCTCCATCCTAAACTAAATGCTGGGAATGTTGCACTTTGAGAGGCTTGCAAAAAGCGGGATGATTTATCATTCCGTATTGTAACCTGCGCAAGGTATTTGTCATCATAAGAATAACTCGCTTGCCCAAAGAGTGAGAACAGGCTGAAGTCAGTATTGCCTATTACATATCCATAATTTGATGAAGTAGTTGCATCACCAAGGTCTAAATAACTCAAAATAGGATTAGTCTCAAATGCGAAACGCTGCCTAGAGGCACCAAACTCTTCTCCAAAAGATTCTATAGCCTCTGTACCTCCATAAACATTCAATTTATGAACATCATTAAAGGTATGATCCCAGGTCAATACATTTGACCAAACCCACTGGTATTGATATGAACTTCTAGCTGTTGAACTATTGATGAAGTTTCCTTCTACATATTCTGGCTGGGGCCTTCCTAGTTCACGTACCCTCCTATTGTTATAATCGATACCTAGACTTGTCTTTATTTCTAGATCTTCAAGGATATCATACGAAGCAAAAGCATTACCAAAAGCCCTAAGATTATATGTGCGGTTATCCTTGGCCCTAAATAAGTAAGCGTAGGGATTATAATTGTTTCCCAGGTTTTGCCCCCTACTACCTGCAAAATTGCCGGCAATATCATAAATAGGTAATAATGGATGGTGTTTGTAAGAACCAGAAACAGCATTCTGCTCATCATTGTTACTAAAGCCTCCTTTTCTATTACCATAGGTAACTGTAAAGTTTTCACCTATTGTCAAGCGGTCTTTTAACGTACTGAATTCAGTGTTCACACGTAGGGATAACCTATCATACCCCACAAATTTTGTGACAGCATCCTGTGAGAAATATCCCAGGTTCATTGCATATTTAGCACTTTCCGTTGCTCCAGAGGCACTTATATTGTGGCTTTTAATGGGAGCACTACGTGTCACCTCATCCCACCAGTATGTGTCAGCTGAACGTGTAATTGCATAAATATTTCCTTCTACAAGAGAGTATAGAGAAGGATTTGTACCAGGATCTCCTTCATTTGCCCCACTGGGGAAAACATAATCCGGGATGGTCACTTCTCCATTAGGGCCATAAGTATATTGACCATGTGAAGGGGTTTTACCTGCATAAAGATCAGACAGGTATAAATAGGTGCCCAATTCACTAGCGTTTAATACTTCAACATCTTCAGATGCTGTTTGTATTCCGTAATAAGTTTGATAGCGTATGGAAGGTTTACCCAGTTTACCCCTCTTGGTTGTGATAATCACTACCCCATTAGCAGCCCTTGAACCGTAGATGGACGCCGCCGATGCATCCTTCAATATCTGTAATGACTCAATGTCATTAGGGTTTAAGGTGCCTTGAGATTGAGATGGGACACCATCTATAATATAAAGCGGGTCATTGTTCCCTATTGTACCAAAACCACGAATCCTAACCGTAGCCTCACCCCCTGGTGTTGCATCGTTTACAATGGAGATACCAGATGCCCTACCTTGCAATTGTTGCGCAAACGTTGTAGCTGGAACCGATAATAATTCTTCTGCATCCACTGTTGAGACTGCTCCGGTAAGGTCTCTTTTAGATTGAGAACCATACCCCGTCACAACGACTTCATCCAGTGCAGCAGCATCTTCTTCCATGGTTACGTTCACCTGGCCTCCCGTGACCGCTACTTCTTTGGTCTGGAAACCCACGTAACTAAATACCAATGTAGCTCCATCAGCCACGGTTAGTGTATAGTTACCGTCAAAATCAGTCTGGGCACCATTATTGGTTCCTTTTTCAAGGACATTGGCTCCCACGAGAGGTATTCCAGTAGCATCCAGTACGGTACCGCTCACTGAAGTTTGTGCCCAGACCGTACTTGACATCAAAGTAAAGCCCAGGACTATTGATAAAAAATAAAATTTTTGTTTCATAATTTGATTTATTGATTGGTAAGTTGATTATCATTTTCCGAAACACCATAACACGAACGAACTAAGACCCTTTATGGCAATAAAAGTTCATTCTATTATTATGTAATCTTCTTTAAAATGTTAATCTGGGTAGAAGTAATTTTTTTTCATTTGTTTGAGTTTATTGATTTATGTAAGTGTTAAAGTAGGCCTAATTTATCAATAAATCTCAATACGCAAAGAAATTTCAATTGTTAAATTTTACGGTATTCTTATAATTTTAGCATAGTAAATATCTATCATACAAATATTTTAGCCTTAAAATACATAATGATTAATTTTTAAGCGTTAAAAAGTGTTAACATGTTTAACCCTTGGTTTTACTGGGGTTTCAAACGTTTTCGGAAAGTAAAAAATATTGGTTTTCAAGGCTTATCATTTATCAGGTCATCCACATAGGCCTGTATGTTGATAACTTGTGAATACACTGCAATTTTATGGGTCCTCACCATTATAGAATGCGGGCCTTGACCATCAATATCTTGAACTTTCATGGCTTTGGAGGGTGATAAGGGCATATGACAGGTAATACAATTTTCCTGAAAATCCTTGATTGTATTGTGAGAAACCACAATGTTATCCTGAGATAGAGAATGGCAGGTAATACATCGGTTATTGAAAGTTGATGTCATGCCCCTCTCGTTCTCGTGGGGAGAATGACAGGTCATACAATCCATGGTATCACTCGCTTTAAAACAAGCACTCTCCATGAGCAGGCCCACTTGATTGCCATGGACATCAATATCCTGATTTGCCAAAATGCCCTTAAGGTTCTCGTTAAAGTGAGCCAGGGTATCACCTACTTGAAATGAAAAAGCACCTTCCCTCAACTGTCTAACCCTAAGACCTGAATGGCATTGTGCACATGCATCCATGCGACGTTCCCTGCTCAGGTCTACATATCTCGTTATAAATTTTCCGTTTTTTTCAGCTGGGTTATTTAAATGGAAGTTTACATGCTTTTGTGCAGGATTATGGCATCGTTCACATTGAACTCCTTGAAAAACTTTTCTTCCTGGATAAAAATTTGAGCTTCCCTTCAGTTCACTGTTCACGGCATACGTAACATGGCATTTAAGACATTGGTCGGTAACCATGCGCTTGTTGTCAACATAAACATCAGGATATCCCGGGCTGGTGATCCACTGCCCTGTAGGTACATAAAATGACGGTTGCAGTTGATATAACCTATCCCCCTTCCAGGTCAAGTACGTCTGCCCCTTGACACCAGACCCCATTACCATACCTATAGTATCAACGGTAAGTATTTCTCCTTTGGGAATCCCGGTCGCGGTTTCAATAAGAATGCCATCGTGCTCTCTAATTTCAAAAACGGCATCTTGAAGCTTTACATAATTATTAACTTCAAGTGGTCCCAACACACTGGTTTTAGTAGCTTTTGCAGAGGTTTTATAATGCGCTGTCTCTATATGTGCCTTATGGATATCCTTATGGCATTGTGCACAGGCTTCGCTACCGGCATAGGCCTCACCATTGGCATGAACGGGCAATGGCCTTAGTTCTTCATATCCTGTTTCCTTGTTCTTGCAAGACATAATTGAAGATAAGGCAAGGGTCAATACCGCCAGTATTATGATATTTTTAAAACGATATGTTGCTATAAAAATGTTTTGCACTTTTTAAAGATACATTTTATATCGAGTAATCAAAGTAGTCGTAACCGGGCACAGGTTCATTTGGCTTAAAGCCAAAAAACAACACCTCCATCAACACATGAACTTGTAAAAAATCATCAAGATGGCACGTAGATAAAAAAGTAAACAATACTTTTATAAAATCATAACATACTGTTTATCAACATACATAAATCATGAATGATACAATAAACCACCCCATGCCACCCGCATATGTAGCCATTGACAGGGCCACTCAAAAAAAGGGGTTTAGCATGCCATCACAAAAATTGACCTGTTCGCTTTTAACAACGCTGGCAGCTTCAAAACAAGCTGGAAGGTTTCTTGAGTTGGGCACCGGGACCGGCCTGGGTACTGCATGCATCCTTGAGGGTATGGATAAAAAATCGACCCTGACATCCATAGACTTTGATGAATCGCTTTTAAAAATTGCCCAAGAGCACCTGGGGAAAGATACCCGTTTAACGCTTGAGCTTATCGATGGTGAAAAATGGGTGAGTTCCAATCTCGATGCAAGGTTTGATTACATTTTTGCTGACACCTGGCATGGTAAATACCTCATGCTTGACGAAGTGCTCAATATGCTCAACCCCGGTGCCCTCTACATCATAGATGATATGTTACCTCAACAAAACTGGCCCCCAGGCCACGCGGCAAAAGCAAAAAAACTGGTAAAATAGCTCGAGGCCCGTAAAGATTTGAAAATAACAAAACTACACTGGTCAACAGGCATTATAATCGCGGTAAAACTTTGACCATGGCAGTTGATGAAAAGATTGCAAACCGGGTGCGTGAAGCCTTGATGCACAGTAAAAGGCACATAGAAGAAAAACGCATGTTTGGCGGGCTCATCTTTATGGTTGATGACAAGATGTGCATGGGCATACGCAATGATGGCATCATGTGCCGCATTGACCCCACTGTCTATGAAGATGTACTCGAGACCAGGCAGCATTGCCGCAGTATGCAGCATGGCAAGCGTACCATGAAGGGCTTTGTATATGTTGACCCAGAAGGCTATCAAAACCCGCAGGATTTTAGTTACTGGCTTGACCTGGCCCTTGATTACAACACCCGTGCAAAACCCTCAAAAAAGAGAAAAAAATAATATGGCTTACGCCAAAAAAACAACACATGGAACTCAGGGAATTTATAAAAGAAACCATAATCCAGATTGCTGACGGCGTGAGGGGCGGGCATGATTATATTGTTGAAAATCAAATGGGGGATGGTGTCCGCATGGATAAGGCTAAGGAAATCACCTTTGATATCGCGGTGGCCAGCAATGAAGAAGGCGCCACGGAAAAAGGTGGTAAAATTGCCGTCGCCCAACTTTTCAACGCGGGGGCAAGTACCTCAAAATCTTCCTCAAATATGAACACAAACCGTATCCAGTTCAAGCTGCTCGTGCATGTAAAGACTTAAAGGCATCCTTTGGCATAAAGCCAAAAAAGTCATTGTCATCCAAAAAGGCAATGCTAAATACAAGTTAATCCCACATTCAAACCATTTGTACTCCATTTTTCATGCGTAAATTGAAGTTAAAACAACGCTATGAAAAATATTTTGAAATCGATAACCACAAATGGATCTATGGTGGCCTTGTTGCTTTTGGGTCTAATATCCTGTAAGGATGCCAATAATCAAACCACGGCACAAGGAGTTGAAACCACACCAGATACTGAAATAGCAGTTAAGGACGATCCTGCAAAAGATGTGTTGACAATCATCGTTCCCGCTGATGTTGAGACGTACAAATCAAAAATCGCCGAATATGTGCAAGTGGGTGGTGATGACCCATTGCCCACTATTGAATTTATTAAGAAAGAAATCACCCCCGCTGATCATGTTGATGATATGAAGGCCAGTGCAAAGGCAGCTGCACGGGTGATTTCACCTGCTGGTGGAGGACCACAAACTGCAGATGTTGATTATCTAAAAGTTGATAACGGAACTGCTTATATCCTTCTCAATATTGATAAAGATGGCTGGGCCGGTGTCTCGGTAACAAGGGCGCAAATCCATCCCCTGGTAGAAAAAACACTTTTACAGTTTAGTACCATCAACAAGGTAATTTTTGACTATGCCCCAGGAGATGCTCCCCAAAAAGGATAATTATTCCACGTCAGGAAAATTGGGATGTCCCAGAATATCAATATGCTATATAACTATTCTATTTATTTACTAAATTAATCTAACATCTTATTAATTGAATATAAATAAGTTAATATAAAACACATAGTTGAGAATATTGTTCATACTAAACCTATTATAAAGGGTTAACTTTGCTTGCTTAAAAAGGAAGCTTTATGACTTTCAAGAAAAGTTTGATTTCCCTGGCCGTCGGCGGTTTTGGTATAGGCATGACAGAATTTGTGATGATGGGCATACTCCCTGATGTTGCAAAAGACCTTGCTATTTCCATACCCACTGCGGGACACCTCATCTCTGCTTACGCCCTGGGGGTCGTGATAGGCGCCCCCATCCTGGTCATGGTGGCAGGTAATTATCCTCCAAAAAAATTACTTATCATACTGATGACCGCTTTTA
Organism: Cytophagaceae bacterium; assembly: GCA_002710685.1. Classification (GTDB taxonomy): domain Bacteria; phylum Bacteroidota; class Bacteroidia; order Flavobacteriales; family Flavobacteriaceae; genus Leeuwenhoekiella. The sequence continues at coordinate 155,266 of PALD01000045.1, read as the reverse complement.
CGGTCTTCAATAGTTTATCCATATTTGCTTCTACCTATGAACTCATGCTGTTGTCCAGATTGTTATCTGGCTTGCCACATGGGGCGTTTTTTGGTGTGGGTGCCGTAGTGGCAAGCAGGCTCGTGCCCAAAGAAAAAGAAGCTAGTGCCGTCGCGGTCATGTTTGGCGGGCTCACCATTGCAAACATCATCGGGATACCCCTGGGTACCTATGTGGGGCACAACATTTCCTGGCGTATCACATTTATGATGGTCGTGGCAATAGGCATTTGTGCCATACTCGCAATTACATTATGGATGCCAAACCTGGAGAAAAGGGAAGCCAAGAACCCGCTTGAAGAGCTTAAGGTGTTCACCCATATTGAACCATGGCTCGTACTGCTGGTCACCGCCATAGGCACCGGTGGTTTTTTTGCCTGGTACAGCTACATCACGCCCTTGCTTACAGAAGTAAGCGGTTTTAGCGACAATGCCGTGACCTTTATATTGATGTTTGCCGGTATAGGTATGACCTTTGGCAATTTTCTGGGTGGCAAGCTTGCCGATAAATTTTCGCCTGTAAAGGCAACGGGGATATTGCTTACCGCAATGACGCTCAGCCTTATCATGGTTTCTCAACTTGCTCCCACACCATGGACCTCTCTGGTCATGACGTTTATAACGGGTGCCCTGGCCTTTTCAACAGCAGCCCCCATACAGATGTTGATGATCAAGGCAGCAAAAGGTTCTGAGATGCTGGCCTCTGGCGTCAACCAGGCAGGGTTTAACATAGGCAATGCCATAGGTGCATTTCTGGGGGGACTGCCCATTGCGGCCGGTTATGGCTTTACCTCGCCCCCATATGTGGGTGCATGCCTGGCCACGCTGGGTGTCATGCTTGCCGTTTCCATCATATTCCTGCGCAAAAAGCGCAGCCAGGTAGTATAGTTGGCTTACGCCGAAACACCATGGAGTGCTTTGCCTATCAGGGTTTCTCCCTCAATGATTTCAAAGGTTTCATTGTTTGCGGTATCATCATTAAGTGCCGCAACGATGACGCGGGCAACATCTTCCCTGGATATCTTGCCCCCCTCATTAAGTTTACCTGCTATCTTGACCTTGCCCGTGCCAGGGTCGTTTTTTAAGGTCCCGGGCCTTAAGATGGCATAATTGAGCCCACTGGCCACAAGATATTCATCAGCTATTTTTTTTGCCTCAAGATAATGCCCCAATTTTTCACTGCTGCCGGGATCATCTGCATTTATGGCACTCAGCATCACAAACTTGTCCACGCCTGCTTTTCTTGACGCTTCTATGAGGTTCTTTGCACCTTCCTGGTCTACCGCGGTGGTCTTTTCTGGTGGGGTGTGACCGCCAGAACCTGCAGCAAACACTACCTTGTCAATATCCTTCAGGGTATGGTCAAGGCTCTCCTCCAGGTCTGCAAGTACCGTTCGTACCTTTTGCTCTTTGAATTTTGCCACCTGCTCCTCGTTTCTCAACATGGCTACGGGCGTAAAATATTGTGACTCCTGTAATAATTGCACTATAATCCTTCCTGTAGTGCCGTTTGCTCCGGCCACCAATACACTTTCTTTATTTGCACTCATTGTTTTCTGTTTTATAGTAAAATACAAAGCAGCAAGCGCTTTGGCGTATGCCTTAACATGCTTTAACGCATTCATGTGACAATTTTTGCATGTGGGCTTCAAAACTGTTTATGGGTTGACGATAATGTTTATCTTTCTGCTAAATTTATGTGTACTGATGAAAAATACATTCCTACCCATACTGGTCCTCCTGATGGTTTCTTGCGGCAAGACCAAGGAGGTGAGCTCACTCAACAAGGTGAACTGGCAAAAAAGGGAGGCCAGGGTCAATCCCGGGGATTCTCTTGCCAGCGGAATGTCATACCTCTCCATATATTCTGAGATCTATAGCCTTGATGAGCATGAGACACATGACCTCACGGCCACGGTGAGCCTGCGCAACATCAACCCCCAGGACACTATCTATATCAATAGTGCAGCCTATTACAATACCCATGGCGCGCGCATACGCAGTTATTTTGACAAGCCCATTTTTATCGCTCCCCTGGAGACCGTGGAGATTATCATTGACAAGGTTGACAAAGAAGGGGGCACGGGCGCAAACTTTCTTTTTGATTGGTCAACCCCGCTCCAGGCTGCCCAGCCACACTTTGAAGCGGTCATGATATCCACATCTGGGCAGCAGGGTATTTCATTTACGACGCAGGGGGTCAAGGTTGAGTAATTTTCGCTTAAAGCGAAATAAAAGATTTTGAGTTTTACAAAATGTAAAGTATATTTGTCATTATAGAAAACAAACTTAACATTTATACTCATGAAGAAAATATTGGAATGCGAAGGCCGCCAGCTTGAAAAAATCAAAATGCTACCCTACCTATACAAGAAAATAGGATTTGTACTCCTGGCAGTTGCCCTGTTGGGGCTATTTGTTGTAATGTTCATGGAGGTGCATGGAATGGCAAAATCGATTACCTGGTCAGTCTTGTTGATAGCCATGCTCATGATTTCTGCATCGCGGGAAAAAGTGGAGGATGAATACACCCTGAGCCTCAGGTCAAAATCGTATATGATGGCCTTTATTGCCGGGGTCCTGTATGCCGTTGTTCAGCCGTATATCAACCTTGGTGTTGCAAATGCCATCAATGACGCCCCGGCCGTTTACAGCGAGATGCCCTCATATGTCATCGTGTGGTACATGCTCTTTATACAACTGGGTTTTTATTACTTACTAAGATTTATCAGGTAATGAAGAACACCATAAAGGTACAGCGTGCCATACTGGATATTACCCAGGAGGACCTGGCGGGCAAGATAGGCGTGTCCCGTCAAACGATTAATTCAATTGAGAAGAATAGATATGTACCCTCCACCCTCCTGGCCTTGAAGTTGTCACGGGTTTTTGGCAAGCCCATCGAGGATTTTTTTGAACTTGAGGAGGACGATTAGAAAAAAAATAATTTAATTTTAGGTTCAATCAAAAAAACAATCCTTGATGGATCTTGATTATTACGAAGACCAGGAGTATGATGCTGAAGACTTCACACAGGCTGGTTTTTCCCGTGGCGAGTATGAAGATTGCGTTTTTTCAAACTGCAATTTTACTGATGTCACCCTCGCCCATTGCCGTTTTATAAACTGTACGTTCAATTTTTGTAACCTGAGCAATGCAGATTTTACTGATGTTGCCCTGCAAACCGTTGAATTTCACACCTGTAAAATGCTGGGCATCAACTTTGAAAAATGTGACTCACTGGCTTTTGAGGTCAAGATGTATGACAGCCAGCTTAACCACGCATCTTTTTATAAACTTAACCTTACCAGCTCTCACTTTAAAGATTGCAAGCTTGAAGGGGTAGATTTTGTAGAAGCAGATCTATCTGGTATAACCATTGCCCATTGCGACCTGCGCGATGCCATATTTGAACATACAAACCTGGAGAGAGCAGATTTTTCAAGGTCTTTTGGCTATACCATTGACCCAGATCAAAACAAGGTCAAGGGGGCAACCTTCACCATGCCCGAGGTCCTGGGGCTGCTCCATAAGCACAAGATCAAGATTAATCAAGAATCCTGACCATGACAAAAAAGGAAATTGCACAAGATTTCTTAAGCCTGTGCTCGGGCGGTGATCCCCATAAGGCTTTTGCCAAATATACAGCAGTGCAATTCAAGCACCACAATGCCTTCTTTAAAGGTGACGCGGAAACCCTTGAAAATGCCATGGCAGAGGCATCATTACATGCCCCAAAACAAACCATTGAATTTAAGCATATACTGGCTGATGGTGACCTGGTATCAGTTCATTCTCATGTTAAGCCCAGTCCAGGACACCCGGGCTATGCAACAACACACATCCTTAAATTTGACGGGAGTGACAAGGTCATCGAGCTGTGGGACTACCATATGGTAATCCCTAAGGAGATAGTCAATGAAAACGGTGTTTTCTAGACCTAGATATCCAGCGGCATCTTCACGCTGAGCGAGATGTTTAATCCCGGTGAGATAATCTCATAAGACCTAAACCTTGACATGTGGTCAAGATATGCCTTATCCAGGATGTTGTGTGCGCTCAGTATGATTTCGGTTTTCTTTATGTGGCCACCCAGCGCTGCATTGAGCAAGGTATATGCCGGGGTGTTCATTTCATTTTCAGCGGTCTGCGCTTGTTTAAATGCGGTCTCTGTACCTATGTCTATAAAAGCATCCTCCAACCTTGAGATATGGTCCAGGTTAAGATACATGGTATTGTACAATCGTGTGGGGGACATCATGGGCAGGTAAGAATCATCTTTAAGCTTGCCCGTCAAGGTTGAAAAACGGCTCACTAGGTGCCCCCAGGCAATACTTGAAGGGTGAATATCAAGACTTGCCTCAAACCCCTTTATTTCCGCATCCTCCTGTAAAAAATCATATAAGGGCACTTCTTCTCCCGGTTCCAGGTTGTTCTCAACGGTTTCCCCAGTGGGCGCGAGATAGATAAAGTTGTGGATACTGTTTAAAAATGCCGCACCTTCAAGGGTCAGGTCAGCCTGAGTGTAGGTTATACTCACATCCAGCTGATTGTTGTACTCTTTTTCAAAGTCTATGTTACCCCGCTCAAAACGTTGAGATTCCAGTTTAAAACCATTTGCAAAAAGTTCATTGAGGTTAGGCGCCCTGTAGCCAGATGCAAAACTGCTGCGCAACTGTAACGCATCATTAAGGTTATAGTTAAGCCCCACAGAATAGCTCAAATTATCATAATCACGGGAAACATCTGGAAAGGTCAAGAATTCATCCTGATAGGGTTGTGCCTCCAGCCATCGCTTGTCATATCTTGCCCCGGCGCTAAGCATCAAGCCTGATAAATTATATTTGGCTACAGCCAAAAAACCAAAATCGCGAATGCTGGCATCTGGCACAAGCAGGGTTTCTGCTCCCGGCTGGTTCTTGTTTTTTTGAAACATTCCCTGGATGCCCACAATGGTTTCAAGGTTTTCCATTTTAGGAAGGTGCCACTTTACATCATAGGTTGCCGTTTGCAAGACCATGTCCACATAGGTATATCCTTTTTTATGCCCACTTAACTCTTCATTTTCTGAGCGGTGGTTGTTTTGATAACTCAGCACGGCGTCAATCTTTGAAGCACCGGTAAGCAGGGTGGTCTTTGAGCTTATACGATTATCGGTCACCGCATGAAAGGGAGCCTCTATCTCCATCGGAAACTTTTCTTTTTCAAGGCTGTCAATATTTACGATGCGCCCATCTTCATCCTTCACGATATCCTTGCCGTCAAGGATGCCATAATAGGCCTTGTTAAAAAGGTAGGAAAGTTTTGTGGAACCCCATTTTCCATTGACACCGGCATAGGCCTTACCGCCATATTCCATCAAGCGGGTATTGGGCACCCTAAAGTCATAGCCGTTATAAAAATAATCTGAGAGCAACCTTCCCAGGGCATTTACCCCCCAGTTAAAATTTTCCTTGGCTTCCTTTACGCCCACGTTTGCCCTTGCGCCCAGGTTGTTTGAAAACAAGGTGGCAGAGGCTTGCCCTTCCCTAGTGCCCACGGCTGCCGGCTTTTCTTCAACCAGCCTGATGACCCCGCCTATGGCTTCTGGCCCGTAGAGCAAGCTAGCAGGTCCTTTTATGATTTCTATATGGTCCACCCCCAATTCATTGACGCCCAAGCCATGTTCATCATCCCACTGCTGGGTCTCAAACCTGCTGCCATCTACCACAGTAAGGACTCGATTTCCCGAAAGGCCCCTTATTACCGGGCGGCTCACGAGTGGTCCCGTGGTCACGGCATCAACACCAAGAACATCCTCAATCATATCCATAATGGTCACGGCCCCCTCGCGTTGCATATTATCCTTGTTGAGCACATCAATTTTATAAACATTGTCCCGCTGCTCATCAAGAAAGGCGCTGGACACTACGATTTCATCCATGACAAAAGGTCGTGGACTTAGCTCAAAATCAATCGTATCATCTTTAGCATTTATAATGGAAACTTCCTTTATCACAGGTGCAAAACCAAGATAGGATACCTGAAGATGATAGCTCCCCGCTCCTATTCCGTTTAATGAATACTGTCCCTGAGCATTGGAAACCGCACCTTTATCAAGCTCTACAACATAGATAATGGCACCGTCAACAGGCGCCTGGTCAGTTGCATTTTTTACGGTTCCTTGAATTTGGCTCTGGCCAAATGAAATCAGGGTCGTGAAAAGAAAAAAGAGGGATGGGTAAACATTCTTCATAGGGTTTAGTATTACTTAAAGCAATATAAAAGTAAGTACTAAACTTTAATCTAGTCCCTATATCCTGGGACAAACTGAAAAATTAAAATTAAAACCCCGGAATCATTTTGAAAGTTTTTCGGCGGCAGCCTTATCCATGAACCACACAAGCTGCTGGCTATCAGGATTTACCAGACTGGCAGGGTATTGCTCATACCCTTCTTCTTTATTGAGGATTTCTTCAACCTTTTCTGCCTTGCCGGCACCGGTGACCAAAAAAACCACGGTGTTTGCATTGTTGATGACCTTACCGGTAATGCTCACGCGCTTTTGACCGCTATCAGGATGTGTGGCGACCACACAGTTCTTATTTGCCCTCCATAACTCGATTTGATGCGGGAAGACTGAGGCCGTATGGCCATCATCACCCATTCCCAGGATCACGAGGTCAAAATAAGGTATTCCCTTTGCCAGGGGCAATTTATCATTGAGGATATTTGCATAACGTTCTGCCTCAACTTCTGGGTCAGCCTCGCCCTTGATCCTAAAAATATTTTCTTCGGGGACATTGATTTTTGAGAACAGATGCTCCACGGTCATCTTGTAGTTGCTCTCTTCATCAGTGGGTGGCACACAGCGCTCATCGCCCCAAAAGAACTTGACCTTAGACCAGTCTATCGCGGTATCGTGTCCGGCTAGGTAATCAAAAACGACTTTAGGTGTGCTTCCTCCTGAAAGAGCAACCGTAAGGCCTTCTTTTGCCTTGAGCAAATCAACAAAAAAGTCACAAAATTCTTTGGCAACGGTAATCTTATCCTTGAATATCTTTAACTCCATAGTGGTTTTTTAAATAATGCAAAATCCAGATTCATCAGTAAGGTGTGGCCCGGGATTTCTCCATCCATAGCTGTCCTCAATGAGGTCATCTGAGTTGCGCGGGCCCCATGTACCAGCAGAATAGCCATAGGTGTTGACCCTGTCGTTGTTTTCCCAGTAGTTGAGGATGGGGTCAACAAAGGCCCATGCGGCCTCGACCTCATCAGCTCTCGCATAAAGGGTAGCGTCGCCCTGCATCACATCCAGCAGCAAACGTTCATAGGCGTCCATGATTTTATTGTCGGTTAGGCTTGCGTAGTAAAAATCCATATTGGCACGCTCTACCTTAAAGCCCTGCCCCGGTACTTTCACTCCAAATTTTATCAAGATCCCCTCATCTGGCTGAATACGGATGACCAGCTTATTATCTTTATTGAGGTCACTACCGCCAAAAACGGCATGGGGTGGGGTCTTAAAGTGTATCACGACCTCGGTAACCTTTGTGGGCATACGTTTTGCCGTACGTACATAAAATGGGGTATCCTTCCAGCGCCAGTTATCCACAAAAAACTTGATGGCCGCATAGGTCTCCGTTCTTGATTCTGGGTTTACACCTTCTTCCTGGCGGTAACCCTGCACTTTTTTACCATTTATGGTACTGGTCATATATTGCCCCCGCATGGTATTGTTGTACAAGGTCTTCTCATCGTTCATGATGCGCAAAGATTTAAGGGCCTTTACTTTCTCATTGCGTATTTCCTCTGCGGTATTGTTGATGGGCGGCTCCATGGCAATGATGGATACAATCTGCAACAGGTGGCTTTGAAACATATCCCGTAGTGCACCAGATTTATCATAATATCCTCCCCGTTTTTCCACGCCCACGGTCTCAGCATTGGTAATCTCTATGTGGTGGATGTAGTTCCGGTTCCATAACGGTTCAAAAATCGCGTTGCTAAACCGTGTAACGAGCAGGTTCTGCACAGTCTCCTTGCCCAGGTAGTGGTCTATCCTGTAAATCTGCTTTTCCTTAAAATACTTCTGCAGGCCAGCATTGAGTTCTTGGGCGGTCTTTAGGCTATAGCCAAAGGGCTTCTCGACCACGATACGCTTGAACCCATCATTCTCGCTGGTCAGCTTCAGGTCGTGCAGGTGTTTTGAGATGGTCTCATACAAACTGGGAGGAGTAGATAGATAAAAAATGAAGTTATTCTCCGTGCCATGTTCTTTATTGAGGTCCATGATACGCTTATGAAGCCCCTTGTAATCCGTATCATACGAGTCACCTATGTCCTCATAAAAAATCTTGTCAGCAAAATCCTTGATGAACTTCTTATCCTGCTTGTCCAGGTCATCCTTTAAAAACTCACTGTTGTTGACCACATGGTTTCTAAACTGCTCATCACTATAATCGCTGCGGCTTGCGCCCAATACGACCAGGTTCTCTGGAAGATGGTCTTCTTTATATAGGTTAAAAATCGCAGGCATGAGTTTTCTTGCCGTCAAATCACCAGATGCACCAAAGATGACCAGCATCAGGTTTTTTGTTTTTTGATTTCTAGGTTGAGATTGCTTTTTCTCCTCTTGGTTAGCCATAAGTCGATGTTATCGATTAATTTTGAAGTGCGCTGGTAAAGTTAAGGCATTATATATTCAAAAAGCCCGTGAGACGCCACGCCAGTGTTAAATTAATGCAAAGGTAAAATTCAGTTATGCAAAATAAAGAATACGATTTTGGACTTATAGGTCTTGGGGTCATGGGACGCAATTTCATTTTAAATGTGGCCGATAATGGTTTCAGCGCCTATGGGTATGACCTTGATAAAGAAAAGGTAGATGCGCTCAAGGCGGAAGGCAGCAAAGAGCACGTCGTGGATGCCTCAACAGATATAGAAACATTTGTTTTGGCTTTAGCCAAACCTAGGAAAATAATGCTCCTTGTTCCTGCCGGTAAGATAGTTGATGCGGTGATTGAAAACCTTTTGCCACACCTGGACAAGGATGATATCATCATCGATGGTGGCAACTCCTTTTTTACAGATACTGACCGCCGCGAGGCCTACCTTAAGGAAAAAGGTATACATTTCTTTGGCAGCGGGGTCTCAGGAGGTGCTAAGGGTGCACGCCGTGGCCCCAGCATCATGCCAGGGGGCAACGAGAGTGCCTACAAGCACGTACAGCCCATATTTGAGGCCGTAGCGGCAAAATTTAAAGGTGAGCCCTGCGTGGCCTACCTAGGGCCCAAATCTGCCGGAAACTATGTGAAGATGGTACATAATGGTATTGAGTATGGCCTCATGCAACTCACCTCAGAAGTCTATGATATCTTGAGGAAAACCTGCAATATCAGCAATGCAGAGTTTCATGAAATCTTCAAAAAATGGAACAGCGGCAGGTTGCAGTCATTTCTTGTTGAGATCACCTCAGAGATCTTCACGCAAAAAGATGACCTTACTGACAAGGACCTTGTGGATATGATACTGGATAAGGCAAAGCAAAAGGGTACTGGTAAATGGACCTCTCAAAATGCCATGGACCTGGGCATCCCTGTCCCCACGATAGATATAGCGGTAAGCATGCGCGAGATAAGCGCCCTCAAAGATGAACGGGTGGCAGCTGATGAGCTTTATGACCGGCCCAAGCCCGTGAATATGGACAAAGAAGACATAATAGAACTTTGTGAAAACTCACTCTACTTCTCATTCATCATGACCTATGCTCAAGGCCTACATCAATTGGCCGATGCATCAGAAGCTTATAAATACGACCTGGACCTCTCTGTCATTGCAAAAATTTGGCGTGCTGGATGCATCATCCGGGCTGCACTGCTTGAGGATATCTCAAGTGCCTTTACCCAGGACAAGGATTTGATCAACCTGCTCTTTGCTCCCGCATTTGTGGAGAAGGTAAAACCCACCGTGGCCTCCGTGAGAAAACTGGCGGTGCACTGTGCAGCAAGTGGCATCCCCGCTCCGGGAATCTATAATTCGCTCAATTATTTTGACGCGTACACGTCCAGCCACCTACCCCTTAATCTGATTCAGGCGCAAAGGGACTTATTTGGCTCGCACACCTATGAACGCATTGACCGTGAAGGTATTTTCCATACAGAGTGGAACGATGTTCTTTAGGCTCTCACCAAAACAGTACAAACAAAAAAAGCCGGTCCATACCGGCTTTTTTTGTTATAAAGCTTCCTTGCGCAATACCTGTAACGGCGGGCTCTTGACAACTTCAACACTATTGCCAAGGCCTATACCCACCACCAGCAACGTGATTCCCGGCAACAGTACAAGAAAAGGAAAAAGCGAGGGCACAAAACTGGAATCAAAAACCAACCAGGCCAATAGCAGGCTGCTTACCAGGGAGAGCAATATTCCCGTCAACGCACCCAGGATACCCAGGTAGGCGTACTCCAGCGCGAGTATTTTAAGTATCTGAGAACTTTTCGCGCCAAGCGTACGCAAAAGCACGCTCTCTTTTATACGTTGATACTTGCTGGTACGCACGGCTCCCAGCAGGACAACAATGCCGGTAAGGATACTAAAGAATGCCATGAAATTAATGATCCAGGATATCTTGCCCAGTATGTCTTCAATAACGCTCAAAACCTGTCTCAGGTCAATAATTGAAAGATTGGGATAGCTGCGCACCAGTTTTCTTTGTAATGCGGCAGATGCATCAACTCCTGGGACTTTTGTTGTGATAACGCCAAATTGTGGCGCCTTTTCTAGGACACCCTGGGGGAAAACCAGTGAAAAATTGAGTTGCATCCTGCTCCAGTCTACCATGCGTATGCTCGCCACCTGCGTGGTCATCAGGCGGCCCTGCACGTTAAAGACCACCTCGTCACCCACATCTACGCCCGCATCCCTTGCAAAATCACTACTGATGGATATGGGGATGATTCCCCCCTCATCTGCCCTGGGTATCCATTTACCTGCCATAAGGCTTTCTGACGAGATGAGCGAGTCCCGGTAGGTCACCCTGAATTCATGGTTCAATATCCAGCGGTTCACCCGGTCCGTGGTGTCCTGCCGTATCTCGTTCACGTTTCTTCCCTTGAGTTCCTGCACGCGCATGGTGACTATGGGAATCTCGCTTAAAACGGGCAGGTTCTCGTTTTTTACCGTGTTTGCCACATCCTCCATTTGATCTTGCTGCACATCGAGCAGGATTATATTGGGGCTGTTTACCTGGGAGTCTAATGTGGCTTGCGCCAAAAGCATATCTTTTGTAAAATATAGCGTACTGATCAAGAAAGTGCCTACCCCGATGGCCAGTACCAGGATCAAGGTTTGATTTTGTGGCCTGAAAAGATTTAAAAGGCTTTGTCGTGGAACAAATCCCCAGTTCCTGGGGAAGAATTTTTTTACCATCCTTATAAAGAGGGTTGCCACCCCTATCAATACAAGGAACGTCAAGACAATGCCCAGCGTGAAATACAACGAATATTGCGCGTCCCGTAAAAGCCATAGGCCAAACAAGAAGATGAAGGCTAGAATGCCCAGTAGCACACCTGCGGTTGCCCGCCGGCTTCTTTGTGAGGTTGATTGCGTTACCCGCAATGCCTGCAATGGGGAAACATAAAGCGTACTCATCAAAGGATGCAGCCCAAAGAGTACCGACATGACAAGCCCAAGCACAACACCTATGACAATACTGGAGTATGAGATACTGACCTCAACATCAATGGGCAGGAATTCTCCCAGCAAATACGGGAAAAACTGTTGCAGGACAAGTCCCAACAATGAACCCAGCAACCCACCGATGATCCCCATGGCCGCAATTTGAACAAGATAAATCATAAACGACTGCCGCTGTGTGGCACCCAGGCATTTTAAGACGGCAAGTGAACCCAGTTTACCCCGTATATAAATATTGATGGCACTGGCAATGCCCACACAGCCCAGTAACAAAGCGATAAACGCCACAAGGTTGAGAAAGCGCCCAAAATTTTCATACCGTCGCCCCAGTCTTTCACTTGTGGAAATATGAGTATCCAGGTCTGCTTCTTCCCGGTCAAGCACTGGCTCAACACGTTCATCAAGCTCGCGCATGTCCTGAGTGGGCTTAGCCAAAAAATAATATTTGTAATCCACCCGGCTGCCCATTTGAACCAGGCCGCTTTGATCAATGTATTTATAGGGTATGATAATGGGCGGCGCAATAGAACTGAATAGGGATGAACTGCCAGGTACGGCCTCCAGGCTCCCCGCTATGGGCAGGATGATGTCCCCCACTTTGATACTGTCGCCCACCTTGATGCCCAGTTGTACCATAACCGTGGCATCTACTAGGGCTCCATCTTGTTTTTGATAAGATTGGGCCGCTGTTGCGGGACTGGTCTCCAGCTCCCCATAAAATGGAAAATCACCATCAATCCCACGTACTTGCACCAGCTTCGTGGCATCATTTTCAGGAAATAACACCATGGATGGAAAACTGATTTCCCTGCCTGCTGCCCCACCCAGGGAATCTATGATTTGCTCAACTCTCGCATTGACCGGTTTACTGCTGTCAATAATATAGTCTGCCCCCATGAGTGACTTAGACTGCAGTGCAATATTATCACGCAGGGTTTCCCCAAAAGAATGAATACTTACCACCGCGGCAATACCCAGGACGATGGAGGCCATAAACAAAAACAACCTCCCTAGACTTGCCCGGGCATCTCTCCACGCCATCTTGAACAACCAACCTGCACCCGCTTTATCTATAGCCATATCAGTATAGCTCAGGATTAGCGATTCTTCCACCCTTTAATTTGAGGACATGGTCGGTTTTATTGGCTAGTTCCAGGTCATGCGTCACGATGACCAGTGTGGTGCCCATGGCCTTATTGAGTTCAAACAATAATTTTTCGATTTTTCCTCCAGTTTCTGTATCTAGGTTTCCCGTGGGTTCATCAGCAAATAAAATCGTGGGGTTGTTGGCAAATGCCCTGGCCAGGGCAACGCGCTGTTGCTCACCACCTGAAAGTTGCGAGGGGTAATGGTCGTACCTATCTGCCAGTTCTACCTTTTGCAATAGCTCCATCGCGGTCTCAAGCGCACTTTTATCTCCCTGCAGTTCTAGGGGTACGGCAACATTTTCCACGGCGGTCAAGGTGGGCAGCAACTGAAAATTCTGAAAGACAAAACCTATTTTTTCATTGCGTAAAATGGCCCGTTCATCTTCGGTGAGGCTGCCCAGCTCAACACCGTCAATGAATATTGAACCCGCATCGGCCCGGTCCAGGCCGGCACATAGTCCCAGAAGGGTGGTCTTACCACTACCGGAAGGCCCCACGATGGAGAATGTTTCGCCCTGAGCGACATCAAAATTTATATCTTGAAGTACGGTAAGCCGCCCTGAACCGCTCGTGTACCCCTTCTCGAGGTGTTCTACCTTTAAAATTGTGGACATTGTGCTAACTTTAGAATAGTTTTGATAAAAATTCAAATTATAAAAATGATTGCTATAAAACACTTGCGTGCCAGAAGAATCCTATTGAGTTTTTGTGGGGCTTTGATGCTTTTCCTTACAGCTTGCAAAGAAACGCCCTCAAAGGGTGACGATCAAAAGGAGGAAACTGTTACTGAAAAAACGGACAAAAACACTGATGGCTCGACCATACTTTTCTTTGGCGATAGCCTGACAGCAGGATATGGCCTGGAGGATACCAATGATGCCTTCCCCTCGCTCATACAGCAAAAAATCGATAGCCTGGGGCTTGATTATACTGTTGTAAATGCTGGCCTTAGCGGCGAAACCACCTCTGGTGGACGGGGCAGGCTGGAGTGGGTACTTGAGCCCAATGTCAAGGTATTTGTACTTGAACTGGGCGCCAATGATGGCCTGCGCGGCATACCCCTGGAGGAGACCAAAAACAACTTACAGGCCATGATAGACCTGGTGAAAAAAGAAAATCCCGGTGCTAAAATCATTCTTGCCGGGATGCAGATACCACCCAATATGGGCCCGGAATACACAACGGGGTTCAAGGATATTTTTCCGGCAATGGCCGAAAAGAATGATATAGGGCTCATCCCTTTTTTACTGGAGGATGTTGGCGGTATTCCCGCACTTAACCAAGGGGATGGCATTCATCCCACGGTCGAGGGTCATAAAATAGTGGCTGAAAATGTGTGGAAATCACTTAAGCCCTTGATAAATTAAAGCCTCCCCGAACAAAGGGAGGCTCTAATTATAAAAACAAAGTTTTGCCCAACGCTTCAAAAGTAAACAACACACGGCTTATATGAGGGGGTAAATACCCCTGTTTTATTTTATAAAATCCTGAAGCATTTAATTACAAGTTTTAAGAAAACTTAGTCTTTCTCTTTCTTGCCCAGCAACTTCTTAGTCCCCACGATAGCCCCACCTATCAGGGCGTAGAGCAGGAAACCGTCAATGGGTGAATCATCTACATCATTATAGAAATCTATTGGTTCTGACATCCTTATCTGTGCATGTGTAACTGTTGTAGAGCATATAAAGAACAGTATAAATACAGCCAGAATCCTATTGAATCGTATTATTGATATTTTCATTTTTATTAGATTTTTAGTTGAGTATCACTTTAAACGAAGAAGTCTTGCCACCGTCCTGTATCTTAAGCATGTAACTTCCTGTTTGTACATCTGGTCTTGAGATCATCAACCTGTTATTAACGGGAGCCTTTCTGAACTCATCCATAACCTTCCTGCCCAGTAAATCAAACATCTGCACGTGTAGTTCATCACCGGCAGGTTGTATATATACTGAGAATTGATTACCTGAAACGGGATTGGGATATACCACTGCCCTGCCCAGGCCTAAATCTTCAACAGATAGGGATGCAGTACCAAAACTCAACAAGAACCTATCGCTGGCAATGCTTGCATCAACATTTGAATCGACAGTAAAGGCAAGCCTATTTATGCCCGGTGTCAGCTGAACTTCTTTACCTAGATAGAGGTCATGAAAAACTACTGGCAGGTCAAAATCTGCAACTTCAATCTCCATCTCATAAGCTGGGTGGCGATAAGTGGTGAGGTACAATGGCAATTCTTCACCGTCCATGGGCAATGCCCTTTTTTCAATACTCAATAAGGTCTCCCCATTTTTTAGGGCGAGGGTCTCGTCTAGGTTTTTCAATTTTTGACCATCATCAGCAAGCACGGCATTAGCCCCCCCTTGATAAAATTTGGCGAAAGCCATATCCGTGAGTATCTCCCCATTTGCCGTCTGGGCATAAAGGGACACCTTGATGTCCTGGGTGGGTATTTGCTGACCCGCACCCCTATTTCTGGTCATAACGGGTATCGTGGCCTTGTCGCTTTCAGCAAATTTAAGGTCCGCAGCTCCATCTGTGAGGGTCTGCACAAATCCTGCCCGGCCTGGTCTGAGATATTTATCTGTATCTACACCGGTTGCACTAAAATCCCTGGTCACGTATCCCCCACGGGTATTGAGGTAGGGATCCCAGATATAATATATTTCGGGTTTAAGGTTAGTGGATGCCGCAAGCACGGTCTTCATGTCCACGGCACTTTGAAATGGGTTGCCAAAGAAATTATAATCATCTGCAGTGGTGCCCATTGTACCCGCATCAACCACCCCCGTGAGCAGGGCCCCCGTTGTCCTGATAGTGGCTGCTGTGGGAGGTGTAGCATTGTTTGTTAGTTCAATGGTCCTATCACCACGTATGAAGAGCCTGTAAGCTTTTCCGCCCACTACTTTATTGATGTTTGTGTTTGATACAGAGTTCCAGGATTGATTTGAGTTGTCAAAATCAAATAGCGAGGGATTTCCCGTAGGGGTCGCATCAAAGCCATTTTCTCCCGTTACTGACCCTGTGATAAAGACCCCAAAAGGCGGGTTAGGGTTTTCGCTTGCGCTGGAAGCACCTTCTTGCCAGTTCATATTTATATTTTCGGTAGATGATACCGCCGAAGAAACAAACCTAAATGCCCGCCGGGCTTCAGGAGAATCGCCAAAATACTGTTGTATGGTAATATCTCCGTTGATGGATGAAGCAGGATCGACTGGTCCCAAGGTCCCGGTATATGATGCGTTATCGATAAAACTGAAACTACCATTGTTGTTGATATCACCATTAAGGGTCAGCCTGCCCCCCATTTCAAAGGCTGCACCACTGTTTATGGTAATGTCTGCCACCTCAATATCTGAAACCAGTGTAGCCGTGCCATCGACCACTAAAATATTGTCTTGGGGTGTGGCATTGCCCACGGGGTCAGCGGGAGACCACGCTCCACTGGCATAAGTGAAATCCTGGCTTGTACAAAATTTAAAATTATCTACTCCAAGATATTTAAATGGTGTAGATACGCTCTGGTCGAGCGAAATAAAAAATCCGTCAACCCTAATCGTACTGTAATCCATTGGTCCTGCAGTAGCAAAGTCAATCTTAACAAATCCATTGTCTGAGCCCTCTAAAGATGTAGGGTATGTTATTGAAGGAGTAAAGGTGTATATTATTACACCATCTTTGATTCCACTAACCGTTAGTGTACCCTCATCAGTAGGAAGGCTACCATCAGCAAATGATGAAACATAGATCTCAATAGATTTCATAAGGAAGGTAACTTCACTATCAACGGCATAAATACCGTATTGATAGCTAGCAGAGGTACCGGGTCCAGCACTATTGCTCATAAACCTATCTGAATCACCTGCTCCCCCATTTTCAATTTCTTCCACATTAAATGTAGCTTCTGCTGTGTATGGGTCATAGGCCCAAAAATCAATTCCATTGTTTGTGAAAGTATTTGTTCCTACATCAACAGATTCAAAGGTTTCCACAAAACAATCTGAAACTATATGTTCTTGACCGGTAAAGGGTGTCACCCCAGAGTACCCAGACCCATCTTCAATATCAGTGGAGGCCTTTAAGTTTAATCTTACCGACCCCTCCCCAATCAATGAATTCACGGTTACGGTGTACACCATGCCGCTTCCCGAGATAGACCCCAGACCTGCGCTAACCGTACCTGTCGTGGCCAGTTCAAAATCATCTAGGGTAACATTAAATGCATCTTCATTAAAACTAACCAGATATGAAATCGTGGTTGCTGAGGCATCTGGATTTCCCACAAGATTGATGCTCTGAACGATGGGCGGATCCTCATCAGCCACCTCAGCGCAATGCTGCAGGTTATCAATTGCTATATATTGAAATGCCCCACCTAGGATGATTTGCATTTCATCAATATTGACGGCACCGTTTTCTTCAAAATCTATATAGTTGAAACCATTCTCGACATCAAAATCTGTGTTGAATCCACTATCTACAAGGTGTGTAAATTGAGTAGTTCCTGATAATTTACCCACAAAGGTCACACTGCCCGATGCACCTGGTGTACTGCCATCACTGTCTGCTGATACATAGGCATATAGATCTTCTACCGTAAATACACTTGTACTGCTTATGGAATAGGTCTTGCCCGTACCGGTATCACTAAAGTTACTAAGAAAAAAACCTGAGTCTTCAACACCTGCACCTTCAAAGTTCTCTACGGAAAAACTTGATGTTCCCGTTGTGAATTCAACACCATTGCTGGTAAAGGTACTTGCTCCCATGGAGTATCCTTCAAAGGTTTCTACATAACATCGCCCCACATAGTGTGTTTCTCCTGCGGTATATGCCAGGGCCGGTGAGTTCCCCAAGGCATCAGCAATATCATTTGCCCCTTTAAGGTCTAGGCTCAATGTTCCTTCTCCCGTTATGCCAGATATGGTTACCGTGTAGGTATCTCCTGTACCGCTTATCGCGGAAATTGTGCCCGTCACGCCACCGGTGGCATCGATGATAAAATCATCTGTGGTTACATTAAATGCATCCTCATTGAATTCTACTTGAAACTGAACGGTTTCTGCTAAGGTCAATGGTGTCCCTACCACTGTAATCGCATCAACTTCTGGCGGGTCACTTTCGGCGACAGCCATATCAAAAACAAAGTGGTCAACAGACAGATATTTATAATTGCCGCCCAGTGTGAACTGCAGTTGATCAATATTCATATCACCATAAGCTGAAAGGTCGATATATGTATAACCATTATTGGTACCAGGGGTTGTGGATGTAGGATTATCTGGAAAATCAGATTTTATGAATTGAAAAACGATTGCTCCATCATTTTTACCGGTAAAGGTCACCGTACCATCACCTGAAGCAAAATCATCTCCTGAAAGTGCAACAAATAAATACAGGCTATTGACCGTAAATTGCGCTGTAGAGGGGTTTATGGCAATGGTATAGGTTTGATTAAGTCCAGGATTGCCATAATTATCCAGGTAGTTACTTGTCTGGTTATAGCCATAGGTGGCAAAGGTCTCAACATCAAATTGATTACCAGATACGGTAAAATTTATACCGCCTTCTGAGAACGAGGTGCTTCCTGGGGTTTCATTTTCAAAATCTTCAGTTATCTGCGCATATGAGCAGGTATTCCACCCCAGTGCGAGAAAAAACAAGAGCCATACTGCTCCCTTATAATCTAAAAAGTATTTTTTTTTCATTTTTTTACAATTAACTTCTTGATGGAAAAATTCCTTGAGTAGCAATCACGTAGTGCATGGTTAGATAAGGCTGCATGTTGTTAAAAGATGTACCGCTACCCGTTAGTCCAATGGATTTGGTATTTAAATCTATAGTGGGGTCTCCAGAAACGTACCCATTAACAGGATCAAATGTACGGCCATCAGCAACCCCATGAGCTGCCAGCGATTGCCCAGCGACTGGAGTGGATGATGTGGCATTTGAAGCATTAGCTTTTAAAATGTGGCTGTGTGGTGGTAAGTTAGGCACTCCCAGTGTTGTAGATTCTTGACCTCCTCTTGATCCTATAGGCCTATTTGTATATCCCGGTCCCTGGCCCTGGTGAACGGGCACCCTGCTCCTTAAATCTGGCAGGGCAAAGGTTGTCCTGCCGTCCCCTCCATAAATAGTTCCTAAAAGAGAAAAAAGAGCTTGGTTTTGAGAAATTGCCAATAGTTGACCATCACAGCTCGCGGTGCCCCTGGGGGCAAAATTAAATCCTACTAAAATTATTTGTCCTAAATAAAGTTCCATGATATTTTGATTTTTCGGTTGGTTAAATAGTCGTGTTAAATTCAATCTGGTCTTTACCAAGAAACCTGGGCAGGCATGCTTCTCCCAGCCTGTGGTTTGCGGCATAATGATTCCCGTCTATATTCACTCCCTGAGAAAAAAGGTAAAGCCTGGTACTGGTGGCCCTGCCATCTTCATGTACCAGGTCAAGATCTATATGCTTCATTTTAGGGCCTTGTGGAGGTGCATCAAGCGTTATGGCATAAAAACCATTAACATCAGTAACCACCGTGCCACGGTTTTTAGAAAACCATTTAAAACCCTTGCGGGGAAAAACATCGATCAGGCAATTTGCCTGTGGCAGTAAGGTTTCTTTATCATATACCGTTCCCGTGATCAGCACCTGGGGCACAAGACCAGAGGCGAGGTCCACTTGATTGCCCATAACAACATTATTCTTAGAAGATGCAAATGTTGAGGGCACGGTACACAAAGCAACTGTAAATAGGGAACACTTTTGTATAAAATGCCTCCTGGGGTAATCATTCATCATAAGGGCTTGTTTTTAAGTTAGCGCATAGCAATACCATGCGGAAATAAGCCACAAAAAAGCAGGTGTAACTACTTAGGGGGGTAATGATTAGATATGGGGACTAATCATAATTTAAGGGAAATCAAAAATATATTAAATTTTCAATAAATCTTAAAAAAAACTAAAAATCATTAAAATGTCATTTATTTTTTTCAGATATCATTAAAATATACTTTTAAATAATATAAATATTTTTAAAAATATTTGAATTTAACAAAAAATACTTTTCATAGCTTGATCAATGCCAAATAAAAAGCCATCTGAAGTTTTGATTCAGATGGCTTTTGTTGCATAACCGTGGCCCATCCTTGATGAACCCTGCATGCCAGCCTTACTTCTTCTTTTGAGGAGTAGCAGGAGCTTTTTTAGGAGCTTGTTTAGGCTGCTTTTTTGACTTATCTGTTGCCATTGTATAATTGGTTTTAAAACCTAGTCTAAAGTAAATTAAAAATGGATTCCATCAACATTGAAGACCATTTTCATAGTTAATTTTTTAGTTAAATTTTTATGCTATTTTTAAGCAAGAAACAAGCAGATGACATATGGATAAAAAAGAAAAACTAGAAACCTATTTTGCTAAAGATAAGCCCTTTATGGACCAATTAAGGCGCTTGCGCGAAATCATCTCAGCCACTGAACTTGAAGAAGACTTTAAGTGGAATGCCCCCATCTACACCATCAATGGAAAAAACGTGGTGGGACTAGGTGTTTTTAAGCATCATTATGGGGTATGGTTCTTCAATGGGGCGCTGCTCAAGGACGCGGCAGGGGCACTCCATAATGCTCAGGAAGGGAAGACCAGGGCACTACGGCAATTGCGGTATGACAAAGAGCATGACATTGATGAAAAACTGCTCGGGGCATATTTGGCGGAAGCCATAACAAACCAAAAAATGGGCAGGGAGATAAAACCGGTAAAACCCATTAAAAAAGTCACGCAGCTCCCCGGGGAGCTATCAAGGGCCATGGACGCACAGGAAGACCTCAAACAAGCGTTCAACAACCTGACCCCGGGCAGGCAAAAAGAATATGCAGAACACATCGCTGGCGCAAAACAGGAGGCGACAAGGCAGCGCAGGCTGGAGAAGGCCATCCCGCTTATCCTGGCGGGCCAGGGCTTGCACGACAAATATAAAAACTGTTGATATGGCCGAAAACAAAACACGTCCTAACAAGGCCAGTGTACTGGATTTCTTGAACGCTGTAGAGCATAAAGCGCGCCGCAAGGATGCCCTGGCTCTTTATGAACTCTTCAACAACATCATGTGGGAGCCCGCGGTAATGTGGGGCACCAGTATCGTGGGGTATGGACAATACCATTACAAATATGCAAGTGGCCGCGAGGGCGATTTCCCGCTCACGGGCTTCTCCCCCCGCAAGCAAAACCTATCAATCTACATCATGCCCGGATTTAAACAACATGAATACCTCATGCAGCAGCTGGGCAAGCATAAAACCGGTGCCTCCTGCCTATATATCAATAAACTTGCTGATGTAGATTTATCAATTTTAAAACAGCTTATTGAAGAATCTGTAAAATACATGAGGGAAAAATATCATTGATTCAACATCAATGCCTTAAGGCGAAATATTACATTAGATTAACATGAAAACCATTATTATTCTCTTATGTAAACCTTAGATTTGTAACAATACTATCTTTATTTTAAATCATATTTTATGAAAAAACTTTACATTTTAATTCTTTCTATCCTATTCAGTATTACTGGATATGCACAAGACCTCATTATCACGGGAGTGGTTGATGGTCCCCTGAGCGGAGGTGTTCCAAAATCCGTAGAAGTTTATGTCAATGCTGATATTGCTGATCTATCTAGCTATGCAATTGGTGTTGCTTCAAATGGAAACGGAAGTGATGGCCCAGAATTTGCTTTATCTGGAGCTGCAACAGCTGGTGATTTCCTATACATTACTTATATTGATAATCAGGACCGCGTAGGCTTTAACGAGTTTTTTGGGTTTGATCCTGACTTTATTACAGGTGAGCTTGGTATTAATGGTGACGATACCGTTGAGCTTTATGATAATGTATCAGATGATGGCTCAGGAAATCTTTCCGGTAATTTGATAGATGTATTTGGCTTTGCTGATGTTGATGGTTCTGGAGAATCTTGGGAATACCTTGATGGCTGGGCATACAGGATTAATGGCACAGGTCCAGATGGAACTACATTTATGCCAGGTAACTGGAGCTACAGTGGACCTAATGCGCTTGATGGAGAGACTACAAACACCACGGCTTCAAATCCATTTCCGTTAGGCACTTATACCACCACGGCAAGTGCCGAACCTAGCCTGACACTTTTATCTCCATCTGATGGTGATGTTCTTGCTCCATTCTCTACGGCAGTTGATGTAGAGTTCAGCACCATGAATGTAGATTTTGACGCTGCCGGAAATCAGGTTGACATTACTGTGAACGGCACATTATATGAAGATGTCACAAGTCCATTTAATGCGGGTGTGACTGAAGGCAGTAACACTATCCTTATTAAACTTCTGGTAGGAGGTACTGTCGTTGAAAGTGAAACCGAATCTCTTACCGTTACCGTTCCCACCGTAACCAATGTAGGCAATATTGCCGCACTACGCGCTGGCAATAATGATGGCACCTATTACAACCTTACCGGTGAAGCCATAGTGACATTTACACAATCTTACAGGAATCAAAAATATATAGAAGATGCCACGGCAGCCATTGTAATAGATGATGCTGCAGGTGTAATCACAACAGACTATACCATAGGCGATGGTGTTACGGGAATCGTGGGAACATTAAGCGAGTTCAGGGGCCTACTTCAATTTTTACCCGTACTGGACCCCGGTGCTGCTTCTTCCACAGGTAACAACATAACACCTCAAGAAGTTACCTTTACAGACCTCAGCGCTAACCCAGAATCCTATGAAGCTGAGGTCGTTAAAATCATGGGAGTAACTTTTGATGACAATACAGGTGTTTTTGAAACCAACAAAGTATACGCATTAAGTGATGGTTCAGGAGCTTTTGAAATGTGGACCACATTTTATGGCGCAGATTATATAGGGGAAGAAATCCCTGATACAAGCCTTGACCCTGTGGGCGTCATTGTACAATATGACCATGATACTTTTGATGGTGATGACACTGATATGGATTATTACTTTACTCCCCGCAGTGCAGATGATTTGGGTATCACCCTGGGCGTTGAAAATTTTATAGTTGAGGCGGGAAGCAGGGTTTACCCCAATCCAGTTTCAGGAGGTATTGCATATTTTAAGAAACCGGTAACCTATGCCATGTATGACATGCAGGGACGCAAGGTTTCAGGCGGTATAGAGACCCGTGAGGTCAAAACGGCCAACCTTAATCCCGGTGTGTATGTGATAACCCTGGCAAGTGGGGCTTCACAAAGATTGATAGTGCGCTAGTTTTAAGCCCATAGTGCCATAAATTACAAGAGGTCCTTTGGCTGCAGCCAAAGGACTTTTTTTTGCCTTTCTTTTTTCTCACCTTTACAGTAAGCACTTTTGCAAAAGCATATGGAAAACTTTCCATTTTTTAACCATCCCAGAAGAAGACAGTTCCTAAAGCGGGGCACCTTCATCTTTATCTCCTGGGTCGTGATTGCCAACCTGTTTTTCTTTTATGAGTACCTGTTGCTCAGAAACAATAATGTGCTTACATCTGGGTATGATTTTCATTCCATGTTTGTGGCCAACAACCTCATGGGCATCGCGGCGGGCCTGCTGGGTGGGTTCTACACTATCAACCTGATGGAAAAATGGTTGCGCAACAGTCCATATGGCAAGGCACTCTTCAATATTTTTATCGCATATACCATCGCGGCATTTTTAATTACCCTCATCAGCGTGGGCTACCTCCGTGCCACTGAACTTGACCTGGGGGTCTTTGACCCGCAGCTATGGCATGAACTGTATGTTTTTTACGGTACGCTTTACTTTTGGCGCAATTACATGTTATGGCTTGTGGTCGTGATAACCACCCTTATCATCTTGATGGTTAATGATAAGTATGGCCCCGGGGTTTTTGTTGATTTTTTGCTGGGCAAGTATTTTCAGCCTAAAAAAGAGCGCCGCATCTTCATGTTTATAGATATACGCAGCGCGACAACAATTGCAGAGAAAATAGGAGAAGAACGCTATTTTCACTTCCTCAAGGATTTCTTCAACGATATTACCCCCGCCATTATCTTTACCCGGGGTGAAATTTACCAGTATGTGGGCGATGAGGTCGTGGTAAGCTGGAAAGAAAAAAAAGGCCTCTACAAGACCAATGTGCTCAGGTGCTTTTTTGAAATGAAGAAGATCATACAGCAACGTGGACATTATTACCTGAGCCAGTACTATGCCGTGCCAGATTTTAAGGTGGGCATACACCTGGGCAATGTCATGACGGGAGAAGTGGGTGTAATCAAAAGGGAAATTGCATTTTCGGGAGATACCTTGAACACCGCTGCAAGAATACAGGCACAATGCAATGATTGTGATGTGGACATCCTTGCTTCATCTGATTATAAAAATGCCATGCCCTACATCCCAAAAAACATCCAGACCAAGAGCCTGGGGGAATATGAGCTCAAGGGCAAATCAGAAAACATTGAGCTCTTTACCTTTTCGCTTGACGAAAATCAATCTTCCTGAGCGATAATCTTGTTTTTCTTAAACGGCCTCACGATCAATCTTGCGGCCTTGTCATAGTTCATGTAACTATAGGTCCAGTTAAAAAACGTCACGACCCTGTTCCTGAAACCCACCAGGAACCACAGGTGTATGAACATCCAGATAAACCAGGCAAAAAATCCACCAAAGTGCAACCTCTTCATATCTACCACGGCCTTGTTGCGGCCCACAGTGGCCATGTTGCCCTTATCAAAATATTCAAAAGGCTGCATGGCTTTATCCCTGGCCAGTAGCTTAAAGTTCTTGGCAAGTTGTTTACCCTGTTGTATGGCCGGCTGTGCGACCTGTGGATGTCCTTTTGGGAATTTTTCGGTCTCCATATAGGCGATATCACCTATGGCAAAAACATCTTTGAAACCATAGATCCTGTTAAACTTATCCACCCGGTACCTATTGAGCTTTTCTACCAGGGCATTACCGTCAAAACCCTCCACCTTGGCTCCCGTGACCCCGGCTGACCATATAAATGTCGCGGTTTCATAATCAGGTCCATCCTTAGTGGTTACCACACCATTTTCATAGCCTTGTACCATAGTATTGAGGTGTATCTTGACCCCCATGCGCTCAAGGAATTTCTTTGCCTTTTTTTGAGATTTTTCGCTAAAGGGCGGCAAGACCTTGTCAAGCCCCTCAAGTAGGTGAATCTCGATTTCATCAGTATCCATGTCAGGATAATCCTTTTGTAGCACGTGAGCCCTTAATTCAGCAAGCGCGCCGCATAATTCAACACCTGTGGGGCCCGCACCGGCAATAACAAAGCGCAAAAGCTTTTTTCTTTCAAGCTCGTCCTCTTCCCGGTTTGCCTTTTCCAGGTTTTCAAACATCAAGCTACGTATGTTGAGTGCCTGCGGCAGGCTCTTCATCCATACTGCATTTTCCTCAATGCTGTCATTGCCAAAGAAATTGGTCTTGGTACCTGTTGCCAGGACGAGATAATCATATTCAAGGACACCTATATCCATGATAACCTGTCTTGCATGGGTATCTATACGTTGTACTTCAGCCATCCTAAAGTGCATGGTCTTGCCCCGTTTTATGATCTTGCGCAACGGGTATGCTATGGAGTCTGCCTCAAGGCCAGAAGTGGATACCTGGTAAAGCAACGGTTGAAAGGTGTGATAGTTCCTCTTGTCTATCAGGACCGTCTGGTACGGTTGGTCTATGAGTTTTTTAGCGAGGTTCATTCCTGCAAAACCTCCGCCTATTATCACGATGCGGGGGAGACTGGTTTTTGGAATATTCATGGTGGGTTATTTGCTATAGTAAAGTTACGGCATGCGGTACCGTACCAGAAATCTTTATCATAATTTTATCACGGTTATGTAACAAAAGTTAACCTGACCATACATATAATAAAACCAAACCATCAATCAGTTTTGAATCAGTCGCTCGAAAACAAATTTGTTGAGCTCCTAGAAGAAAATCAAAATATCGTGCACAAGATCTGTAGGCTTTATACCCATGATCAAGAGTCGCACAATGACCTTTTTCAGGAAGTCACAATACAATTATGGAAAGCATACCCCAAGTTTAGGGGAGATTCAAAATTTAGTACATGGATGTATAGGGTTGCCCTTAACACGGCAATCACACTCTACCGGAAGTCCAAGAAAAAAGTAAAGACCCAGGACTATGAGAGTGTAATGTACAGGATACCCAGTACAGATTATGACGATACTATTGAAGAGCAACTTAAACTAATGTACAGCGCAATAAAACAGCTCAATGATATAGACAAGGCCCTTGTTTTCCTCTATCTAGAAGATAAGCCATACAGCGAAATAAGTGAAATGCTGGGGATTAGTGAGGTTAACGCCCGTGTCAAGATGAACAGGGTGAAAGGGAAATTAAAAGAACTATTAAACGTGTAGTACAATGAAAGAGCTTGAGCTACTCAAAAAAGACTGGAAAAAGCAGGAGGTAAACCTACCCCGGCTTGACACCTCTGCCATCAAGAACATGGTACAGAGCAGGTCATCATCACTCACAAAGTGGATCTTGATCATCGCCATCCTGGAATTTTTATTCTGGACGGTGCTGGGCATCATCACCTCAAATGACGACAATTTTCAAAAATTCAAGGACCTCCACATCTATGAACTCAACATTGTACTCTCCGTGGTGCAATACACGGTCACCCTGGGTTTCATATATTTCTTTTTTAGAAACTATAAATTGATAAGCACCCAGGACAGTACCCGCGCATTGATGAAGAACATATTGCGCGTGCGCCGCACGGTCAATGCCTATGTGGTCTTCAACCTGGTCTTTATTTTTGTCATTACGTGCATGGTTGTTGCGGCCACCCTCATGTACCACCCAGATTTTGAATCATTCAGGCACCCCACGGGCGAGGAGACCGCAAACTTTTGGGTCGTGCTTGCAATCATGGCCGGGTTCATCATTGTTATCCTTGCGGTTTTCTGGGGCTTTTACAAGCTACTGTACGGCATCCTCCTCAGGAGGTTGCGCCTCAATTATAAAGAACTGAGCAAGCTGGAGTTCAAAAATCAAAAATAAGGTGTGTTAATATGCCTTTCGGCGAAAGCCACGTAAACAAGATCAAACTAATGTTTCTTTAAGGAAACACTACAATTTTTTTAGCATGCTTTAACATTGTTTGCACTTACATTTGTTGCAAACCATCTAACATGCAAAGAAAGCTACTCACTACCCTACTTTTAGCTATACTGGTCAACTTACCCCTTACAGCGCAGGAATTCACCACCGCACAGATAAAAAAGCAGATTGAAGATTTTAAGAAAGACCCGCGCGGGCCTTACCAGCGCATCCGCTGGTTTTGTGATGATGGCACCATGCGCGAGCCCAAAGACCCATGCCCAGATGCCGTGGGAGGCGTGCAGCACGCCAGTTACAAGCAGGTCACAGAGGAGCTGGCCGCCAGGAACCGGTTATATTTTGGAGAAATCCTGGCCGCGGCAAAAAAATCCTTCTTTTGGGATGATGCCCATGATCAAGATAGGTTAAAACAGTACCAGCTGGGCAAGTACCTGGCCAATGTTGATGATGGGTGGGTACTTGAAAAAGCACAATATTACAGGGGCGCCATACAGAGCGAGGATGAGCAGGCCTGGGGCATTGAGTTCTATGAATGGTTGTTGAGCAGTGATGCCCGCCTCAAAGAACACTATTACCTCATCAGGCAATCGCTACGCGACATTCCACATGCCGGCGACGGCAACCTCGCCCAGAAGGTGCGCAGTGAATCTAAGGTACTTGCTGAAGATTTTCCTGAGTTTATGGACCTGCGTGTCAAGATCCATGGCCAGCCAGACCAGGGCGATATAAAACTGGTTCAAGACTTTAAGAAAAAACATGCCGGTGAGCTCTCTCAAGAACTCAAGGCAGATTTTGACCAGTTGATCGAATCCATGCAGGAATTCTATGCCCCCATTGATTTTAATGCGGTTGCCAACCAGGTCAAATCAATAAAGAGCAATCCTGAAATAAAGACCCAACTACTGGATTTTGCAACACATACCCCCCAGGACACTTCCCCAGCAGAAGTAATACCTCAATTGAGCGAGATGTTGTGCAACATACGCATGCAAGTGGACCAAGTCTCCAGTCCACTGGACAGGCTTGAACTTCTTGACGTTTCCATAAAACTTGAAGACATGCTCCTCAGGGAAAGTCAGGAATGGGAACCAGAGAACCTGGGCGGCCTGCTTGACAAGATTTATCAACTAAGTTATGCCGCCGCGGGCACGGGCCTTCTTGAAGTATGGGAGTGGGATGCCGTGGCTCCCACCCTCACCCCCAGGAATTTTGCTGACATATCAGTAAAAGAACTCAACCAGGTGCTGGGCACTGCAAGAAATGTGGTGCAGTGGAGCGCATCCATGGCAAAGGCCACATACGATTCTACCATAGAACGCTATGAAGCTTTTGAGCCCTTAGCAGACGGCTTTATTGATGACCGGGTGAGGTCATCAATCTCATTGCCACTAGGCAAGGCCGTGAGTGAACTTGCTAATTTTGCCACAGAAGAAAATGATGTGGAAAATGACGTGCTGGGCATAAACGATGCAGGTACCATAAGGGGATTGAATCCCGGTTATGCCCTGGGCGAGCTTGTAGTGGTCGAGGGAAATCCTGAAGCTGTCGAGGTGAGCAGCAATAAAATCTATGTATTTAAAAGACCCCCCAGTGATTTAAAACCCGTGGCAGGAATTGCCACCGTTGATGAGGGCAACCTTGTCTCGCATGTTCAATTGCTTGCGCGAAACCTGGGCATACCCAATGCCGCCGTGACAGATGAACACCTGGCAAAACTCGCAAAGTACAATGGCGAGAAGGTTTTTTATGCCGTTTCAAACTCTGGAACGGTAATCATCAAGGAGGCTGATGACATGACCCCTCAAGAAAAGAAACTCTTTGATGAGACTGAGCGCAGCCGTAAAAAAATTGCCGTGCCCATTGAGCAGATAAGACTTGATCAAAAAGAAATCCTCAACATGAGGGATATTGATGCCTCTGCCAGCGGAAAACTTGCAGGCCCCAAGGCCGCAAACCTGGGCCAGCTCAAGAAGATGTTTCCAGATGAGGTTGTCGAGGGGCTTGTGATTCCCTTTGGGATATTCAGGGAACATATGGATCTGCCCATGCCCGGAGAAGGCAAGACCTATTGGGAATTTTTAAAAGAAACTTTTACTACAGCTGAAAACATGCGCCAAGGAGGCAGTGAAGAACCCAAGGTGGAGGAATATCAACTGGGCAGGTTGTCAAAATTGCGCGAGGCCATCAAGAACATGCAGCTCAAGGCTGGTTTTGTAGAAAGCCTGAAGAGCGAGTTTCAAAGTGTTTTTGGCAAACCCATGGGAGAAACCCCTGTTTTCTTGCGCAGTGACACAAACATGGAGGACCTTAAGGAATTTACCGGCGCGGGGCTTAACCTAACATTGTTTAATGTGGTGGACAGTAACATGATCCTTAAGGGAATCAAGGATGTATGGGCATCGCCATATACTGAGCGTAGCTTTAAATGGCGTCAAAAGTACCTGAGCAATCCCGAGAACGTTTTTCCCTCCATACTTGTCATACCCAGCGTTGATGTTGATTATAGCGGCGTGATGATAACAAAGGGTATCAATGAGGGTACTGATGAGGACCTCACCGTGGCCTTTAGCCGTGGTGCGGGTGGCGCCGTGGATGGGCAAGCGGCAGAGACCAGGTTGATCACTCCCACCGAGGCAAAACTACTTGCCCCTGCCCGTGAACCTGATTATATAAGGCTCCCCACTAATGGAGGTGTAAAAAACTATAGCACTACCTTTCAAGCCCCCATCCTCAATAAACAGAACGTGGAGCAACTGAGAAAGATTGCCCAGGAAATAAGGACCAAAATCCCCAAGGAGACCGGCTCGGATTATCATGGAGCTTACGATGTTGAACTGGGTTTCAAAGATGATAAACTGTACCTGTTTCAGATACGTCCTTTTGTTGAAAACAAGAACGCCCTTAGCTCTGAGTATCTAGAGTCCATTTCGCCTAAGCGAAATGAAACAAAATTCATTGAACTGTCCACCACACTTTAAAACCTGAACATGAAGAACAAACTATATACCATTCCATTTTTATTGCTTGCCGTTGCCATCATCACAACTGCATTTTATCCCATTGATGGTTATGAACGTACGGGCATTGACAGACTGGCCTACCTAGAAAAAATAGTGCGAGACAGTATCCCGTACAACAGGATACCTCCCGGGGCCTACGCCAAGACCCAGGATATCAAGTTAAGGCTTACGGGCCTTAAGGATAGTGCGGTAACCTATATGCATGATGACCCAGCGCTGCAAGAAAAGATATCTGGCCTTTTTTATGGTCTGGACCAGAGTTACTCACTTACAGTGGTGGATATGACAGATTCACTAGACCTTAAATATGCGTCGCGCAACGAGACCCGTGGCTATCAACCAGGGAGTGTGGGCAAACTGGCCATCTTGATCGCGCTTTTTGACCAGTTGCGCAATATATGTCCTGATGACTGGCCGGCACGTTTAAACCTCTTGCGCTATAAAAATGTAAAGGGCGGGCCCTTTGCTGTTTATGACCATCACACCATCCCCATCTATGATATAGAAAATGACCGGTTAACAAAAAGGCAAACCAGGACTGATGATGTTTTCTCATTGTATGAATGGGTGGACCATATGGTCTCTGTAAGTAACAATGGGGCAGCTAGCGTTGTATATAGGGAGGCCTTGCTCATGAAGGTTTTTGGTAATGATTATTTTGACCTTACTGACGAGGAGGCCATGAAATGGTTTGAAGAAACTGACAGGTCAGAAGTAACCGACCTTGCCAATGAAGTCGTGAACGAGCCCCTGCGCAAACTGGGGATCACCGAGGACGAATGGCGCCTGGGAGGTTTTTTTACTAACGGTGGAGAACGTTATGTGGGCCGTAAGGGTGGTAGCATAGGTTCGCCCAAGGGGTTGATGAAATTTCTTATTTCATTAGAGCAAGGTAAGGTCATAGATTCCCTCAGCAGCCTAGAGATGAAGCGCTTGATGTACATGACAGACCGCCGCATACGTTATGCTCATAGTAGCAGGCTGGATTCTGCAAGGGTCTATTTTAAGTCTGGTAGTTTTTATAAATGTGACCCCTCAAAAGGCGCCTGTGGCGATTATGCCGGCAATGTATTCAATTATATGAACAGTGTCATTATCGTGGAGCATCCTGGTGATGGCCCAAAATATATGGTCTGTCTTATGACCAATGTATTAAGAAAGAACTCGGCATCTGACCACATGTACCTTGCCAGCCGTATTGACAAGGCATTAAGTGACCCGGTTGACCAATAAGGGCTTAAGTTTTTTAAGGGCGTGATCAGTAAAAGTGATTACGTCCTTGTTTTTTGCTGTAGCCTTAAGGTTGCGCAAGGGTGCTAAAAACACCTCGTCCCCCAAGTACTGTATGAGATAGATAACCGGTAGTCGCATCCTGGCATCCCCCTCGCTCAATAGGTACAATAATGCATCATTAAAAGAAACACTACTCGGGTTGAGCAGTTCATTATCAGCACGGTGGTGTTCTTCAACAATATCAGTCTCTATTATGGAGAGCAGACTACTTCTTAGCTGTGGCGAAAGTATGTTATCAAGAAACTCAATTGCATTTTGCCTGGTATCGTGAACAGGGCTGTTGATACCGCCATAGGCAATGGACATGTCCTTCCTGCTGTAATACACGCCCAGCAACAAGAAAATGGTTTCAAGGCGCTGTGATAATTGCTCGTTCAACACATCCAGCAAGGCCTCTCGCGCCAGGTTGAGTTCGGTGAGGTCATCCTGTGGCAGGCCGTCATATTTACTGGACACAAAATCATGCTGAATAACCTCGCGCATCTGCAAAACCTCCCTATACTCATTGCAATATTGTAATATTATCCTATAAATAGCCTTGGGGAAGTAATTCAGTTTAGGGGCTTTGCCTTTTACCTTGTTCAGTGATTTTGCTGCTGCATGCCGTATCTGGATATCCTTACTGTTAAGCAACTTTATCAATACCCTTACCGAAGGTTGTGTCTTGAATTTTTCTATTACCCGCGGTATATATTTCTTTACGTTACCCTTTAATTGTTTTTCTGCCTCGCGTTGCAGGAGTTCACTGCTTATGGATTCACCATAAGATTTGAGGGCATCAATGGCCTGTGCCCTGTAAGTTTTTACCGTGAGGAAATCTATAAGGGCATCTATGAACATGGGGTCTTTTGTGATTCCTGCGGCTTCAATTGCATGCATCACAATCTCATTGTCCCTGTTGTTGAAGTTTGCCGAGATAAAAGAATAAAACTGCGGCAATGAAGCGAAGCCTATTGTGTTGAGCAAAAAGGCCATCTCCTCTACCCTATGCTCACTATCTGGCAGTTCCAGCTCGGCGAGCCAAAGCTCTATCCTAAGTTCCAGGTTATATCGTGAGGCCATGATGGGGTCATGGGCCGCTTCTTTGGCAAGGCACAGCAATGCGGCATGTGCAATATAATCGCTGCTATGGTTAAGGTAAGAGTCAAAAATGCGGTCATCACTCAAATCAGTATGCACAATAAGATAGTTCATGGCGGCATAGACCACATCATCATCCTTGACATGCACCAGGCGGCGTACTTCATCTAGCGCTGCACTCTTGGGATATTTGTACAGTTGTGAAATCGCTGCCACCTTGACTTCATTAGAAGGATGTTTCAATAGGGTAAGCACCTCGTTTCTCAGGGATTTTGCATGCACTGAGGTAAGGTTATGCACATATTTCACGATTTCTTCCGGTTTGCCGTGGTTCAAGATCATGCGGCCCACCTGCAAACTTGATTTTTTCCGCTTTAGGGGTACGCCCTCAGCATTTTCTATTGCGGCCTGTAAGCTTTCGCGAAAGCTTTTAAAATAGGAGTCTCTTACCTTAAAGATACCCACCAGCCATACAAAAATCAACAACAGGATTATGACGGTCACATAGGTACTGGGGAGGTTGAGCCCCTTGATCACAAAAATGAGCAGGCAACCTGCAAAACCCGTGGCCACGCTATCTACCACCACGTCTATAAAAGATTTTGTCCTGTTCTTGATGGCGAGTGGCACGGGCACCATCGCCAGTTCTGTCGCCGCCTTGTTGACTGATTGTTTTAAACTGCCGTCTATGCCTTTTATGATCACGAGTACCCATAGTTCTGGATAGGTAAGAAAGAGCAATGAACCCAGCGCAATGCCCAGGGGCAAGATGAGCAGGGAACTGTTCACACCTATTTTTTCAACCACCCGGTTGGTGAGAAAAAGCTGAA
Source organism: Cytophagaceae bacterium (assembly GCA_002710685.1). Lineage (GTDB taxonomy): Bacteria > Bacteroidota > Bacteroidia > Flavobacteriales > Flavobacteriaceae > Leeuwenhoekiella. The sequence goes on along the minus strand of PALD01000045.1, from coordinate 122,065 downwards.
TAAACAATGAGATGAGGTTAAAGGTCGAAAACCAAAATCCAAAAAAGGATGCCAGGTTATCTGAATCTGGGATGGCGCGGCTGGCAAAATCACTAAACTGGAAATCAACAAGTTTTGCAACAATCACCCCCAGGCCTATGATCAATGCAAGAAATGTGAGGTGCTTTGATTTGATCAACAACCTGAATGCAGGTTCATCAAGCACGCCCTCTGAACCGCTCAAGCGTTGTGACCGGCTCACCTTACCTTCTGCATAAATCTTGAGCAGAATGGGTATACAGCACAGTATCAAGAATGCAGCAACGACCAGTAGATAGGCATTGCCTATAAGGGGGGCCAGGATGTTGGTCAAATACCCCCCAAAGATACCCCCGGCAATACCCCCGGCACCTATGAACCCAAATAGACGTTTTGCTTCGCGGGCATTGAATACCATGTTTGCCAAAAGCCAGAACTGGCTTGCGGTAAGGACCGCAAATATGCCTGCGACCACATAAAAAACATAGAGCAGCCAGCTGCCCAGCCAGCCCATGAGAAGGAGTGCCCCCAGAAGGATAAATGACGTTGAGAAAAATATAAGGGTGCTGATTATAATTCGCTTAAGCGAAAAAAACTTTACGGCCCTACTATAAAAATAAGATGAGATTATGGCCGTGGCGGCTATGAATATAAAACCAAAGGCCAGGTTATCAGCACCCAGCCTGTTGAGGAACAATGCATTTACTGTAGGTTTTACGATAAGGAGTACCGTAATGATCAAAAAAACATACAGCTGCATGTAAAAAGAGATGGTTATTTCACCATCTCTTAAATTGAATGTTTTTTTAAGAAATGTCCTAATCACTTGAGTTGCCAGCGTGGTCTATACTAGCAATCAAAGTACGAGAATTTTCTAGAGCTTTCTCTACAGGAAATACTAAATTTCTTATAATTTGTTCTCCATTAGGGTCTTCAACAAGGGCCACAAGGATGTATTTTCTACCATCTTTGCCCCACACAAGAATTGAGTCTGAATGGTAGTTGCTCCATGATCCAGATTTACGGAAGAGGCGGGCATCTGGAGCGATACGTTCTAAAGTGTTTACAAACTTGTGATGCAGCGAGGGGTTCTCCATAATGCTGAGCATCTGGTTGCTCCTCTTTACATTAACGAGTTGACCCGTGACCATTTTAAAATAAAAACGGCACACCTGTTCTGCGGTTGCTGCATGGCTCAGACCCTTCATGGGGTCTGGATTGCGGGCACCTCCGGCAGCATAGCGCTTGCCCACCCATAGGCCACCACCGTGGCTTTTATCATAAAGCTTGTATTTTTTATCTTGCAGGACACTAGCAATCTTGTCATAGCCCAGACGGTCTATCATCCTTGTGGCGGCATGATTGTTAGACTTGCTTATCATGGCCCACATATCTTCTTTAACATCCTTTGTTTCCTTGAGCTCTCCTTTATCTATGGCATCCATTGCGGCAAGAAGTATGGCAATCTTGGGGAGGCTTGCTGCATACATCATGTTTTCTCCATTGACATCAGCATACTGTATATTGCTGGGGTCATCAAGGCTTACCAGTCCTACGGATAATTTCTTGTTATCCATCAAGCTCTTTAAGTGAGCATTGGAGGCAATCTGTGTATATAGTTGTTTTTGTAATGTGGCACTCGCAAAATTCTGAAGGGGTACATCTACGCAATTAAGAAGCGGTTTTTGCTTTGATTGCTGTGCGGTAACAGATGTAGTATAGGTAAAAATGGTTATTAGAAGTAGGGCAAAATATCTTTTCATAGTCATTCTTTGATTTGGTCTTGTTAACTCAACCTTCACATTTTTATTATACAAAGGTTAAGAAATAATTGGTCATTGTAGAAACTTTAACTTTTTGACCTATTTTAAGCAAAGCCCGTGCCAAGGATTAACTAAAATTAACATTTAACAACCTGAAGGTCACGTTTGTTAATATTCCCACTTTCTGGTCTTGTTGAGTTCTTCCATGGCATTGATTTCATCGTTGGGAATCACCTTGAGAAAGGAGGGATGCTGCTCGATGGCATACTCTATTTTTTCAACTATATCTTCTACAGAATCATTTTCATAATCGATTTCAAGGGGTTCCTTGATTTCCATGGATTGCAAGATGCCCCGCTTTTTGATACGGATACCTTTTTTATCAAATGACCTCCTAAACCCGTCTATGACGATGGGTACGACAATGGGCTTGTATTGTTTTATGATATGTGCGGTACCTTTTCTTATGGGTTTCCAGGGTTTAGTGGTGCCCTGTGGAAAGGTGATCACCCAGCCATCATGAAGTGCGATACCTATGTTTTCGGTATCGCTCAGGTTGACCGGCCTGTCAACTTCCTTTCCTTTTTCACGCCATGTGCGCTGTACTGATACTGCCCCGGCATATGCAAGGATACGTGGAAGAAAACCGCTTTTCATCGTTTCGCTGGCAGCGACATAATATACATTGAGCTTGGGGTTCCATAAATATCCCACGTTCTTGATGCTGTCAATCCTGCCGCTCAGGCTGGCATTAAACACGTGGAACATGGCAACTACATCAGCAAAATACGTTTGATGATTTGATACAAACAAGACTCCGGATTGTGGTAAATGGGTTATGATTTCAGAACCTTCTATCTGTAATTCATTAAAACCCCGGTACCTTCTATGGGTAAGTGTACCCATAATGCGTATGAGCCATTTTTTTAAGAAGAGATAATGACCAAAAGGATTTTTTTTAAATATACCCATGTGACTTGCTAAGTATATAAGCCGTGAACGCCTATAATAAAGGATGGTAAAGATACAAAATTAAGCATTATCGTGCCTGCCGGAGCAAATGCTTCATCTCATTGAGCATCATTGCGGTCGCGCCCCACACGATGTAGCCATTTATCTTAAAGGCGGGCACGTCAATGTTGAGCGCATAAGATGTAGACAGGTTTTTGGTTATCAGGTTTTCGCTGTCAAGCAAATCATCTACCCTAGCCTCTATCATGGCCGCAACCTCTGCGTCCTGGGGCAAAAACCTAGGGGTGTAATCCACATAGCCCATAAAGGGCTGCACCCAGAAGTTGCTGGGGGGGATGTAGGTCTTGGTCGTCATTTTAAACACCTGTATGTCCTTGCCGGGCACGCTTACCTCTTCTTCTGTTTCTCGGCAGGCGGTATCTTCAAGGTCCCTATCTTCGGGCTCAACCTTTCCCCCGGGGAACCCCACCTGGTTGCTGTGTACCCCCTTATAGGTCCTGCGCAATATGAGTGCCATGCGGCACTCTCCTGTCTTGTCAGGGTAAAAAAGGGCCATGACGGCGGCCCACCTGGGATTGCGTTTTTCTATATCCATCTCCCCAAGTGCTTCCACACGTTCTAGAGGAGCCATCTCAAGCTGGGCATCTTTCCCCGGAAGGGGCAAATTGCTTATTTTTGGGACTAATTCAAGAAATTTTTCAAACTGCATGAAATCTAAATTTGTTCTTACCCTATTGATGCTGCTCTTTATTATGGGCACAAGTTGTGAAGATAAAAAATCTTCATCCAAAGATAGCGAACAAGAAAATACCGCTACCAAAAAAGATAGCACCCCCGAAGAAAAGAACAAGGCCCAGAACGATGCCCTTAAAAAGAAAACCGGTTCCATTATTGAAGATCAAAGTGAGCTGATACCCTTTCTTACAGAATATGGCAAGAACAACCCAGAAACGCGCGTGCGCATCAAGACCAGCATGGGGGATATTGAGGTAGAACTTTTTAGGGATACGCCCCTGCACCGGGCCAATTTTATCCTACTGGTAAAACAAGACTATTTTAATGGTACGATGTTTCACCGTGTTGCTGAGGGTTTTGTTGACCAGGGCGGCAACAGTGATGGATATGACACCCCAAAAAAACGTATGCGTATAGGAAATTATCTTATCCCCAACGAGGCCAGCCCTAATCATACACATGTGCGAGGGGCATTTTCAGCTGCAAAATATACTGAGCAAAATGTCAGCGAGGCATCATCTCCCTTTGAATTTTTTATCGTGCAGGCACCTAACGGGGCACATCACCTTGATGGTAAGCATACCGTTTTTGGGCGGGTAACAAAAGGCATGGACGTGGTTGATGAGATAAACAAGGTACCCGTGGATAAAAACGAGTGGCCCCTGAGCAACATTTATATTGATGTTGAATTGATAAAATAATATAAAGGCCCACAAGTTGAGATTATTTATCCTTTTTAGTTTGGCTTACGCCAAAAATATATGCCGAAGTCCTTTTTCAACCCCAATACCTTTGTGATATTTTACTTTAAAAACTATCGGGTTTTTATTGCCATCATACCTTTTTACGCCGTCAACAGGCTCAAAAAGGCCATTACTTTTATAAAATTTTATTAAAATGGGGTTTGCTTTAGTCTAAATTTTGACAAAAAAACTTTTAAAATAGATTATTTGTAAAAATACCCTATAATCAAAAAAGCATAAAATCATCAAGAAGAACTCTTGTATAAACAACTATAAATACCTCATTTACATTAAATTGTGATACACGTTAAATTTATAAAAAAATTATTTTTAAAAATCATACAACTTAACAAGCTGACTTACAAGATTTTAATTTTACTTTTATGTAAAATTTTATTACTTTCATAACATTAAAAGTATATATTACAGTTAATTTAGCAAAGTTGATTTTTAAGATTCCATATTTTATGAAAACCAAAATCGTTTTACTTACGTATATGGGATGGCTCTTTTTTAAAAAAATTAAATAAGTAAATTAAGTTAACCTAAATAAAAAACTAAACCTAACCATTATAATTAACCTTTACCCCCCAAATTATAATTATGCATACCAAGTCAGAATCTGCAATCGGTAAGATTGCTCAAGCCATTGCTCATATCCCTGAGTACAAAAAATTCCACGAATATTGTTTAATGAAAGAAGAAGGCTTCACAAGGATGAGTACGGTACCCCTTACTCAATTTATAAACGAAGCTAAAACCTGGCCCCTGGAAAAAAGGATTGAATTCTTCACAACCCTCCAGTTGCTCTTTACACAACACAATGGTTATGATGCAAATCCATATCCACTAGAAGCAAACCTTAAAATGCCCATGCTTGAAGAATGGATGGAAAAAGAACCCTACAACCCGGCTCCTTTTAGCTGGTATGGCAGTGAGACGGGCTCAATGTCCCACATAAAAAAAGCACTAAGCCTAGACCCCTATCATCAACAATCGCTATTGACCATTATTCAAAGGTATCTTGGCCATTTATGGACGGGGTCATGTCACCTCCCAGATTACTATGTGGGCAATGCAGAACGCGATTTGGCCTTAGCCGAAAAAACACAAGGTTATATCAGCAAGCTGAATATTGAACATTTAAAGGTCCAATTACAAAAAGAACTCAATAAAAGCACCGTACTTCTTCAAAATTATCTTGACTTCAAACACTCAAGCATAGAGAGTTTCAGTCTATGGGGAAAGCTTAACCACAAAGATTTTTCGCCAGACAGGCAAACTACCGAACTGGTATAAAGAAAATACAGCTTATAGATGGTTTCATTGTGATATGATGTACTAAATTTAGCATTCACTAAACTAAATTCAGCATCAATCATGAACAGGAGACTATTACATGTAGCGGCAGGTATACTCTTTACCACAGTCGCGATGGCGCAGGACACGGACGGCATCATAGAAAAAATTATCACTGAAGAAAACCAGAACTCGCAGCTCAAGGCAATTGCCCATGAGCTGCTTGATGTTGTGGGGCCCCGTCTCGTGGGAACCCCACAGATGAAACAGGCACACGACTGGGCCGTTTCAAAATATAAAAGTTGGGGCATTACTGCCGAAAACCAACAATGGGGAACCTGGCGGGGCTGGGAGCGCGGCATCACGCATATCGACATGCTAGAGCCTCGCCTCAGGACGCTAGAAGGTCGTCAACTGGCATGGAGCCCCAGCACAAAAGACAAGGGCATCACCGCTGAGGTGACCACCATGCCCATACCACAAGATTCCTTGAGCTTTGTGAAAAGCCTAAGCAGCATAAAAGGCAAATTTGTACTTATAAGCCAGCCCGAAGCCACGGGAAGACCAGATGAAAACTGGGAAGAATGGGCCACGGAAGAATCTTTTGAAAAAATGAAAAAAGAGCGGGAAGAAGCCGGCAAACTATGGAGTTCCAGCTTTGCAAAAACAGGCCTTGACCGCAGGACAATGCCACAAGCACTTGAAAAAGCAGGAGCTGCAGGGATAATCTCTTCTTACTGGTCCAAGGGTTTTGGTGTCAACAAAGTTTTCTCTGCCTATACTAAAAAGATACCCACCGTTGACCTCAGCCTTGAGGATTATGGGCTTCTCTACCGCCTCACCGAAAGCGGGAATACCCCAAAACTACACATTGTTGCAACCTCAAAGGATCTGGGAGAAGTACCCACCTTCAATACCATAGCCCGTATAGAAGGAACAGAAAAACCAGATGAATATGTGATTCTCTCGGCGCATTTTGACTCATGGGATGGTGGTACCGGCGCAACAGATAATGGTACGGGAACCCTCGTGATGATGGAGGCCATGCGCGTGCTCAAAAAAATATACCCCAACCCCAAGCGTACCATCCTTGTGGGACACTGGGGCAGTGAAGAGCAGGGACTCAATGGTTCGCGCGCTTTTGTCAAGGACCATCCAGAAATCGTAAAAGGTATTCAGGCGGTGTTCAATCAAGACAATGGTACTGGGAGAATTGCAAACATTTCCGGTAACGGTTTCCTCAATGCTTATGATTATCTGGGAAGCTGGCTATATGCCGTTCCCGGTGAGGTCAAGGGAGACCTGGAAACCCATTTTCCGGGCACCCCAGGCCGCGGCGGCTCTGATTATGCATCATTTGTAGCGGCGGGAGCCCCGGCATTCAACTTGAGTTCATTGAGCTGGAACTACTGGAACTACACCTGGCATACCAACCGCGACACGTATGATAAGATAGTTTTTGATGACCTGCAAAAAAACGTGATGCTCACGGCAATCCTGGCCTATATGGCCAGCGAAGACCCTGACACCACCTCAAGGCAACAAATAGTTTTACCCATGAACAGGAGGTCAGGCGAGCAGATGACCTGGCCAGAGGCCACTGATGCCAACCGTCGTGGAGGGTTGGACAATGACTAAAATACATGGAGCCCCTGCAGTTGCGGGGGCTTTTTTTTCGCTTAAAGCGAAATAAAATCTACCGCAATTTAATGCGCTCTTTCATCTTCTCGACAATGTTGTAAGCCGCAGGGCAAATGGCTACGTTCTTGAGGGTAAGGTTAGCAATTTGCTGAAATTTTCGCCGGTCAGTATGTGGAAACTCGGCGCAAGCCTTAGGCCGCACATCATAGATCATGCAGTAATTATCAGCCCCCAGAAAGGTACAGGGCAGCTCCCGTAGCACATGGTCATTATCTTCATCCACCCTCAGGTAGGTGTCTATGAACTGTGCATCCTTCATCTTAAAATGTTTTGCTATACGTGTAATATCCTTAGCTGTAAAGAGGGGTCCCGTGGTCTTGCAGCAATTGGCGCACGTTAGGCAATCTGTCTGCGCAAATTCTTTATCGTGCAGTTCCTGCATTTGGTAATCCAGGTCCTTTGGTGGTTTACGCTTCAGCTTTTTAAAATAGGCCGCGTTCTCCTTATGACTATCTTTGGCCAGCTGCGGAAGCTGTTGTATAAATTCTTCCATGGTGCAAAATTACAATAATTGAAAATGGCGGTATATGAGCAAGGATACAGATATTTTTGGTATGGCAATCCTGGATTACCTCAACGGTGATTATACAGAGGATATCAAGGTAAGTTCTTCAATTGCAGATGAAGATGTTATACCCATCCCCTATCTTTTCAGGACATTTGAAGACATGCCCGCAATTGAACAAAAAGCCCTGGGTATTTGCCAAGGGAAAATCCTGGATGTGGGCTGTGGCGCCGGTGGACATGCGTTATACCTTCAGCAACAAAACCATGAAGTAACCGCTATTGACACCTCTCAAGGTGCCATACAGGCCTGCAACAAGCGGGGGCTTAAGAATGCAATCCATATTTCCCTGCTCAATTTTAAACGTGGTAAATATGACACCATCTTACTGCTTATGAACGGCACAGGAATCTTTGGCACGCTCAAGGACGTGGTCACCTACCTAGAACACCTCAAATCACTGCTTGCCCTTGATGGCCAGATCATCATTGACTCTTCAGACCTTATCTATATGTATGAAGAAGAAGATGGCAGCTATCTCGTACCGTCTCAATATTATTATGGGGAGGTCAACTACACCCTGCGTTATAAACAGTACCGTTCACCCTCTTTTGACTGGCTATATATACACTTTGACCTGCTCAGGGAAGTTGCCGCTACTTGCGGCCTTACGGCAAAAAAAATACTGGAAGGACCCCATTATGATTACCTGGCCGTGCTGACCAGGCAATAAACAGGCACGCCCCGGAAACTAATTTGTTAAAAAATTCGTTCATATTGTGAAAAGCAAAAGTCAAAAGTTTATCATTACCTACTTTTACCCCAAAAGCATTCCATAAATGAAAAAGATTATTATCAAGCTCATGCTCGTGAGCTTTACGTTACTTGCTATAACCTCATGTTCCAGCGACAGTGATACAACAAATACAAATCCTGTAGACCCCAAGGCTGGCAATCAGCGCCCTCTGGGAGCATCAGCAAATGATTTTTTATCTGACATTGCATACAACAGCATTACCCTGGAGATAGGGTACATTGATGGGTACAGGCCTACCCAGAGTGCCATAAACAACCTCTTGCAAATGTTGAGCAACCGCACAAAAAAACCAGATGGCATATCCATCATAGAGACCCCGGTACCTGCAACAAACGTGGGCACGCTCTCCATTGACGAGGTCAGGCAAATTGAAGACGACAACCGCACCATATTCAATGAAGATGATGACCTGGCCGTATGGGTCTTCTTTGCAGACAACAATAGTAATGAAGATTCTGGCAACACGGCAAAACTGGGTACAGCTTATCGCAACACCTCTTGTGTGATCTATGAAAAGACCATACAGGACATTACGCAACAGTTTACCGGCCCCAGCCGTGCCACGATGGAAGCAACAACCATGTTGCATGAATTTGGGCACCTCTTTGGCCTTGTTGACCTGGGCACAGAGATGGTAGATGACCATGAAGATACTGAGAATTCAGGCCACTGCACTGAAGAAGATTGCCTGATGTACTTTCAAACGGTAGCAAACATCAGCAGTATGGTAGACCTCAACAGCATTCCAGATTTTGGCGAATTCTGCCTGGCAGACCTAAGGGCAAACGGCGGGAAGTAACCTGCCATTGAAGATATTATTGATTAAAGCCGGCACTGTCCGGCTTTTCTTTTGGCTTAAAGCCAAAAAAAATTTCCGCTACAGAGCGCTAGCCCCATAACGGAAATTTCAACCTACAAATTTTATTGTCTAGTCCAGTACAACGGTGGTCTGCGCAATGAGCCTGCCGCCATCATATACATTTATCTTGTACACACCTTCTTCAAACCTGTCTCCACGGGGAGCAATGTTTTCACAAATGTCAAGCGCCGTGTTGTCATAGTAGAATTTTGAGATTGTACTATAGGTCACGCTGGTAATGCTATCTATGGTTGCAGCCTTGTTTTCACCCAGAACATTGTTTTGTGGGTCAAGTACTTGTACATATAATTTTTTGTCCCCAGGTTCAGCTATGGGGTTTTGAGGTACGGTGTAGCATGCCCTTATACGGTCTACCCTACGCGCATTGTCATTTTCAACAAGCCTGCCGCTGTTTCTCACGATTACACCTGTACCGGTAAGTTTGCTAGCTGCAAGGCTGGCCCCCAGTTCTACCTTTTGTGAAAGTTTTTGATTTTCACTGTTGATGCTATCACGTTTCATCTGTGACATTTCAAGCTCATACGTGGTACTGTCAACACGCATGGTCAACCTTTGGTTGCTTCCGCGTAAGCTATCATTTTGTGCAAACAGGTATTCGCGCTCGCGCTGAAGTTTATAGACCTCGTCGCGATAGCGGCGCAGTACGGCCATGTCTGCCTCCATTACCTCAACGCTGTCGATCAAGGTCTGGATGCGGTCGCGGGCCGTGTTCAATTCTGTATCCTTAAGGTTGTTTTCTTCAATAACGGCGTCATATTTAGTTACCATTTGTTTAAGGTCAGTCAAGACAACTTCCTTTTCCTTGGTAAGCTCGGCCTTTGTGTTTTTTTCTTGATTATAAAGTTTAATGGCAAAAGCCCCCGCTACGACCAGTAAGACTACCAGTATCCCGAGAACTACCTTTAAACCGGTATTCTTATTCTCACTTTCCATGGTTCAAAAAAAGATTAGGTTCAATTTAATAATTCGTTTTGATTTTAAGATAACGTGTTATCCATGCCAAAAGTGTATAGTTGCCCATACACTACAAAAAAATTAGCACGGTTTTAACATCATCTTCAAGCCCAAGATAAGGCGAATTTTATTAGTGGGGAATTTGCGGTCTTTACCAGGATTTCTTCAACATGGGTGCAAGGAAAACCATGGATGTCATTTTTTATCCTTGATAAGTTCAAGACCATCAAGTGCATTGTCAATGGTTTTAACTTCCTCATGGGTAAGCTGCAGATTGCCGGCTTTTGCATTTTGCCCTGCCTGTTTGGCATTGCGCGCGCCCACAAGGGCCACGGTAATCCCTGGCTGCTCCAGCGTCCAGCGAATTACGAGCTGTGCCAGGGTAACGCCCTTATCTTTTGCTATGGGCTTGATTTTTTGCAAGAAGGCATCTGTGCGCTTTATATTCTCATCTTTAAAAAAATAAAGGTCTTGCCTGTGGTCACCTTCTTCAAATTCATGCCCAGGTTTCATCTTGCCCGTGAGCAGCCCCCTTTGCAACGGGCTATATGCTAGAATCCCCTTGTTGTGCTCTATGCAATATGGTATGACATCATCTTCTATCCCACGGTTCACCATACTATAAGGTACCTGGTTTGAAGCAATGTTGATTGTGGATTCAGCCTCTTTCATCTCAGCGGCATTATAATTGCACACGCCGGCATATTTCACCTTTCCCTGGTCAATTAAACGGGAAACCGCCTCCATGGTTTCATCAATGGGCGTGGTAGGGTCTGGCCAGTGTATTTGATACAGGTCTATATAATCTGTTCCCAGCCGTTTAAGGCTGTCCTCACATTCTTTGATTATACTCTCTTTACCGGCGCATTTATAGATATCAATATCCCGCCCGTTGTTTTTTTTGCTCTTAAAGTAAAACTGGCCATCATCTCCGTCCCATTTCAGGCCATATTTAGTTAGTATTTGAAGTTTGTGCCGTGGGATGTTCTTGATTGCAGTGGCAACAATCTCCTCGCTATTTCCCTGACCATAAATGGGTGCTGTATCAATGGATGTCACGCCCAGGTCATATGCGGTGATCATGGCTTCCACGGCATCATTTCTCTCGCTCCCGCCCCACATCCAGCCGCCGGCAGCCCATGCGCCAAAGGTTATCTCTGAAATTTCAAGATCAGTGTTTCCTAGTTTATTGTACTTCATGATGGATTGGTTTTTTGTAAGGTTCTTTGCCCTATCAAAGCTAACCAATCACAAGACCAAATCCTCTATATTTAAAGGGATTAGCGTTTTGTTAAGACTAGGTTTTTTTTAGCTATAGCTAAATTTTTATCAACGCAAACACCGGGAGGTGGTCTGAAGGGTAGCGACAATCCCAGTTATCGCTCAACGTTGCCTGCTTGAGCACATCTATACCACTTGTGAGAAAGATATAATCTATCCTGTTCTGTAAAGGTTCATGAAAGTTGAAACCATTAAATGTGCCCTCGGGCCCCAGGTGCTTATCTCCTATCAGGGTATAAGAATCTTTCATCTCTTTTGTGATTTCCCGTATGCCGGCAGTCTCGGGCGTGAGGTTAAAGTCTCCCGTGAGTATGGTGGGCAGGTTCTTGGTATTGATCGTGCTTATCTTGTCAAGGATCAGCTTTGCACTTTCTTGACGGGCAACCTCGCCCACGTGGTCAAAGTGGGTGTTGAACATATAGAATTCTTCCCCCTTTTCCTTATCCATAAAATGCGCATAAGTGCATATACGCACGATGGCCGCATCCCATCCCTTTGAGGGAACATCTGGTGTGGTAGAAAGCCAGAAGGTGCCCCCATCTATAAACTTTACCGTCTTGGTATTGTAAAAAATCGCCGAAAATTCTCCTTTTTCCTTGCCGTCATCGCGGCCCACACCATAATAATCATATCCTTCAAGACCATTCTTGAGATCCTGCATCTGGTTTACCAAGGCTTCCTGTACCCCAAACACATCAGGGGCGTAAAAACCCAACTGGTCTATCATAAAATCTTTCCTGTTTGTCCAGTTGTTGATGCTATCGTTGGGGTTATCGTACTTGATGTTATAAGTCATCACCTTTACTTCCTGGGCTTGCGAGAGGCCCATGACCATTAAAAAAATGAGTGGAAACTTGAATTTCATGCTATTTTATTTTTGTGAAAGCTATTGATTTTACACCGTTAAAATTACATTTAAAGGTTATAAAAACGCTAATAATACGAAGTACTTTATATTTGTCCCCATGATGCAAAAACACCTGTACTCTGCCATATTGTTCCTCTTCCTGGCCGCCGTTGCCGGGGCGATATATCTTTTTGTTGACCCTAGTTTTGGCAAAGGGCTCTTCGTGGGGCTGGCCATCGCGCTGGGCGTTTACATCCTGAGGCAGTTTTTGCCCAACCGGGAGAGTTGAGCAGGATTTTTTTTTCGCTTTAAGCGAAAGTTACTGCTGTGTGTAATAGTTGTAATCCTTGAGCACGCGGTCCACAAAATGGATGGGGGTTTCCTCTGGGGTCACCTTCATGTTTGAGGCTATCTTGTTGCCAAGCTTGATGATAACGTTGTGGTTGCCGTTGCGCTTGGCCCCGCGGTAAATGGTCTTTATCTTTTGTATATCCTTATCTGAAAACACGGTAACCTGTGGATAGCGGGGTATATAATCCTGCGGGATATCTTCAAGCAAGGTATGGCTCAAGCCTACCTTTTTCTTTTCACTTATCACCGTTGTGCCGGCGGCCAGGTCGCCCAGCCTTTGCCCCTTACCATTAAAGAGAATGGTGAACACAGCAATACCTCCTGATGTCAAGGAGATATCAACGACCCTCATGATCCACCGGATGAAAAAACTGCCCAGTCCCGGCTTGGACCCATCCAGCTTTACCACACGTATGTTGAGCGCTGCCTTACCGGGGGTCCTGCCGCTCCACAGGGTCTCCCACAGCAGGTAATACAACAATGTGGGTATACCCAGCACCAGGCCATACACCCATTCTCCACCCGCATCTGCCAGGGGTGTCACCGAGATTATGAGCGAAGAAATGATGATATACCCCAGCATGATAAGGCTGTCCAGCAAAAATGCAAGTATCCTATCTCCCACCCCTGCAACATTCTGTTGAATGGTTACATTTTGAGCAGTTTCAATTTGAAAATTATCCATGAATTCTTTTTCTTTACCGTTCTAAGCAGAAGAATATGCGCGAAGCGGCTTTCGTCAAGCAAAATAAGGATAAATGGATAAGATTTGAAAACGCACTTGTTGACAAAGGCAATAAACTAGCGCCAGATGAACTTTCCAACCTGTATGTAGAGGTCACTGATGACCTAAGCTATGCGCAGACCTTTTACCCTCAGAGCAAGACCACGCAGTACCTCAACCACCTAGCTTCTCAATCACATCAAAAAATCTATAAGGCAAAGCGCGAGTCCTCGCGCAGGTTCATCACGTTTTATACCCGGGAGTTCCCGCTCATGTTCCGCAAGTATCACAAGCAGCTGCTCATCGCTTTTGGCGTTTTTCTTGTTTTTTGCATCCTTGGGGCCTATAGCGCAGCTACTGATGCTGCTTATGTAAGGGCCATCATGGGAGATGGATATGTAAACATGACCCTAGAGAATATTGAGCAGGGTGACCCCATGGCCGTCTATAAGGAAATGAATGAAGCTGATATGTTTTTGGGCATAACCCTAAACAACATCATGGTGGCCTTTATGGCCTTTGTGTATGGCATACTCCTTAGCCTGGGCTCATTGTTTATCATGATGCGCAATGGGGTGATGCTGGGCTCGTTTCAATACTTTTTTTATGACAAGGGCCTCTTGTGGGAATCTGCCCGCACGATATGGATTCACGGTACCATCGAGATTTCGGTGATCATCATTGCGGGCTGTGGAGGTCTTGTCCTGGGCAACAGTATACTTTTTCCCGGTACATACTCTAGGCTTGAATCTTTTAAGCAGGGCATGAAAAATGGCTTGAAAATCGTTGCCAGCACGATTCCTTTCTTTATCATTGCCGGGTTTCTTGAGGGTTTTGTGACCCGTCATACAGAAATGCCGGACTGGCTTGCCATTGTAATCATATCGCTCTCGCTGGGACTCATTGTTTTTTACTATATCATTTACCCCATACGGGTCAACAAGACATATAACGCACACACCAAGGATGAAGGAAATCATAATCTTTAAAAAAGAACGGGACCTGGGCACGATACTCACGGACTCTTTTAAATTTGTACGCCAGGAATATAAGACTATTTTCAAGGCCCTGTTGCACAATGTTGCCATCCCCTTTTTATTATTGCTTGCGGGTACTGCTTACTACACGGCCTCGCTGGGTGATTTCAACTTCTTGATCACGGGTGGTGCTTCAGCATTTGGTGCAAACATTTTTATTGCCTTATTATTCTTTTTTGTGACCAACATCCTGTTCATAGGTGCTTTTTATGGCACCATGATGGAATACATAAAATCCTATATTGACAATGGGGGAAATGTCAACCTAGAGGAAGTAAACAGCAATACCAAGCATAGGTTCCTGAGCCTTTTTGGCGCATCTTGCCTTATCAGTATCATAACCGTGGCCGGTCTTTTCTTTTGTATCCTTCCAGGAATTTATCTAGGGGTTGTGCTCATGATGGTATATCCCCTCATGATATTCAATAACCGCAGCACGACTGATGCCATCAATGAATCCTTTAGCTTTATCAAGAATGAATGGTGGATGAGCTTTGCCACGATGGTTGTGATGTACCTTTTGATCTATGTTGTCAAACTTGTGTTTTCAATTCCTGCCGTCATCTATTCATTTACAAAAGCCTTTACGGGCAACTCCACCATATCCAGCGGTGACCCTTCAAGTATGTTTGACTGGGTGTATATCACGCTGAGCACGCTATCATCAGCCGTGGGGTATCTATTGTTGACCTTCATGGCAGTTGCAATTGCCATTATCTATTTCAATATCAATGAAAAGAAGAACCAGACCGGCATACTAGAAGAAATTGACTCCATAGGCAGCGACATTTAATGTTCAAAAAAATCCTTTTTCTCATAACGTTGAGCTTTAACCTCTTCTACCTTCAGCCGCTGGTGGCCCAGGGAGATACGTTGCAAAAAAAGGAACTTAAATATGACAAGAGCCTGGTGACGCCCGTGGAATTTAATGAAGATTCCATAAAAAACTATGCCCAGGATGATGCCTTTGACTACATCGAGATTGAAAAACCTGACACCTGGTGGACGCGTTTTAATAAATGGATCTCTGATGTATGGAACAGTTTTTTACGCTGGCTCACGGGTGGTGGGGAAGTATCTGGGTTCTTGGCCTTTTTGTTGAAGGCATTACCGTACCTGCTTGTCCTGGGCGTGCTTATTTTATTTATTTGGCTTTTTGCCAAAGTTGACCTGGGAGGTTCTCCCCTGCTGGGCAGAACACCCGGCCAGGCCATCCTCAACAACGAGCAGGAAATCATAGAAAACCAAAACATCCAGGCGCTGATCGATGAAGCATTAAAAGAAAACAATTACCGTCTCGCCATACGTTATTATTACCTCCTGCTCTTGCAGACCCTGAGCAAAAAAGACCTTATTGACTGGCAACTTCAAAAAACAAATCACGATTATATCCACGAGATTCAAGATGGTGGTATAAAAACATCCTTCAGCAAGGTCACCCGCATTTATGATTTTATATGGTATGGCAGCTTTGAGGTAGATGAAGAGGCTTTTGCCAAAGCAGAAAAAGAATTTAAAAACCTGCAGGCCCATATATGAACAAGCGGTATAAGATAATGACCAATGCGCTGGGGCTATTGTTGACCCTGCTGGTACTCATGGAGGCACTCAAGCCAAGTCCCGTAAACTGGAACCCCAGCTACTCCCAGGTTGATAAAATCCCCTTTGGCTCTTACATTTTTTATAACGAACTAAAACAAAAACTTGAACCACAAAGGCTCGAAGAAGTAAACATCCCCCCGTTTGAATTCTTGATGGATTCAACCTCTGTAGAAGAAGGCACCTATTTTTTTATGAACAGCGGTGTTTATTTTGGCGAAGCCGAGGCCAACAAACTCCTCAAATGGGTGGGCAGGGGCAATACCTTGTTTATTTCGGCCAATGGTATTGACCCCATTTTGCTCGATACGCTTTCGCTCAAAGCGCACGATGTGTATGAAATTGATAACCCCGTCAAGATACCCCTTGTCAACCTGAGCAATAAAGACCTCAAGACCCCCCGCCCTTACAAGATGGACAAAGATATCGACCTGATGGTATTTAATGCCATGGACACCCTGAACACAACCGTACTGGGAGTTGCAGGATACATGAACAAGGAAGACTCCACCCGAATACGTGAACCCAAGGTCAATTTTATCAAAGTCCCCTTTGAAGATGGTACTATCATCCTGCATACCTTTCCATACGCGTTTACAAATTACTTCATGCTGCAAAGTGAAAATGCGGCATACACGGGCAAACTATTGAGTTACCTGCCACAATCTGGCAAGATATATATGGACCACTACTATAAGGCCGGCAAGGGTTTTAACACCTCACCGTTGTACATCATCTTCAACAACCGGTATTTAAAATGGTCCTATTATGTATTATTGCTCATTGGGTTGCTCTGGGTGATTTTTGAAGGAAAGAGAAAACAGCGGTACGTGCCCATCATTAGGCCATTGCCCAATCAAACCATGGATTTTACCCGCACCATCGCAGGAATGTACCTGGAGAAAAGCGATAACAAGTCTATTGCGGGCCACCTCATCAACCATTTTACAGAGTACCTGCGCAGCACCTATAACGTCAATACTGAAAGACTCAACAAGGATTTTATTGAGGGCCTTTCGGCGAAAGCTGAAAAAAACAGGGAAGAAGTCAAGAACATTGTGGATTATATTATTTTGACAAGGCAAAAGCATGCGATTACCGAAAGTGAACTGATCAAGCTAAACGGCATGATCGAACAATTTAAAACACCGTCCTAATGGAAGAAAACACGGACCCAGCAAGAAAAGAAGAAAATCAGGAGGTCAACCCTACTCCGGTAGATAATGGGGTTGATGCCGGCACATCAAGTAAAGAACAGGAAGAAACCATGGATTTTAAGAGCAGGATTGCCCTTGAGGAACTCCATGGTACCATTGAGCAGCTCAAAGCTGAACTTGCCAAGGCTGTCGTGGGGCAACATGAATTTGTTGAACTGCTGGTTGTCGCGCTACTCTCTGACGGGCATGTGCTCATCGAGGGAGTGCCGGGGATTGCCAAGACCGTAACGGCAAAACTCTTTGCAAAGACACTGGACACGGCTTTTAGCAGGATTCAGTTTACGCCAGACCTGATGCCCAGCGACGTACTGGGCACTTCCATACTTAACATGAAGACCAGCGAATTTGAGTTTAAACATGGCCCTATCTTCAGCAATATCGTACTCATTGATGAAATCAACCGAGCCCCTGCAAAAACCCAGGCCGCACTCTTTGAAGTTATGGAAGAAAGACAGGTTACCATAGACGGGCACAAATACACGATGCAGCCCCCCTTTATGGTACTGGCCACACAAAACCCCATTGAGCAAGAAGGAACCTACGCCCTTCCCGAAGCTCAACTGGACCGTTTTCTCTTTAAGATAAAAGTGGATTACCCTAACCTGGAAGATGAGGTGAAAATCTTGAAATCGCATCATGAACGCCGTGAGCAAAACCCATTAAACCTTATAGGGGCCATCCTTGACCCTGTAAAATTGCTGGAGTTTAGAAAACAGGTCCAGGAAATCATCATTGAAGAAAAAATCCTGCAATACATTGCAGAAATAAACATTAAATCACGACAACATCCACATCTATACCTGGGTGGATCACCACGCGCCTCACTTGCCATCATGAATGCCTCAAAAGCCTTTGCCGCCATTGCGGGCAGGGATTTTGTAACTCCAGAAGATGTTAAAAGGTCCACAGTACCCGTCTTGAGGCACCGCGTTATCCTTTCCCCCGAAAGGGAAATGGAGGGCATGACCCCAGAAACGGTGATTGACATGATAGTACAATCTGTAGAAATACCCCGTTAGTGAAGGGTATTAGATTCATAAGGTCCTTGTATTTAACCCAGCGTTTGTTCTATGCCCTGGCGGTGATATCGGTGGGTTTCTTGTTCTCATACTGGTTCCCGGCACTATACCTGGTGTCCTGGTTGTGTTTGTGGGGGCTCTTCCTGGTCTTCTTGCTCGATGTTACCGTGCTTTACAAAAACAAGGAGGGTATCGTTGCCCGGCGGTTGCTGCCCGAAAAATTTTCAAACAGTGACCTCAATGAAGTGCCCGTGGAGGTCAAGAATAATTATGCCTTTGCCATTCACATCAATGCCATAGATGAAATCCCGGTACAGTTTCAAAAAAGAGATTTCTCAAAAGAGCTGGACATCCCCGCGAGAACCCGCAAAAGGTTTCATTATGAACTGCAACCCCATGAACGTGGCGAGTATGTCTTTGGCAACCTCAACCTCTATGTCAACACCCGTATATCCCTGGCCGTAAGGAGGTACACTTTTGAGAAGGACCAGATGGTAAAGGTGTACCCATCCTTTATCCAGATGAAAAAGTATGCGTTCTTGGCCATAGACAACAAGCTATCTCAATATGGGCTTAAAAAAATAAGGCGCCTGGGGCATACCATGGAGTTTGAGCAGATCAAGGATTATGTCACGGGTGATGATGTGCGCACTATTAACTGGAAGGCTACGGCCAAAAGGGCTAACCTCATGGTCAATCAATACCAGGATGAGAAGTCACAACCCATCTACTCGGTGATTGATGCAAGCCGCATGATGAAAATGCCCTTTGAAGGGTTGACGCTGCTGGATTATGCCATCAACAGTACCCTGGCCTTTAGCAACGTCGCGCTGAAAAAAGGAGATAAGACCGGTATGGTAACATTTGCCCATACCATTTTAAACCACCTGGGGGCAAGCAGTAAAAAAACGCACCTCAATACCATCATGGAGGTGCTGTACAATATCAACACAAAGTTTCTTGATAGTGATTATGGCAGGCTTTACGCCGAAATAAAAAGAAAGATCACCCATCGCAGCCTGATATTGCTCTATACTAACTTTGAGCACATCACAGGTCTTGAAAGACAACTGCCCTACCTCAAAGGAATCGCAAGGCGCCACGTCCTAGTGGTGATATTCTTTGAAAATACAGAGCTTGAAGACCTCATCAGCAAGAAGGCCACCTCCACCACTACGGTATACCACAAGGCCATTGCACAAAAGTTTGAGTATGATAAGAAACTAATGGTCAAGGAGCTTGAAAAACATGGAATCCAGACCGTGTTGACAAAACCAGAAGACCTTACCGTAAAGACGATAAACAAATATCTTGAGATCAAGGCAAGGGGTATTTTATAGTTGATTAAAATATCCATATTTAGGTTGGATCCTCTTTGGTTATCGTTACCTTAAAACTTTATCTTTGCAGCTTAAATTTTTATTATGATCAAGGTTACCTTGCCAGACGGCAGTGTAAAGGAAATGGAAAATGGGTCAACCCCCATGGATGTTGCCCAGGGCATAAGCTCAGGACTGGCACGCAATGTAATATCAGCTAGATATAATGGCAATACCATAGAAGCTACCACACCATTGACCGAAGATGGGTCACTGGTGCTCTTTACATGGAACGATGATGAAGGCAAGCAGGCTTTCTGGCATTCTTCTGCACATATTTTGGCGCAAGCCCTAGAAGAACTATACCCAGGTGTCAAGCTTACCATAGGCCCGGCCATTGACCGTGGTTTCTATTATGATGTTGACCTGGGTGATGAGAAATCGTTGAGCGAAAACGACTTTGGCAAGATTGAAGACAAGATGCTGGAGATTGCCCGTGGAAAACATGACTTTAAAATGCGCAGCATCTCTAAGGCAGAGGCGCTTGATTTTTATAAAGTAAAGAATAACGAATACAAGGTTGAGCTTATTGAGAACCTTGAAGATGGCACCATCACCTTTTGTGACCATGACACATTTACAGACCTATGTCGTGGTGGGCACATCCCCAATACCAGTATCGTCAAGGCGGTCAAATTGATGAGCGTAGCGGGTGCATACTGGCGTGGAGATGAAAAGAACCCACAGCTCACAAGGGTTTACGGGATTTCTTTTCCTAAACAAAAAGACCTTAAAGAATATCTGGAACTGCTGGAAGAGGCAAAAAAACGCGATCATAGAAAACTTGGCAAGGAACTTGAACTATTTACATTCTCACAGAAGGTAGGTCAAGGCCTGCCCCTGTGGTTGCCCAAGGGTGCCGCTTTGCGCGAAAGGTTAGAAAATTTCCTTAAAGCTGCACAAAAAAAGGCAGGATATGAGATGGTGGTCTCACCGCACATTGGTCAAAAGGAACTTTATGTAACCTCTGGTCATTATGCAAAATATGGTGAAGACAGCTTTCAACCCATAAAAACACCCAATGAGGGCGAAGAGTTCATGCTCAAGCCCATGAACTGTCCACATCACTGCGAGATTTATAACAGCACACAGTGGAGCTATCGCGACCTCCCCAAGCGTTTTGCAGAGTTTGGCACCGTTTACCGCTATGAACAGAGCGGCGAGTTGCATGGCCTTACGCGGGTAAGGGGCTTTACGCAAGATGATGCCCACATATTCTGTACTCCAGACCAGCTGGATGACGAGTTTATGAAAGTTATAGACCTTGTACTGTATGTATTTGGATCATTGGGCTTTGAAAACTTTACCGCCCAGGTTTCACTACGTGATCCTGAAAACAAGGAAAAGTATATAGGCTCTGATGAAAACTGGGAAAAGGCAGAAAATGCAATCATCAATGCCGCAAAGGTAAAAGGCCTCAACTATGTCATCGAGACTGGCGAGGCTGCCTTTTACGGGCCCAAACTTGACTTTATGGTCAAGGACGCACTGGGTCGCAGCTGGCAGCTGGGTACCATCCAGGTAGATTACAACCTGCCCGAACGTTTTGAACTTACCTATAAAGGAAGCGATAACGAAGAGCACAGGCCCGTGATGATACACCGGGCGCCTTTTGGCAGTATGGAGCGTTTTGTAGCCATACTTTTAGAACATACGGGGGGTAATTTTCCATTATGGTTAATGCCAGAACAGGCTATCATATTGACCCTAAGTGAGAAATATGAGAATTACGCCCAAAATGTTTTAAATTTGCTAGAAAATCACGAAATTCGCGCCCTCGTGGACTACCGTGGAGAAACCATGGGCAAGAAAATACGCGAAGCAGAGATGCAAAAATTACCATACATGCTTATCGTGGGCGAAAAAGAAGCCAGCGAGGGCATGATTTCCGTGCGCAGGCACGGTGGTGCAGACCTGGGGACAATGACGGTAGATGAATTTGCCGGCCTCATAAAAAACCAGATTGCACAGACATTGAAAAAATTTGAAGTTTAATTAAAACCATATAGCCATAGCAATACGTAGAAAAAGATCAAGGGGCCCAGCAAGGGTCGAGAAGAAGGACCAACATAGAATCAACGACAAGATCAGGGTACCAGAGGTACGCCTTGTGGGAGATAATGTAGAAATAGGGGTCTACCCTACTAGAAAAGCACAGGAAATAGCAGATGAACTGGGTGTTGACCTGGTAGAAATCTCTCCTAATGCAAATCCTCCCGTCTGTAAGGCGATGGATTACAAAAAATTCGTTTACGAGCAGAAAAAGCGCGAAAAGGCCATGAAGGCCAAAGCGACAAAGGTAATCGTAAAGGAAATCAGGTTTGGTCCCAACACTGATGATCATGACTACGAGTTCAAAAAGAAGCATGCACAAAAGTTTCTTGAGGACGGAGCAAAGCTTAAGGCATACGTATTTTTCAAAGGACGCTCAATAGTATTTAAGGATCAGGGGCAAATCCTCCTCCTTAAACTGGCGCAGGAACTTGAAGAATATGGCAAAGTAGAACAAATGCCCAAGCTTGAAGGTAAGCGCATGATCATGTTCATGGCCCCTAAGAAGACAAAGTAAATTTCGCTTTAAGCGAAATCAACAATAAAGCGGAGTAAATAAACAAAAAAGGAAAGATGCCTAAGATGAAAACCAAATCCAGTGCCAAGAAGCGTTTTAAGCTTACGGGAACTGGTAAAATCAAGAGAAAGCACGCGTTTAAAAGCCACATTCTAACGAAGAAGTCTAAAAAACGAAAGCTTAAACTGACTCATGACACCCTTGTTCACAAGGCAGATGAGGACAATGTAAAAACCATGTTGAGGCTTAAATAGCCAATAACACGTTTTTACCCGGTTAAAATTAATTATAAACCATGGAGCTGGGCCTTTAAAAAATATGCGCGCAGAGCGGATTGCCCACTACAAAAAAATTTAAAATTATGCCAAGATCAGTAAATGCAGTTGCTTCAAGAGCCCGAAGAAAAAAGGTGATGAAGCAGGCCAAAGGTTACTTTGGAAGACGTAAAAATGTATATACCGTTGCAAAGAACGCGGTGGAAAAAGCGATGCTTTATGCATACCGCGACCGCCGTCAAAAGAAGCGCAACTTCCGTTCATTGTGGATAGCACGTATCAACGCTGCTGCCCGCCTTCACGGAATGAGCTACTCTCAGTTTATGGGCAAGGTAAAGGCTAATGATATCGAGCTGAACCGTAAGGTTCTTGCGGACCTGGCCATGAACCACCCAGAGGCTTTTGCAACCATAGTTAATAAAGTAAAGTAAGGCTAACGCCTAAATAACAATTTTCTCCGTTAAAATGAACACCCCGTATCTCGGGGTGTTTTTTTTGTTAATTTTTTTAAGAAATTATTATAATTTGTTTTCTTAATGTACAATTGAAACTTGCACCAAAAAATTAACCTACATGAAATTACTGTTACTCTTGCCCCTACTTCAAGAACACCCAGGTTCCAACATGGCCGCTGCCGAGATATTTGGCATCCTGGAACTTCCATTTTTATTAATGGCCGTTATTTTTAGTTTCCTTACAGCCATACGCCTCAAGGGTGGAAAGTTTGGGCTGGGCATGTCCCTGCTCGCATGGGGCTTTATCGTGATGGCCATAGGTCATCTACATATGCAGATTGAGCATCTCTACAACCTTAATATCTTTGGTTACCTACTAGGTGAATCTTTAGGAAGGTATGCATGGTTTGTGGCACTATTTGCAACTTGGGGCCTATCTGCACTTGGTTTTTATAAAATCTATAAGGCCAGCAAGCTTTAAGCCAGCGCAACTATCTCTCTTTTTTCCTCCATATTTCCCACAGGTAAAAAACGTCTCAAGGTAAAAAACGAGACGGAGCAGCAAATCATGCAAATGATAAAGCACCTGCTCAACTTGCACCCCAAGAAGAGGAAGTATGGCATGCTGCAAGAACACCTTGACAGCTATTACAAGCTAAGATATGATCAAAAGCTTGAAAAATTACCTTGGATATACTTACATATCTCAAAGGATATACTTGATAATGCAAGCTCACAAGCTATAGACAGGGAGTATATTGATGATGATATACGTTCAACATTCCCAGAACTTCAACAGCTTGCATTATTCAAGATTGTATTTTTCCCATCACAGATTCAGGAAGTACTTTTATGTAGAATGCTTCTCAAAGATGCCATGGACCGTTCCCTGGGGGTACTGGGCCATTTTCAGGATGAGTTTTTAAAAAGTGTTTATCATGAGCTCAATAAACCCCTGGACTATATTGATGAGAACCAGGATGTTCACAGACAGCGTAAAAGGCTCATAGATATATCTCAGGATATTTTTTATAGGCTCAAGGATAGCCTGGGAGAAAATGCCGTGCTCAATGTATATCACGGTACGTATAAAAGGCATTTTGGCAATTATTACCTTCTGGATGCATTTACCGCCACACTTAATATCGTACCTGATGAAATCCTGAATCAAGAGATGGTCGACCTGCCCAGTAAAAGGCAGATGCACAAGATGCTCCAGCAACAGGTATCCAGTCTAGAAACCATAAACTCCAGGCTGACCACAGAGGTCGTAGAGCGTAAAAAAACCCAAAAGAACCTTGAAAAAAGCGAAGAGCTCAAGACCTCAATCCTTAAGAATGCCATGGATGGTATTGTGCTCTTTGATCAAGATTATGTCATCAAGGATGTAAACAAGCAATGTGAAAAAATCTTTGACTGGCAGACTCAAAAGGTTTTAAACACCTCACTACTTAGGCATGGCTCTCAAGAATTCAGGCAACTCATCAAGAAAATAGTAGAGGGTGCCAAAAAACAAGATATCAATTCACTGGAGACTGAACGCCATGAAATCATCACCACAAAAGAAACTGGGGAAGAAATCGACCTGGAGATATCAGTCACCATTGTACATCATGAGGATGAGATTCTCTTTAATGCTTTTTTGAGGGATATTACCGAAAAGAAAATCTCTGAACGGGAACTCAAGGAAGCTAAGGACATTGCAGAAAAATCAGCCAAGGCAAAAACGGTTTTCCTGTCTAACATGAGCCACGAGATAAGGACCCCGTTAAATGTTATCCTGGGACTTTCTGAAATGCTCATGACGGGTAATTCTTCAAAAAAAGATGAACGCAAGAATGTGGAAAGCATTCACTTTTCAGCAGAAAACCTACTGGTACTGGTCAATGATATCCTGGACTTCTCTGCAATTGACGCAGGTAAGATAACCCTGGCAAAAACACCATTTGACCTGTATAAATCCCTGGAGAACGTCAAGAACGGCTTTGTGCCAAAAGCGAAGGATAAGGGCATAGAACTGGGCTTTAGCATTGAAAGCTCAATCCCACAAATGATAATAGGTGACATCCTGAGGCTTCATCAAATCCTGGGCAACCTCATCAGCAATGCCATAAAATTCACAGAAAAGGGAACGGTTACCGTTTCGCTTAAAGCGAAAGAATTAACACAACAGCAAATTACCATTCTCTTTAGTGTCAAGGATACAGGTATAGGGATAAGCGAGCAACACATTGAAAACATATTCAATAGTTTTTACCAGGTAAATTCACCAGATATAAAGAAAAGTGAAGGTACCGGGCTGGGGCTTTCCATTACCCGGCAGCTTATAGAACTGCATGGTTCAAACCTTGAGGTTGATAGTATAGAAGGACTGGGGACAGAATTTAAATTTGAGCTCAACTTTGAACTTGCAGGGTTTCAAGTCGTGGAGGATTATGATAAGACCATGGAAAAACTCGAGAAATCCCTTCATGGTTTTAAGGTCTTGCTGGCCGAAGACAATAAACTCAACCAGTTTTATATAAAACAGTTACTTTCAAAATGGAAACTGGATATTACCATTGCCGAAAATGGTGCTGAAGCCCTTGACCTTTTCAAGAAAAACACCTACGACATCATATTGATGGACCTGCACATGCCTAAAATGAATGGCTATGAATGCACCCGCCTTATCAGGAACATAAACATGAACATCCCCATCATCGCATGCTCTGCAGACGTTTTTAACGAAAGCAGGAAAAGTGCTTTTGAAGCTGGGGTGAACTTTTATATCACAAAACCCATACAGACCGAAGAAATAAGACAGATACTCATAAGCTGTGTGAACAATATACGTGTCTCTGACATTCAAGCTACCAGCAATCACAAGGTCAAGAACAGCCTACCGCAAAATTATGGTGGTGATAGTATAAACCTAGACTTGTCGCACCTTAAGAATACCATAGGTGATGAGGAGTTCATCGTGACAATCCTTGAGGTATTTGTTGAAGAAACACCTGATGACCTCAGGATTTTAAAAGAGCAAATCAATACGGCAGATTTTGAAAACGCCGGCCTAACGGCCCATAAAATAAAATCAAGTTATAGGACCCTGGGAATGACAAAAATATCTGGACTATTGCAAAAAATAGAACTTGCCGCCAAGAATGAAGAAAAGATAGACAAGATAAAAAACAAGTGGCTCCCAGAACTTATACCTATGCTAGACTCAAGCATGGAGGAAGTAAAGGATTATTTAAAGAACAAATAAAACTTCCAGATTTTCTATTTCCAGACAAAACTGATATCCTTCTCGATATCTGGATGAAGGCTATAATGCACCGGGCAGGTCTCAGCAACACGTTCTAGAATCTTTTTCTCCTTATCGCTCACGGGATTGGGAAAAGTAATTTGAATCTCAATCTTTGAGATACGCCTGGGGTCAGCCGCCATGGTCTTGGTAATTGCTGCACTGGCACCGGTCATGTCACAGTCCATGTCACGCGCCTTGATGCCCATTACCGTCAACATACAACTGGCCAAGGCCGTTGCAACTGTATCAGTAGGTGAAAAAGCCTCTCCCTTACCATTATTATCAACAGGGGCATCAGTGATAAATGTATTGCCTGATTTTAGGTGTGTGCACCTGGTGCGCAAATCACCCTCATAAACTACCTTACTTGTCATGGTCAATTTTTTATGGTTTGTATTGCCGAAGGATCTTCAACGGGCATAGGTACTGCCTCAAGCGTTAGATCTTTGCCATAGCGCATGATATATACGGCGTCATTTGCATAACCAAAGGTCTCTGGCACATAATTGAATTTATTCTCCACATATTCGCTAACCTTGCCCTCAAGGTCCACGGCATAGAGGTTTTCAGCGGCAGCTAGACGAAGTAACACATCATAGGTCACGTCAAATGCCCTGGTGGCATATGTAGATGGCGTCACGCCATAACGGCTCTTGTATCGCTTTGCAAAAGACTCAGATTTTGCCGTAAGGCCTTCATTTGAAATGGATGGAAAATGAAAATTAAGGTTCATCAACACCATGTTTGAGATATCGTCACTATCATACACATTGCCCTTAAGGGTGGTCATCAGGGTAATGTTCTTTTTATCACGTTGCGTGTTGAGATACGTGATCACACTGCTTATCAACGGGATTTTATCGGTCTCAAGGATAATCCAGTTTTCCCTGCCATCCTCAAGCTTGCCATTAACATCGTTAGCATAGATAAAGTTGTCCCCCCCATCACCACGGGGCGTCACCACATGGGCCGAAGGAAAAAGGGATTTTATCTTGTCCCGGGTCTGATAGTTTTTTGAATCTGCAACAATGATAATGTTCTTGCCAGCCCCTGCACGCTCAATATAATGCAACATGGTCTTGCGCATGGTTTCATCGGCAGGGCGCGATTTAAAGATGTTTGCAGACTGCCGCACGTTGTCAGAAAGTGGTGATATCACTGGTACGTTATTGCCCCGCAGTTCAGCTGCTGCCCTATCGACATTGCTTCCCATCAAGGGACCCACGACAACGTCCATCTTTTGAAAATTGTTGCTCCTTATGATATTTTCTATTTTTCGTCCATTTGTGGCATCGCCCGCAGTACGGCTATACTCGGTATCATAGATATAAAGGTTTGAAGATATTCCTTGCGCTTTCGCGGAATCTACCGCCATGAGTGCACCGCTGTAAAAATCAAGTGAAATCCTGGTCAACCTATCACTCTTGAGCACGTTTTTCCTAATGTCTGCAGAGTCAATCTCAGTTTGCTTCAGGTTAAAGGGAAGCATAAGTGCAACATTCTTTACCGAAAAATTATTGAGTTCATTGGCCAGGTTGCTTTCCTGGCTTGCCAGAACACCTTTTTCTTCTAAAATTTTCTTGGGAAGTTTAAGTACCATCCCGGCCTTGAGGCCATCTTTTAAAGATGGGTTCAACTGCATGAGTTCATCAGGTGAGACTTCAAGGCTCCTGGTAAGGCTGTACATGGTCTCCTTGGGCTTTACTTCATAAAATCCATACTCGGCATCATCTATGGTTGCATCCTGGGTATAGGATTTGTCTGGTACGCTGAGTATCATACCTATCTGTAGGCCTTCCTTGATTTGTGGGTTGAGTTCCTCAAGCTCTGCGATGGTTATACCGTACATGGATGCAAGGCCAAATTTTGTCTCCTTTGCCTTTACCACATGCTTGCGCTGGGTTTCCATGGGCTTACTGGTCGTCTCGGTAATTTCTGTGCTTGTCTGTGGTATCTTGATGGTTTCTCCCGTTTCAAGCTCCTCTGCATATAGGTGGCGGTTGTATTTTTTTATTTCTTCTTGGGCAACACCATACTTTTTGCTCAAGCTAAATAGGGTTTCCCCTTTTTTTACCTTATGGTTTATGAACTGGTTGTTTTCGTCATAAGACGTATCTTCATTTACAATGGCGTGGCCACTGGGAAGGATAAGGACGAGACCGGGATAGATACCTTCTTTAGCTTCTGGGTTGAGCTTGTATATCTCGTACTCTGTCAAATTATATTTCTTTGCTATTCCATAGACCGTTTCACCTTGTGCAACCCTATGGCTATTGAAGGTTTGTTGCCCTATCGTGGCGCAACTGAATGCGACCAGTGTGAAAAGGAACAGTGCTAGTACCTTTCTCATGTATCTTCTTGATTTTTGTGTTCTATTCCCACTCAATGGTTGCAGGTGGTTTGCTACTAATATCATATACTACCCTATTAACGCCTTTTACACGGTTTATTATATCATTTGAAACCTTTTGTAAAAACGCATAGGGAAGATTTACCCAGTCTGCGGTCATGCCGTCAGTACTTTCTACGGCACGCAGGGCCACACACTTTTCATACGTGCGCTCATCCCCCATTACTCCTACAGAATCTACCGGTAGTAACATGGCACCTGCTTGCCAAACTTTATCATATAAACCCCATTCCCTGAGGCCGTTGATAAAAATGGCATCGACCTCCTGTAAGATACGCACTTTTTCTTTAGTGATGTCGCCCAGTATCCTGATACCCAGGCCAGGCCCGGGAAACGGATGCCTGCCCAGTAATGCGGGACTCATATCCATACTGGCCCCTACCCGGCGCACTTCGTCCTTAAATAGCATGCGCAGGGGCTCTACCACCTTAAGTTTCATATAATCTGGCAGCCCGCCCACGTTATGGTGCGATTTTATGGTGGCTGATGGCCCGCCCGTTGCAGAGACTGATTCAATGACATCTGGATATATGGTTCCCTGTCCCAGCCACTTGGCGTCTTCAACCTTGTGGGATTCATCATCAAAGACCTCGATGAACACGCGGCCTATTGCCTTTCGCTTTAGCTCAGGATCTGTAATTCCCGCAAGGGCATCCATAAAACGGTCTGTGGCATCCACCCCTTTTACATTGAGGCCCATGCCTTCATACTGTTTAAGGACATCTTCAAATTCATTTTTGCGCAACAAGCCGTTGTTTACAAATATACAGTGCAGGTGCTTGCCTATTGCCCTGTGCAGCAACATGGCGGCCACTGATGAATCCACCCCGCCAGAAAGCCCCAGGATGACCTTGTCATTGCCCACGGTTTCCTTGAGCTTTTCAACTGCGGCCTCCACAAAACTATCTGGTGTCCAGGTTTGTTCAAGGCCTGCGATGTTAATGAGGAAATTTTGTAGGATTCTTTTTCCATCAGTACTGTGATAGACCTCTGGGTGAAACTGTATCGCATAGGTCTCCTCACCGTCAATCCTGTAGGCCGCATTGAGCACATCTGTAGTACTTGCCAGCCGTATGGAACCTGCCGGCAATTCCTTGATGGTATCGCTATGGCTCATCCACACCTGGCTACCTTCTTCAACCCCTTCAAAGAAGACTTCACCTGCCTTTATCATGTTCAAGTTTGCCCTTCCATACTCGCGCGTGCTTGACTGGCCTACTTTGCCACCATGAAAATGCGCAAGGTATTGTGCCCCGTAACAAACGCCCAGCAGGGGTTTTTTACCGCGTATCCCAGACAAATCAGGATGTGGGGCCTGCTCGCTGCGTACAGAATGTGGTGATCCTGAAAGGATAACGGCCTTGTACCTGTTAAGATCTTCTGGAAGGTGGTTATATGGCTTAATCTCACAAAATATATTCAATTCCCTAACGCGACGTGCGATCAACTGGGTGTACTGTGAGCCAAAATCGAGGATGAGAACATTGTTTTCCATGCCCAAAAATAGTATTAAAATGATTCTCCTAGAAAGGATTTTGACCTCATTTTATATGCTACTTATCAAACACCTTTTCACAATCTGGACCAAAACATCACAGCGGTTATAAAATTGTCTTAAACCACCTGACATTGCAGTTAAACTATTGTGAAAGACAATATGTTAAAATTAGAAATCATCTAATTTGGCTTAAAGCCAAAATGGACACAACCGAAGAAGATATTATCCAGGAAATCTGCCAAGCCGTAATAAATGAAAAAGGCTTCACGATTAACCTTCCCGAAAATGGGACAATACATTTTGACAAGATCCTCCCCTATATATGTGTTTACCGTTTTAGCCACACGCCAGACCCGTATTTTACAAGGCTCGTAAAAACCCAAGGTTCATATCTCATCGTTGATAAAAGTACGGACATCAAAGATGTATTGATTAACCTGAGCAAGGGTATCGTTGAAAAACTCAATGCCTTTCTCATCCTGGAACTATGGCCAGAACATGCTGACCACAGGACAGATTTTAGGATCATGGGACCTGAAGACCGCGCACCGGCCACCATAAATGCGTTACAAGAAGGGTTTGAAGAAATGCGGCGCATCTATCAACGTATGGGCGTACTGGTGCAAGCAGGAGAACAACGCTGCCCAGATGACCTACCACAATTACTGGATATAGAGACCTCAAAGGATGTGGGTAGCCTCATCGTGGGTATAGGAGTACCCACCATATACGAGCAGCAGGAAGAAGATGAGATCTACTCGCTCTTTTTCCGAAAGTTTTTTTCAAGGTTTAGCGAAGTCATTAAACGGGCGGTATTTGAATTTATCAGGGTACAGACGGCAAATCCGTTTGACCATTACCTCATGCTGGGCAAGACCCATCTCGACAAGCCCACGTTACAGGTTGACAAGGTACTTGCAGAGATAAGCAGCGCCATGGACTTTTTATTACGTGTCACGCCCGTAAACAGCCAGAGTGCCTTTAAGAAATTTGAAGAATCCCATTTTGCAGAAGCACCCGCATTTACATACCGGTTGATTGCTATAGACCCAGAGGTCACCAAGAGAAAACTGTACGACCTGCCCATTGATCAAATACAGGATCCCACCCTTGCCTACATACTGCGCGATAAAAGGCTAGAAATAGAGAAACAGCTCATCATGCTTGAAGAAAGGGGCTCAAAGAACTTTCGGTTTACGGGAGAAAGCCTGTATGGTGGTGTCGCCCCCCATGTGCTCCAGATTGCCCAGGATATTTTAAAGACCTTCCCCGTAAATGAAAAGACCGCAGGAATCGAAAAATATAACTGTCATCAGTTTTCGGCTTACGCCAAAAAAGAAATAGCATATTATCAAGAAAAATTCCCGAAACTCAACCTGGGCCTTGAAATAAGACCGGACATTGCCGGGGTAATGGTGTCAAAGTCAAAACTGCTCATCAGCGAAGACCTCAACATGGATGCTAAACGCACGGATGCCCTCATACAGCACGAGGTCGCCACACATATACTCACCTTTTGCAATGGATCCATGCAACCGTTAAGACAGATGCACGCTGGCTTTGCAGGATATGACAAGTTACAGGAAGGTATTGCCGTATTGGCTGAGTACCTTGTGGGCGGACTCACTAAAAACCGCTTGAGGTTGCTGGCTGCCAGGGTGGTTGCCGTGGAAAAAATGACCCGTGGCAAGGGGTTTGTAGAAGTATTTCACCTGCTCAAGGATGAATACAACTTCCCTACTAAGACCGCATACTTTATCACCATGCGGGTGTACCGCGGCGGCGGTTTAACCAAGGATGCCGTCTATCTCTCAGGATTACTTGAACTATTGGATTATATCAAGGATGGTGGAGAAATGGACCTGCTCTATTCGGGGAAGTTCAACAATAATCACATCCCCCTTATCAAGGAATTGATTTTTAGGAACGTGGTAAAAAAACCCCTTCCACCCAGGTTTATGGAGCGCGAATCTGCAAAAGAAAGGTTGGCTCAATTGAGAAAGGGGATAGAAATAAAAGATTTAATCAACTAAAAAAAACAACTGCCATGAAAATTGCATTTATCATAAACGATCACGATACAGAAAAACACAATTACACCACAAACCTACTAGGCTACACAGCCTATAAAAGAGGTCATGATGTCTATTATATAGGTGTGGGCGAACTGGCGTATGTAAAAGAAGGCCATCTTTCCGCCCGTTGCAAAACCGTGAAGGGAACTAATTACAAGACTGGGAAAACCTTTTTTGAAGCATTGCAAAAAGAAGATTTTTCAAAGATTTCTTCAAGTGACCTGGACGTCATATTCCTGCGCAATGACCCCTCTGATGAAATAGGGGAACGCGACTGGGCCCAGAATGCGGCATTTATATTTGGTGAGATTGCCCTCAAGGACAATGTCATCGTACTCAACCACCCTAAGAGCCTAGCTAGCGCAGTCAACAAGATGTACTTTCAACATTTTCCTGAAATCTTGAGGCCAAAGACCATCATTACGAGAGATCAAGATGAAATACGGGAGTTTTTCAAATCACAAAAAAACAAAATGATCCTTAAGCCCTTGCAGGGATCTGGCGGTAAAAATGTTTTCTTGATGGACAAGAACAACGAGAAGAACCTTAGTCAGACCGTTGATGCCATATGCCGTGATGGATATGTGATAGCCCAAGAATACTTACCCGCCGCCAAAGAAGGAGATACCCGATTATTTTTATTGAATGGTAAGCCACTGGAGGTGGACGGTAAATATGCCATGATGCGCAGGATCAACAAAAGTGGTGATGTGCGCAGTAATATCCATGCCGGTGGAAAACCTGGTGAAAGTGCAATGACCGAACAAATCCTTGAACTTGCCGAAGTGGTAAGGCCAAAATTGGTTCAGGATGGCATGTTCCTTGTAGGACTGGACATCGTGGGCGACAAGCTCATGGAAATCAATGTTTTTAGCCCAGGTGGCTTAAATGTTATGGGAGAAATGTACAATACAGATTTTGCTACGCCCATTATAGAAAGTATAGAACAAAAAGTCAAGTATAATAATACCTATTCAGGCTATCTGGACAACAGTAGACTGGCCACACTATAAAATTCTTATTAAAACGTTTAATTGAAAAACCACGTTTAGCACGAAATCAAAATTTCGACAAAAAACATAAAAAAAATCAATTTAATAGGATAAATAGCACAATTTTAGATTATTATAAAAAATATTTTATCAAAAATATTCTATATTAGCGACTTAGCACCCCTTACATGAAAAACAACATAGTTTCTTTACAGCTCAAGGCACTTAGGGAAAGCTCTGGATTCTCACAAAAGAAAATCGCAACAGAACTAGGAATTACCCAAGGCGCCTACTCCCTTATCGAGAATGGACAAAACTCCATTACAACAGACCACCTCCTTACATTAAGCAGGATTTACAGTGTTCCTACTGATAGGATCTTAAGAGGATCGAGACATGCGATCATAATGACAAATAACAATGGTTTTGTACCATTGATAAATGTTGAAGCCCGTGCCGGGTTTATAGACAATCTCAACAATCCTGAGTGGATGGAAGAGATGAACATGTACAAGATACCCGGTTATGAACCCGCAAATGGTCAAAAGCTCTTTGAAGTAGAAGGAGACAGCATGATGCCCACGCTATTACATGGAGATATACTTATTGCCCAAAAAGTTGAGGATCTATCTGACATCCTTGATGGCTCTGTAGGCGTTATCATAACAGATAAGGCCGTGATGACCAAGCGCATCAAGAAGGACCTTAATAACAATGCGATAATAATGATAAGTGATAACAGTAAGTATGAAACTGTAAGCTACTCACTTAACAACATCGTTGAAGTGCTTATCGTACGAGGCAAGATAACCAGCGCATTGAACGTGGTGGACATGGACTCAAACAAAAAACTTCAATCTCTTGAAAACAAGGTACAGATACTTCAGGATGATATCTCACAAATAAAAAAGAAGCTTCTGGAATAGAAGCTTCTTTTCTTTTATCTAAAATCTTTTTATTACTCTTTAATAACTACACCCTGCGGAAATGATGCAGAGTTTACAGTCATTGTATTCATGGCTGGAGCCAAATCCTGCCCGGTAAGGTTATTTATTAATGGCTGAATGTAGAATGGCGTCAATTCATCGGGATCAGTTGCTGGTTCTATTGATATAAAGACCTTTTTACCCCGTATATCCACTGGCGTACTAACTCCCTGAAGAGACAAGAACTGTGTGCTTAAAAAGTCCTCGCCAGGAAAGGATGGGGAGGTATTTGTATTTGAACTATATCCGTCAAATTCATCCCTGCCTTCTGGTGATGTAAACTTACCTGTACTAAGATTAACGGTTCCCCCTCCCTGCTTGGGCAAGGTTACCCAACCTTCATACATCCATCCATCAGGAAGCGTTGGCAGGTTAAGTGCCGCTGTACCTGAAGTGGGATTATAAAAGTAGAAGCCTGATTGCTCATTTGAAGAATTGTTATCAGTAGGCGTCATAAGTGTATAAGCACCTGAAATACCTGAAAGGTTTGCTATTGCATTATTGATATTCAAAGATGCACTGTTTCCTGAAAACGGACCTGAAAGTAAAATTGTATTAGAAATTTCTCCACTAGGATCGTTGCCCGGTTCTATACTAATAAGAAATTGAGTCGCGGCATCTGCCCTCTCAAGAGAAACCCTAAATGTTTTTTCACTTGCATTTCCATTGAATTTGCCCAGCGATATGTTTTCACCATTACTTACAAGCCAAGCTTCATATTCGGCATTGTTAGGCAATTCACCTAGATTAAAAGTATTGAGTGTAAGCGTTGTTTGTACCTCCCTATCATCATCATTACCACCACATGACATAAGTGTTGCAACTGATAATATTAAAGTAGAAAGTTTGAAGATTGGTTTCATATAGTTTATGTTCATTTATTAAGTTGGATAACGTAAAAGTACCTTGGGTATTTTATAAAAAAAAACCATCCGCCGTTGGGGATGGTTTTTTACAAATAGTTTAACAGTTGCCCTAAGCGTTCTGCTTCTTTATAAGGTTAAGTGCAGAGCCTTCCCTGTACCAAGCAATCTGCGCATCATTATATGTATGGTTTGCAATGATTGTATCCTTGCTTCCATCTGCGTGCGTGACTTCAATGGTCAAAGGCTTGTCTGGCGCAAATTCTTCGATATCAACAAAGCTGAAGGTATCATCTTCTTGTATCAAATCGTAATCATTTTCATTAGCAAACGTCAATCCCAACATCCCCTGCTTTTTAAGGTTTGTCTCATGGATACGTGCAAAAGATTTTACCAGTACGGCGGCAACGCCCAGGTGACGTGGCTCCATGGCAGCATGCTCACGAGAAGAACCTTCACCGTAATTGTGGTCACCCACAACGATGGTCTTGATTCCTTTAGCTTTATACTCGCGTTGTGTAAGTGGCACGCCATCATATT
Source organism: Cytophagaceae bacterium (assembly GCA_002710685.1). Classification (GTDB taxonomy): domain Bacteria; phylum Bacteroidota; class Bacteroidia; order Flavobacteriales; family Flavobacteriaceae; genus Leeuwenhoekiella. The sequence continues at coordinate 86,269 of PALD01000045.1, read as the reverse complement.
CTCCCGTTAGCTGGCTTTTAACAAAATTGGTCTTCTTGTTGAACGCATTAACGGCACCTATGAGGCAGTTGTTTGAAATATTGTCAAGGTGCCCACGGTAGCGCAACCAGGGTCCTGCCATTGAGATATGGTCTGTGGTACATTTACCGAATGCCTTGATCAACAACTTTACGTTCTTTAGGTCTGAATCCTTGATAGGCTCAAAAGGAGTAAGCAACTCTAGACGCTCACTATCTGAAGCAACTTTTACTTCTACTGAACTGCCATCTGCCGTAGGGGCAAGATATCCATTTTCATCTACCGCAAAACCTTTTGGCGGAAGCTCAAGACCTACAGGTACGTCCAGTTTTACTTCTTCTCCATCTTCGTTCAATAAAGTATCTGTCATGGGGTCAAAATCCAGGCGGCCCGAAATTGCAATTGCGGCGACCATCTCTGGAGAACCTACAAAGGCATGCGTATTGGGGTTGCCATCGGCACGCTTAGAGAAGTTACGGTTAAAGGAATGTACGATGGTGTTCTTCTCATCACCCTTGCGGTCACTACGGTCCCACTGCCCTATACATGGCCCACAGGCATTTGTGAATACGGTTGCACCCAGGTTTTCAAAAACTTCCAACAACCCATCACGTTCTGCTGTAAAACGAATCTGTTCAGAGCCCGGGTTGATACCAAAATCGCTCTTGGGCTTTAATTTCTTATCGATTGCCTGTTGTGCTATTGAAGCCGCTCGAGAGAGGTCTTCATAACTTGAGTTTGTACAAGAACCTATAAGCCCCCAGTCAACTTTAAGGGGCCAGTCATTTTTTGCGGCCTTCTCGCCCAGTTCACCTACCGGGGTAGCTAAATCTGGTGTAAAGGGACCATTAAGGTGAGGACGTAATTCTGAAAGGTTGATTTCTATAACCTCGTCAAAGTATTGCTCTGGATTGGCATATACTTCATCGTCACCTGTTAGATATTCCTTGATTTCATTTGCGGCATCTGCAACATCGGCACGGTCAGTGGCGCGCAAGAAACGCTCCATGGACTCATCGTAACCAAATGTGGATGTAGTTGCCCCTATCTCTGCACCCATGTTACAGATGGTGCCTTTACCGGTGGCCGAAAGGTTTTTAGCTCCTGGGCCAAAATATTCAACAATTGCACCGGTACCTCCCTTTACGGTAAGGATGCCAGCCACTTTGAGGATAACGTCCTTGGAAGCCGTCCATCCATTGAGTTCACCGGTTAGTTTAACACCTATGAGCTTGGGAAACTTGAGCTCCCATGGCATACCTGCCATCACATCAACGGCATCAGCTCCTCCCACACCTATTGCCACCATTCCCAGACCACCGGCATTTACCGTGTGGCTGTCAGTACCTATCATCATTCCCCCAGGAAAAGCGTAGTTTTCAAGAACTACCTGGTGAATGATACCTGCTCCCGGTTTCCAGAAACCTATACCATATTTATTAGAGACAGACTCTAAAAAATCAAACACCTCGTTACTGGTTTCATTAGCTCTTTTTAAATCCTTCTTTGCCCCCTGTTTTGCTTGGATAAGGTGGTCGCAATGCACGGTGGTGGGCACGGCAACATTTTTCTTCCCCGCCTGCATGAACTGCAACAGGGCCATTTGTGCCGTAGCATCCTGACAAGCGATACGATCTGGAGCAAAATCCACGTAATCCTTACCACGTACAAATGCCCTATCGGTCTTCCCGTCCCAAAGGTGGGAGTATAGTATTTTTTCTGCCAGCGTTAGGGGCTTACCCGTAATTTCGCGCGCCGCGTCAACACGCTCCGCCACCTTACTGTAAACCGACTTGATCATATCAATATCAAATGCCATGATTTAATCTTTATTTTAATTGTTAAAAAAGCGGTACGAAATTACGAAAAACCGCGTGAATTCTAAACTTTTAATGCTTTAGAAAAACGATTTCAAAACTAATATAGAATGCATCAAAAGAGCAGGTGCACCCATTAGGTTTTTATGGCTTTCGCCGAAAGGCTTATCAATGGAGTTCCTGGATAATCTTCTCAATGGTAAGACCTTCTGCCTCAGCCTTGTAGTTCTTGATGAGACGATGGCGCAGTATACCTTCTGAGACGGCCTGCACATCCTCGATATCTGGAGAATACTTGCCCTTTAGCGCCGCATGTGTCTTTGCAGCGAGGATAAGATTTTGTGAAGCACGTGGCCCGGCACCCCAGTCCAGGTAATCTTTTACCAGTTGTGGCGCCCCGCTAGAGGCCGGCCTGGTCTTGCCCACAAGCTTGACGGCATACTCAATAACATTGTCAGCAACCGGTACGCGCCTTATGAGCTGTTGATATCCTGAAATTTCAGCGGCCGTGAACAGTGGATTCACGGTATTTGTACTATCTGTGGTCGTGGCCTTGACAATGCTCACCTCTTCTTGATGCGAGGGGTACGTCAGGTTTATGGCAAACATAAAACGGTCCAACTGAGCTTCGGGCAAGGGATACGTCCCTTCCTGCTCAATGGGGTTTTGAGTGGCCAGCACAAAATAGGGCCTGGAGAGCGGGTAGCTTTTCCCGGCAACGGTAACGGCTTTTTCCTGCATGGCCTCGAGCAGGGCTGCCTGGGTTTTTGGCGGGGTACGGTTTATCTCGTCAGCAAGGATGATATTTGCGAACACCGGTCCCGGTAAAAATTTAAAATGCCTCGATTCATCGAGTATTTCAGACCCCAATATATCACTGGGCATAAGGTCTGGCGTAAACTGTATGCGTTTAAAGTCCAGCCCCAGCGCCTGGGAGATGGTATTTACCATCAATGTTTTTGCGAGGCCGGGAACACCTACCAACAGGGCATGACCCCCACTAAAGATTGAAAGAATAACCTGATCGACCACGGCCTCCTGGCCTATAATCACTTTTGCAATTTCATTTTTAAGAGAGCCGTATTTTTTTACCAGCCCATCAATAGCCGCAACATCAGACATATTATTGGTTTAGCCAGTTATTAGAAAAATCACAATCACGGTGATCGCGGTTGATCTTGATGTATGTTTCGTTTATTTTTTCATTCTGCCATTTTTTAACGGCCTCAATACTTTTGTCCTGCAATGCAAGGTCCTTGATCTTTAGGTAATCTACCGCAAAATCAGCAGTATGCTCATCCACACGTTTTGAAACCGTGTACACCTCATAACGTGTACGGCCCGTTCTTGTGGGGTTGTTGAACACTTCGCTTATCTCGCCTACCTTCAGGTCGCGTACTTTTGGGTAAATCTCGGGGGGCAGGTTTTTTACTTCAAACATCCTGTCCTGGGTCGTGGGGTTGAAGAGCACGCCACCATCACTTGCCGTTTCCTTCTCATCAGAGAATTCACGTGCCGCTTCCGCGAAAGTCAATTCGCCATCAGCAATGCGCTTCTTGATGGTTTCTATCTTTTCCTTGGCTGCTTTTTCTGATTCTTCTGTAATCTTGGGTATCCTCAAGATATGGCGCAGGTCAATTTTTTGCCCTTTTATCTTTACCACTTGAATGATGTGAAAACCAAATTCAGTTTCAAAGGGTTTACTTATCTCTCCTTCTTGAAGGCTAAAGGCCACATCCCTAAATTCTTTTACAAACTGTGCCTTGCGGTCAACACCCTCTATCAAGCCGCCCTTGCCCCGGGTGGATTCATCTTCAGACCACAGTACGGCCTTTGTTGCAAAGCTGCTCCCGTTTTCCAGGATATCCCTGCGGTAACCATTGAGTTCATTGATTACTTTTTGTTTCTCAGCCTCGGGTACTTCTGGCTCGACCATTATTTTTGAGATTTCTACCTCATCGCCAAAAATGGGAAGACCGCCATCACTTTCCTTGAGCTCGTTAAAATATGCCCTTATTTCTTCTGGCGTGACCTCAAGGTTCTCAACAATCTTTTGCTGCATCATCTTTGCGAGCTCCTGGTTCTTGTTGATTTCATAAAGTTCCTTTTCCAGGTCGCCCATGCTTTCCTTACGGTAAAACTTCAATACCCTTTCTTCGCTTCCGCCAAAACGTTCTTTGAAATAATCAATTTGCTGGTTTGTGTAGCTGCGTATCTGGGCTTCTGGCACCGTGATACTATCCACGATTGCCTGGTGTGCATAAAGCTTGGTTTCCATAAGCTTGTCAAGCAGGTCACAATCGCTAATTTGATTATCGACCCCTTGCTCCTTTAGACCCTCCCGTGCCTGAAAAATATCGCTGTCCAGTATCACAAAGTCCCCCACCACCGCGGCAACACCATCTACCTTAAAGGCCTTGACGGGAGCAGCTTTTGTGGTATCTGGCACTTTGGCCACATCTTCTCCACCTTCACTTATCACTTCTTGCGAAGTAGCTGAAGCCGCCACAAGGCAAAAAATTGCCAGTATCTTACTTCTCATCATAAATTTCAAACTGATTGTTTTCAATTGCATCTTTAATTATATCCTTTTCAAGTTTCTTGATCAACTCAAGTTTTTTCCTGTTCACCAATACCTGCTTAACCGTTGGCATCACATATTCTAAGGGTGCATCCTCATTGCGTGAAAGCTTGTCTTCAATCGCGATCAAATATAACCCTAATGAATCACGCAATTGCAGGAAACTGGTTTTTTTTAGGTAATCTTCCTTATTTTCAGGGGTAAGGGGCGCAATGGTTTTTATCACCTGATCTGCACTTACCCATACACTATCATTGAGGGACTGCGTTTGAAATTGTACCGAAATACTATCCAGGTAACGTTTGTCTTCTGCATCAAACCTCACAAACCTTTTCTTTACATCATCAAGGTTATACGCATTCTCATTGACCTGTATGAACCTCAATTTCAAAAGCTCTTCGTTGAGCTTGAAATTATTTTTGTTGTTTTCATAAAACGCCTTTGCCTCACCATCAGTGACCGCACTGTCCAGACCCTTAGCGACCATGACATCTTTATATGCCTGCGCATATAGGTCTGCCCTGTACTGTGCCACTAGGTTTTCCATACGCTCTTGATCATCCAGTGATATATTGCGCTTGGCACCATCAAGCAGCAATTGCTGCCTTGCCCATCGTTCTACAAAACCATTGACCACAAGGGCACTATCATCTGGCGACATCCCTGGGGTGACCAGGTCCTGTATATCCTGCTTGTACAAGTAGGTATTGTTGACCCTTGCCACGGGTATGCCTTCCTTCTTGCTTTCAAAAAAAGAACAGGATGAAAGGATCAGCCCGATGTATATTGTTAAAAAGACGTGCTTTTTCATTTAGTGTGACAATTCTTTTTTTACGGCTTCAAAAACCTGTTTGTCCACGGTGACCTTATGGCCATTTTCAAGGCTGGAGAGCCACTCCTGTTCAAGCTTGTTTTGATAATCGTTGATGACCTTTCCTTTTATTTCATCAAATTCCTGGGCTGTTGCCGGGATTTCTTCTTCAAGCAAGACAATGCTAAAGTCATCATTCTTGTATATCTTGTTCAAGCCCGGTTGTGGTATATATCCTTGCGGGAGCAAGCTATCATCAGCCGTTACCGTTTTCTGTGTAAAAAATACATTGACCAGGCCATCCTTGTTGAGTTGCTTTTTTATATCTGCCGGGGCCTTTTGCTGCTTCAACATCTTAAGGGCCTCTTCTGCTGATTTTTCATTAGGTGAACTTGCCACCAGCACCCTATACCTTACCGGCCAGCGATAATTATCCCTATTTGCATCAAAAAATCCATGCAGGCCCATGGTGTCAACTTTTGCACGGTTCCATATTTTTTCTTCCATCAGGGCAAAAAGGAGGATCCCTTCTTCATATTCCTTGATGATCTGTGCATATTCCATGTTATTTTCGGCAAGATGGGAACGGTAATATTCTTTTAGGGATTTTGATTTAAAGCCAGAATACGCAAAATCAAGGAAAGCCCGTGCATTGGCATAATTTGGTGCTGCGCGTTGTGCCTGTTTAACATAGATTGAAAAATCATTATAGGTCAAGGTATCTTTTTCAATGATCAGGGCTGGTTTTACTTGTTCAGTATCGGGAAGTTGCATCTGCCATTTGCCCTGCATCAAGGTTGTTGGGTTTATTTTGGCGAAAGCCATAACGACATCTCCACCCTCCTTGACGGTATATATCTTGTTCAACTTTGCCAGCAATGCATCTTCCACGAGCTTGGAGCGGGAATCGTTTTTTATCCTGGCCTCAAGTTCAGGCCGCATTTGCTGGAGGCTCTCTATGGGAAATTTTTGCACCAGCTTTATAAGGTGCCACCCCAGCTCGGTCTTGAAGGGCTTGCTATAATCGCCGGGCTTGAGGAGGCTGAAGGCCATGTCCTCAAATTTTGAACTTCGTAATTGACCCGCCGCAAAGCGGTTGATCACCCCGCCCTGAACGGCACTTTGCCTATCATCACTATATTTTAGGGCCAGGTTTTCAAAAGACTCCCCTTGCTGGAGTTTTTGATAAATCTCTCGCATACGGGCTTCTGGGTCGATGGTAGAATCTGCCTGTTTGTGGGTAAGGATGATATGTGCAACCTGTACCTCTCCCCTGCTTTTCCTCTTGTTCAAGGTTTTTAAAACGTGGTAGCCAAACTGGGTCTTTAAAATGGGTGAAACCCCGCCCACCGGGGTTTTATAGGCGGCCCTCTCAAAGGGATAGACCATCTTAAATGCATGGAACCACCCTAGATACCCTGCGTTATCCATAGCCGATGGATCTTCGCTCTTTTCCTTGGCAAGTGCTGCAAAATCTGCACCAGCTAACAGCTCCTTGCGTATTGCAGTTATTTTATCATAAGCCTCCAGCGTGTCGGCAGGTGTTTTTGCATCCTGCAGGCTTATCATGATATGGCTCGCCTCTACCTCGTTTACCATGTGGTCATAGGCTTCCTGAATCAAGGTTTCGGTCACGGGGGCATCTGTCATGTAGTTTTCGGCAAGCTGGTGCTTATAGCCGTCAAGCTCACTTTTAAGTTCTGGTTTTTTATCAAGCCCCAGTGCATAGGCCTGTGCCAGCTTTAACCTGTACTTTTTAAAAAGCTCAAGATAAGAATCAATGTCTTTTTGAGATTCATCTTCCACCAGGTCCAAATTCTTGAGATAGACCTGTTTAAAATCTTCAACATATACGGGATTGCCATCTATGGTCATGAGCACCCGTGTGTCCTTCTGGCCATAGCCAGAAAAAACAGTGGCCAAAAAGAACGTGAAAATAATTTTTTTTGTTTGAATCATTCTGTCAAAAAAGTGAGCAAAAATATGAATAATAAGCCTTTTTTGGCCCTATTTCGGAAACGAAAACGAGACCCGCTTATTGTAAAATGGCCTGCGCCAAAAAAATATCCTAATTTTAAGACCTTACCATTACATACCAGCATGAAGTACGAGACATCCATAACCATAGACCTACCACTGGAGGAGACCATTGCAAAAATGGACAGCCTTGAAAATCTGAAACACTGGCAAAAAGGGCTCAAGAGCTACAAGGTATTGAGCGGCACACCTGGTGAAGAAGGCGCGAAGATGCAGTTGCGCTATGAAAACGGCAAGCGTAAGATTACCCTGGTTGAAACCATCTTGAAGCGTGACCTGCCCCATGAGTTTCATGCCACCTATGAAATGAAGGGTGTCCATAACCTGCAAGAAAACTTTTTCTCAAAAATGGGAGACAATAAGACCAAGTGGGTATCAAGGTCCATTTTTAAATTTGAGGGCTGGGGCATGAAGCTCCTGGGCCTGCTCATGCCCAGTGCATTTAAAAAACAATCCCTTAAATATATGAATGACTTTAAAGCTTTCGCCGAAAAGGGAGAAAGTGTGGCGGGATAATTATTTTTGGCATGTTAATTGAATTTACCTTTACCACATGGCAAAACGTATAAAACTTATTTGGGATTTTAGGGGCCCCACGGCCCAGCACATCGCGATACATCATGCAAAACACCTCACGGATTATGCAAAGACCGCCGGCCTGCCAGATTTGCCCATAGGGCATGAGGCCATAGTACCGGGAATGCACCACATGGCCTATATGGTTGTAAATGAGGAAAACATGGTCAGCGTAAGGGATGCCCTGAAGCCCAACCGGGGCACGATTTATAATCCAATAAGCTGATTAAGTTTAAATTATATAAAAAACCTTTGAAGCTAAGCAGGCTTTTATATCTTTGCCAAGTTTTTTGAGAACCCTAATAACGAAAATTTTAAAAGCAGCAATGGTTAGAACCATTCACAATTAAAAAGCAAAATTATGAAAAACGTATTAGCAGCATTCACCGTATTATTTGTAGCTGCAGCAGGATTTGCACAAAGTAAAATAGGAACTGTAAACAGTGAACTTATCGTGGCAAGCATGCCGGCAATGGACACCGTACAATCAAGCCTACAATCTTATGGAGAAGGGCTGGACAAGCAATATGCAGAACTTGTTACAGAATATAGAAAAGAAGTTGCCAACTTTCAAAAACTGGACAGTATCGCAACAACCCCCGAAAAAACACTGGAAGAAAAAGGTAATGCAATACGCACCATACAGGGAAGGATTCAGCAGTTTCAACAAAACTCACAACAAATGGTGGGCCTGAAGAGAAACGAGCTTATGCAACCCCTGTATACCAAAGTAGGCGAAGCGATTGATGGAATAGCAAAAGCACAGGGATACTCTCAAATATTTACCATGAGTGATAGTGGCCTTGCTTACTCTGACCCTAAAAATGATATCACACAGGCCGTTGCAGACAAGTTGAAAATCACACTGCTTACTGAAGAAGACATCAGGAAGATGCAGGAAGAAAGACAAAAATTGATGCAGCAGCAACAACAACAAATGAACCAACAATAGAGGTTCACTTTACATAAAAAAACAAGGGTCGCAGATGCGACCCTTTTTATTGTTCTTTATTTTTTCTTTGGCTTTAAGCCATATAAACCTACCTACTATAGTTAGGGGCTTCTTTGGTGATTGTCACATCATGAGGGTGACTCTCGTGAATCCCGCTAGAGGTAATCTTCACAAACCTACCGTTTGTTTTAAGGGTCTCGATGTCCTTAGCCCCGCAATATCCCATACCGGCACGCAGCCCACCTATAAATTGATGAACGCTTTCATAAAGCTCACCTTTATAGGGCACACGCCCCACGATACCCTCGGGCACCAGCTTCTTGATATCATCTTCCACATCCTGAAAATAACGGTCCTTAGAACCCTGTTTCATCGCCTCGACAGAGCCCATGCCACGATAGGTCTTGTATTTACGACCTTCATAGATAATGGTCTCGCCCGGGGATTCTTTAGTCCCTGCCAGTAAAGAGCCCAGCATCACACAGTCGGCACCAGCAGCAATTGCCTTGGGGATATCACCGGTATAGCGAATACCACCATCTGCAATCACGGGAACACCTGTGCCCTTGACCGCTGCGGCCACTTCAAGCACTGCGCTAAATTGTGGGAAACCAACACCTGCAACCACACGGGTCGTACAGATGGAACCCGGGCCAATACCCACCTTAACCGCATCTGCACCGGCATCAACCAAGTATTTTGCGGCTTCTGGAGTAGCTATGTTACCCACCACAACGTCTATTACAGGAAATTTTTTCTTGACTTCTATAAGCACGGAAACAACCCCCCTAGTATGTCCATGGGCAGTATCAATAACAACTGCATCGACACCCGCTTCAACAAGGGCTGCAACACGGTCAACCGCATCACCGGTAACACCTACTGCCGCAGCAACCCGCAGGCGACCATATTGATCTTTGTTTGCAATAGGCTTCTGGGTAAGTTTTGTAATGTCCCTGAAGGTGATGAGACCTATGAGTTCATTCTCTTTTGTGACAACAGGTAGTTTTTCAATCTTATAATCTTGTAAAATGACCTCAGCATCCTTTAGTGAAGTTCCCTCTGAGGTAGTCACCAGGTTTTCACTGGTCATGACCTCTATTATGGGCCTAGCATCATTTTTTTCAAACCTTAAATCGCGGTTTGTAACAATACCCATGAGCTTACCGGCAGCATCCACAATGGGGATACCTCCTATGCTGTGCTCTGCCATGCTACGCTTGGCGTCTTTTACCGTTGCATCTAGCGTGAGTGTCACCGGGTCCAGTATCATACCACTCTCTGCTCGCTTTACACGACGCACCTTGAGCGCTTGCTGGTCAATGGTCATGTTTTTGTGCAAAACACCTATACCGCCTTCCTGCGCAATGGCAATCGCCATGCGTGATTCTGTCACGGTGTCCATCGCAGCTGATACGATGGGAACGTTCAGGGTGATGTTGCGTGAAAATTTTGATTTGATACTTACTTCCCGGGGAAGAACTTCAGAGTAGTTTGGCACCAGCAGTACGTCGTCGTAAGTGAGACCTTCTCCTAGTATTTTTGATTCGTGGGCCGTCATCGCAATTAAGATTTAATTGCGTGCAAATATACGATGAATAATTGAACCGTGAGTTGTCCTGACGTTATTAATAAATTATCAATCCTTCTTTAGCGTCAATTGCCATGATACCAATATAACTGACAAAACAAATGATAGCGTCATCAGCATCCCAGATAGCATGACGACATAGGTAAACCAGGATACACCTTTCCAGAGCAGGTAGATACCGCCAAAGGTACACAGCACCGATAGCAAGGGCTCTATCATCAAGAACTTCTTGAGCCATCGCGGCAAGCTGGTCAGGGAAACCAAAAAGCCCAAAACCAAGAAAATAAGGGACATACTCAAGATGTGAGTGTGGATGATATTCAACATCTCGCGCTCGCTTTTTTCAAACTTCATCTCCTGGGCATCCTCATCATCTTCATTGCCCACATAGTTTTCTTCAATTCCCTTTGTGCTCATCCCCGAGGTTTCATTCACAAAGGTGAGCCCGGTGCCATAACCCACACTGAGAACCACTAGAAAAATGGCGATAAACCATTTTAAATTTGGCGCAAGCCTATGTAAACTTCCATGTAGGTCAATCACAACACTCCCTTTTCTTTAAGTAGGCCCACGGTCTTTAAAACCTTGGCAACGGCGGTGGTCATTGACTTTGCCGAAATCGTGGCTCCTGCAATGGCATCAACCTGCTCACCATAGGTGATGTCATCCTTAGGCGTAAGCCCTATAAATTGTTTTAACCAGCGCTGTGAACCCACCTGCCGGCCATAATCCTCACGATAGATGAGAATTTTTGCCTTTTTCACGCTCCAGTCTGGTTCAAAGAGTACAATATAATCAAAGATATTCTTCTTGCTGGGCGCTTCACCCAGGTAAAGATATCCTATGGTCTTTTCTTTCGCTTTAAGCGAAAAAAAATTCTCCCCACTTGATGTAACCGGTGTTGAAGCTGCCACGGTCGCCGGCACGGTTATGTGCTGCAGTTCAAAATCTGCCACCGCATAGGTCTCTGTCACCGCACGGTCTATTTTATCCTTGATTTTGTCAGGAATTACTGCCGTGCTCCCTGGGCTAAAGGAAACAAGCAGGACAAACATCACCAGTATTTTAATGAATGTCCCACTTGATTTTAAGAGTGAACTTAGCATCTTACTCCTCTATAAATTCATGTATGATTTTGCTGTAAGCTTCTTTTCCCGCTGTGGTTTCCATGGGAAAAAGATGCATGAACAGGGGCTGCTCATCCACCGCTTTCTTAAGGGTAAGTTTACCTTCGCGGTTATAGACATCTGTCCACACATCACGTACCTCTGCCCACTTACCTTCATTTTCCTTCCACCAGGTGGCGGCTGCCTGGCAGCGTTCATCCGGGACTTTAGTATAGACATTGTATCCTTTTTCCTGGGCCAGCAGCTGGTCTCCATCTTCATCTCGTATTATTTTATCATTGTCCTGCTCATGCACCCAGCCGCCCGGGGTGATCTCTACATGATTACCTCGACGCATGACATTATAATCATCACGCTTACTGTATTCCCGGCGCGGCAAGGGCGAGTCAGTATAGTTCTCCCAGTAATCACGGCCGTCTTTGTGAATCCACGTGGCGATACCGCTGTATCGTGGACTGTCATCTACCTGAAACACCTTTTGTGTCCAGGTACCAGCTACATCAACCGTATCTTTCTTAAAGTTCCAGGAATTGTTCTTGTCATAATAAAACACGCTATTATCTTCATACGTCCAGTCCTGGCGCCAGTGCTTGATGATCATGGTATCCTGTACCACAAGTATGTGTTGAATGGAAATTTTATTATCGCCATCTTCCACTAGCCCCGCCCATTCTAGGCCAGCCGCTGTATAATCCAGGTGCTTTTCATAATCAATTTCGGGAGAGAAAGTCTCGGTGTACTTAAAGGTTACTTCATAACATCCACACATATCCTTGATGCTCTGGATATCCTTTTGTTTTTCGCTTTGCGCGAAAGCCACTAAAGAGCAGCACATTACCACTGTAGTAAAAAGGTGTTTCATTAGTTTAAGTTTTAATTCCGGACAAAAATAATAAAACTTATTTAGATTGAATTAAAATAATATTATATGTTTGCAACGGCTAATTAGAACGATTCTAAATTGTGAAACTACTACTTCCCCTGCTACTCTTTACGTGCTATTGCGTCCACGCTCAGGACAACGCTATAGATTCCACGCAAGTGAATGAACTGGACGATGTGGTCATTACTGGACAGATCAATAAACAGCATGTGGACAAATCAGTCTTTGAGGTCAAGGTGATCAAGCGGGAAACCATGGATAACCTTGCCGCAAATACCCTCGCCGATGTTCTCAATCAAAGCCTTAACATTACCATACAACCCAATCCTTCAACAGGCAAGAGCAGTGTGCAGCTCTTTGGGTTAGATGGTCAATATTTTAAAATCCTGGTAGATAATATTCCGTTGATCAATGATGAAGGCCTGGGCAACAACACAGACCTTACCCAGATCAACCTGGATGATATTGAACAAATTGAAATTGTGGAAGGTAGCATGGGCGTGCAATATGGTAGCAATGCGGTTACGGGAATCATCAATATCATCACCAAAAAATCATCGCGGTACGACTGGGAAATAAAACCCTATATCCAAGAAGAAACCCTAGGCACTGAGTATGGTTTCTTTGACCAAGGACGCCACATACAATCCATAAAGATTGCACATGATATAAACGAGCATTGGTATGCAGACGCTAGCTTCACCCGCAACGACTTTACAGGGTATGCAAATGAGCGTCAGGGTAAAGACCACCCATTTAATGATGGTTTAAGGGGATTTGAGTGGTTGCCAAAACAGCAATACACAGGCAAGGCTCTGCTTAAGTATACCGGCAAGAATCTTAATGTATTCTACAGGTTTGAATATTTTGATGAGCAAGTTTCCCGGTATGATTCTCTAGTACGTGAAAACTACAACTCTTCTACTCAAACCAGCCGCCCCACCGCATCTGACGAGATTTTTTATTCAGACAGGATGTTTCATCACCTCAACCTAAACGGGAAATTTTTAACCCAAATAGACTATGACATTTCTTTATCTCACCAGCAGCAATCCCGTGATATAGAGCGTTACAACTACCGCATCTACACCGGTGAAAAAACAGATGTTGAGACCGGTGAATATCAATCTAGAAAAGGGGTGTATTCCCGCGGGACGTTTACGGGATTTCTTGACTCTCAAAAATATAACCTGCAACTAGGCTATGAACTCAGTAACATCAATGGTTTTTCGTCGGCCATTGCAGGAGATTTTGATGGTGAAAATATTGAGCGACGTCTTGAGAGCTATGATGTTTTTACAACCATGGAACTACCCCTAACCTCAAGATTCTCTTTACAACCAGGACTGCGGACTATGTTTTCTTCACAATTTGATACCCAGCTAGCCTACTCGCTTAGTGCAAAATATGATTTTAATAAAAACTATCAATTGCGGGCCGTGGTGGGAAGCTCCCCCCGAAATCCCAATTATGATGAGCTCTTCACTTATTTTGTAGACATTAATCATGATGTTCAGGGCAATGCGGTTTTAAATCCAGAGCGTGGGTTCTCAACATTCCTGCATTTAAAAAAGAGCTTTCATCTCAATAAAACTGGGATACGGCTTGCGCCAAAATTTTCCGCATGGTACCTGGACGTTCAGGACCGTATAGAACTTACCGTGGTCAATCAAAGTCCGCTGGCGTATCAATACAACAATATAGATATCTACCGCACACATGGAGCATCACTTACCAATAGCATTGCATACAAACGTCTTAAACTAGATATGGGTCTTGCCTACGCGGGCCAGAGCAAAGTATTACACAGCGATGGAGATTACAATGATGACTACCTCTACGCCCTACAGGCCAATGGAAACATCTCCTATAACATCCCAAAATGGAACTTGACCACCTCCCTATATTATAAATACAACGGACCACAATATCAATTTCTGCTAGACACCACGGGAGAAGATACCCAATTTATACGTGCGGAGCAGGAAGGCTACAGCTGGATGGACGCATCGTTAAAAAAGAGCTTTTTTGGCGAAAGCCTGCAACTTACACTGGGTGCCCGCAACCTGTTTAACCTTACCCGCATTGCAAATCAAACCCTCACGGGCGGAGTGCACTCCACGGCAAACAACGGCCTGCTCATAGGCTATGGCCGCAGTTACTTTTTAAAAATTCTATACAACCTTAATATTTAACTATTCACCATGAGAAAATCCATAATGTACTATTTATTTACTGCCCTCGCCGTGCTATTTGCGAGCTGCAGCAACAATGATGACACCGCCACCGCTGAGAGTGTGGTCGTGGCCTTTGAGAACCCTAACCTGAGTTTTGAAACAACAGACGCCAGCAAGGAAGTCAACCTTGTTTTTTCAACCGCCGCACCACAAAGCGGTACGTTGACCCTTACCTATACCACTGAGAATGCCCTATATGGCGATGATGCAGATTTTATCACATTGCCTTCCGGCGAAAGCGGTACAATCACACTTGATTTTGAAGCTGGGGCAACGGGTGTTTCATTTACATTCAACAAACTCCAGGATGCGCTAGAAGGGACCACAAAAAGTGTCACCTTTAGTATAGACAGCATCACGCTAGCTGATGCATTTGCCAATGGAAACACGGATATCGTGGTGAGTTTTACCGCAACCGCAGCTGCTGCGGGAACATTCTCCCCAGAAGTGGGCGGCCCTAACGAACCTAACCAAGTCTATCTGGACTTAAGTTCACTAACGGAAACGGCAGTACAACGGGATTCTTGGGATTTGGCATTTTACAATGGGAGTGAATTTCGCGTTAAGCTTAATGGCTCAATTTTTATGGCCGCTGCCCAGCTGGACGCGACTGATATTGATGCCGTACAAGAGGCAGATGTAGAAGCCCTGAAAGCTCAGGTTGCCGTGGGTACCTTTGATGCTGCAAATACGGCCTACATAGATGATGTAACGGGAACTGTTGACGGCACGGCTATAGCCGAAATTTCAACAACAGCAGAAGACAACAAGGTTTATCTGTTAAATCTGGGGTATAAAGTAGGAACCGCAACTGCAGACCAAGGCGCGGTAGCCCTCAACGGTGATTCCCGGGGCTGGATGAAAGTAAGGATCTTGAAAGGCACCGATGATTATATTGTACAATATGCCGCGCTTGATGCCACCACACATGATGAAATCACCATCGCAAAAACAGATGACGCCACATTTAATTACTTCTCCTTTAGTACAGACGCACTAATAGATGTTGCACCTGCAACAGGTAAATGGGATATGGTATTCACCACATTTACCAATGAAATTCCAGGTTTTGGCTCTTATGCCTATGCAGATTTTATCGCAATAAATAATCTAGACGGCGTGGTAGCTTATGAAGTGGATGGTTCTACCATTGCCTTTGCAGATTTTGCTGCGAGCAATGTGGATTCAGGTTCCTTTACTATTGACCAGCGGGCCATAGGAAGCGCATGGCGCAATGGCGGCGGCCCCAGTTCATTACCATCAATCAAAGAAGGGGTTTATTACATAGTTCAAGACCCTGACGGCAATATATACAAGGTAAGGTTTACTGCATTAGTGAGCGAGGGCGGCGAGCGTGGCCATCCCGCCCTTGAATTTAGTTTGTTGTGATTTAATTACTTGTTAGTTAGTTCCCTGGAGTTTAGTTAATGTTTTAACCAGGGAAGAAAGCTGATTCCCTGCCCTACCGGCAGGGAATCTTATTTTAAATAAATCCAAATATAAACAATTGAAAACAAGCTATTTATATTGTTTCTAGATGTATGTCATTGTACTTTTAAGTAAACTTAAAAACTAGAAAAAATGGCTATTAGATTAGGAAACAGTTGCTTAAACTGCGACAACTTGATAGAAGGAGATTACTGTAAAGTACATGAGATCAACGTAAGTGAAAGACATACATGCGACAGCTTTGAAATGAAGGCCGTGCTCAAGGACAATCCAGATTGCACTACCTGCTCAAGATATGAAGGCCCTACCTGTGCACACCCACAAAAGGCTTCACCCGGTATGATGTGTAGCCACTGGGCTCCACAAAGAGCACAAGCATAAAAAACAAGTCCTGATAAACTCTTGTTTAGGAGCGCCGGCAGCATTGCTGGCGCTTTTTTTATTAATGATAGGTTGAGAAAATCTTGGTGGCCTCGTTATGAGAAGATTCAAAACTCATGGTGCGTACCCCCGTGCTCGCTTTCGCGGAAGCAAAATAGGACAGCATCTTCTCCGTGGGCATATTACCGGTAAGTTCATCCTTTGCCATGGGGCAGCCACCAAAGCCTTGAATGGCACCATCAAACCTGCGGCATCCGGCTTTATAAGCCGCATCTACCTTTTCAAACCATGTGGTGGGCGTGGTGTGCAGGTGGGCACCAAACTCGACTTCAGGAAATTTAGGTATCAACCCCTTAAAAAGATAGTCGATAACCTCTGGTGTTGATGTCCCCACAGTATCTGAAAGGGATAGGATCTTCACTCCCATGTTTGCCAATCTTTCCGTCCACTGGCCTACTATTTCCACGCTCCATGGGTCTCCATATGGATTACCAAAACCCATACTTATGTACACGACGACTTCTTTATTGTTGTTTTTGGCCAGGGCCAAAATCTCTTCCAGCACCTCCACGCTCTGCGCAATGGTCTTGTGCGTGTTGCGCATCTGGAAGTTCTCTGAAATACTAAATGGATAGCCCAAAAAATCAATTTCTGGAAACCGGCAGGCATCTTGAGCTCCACGGGCATTGGCCACGATGGCCAGCAGCTTCGTCTGTGTATTGCCTAGGTCAAGTGCTTGCAGCACCTGTGCCGTATCTGCCATTTGAGGGATGGCGCGCGGCGAAACAAAACTGCCAAAATCTAGCGTATCAAAACCGCAGCGCAACAGCGATTGCAGGTATTGCGTTTTGGCCGCAGTGGGAATAAAATCCTTGATACCTTGCATGGCATCGCGTGGACATTCTATAATCTTTACATCGTTTGACATACATTACTAGCAGTACTCAAATATACAATAACTATATGCGAATGCCGCCGGTAAAACAAATGGTCAATGAACTTGCTTTTCTAAAAATTGAATATACATCAAGCGGTAAGCTTATCAATCAAATAGGCATTGATCTTCTTGACCACCGCAGGCCCTTCATAGATAAAACCCGTGTACACCTGCACGAGGTCTGCTCCTGCTTGTAGTTTTTCATAAGCATCCTGAGGCGTGAAGATTCCGCCCACGGCGATAATGGGAAAACTCCCGTTGCTTTTAGTTTTTAAAAATTTAATGACCTCGGTAGAACGTGCGGTCAGTGGTTTTCCACTCAGGCCACCCGCCTCTTCTTTTGCAGGCGAGGTAAGACCTTCTCTGTCTATCGTGGTATTTGTGGCAATGACCCCGGCAATCTTGCTCTCTTGCACAATGTTGATAATATCGAGCAATTGATCATCAGTAAGGTCTGGGGCAATCTTGAGCAGGATGGGTTTTTGCTTTTGCATCGTGATGTTGAGCGATTGCAACTTGATGAGCAGCCTGAGCAAGGGTTCTTTGTCCTGCAGTTCGCGTAGTCC
The DNA here is from genome assembly GCA_002710685.1 of Cytophagaceae bacterium. Lineage (GTDB taxonomy): Bacteria > Bacteroidota > Bacteroidia > Flavobacteriales > Flavobacteriaceae > Leeuwenhoekiella. The sequence continues at coordinate 68,306 of PALD01000045.1, read as the reverse complement.
GGGTGTATTGGGCGAACTCACGTTCACCACAAAATAATCCACATGAGGAAAAAGCGCTTTAAAGCAGTACACATAGTCATCTACCGCATTTTCATTGGGCGTCACCTTGTTCTTGCCTATGTTTCCGCCTATCAAGACACCTGTATTTTTCTTGAGCCGTTCCACGGCTTCGTCCACACCCCCATTATTAAACCCCATCCTGTTGATGATGGCTTTATCTGCCTTAAGGCGAAAGAGCCTCTTCTTGGGGTTCCCGGGCTGTGATTTTGGCGTAAGCGTACCTATCTCAACAAAACCAAAACCAAAACCGGAAAGCTCCTGATAGAGTTTTGCATCTTTATCAAAACCTGCCGCAAGACCCACGGGATTTTTAAATTTAAGCCCAAAAACCTCCCGTTCAAGTACGGGATGCTCCAGGTTATACATGGACTTCAGCACACCGCCCAGTCCAAGCTTGTGAGCTACTTTTATGGCTTTAAAACTAAAATGGTGCACGGCCTCTGGATCAAACTTGAACAACAAAGGACGTATGAGCGATTTATACATGTTGAAGAAAATGTGTGGTAAAAATAAGCTTATTTACCCATAGCAGAAAAACACAAAATTTACCCAAAAAACAACAGACCCTTTAACCACTAGTGGCAATCTTTTAATTTTGGGTCAAAACTACTGACCATGATACATAAAGAAGCACTCATAGACAGGTTTATAAGCTACGTAACCATAGATACACAAAGCGATGCCAGCAGCGACTCAACCCCCAGTACGGCTAAGCAATGGGACCTGGCAAACAAATTAGAATATGAGCTTAAAGCATTGGGCATGCAGGATGTAAGCATTGATGACCACGGGTACATCATGGCCACGTTGCCCGCCACGGTAACTGATAGAACCATCCCTACCATAGGTTTCATTGCACATTATGACACCACGCCAGATTTTACAGGTACTGATGTAAAACCGCAGCTTATCGAGAAATATAACGGTAAGGACATCATCCTTAACAAAGAAAAAAATATAAGGCTTTCGCCAGAAGAGTTTGAGAGTCTCTTAAATTACAAAGGGCAGACCTTGATAACAACTGATGGCACCACCTTACTGGGCGCTGACGACAAGGCCGGTGTTACCGAAATCATGGAAGCCATGAAATATTTCCTGGAACATCCCGAAATCAAGCATGGGGAAATAAAGGTGGGCTTTACCCCTGATGAAGAAATAGGTAGGGGCGCCCATAAGTTTGATGTAAAGAAATTTGGCGCTCAATGGGCCTACACCATGGATGGAAGCCAGATAGGCGAACTGGAATATGAGAATTTTAATGCTGCGGGGGCCGTGGTCACCATTACCGGAAAAAGCGTGCATCCCGGTTATGCAAAGGGCAAGCTCATCAACAGTATTTTTATAGCCCAGGATTTTATCAATTCGCTCCCCCCCTTGGAACGACCAGAACATACTGAAGGTCGGGAAGGTTTTTTTCACCTCAACGGGATTGAAGGTGATATTGAAGAAACAAAGCTTGAGCTCATCATACGCGATCACGACAGGGAACACTTTGAAGCCCGCAAAAACTTCCTGCAAAGCCTTGCTGACGACCTTAATGAGCAGTATGAAAGGGATTGTGTGAGCATTATGATAAAAGACCAATACTTCAATATGCGCGAGAAGATAGAGCCCGTGATGCATATCGTGGAAATCGCAAAAAAGTCAATGGAAGATGTGGGCATCACCCCTATTATCAAACCCATTCGTGGCGGAACTGATGGCAGTCAGCTTTCATTCATGGGGCTTCCATGCCCCAATATATTTGCGGGCGGGCATAACTTTCATGGCAGGGTTGAGTATGTGCCCGTAGAAAGTATGCTAAAGGCCGTGGAGGTTATCGTGAAGATTGCAGAAAATACCGTTTTGGCTAAAGCCAAATAATCTCTTTAACAAAGGGACACAAATAAAAAAGCCGCTGAAAACAGCGGCTTTTTTAACAACCATCAGGCTGATTATTTTTTCTCTACAACAGGAGCATTGAGCTTTGCGCTCATTTCCATTGAGATGGCACTGCGCTCATATTTTAACTTGCCCGCACCACTTTCTATGATACAGGTTCCATCGCTGTTGAGCTCAAGCACCTTGCCGTGAAGACCACTTTTTGTGACCACACGGTCACCTCTTTTAAGTGCTTCGGCAAACTTTTTTTCTTTCTTTTGGCGTTGCATCTGTGGCCTTATCATAAATAGGTATACCACTGCAATCATTGCCAGTAAGGGCAAAAAGCCCGTTATATTCTCCATAGTCTATATTATCCTTCTACTCCTGCAGCTGCACTTTTTACAAATGCATTGATAGTGATTTTTTCACTACCTTTTTCGGTGTTAGATTTAATGGTCACTGTTTTAGTAACTGCGTTAGAACCGCTACCATTGTATTTTACGGTAAGTTCTCCTGTTTCGCCTGGTTGAACGGGCTCTTTTGTCCACGTAGGGACCGTGCATCCACAAGAGCTGGTCGCATTGGTGATCACAAGAGGTGCCTTGCCGGTGTTCTTGAACTTAAAAACGTGCTCAACACTGTTTCCTCTTTCTATGGTACCAAAATCAAAAGTGGTTTCTTCAAATTCCATTACCGGGAAAACGGTGGCGTTAGCATCGCGGCTAGCTGCCATTTCAACGTTTTCATCCTTAACCTTGTTTGAAGCATCATTCTTACAAGATGTAAATGCAACGGCGCAGAGCGCAACAAGTGCAATAATTCCTTTTTTCATTTTATAAATTTTTAAATGCGCTCAAAAATACAATTTATCGCTTAAAATACCAGTATAAGAGGGCTTATTCTATAAGTCCGCGGCCACTTTTGTGCAGTTCTCCATCGCGCTGATATTGTTTGACCAGCCTATCCAGGACACCGTTTACAAAAATACTGCTCTTGGGGGTTGAGTATTCCTTGGCAAGTTCCAGGTACTCATTGATGGTTACCTTGATGGGTATTGATGGAAACTTGAGGAATTCACAGATGGCCATGTGCAGCAGTACCCTGTCGATCATGGCAATCCTGTCCTGGTCCCAGTTTGGTGTGTTTCCCTTGATGGCATCGTCAAAAAATTCAGTATTTGCCACGGTGCGACGGTAGAGGTCCTTTGCAAATTGCTCATCTTCTTCATCCTTGTACAACTTGGGCAATACGGTGCTTTCTGGTGAGTTGGGCTTTATTTTTTGCAGCCTCATGACAATGGTGGTGTTCACCACGGGCAGGTCATCCAGCCAGGTCAACCTGTAATCCTCAAGGTAGTCGTACAGTTTATCGTTAGGGGCAATGATTTGCTTGTAGAACTCAATGACAAAGTCACGGTCTTCTTTAAAAGTAGGTTTGGCTACAGCCAAATACTCTTTATAGAGTTCACTCTCGCGCAGTTCTTCAAAGATGAGGTGAACGTATTCATTGTCCAGCCTCCAGGTCTTCAGTTTCCTTCGCTTTAGTTCTTTTTGCAGGGTCTCGTTTTCTGAAAGTTTTACGAGCAGTGCATTATTGACAAAATTGAGGCTGGGATTCTTGTCCTCTTCTGTCGCCAATATTTTTTTTTGGGAAATTTCAAGGTGCTCTTGTGCGTGTGCGTGGATTTCCACGATGAGGTCCAGCAGTATGACATAGAGGTCATACATTTGATTTATGCTAAGTTGCAAGAACTTAGATTCTTTAAGCGTGTCCTGCTCTTCACTTTGATGAAGTGCGTAAATGGCCTGCATTGCCTTAATCCTGATATGCCTTCTATTGAGCATTTTACAAAGAACTGTGAGGTTAGATAAATATCTTTAAAAAAGGAAGGATTTTCAACCTTTCCTTTGGGATGCAAAAGTATATCTTTTATAAAAGTTGGGAATATGATTTTTTGATTTTCTTGATATAATATTCAAAGTCCGGGAGCAATCATCCTTCACCATATTGCTTTATCTTTGTTGCCCGTTTAAAAAAAATGAAAGAACTACAGCATTTAAACAAGTATTTCAAGAAGTACAAATGGCGATTGATACTGGGATTCTTTATCGTCATCATTGCCCGTGTACTTGCTATACTAACGCCCAAATTTTCGGGCGATATGATCAAGTCCATCGAGGATTATGTAAAAAACGGTGGTGATTATGGAGCTTTTAAACAAGACATGTTGATCACATTGCTCTTGCTGGTGGGCGCGGCCCTGTTATCAGCATTTTTCACCTTCTTGATGCGGCAGATGTTCATTGTGGTTTCGCGCTACATGGAAGCTGACCTTAAAAACGAGGTCTATGATCAATACCAGGCCCTATCCCTTAGCTTTTACAAAAGAAACCGTACCGGTGACCTGATGAACAGGATAAGCGAGGATGTGTCCAAAGTGCGCATGTACCTAGGCCCCGCCATCATGTACGGGGTGACCACGCTCGTGCTTTTTGCAACGGTGATACCCTACATGTATATCACCGCGCCATCACTTACACTCTACGTACTCATACCTTTGCCCATATTGAGCGTGGCCATCTATCAATTGAGCAGGTTGATCCATAAGCGCAGCACCGTGGTACAGCAATATCTGTCACACCTCAGCACATTCACGCAAGAATCCTTTAGCGGTATTGGGGTTATAAAAGCCTATGGCCTAGAGCCACAGACCGGATTAAAGTTTGCTGACCTGTCAGAAGAAAACCGTAACAAAAACCTTGACCTGGTCAAGGTACAGGCATTTTTCTTTCCATTGATGGTGGCACTCATAGGCGCCAGTAACCTCCTTGTGATCTACATAGGTGGTAGGCAATATCTCAATGGCACCATCCCTGACCTAGGAGTCATCGTTGAGTTCTTGATCTATGTCAATATGCTCACCTGGCCCGTAGCCTCAGTGGGATGGATTACCTCCCTTGTACAACAGGCAGAGGCCTCACAAAAACGCATCAACGAGTTCCTCAAGGAAAAACCAGAAATCAAGAACCCCACACAGGAACACACCCCCGTTACCGGCGATATAGAATTCAACAATGTGACATTTACCTATAGTGACACAAATATTACAGCCCTTAAAAACATAAGCTTCAAGGTGGCCGTAGGTGAGACCCTGGCCGTCATCGGCAAGACGGGTTCTGGCAAATCCACCATACTTGAACTCATCACCCGTCTCTATGATGTCACCGGCGGCGAGATACTTATAGGCGGCAAACCCATTAAAAACCTCAACCTTAACGAGCTGCGCAGCAACATAGGCTATGTCCCGCAAGATGCCTTTCTCTTTAGTGACTCAATCAAGGAGAATATAAAATTTGGCAAATATGACGCCAGTGATGATGAAGTCATCGCTTCCGCGAAAGCGGCTGCAGTGCACACTAACATTGAAGGCTTTAGTAAAGGATATGAAACCATTCTGGGGGAACGCGGTATCACCCTCTCTGGTGGACAAAAACAGCGCGTGAGCATTGCCCGGGCACTTATCAAGGACCCTCAAATCCTCCTTTTTGACGATAGCCTCAGTGCCGTTGACACGGAAACCGAGGAGGAAATCCTCTCAAATATCAACAAGGTTTCACAGCACAAGACCACGATTTTGGTAAGCCACAGGATATCATCTGCCAAGAATGCTGACAACATCATCATACTCGAAGATGGAAAAATCATCCAACAGGGCAAGCACGAGCAACTCATCAAGGTAGATGGCTACTACAAGGAGCTTTATGAAAAACAGCTCGAGGAAAAGAAATAGAATAAAAATTTTGGCACAATAAGAATTTTTATCATTTTTGACGTTAACAAGACCTTAACTATAAAATGTAATTATGAGTAACGGAATGCAGGGGAATGATGAAATATTCTCAAAAGTACTAAGAGCAGGAAGAAGAACTTATTTTTTTGATGTAAGGGCCACTCGTGCTGGAGATTATTACTTGACCATTACAGAAAGTAAGAAGTTCACAAATGATGATGGTTCATTTCACTACAAAAAGCACAAAATCTATCTTTACAAGGAAGATTTTGAAGGTTTCAGTGAAATATTCAACGAGATGACCTCTTTTATCCTTGATGAAAAGGGAGAAGAAGTGATAAGTGAACGCCATCAAAGTGATTTTACAAAAGAAACAGAGAAAAAAGAAGAAGAGGTAGAAGAACTGGCAGATGCTTCTCCCAAATCTTTTACGGATGTAAGCTTTGACGATATCTAATACAGCAGATACTTCAAAAGAAACGTTCATCAAAAAAGCCGCTGGTATTTAAACCTGCGGCTTTTTTGTTTTTCTATATACAAAGGCACATTATTGCACAAATTACAATCAATCTTTTTTACTTGTTGAGCAGAGATGTATACATAAAAGATACCCCAATTGCTAATGATAGAAATTGGGGAAATCTTAATGGCTAGTTAAATGAAGTAGAAAACATAAAAGTTTTCCTTCAATAAAGATTAAAAAAATATTCGTAATAAAAAAGGGTGAATACCTCGTATTTAGAAGCAAAAACGATTTAACTATAAAAATAAATCATCAATTCTATTAAAAAATCTAATTATTGATAATTATCAAAATCAGTAACACCCCATGAACATTGAGCTGGGACGGGGTGCCATGTTTTAATACAAGAAATTGAATAGCCGATGATTTTATGAAAATTTTTTAAATAAAATTCTAAAACAAAAGATTACAAAGCATTTCATCTTAAAAATCAGTATTTTATCGATTGTGTAAAGATGGGTATTTACCTAAAAATTATTGATTGGTCATGTAAAAGGAAAATTTTAGTGTGTGATCCTCAATTTTTCAATCATCTCTTGAGAAATCTGACCACTATAAGCACCGTAAGCATCTACAAGTAAACCCTTGACGCCATCCTTTGTATTGATCACATAAAGTACACTGCTATCATCAGGATTTGTCATCCCCTCAAAGCGCATGGCATCTTCCACTTCTATTTCTTCAGCTTTCCAGGATTTTTTTTGATGCTTTGATTCTATGCCCTCATCAATAAGGTTAAAATCAGTATCATAACCTTTTTTTTGAAGGTCTTCAATAGCTACACTTAATGATGGATATGTATTTTTCATGATTTCGTTTTTCTTAAAATTACAAAACCCCATGCGGGTAGGCCCCAACTTTAAAACAACTTTAGTATTTGTAACTTTACCGCTCATTTTACGTCTTATTTCTAAAATCCCCATGGCAAGAACACCTTCTAATATGATTCCGCTGGGCACAAAGGCTCCCCATTTTAACCTGCTTGACACGGTAACCAAGAAATTTGTTTCACTGGAGGATATACAAGGTGAGCGCGGCACGGTCATTATGTTTATCTGCAACCACTGCCCTTTTGTAAAACACGTGAACGATGAGATGGTGCGTGTTGCAAATGATTATCGTGTGCTGGGTTTTGGTTTTGTGGCCATAAGCAGCAATGACGTTGAAAATTATCCGCAGGATGGCCCAGAATTGATGTGGCAAAATGCACGCAAATACAATTTTACCTTCCCATACCTTTATGATGAAAGCCAGGCTGTCGCCAAAGACTACGACGCTGCCTGCACTCCAGACTTCTACCTTTTTGACGATGCGCTACAACTTGTGTATCGCGGTCAGCTTGATGATTCAAGACCAGGAAATGGTATCCCCGTTAACGGAAGGGATTTACGCGAAGCCCTGGACAACGTCTTGAACAGCAGGCCACAAAATAACATTCAAAAGCCCAGTATAGGTTGCGGCATTAAATGGAAGCCAGCTTCTTAAACACGTATGCAATCAACATTTAAAGAAAGGCTTACCCTGCACCTGCATGAGTATCTCGATGAAAAAATAGATGCTTTCAAGCAGCACATTGCCAGCATTCAGGAATCTCGCGACAGTGACACAAAAAGTAGCGCGGGAGACAAGTTTGAAACCGGCCGTGCCATGGCAGATATTGAACTTGGTAATGTGGAGCGGCAGCTAAATCAGACTTTGAATCAAAAACAAGAATTAAGTAGGCTTTCGCCAAACAACCATGACAGGGCTCATTTTGGCAGTTTGGTCCATACGCAACAAGGCATTTACTTTTTGGCTATTAGCCTAGGTGCCCTGTCACTTGAGGGACAGGACATTTTTTGCATTTCACTTTCCTCTCCCATAGGAGAATTATTAAAAGGAAAAAGCATTGGTGAAAATATCACCTTTAGAGGCAAGACCATACAGATAACAGCTATAGAATAAAAAACCCCGCAAGATCGCGGGGTTTTCTTTTCGCCGAAAGGCAAATTATTTTACATCACAAATAGAGGCTTGTCTTGCATCATCGCTTTCACCTCTTCTCCTATCGCCGCAAGTTTTTCATCATTGTCAAAATTTGTGATTACCGCGTCGATAAAGTCAACTATTTTCTCCATATCAGCCTCTTTAAGACCGCGCGTGGTCACGGCCGCAACACCTATGCGCATTCCTGAAGTAACAAATGGAGAACGGGTGTCAAAGGGTACCATGTTCTTATTCACGGTTATGTGCGCTTTGCCCAATGCCTCTTCAGCCTCCTTACCAGAAACATCTTTATTGCGCAGGTCAATGAGCATCATGTGATTGTCTGTACCTCCAGAAATGATGTCATACCCCTTTGCCACGAATGCCCTGGCCATTACCGCTGCATTTTTCTTTACCTGCACTGCGTAGTGTAAAAATTCATCTGTAAGGGCTTCACCAAAGGCGATTGCCTTAGCAGCAATGATATGCTCTAATGGTCCACCTTGATTCCCCGGGAAGATTCCGCTGTCCAGTAAAGAAGACATCATGCGCAAGTTTCCATTTTTTAGTTTGATGCCAAATGGATTTTCAAAATCCTTGCCCATGAGAATCATCCCACCGCGTGGGCCGCGCAGGGTCTTATGGGTCGTTGTTGTACAAACATGGCAATGCGGCACCGGGTCACCTATAACACCTTTAGCAATCAATCCCGCTGGGTGGGCCATGTCACAAAACAGGATAGCGTTTACCTTGTCGGCTATTTCGCGAAAGCGGGCATAATCTATCTCACGGCTGTAAGCAGATGCACCGGCGATAATCATTTTGGGTTTGGTCTCCAGGGCAATTTGCTCAATCTTATCATAGTCGAGACGCCCAGTTTCTTTATCAACGCCATAGAAAACGGCGTTGTAGAACTTTCCTGAAAAGTTAACGGGTGAACCGTGTGTTAGGTGACCGCCATGCGCCAGGTCAAAGCCTAGGAAAGTATCTCCCGGCTTAAGGCAGGTATGAAATACGGCTGCGTTAGCCTGCGAGCCAGAGTGTGGCTGCACGTTTACATACTCAGCGTCAAAAAGTTCCTTGGCCCTATCGCGGGCAATATCTTCAATCTGGTCAACGACTTCGCAACCTCCATAATATCTTTTGCCAGGATACCCCTCAGCATATTTGTTAGTCAATACAGAACCTGCTGCCGCGAGCACTTCTTCACTCACAAAATTTTCAGATGCAATAAGCTCTAAACCATTTATTTGCCGTTGTTTTTCCTGCTCAATCAGGTCAAAGATTTCGGTATCCTTTAGCATTGTATTAAAGTTTGTTAAATTAGGTTCAAAAGTAATGATAACAATTGGTCAGTACTATATAAATTCTATATTTGAACACAAGAATTACTAACAGATTATTAAAAATATGCCTTCAAAAGCAAACGACCCGAAACGCAAAACTTGGCTTGAAATACCAAAGAATACTGATTTCCCCATTCAGAATATTCCCTTTGGTGTATTCTTGACCCGCGACGATATTATCACGATAGGAACGCGTATAGGGGATTATGCGATAGACCTGGGTGCCCTGCACCAACTGGGCTACTTTGAAGGTATACCACTTACTGACGATATTTTCCTGCAGGACACACTCAACGATTTTATCGCTGACGGCAGAAAGACCTGGAGGCTGGTACGCGATAGGATTTCTGATATTTTTGAAAAGAGCAACACCGCCCTTAAGGATAACAAGGAGCACCTGGACCGTGTGATTTTTAGCATGGATGAGATTGAGATGCAACTTCCTGTACAAATAGGGGATTATACTGACTTTTATAGCAGCAAGGAGCACGCGACTAACGTGGGCTCCATGTTCCGCGATCCAGACAATGCCTTGTTGCCCAACTGGCTTCACCTTCCCGTGGCCTACCACGGTAGGAGCAGCAGTATCATACCATCAGGAATCCCCGTTCATAGGCCTCAAGGGCAAAAATTGCCCAATGGTGCCACAAAACCTATTTTTGGCCCCAGCCGCCTTGTGGACTTTGAGCTGGAAATGGCTTTTATCACTACCGATGCCAATGAACTGGGACAACCTATTCCCGTGGACGAGGCAGAGGATTATATTTTTGGGCTGGTACTTTTTAATGACTGGAGCGCGAGAGACATTCAAAGCTGGGAATATGTCCCGCTGGGCCCGTTCCTTGCAAAAAACTTTGCCTCTACCATATCCTGCTGGATTGTAACGCTTGATGCGCTTGAACCCTTTAGGACTGAAAGTCCTAAACCCGAAGAAGAGCTTCTACCATACTTGCAATACACCGGTAAGAAAAGTTTTGACATCAACCTTGAGGTTGCCCTGCAACCAGATGGGAAAAAGGAGACAGTTGTATGTAAATCAAATTTTAAACACCTGTACTGGAACATGAGCCAGCAGCTTGCCCACCATACCATTAATGGTTGTCCTGTTAACAGTGGCGACATGATGGGAAGCGGGACAATAAGTGGGCCTACGCCAAAGTCATTTGGCTCCATGCTTGAGCTAAGCTGGAAAGGTTCAAAACCTGTAAAGCTTAAAGATGGCGGTGACCGAAAGTTTATAGAAGATAATGATACGGTCGTCATGCGTGGTTATTGTCAAAATGATGGTGTACGCATAGGCTTTGGAGAGTGTTCTACCAAGCTCCTCCCCGTTTTTGAGCCCAAGAAAAAATAGATGAAACCATACAAACCAGAAGGATATAATGATTTATCTGCCTACCTTATTGTAGATGGTGCGCAGCAAATGATTGACCTTTTGGTTGAACTATTTGAGGGCAAGGAACTGAGGAAATTTCACCGCAAGGATAAAATCATGCATGCAGAGGTGCAGATAGGTGACAGTGTAATCATGCTGGCAGATAGCACAGCGCAATACCCGCAAAACTCAACAATACTTCATGTGTATGTCCCTAATCCTGATGCTGTTTATAAAAAAGCACTTGAGCTAGGCTGTGAGGGGTATAAGGAACCCACGCAACTTAACGAGGATGATGATAAACGTGGAACCTTTAAAGATTTTGCCGGAAATATGTGGTCAATTGCCAGCCAGGTTTAAGTAAACCATATTTGGCTTACGCCGGAATTTGCTGACTCAAGCAATGCAGTGTACCAAAACCCCAGATTAAATCTATCGCCGAAATACCGATGATTTCCCTACCCGGAAAACAGCTGGCAAGAGTATTTAGCGCTATACGGTCTTGTGCATCATTAAACACCGGAACAAGCACACAGTTGTTTAAAATCAAGAAATTTGCGTAGCTCGCAGGTAGACGCAACCCATCAAAAAGAATTTTTCTGGGCATGGGCAAGGTCACGATTTTTGGTGAACTTCCATCTTCAAGTTTTGCATTTTTCAACCTGTTCAGGTTAACCTGAAGAACCTTATAATTATCATCGTTTTTATCCTCTTCAACAACGGTGACAATTGTTTTTTCATCTACAAACCTACAGAGGTCATCAATATGCCCGTGGGTATCATCACCCACGATGCCACAATCCATCCAGATGGTATTTGTAATGCCCAAATATTCTTTAAAGATTGCTTCATAATCTGCTTTGGTAAATCCTGCATTACGCACTTGGATTTCCGGGTGAAGCAGGCATTCTTCAGAAGTTATCAATGTTCCTTTTCCATTTACATCAATCGCTCCACCTTCAAGAATTACCGGTTTGCCTTTGTAAGTTACTTGTGTGGTTTTAAGTTTTAAAGTTTTGGCAACAGCCTCAGGAATGGCTTTATCAAGCTGATAATTTGTATACTTTGCCCACCCGTTAAAATTGAAGTTGAGTGCCTCTCGACCTTCTTTCGTGTAAACGATAATAGGCCCAGAATCACGCATCCAGCTACGGTTTGTCTTTTGAATGATAAATGTGATCTTATCCAGGTCCACATGTGCCAACTTTAATAGTTCTTGCACATTGTCTTGATGCTCCTTGCTTGCGACCACCAAAAAAACCTGCTCATAGGTAGATACTTTTTTAATAAACTCTACAAAGGCAAACTTTATCGCTTGAAATTTACCTGGCCAGTCATTGCCGTTGTGCGGAAAAGCCAGCAAAATTCCCTCCTGCTTCTCCCACTCTGCCGGAAAGCGTCTCTGGACGGCCATTAATCTATTGCGCGTTTTGTGATGTCTCCATAATTCTCAATTCGCCTGTCCCTAAAAAATGGCCAGTTGCGACGCACATCTTCCATGAGGTTCATGTCAATCTCGGCGATAAGTATCTCTTCTTTGTCATGTGAGGCTTGCGCCAAAATTTCGCCCTGCGGCCCACAAATAAATGATGCACCCCAAAATTCAATTCCCGCGGTATCTGGCAGGTATTGCTCCAGCCCGATACGATTGGCAGCAGCTACATAAATTCCGTTTGCCACGGCATGACCTTTCATAACGTTCATCCAGGCACCGTGTTGATTTGTGCCATACTGCTCTTTCTCATGCGGGTGCCAGCCTATGGCCGTGGGATAAAACAAAACTTCTGCGCCCTGCAAAGCAGTGAGCCTGGCAGCCTCTGGATACCACTGGTCCCAGCAGATGAGTGTTCCCACCTTAGCCTTTTTAGTCTGGAAGGCCTTAAAACCTATGTCACCAGGCGTGAAGTAAAATTTCTCATAATAGTGCGGGTCATCTGGGATGTGCATCTTGCGGTACAGGCCAGCTTCAGTACCATCAGTATCTAGAATATAGGCGCTGTTATGATAAATCCCGTTCATGCGCTTCTCAAAGAATGGCACGACGATTACCACGCCCAGTTCTTTCGCTAAAGCGGAAAAAGCTTTGAAAGAAACACCATAAAGTGGTTCAGCCAGGTCAAAGTTTGCAGTGTCCTCACTTTGACAAAAATAATGACTACCATACAGCTCTGGCAGGCTGATAACCTCTGCTCCCTGAGCAGCGGCATCACGCACCCACTGCATGCATTTCTCTAAATTATACTGGGGTGTATTATTTAAATTAAGTTGAATTACAGCAATCTTATACTTACGTGAAGCCATATTCTAGATTTTTAAAGATGTTATTGGAAAAATTGAGCGAAATGCCCCACTATAAATCCTCGGCATTGGCAATCATCTCGGCAACATCAAGCACCTCAATCTCGCTCTCCTTATGCTTTGCCTTGACACCATCAGTCATCATGGTATTGCAGAACGGACATCCTGCCGCAATGACTTCAGGCTTGACTTCCAGCGCTTCTTCTGTACGGGCCACGTTGACGTCTTGATTACCTTTCTCAGGCTCTTTAAACATCTGTGCTCCTCCCGCACCGCAGCAAAAACCTTTGGTCTTGCAGCGTTTCATCTCGACGAGTTCAACTTCTAGCTTTTCTAAGAGTTCACGTGGTGCTTCATATATTCTATTGGCCCTGGCCAAATAACAAGGGTCATGAAAAGTAATGCGCTTGCCCTTGTATTTGCCACCCTCTACGGTAAGTTTACCTTCCGCGATAAGCGATTTTAAAAACTGGGTATGATGAAGAACCTCGTAATTGCCTCCCAGCCCTGGATATTCATTTTTTATGGTATTGAAGCAATGCGGGCATGCGGTCACTATTTTCTTGACCTCATAACCATTAAGTACTTCAATGTTCGTGACAGCCTGCATCTGAAACAGGAATTCGTTCCCGGCACGTTTAGCGGGGTCACCCGTACAACTTTCTTCAGCCCCCAGCACGGCAAAATCAACGTTTGCCTTATTGAGCAGCTTTACAAAAGCCTTGGTAATCTTTTTTGCCCTATCATCAAAGCTACCTGCACAGCCCACCCAGAACAACACTTCTGGAGTCTTGCCCTGCGCCATGCATTCGGCCATTGTAGGTACGGTCAAACTTTGAGACATGAAATATTAATCTTTGAAAACTTCAATAGTAGTTTCTTTTTCCACAAGGTCTGTAAACTTACCCTTGTATCGTGTAGCACGCACGAGGTGATTATCAATCCAGTGGTAGTTGCCCCCACGTGGCTTACCCATAAGCAGGCTGTGGTATTTAAAACCATTTTTGTCCAACCAGGTTTCAGTTACTCCCCTGTGCTCCTCTGTTCTTGAAGTGAAAAAGCAAATCATATGACCTTCATCATACCATTTGTTCAATGTTTCTAGCGCATCAGGAAATGGCTCACAAGTTACCATACGTTCTGGCTCCTCGTTAGGCACGTCTTCTGTAATGGTACCATCAATATCAATAAGATAATTCTTGATACCTTCTGGCAATACGGGGCTTACGTGCTCTCCTCCTTCAACTTTATCGTGTAACATTTTTTCTACCTCTTCTTTTTTCATTCCTGAAACGTTTATCGGTTTGATTGTTTAGTTTTCATTAATCCAGTTTGCCCTGTCCATCTGGTTGTAGGGCCATGGTGCGGCATTGTTCTCAATGTTTGTCATGGCATTGTTAAGCTCGTTAGGCGCAGCACTCTGCTCCATCACAAGATATTGACGCATGCTCATGATGATTGACAAGGGATTTATACTTACGGGGCAGGCCTCTACACAGGCATTGCAAGTGGTACATGCCCATAGTTCTTCCCTAGTTATATAATCATCAAGTAATTGCTTACCATCTGGTTCAAAGTTACCTTTATTTTTATCAATATTATGACCTATCTCCTCGATTCTATCGCGGGTGTCCATCATAATCTTACGTGGACTTAATTTTTTGCCGGTCCTGTTTGCTGGGCATTCATTTGTACAACGGCCACACTCTGTACAGGTGTATGCATTCATCAACTGTACCCATGATAAATCTGTGGCATCGCTTGCGCCAAATTTCTCTGGCTCGGCGGCATCTTCTGCTGGCGCGGCATAAGGGTCTGCCGCTGGGTCCATCATCAGCTTCACCTCTTGTGTTACCGCATCAAGGTTGTCAAATTTTCCCTGGGGCTCAATCTTACCATAATAGGTATTGGGGAAGGCCAGAAGAATATGAAGATGCTTTGAATAATATAAGTAGTTGAGAAATACTAAAATACCCAAGATATGTAACCACCAGGCTGTTCTTTCGATGACAATCAAACTACTCGTAGCAACATCCTGAAAAAGTGGAGCTATGAATTGACTCACGGGAAATGCCCCCATAAGACCTGCTTCACTGGCATAATGCTCAGCACCGCGTAATTGCAGTTCTAGGTCTGCTGCATTCATAGTAAGAAATAGCAGCATCAGCACAAATTCAAAATACAGAATAAGGTTTGCATCAAGCTTGGGCCAGCCCTTGAGTTCCCCTTGTGAGAACCGCCAGATATGCATGATGTTTCGGCGGAGCCAAAAAATAATAACCCCCACGAAAACAAGTAAAGCAAAGACCTCAAAAACGGCAATGAGAAAATCATAAAAGCCGCCCATGAAAGAAAAAATCCTGTGTGTCCCAACGATGCCATCAATGATAATTTCCAGGACTTCTATGTTTATAATGATAAACCCTAAATATACCGCCACGTGTATAATACCAGATACGGGCCGCCTAACCATCTTATATTGCCCTAGCGCAATCTTTGCCATATTCTTAAAGCGGATGGCAGGGTTGTCATTGCGGTTTTCTGCCTTGCCCAATTTTATATTCCTGATAAGTTTTTTAACGTTAAACGCAAAAAATCCTATCCCTGCTGCCAGGGCAATTACAAAAAGTATATTGGGCAAATAGTGCATTTTAATCTATCTAAGAGAATCCAGTGGTGGCGCATAAGGGCCTGGGCGCTTACCGAAGACCGAGAAATGAATATATCTTTTTGGGTTGAGTTTTATATCCTGTAAAAGCTGCTCCAGTTGGCGGGTAGCACCTTCTAGGTTATCATACATCTTTTCATCCTTGAGCAGTTTACCGGCGGTACCTTCTCCCTTTTCCAGCCTGCTGGCCACGGTCTCAAAATCTGTTATTGCATTTTCCAGCTTTTCTATCATGGGGCTCAATTCAAGCCTGGCAAGAGAATCGCTCAACTTGTTGAAGTTGCCCGACATCTCGTCAAGGTTAGAGAATGTCCTGTCCAGTTTTGGGCTATTCTTTGAGATAAGTCCATTTAATTCTTGAGAGGCATTCTTGAACTCAGAGGCCATCGTGCTTATATCAGCCACGGCGACCCTTAGGTTTCTACGCGTGTCCTTATCAAGCACATCAACCACCGCCGTAAGTACGGAGTCTGCATCTGTGATGGCACTTTCAACCTTTTTCTGCAAAGGTGTAAGGCGCTCGTTTACCAGCTCCATGATACCCTCTTCCACATTACTGGGAAGCGTGTCACCGCTTTGCGCCATATTGCCCTGCTCATACTCTGGCAGGATGGCCAGTGATTTACCCCCTATAAGCCCACCGCCATAAATCTGTGCGACAGACTGTTTTGAAAATGCAAAATCGTTGCTCACCTTAAAGGTAACAAGCAGTTTACCTTCTCTCCCAAAGAAGTCGATAGCAACAACCTTACCTACCTCAAGGCCATTAATGGTAACGCTTGAAGATGGCGCGAGGCCCTCAACATTATCATAAACAGCATAAAATGTACGGTCGTTGTCCAGCAGGTTACGGCCCTTTAAAAAGCTGTAGCCAAAAATAAGCAGGAGGATTGCGACAAGGGCAAGAAGACCAGTTTTAACCTCTTTAGAAAATTTCAAAGTATTTTTTTTGATATAGCAACAAATTTAGGAATTAATTTTGGTTACCATTCCCGCCCTAGGTTTAATTTAATATATTCTTCACAGGTGTTTTGATCCCATTTTTAAAAGAAACAATGTACGCGGTGCTATATCCCTTTCTTTTTGCCTCCGCCAATTTTTCACTGATTTGTGTATAGTTTGAGGTCGCCCCGTAGTAGTATTTAAAGAGTTTGCCCTCCTTGGCTTTTGAAATATCCCTGAGCCCTTTAAAATTGTACGGTTTTGTATCCAGGTCCTTGCTGCTGGCGGCAATCTGCACCTTAAAGGTCACGCCCTCATACACCTTGTCATCCACTTGAACCGCAGGGACCACATCGCTTATATGCAGCACGTCATTAGTATCAACATTGGTCTTGTAATCACTTATTGCAGAAGATATGGCACCGGCAATGGCCGCCTGGCCCCTTGAAGAATTGAGGTATTTTCCTTCTTCGGTATTGGTTATAAAACCGGTCTCGATAAGCACGCTGGGCATCACCGTTTGATGCAGTACGATAAACCCGGCCTGTTTGACACTGCGGTCTTTTCTTTTTAGCTTTTCGCGAAAGTTATCCTGTATCAAGCTCGCCAGCTGAATGCTCTGGTCCAGGAATTCTTCTTGCATCATCGTCAGCCCAATGACAGACTCTGGCGAATTGATATCATACTGGGCATATTTTTCTTCATAGTTATCCTCCAGGAAAATAACCTCGTTCTCTGCCTTTGCCACTTCAAAGTTTGTCTTGTTCCTATGCAGCCCCAGCACATAGGTCTCGGCACCATGGGCCTGCGAGGTATGCGCATTGCAATGCACGGATACGAATAAGTCAGCATCAGCCTTGTTTGCAATCTTGCCCCGTTCAAAAAGGTCAACAAAAACGTCTGTCTTGCGGGTATAGATGACCTTGATATCTTTATGCTTCTCAAGTTCCTTGCCCACATCAAGCACGATCTTGAGCGCGATATCCTTCTCGCGATAGCCATATTTAGAGGGCTTCCCGGGGTCCTTGCCACCATGGCCGGCGTCCAGGACAACAACAAACTTCTGGCTGGACTGCGCGTGAATCCCATTTGGCGAAAGCCCGCCAAAAAGAAATATTGTACATACTATGATATAAATAAATCTCGTTTTCATAAGCATCTTAACGTAAATCAATAGATTTTGGTACATGGCATTTTTGCTCAATAGGAAAGATGCCTTTGAAAAAATGATGTACTTTTGGCACTTTAATTGAGGCGTTAAATCCATACAAAAATAGCACTAATCAATTTGCAAACAAACGGTCTGAAAATCCTTATTGCCTTAAGCCTTTTCATGCTTTGCAAATTTACTGTTCATGGACAGGAAATCCCCCTTGAGCCAACCTCCATAAAACCAGAGGTTGACACAAGTTCAAACAGTATGCCAACTTCTATCGAGGATGCCCTGGTGCTGGAGAGGACACCCTCGCTACAACAGGATTCTACAAAGACCGACTCAATACCCGGACCGCGGGAACCACTCACGGACATCGTAAACTACAACGCGACAGATTATACCCACTTTGAACGCAAGACCGAAAGGCTATACCTCTACAACGAGGCCCAGATTGCCTATCAGGACATGACCATAAATGCCGGGGAAATCATACTTGACAATAAAACAAACACCGTTTTTGCCCGTGGAATCGTGGATACCAGCGGCACCTATACACAGATACCGGTTTTTGTGCAGGCAGAAAATGAAGTCAAGCCAGATAGTATCATCTTTAACTTTAAGACAGAAAAGGCCATTATTTATGGGTCGCGTACACAACAGCAGGAATTTTTCATTAAAAATGAAGTAAGCAAACGGGTAAATGACAGTGTTGTCTTTATGCGCAACGTACGGTTTACCACCAGTAGCAATGAAGAAGACCCGGAATATTATTTTTATGCCCGCAGGGTGAAGTTCATACCTGGCAAAAAAATCGTCACCGGGCTGGTGAACATGTTCATTGCCGATGTGCCCACACCCATCGGTGTGCCCTTTGCCTATTTTCCCATGGAGAAGAAGAGAGCCGTTTCCGGCTTTATACTGCCCTCGCCGGGAGAGTCCAACCAGCGGGGCTATTTCTTGCAGAATGGAGGGTATTATTTTGCCTTGAGCGATTATTTTGACCTTACCCTTACCGGTGACTATTATACCAATGGAAGTTATGGAATAAGGGGGGCGACCTCTTATAAAAAACGATATAAATACAGTGGTAACGTAAACATACGCTACGAGCGGCAGATCACCAGCGAGCTGGGCCTGCCCGATTATAGCCGAACGAACATCTACAACATCCAGTGGTCGCACCAGCAGGATACCAAATCGAGCCCCAACTCCAGGTTCTCGGCTTCGGTAAACTTGGGGAGCAGCGATTATTTTAACCAGAGCCTTAACATCAACAACATAGGTAACCGTATCCAGAACAACTTCAGTTCATCAATATCTTATTCAAAAACCTTTCAAACGGTACCCCAGGTCAACCTGTCGCTAACGGCAACACACCAGCAAAATTCACGCACCGGGGCGATAAACATGACACTGCCCACCATGCAGGTCAACGTGGACAGGATTTATCCATTTGCGCCCAGCAGCGGTACCAAGAAGGGGATTATCCAGAATATCAACCTTAACTATAGTGGCCGGGGCGAGAACCGCTTTGTCACCACAGATGAGGAATTCTTTACCGCTAAAATGTTCAGGGATGCCGAAATGGGCATACGCCACAGCATACCGCTTACCACAAACTTCAAGGTGCTGAACCATTTTAGTGTTTCGGCAAGTACAAATTACCAGGAGAGCTGGGTGTTTGAGACCATCAACCGAAGCTTTGACGAGGTGGAGCGCGAGGTGGTCACAGATACCATACAGGGTTTTGATGCCTTTAGGACATATAACTTTAGCGCGAGCGTGGGGACAACGATCTATGGTAACTTTCCCTTTGGCGAAGACAAGAAGATACAGGCCATACGGCACGTGATCAAGCCAAGTATCTCGTACAGCTACAACCCGGCGTTTGACCAGTATTATGAAACCTATCTGGCCCCAGAGGCTGACAACCCCAATGGTCCGCTAACCGAAGAAATAGAGTACTCCAGGTTTGATGGCGGTTTTTATGGTGCCCCCAGTAACTTTCGCTCAAGCGGAATAAGCCTGAGCATCAACCAGACCATCGAGGCCAAGGTAAGGGACAGGGACAGTACCGCCCTTGAGCCCAAGAAAATATCACTGCTGGATAACTTTGGCATTTCAACATCCTACAACTTTGCGGCAGACAGTTTAAAGCTAAGCCCCGTACAGGTACGCGGTTCCATACCTCTAGTACAAAAGAAACTGAACGTGAACTTTGGGATGACCCTTGACCCCTATGCGCTGAACAACAACAATAGGAGAATCAACAAATGGAATATTGATAACGGCGGGAGCCTCTTCAGGATGACCAATGCCTTTGCGAGTTTTGGATATTCTTTTTCCAGCAAGGACTTTGACAAGGAAACCGAGAACGATGACCCCATGGAAAACCAGACCCGTAGAAATGGGGGTACCAACGATGGGATGTTTGGTAAAAGCATGGATGAGATCAATGGTGAGTTTTATGATGATTCACAGGTGCCGGGCGATGAGGAAGAAGAGAAGGAACCCCAGCCCTTTTACAACTACAAGATACCGTGGAACCTGAGGGTCAACTATAACGTGAACTACGGCAACGCTACCCGGCAGAACAGTATTACCTCGCATGCACTCAACTTTAGTGGGGATGTGGAGTTGGGCGAACGATGGTTTGTGGGCGCATCATCTGGTGTTGATTTCACAAACCTGCGCTTTACGCCCACACAGTTGCGCTTTAGGCGTGACCTGGAGAGTTTCAACATGACCTTTAGTTGGACGCCCTTTGGCACCTATTCTTCATGGAATTTCTTCATAGGCATCAAATCGAGCGTGCTGAGCGACCTGAAATATGAGAAACGGCGTTCTCCTGATGAGAGGTTGTAACGTGTGATGATTTCTTTTGGCGAAAGCCATACTCAAAAAAGGAAGATGGTTTAATTTAGCAGTCTAACTTAACGCTAACGACAACCATGAAACAAATCATAAGTACCCCCCTCGCGCCGGCACCCATAGGGCCATACAACCAGGCTATCCTATCAGGCGATACGCTCTACATAAGTGGACAGATACCCATGAACCCTGAAACTGGTGAACTTGTGAGCGGTGATATAAAAGAGGAGACACGCATGGTAATGCACAACCTCAGGGCTATCCTGGCCGCCGCTGACCTAACCTTTGAACATGTGGTGAAGAGCTCGATCTTTTTGAGCGATATGAATACCTTTGCTGATGTGAACGCTGTATATGGTGAGTTTTTCAACGAAAAAACCGCCCCTGCAAGAGAGACGGTTGAAGTGGCAAACTTGCCCAAATTTGTCAATGTTGAGATATCGATGATCGCGATACTCTAGATCATGATATAACTGCGATGGTATGCTACCAGCCCCTCAATGGGACGCTTGAGGATCCTGCCCAGCTTGAGGTCATATTCCTTGAGCAACCGCTTGAGTTCATCCTGTAGGTAGAATGCTATGGACCCCACAAAATGTACGGGAACCGTTTTAGCCTCTTCCTCAAACTGAAGGATTTGATTTTCAATAAACAGCCTTAGGCCTTTTTCTATC
This sequence comes from Cytophagaceae bacterium, assembly GCA_002710685.1. Lineage (GTDB taxonomy): Bacteria > Bacteroidota > Bacteroidia > Flavobacteriales > Flavobacteriaceae > Leeuwenhoekiella. The sequence goes on along the minus strand of PALD01000045.1, from coordinate 46,775 downwards.
AATTTCTGGCAATAGTCATGATCTTTGTTAGTGATAAGAAAGCGTGCAAACTGTGCCAGGTATGTATTAGGGTTTGGCATTTTGTACAACTGGTTCTTTATGGTCTCTGCCGTAAGGTCAAATTCTTTTGCAAACTCATATGCCAGGTCCTTTGGTATCTTATTGAAATGGAAATCACGCAACAGCTGGCGGCCATAATAGTTGCCACTGCCATCATCCATAAGTATGTACCCCAGGGAGGTTACCTTTTGCACGATTTCTTCTCCATCATACATACTGCAGTTAGAGCCCGTGCCTATGATGCACACAATACCAGCTTCAGATTTTTTTGTAGTAGCATAAAGGGCGGCATGTGTATCTTCCTTGATGTCAATGTTCGTGGCCTTGTCAAAGAAATCCTTGAATACTTCCCTGATAAGTTCACGGGGCTTGATTGTTCCACAACCAGCTCCATAAAAAAATACATGTGTTACTTCATGGCGATGTTTATAGAGTTCATAATTGTTGATTATGCGCTCTGTAAGGATTTCTGCCGAAAGTACTTGAGGATTGAGGCCAAACGTCTGTGTCTGGAAAATCTGCTCTCCCTCTTCGTTAAGTGCGATCCAGTCCGTCTTGGTAGAACCGCTATCTACTACTAAAATCATATAAACCCTTTAAGATTAGAAAAAGGACCCTTTTCATATTTACATAGAAAAGGGTCAGTAAAACTTATGTAAGACCGTAGGTTACAGTCCGCTTACGTATTCAGCAAGGTCCACAAGCTTGTTGGAATATCCAAACTCATTGTCATACCAAGATACGACTTTGAAGAATTTTGAGTTTAACTCAATACCTGCATCTGCATCAAAGATACTTGTGCGTGCATCACCTACAAAATCCTGTGACACGACAAGTTCTTCGGTATATCCCAGGATTCCCTTAAGTTCACCTTCGGCGGCAGCCTTAAAGGTCTTCTTGATGTCTTCATAAGAGGTTTCTTTCTCCAGGCGTACGGTAAGGTCTACTACTGATACGTCAGTCGTGGGCACCCTAAAAGCCATACCAGTAAGCTTACCCTCAAGTGCAGGGATAACCTTGGTCACGGCTTTTGCAGCTCCTGTTGCGGCTGGGATGATGTTTGCCATGGCGCTACGCCCACCTCTATAATCCTTTTTAGAAGGTCCATCAACGGTAAGTTGCGTTGCCGTGGTTGCATGTACGGTGGTCATCAGGCCTTCTTCAATACCATAGGCATCGTTGAGCACTTTTGCAATAGGTGCAAGACAGTTAGTCGTACAGCTGGCATTTGACACGATGTGCTGGTCAGCTTTTGCTTCTTTATGGTTCACGCCCATTACAAACATGGGTGCATCCTTAGATGGAGCAGATATAACTACTTTTTTAGCCCCTGCATCCAGGTGATATTGTGCCGTGTCAAGTGTGGTAAAGATACCTGTGCACTCTGCAACAACGTCAACACCTGCTTCATCCCATTTTAGGTTTTTAGGGTCACGCTCTGCTGTTACACGTACGGTTTTACCATCTACAACAAGGTTACCGTCCTTTACTTCGACAGTGCCATCAAAGTGCCCGTGAACAGAGTCATACTTTAGCAAGTAGGCCAAGTGCTCTACATCAAGCAGGTCATTGATTGCAACAACATCTACGTTATCTCTTTTTACAGTAGCCCTGAACACAATTCTACCTATGCGTCCAAAACCGTTTATTCCCAATTTTAAATTTGCCATTCTTTTGGTTTGTTTTAATTATTAAAATTTAAGTAGTCATTATTTCAGACACCCGTATTAATTCTTTGTTGATTTTTGATTCTCCCTTCAGGGCTTCATCAATGGGGCACAGGGTCATCTTATCATGGACAGTACCTACCATGAAGTTGCTCTTTCCCTCCATAAGGCTCTCAACGGCCTTAACACCCATACGGCTTGCCAGTACCCTGTCAAAACAGGTGGGCGAACCACCACGTTGCATGTGTCCCAGGACCATGACGCGTACATCATATCCTTGATCTAGGTCATCGATATAATCCTTGAGCTCAAAGACGTTCTTACCGGTCTTGTCCCCTTCGGCAACGATGACGATGCTTGAAAGTTTACCGCTTTTACGGCTACGTTCAAGGGATTCCAGCAGGCGTTCTATGCCTATGCTTTCTTCTGGGATCATGATTTGCTCAGCACCTGCGCCTATACCTGCATTTAATGCGATATGGCCCACGTCGCGCCCCATTACCTCGATAAAGAAGAGCCTGTTGTGTGAACTTGCCGTATCCCTTATTTTATCAATTGCCTCAACGGCCGTGTTGAGTGCCGTGTCATAGCCCAGTGTAAAATCAGTACCGGCAATGTCATTGTCTATGGTCCCTGGGATTCCCATCACGGGGAAGTCATATTCCCTGTTAAACACAAGGCCACCGGTAAATGTACCATCACCTCCTATGAGCACCATGGCATCCACGCCTTCCCTGACCAGGTTATCGTGGGCCACCTTTCTGCCTTCTGGGGTCATAAAACGTTTAGAACGGGCAGATTTCAATATGGTGCCCCCCCTGTTTATGATGTCCCTAACACTACGGGCGTTCATGGGCTCAAAATCTGAATCAATAAGACCCTCATAGCCACGATAAACCCCTAGGCATTCTATATTGTGATATGCACACGTACGTACAACCGATCTAACGGCAGCATTCATCCCTGGAGAATCTCCCCCAGAAGTCAAAACCGCTATTTTCTTAATTTTTTTACTCATTTTTTGAAATAAGGCAGGTAAAAATAGTAATTGAATTGAATTTTCAATGGTGCATTGGAGGTAATTTCCAGGTATTCATAAAATCAATCGTTTTCGTTAACAAATATTTTTTTCATTGTTGAAAAATTCATGATTTCTTAATCTGAATAAGCCCATTTTAACGTATCAAAAAAAATGATGGGGGTAAATTGTGAATGTGGGGATCGGCCCTTTTTTTGGCTTTAAGCCAAAGTTAAGCACAAGGGATCTCTCAATTAAAGTTTTGTGGTCCGTCGTAGGGTATTTCTGAGTCTGCAGGCACAAATTCCAGCTCATCTTCTTCAACCCTCCTCGCCTTGCCCTGAAGTATTTTTTGAAACAGGTCCTTAAGGCTGTTAAAGTCTACTGAATAGGTTAGGCCAGCTCCTTGTGTGTACCCTATTTGCTCACCTATGAACTGAAAATCAGTTTGCCGGTTGAAGATTGTTGCCCTGAGCGTACCATCTTCATTGAGCAGGAAGCTTATCTCCACATCGCCCACAACGGCAGATTCTGTTACCCCACCGGTGGGGACGCCCACTTTACCATTGATGATAACCTTGTTAGAAATCTGTGTGGAGAGGGTAAAGCCAAACCTTCCAGATGTCTGCAGGTCTGGTGACCTATCTGCCTGTACATAATCCAGCCCCACGGTAAACTTACCATCTTCGTCAGAGAGGATTTGATTAAATATTCCTGATGCGGTTTCTATAAGGTTGCCCGTGGCAACGGTTGCCGCATCAATGTTCTGGGTATAGAACGTATTCTGGGTAATCAATGAGAAAGCTTGATATTCACGTGTTGCCCGGTCATCCAGCCTGTATTCAAGCTCTGCCGTCACCGTAGAGCTTGCATTGGGAAAATTAAAGTCAAACGTAATATCTGGCTGTATGAGGTTACCATCAAGATTGATGATCACATCCACGGGTATCTTACGGTTAATGGACGGGTTTTCAAGCAATACCGCGGGATTTGCCTGTGCCCTGTAAGCAGCACTTATATCAAGCAAGGCCTGTTCTGGGTCACCATCCCACACGATACTACCCTGTGGCAGGATATCAAACTGTTTTTGAACCACTCCGCTATAGCGAAAGTTGAAGCTCCCCTCATAGGGAGTAAAGTCACCAAACATATTGAACTTGCCGTTTGTATTGATCTGTATAAGTAGGAATCCCGCTCCCCTGCCCCGTAGGGTGCTTCCGTTTATGGGGTCAACCACGATTTCCACCAGGGCATCCCGGGTTACCTCGAGGTCAAAGTTAAGCTCCAGCCCCTTGACCTCATTGATTTTAATTTCCTCACCGGCCAGGCGCGCTGCCTTTTCCTCTGGACTTAAAAAGTAGATGACACTATCATCCCCAAAGGATTCAGTATCATCAAGCGGTACATTAAACACCGTTCCTTTTTCAGTAGTGGCCACCACGTCGATCACTAGTTCATCGGCGGGCCCTGCAATCTTTGCTTCTCCACTTATAAATGCAGTACCATAGTAGAGTGAAAATTCATCTTTTTCAGTATCAAGCACCAGCATCCTATCTGTATTGATATCCAGGTCCAGGTTCCAGTCCCTAAAGGCGCGATGGCTTATGGTTCCTGAAAGTGTTCCCCGGGTTTGATACTTGGTATCTTCCAGTTCTATGGGGATGAACTTAAACTGTTGCTCATTGAGCTCCACCCGGGCTGTGCCCCTAAAATCATAATCTGTATTGAGATAGGGAACCCTAAGGCCTGCGTTGCGCAAGAGCAATTCGCCATCAATACTGGGGTTTCTATAATCGCCCGTTACCTTTGCCCGGCCACTGGCCAAGCCCCGTATATCACTGAGCACTATACCCCCCAGCGGACTAAAAGCCGCCATGTTTAACCTTCTTAGATTGACATCCATATCTATGGATGGGGCATCCTGGGTTACATTGATATTGCCCGTTGCCCCCAGTGATTCAAAACCATCGCTTACCAGGCGCGTGTCTATATCATAGTTGGTCAGGCTTTCATTGCCTTCAACCTTAAGGTCTAAACGGCCCAGGGTGATATCGTTGACGGCAAAACTGTCTATCACGAGGTTGCTAACGGGAAGGTACGCACCATTTTCTTGCAAAAGGTCCAGGTTGCCATTGACCTCTCCCGCAAGGTCAAGGCTGTCTATGTATGGCGTTATGTGCGAGAGCCGCACTTTATTGAACCTTGCCTTGATATCCTTATAGGTAGAATCGCGTATCACGCCCTGGAGGCTTATTTCTTCATTGTCATGGGTGAGCATGAATTCTTCAATATCAAATTCTTCAAAATTGTTGTCAAAAACAATCCTGTTCCTGTTATCGTTTGCCTCATTGAGGTACCACTGGTTGTTCTTGAAGTTTAAGCCTGAACGGCGAAAACCAACCACTGACTGGTTATCTTCATTGATGGTGTGGTAAAAGCTTAGGTCATAGGTGTCTTCTTTTTTGGGCCCACCCTTAAACTCTGAGCGCATGAACAGTGTATCCTTTAAGGTCACATTGATCAAGTTGAAATCTGAAACACCATAGATACCGCTGCCTATACTGTCAGCTTCCACAAAGGTGTTGAACAGTGGGTTCTTGTTATCTACCTGTATGTTTATCTTTTGGGCCAGGATGCCAAAGGCCTCGATTTGTGGTGATCTAAAGTTGAGCTTAAACTCTGAATCATCTGAGACCACCTTACCGCGTATAAAAGTCTCGGGCTCCAGTTTTACCTGTGGCACAAGCACCTCAACAATCTTGCTGTAGATATTAAAATCAAACTCCATGAACTGGTCTGTCGTGATCACCTCAGGTTCATAATTTGTATATAAACTGCCTATGGCATTTCTAAAGAGCGAACCCAGGTCCCCCATCCTGAAATTGCCCCGCATCTCACCGCTTATGATATCTGGCGAATTGATCTCTATCGTCCTGATGTTGTTATCGTCAAAGGTGGAGACCACCCTAAAGTCAGTAAATTCATAAAGTTCGTTCTCGTTTTGAAAACTCGCGTTGTCAAACTGTATCCTTCCGGCCGCATCATCGATGTTCTTGCCGGTAATGTTCATCACCACGCGCCCCTTGAGAACGGCCGTACTGTCTTTTAAAAAGTTGAGCTTCGCTAGGTCTAGATAATCTATGTAGGCCGTAAAATCATAATTGTTGATATCGCTGGAGAGGTCTGCAATACCATTAAAATCTGCCGTGGCATTAGGATCACTGATCTGGATGCGCCCGTCAAAAACAGGGCTTTTAAAATTGCCCGAAACCGCAATATCCCTATAGTTATACTTGTTGTATGCCAGGCTCGTGATGTTTCCGCGTATGCGGGTATTGAGACTTTCCTGCTCAAAACCAGCCCCATTGAACTCAAGGTTAAAACTGGTCTCTCCCAGTTTCTTGACATCGAGAAGCTTGCCCACGTTAAAGTTAAAGGCCTGGACCTTCCCGCGGTAAGTCACGTTCTTTGCATTGCTGGTATTATCCATGTTCATATCAGCGACCAGCTCGCCCATGGAGGTGTTGATATCCGCCTTTATATAGACCGAATTTTGTGTCACGGTACCGCGCCCCCGTAGGTTTGCCGCCCCCACATCCTTCAGCGCAACGGGCAGGGCAGGTTTGAGAATATTTGGCAACAGCCTGATCAAGTCATCATAACTGGTTTGTAGCTGGCTATAATCTCCCGTGATCTTGAATGTATTATCATCGCCCAGCAGGTTTTGAAACCTGATGTCACCATTTATCCTGCTCACGCCCAGACCCTGCATATCCAGGCCTGAGACCTTAAAATCATTGAGCGTACCATCCAGTTGACCTGAGAAATTTATGTTTTGGCTTGCGCCAAATTCTTCATAGAGGGTTTTCAGGTCAGTGGTTGATATATTTGCTTCTTCAACCTTGAAGTCAAAGACCACACGGTTGTTAAAATCCGCGAAAGCGTCATCAGCAATATTAAGGTGCAGCGAACCCTTTATTTCACTTTGGGGGGCCTTGAGCACCATATCCTCAAGCTCCATGGCCTCTGGTGTATATAAAAATTTACCCGAAAGCCCCCTAAGCTTATAACTCCTATCTGCATCAAACTGCAGGTCATGAACCTGGGCCCTTACTTCATCACCATAAATATCCAGGTCCTCGGCCTCGAGGTGCAGGTCTATGTAATCTACAACATCTGGATTGTCCAGGTTTTCATCCTGAAACCTGAAGTGTGAATCCTGCATCTCCACATAATCTGCCTTGAGTTCAAAGACCGAGGTTGACTTCTTGCCCGTGTTGAACTTTTGGGAAAATATATACAGGTTATCATTCTCTTCATCCTTATATTTCTTGATAAAAAACCTGGCGTTTTTAAAAAGCACGGGCCCCAGGTCAAGCTTGTTGTTAAAGATTGACTTAAAGCTAAGCAGGCTTGTTTCGGTGGTTTCAGAATAAATAAGGGTATCTTGATGATGGTCCTGGATATAGACCCTGTTCAGGGCAACTTTGCCGTTATATTTTAAGCGGATGCCCTCAACCTGTATTGAAGTGCCATAGGTATCGTTGATTGAATCCGTGACTTTCTTGGCAACAAAGGTCTGAACGGCAGGAATGGAAAAGATGATGACGAGCAGCACAAACAGCCCTATAAGCACAAGAAGGACCCTTCTTAGTATTTTACCGAATTTTTTGATACGCTTTTTAGTTTTAACTTTGCTCGCCGACCGTAAAAGTACATAACTACGGCTTATTTTATGCCAGAAAATAATACCTACATCCTCGCCATTGAATCTTCTTGTGATGACACTGCTGCCGCTGTGCTTCATAACGACACAAAGTTGAGCAATGTTGTGGCCGGTCAAGAAGTTCACCGCAAATATGGCGGTGTTGTTCCTGAGCTTGCCTCACGTGCGCATCAACAGAATATCGTACCCGTGGTCCACGAGGCTCTAAAAGAAGCCGGCATCACTAAAGATGAGTTGAATGCCGTGGCGTTTACCAGCGGGCCCGGACTCATGGGAAGCCTCCTCGTGGGCACAAGTTTTGCAAAATCATTTGCCATGGGCCTTGATATTCCATTGATTGATGTGAACCATATGCAGGCACATATTTTGGCACATTTTATAACTGAAGAAGGTTTTGACAAACCTACTTTTCCTTTTCTGGCGATGACCATTTCTGGCGGGCATACACAAATCGTGCGTGTGGATGACTATTTTAAGATGGAAGTCATAGGTCAAACGCTGGATGATGCCATTGGCGAAGCGTATGACAAGAGCGCAAAAATCCTGGGCATGCCCTATCCTGGAGGCCCCCTTGTTGATAAACTGGCCGGTGAAGGAAACCCCACGGCATTTAAATTTCCCAAGCCCAAGATTGACGGACTCAACTTTAGCTTTAGCGGCCTAAAGACCTCCATCCTCTATTTTGTGCAGCGAGAGACACAAAAGGACCCTGATTTTATCGAGAAGAATTTAAGGGACATTTGCGCCTCAATTCAATATACCATCATCAATATCGTGATGGACAAACTGAAAAAAGCCGTCAAGCAAACCGGTATCAACCAGGTGGCCATAGGTGGTGGCGTTTCCGCGAATAGCGGAATACGAAAAGCGCTAAAAGAAGCTGAGGCCAAATGGGGCTGGAAAACCTATGTGCCCAAGTTTGAATATACCACAGACAATGCTGCGATGATAGGCATTGTGGGCTATCTTAAATACATTCAAGACGATTTTCCCCAAAAAGGCTACACGGAAAATAACGTCACCGCAACCGCACGTCTCAAAATCTAAGCATGCAACTTTTTTACCATCCAGAGATTGAAGCTAACGACCAGGAGGTTATTTTCCCCAAGGACGAGAGCAAGCATATCATAAAAGTGCTGCGTAAAAAAACCGGCGATATTCTGGATGTCACCAATGGGAAGGGGTACTTTTTTCAGGTAGAGATTACCGTGCCCAGCCCAAGTAAATGTGCTGCTAAAATTGTTTCCGCGGAAGCGCAAAAAAAGCATGAATACTTTATACACATGGCGGTCGCGCCCACAAAACTCAATGACCGTTATGAATGGTTCCTCGAGAAAGCCACCGAAATAGGCCTGGACCATGTCACGCCCATAATCTGTGATCACAGCGAGCGCAAGGTCATCAAGAACGACCGCTATGACCGCATCTTGCAAAGCGCCATGAAGCAGTCGCTTAAAGCCTATATGCCGAAACTGGATGAGGAAATCCCGTTCAAGGAATTTTGTGCACGGGATTTTAGCGATTATGACCAGAAATTCATCGCACATTGTGAAGAAGGCCAGCAACGCTTTTCTTTAAAAAACAGGCTTGCGCCAAAAAACAAAATCCTCATTCTAATAGGTCCAGAAGGTGATTTTTCTTCGGAAGAAATCAATCTGGCTAAAGCCAAAGGTTTTGAACCGGTAACCCTGGGAGAATCAAGATTGCGCACGGAAACCGCTGCGGTGGTTGCCACAAGTTATGCCGCTTTTGTGAATGAAGAATAGTTAGTTGGTTAATTAGCCTATTTGATAATTAGCGAATGAATCTCTTCTGTCAGTTCGAGTGATTTTCTAGATTGTAAATCTGGAAAATTGTATCGAGAACTAAACAAACTCGTCATTCGTCATTCATCATTCATCATTCGTAAATTTCAATCTGGTGCGTTTTTGGTGTATATTTACATCAAATAATCTTTCATGGCACGACAAAGCATTTCTATTACAGAACCTAATGACGCTTGGTTAAAAGAACAACTGGACAGCAAAGAATATTCTAGCAAAAGTGAACTTGTCAACGACCTCATTAGACAAGCAAGAAAACAGCAAGCCGAAGTGGACTGGCTGAGAGCAAAACTTGCAAAAGCGGAAGCTAGCGGTTTCACAGATAATTCTAAAGAAGAAATATTAAAACAGTCAAAAGCATTACTTAATGGCTAATTATATTCTAAGCAATGTCGCTAAAGAAGACTTGATTAGAATTCACCAATACGGTATTCAGAGGTTTGGCATGCAGCAAGCCGATAAATATTTCTACAGCTTCTTTGATTATTTTGAAGCTATTGCTAAAAATCCTTTTTTCATTTGAGTCTGTTGATCATATTGTCAAAGGATACCGGCGATGCGTTTGCGGAGTGGATAGTATTTATTTTAAAATAGGTGATGAGAAAATTGAAATAATGGCAATTGTTGGTAGACAAGATTTAAAGGAAATATTATAGATTTTCTATCAGCTATTGAATCCCTAATGTCAGTTTGAGTGGTTTTTCAGATTGAAAAGCTGGAAAATTGTATCGAGAACCAATAATCAATTAAACAATTAGCAAATATGATAATTAGCAAATGGAGTCAAGAAAACTCGTCATTCATCACTCGTCACTCGTCACTTGTATAACTCTACTTTCTAATTTCCAGATTTCCATTTTCCTTTAATTCATAATCCTCACCAGCAACTCCTTTAATAAATCACCTTGTGCAAGATTTGCAGCACCCACCCCTTTGCTTTTTACATCAGCATCCCGCAGCAGGTTGATTACCTGGCTCACTTTTTTCATGGGATAGTGTTTTGCGGCTGTCACATATTCACCCACAAAAAACGGATTCACTTTTAGCGCTTTGGCCACCGAGCCTTTATCCTTGCTGGGCAACCCGTGATAGGTCATCACATTTTGAAAGAAACCAAAGAGCAGCGCAATGGTCACCACCGTGGGGTTATCCTTGGGGTTTTGGGCAAAATAATTGATGATGCGGTGCGCTTTTACCACGTCGTGCTCCCCCACCGCCCTGCGCAGTTCAAAATTGTTGAAGTCTTTACTGATCCCTATGTTTTCTTCAATGGCAAGGGGAGTTATGGTAGACCCTTTGGGCATGATGAGCATTAACTTCTCTAACTCGTTATTGATTTTGGCAAGATCAGTCCCTAAAAATTCCACGAGCATATATGCCGCTTTGGGGTCAACTTTATACCCTTTTCCGCTCATCACCCGCCGTATCCAGTCACCTACTTGATTTTCATAGAGCTTTTTACTTTCAAAAACCAATCCGTTCTTGCGAATGTGCTTCAACACTTTTTTGCGGCCATCAACTTTTTTGTATTTGTAGCAAATCACAAGAACTGTTGTAGGCTGCGGGTTTTCGGCGTAAGCCTCAAGCTTATCTATTTGACGGGACAAGTCTTGCGCTTCCTTAACGATCACCACTTGGCGCTCTGCCATCATGGGGTATCTCTTGGCCTGTGCCACAACATCCTCCATACTTACATCACGACCATACAGCGTCATCTGGTTAAAGCCTTTTTCTTCTTCGCTGAGCAGGTTATCATCAATATAATCGGCAATCTTGTCAATAAAATACGCCTCTTCGCCCATTAAAAGATAGATGGGTTTGATATTTCCTTTCTTGATGTCGTTAACTATCTGTGCGGCTTCTTCCAAAACTTCTGTACTTTTGAAACGATGCAGAAACTCAATTTTCCTGCCTACTCGTTTAGGCTCAAAAATAGCGAAAATAAAACCCTCATCTTTGACACGATCCGTAAAAAGTTTGTGCGGCTTACGCCGGAAGAATGGGTACGTGCGCACACGGTAAAATATCTCAATGAAAGCCTGGGATATCCACTTTCATTGATCAATGTGGAGAAGGAAATCCTGCTGAACGGGACCAAAAAACGCTACGACATCGTGGTTTTTAACAGCAACGGAAGCATCCACCTTATCGTGGAGTGTAAAGCGCCCAAGGTAAAAATCACCCAGGAAACCTTTGACCAGGTTGCGCGGTACAATTTAAAAACGGATGCTACTTTCCTCATGATCACAAACGGACTGGAACATTACTTTTGCCAGATGGATTATGAGAACGGCAAATACAACTTCTTACGTGAAATTCCCGCTTATTCCCTGTAAATTGCACCTGTGAAAACCGCCATCGTCATACTCAACTGGAACGGTAAATCCCTGCTGGAAAAATTTCTTCCCAGTGTGGTGGCCAACAGTCCCGGCGCAAATATCTACGTTGCGGACAATGCCTCTACAGATGATTCCGTCGCATTTGTAAAAAGTGATTTTCCTGAAGTTGGCGTGATTCAAAACGCAGTGAATGGCGGTTATGCAAAAGGCTATAATAACGCGCTGGAGCATCTAACCGAAGACCTATTCATCCTGCTTAACAGCGATATTGAAACGCCAGCAGGTTGGCTTGCGCCAATTATAAATGCCTTTGAAAAAGACAAGAACCTAGGCGCGGCACAGCCCAAAATCCTGGATTATAAAAACAAGGACTATTTTGAATATGCCGGTGCCGCGGGTGGTTATCTGGACAAGTTGGGTTATCCTTTTTGCCGTGGACGCATTTTTCAGGAACTAGAAAAAGATAAAGGTCAGTATGATGAGGATGCTGAAATATTCTGGGCGAGCGGGGCTTGTCTTGCGGTGACCAGAGACGTTTTCGCGAAAGCGGGAAAACTGGATGAACTCTATTTTGCGCATCAGGAAGAGATTGATCTTTGCTGGCGCATCAAGAACCTGGGTTACTCCATACAATGCATTGGCACTTCAAAAGTGTATCATGTGGGGGGCGCGACCTTGCAAACAATGAATCCCAAGAAGACATTCTACAACTTTAGGAATTCGCTGTTTTCATTGCTCAAAAACGTTACTGGTTTTAAGGCTTACGCCAGAATTTTTAAAAGGATGCTCCTTGACGGCGTCGCTGCTTTCCAGTTCCTGCTTCAGGGCAGGCCTGGTCATTTTTTTGCAATATTAAAGGCACACATGAGTTTTTATACACACTTCAACACCCTTAAAAAACAACGGAAAATACATGCCCGCGATACCCGGTATTATATCCTCAATTCTGTCATTTGGCAGCATTTTGCTCAAGGCAAAAAGAGGTTCTCGCAGCTGAGTAGTTTTGGCGCAAGCCAGAATAAATATTAACAGATACTATTAAAAAATAGGGGTTTTGCCCTAAAAACTTTACATTCGTTCAATATTAAAAAAATACCCTTGAGGAGCTTTTTCCTTTTTGTGATACTGGTTTTTACCGGCCTTTTTTGCAGGTCGCAGGAGATTGCACTTTTGCAATATGAAGGTGGTGGTGACTGGTATGCAAACCCCACGGCGCTGCCCAACCTGGTCAAGTTCTGCAATCAAAACATTGGTACGGCACTTGCTACAAAACCTGCAACGGTCTCCACTACTGATGTGGGGATCATGCAATACCCCTTTGTGCACATGACGGGGCATGGCAATGTGTTTTTTTCGCCTGATGCGGTCGCAAACCTCAAAAGTTATCTTGAAAGCGGCGGCTTTTTACATATTGACGATAATTATGGATTGGATAAATTCATACGCGGTGAACTTAAAAAGATTTTCCCAGATGAAGAACTGAGGGAACTACCGGCAAACCACCCCATATTTTCAACGGCTTACAGCTTTCCTGAAGGATTGCCAAAAATCCATGAACACGATGGCCTAAGACCTCAGGCCTATGGGCTTTTTAAAGACGGTAGGCTCGTTATACTCTACACCACAGAAAGTGATATAGGCGATGGATGGGAGACAGCAGAGGTGCACAACGACCCTGAAGAAGTACGCCTCAAGGCACTAAGAATGGGTGCTAACATTATTAAATACGCTTTTGAAAATTGATCATCCATGTTAATTGACCCCAAATCAAAAATCATTGCCAATGGTATCCTCCGCGCGGTGGGGATCATCGTGGGCATTGTCCTCTTGCTGTGGCTGCTATATGAACTTCAAGCGGTCATTGCCTTTGTGATCATCGCCGCGGTCATCTCGCTCATTGGCAGGCCCATTGTAAATTTTTTAAAATACAGGTTGAAATTCAACGATGCCGGTGCCGCGATAAGCACCATACTTATCGTCATACTTGTAATTGCCGGTATATTAAGCCTTTTCATACCCATACTTATTGATCAAGGAGAACACCTCAGCCACATTAATTTTGAAGAGGTAAAACACAATGTCAATAGGCTCAATGTAGAATTGTCACGGTCACTGGGTGTAGATCAAGTAACACTTATCGAGGGGCTGCGACAGTCAGAATTTATAAGGAACTTTGATATCTCCGTCATACCCATGGCCATAAACAGCCTGCTGGGCAACATGAGTTCCATGGTGGTGGGGCTGCTCTCGGTAATCTTTATTTCCTTCTTTTTCCTCAAGGACAGCAGGTTGCTCCTGGATACTTTTTTAGCTTTTGCAAACAAAGGTGAAGAAGAACGCTTTAAAGGCGTCTTTGACAAGACAAAACATCTACTATCCCGCTACTTCATAGGGATTTTCTGCCAGTTGCTTATTCTTTTTATACTGTACAGCATCCTGCTTTTCAGCTTTCAGATACCCAATGCGTTTGCCATTGCACTGTTTTGCGCCATGCTCAACGTGGTGCCCTACATAGGTCCCACAGTGGGGGGCTTCCTCATGATGATACTGGTGATTTCCGGTTATTTTATGGAAGACTGGGAAGCCGTGATCTTACCTAAGCTCATCTACGTGTTCATAGGATATTGCATCGCTCAGCTTATAGACAACTTTATCCTGCAGCCATTGATTTTTGGCAATAGCGTAAAATCGCACCCGCTGGAGATTTTTCTTGTCATCATCATAGCAGGAACACTTTTTGGCATCCTGGGCATGGTGGTTGCCGTTCCTACCTACACGGCAATAAAAGTTGTGTCAAAAGAGTTTTTATCTGAATATAAAATAGTGCGCAAGCTTACCAAAAACCTCTAGCCCGGTTTGAACCTCCACCTGCTAAATCCTGAAGTACAACAATTTATCAAGGACAATGAAAATGTTGACATTGCCCGCCTGATATTATCTGGAAGCCCATTTAAGGACATCACGCCCCAGGAACTTGCCCAGCAGGTTGAAGGCCGTAAAAAAACAAAGAAAAAACTACCGGAATGGTATGCGGGTAATGGCATCTATTTTCCTCCCAAGGTCAATCTGGAGCAAGCATCCTCAGCTGCCACCGCAATGTTGAAGAGCACGTTTGTGCAAGGCGCCACCTTGCTGGACATGACCGGCGGCCTGGGGGTTGACGCTTATTTTTTTGCAAAGCAATTCTCAAGCGTGACATATTGCGAGCTCAACGCGGCCCTGTTTGAAATTGCCCGCCACAACCTCAAAGTACTGGGTGCAAAGAATATTGACCTGCATCAAGGCGATGCCATGGATTATATGGCTCAAGGCCAAAAATACTATGATGCAATCTATATTGACCCCTCCCGAAGAAGCAATGTCAAGGGCAAGGTCTTCATGTTGAAAGACTGTGAACCCAACGTGCCCGAACATATGGGATTTCTTTTGGCGAAAGCCAAAAAAATCTTGATAAAGACAAGCCCCATCCTGGATATCACAAGTGCCCTCAATGAACTGGCACATGTGGCCAAGGTATTTATTGTCGCACTGCACAATGAGGTCAAGGAACTCCTCTTTCTGATTGATCCCACGGCCACGGGCCTGCACCTTGAAACCTATAATATCACGGCAAGTGGATTAGAAGAATTTAAAATGCCCTATGCGCTGGCCGCGGCTGCGATTGCAGAACTGGACACCCCAAAAAACTACGTGTACGAGCCCAATGCCGCAGTGATGAAAAGTGGGATGTTTGATTATGTGGGAGAAGCGTATGGGCTGCAAAAACTACATAAGAATTCACACCTGTACACCAGCGATTCCTGTATTGAATTTCCTGGAAGGAGGTTTGAGGTTGAGGAGGTCGTTGCCTTTTCGGCGAAAGCCATATCCCGAAGGCTCAAGGGCAAGAAAGCTAATATCACCACCAGAAACTTTAAACTTACCGTGGAGCAGGTACGTCAAAAATTCAAGGTGAAGGATGGTGGCGACGATTATGTCTTTTTTACCACAGACCTGCGGGACAAACCCGTGGTCCTCTTTTGCAAGAAGGCCTAGCGGCTGCTTCCCCGGGCATAGACCGTCTCAAAATATGCAAAGGCCTCCTTTGCTCCCGTAATGGCTGACCGCGTTTGAGCTTCATCAAAACCTATTGAACCCATGACCTCTTTAAATTGCTTCCATCTTGTGGCCTTTGAGGCAGTATCCCCCGTAAAAAAATACTGTTCTCCAAGATTTGCAAGACTGGGACATTGCTTTATGTTTTTTGCCATGAGCATACCTCCCAGCATGCTCCCCTCCATGACATAAATCATCCCTGCGAGTGCTGGCCAGCTATTGTCAACAGGGTTGAATGGGTAGGTTTCTGGCAGGGTTTCATGCAGGTTGTTCAAATCGTGCATCAGGGCGGTGGACTTATCCTCTCCCACAAATGGCAGCAGGACATGTGGTAGCTTAGCTTTATGCGCAAGCACATAGGCTTCTAATGTAGAATACGCTATATAATTATCCACCAGTAATTTACCGTATTGATAAAGCGAGATTGTGTGGTCCATGATCTTTGAAGCAACGTTTTCACGTTCTACTTTTTCATGTATGGGCCTTGTTTCTTCAGCTAGGTTTTTTAAGATCATTTTGCTGTTTCATGCGTTCTATTTCCTTTTTTATCTTCTCGATTCCTTCGCGGTGGGCGAGGTTTTCTTTAGAAAAATTCTCAAGAAAATCTTCAATCTCACTTACCAGTTTCTTGCTCTTGTTGATGCGTTCGCGCACTGGATTCATGACCTCGGTATGTTTTTTTATGGCCTCAAAATGAGGAACAAGCTTGGTATGCAACTGATTTATGTTGTTCTTGAGCATGTAACCGGATGCACCATTCAGGATGGTTTCGGCAGCAAGTTCTTCATCCTGCAATGTGCCTGTTACAAAGATGAATTTTGTGAACGGTGAAATTTGTTTTATGAGTTCTAGTACATCAAGGCCGGTACACTCTGGCAGGTTATAATCTGAAATAACGATATCCATGGTATTCTCATCAATGATATGCTTGATGCTATCCAGGTCACAGGCAACTTTCACATCTGTATTGAAACCGGTCTTGCCAATCTGTCTTTTAATAAGCTCCTCATCAGAAGGATTGTCCTCAACCAGTAATATCTTGATCAAATCTGTACTCATGCGACAATTTTATTAAAAATCCAGCAGTTGATTGCTGTCAATCCCACTTTTTATTGATGTTCTTGCTGGTTCAATGTAAAATAGAAGACCGCGCCATTGCCCGGTGAACCTTCTGCCCATATCCTGCCATCATGCTTTTGCACCACACGCTCAGCAATTGCAAGGCCTATTCCTGACCCTTGAAAATCAGTACCCGCCAAGCGGTGAAAGATACCAAAGATTTTTTTTGCATGTTCCTTTTTAAAACCAATCCCATTATCCTTTACGAAATATCCATTA
Source organism: Cytophagaceae bacterium (assembly GCA_002710685.1). Classification (GTDB taxonomy): domain Bacteria; phylum Bacteroidota; class Bacteroidia; order Flavobacteriales; family Flavobacteriaceae; genus Leeuwenhoekiella. Next base: position 29,709 of record PALD01000045.1, on the reverse strand, counting down.
TCATTATGGCCTATTATAACCTGTGGATTTTCCTTTTTTGAAGAATATTTAAGCGCATTGACAATCAAGTTTGTGAGCAGCTGGATTATCAATGACCTATCTCCTTCAAAGGAAGGTAGGTCAGGCTCAACCTTTATCATCGTCCTGGGATAATCTGCTTGATGCTGTACAAGGTCTAGCGCTTCTTTGACCATCTTATCCATCTCCAGTTTTTGCCTTTTGGGCTTCTTCTGGCTCAAGCTAGAAAATTCTAGGATATCGTCAATAAGCACGTTCATGGACTGTGCAGACTTGATGATGGTCTCAATGGCATTTTTACCATAGGTGTCAAGAGATTCAAAATAATCTTCTTTGATAATCTGTGCAAAACCATCAATGCCGCGCAAGGGCGCGCGCAGGTCATGGGAGATACTGTAGCTAAAGGTCTCCAGCTCAGCATACGCATTCTTAAGCTTGTTGTTGAGCTCCCTTACCTCTTCATACTTTTCAATGATGATGTCGCTTATGCTCTTCTTGAGCGCCGCCGCAGCAGCCACTTCATGGTCTTCCCAGGGCATGGATTTTCCCGCTTGCTCAACTGACCATTTTTCAAAGGACTTTCTGGGTGATAACCGCTCCCCGTTGTCTTCAATGGGCTTATCAGGATTGCCAGCCCAGGTCACGGTCTGTAAAACTTCTGGTTTAAACCATATCAAGGCATCCCCCCTTTTCTTGTCAATACCCATAAAAATGGCCATCACTCCAGAGGCCATTTCTTTATATGAAGATGCTTCAGGTAATTTTCTTGCTATTTCCGATGTATGAAAAACATCTCCTTCAATATTGTTACGCACGTGTGCTATTAGTGATTGTATCTCCTCCCGGGACGGGGTTTTGCCTATGAGGCTTATCTTGTTTTCCAGGATGAGTGCCGCACCACTGGCATCACATACATCCAGGATGGTAACCTCATCATCCATCAAGCCACCATGAAGGTCCCAGTTGTGGCTTACCTGCTCTATAAGTTTGCTACGCACATCACTGCTCTTGTTTATTTTCTGCAAGGTCGTGTTTGACTGCCGCAGTACCAGCTGAGCCGCAAAAACCTGAGATAGAAATTTTACATACAGCCGTTTATGGTAATTGAGAAATTTAGGTGAATAGTGATGACAGGCAATCAGGCCCCATAAGGTACCATTTGTGACTATGGCCGCCGTTAATGTGCCGCCCACGCCCATGTTCTTGAGGTATTCAATGTGTATGGGTGAAGCCGCCCTCAACTCACTGTTTGACAGGTCAAGTGGTGCATTGTCAATGGGAGAAAGCTGTGGCAGTATGGGCACAGGCATGGCGTTTACATCCACGATGATACGCTCTCCCTGACTAAGGAACAATTTTCTGGCCTGCTGTGGGATATCAGTCGATGGATAATGCAATCCCAGCCAACTCTCCAGGTGATCTTCCCGCTCCTCAGCCACCACGGTACCGTTCCAGTCTGCATCAAACCTGTAGACCATGACCCGGTCATAGCCCATAAAATCCTTGATCAACCGGGCCGTTGCCCTGCACATGGCATAGCCATCTTCAGCCTCAGAGAGTTCTGAAACCACGGTAGAAAGGTTTTGCTGCTGGTCTAGTGCACTTGCCGCTTCATCCAGCGGTTCAAACTCCAGCAGGTAATGCCCCTTGTTCTCATGGCCTATCAACAGCCACTCTTTATCGTTGACCTTAACTTCAACTGATTTTGCCTTGCCCTTTGCAATGGAAAGTTCAATCTTCTCCATAGCATCGGCTTTAAAAAGTTCCCAGATGCTCCTGCCCAGGATGTCTTTATGGCTTTCGCCAAAAATCATATCGATATTATCACTATGCTGTGTTACCGCTTTCGCGGAATCGCATACCATAAGTACACCATGCGCCTGGATCTTCCCCAGGATATGGATGGGCTCCTTATCGCAATTTGTCAAATCAACTTTTTTAGGATATAACTGTGACGGGCTTGACATTTATTCTTTGATTTTAAAGTAAAAGGTACTTCCCACACCATATTGAGAATCCACCCATATTTTACCTTCATGGAGTTTTACGATTTTTTCACAATGTGCCAGCCCCACGCCGGTACCTTCATATTTATCAGAATCTGAAGACCTGCTGAAAATATGAAATATGCTAGACAAATCTTCTTCTTTGATCCCCTTGCCGTTGTCAGTAATGGCAAAGGTCCAGGATCCATCGTCTTTAAAGGCTGATATGCGCACCACGGGCGGTATACCTTCCCTGGAGTATTTTAGCGCGTTGCTGATCAGGTTTTGAAACAGTAGCCGCAGCTCCGTTTGATATGCTGGTATCGTGGGCATCTTGCCCACGGTGAGCACGGCATCCTTCTCCTTGATACTCCTGTTAAGGTCATATTTTACGACCTCGACGAGTTCTTGTATATCCACTTTGGTCCTTTCTAGGTTTTGACCTATACGGCTATGCTCTAACAGGGCCTTGATTTGGTTTGCCATCCTGCCTGCCGCGCTATGGATGTAGCCCAGGTATTCCCGTGCCTTTTCATTGAGGTCATCACTGTATTTCTTGACTATAAAATCACTACTGAACCTTATTGTCGACAAGGGCTCCTGCAAATCGTGTGAACAGATTGAGACAAACTGTTCCAGGTCTTTGTTGATGCGTTCCAGGTCTTCCTTTTGCTGTTTCAGCTCTTCCTGTACCTGTTTCAATTCGGTAATGTCCATCATGGTTGAGCGTGAGCGTACAATGTTGCCCTTTTCATCCTCCACACCACCTGAATTGAGGATGACGCTAATTTTTTCGCCTTGAGCGTCAACAAGGGTCATCATCTGGTTCTTGATGTTCTTTTTTGCCTTGAGCATATCAATGAATTCTGCTGACCTTATCTTGCTGTCCTCATCATAAAACTCAAAGATTGACCTCCCGATGACCCTTGATTTTTCATCATGTCCCAGCGTTTCAGAAAACAGCCTGTTACAATCTATCACCTTTGCACTGTTGAGGTCAACACTCACGTGCATGACGGGGTCATCTTCATAAAATGACCTGAACTTCTCCTCGCTGAGCCTCAATTGTTCCTGGCTCCTGTGCACTTTTGTGATATCCACAAAGGTTATGACGGTGCCATCTACCTTGCCATTGCCCACAATGAACGGGGTTATCCTCTGGATGTAGTGCTTACCGCTCTTGCTGACGATGCGTTTTTCAAAGGGGATGCCTGTCTCCATCACTTTTTTTGCATTGTCAACTATGGTGCGCCTGCGCTTGATGCCAAAGTTTGATATAAAGTTTTCTATGCTTCTTCCCAGGTCTTGGCGCATCAGGTTAAAATGTTCTTTGATGGCTGGGGTAAACTTGCGTATGATAAGGTTTTTATCTAAAAAGACCGTGCCTATCTTAGAGCTGTCCAGGAGGTTTTCCATATCTGCATTGAGCAGGGCCAGGTCTTCCATTTTTTGAATATGCTCAGTGTTAACGGTATGTAATTCTTCATTAACGCTCTGTAGTTCTTCGTTAGTGCTCTGCAATTCTTCATTTGAGGCCAGGAGTTCCTCGTTTGATGCCTGTAGTTCTTCATTGCTGGTCTCAGCTTCTTCCAGGGCCTGGCTTAGCTCAAATTGTGTGGCCTTCAGTTCATCTTCCAGGTCCTTGATCCTGTTTTGGGCAGAGGTATCATAGTCCTTATGCTCCACGATGGGGATTTCATTTTCTGACGGCTCACCATCCATCATGGTGATTATATAATTATTTGCCGTGCTGCTACCCTTGCGTATGGGCTTTACCAGAAGGTCCAGGATGGTGGTTTTACCTCCTTCTAAGGTCACCTTGATATTTTTTGTAAAAACCGTATTGTTAGACCGCGCAGCCCGGCGTATGGAATTGAGCACCACGGTCTCCATGGAGTCTGGCAGCATACTTATGAGGTTTGTGCTAAAACCTGATTGTGGCAGTGAGGCATACTTTGAGAAGGAGCCCATGGCCTCAATGATATTTTGATCTTCATCAATAAGTATACTCGTTGCATTAAACTGCTCTATGACTGCCTGACCTATTTCTGCCTTAAAACTGTTCTTTAACGTGGCAGGGTCGCTAGATGTTTTGATTGATCCAGGTATCCTATACCTGGGCTTGCTGGATTTACCCATTTTTTCAAAAAAATCTGATCGCAACCTATTGACGAAGTGCGTATTTTTAAAAACCTTCCATTTGCGGTCAATGATGTCAAACCTGCCATCATCAACACCTATGTTCTCGCTTGCGCCCAATACAAGATATCCCTGGTCGCCCAGGCCATGATGTAGTATTTGCATCACCCTTTCTTGCAGCTCGGGCTGCAGGTAGATGAGCAGGTTGCGGCACATCACCATGTCCATGTTTCTAAAGGGTGGGTCATTGATGATGTTATGTGGAGAAAATATTATGCTCTGCCGTAATCCATCAGTTACCTGAAGCTTATTCTTGTTTTCCTTAAAGTATTTTGAGAATTTTTTATCAGGAAAATCATCAATAATACTGTGCTTGTATATGCCCTTGCTTCCTGTTTCAAGGCTCTTTTTAGCAATATCAGTGGCAAAAATCTTTAGGGTTACCTTTTTGTTTTGTTTCTTGATTTCTTCCAGGAACATCATGGCCAGTGAATATGGTTCTTCACCACTGCAACAGCCCACGTCCCATACCTTTATGAAATCATCATCTTTTTTTCTTCGCACGATTGATGGCACGACCTTGTCCTGAAGTATCTCCCATAATTTCTTATCCCTAAAAAAACGTGTGACACCTATGAGCAGTTCTTCATAAAGCAAGTGGCCTTCATCTGGGGTTTGCCCGATGTAATCTATATACTCCTCAATGGTACTGAGTTTTAGCGTGTTCATCCTACGTGCAATCCTACGGAAGAGTGTCGCACGTTTATACTGGCTAAAATCCATACCTGAAATGTTTTTTAGGCTGGTCAGGAGGTTTTCCAGTTTTGCTTCGTTTATCTTAAAATCACTGCCAAAGGGAGAATCGCTACTGGTGTCAAAGTGCCCGCGTACCTCATCATACATATGCTCTACCTTGAGCACCTTATCTACTATACCCGTATCAATGGCACTCTGTGGCATCCCGTTGAACTTAGCCTGATCAACATCCTGGACCAGCACCAGCCCCCCCTTCTCCTTGATGGACCGTATGCCCTTTGAGCCATCACTGCCCGTACCGCTGAGAACAATGGCAACGCAATTCTCTCCACAATCCCTGGCAAGGGAGTTAAAAAATAGATCAATGGGAAGTGACAACTGTTTGTCCCTGGGCTTTTCTTCGAGGATGAACTTGCCATTTTCAATGGTAAGTATCTTGCTGGGAGGTATGAGGTAGATATGATTGCCATACATCACCTCGCCCTCCTCGACCACCTTTATGGGAATCGTGGTACTCTTGGCAAGCAACTCACCCATTAGACTCTTGTGGTCTGGGGACAGATGTTGAACAACAACATATGAATATTTTGAGTTTGAAGGTACATTATCAAAAAAACTGCTCAAGGCCTGTAGCCCTCCGGCACTTGCCCCAATGCCCACAGTAATATGTTGTTGCATAGATTATGAAGATTATCTTGATGATAGCAAAGAAAATCATATTATTTAAAATAATAAAATCGCCCAGCTTAACAGATCAACCTCCAAAATAAAACATTTCGTATAATTTTTAAGAATGTTAAATTTTCTTTGTGAAAATTTTAAGAATTAGGTATAGCGTATATTATCGATAACAATATATGTTTTATAAGCTGATGACATGTGCCAGCGCCTTGACCACCCTATCGTGCTTGGTAACAAATGGGTTGGTCTCATCCCACACATAACCTGCAAGAACTGCACAAATCTGTCTTTTGATATCAGCATTGACATTTGGGGCAAAAAAAAGCTTTTGAAGATTGCCCGAATACCATTCTTTTACATAAGTGGCAAATACATCTACTCCCCTAGAGATATAGTCACTGTAATCTTTTTGCCAGTCAATGGCACCGCCATTGAGTTCCTTGGCAATCAATTTTGCGGCAAGTAACCCAGACTCTGTTGCAAAGGTCACCCCAGATGAAAAAACGGGATCAAGAAATTCTGCACTGTTTCCCGTAAGGGCAAATCCCTTACCGTGGGTTTGCTTTACTGACTGTGCGACATTTTTGAGTATTACCGGTTCAAAAAGAAAATCAGTTGTGGCAAACCTATCCCGGGAGCGGTCAAAACGTGCCAATAGCTCCCGGAGAACCTGGGTATTTGTGCCCACAAGACCATTAAAAAACGTCGTGCCCCCCACCACGCCCACACTGGTGATGCCGTTAGAAAAAGGTATGATCCACAACCAGGTATCTTTATCAAGGATATCAAATGATATGCGGCAACCTTCAAAACCCGCTGGCCGTAGTTCATCCTTGACGTGGGTAAAGATTGAAGAATGCCTGGGCAATTTACTGGGCTTGTCCAGGTCCAAGATCCTGGGAAGCACCCTCCCCCATCCACTGGAATCTATGATGAATTTTGCGTGAATTGTTTCGGTGGTACCGTCTTCATGGTGCACGGTCGTGCTTGAATTACCCATTTTATCAAAAGCAACACCCGTTACCGCGGCACCAAACTGTAAATCAACCCCTTGACGTAACACTTCCTGCGCAAGCACATTATCAAAATCTGCCCGGGGCACCTGCCAGGTCCAGTCCCAGCCTTCCCCGTGCTTGTCGTCAAAGTGGAATTCGCACACCTGTTCATTTCGCGTAAAGCGAGCCCCCCTCTTGATTTCATAGCCCTGTTGCATCAACACGTCCAGCAAACCTGCTTCTTCAAAGTGCTCCATGCAACGTGGCAGTAGGCTTTCGCCAATGACAAACCGCGGAAAATGATTTTTCTCCACCACCTTAACCTTAATCCCCTTTTTGTTTAAATAGGCAGAAGCGACACAGCCCGAAGGCCCAGCCCCTATAACGAGAACATCAGTATGTGAGGTCACGGTGGTCAAAAGTTTATTATGAATACAAATTAATTAGGCCCAAAATAATTACTTTGCGCAAATCTATGCAGTAGAAACCCCAAAACTTTTATCAAAGCAAATTCATCAATGCCCACCCTATCTGACAATCTAAGCCTTAGCGATTTTGTAAAAATCGTCATACACGACGAGCCCATCAACCTGGATGAAAAAATTATTGAACGGGCCCAACAAAGCTTTGACTTCCTTAAGCAATTTGCAGAAGACAAGGTGATTTATGGCGTGAATACCGGTTTTGGCCCCATGGCGCAATACCGCATTAGCGATGAGAAGCGCAACCAGCTACAATACAACCTTATACGCAGCCATGCCACGGGAATGGGCAATAAATTCAATGCACTTTATGCAAAGGCAACCCTGCTGGCACGCCTCAACTCATTAGCACTGGGCAAGAGCGCGATTCACCCACAAGCATTGAAGCTTATGACGGCGATGCTCAACAAGAACATCGTGCCCGTCATCTATGAGCATGGCGGCGTGGGCGCCAGCGGTGACCTGGTACAACTGGCACACCTTGCCCTGGTGCTCATAGGCGAGTCACACGTGGTCTATGATCAAAAAATAAAGAAAACTGCGGATGCCTTTGCCGAAAACGGCCTTCGACCCCTGAAAATCCACCTGCGGGAAGGCCTTGCCCTGATGAACGGGACCAGCGCGATGAGCGGCGTGGGGATGGTCAATAGCCTGATGGCAAAAAAACTGCTCGACTGGTCTATTGCCGCCTCAACCATGATCACCGAAATAGTCAACGCCTATGACGACCACCTCTCAATAGAGCTCAACGCTGCAAAAAAACATGAGGGCCAGCAAAAAATTGCACAAATGATGCGCGAGCACCTGCATGATAGCACGCTTTCGCGAAAGCGGGAGCACCACCTCTACTCTGGGCACAACAAGGAAAACATATTTAAGGAAAAGGTACAGGAATATTATTCCATACGTTGTGTACCACAAATCCTGGGCCCCGTGCTTGATACCATGAACAGCGTTGAAAAAACCCTGCTGGAAGAAATCAATTCTGCTAACGACAACCCCATTGTTGATGTTGAAAAACAACAGGTCTATCATGGCGGTAATTTTCATGGGGATTATATCTCCCTGGAGATGGACAAGCTCAAGCTCGTGGTGACAAAAGTGAGCATGCTGGCCGAGCGCCAGCTCAATTATCTACTGAACCCCAAACTTAACGATATCCTTCCACCGTTTGTGAACATGGGAGAACTGGGGCTCAATTTTGGGATGCAGGGCGCTCAGTTCACGGCAACTTCCACCACTGCCGAGAATCAGGCACTTTCCACTTCCTTGTATGTACATAGCATACCTAACAACAATGACAACCAGGACATCGTGAGCATGGGCACAAACGCCGCGCTAATGACAAAAAAGGTGATTGATAATGCATTTGAGATCATGAGCATTGAGATGGTTACCATCGTGCAGGCCATTGATTTCCTTGCAGTACGGGACAAGGTCTCCTCAAGGTCAAGAAAAATCCATGATGACATCCGGGAGATATTCCCCACATTTAAAGAAGATGAACCCATGCATGAAAAACTGGCCATGGTCAAGGATTTTTTGATGAAAATCAAATAATTATGAAAAAAGAAAAAGAGAAATTTGCCCTCATTACGGGCGGTTCACGGGGTATAGGTAGGGCAATTGCCCTTAAAATCGCCAGTGACCTCAACTATCATGTGCTTATCAATTACAACAGTAATGGGACTGCTGCCAAAGAAACGGTGAAGGCAATAGAATCTACGGGAGGCAAGGCCAGTATATTACAGTTTAACGTAGGGGATGCCGCTGCTACTGCCACCGGCCTGCAAAGCTGGAAAAAAGAAAATCCCGATGGCATCATTGAGGTTATCGTGAACAATGCCGGCATAGCCCGCGACGGGCTTTTTATGTGGATGAAACCAGAGGATTGGCATGATGTCATCAACACCAGCCTTAATGGGTTTTACAATGTCACGAACACCCTGCTCAAGGATATTTTGAGAAACCGGTACGGCCGTATCGTGAATATCGTATCACTGGCTGGCCTAAAGGGAAATCCCGGGCAGGTCAACTATTCTGCGGCAAAGGCCGCGATGATAGGTGCCACAAAGGCCCTTGCACAGGAAATCGCAAAGCGCAACGTAACGGTAAATGCCATTGCCCCGGGTTTCATAGAGACTGACATGACCGCGGGTATGGATGAAGAACAATGGGTCAAGCATATTCCCGCTGGCCGTTTTGGCACGGTGGATGAAGTGGCCGACCTTGCCAGCTTTTTAGCTTCGGGAAAGGCTTCATATATCACGGGCGAAGTCATCAATATCAATGGTGGGCTATATTCCTAGAAACAGTTAAATTTTGACAAAAGCCAGACCTAAATCTTTAAATTCATCCCCCGAAACAAGTGCATTTGCAAGAAAAACCACTTCAAAAACAATCACAGGAACCCAGTGTCCTAGATACGGTAGAACCGGAAGAACTGGGAACACCATGGGAAGGTAAATCGCGCGGCAGCGTGCTGGGTTACAGGATCTATGTATACTTGATGCATAAGCTGGGCCTGCGTTTTGCCTATACCCTGCTCTATCCCGTGGTTCTATATTTTTGCTTTACATCACGCAAAAATGTAAAGGCCCTTTTTTATTATCTGCACAAAAGACAGGGATATACATATTTTAAGAGCTGGATCAACGTATATCGAGGGTATTATGTTTTTGGACAGTCACTTATTGACAAGTTTGCGATTGCATCTGGTCTTAAAAGATGGTACAGCTTCTCGTTTGACGGTCGTGAAGAGATAGAAAAGGTCCTAGAGCAAAAAAAAGGTGCCCTCCTGATAAGTGCGCACGTGGGTAATTTTCAACTTTCAGAATTTTTCTTTGCCGCCCTTAAAAAAGCCCTCACGGTAAACCTCATCGTGACCGATAGGGAAAAAAGGGAAATCAAGGAATACCTGGATAATTACCTGCAAAAAACGGAGGTTAACTTCATACTCGTAGAAGATAATATCTCCCATATCTTTGAGATAAATGCTGCGCTGATGCGCAATGAAATCGTCTGTATTTCAGGAGATAGGTTCATGAACATCTCTAAATGCCTCGAGGGTGATTTTCTGGGCAAAAAGGCATTGTTCCCTGCCGGTCCCTTTTTACTCGGGGCCAAGTTAAATGTTCCCGTCCTGTTTGTATATGTTATGCGTGGAGGATATAAAAAATACAATCTTTATGCTAAAAAAGCGGCATTTAAAGTTGGCGACGAAAACGACCTTTTTGACAAATATCGCACCCATCTAGAGCAGATTTTGCAAAAATATCCTTTGCAATGGTTTAATTATTACGATTTTTGGAAAACAAACCAATAATCAATAGATGAGCCAGACCATCAAGACAATCACTGATCCCAGAGAAATCCAGAAGTTATTGCCCCAGCGGGAACCTATGATCATGGTGGACAGACTAGACTATTTTGACAGCAAGAAAATCAAGACGGCACTTACCATAAGACATGAAAATGTATTTGTTGAAAAAGGCCACTTGAGCGAAGCCGGTATCATAGAGCATATCGCGCAGAGCATCGCACTGCTTACCGGCCATGTTAAAAAAGGGGTCAATGAACCCACCGTGGGCTACATAGGCGGCATCAAGGATTTTGAAATCTATGAGCTTCCCCATATGGGCAAGACCCTTGAAACCCAGGTGGAGGTCACCCAGGAGTTCATGGGCATGCGGTTGTCCCATGCCGAAGTTTACCTGGGGACAAAGCTTATTGCCTCAGGTGTGCTCAAGACCGCAACTAAACCTTAACAATGAAATCAAAGGTCAATAGAGATACGCAACCATCACATTTGACCGTTACCCATGAAACAAGGGTAAGGTTTAATGAAACAGATGCCCTGGGCATTGTATGGCACGGCAATTACCTCAAGTATTTTGAAGATGGCCGGGAAGCCTTTGGCAGAAAACATGGGCTTTCATACCTGGATATTGAGCAAAACGGGTTCTATACCCCTATTGTTAAATCCATGATTGAACATCTTGCCCCGTTAAAGTTTGGCGATATTGCAACCATTAAGACAACACTTATAAATACCAGGGCCGCAAAGCTTATTTTCAGGTATGAGATCAATGACCAGCACGATACACTGGTATGCAAGGGAGAGACGACACAGGTATTCATAGATACTAAAAAAGACCTGGCCATCATAGCCCCTGCTTTTTTCAAGACCTGGAAGGCCCAGCATAATCTAGATTAGGCAAGTTTGAAATACATTTACGCCACAGCAAGCAATATTATTTCGCCGTTAGGCTATAATACGGCAAGTAATTATAACGCTTCCGCAAAAGGAAATACCAGCATAACCCTACAAAGGGACCATCGCAAACTACCCCTGGCATTCTATGCCTCCCTCATGGAGACAGAATTGCTCAACCAAAACTTTGCAACACTGGCCAACCCCAAGGGATACACCCGCCTGGAAAAGATGATGATGCTCAGCATTGCCGAGACCCTGTCTCAGCAGGACATTGAGATCAATGAACGCACGGCGCTTATCATATCGACCACAAAGGGCAACATTGATGTACTTGAAAAAGACAGCCCCTTTGACAAAGAACGTGTTCATCTTTCATCGCTGGCAGGTAAGATACAGGAGTTCTTTAAGTTTCCCCATGAGCCCATCGTGGTTTCAAATGCGTGCGTATCAGGTATTCTGGCAGTGGCGGTGGCCAAGCGGCTTATCATGGCGGGCACCTATGACAATGCCGTTATCGTGGCGGGCGACATCATCTCACAGTTCACGTTATCCGGATTTTATTCATTTCAGGCCTTGAGCCATAACCCCTGCAAACCCTATTCTAAGTACAGGGATGGCATATCACTGGGAGAGGCCGCGGCATCTCTCGTGGTCACTTCAACAGGCAATGCAAAAAATTCCATCAAGATCGTGGGGGATGCTTCCTGCAATGATGCCAACCATATCTCAGGACCTTCCCGCACGGGAGAGGGACTGTTTAAAAGCATTACCAGGGCCCTGGATGATGCCGGCCTACAGGCCAATGATATTGATTATATCTCGGCACACGGTACCGCAACGATATTCAATGATGAGATGGAGGGCATTGCCCTCAACCGCTGTAACATGACACACGTGCCCCTCAACAGTTTTAAGGGCATTTATGGCCATACCCTGGGCGCATCAGGCCTGCTTGAAGCAATCTTGGGGCTTGAGGCCATGAAGAACGACGAGGTTTTGGCCTCGGTGGGTTATGATGAGCCAGGAGTCTCAAAGCCCATCAATGTCATCAAGGAAAACAAAAAGGTCTCTATTGATAATTTTCTCAAGACAGCCTCTGGTTTTGGAGGGTGCAACACGGCCGTAATCTTTCAAAAAGCATGAGCAACAGTTATATCAACGGTTACTGTAGGATAGAAGACAACGTACTTTACATCAATGGAGAGCCGGTCTTTGAACAGACCAAGAACCATGATTTTAACGCTTTCGCGAAAGCATTGTACAAGCACCTGAAGCTTGCTTACCCCAAGTTTCACAAAATGGATAACCTGAGCAAGCTGTGCTTCCTGTCTACGGAAGTCTTATCAAGGGAGCTTGAATTTGACAACAATATGGCCATTGTTCTGTCAAACCACAGTTCTAGCCTGGATATTGACCGCTTGCACCAAGAAAGTATCAATGACCCTGAAAATTTTTATCCCAGCCCGGCAAACTTTGTGTATACCTTGCCCAATATAGGCATGGGTGAGATTTGCATACGCCATAAAATACAGGGGGAGAACGCTTTTTTTGTATCAAAAAACTTCAATGCTCAACTTTTGCACGCTTATTGCGAGAGCTTGTTGCAAACGGGTAAATGTGAACAAGTGTTGTGCGGTTGGGCAGATTTTGACGGCGTAAACGCGAAATCCTTTTTATATTTGCTCACCCGTTCTGGCCAGCTGGAACACACCTCAAATAATCTAGATTACCTATACGCATGCAACATATGGAAGAATTGAAGCGGGATTTAAAGGAGAACATCATCGAGCAGTTGAGCCTTGACGAGTTTACCGTTGAAGACATTGAGGATGATGACGCACTTTTTGGCGAAGGCCTAGGCCTCGATTCAATTGATGCGCTTGAGCTTATCGTGATGCTCGACAAAGATTATGGCATCAAGCTTACAGACCCAGAGAAGGGCAAGGAAATCTTTGAATCCATTAATGTTTTAGCAGCTTATATTGCCGAAAACCGCACCAAATAAAGCGTCACGAGGAGTTGCCATCACCGGGATGGGAATTGCATCGGCGCTGGGTATAGGCCTCTCGCCCACACTTTCTGCATTAAAAAATAGCAAAACGGGTATCGCAAGACCGCAACTTTTGCAAACCCATCATGCTAGCGAAGTTTTTGTAGGCGAAGTAAAACGCACAAATCAAGAAATTGCTACAGAACTTAATCTCCCGGCAAGTCATAATTATACGCGTACCGCGCTTTTGGGTTGCCTTGCGGCGAAAGAAGCTACTACTGGATTGAACCTCAATGATGGTTACAAAACCGGTCTCATCTCTAGCACCACCGTGGGCGGGATGGACATGACGGAACAATTTCTTAAAACATATTCCGCGTCACCAGAATACCGAAAATACATCAACAGTCACAACGCTGGCGACAGTTCGCAGAAAATCGCAGAGCAGCTGGGCTTAACTGATTTTGTTTCCACAATTAGCACGGCATGTTCCTCAGCGGTTAATGCAATTATGCTAGGCGCCCGTATGATTAAAGCAGGTAAGCTGGACCGCGTGATTGTGGGCGGAGTTGACGCCTTGTCAAAATTCACGCTTAACGGTTTTAAATCGCTGATGATCATGAGCGATGCACATTGCAAACCGTTTGACCAGTCCCGCAACGGACTCAACCTGGGCGAAGCCGCGGCGTTTCTGGTTCTGGAATCTGAGGAAGTAATTCAAAAAGAAAATCGGGAAGTACTTGCCTATCTCTCTGGTTATGGCAATGCAAACGATGCGCATCATCAAACAGCTTCGTCACCAGAAGGTGAAGGCGCATTTCTCGCCATGCAAAAAGCATTAGATATTGCTGGGCTTTCGCCAAAAGAAATAAGCTATATCAACGCGCACGGCACTGCAACCCCAAACAACGATTTGTCTGAAAGTGTTGCTTTAAAACGCATTTTTGGCGAACAAATGCCAGCATTTAGTTCAACTAAACCTTTTACGGGGCACACGCTAGCTCCGGCAGGCGCTGTAGAAGCTGTGTTCTCTATTTTGGCATTACAAAACAACCTGGTTTTCCCGAATCTCAATTTTGAAAATCCTATAGAAGAAACAGGGCTTATCCCACAAACCGAACTCAAATTGCAACAATTAGAGCACGTACTTTCTAATTCATTTGGCTTCGGTGGTAATTGTTCAACGCTCATTTTTTCACGCGCATGAAACCCATTTTTATACATAGCGCAGCGTTGATATCGGCACAGGATACTTTTGGCGAAAGCCAGATTCTAAACAAGCTAAACATAACAGATAAAAAGGTTGAAGCAATTCACCCCAACTATCGCGAATTCATCCCGCCGGCGCAAGCGCGTCGTATGGCAACTAGTGTTAAAATGGGTTTCGCTGCCGCGAAAAAATCGCTAGCGCAAGTCAATCTCGAAATCCCAGATGCCATCATCACCGGCACGGGGATGGGTTGTAACGAGGATACTGAGAAATTTCTTAACAAACTCATCGCTGATGATGAGCAATACCTCACGCCTACCGCTTTTATTCAAAGCACGCATAACACCGTGGCGGCGCAAATTGCGCTTGCGTTAAAATGCCATGGTTACAATAACAATCACGTGCACGGCGCGGCTTCTTTTGAGTCGGCGGTGATAGATGCGCAATTGCTGATTCTTGCTGAAGAAGCTCAAAACATTTTAGTGGGCGGGGTAGACGAATTAGGCGATGAATTCATCGATTATGTGATTTTGCAAAATGAGTTACAGCAGGAAAAAATCAAAGTTCCATTTAGTGAAGGCGCTGGTTTTTTTATGCTTGGCAGCGAAAAGAAAAACGCCATCGCTCAGCTAACAGATGTAGCAATTTACAGCAAAATCAAATCTGAAGAAGTTGAGGAAAAACTGAATGATTTCTTAACTGAAAATAAAGTTTCAGCTGGGGAAATCGACTTGCTTCTCTCCGGAAATAACGGCGATGAATTTGATGGATTCTTTGATAAGGTTTCTGAACAACTTTCTTCTGCAAAGCGCTTGAATTTTAAAGAATACAGCGGTGAATTTCACACAGCTTCAGTAGTTGCTTTCTGGATGGCAGTTGAAAAACTGAAGTACAATGAAGCAAATACAGTTTTAATTTACAATCAATTTAAAGGCGAGAATCACACCTTCACGCTACTGAAATCATGCTAAGGTCAAACAAACAAATCTGGCTCATTTTGATTTTTGCCGCTATCGTAGCCATGGGTTTGATGCTGGGATTATCCATCTGGTTTGCGGTCTTTTCATTTTTAGTACTGCCATTGATTTTCTTTGTGATTTCGTTTCAAATACAATGGAATTTCTTCCTGGAAGCTTTCAATTACAAGAGAACTTCACAGAAGGTTTTAGCGCTCACTTTTGATGATGGCCCACATCCTGAAATCACACCGCAAATTCTTGATTTGCTCAAAAAGCACAATGCAAAAGCGACATTCTTCTGTATCGGTCAACATGCTGAAAAGCATCCTGAAATCCTAAAACGTATTCTTGAAGAAGGACATGGAGTGGGAAATCACAGTTACTCACATAAAAACACGTTTCCTTTTTTTGGCGAAAGCCAGATAAAAACAGAACTGGAACAAACGGATGCCATTCTCAAACAGGCGAATACATTGTTCAGGCCGCCTTTTGGGGTGACAAATCCCACTATCGCAAAAGTTGTCAAAGAAACCGGTCATCAGGTCATTGGGTGGAACGTGCGCAGCTTTGACACTGTGATAAAAAATCCTCAAACAATCACAAAAAGGATACTAAATAAGGTAAAACCTGGAAGTATAATCTTGATGCACGACACACGGCCGCAAACACTTGAAGCGTTGAAAGTTATATTACCAAGACTTAGCGGTCATAAATTGGTCACCATTTCACAACTGCAGCAAGCATGAGACTCCTAATCGTTTTTATATTACTTGCATCTCCTGTTTGTGCGCAGGAAGAGCTCAACTTTTGGGAACGTAGGGATATGGCTAGGATTCTAGGTACGATTTCTGAAAGGCCAGAGACCATTACCGTTGATTTTACCCTCCATAAAATCAGCGAAAAGGATACGACCACTCAGGATGGACTGTTCTTTTACATGGCCCCTGACAAACTTAAATGCGAGCTGATTGATGCCCCGCGTCAAGAATGGGTCATCAATGATAACCTGCTTACCATTGAAGAAAATCAAAAAGAGGTGAACTACGATCTTGAACGCAGCAGTGCGCTACTACCCGCATACAAACTGTTGATGGACATCATCAATGGGGTTTACCTTGACGACTCAAAATATGTGCTGGATTATATGAATGACTTTGATTCACACATTTTTGGTATCAAACCACGTGAGGGACCTTTTAAATCCATGGAAATATACCTGTATTTTGAAAAAAGCCTGGGGATTATAAAAAGTATCCGGTTAGTTGAAAATAATAAGGCACAAATAATAATCGACCTAAAAATGCCCATTTATAATACGCCCATCCATGAAAGTGCGTTTAAATTGTAAAGAGTTCAATAGACCATCAAAACTACGCAGCACCCTCGACAACAAGACGCATACTTATAGACGCTCAATATTTTTGCACGATTTAAGTGATAAAATCCTTAATTTACTTATTTAAAGTCTTAAACGTTATAGGATATGCCTACAGTTTTAAGAATAAATGGTTACAGATTTTTCTTTTACTCAAATGAACATCTTCCTGTTCATGTGCATATTGAAAAGGCAAATATGACAGCTAAATTTAATCTTGAACCTGTTACCCTAGTTATTTCTAGACGTTTTAAGGCTTCCAAAATTGCGGAAATTCGTAATTTAGTCAATGAAAATGCAGAGTTTTTAATCCAAAAATGGCATGAGTATTTCAACAATAAATAAATCTAGGCAAGCAGTAGAAGTATCATTTTCCCAAAATAAAATGATTATTCTGCTTGAAGATGGTCGTGAACTTGCCATCCCTTTAGACTGGTTTCCGCGATTAAGAAATGCCAGCCCTGAACAACTTAAAAACTGGCGATTTATTGGAAATGGGGAAGGTTTGCACTGGGAAGAACTCGATGAGGATATTTCTGTTGAAAATCTCATTGTCTAATAACCTTGTGAATAAGCCAATCCTTGAGCGTTTCATGGTATGTTAAAAGATGATTTTTATTTCATAACCTCAAATGAAAAAGTAGCAACCACAATACAAGCCTCTACCCAGCTCAACCCAAACCACCCCATATTTGCCGGGCATTTTCCTGGGGAGCCCATCGTGCCTGGGGTATGCTTGATACAAATGTGCCGCGAAGTGCTGGAGGATGCCCTTAAAACCGGGTTTTTACTTCAAAAAATACCCAATATCAAGTTTCTTGCACCCGTGAACCCGCTGAAACATGAAATACTCCATTTTCAATTTGACCTGACCCTCTTTGGCGAAAGCCAGAAAAGCAAAATCCTGATTACCCTGCCCGACGGGACCATCGTGCTCAAGGGCGCGATGCTCTACAAGAAAAAATAATACAGTAACTTGCGGGCGCGAAAAATCTGCTAATGCCCCCAGAGACCATTCAAGATAAGATAAAGCGGTTTAATTGCTGCGTCATCCTGCCCACGTATAACAATGCGGCGACGCTGGCAAGGGTAATTGATGGCATTCTCGTTTATACCCATGACCTTATCGTTATCAATGACGGTTCCCTGGATGCCACCGCCACGATCCTTGATGGTTACCCTGAGATTACCCGCATCGACCTTGCAAAAAATGCCGGAAAAGGAAATGCACTTCGTCTTGGTTTTAAAAGAGCACTCGATTCAGGGTTTGATTATGCCATCACGCTAGACAGTGACGGGCAGCATTTTCCAGATGATATACCACTGTTTATTGAGGATTTGGCTGCAGCCAAAAACAAAAACCTGCTATTAATAGGCGCAAGAAATCTACAAACTACGGATGGCGTTCCTGGCAAAAATGGATTTGGCAACAAAGTCTCAAACTTCTGGTATCGCATGGAAACCGGAATACGCCTGACGGATACGCAAAGCGGTTTTAGACTGTATCCTTTGCAGGAGTTGGCGAAGTGGGATTTGCACACAGATTTGTATGTTTTAGAGATTGAGGTCATCGTCAAAGCCGACTGGAATGGCACCGAAGTGCGCAATATTCCCATCCGCGTGCTGTATGACCCAGAGGAGCGCGTATCGCATTTTAGACCGTTTACAGATGTGATGCTCATCATAAAATACCGTTGCTACACGGTGATCAAGGGTTTTTGGTTTGTGCGCCCCACGCGCTACCTAAAAGGCCTAAAAAAAAAAGGAATCAAGAAAGCCTTCCTCAACGGATTTCTAGGCGTTAATGATTCTCCGCATAAAAAAGCATTAAGCGTTGCACTGGGCGTATTCATTGGGCTCACGCCACTTTACGGTTTTCACACCGTTATTGTTCTGGCACTTGCAATCGTTTTAAAACTCAACAAGATTATCTCGATTACCTTTAGTCATGTGAGCTTGCCGCCGTTCATCCCGTTTGTGCTTTTTGCGAGCGTACAAACAGGAAATATGCTGCTGGGTCACGACTTCTCGTTTGACTTTAGCAATACCGAAATCATTGGCGAAATAGGCGACCAATTACAATCGTACATCATCGGGAGTCTTTTTCTGTCCACCTTTGGTGCGATTTTCATGTATTTGCTCTCACTTTTAATTTTCTTGCTTTTGCAGCGAAAAAAACTTGCCTATGCATAGGTTTTTCTTCAAAACGCATCAATGGCTGAGCCAACGGAAAATCCCTGCATTAATCGGGCTAATCGTTGTTTTTACTTTGATGATTTTGGGCGTGACCCAAATAAAATTTGAAGAAGATATCTCGAGACTTGTTCCTGTAAATGAGCAGAACAAGACGAAACAAGAGGTGCTGCAAAACATGAATTTTGCCGATAAAGTTATCGTTACAATTCAGGCAGATTCAGTGGCTAACAGTGAACATCTTATCGCTTACGCGGAAAGTTTTATTGACAGTCTCAACACAAATGCAAGCGATTATTTCACCGAAATTCAGGGGAAAGTCGGTAATCGCTCTGCCTTTGAAGCTATTGATTTTGTGTATGAAAATCTACCTGTTTTTATGGATAGCGCTGACTATAAAACCATTGAAAACAGACTGCAACCCGATAGTTTAAAATTGCAACTGGAGTCGAGTTACAAAAACTTGAATTCACCTTTTGGGATGATTTCCCGCAGGACGATTTTGCAAGACCCGCTGGGCATTTCCTTTTTAGGAATGGAAGAGCTGCAAGAATTCGGGAAGCAAGACCAGTTTAAATTGGTTGATGGTTTTCTCGTAACTAAAAACGATAAAAATCTGCTGCTGTTTATCTCGCCAAAATTCCCAACGAGCGAAACCGGCAAAAACAAGATTTTCTCTGATTATCTCTACCAACTCAAAACTGAATTAGACACTAAATTCGAGGGGCAAGCGAGCATTTCGTATTTCGGCGGGATGCTGATAAGCGTTGCAAATGCTGATCAAATTCAGAGCGATATTAAGTACACAGTTACCATTGCGCTTGCCGTGTTGCTGCTCATTTTCATCTTGTTTTACCGCAAACTTTTAGTACCGCTTATTCTATTTATCCCCACACTTTTTGCGGGATTACTGGCCATTGTCATACTAGGATTTGTTAGAGAAAGTATTTCTGCGATTTCATTGGGCATTGGCTCCGTTTTACTGGGAATCACGCTTGATTATGCGCTGCATATTCTCACACATTTACGCAATAACGCATCGGTGAAAGCGATGTTTGAACATGTCACAAAACCGCTTTTAATGAGCAGTCTTACGACTGCCTTAGCGTTTTTCTGCTTGCTGTTTTTAGACAGTCCGGCGTTGCAGGACTTGGGGCTTTTTGCAGGTTTGAGCGTTCTTGTCGCATCGATTTTTGCATTGATTTTTATTCCGCTGGCGTATCGTGGCGGTCTCAAACCGGCGAAAAAACAAACCTTGTTAGACCGCATTTCTGCGTACCAATTTCATAAAAATAAAATCCTGATAGCTGGTCTCGCATTGCTTGTGCTTGTTTCAGTTTTCACATTCAACAAGGTGAAGTTTGAAAAAGACCTTTCTGCGCTCAACTTTATGCCAGAGGATATCGCTTCCGCGGAAAAGAATCTGGAACAAATCACCCAGATGGGAGACAAGTCGGTTTACATTGCCAGTTATGGTACTACCGAAGAAGAAGCGCTTAAAGCAAATGATTTAGTAAAAACTAAACTTGAAAAACTTCAGGCAAACCAAAAAATCCTTAGCTATAATTCAATTGCCGCCCTCGTTCCTTCCGCTGAAAAGCAAAAAGAGAAAATCAACGCTTGGAACACCTTCTGGACTGACGAGAAGATTCAAAACACAGAGCAAAACCTTGAAGTTTACGGAACAACAATAGGATTTAGAAGAAAGGATTTTGATGCGTTCAATGCGCTATTGGCAAAAGATTTTAAACCATTACAGCTTGACGATTACAGCACTTTAGAAACGCTGCCCGTCAAAGATTTTGTTTCGCAAAAAAACGGACTCACCATCATCACGACTTTGGTAAAAACTAAGGAAGAAAACGCAAAACTTCTCGCAAGCACTTTTGGCGCAAGCCAAAACATACTTGTTGTAGACCGCGAAAACCTCAACGAGACATTTTTGAGTTCGCTCACCTCAGACTTTAACAAGCTAATTCTCTACTCGCTCATTGCGGTTGTACTCATCCTGCTGCTCTCCTATCGCAATATTTTTGTGACGCTGGTAACGCTTATCCCTATTGGGATTACGTGGTTTTTAACTCTTGGTATCATGGGCATTTTTGACTTGCATTTTAATGTTTTTAATATCATCATCACGACCTTCATTTTTGGTTTGGGGATTGATTATGCCATTTTTATGACAAACGGCCTGCTGCTGAAAAACAAGCAAAATACGGAGCTGACTACGTATAAATCGAGCATTTTGCTTTCTATGCTCACGACGATTCTGGGGATTGGTGTTTTGGCTTTCGCCAAACATCCTGCGCTGCAAAGTATCTCGCTAATATCAGTAATTGGGATTTTTTCAGCGGTACTTGTTGTGTTTGTTGTGCAACCGATTTTATTCAAATTAGCGAATAAGCTAATGAAAAAATTAGCAAATTAGCGCATTGCAAACGCAATCAAAGGTTCAATGTTTCCTTTATCTGCCACTTTTAGCGCCCCTATGTAATTTGCCCGTACTTCATTGGGCTTGACCATATTTGATTGATGCCACGGGAATATTTCCTTCTTAAAAATTGATTCCATGATAATGTCGGCCATCATTCTCGAATGTCTGCCATTTCCGTTGGGAAAACAGTGAATGGAAACAAGTCTATGTTTAAATCGTATAGCTATTTCTTCGGCAGGGAACGTTTTATTTTCTACCCAATATCTTGCATCATCGATAAGTTTTTTTAGCTCGATTTCTATATTGGTCCATCTTACTCCAATGTTTTTTTCGGTCTTGCGAAATTCACCGGCCCACTTCCATACTTCACCATACATCATTTTGTGAAGTGTTTTTATATATTCTTGACTAAGCACCCTTTCTGGTTTTACCTTAGTTCGCATGGTCCACTCCACGGCTTTCTCAATATTCATCTGTTCAAATTCATCAAGCTCACTTTGAATTGTTATGGACTTAATCTTTAAACCTTCTTTTTCTTCTTCATCAATGAGGGTTTGCCCTTTAATGTATTTTAATTCTAATCCCATAAGGATCTTCTTACCTCTCTTTTAAATTCATCAGTTAATTCATCTATGGTTTTTTTTATTTTTTTATCCTCAATACCTTGATTTTCTAACTGCATGTTTTGATGTGTTCTCAAAACAATTTTTTCAGCTAGTCGCCGTGCATTTTTATCAATCAAGTTCTCAAATGAACCATCCTTGGGCACCAAAGCATAAACCAGCTTTAAATCTAATGCTTCTGCGGCTTCATTTAACGTTTTAAGACTGATGGTACCTGCGGCTTCACTATCTTCTATTCCTTTCACTCCCTGCTTTGTAATATCAAGTTTAGAACCTAACTGAGCCATGGTCATATTAATAGCTGTTCGCACGGCGTTTATCCATCCACGTGGGGGAATCACTATACCTGTAGTACTAAAAAATGGTTCCAACTTAGTATCAAGTTGTTCAACCAATAATTTTTTTTTATTTCTCATGGCGGAAAATTAATAAGTAAAATTACAAATTGACTTTTTGATATAAAAGTAAATCTATACATTTACAAATATAATAATAAGTAAAATTATAACTTGACTTTTTGCAATAAAATTAAAGTCAAAGAATTACTTTATTGAATTTGACCAAATTATTTTTGAGAAATATTATACCTAAATTTAACCCATGGGACAAATCAAGACGCAACCTGTAGCAATCGTTACTGATATTACGGCTGAGGAGTTTGTAGAAAAGTACTACAAACCCAGAAAACCAGTGCTTATCAAGAACCTGACAAGGGATTGGCCAGCGGTAAAAAAATGGAATCTCGATTATATCCAGGAGCGTGCTGGTGAGCAAATCGTCCCGCTGTATGACAGCAAACCCGTGGGTGGTAAAAAGACTTCGCATGCGCCTGCACAAAAAATGAAATTATACGATTATATCGAACTGCTAAAAAGTGGTCCCACAGACCTGCGCATGTTCTTTTATAATGTGTTGAGCAAAATGCCCGAACTCACTAAGGATTTTGATTATCCAGAGATTGGAATGCCGTTTTTTAAGAAATTACCGGTGATGTTTTTTGGTGGTGCAGGAAGCAAGGTTTTAACGCATTATGACATGGATGTGGCGCACAATATGCACTTCCACTTTCATGGTCATAAACGCGTGATGCTCTTTGAACCTGAGCAAACCAAATACCTTTACAAAATCCCGTTTAGCGTTCATAATCACGAAAGTATTGACATGGATGATGTGGATTTTGACACCTATCCCATGTTGCAAAATGCTGTCGCTACAGAAGCCTTTATGGAACACGGCGACGCGCTCTACATGCCCAGCGGTTACTGGCATTACATTAAATATCTGGACGCTGGTTTTTCGCTCACGCTGCGCTCTTTTCCCAGACATGGCAAAGGGGTTGCAAAATTGCTGAACAATCTGGTCGTGATGCGTAATTTTGAAAACCTCATGCGCAAGATAATGGGTCAGAAATGGGTGGATTATAAAGATGAACTGGCGGTGAGAAGGACAAATAAAAAGTATGCTGAAGAACAATAGCTTTCGCTGGAATATCCTCTTTTTACTGAGCTTTCTCTTCCTGCTGTCTTCATGCGGAGTCAAAAAATCGCTGGAAGACAAGCCTGATTTATCTGCATATTCTGATGCGGTTCCACAGCGGGAAAAAATCAATGATTCTACCTATTTTGCGGGCGATAATTTCCTTACCAAAAATAAATATGGCCTCTGGGAATTATACGTTGAAGGCGACCCTTTACAACGTGGATTGCTTACCGGAAGCCTCACCGAAGAACTTTTCAATTATCAGGAACAGGTGTTTCTCGACAAGATTTATGACCTCGTTCCTTCTAAAGGGCAGCGCAACTTTTTGACCAAGTTCATCCGCTGGTTCAACCGAAAAATGTACACCTATATTCCCAATGAATACAAGGCTGAGATTTTTGGCGTAAGCCAGTTTGCTGACCCTGCTTACAATGATTTTGCGCCACAATATCTGCGCGTTCTGTATATGCACGGCGCGCACGACATAGGTCATGCGTTGCAGGATTTGATGCTCGTGGGCTGTTCTTCGTTTGCAGTTTGGGGCGATAAAACTGCTGATGACGAGTTATTGCTTGCGCGAAATTTTGACTTCTACGCTGGCGATGAATTCGCAAAAAATAAGATTATCGCGTTCTATGCGCCAGACGAGGGCAACAAGTTTATGCAAATCACTTGGGGCGGATTTCTGGGTGTGGTGAGTGGTATGAACGATGCCGGCCTCACCGTGACCATCAATGCCGGGAAGTCCAAGATTCCGCTTATCGCGAAAACGCCTATCACGCTTGTTACCCGCGAAATTCTGCAACATGCAAGCACCATTGATGAGGCTATCGCTATTGCGAAAAAACGTGAGGTTTTTGTCTCAGAATCTATCATGGTGGGCAGTGCAAATGAGCGCCGCGCAGTGTTGATTGAAGTTTCTCCGAAGAATTTTGGTGTGTATGAAGTGCCTAATAACGACGAATTGTTGTGCACAAATCACTTTCAGAGCGAGGTGTACAAAGACGACCGCCGAAACCAGAAAACCATCGCAGAAAGCCACACCGAATATCGTTTTGAACGTTTGACCCAGTTAGTTGACAAAGAAGATAAAATGACTCCCGAAAAGGCCGTTGCCATATTGAGAGACACTAAGGGTATTGACGGCGAACCGCTGGGATACGGCAATGAGAAGGCGCTTAACCAACTCCTCGCCCACCACGGCATCGTGTTTAAACCTGAGGAGCGCAAGGTTTGGGTTTCGGCAAATCCGTATCAATTGGGTGCGTTTGTGTGCTATGATTTGGATGCTGTTTTTGCAAATCGGGCGGGCAATCCCTCGGCGACCACACTCGCTGATGATGCACTTACAATTGCCAGAGACCCTTTCGTGGAAACACAAGAATTTAAAGATTATGAAGCTTACCGAAAGCTAGAACGTGAGGTAGAGCAAACGCTGGAGCAGAATGAAGATGTTGAGAAAAATGTGATTTTGGCTCTAGCCAAAAATAATCCGGAGTACTGGAAGGCCTATTTTTTAACTGGAAAATATTACTTTGAGCGCGGTTGGTATGCAGCGGCTTTAAAGCAGTTTGAAATCGCAAATACCAAAGTCGTCACCACCGTGCCAGACCAGAAAATGCTGGACAAATACATCAAAAAATCTAAACGCAGGTCAGGAAAATGATTCCCGAAATCGAGTTACAATCCCCACAGGAAATCAAAGAATATCAGGAAAAACGCCTGCGTGAACTGCTGCCCTATCTTCAGGAAGATTCTGCTTTTTACAAGAGACATTTTGAGCAAAATAAGATTGATATTTCACAAATCCAGACGCTCGAAGATTTGCAGCAAATCCCCACGGTGAGCAAAGATGATTTGCAAAAAAACAACGAGGATTTTCTCTGTGTTCCGCGCAGCAAAGTGATTGACCACGTCACCACAAGCGGCACGCTGGGCGACCCGGTGAGCTTTTATCTTACCGATAAAGACCTAAACCGCCTGGCGTATAACGAGGCTATTTCTTTTGCGTGCAGCGGTGTGACGGCAGATGACACCATCCAACTCATGACCACGATGGACCGCCGTTTTATGGCGGGCATGGCCTATTTTCTGGGCGCACGCCAGTTGGGCGCCGGCATCATCCGCACGGGTTCTGGGATACCTGAGTTGCAATGGGACAGCATTGAGAAATTTAATCCTACATATTTGATTGCCGTGCCGTCGTTCTTGGTGAAGCTTATCGCTTTCGCTGAAAAGAACGGTCATGACCTCAACGCGACAAGTGTTAAAGCTGCGATTTGCATTGGTGAACCTATCCGCGAGCCGGATTTTCAACTGAATACGCTAGGCAAAAAAATCAAAGAGCATTGGGATATTGATTTATACAGCACCTACGCCTCTACCGAAATGGCGACAGCATTTAACGAATGCTCAGCACAACAGGGCGGCCACCTGCATCCTGAACTTATCATTGCAGAAATCCTTGATGAAAACGAGCAGCCCGTGAATGCTGGGGAAGTTGGTGAACTTGTTGTTACCACACTTGGCGTGGAAGGCATGCCGCTACTTCGCTTTAAAACCGGCGACATGGTACAAGCTCACGATGAATCCTGCACTTGCGGTAGAAATAGCTTGCGCTTAGGTCCCGTGGTGGGCCGTAAAAAGCAAATGATAAAATACAAAGGCACCACGTTGTATCCGCCCGCGATGATTAACCTGCTGAATGACTTTAGCGGCATTGATGGCTATGTTATTGAGTTGCGCCATAACGAACTAGGAACAGACGAAATCTTGTTGCGCATTCATGCTCCAGCGGCAAACGACATATTATTGAAAGAAGTAAAAGACCATTTTAGGGCTAAGCTGCGCGTACGCCCCAACGTAGTTTTTGAAAGTAAAGAAACGCTAGATGCAATTCGCTTTCCTAAGACGAGTAGGAAGCCGGTGGTGGTTGTGGATTTGAGGTGATATATAAATGAGTTTTTCAAGTTAAACGCATCCTACCTATACTTTGAAAAATAACTAACTAATTTTTCAATCTCCGTGGTTTTCAAAACAGGTTTAAAATACGTTATATATCGATTTAATTCTTTTGGATGTTTAATCGCTACAAATTCATATCTACTCATAGGACCATAAGTTTTAAAAGTCAGAATATTTCTTATCGGAATTTTTTTCTTTGACCAATTATCTCAAAAATTAAAATTTTCACTAACCATTCTGAAAATTGCATATCCATGGCGTTGAACTTGATTAACAGGGGAAAATAGATTTTCATTTTCTAAAGAGTCTAAACTCCAATTTTTTGTTTCAATAACAAAGATTCCTGATGCGCAGACTATCAAATGGTCAATTTGAACGCTTTTAATGTAAGAATCGGTTCTCTTATGATATAGCGGCTTTTTAAATTTTATATTAAAGTTATTGATTATAGTATAGTTATCCGGAAGTTTACTAAGTTCATTTAAAACTGCCTTTTCCCCGATGAGCCCGGCAATTTCCAAGTTTAGATTATTTATTATTCCGTGAACCTTATCTAGCTTTCTCAAATCGTATTTGGCTTCATTTTCAATCAACATCTCTCTATTTGTTTCAAAATCATAAACGTATCTGGAATCTCTATTGATTTTTTTGTCCAAATTAGCCACCTCCCATTTGATGGAAAGGTTCTTGAAAAAATTTGAAAAGTATTTAGATTGCCTAACTAGAAAAGATTCTAATTTTTGAATAGAAGATGGATTATTTGCTTTAAAAATGTCATCCCTACTTTTCTTTACCTCTTGTTCTTTTTTATGTTTATAATTTAAAAGGAAGTCTTCGTTATTTTGTCTTTTTCTTGTATTTGACTCTAATTGTTTCTTCGAGGTTTCAAATTTTTGAACGACAATTTTTCTTGAATTCTCTAGTATAGAATTGCGGTGGAATTGATAATTAACCTTAAAATTTTGGATTGAATCTAAATCTTCAAATGCCCATTCTTTATAAATATTGACTTTCCTTTTCAGAGTTTCCCATGTCCCTAGTTCTCCAATTATTCTAGCCATCACCAATACTTATAAAAAAAACCAACCAACCCAATAAACACAACCCCAGCACTAGCAGCCCCTGCACGCCGGTAAGCAACGTATAGCCCCGCGAAGTATCCTTGGCACTCATACCGCTAAACTGCGAAACCACCCAAAAATAACTATCATTAAAGTGCGATACCGTCATCGCCCCGCCGCCTATCGCCATCACGGCAAAAGCAAATTGCAACGGATTTTCCCAACCCAGTGTGGGAATAATTGACGCCAGTAAGGACGAGGTTATCACCATTGCACTGGTAGATGACCCTTGCGCCGACTTCAATATCGCCGAAATCACAAAGATGCTTACGATGACCATCAGGTCGCCGGTTCCTTCGGCCAACCATTGTGCGATAAAATCCTGCAAAGGCGTGGCTTTTAAAACGCCGCCAAAAGCGCCTCCGGCACCTGTGATTATCAAGATAGGTCCAGAAATCTTTATGGCTTCCACAAACCAGTTTCCGGCCGCTTTGTTTCCCTTTGGCTTAAGCCAAAACATCGCTGACAAGGCTCCTATGAAAATAGCGACCATGGGATTGCTGATAAATTCGATGATGGCATTTTCTATTTCGAGAAATCGGAAAACCGTTCCCACCGCGATTAGCAAAATGGGCAGAACTACAGGTGTTATCGCTTTCGCGAAAGAGGGCAGTTCGCGTGGTTCTTGCGTCTCAGCGTCATCCAGTACGTCTTCCGTCTTGATGTTTTTGCCTAGTTTTTTAGAAAGCCATTGCGTAACAATCAGAATAGGGATTGAAAAACAAATCCCTGTAATGATAATCGTCCCCAGATATGCTGATGCGCCGATGTTTCCTGCTGCCGCAATAGGTCCTGGCGTAGGCGGAATCAACGTGTGCGAAGTGTACAAGCCAGAAGCAAGCGCCAGACTTAAGCTAGCCTTGTTGACCTTGCCCAACTTCCCCAGTTTATCTGCCAGCCCAGAAAGCAGGATGAATCCGCTATCACAATACACCGGCACACTCACCACCGCCCCGATAATGGAAAGGGCCGGGATGGTTTTTCCTTTCCCCGTAAGGGAAATAATTTGTTGTGCAATACGCATCGCCCCGCCAGATTTTTCTAAGAAAACCCCGATCACACTCCCAAAAATCACGATAATCCCAATGTATTGCATCAGGCTCCCAAAACCGCTTTGTATGGAACCTATCATCAAGTCAAGCGGCATCCCGCTGGCGATTCCCACAAAAAAGCAGGCGATGATGAGCGCGAGAAATGGGTGTGCTTTAAACCGCGAAGTCAGCACCACGATGAGCACGATAGATAGCGCGATGACAAGTAAAAGTGGAATTCCTGTGAGCATTTGCGTAAAATATGTATTAAATTAACTAAAATGTCGAAAGTAGAAATGAGAAAATAGAAATTAGACGATTCATGAAGTACGAGCGACGAGTGAGGAGTGACGAGTGACGAGTGAGGAAATAAAGACTTAAGATAGAAAGACGCAAGACCTGTCAAAAATATTTGAACTTTATAAAGAAGTTAGTCTGCTTTGTCAGTTCGAGTGGCGGCACAGCCTGCCGTATCGAGAACTAGGCAAAGAGTGATGAGTTACGAATGATGAGCGACGAGTGACGAACAAACACTTCTCGATACAATTCGCCATAGCGAATCACTCGAAGTGACACGAAAAGTGGAAAGTAGAAAAGAAGAAAGACGCAAGACCTGTCAAAAATATTTGAACTTTATAAAGAAGTTAGTCTGCTTTGTCAGTTCGAGTGGCGGCGCAGCCTGACGTATCGAGAACTAGGCAAAGAGTGATGAGTTACGAATGATGAGCGACGAGTGACAAACAATCACTTCTCGATACAATTCGACATAGCGAATCACTCGAAGTGACACGAAAAGTGGAAAGTAGAAATAAGAAATTAGAGAAGATAATCTAGCAGTCCACAGTTGAGTAAGCAATTTGGATGCTTTGTCAGTTCGAGTGGCGGCACAGCCGTCGTATCGAGAACTAGGCAAAGAGTGATGAGTTACGAATAATGAGCGACGAGCGACGAACAATCACTTCTCGATACAATTCGCCACAGCGAATCACTCGAAGTGACACGAAAAGTGGAAAGTAGAAATAAGAAATTAGAGAAGATAATCTAGCAGTCCACAGTTG
>PALD01000044.1 GCA_002710685.1 Cytophagaceae bacterium | reverse complement strand
GGGCCGCTCCAGCGCACTGACCGGCTGGCAGGCAAACACCGCCGTGCCGTCGACGCCCGCCCGCTGCGCGTTGGCGCCCGCCATGCGCACCGCCCCCGCGTCGCGATCGTAGCCCCGGAACAGCAGCCCGGTCTCGCGCCGCGCGGCGCCGCGCTTCATCGCCTCCCACGCAGCCGCATCGAAGCTCGCCAGACGCTCGAAATCGAACCTACGGGTCCGCCCCGGCAACAGGCCCATGGCGATCTCCGCCGCCTCCAGCACGAAGGTGCCCGAGCCGCACATCGGATCGATCACCAGCTCTTCGCCGGTGTACCCGCACTCGCGCAGGAACATCGCCGCCAGCGTCTCGCGCATCGGCGCCTTGCCGACCTCTTCCTTGTGCCCCCGCCGGTGCAGCGGCTCGCCCGAAGTGTCGACCGAGAAGCTCACGAGGTTCTCCTCGATCCGCACCAGAAGCCGCACCCCGTCATCGCTGACCGGCGCGCCCAGCGTCTCGGAAATCGCCCGTTCGACTCGCTCCCTGGCGGCGCCGCCGTGATAGATCCTGGACTTCCGGCTGATCGCCTCGACCCGCACGCCCTGGTCCGGGCGCAGCACCTCGCCCCACGGGAACTTGCGCGCCCGCTTGTCGAGCTGCGCGAGATGCACCGCCGGGAAGCCGCCGATCCGCGCCAGCACCCGCGCCGCGCCGCGCAGCACCAGGTTGGCACGCCAGACGTCGGGCCAGCCGCCGTCGAAGGCCACCCCGCCCGCATCCGGCCGCAACGGCCCGAAGCCCGCGGCCTTGGCCTCGCCCACCAGCGTCGTCTCCAGCCCCGGCGCGCAGGCCAGGAAGATCTCGAATCTCTCGTCCATCCGGCCCGAATAGCGCCTTTGGACCATCGCGACGAGTCCGTCCCTTCATCTTGCCCGACAAACTCCGGGGGAGCCGCGCAGCGGCAGGGGCAGAGCCCCCTGCCACGCCCATTCCCCCTTCCATAGCCACGGATTCCGCGCCATAAGCGGGCCATGCTCAAGACCCGCATCATACCCTGTCTCGATGTCGCCGACGGCCGCGTGGTCAAGGGCGTCAATTTCGTCGACCTGCGCGATGCGGGAGACCCCGTCGATGCCGCCCGCGCCTACGATGCCGCCGGCGCCGACGAGATCACCTTCCTCGACATCCACGCCACCCACGAAAACCGCGGCACCATGTTCGATGTGGTCACCCGCACCGCCGAGCAATGCTTCATTCCGCTCACCGTGGGCGGCGGCGTGCGCACCGTGGCGGATGTCCGGGCCCTGCTGCTCGCGGGTGCCGACAAGGTCAGCTTCAACTCCGCCGCCGTCGCCAATCCCGACGTGGTGGCCGAGGCCGCGGACCATTTCGGCTCGCAATGCATCGTGGTGGCGATCGACGCCAAGACCGTCGAACCCGGCCGCTGGGAGATCTTCACCCACGGCGGCCGCCGCCCCACCGGCATCGACGCGGTGGCGTTCGCCCGCACCGTCGCCGCCAAGGGCGCGGGCGAGATCCTGCTGACCTCGATGGACCGCGACGGCACCAAGTCCGGCTTCAACATTCCCCTCACCCGCGCCATCGCCGACGCGGTGGACGTGCCGGTGATCGCCTCCGGCGGCGTCGGCACGCTCGACCATCTGGTCGAGGGCGTGACCGAGGGCCATGCCTCGGCGGTGCTCGCCGCCTCGATCTTCCACTTCGGCGAATACTCGATCCAGCAGGCCAAGGCCCATATGGCCGCCGCCGGCATCCCGGTGAGGCCCGCATGACCCTCGAAGAGCTCGAAAAGATCGTCGCCACCCGCGCCAACGCCTCGCCCGACGAGAGCTGGACCGCGAAGCTGCTCGCCAAGGGCCCCGAGAAATGCGCCGAGAAATTCGGCGAAGAGGCCATCGAGGCCATCATCGAGGCCACCAGGGGCGACCGCGACCGCCTGACCTCCGAGGCCGCCGACGTGCTCTTCCACCTGCTCGTGATGCTGCGCGCGCGCGACGTGTCGCTGGCCGAGGTCATGACCGAACTGGCGCGCCGCCAGGGGCAGTCGGGCATCGCCGAGAAGGCCTCGCGCCAGGGCTGACGGACCGCCCGAAAGGGTACAGCCCCACCTTCCAGTCCAGGTCAAGTGAATCAGCGAGCGCCCTGCGGGACGGCGGGCGGGGCGATGTTCCCGAAGGGGACGAGCGGCGCGCGTCGTCACAGCTTCGACGAGATCACCCCGGTATTGAAACCACCCATGCGCAATTCGCCGTGCAGCCGCTGGCACTCGATCTTCGGGCAGCGGTTCATCACAACGTCGATGCCTCGGGCCTCGGCGCGCGCGGCGGCCTCGGCGTTCTCGACCCCGATCTGCATCCACACCGTCCGCAGCCCCGGCAGGTGCTCGAGCGCCTCATCGACCAGCGGGCCCACCGCCTCGGAACGACGGAAGAGGTCGAGCATGTCGACCTCCGGCGGAAGCTCCGCGATACTGCTGCGCACGGTCTCCCCGAAAAGCTGCGCCCCGGCATGGCCCGGGTTGACCCCGATCACGCGAAAGCCGCGCTGGCTCAGGTAGCGCGCCACGTAGTAGCTCGGGCGCACCGGGTTCAGCGACACGCCCACGACGGCGACCACCCTGGTGCGCCGCAGGATCTCTTTCAGGAAGGCATCCGAATATCTCATCCGCCCACCCTATTGCGATTCAGGGGAGGCCCGAAAGGTGCCCGATCGGCCCGGCGCAAAGAAAAAGCGCCCAAGGAAAACCTTGGGCGCAAGTGCGGAACGAGGGACAGTGAAGGCTTCGCGGAGGTTCCGTATCCGCGATCCTGATAGGGATATGGGCGCAAAAGACACAATTGAAAGCCCCCTCAAGGAAGCGTGAACAAAAATCTTGACGCCATATCGAAAAGCCGCCTTGCGGCGGCGGATCACTCCGCCGCCTGCTTCGCGCCCCCGAGCAGGCTCCAGAGCCGCATCGGCGTGAAGGGCATGTCGACCTGCCGGATGCCCAGCGGCCAGAGCGCATCCTGCACCGCGTTCGACACCGCCGCGAGCGCACCGACGGTGCCCGCTTCGCCGCAGCCCTTCATCCCCATCGGGTTGCCGGTCGAGGGCACGGGCTCCACGTCGAACTTGATCCACGGCATGTCATAGGCGCGCGGCAGGGCGTAATCCATGAAGGTCGCCGACAGCAGCTGGCCATCCTCGTCGAACACCGTCTGCTCGCAAAGCGCCTGCCCCAGCCCCTGCGCGACACCGCCATGGACCTGCCCTTCGGCCAGCATCGGGTTGATGAGGTTTCCGAAATCGTCGACGACGGTGTATTTCACCACCTCCGCCACGCCGGTCTCGCGGTCGATCTCGATCTCGGCAAAATGCGCCCCGTTGGGATAGGAGCGCGCCTGGATCTTGTCGCGCACCGACCAGGTCAGCAGGTCCTCGCGCCCCTTTGCCCGCGCCAGCGCCGCGGTCTCGAGCATGGTCGGCGTCAGGTTCGAGCCCTCGGCCCGGAACCGCTCGTCGTCGAAGCGCACCTCGCCGGGCTCCACCCCCATCTCCTCGGCGAGGAAGGCCGAGAAGCCCTCGACCATCGCCGCAACCGCGGTTAGCGTCACGTTGGCCTGCGTCGTCACCGAGCGCGAGCCGCCGGTGCCGCCGCCCTGCGCGATCAGGTCGCTGTCGCCCTGCACGAAGACGATCTTGTCGAAGGGAATGCCGGTGTGGTCGCTCAGGAACTTGGCGAACACCGTCTCGTGCCCCTGCCCGTTCGACTGGGTGCCCACGTAGATCCGCGCGCCGCCGTCTTCGGTGAACTCGACCTTCACCCCCTCGGACGGGTCGCCAAGGATGGATTCGATGTAGAAGCACAGTCCCAGCCCGCGCAGCTTGCCCTCGGCCTCGCTGGCCGCCCGCCGCGCCGCGAAGCCCGCAACGTCGGCATCCGCGATGGCGTGGTCGAGCACCCGCGGGAAATCGCCCACGTCATAGGTCTCGCCGGTGACCGTGGTGTAGGGGAACTCCTTGACGAAGTTGATCTTGCGCAGCTCGATCGGGTCGATGCCAAGGTCCCGCGCCGCGCGGTCCATGACCCGCTCGATGACGTAGATCGCCTCCGGACGCCCCGCGCCGCGGTAGGCGTCGACCTGCGTGGTGTTGGTGTAGATGCCCTCGACCCGCATCCACGCGGTCGGGATGTCGTAGGTGCCGGTCAGCACCTTGGCGAAGAGCAGCGTCTGGATCGGCTGACCGAAGCCCGAGTTGTAGGCCCCGAGGTTGCAGATCGTGTGGATGCGATAGCCGAGGATCCGGTGCCCCTCGTCGAAGGCCAGCTCGGCCATGGTCACCAGATCGCGCCCGGCGTGGTCCGAGAGCATCCCCTCGGTGCGCTCCGAATACCAGCGCACCGGACGGCCCAGCACACGCGCGGCCTGCGCCACGCAGAAATACTCGGGGTAGGACGCCGCCTTCATGCCGAAGCCACCACCCACGTCGGGGTTGGTGATGCGCACGTCCGCCTCGTCGAGCCCCATGGCCTGCGCCAGCTCTCCCTTCATGTCCCAGACGCCCTGCCCGTTGAAGGCCAAGTGGATCCGCGAGCCGTCCCATTCGGCGAAACAGCCGCGCCCTTCCATGGCGTTCACGATGCCCCGGTTGTCGCCGCCCTCGAGCCGCACCACCCGCGCGGCCCTGGCAAAGGCCGCCTCGGTCGCCGCCTCGTCGCCCATGCCCCAGTCGAAGGCGCGGTTGTCCGGCGCCTCGGCGTGGATGGTCTCGCCACCGGCGCAAAGCTCCACGTGGGCAGGCAGCTCGTCGTAGTCGAGCTCGATGAGCTCGGCCGCGTCCTTGGCCTGCTGCATGGTCTCGGCGACGATCAGCGCCACCGGCTCGCCGACGTGGCGCAGCCGGCCTCTAGCAAGGACCGGGCGCTCGGGATCGGCGCCCTGCGTGCCGTCACGGTTGGGCACCACGGTCGCGGCCATGCGTACGTCCATGCCCGCAGCGAGCAGGTCGTCCACGGTCAGCACCAGCGCCACGCCCTCGGCCTCGCGCGCCGCGCTCACGTCGAGCGTGTCGATGACCGCATGGGCGACGGGCGAGCGGAACATGTAGGCGTGCAGCGCACCCTCGGGCGCGATGTCATCCACGTAGCGTCCATGGCCGGTGAGGAACCGCACGTCCTCGCTCCGCTTCATCGCCTGGCTCTTGCCGAACTTTTCCATGCTGGGTCCCCTGCGCCTCGCTTGTCCTGTCCGCGGGACTGTAAGGGGCATGCTGGCGGTGTCCAGCACCGCCAGCGGGAATTCTCAGCAGGCAGTGGTCATGCGGATGATCCTGCGCGCTCCGTAGCCGTTGAAGCCCGTGACCAGCGCGCGCGAATAGGCGCCCATGCCCTCGAAGACGATGAAGTCGTCCTCGCGGATGCCCTCGGGCAGCGCCACCGGGTCGGGCAGCCGGTCGAGGCTGTCGCAGGTCGGGCCGAAGACGATGCATCCGCGGAAGGCCCCGCCGCGCGGCAGGCCCTCGGGCGTCACCACCCGCAGCCGGCCCATCGGTCCGAGATCGCGCCATTCCGCCATGCCGCCGTAGATGCCGTCGTTGAGGAACACCGCTGCGTCCTCGACCGCCTTGACCCGCAGCGCCAGCAAGAAGGCCTCGGCGCAGAGCCCGCGCCCCGGCTCGCAGACCAGCCGTGGCGGCACGTCGAAGGCGGCGCGGGTGGTCTCGGCGATGGTGCGGAAGATGGCGTCGAGGTCGGGATGCCCCTCGCCCCGGTCCGACGGGAAGCCGCCGCCCACGTTCAGCCGGTGCAGCGTGACGCCGGCGGCGCGGGCGATTTCCGCCGCCGCCTGAATATAGCGCGCCCAGGGCTCGGGGGTGCGGCACTGGGTGCCCGGGTGGAAGGTCAGCGAGGGCACGAAACCCATCTCGGCCACACGCTCCAGCAACTCCTGCGCCAGCCGCGGCTCGGCGCCGAACTTGGCCCCGAAATCATAGGCAGCACCGGTCACCGGCAGCTTCAGCCGCACCGCGATCTCGGTGCCCTTCGGCAGGCGCGACAGCTTCTCGAGCTCGCGCATCCGGTCCACCGACCACGACACGCAGCCATGCGCCAGACCGGCGTCGATCTCGGCCTCCGAGCGGACCGGGTTGTGATAGTGCAGCACCGCGTCGGGACAATGTGCCCGCACCAGCGTCATCTCTGCGGGCGAGGCGACGTCGAAGGCGCGGATGCCCGCGGCAACAAGCCCGTCGAGCATCTCGGGCGCCGGGTTGGCCTTGACCGCGTAGGTCACCAGACCGGGGAACCCCCTGCGGAACCGTTCGGTCACCTGCGCCAGCCGGACCGGGCAGAAGAAGAACACCGGATCGTCCGGCCGCCTGCGGGACAACCATGCCTCGGGCGAGGGTAGCAGGGTCTGCTCGATCCCCATATGTCGATACCTCCTGTTTGCGCTCCCCCAAGTATGAGCCGCTTTTCGCTCGCTTTCGCCCGGCGGATCGGTCAATTTGAGGGGCAGATGAAACAGATCGACGACATAACCTCACAGATCGACGAGACCGATCGGGCGCTCGTGGCGCTGCTGTCTGCCAATGCGCGCATGCCCGTGGCCGATCTTGCGCGGCGGCTGGGGCTTGCCCGAACCACGGTGCAGGCGCGGATCGAGCGGCTGGTGCTGCGCGGTGCCATCGCGGGCTTCACCATCCGCCGCGGCGCCGCCCTGCAGGAGGCGATCCGCGCCACGGTACTGGTCTGCATCGAGCCCCGGGCGCAGGCGGACGTGCTGTCGCGGCTGAAGCTAATGCCCACGGTCGAATCGGTGCACACGACCTCGGGGCGGGTCGATCTGATGGTGGTGGTCTGCGCCAGCTCGACCGCCGAGCTGGACGCGGCGCTCGACCGGATCGCCGAGGCGCGGGGCGTGAAGAGCTCCGAGAGCCTCATCCACCTGACGACCAAGCTCGACCGCCGGGCCTGATCGCTGTTCGGAGCGATCACGCCCTTGCCGGTTGTCCGATCGGAACCCAACCGACACCTCTGTCACGACGCACAACCCGACCCATTGTTATGACAAAAGAAAAACGGCGGGCGCCTGCGCACCCGCCGTCCTGTCGGTCTGGTGAGGCCGTCAGCCCGCGGCGCGGGCGTCGGGCTTGAAGCTGATTCGTTCCGAGGCGGTGAAGCGGCCGCCGCGGGTCTTCTCGATCTTGCCCTCGCGGAGGAGCCGGCCAAAGGTCCGCAGCCGGTCTTCGCGGCTCGACTCGGTCAGCTCTGCCTGGCGGACCTTCGTCATCAGCTGCGGGCGCGAGAACTGCTCGCGGCGCTCGACGAAAGACATGTAGGCAGCCGCCGCCTCGAGCAGCTCGGAGAGGTCTGTCGCGCCGACGCTCTCGGCATAGGTCGCGAAGCCGCTGTCGACGTCGTCGTCCTGCAGGCTGTCATCCTCGAAGTCCGAGAGCTTGACGCGGCGCGGCACCGGTGCGGCCGCACTGCTGTCGACGCGCTGCTCGGCCACCAGCTTGAGCGGCGCCGGGCGGCCTTGATCCGCCGGACGCTCGGTGTGGCTTGCGGGTGCGTCGGGACGGCGGGGGCGTACCACGTTGGCAAGATCCTCACGGTAGGGCTGCATGCCCTCGGCGGCGTCCTTCTTGCGGCCCAGCAGCTTGTCGGCGCGGGTGGCGGCGACGGCCGCGCGCAGATGCGCGATGGCGCTGCGGCGGCGGTTGCCCTCGGGCTCGCGCATCTGGGTGTTGGTCTCGTCGAGGATGCGCGAGGCGTCGGTGTCGCCCACGCTGTTCTCGGTGAGCATGACCCGGCCCGGGCTCGCGAGCTTGACGGCCTTGCGCACGCCCTCGTCGGTGAGGCGCTCGGCGTCGGCCACGGCGGCGGCGATCACCGCTGCCCGATGCGCGTCGACGGCATCGTCATCTTCGTCCTCGTAGAACTCGTCGAACTCGTCTTCGAAGGCCTCCGAGAACTCCTCGTCGTCCCACTCGGCCTCGGCCTCCGCGGCCTCGTGACGGGGCGCCTCCCCGGCATCATCCTCGTCCCACGCGTCATCGGAACCCCTGTCATCCTCGTCGGCGACGGGCCCGGGCGTGGCGGGGCTCGCGGCCTCGCTGCGGGCGGCCGGCTCGGGCTGCACCTCGTCGTCATCGTCCCAGGCCGCGTCGAAGTCGGCTTCGAGCTCGGCCCGCACGGCGGCAAGCTCGCGGGCGAGGTCATCCTCGTCCTCGGCGCTGAGGCTGCTCACGGTGTCGGCGCCGCTTTGGCCCGGCACTTCCTCGAGCACGCCGGCGGCGACGGCAGTGTCGAAGCTCGCGCGCTTGACCTTGACCACGCGGGCGCGGCGCAGGGGCGGCGCGGCTTCGGGCACGACCGGCGTCACGGGCTCCGGCGCGACAAGCGTCTCGTCCTCGTCCTCGTCCTCGTCCTCGTCGAAGGTGTCGCCGAAATCCATGCCCGCGAGCGTGTCCGCGAAAAGGCGATCATCGGAGTCCGAGATCGCCTCGGGCAGCTCCTCGACCACCGGAGCCAGAGACCCGAGCATCGCGGAAACCGCGCCGGTGTCCTCGTCCTCGGTGAACTCGTCCTCGCCACCGGCGTCGGTCGACACGGCGGGAGTGGGGCGCGACGCCCCCTCGGCGACAACGGCCCTGATGCGGCGCAGCTTGGCAGTAACGCTCTCGGGGTCGTTCAGCGGAGCGGAGGGCGCAGCCGTCGCGGCGACCACCGGCTCTGCAAGGGTGAAGCTGCCCTCGGCGGCGGGCGCATCCTGTGCGGCCACGACCGGCGCCTCGGCGGCCTTGGAGGTGTGCTCTTCGATGACCGCGACCGGCTCTGCTGTGACGGGGGTCTGGACGACCTCGACCTCATCGGCCCCGGCGTCCGTCGCGACGGCCTCTTCCGCCACCTCGGCCGGCGCTTCCCCATGCGCGGGGCGCGCGGCGGCCGGGCCGGCGGCGAGGGCCGCGCCCATGGCTCCGACCGAGGCGCCGTTGCCGCCGTACGGGTTGCGCAGGGTCAGATGCCCCTCCCCCGCTTCGGAGGCCAGCTGCGCTGTGAGAAGTTCGGCGGCGAGCTCAGGGTCGAACCGGGGCGGCTCGGCCCCGAAGAAGCGGTCCTCGTGCACCACGCCACGGAAGAAATGCGTGGTGTCCTTGACCACGCCGAGCGGATCATCGAACCCCTCCGCCGTGCAGGAGAAGGTGCCGTAGGAGACCGTCAGGATTTTGCTCGAACTCACCATGTGCTGCTCACTTTCGATCGGACTTCAACCGAGTATGTACCATGTTTACCAAGACCAAAGCCGATCAAATCTTAGGTAAACACAGTATCATTTCATGTTCGGATTGTGTCCTGTTTCGCGAAAAGCCATTAATTCGCCATGAATGACGGTCTCGTTTCCCATCCCGGCCCTGTTCTCCTCGTCGGAGGCGGCAAAAGCGACCCAGATCAGCTTCGGGAGCTGCTCGACACCTGCGCCCTGCGGGTGGCGGCCGACGGCGGTGCCGAGACGCTGCTTGCGCTCGGCGTCATGCCGGATGCGGTGATCGGCGACCTGGATTCCCTCACCCACGTGTCGCGCGCCCGCATCCCGGCGGAGCGCGTGCACCACATACCCGAGCAGAACAGCACCGATTTCGACAAGTGCCTGAGCAACATCACCGCGCCGCTGGTCTACGGGACGGGCTTCCTCGGGCCGCGGGTCGATCACCAGCTTGCCGGGCTCACGGTGCTGGCGAACCGGCCCGACCGGCGCTGCATCCTGCTGGGCGAGGAAGACGTCATCGCGCTGGCGCCGCCCGAGATCGAGCTCTCGCTGCCGGTGGCGACGCGGCTGTCTCTCTATCCTCTGGCGGCCATGCGGGGCGAAAGCGAGGGGCTGCGCTGGCCGCTCGACGGCATCGAGTTTGCGCCCGCCCGGCGCGTGGGAACGTCGAACGAGACCAGCGAGACGCGGGTCCGCCTGCGCTTCGACGCGCCGGCGATGCTGATCATTCTGCCGGTGGAGGCGACACCTGCGCTGTCGCGAGGGCTGCTTTCTGCGCCCGCGACGTGGCCCGCTCACGCATGAGGATATAGAGCCCTGCCGCGATGGTGACGCAGATGCCCACCGTCGCGAGGGGATTCGGGAAATCACCGAAGATCATGAAGCCGAGCGCGGTCGCGACCGGTATCTCGAGATACTGCATCGGCGCCAGCGTCGCGCCCGGAGCGTAGCGCAGCGACCAGGTCATCAGCAGATGCGCCAGCGTGCCGAGCAGGCCGATGGTGAGCAGCAGGCCCCAGGTCGACGGGTCGAGGGAATCGCCGGCGAGGTTGGTCAGCCGTTGGCCCGGAAGCAACAGCAGCATGACCCCGATGACCAGCACCGCGATGCTGCCCGAGATCGCCTGAAGCGAAACCGCGTCGATGTCGCGCGAGATCTGCCGGGTGGTGAGCATGAAGAGCGAGAAGTTCAGCGCCACGCCGAGCGGCAGCAGCGCCGGCCAGCCGACGTTCTGGAAGGCGGGCTGAACGACCAAGAGCGTGCCGATGAACCCGACGGCGCAGGCGATCATGCGGCGCCAGCCGACCTCTTCCCCCAGCACGTAATGGCCGAGCAGAAGCATAAGAAACGGCATGATAAAGGCGATGGCCACCGCATCGGCCAGCGGCAGGTAGAGCAGCGCGGTGAACATCATGCCGATCCCGAGGATGTGCATGAGCGTGCGCAGCAGGATGATCCAGAACACCTTGGACCGCACGCGGAAGCTGCGGCCCGTGAGGACCATGATGGGGATCAGGACAAGCGCCTGCACCCCGAAACGGACAAGCACGAGTTCCGCCAGCGGGACCTTCCCTCCGAGCAGTTTCGCAACCGCATCGGCAAGTGGCGCAACGATGCAAAAACCAAGCATCAACGTGATGCCGAGAAGGGGCTTGTCATGTTTCATGAGGCGAGCGTAGCCGCGCCCGCACAACCGGGCAAGACACTACTTTTGTTATTTTTGGAATATATTATTGCAACCCATACGTGCGTCCACGCCCTTCCCCTGCGCCACGCACACGCCGCTTTCCGGCCGTCCCGAGGCCGCGCCGCGCGACGCCGGGGCACCGGCATCCATTGCCGGGTTGCGCCGCTGCGCCGCTTCCCCTACATAGCCCGCCAGAACCGCAGGATCCGGAACTCTCCATGCAGAACGTCATTCTCATCGTTCATCTTCTCCTCGCGCTCTCGCTGATCGGGGTCGTGCTGCTGCAGCGCTCCGAAGGGGGCGGGCTCGGCATGGGTGGTGGCGGTGGCGCGATGAGCCAGCGCGCAGCGGCTACCGCGCTCGGAAAGATCACCTGGATTCTTGCCATCTGCTTCATCGCCACGTCGCTCACGCTGACGATCCTGGCGGCGCAGGATGCCTCGGGCGTCTCCGTCATGGACCGCCTCACCGGCGGCGCGCCCGCGGTCGAAGAGCCCAGCACGCCCGGCGAAATCGACACCGATTCCCTGCTTCCGCCGCCCTCCGCGAGCGGCAGCGAGACCTCGCCGGACGCACCGCTCGTGCCTCGCGCCGACTGAGGCACGCACGCAACACCATAGCTTGAGGGCCGCGCCCGAAGCCGCAACAG
This sequence comes from Cytophagaceae bacterium, assembly GCA_002710685.1. Classification (GTDB taxonomy): domain Bacteria; phylum Bacteroidota; class Bacteroidia; order Flavobacteriales; family Flavobacteriaceae; genus Leeuwenhoekiella. Next base: position 1,160 of record PALD01000044.1, on the reverse strand, counting down.
CATCTTGCGGTCGTCTGGACTTGTTTGCGCGAATCTCTTATAGATGGACTCCCGTGATGCTGCGGTCCTGACGGGCCGTGGGTGTTCTGAAATTGAGACAAATTCACGGGGTCGCGCCACCATGGCACGTTTCATCTTCATCACCGGCGGTGTGGTTTCTTCGCTCGGCAAGGGTCTGGCCTCTGCCGCACTCGGTGCCTTGTTGCAGGCACGCGGCTTTTCGGTCCGGCTTCGCAAGCTTGACCCCTACCTGAACGTCGATCCGGGCACGATGTCGCCCTTCGAGCACGGCGAGGTCTTCGTGACCGACGACGGTGCCGAGACCGACCTCGACCTCGGACACTACGAGCGCTTCACGGGCGTCGCGGCCCGCAGGACCGATTCCATCTCGTCGGGCCGGATCTACATGAACGTGCTCGAAAAGGAGCGCCGCGGCGACTACCTCGGCAAGACCATCCAGGTCATTCCGCACGTCACCAACGAGATCAAGGACTTCGTGCTCGAGGGCAATGAGGATTTCGATTTCGTGCTGTGCGAGATCGGCGGCACGGTCGGCGATATCGAGGCGATGCCGTTCATGGAAGCGATCCGCCAGCTCGGCAACGATCTGCCGCGCGGTAACGCCGTCTATGTCCACCTGACGCTGATGCCCTATATTCCGGCGGCGGGCGAGTTGAAGACCAAGCCGACCCAGCATTCCGTCAAGGAATTGCAGGCGCTCGGCATTCATCCCGATATCCTGCTGGTGCGCGCCGATCGGGAAATTCCCGAGGCCGAGCGCCGCAAGCTGTCGCTGTTCTGCAATGTGCGCGAATCCGCCGTGATCCAGGCGCTCGATGTCGCGAACATCTACGACGTGCCGCTCGCCTATCACCACGAAGGGCTGGACGACGAGGTGCTGCACGCCTTCGGCATCGACCCGGCGCCGGTGCCGCGCATGGATGCCTGGAAAAAGGTCAGCGAGCGCATCCGCACTCCCGAAGGCGAAGTGACGATCGCCATCGTCGGTAAATATACCGGGTTGAAGGACGCCTATAAATCGCTGATCGAGGCGCTGCATCACGGCGGCGTCGCCAATCGCGTCAAGGTCAATCTAGAATGGATCGAGTCGGAGATTTTCGAGAAGGAGGACCCGTCCCCCTATCTCGAAAAGGTCCATG
>PALD01000043.1 GCA_002710685.1 Cytophagaceae bacterium | reverse complement strand
TCGGGGACACTCACTAAGTGCCAGCGGGCATATACAACGGCGTGAGCTTACTTATTAAATCAATCAAGAATCAGTGCTGATGAACTAAATAAAGGAATAACCTTTTAATGGCCTTAGGGGCGGAGGGGGCTTGTCTCCCCTACGGTGAGGCATATGCACTCACTAAATGTTACTAAGATATATACAATGGCATGAGTTAGCTATCCAAAGCATGGTTTATTACATTTTACCATTGAAGAATGCTTAATACAGGTAGATGATCTGAGGCATATTTTTCATCGATAACAATATGGCTTTTAATCTTAAAAAAAGACTTCGGTTTAAAAGCTATATAATCAATAGCCTTTGTGGGATTTTGTACCGGGATTGTGGGTGGACAAGAAGTGCAAGTTCTCGTAAATAGGTTATCCAAAGATGCAATTACTGCACTGTTTTCAACAGCATTAAAATCCCCTGCCACTAGCACAGGTAGGTTTATAGTATTCGTTATGTTCAATAGTTCCTGTATTTGTAACCTACGGTTCGTATCCTCCTTTTGAGAATCGAAGTGTGTACTTGCAAACCAGATGGAACGATCATCAGGTAATTGTATTAAAGACATAGCCAAAACTCGAGGCTCTCCTTGTGTTTCAGGCTTTGAAGGGAGTTTATAAACCTTAGATTTTAAGATAGGGAAACGAGAAAGAATTGCAACGCCGTATGCTCCGTTTTGAAAATCTATGGCTTTACCAAAAAACACCTGCATACCTAAGGCATCACCAATCTGTTGTGCCTGGTTTCCTAATCCAGAACGATCAGTATTGGAATCTACTTCTTGTAAGGCAACCAGATCTGCATCGCTATCTTTAATTACTTGAATGATTGCGGACAGATCTATACTATCCTTACGAATAGGTGGGTTGGCGTGATGAATATTATAGCTTAAGACCTTCAGCTCATTTGAAGCATCCTCGAAATTAGAGGTTAAGGTGTCTTGTGAAAACATTTGATAACCTGATAAAAAAAGGATCATCATCATGATAATCCCTTTTGTCAATTGTTGATTCACGGTTTTATGTTCGTGCATAATTCTAAACAACTAGTTAACTGAAAGTTCAACTTTAGCGATTACGGGAAAATGATCTGATATAAAGCGTTGTCCGCGTTGTCCATCTAAAATTTGTAAAGTCAAGGGTTGCACCGCGCCTTTATAAAAAACGTAATCTATCCGATTTTCTGAGGTTCTGCCTTCTGCGTCCCATCCATTAGCGCTGTATTCAGGACCATATACCTGATCAGAATCAAGGCTAAGATACGGATCCTTCAATCCATTTTTCAATAGCGTATCAATAGCTTCACTATTAGGCGAACTATTAAAATCGCCGGTTAATAAAACTGCTGATACACCTGCGATTTCTTCTATTTTTTCAGAAAGTAGGGCAGCACTTTCAATTCGAGCTTGTTTACCACGATGATCAAAATGCGTATTGAAATGATAGAATGTAATTCCTGATTGTTTATCCTTAAATAAGGCCCAGGTTACAATACGAGGCAAAGCTGCGTCCCAACCTTTAGAAGCGACTACGTTTGGAGTTTCAGAAAGCCAAAAGGTATTACTATCCACAACTTCAAAACGATCTTTTTTATAAAAAATAGCAGAGTATTCTCCTTCGGTATCGCCTTCCCGACCAATGCCTACATAAGCATAATTAGGAAGAAGCTGTTGCATATCTAAAAGCTGGGTATGCGTGACTTCTTGTGTGCCAATAAGATCTGCTTTATAGAATCGGATACTGTGGGTAAGCCAATCCTTACGGTTTTCCCATACATTGATTCCATCGTCTGCACTGTTATACCGCACATTGAATGAGTATATAATCAGTTCCTTGTTGTTTTCCTGAGAATTTGCACTGCTGATCGTCAGCAGTGCAAATACCATAAAAATTATTTTTTTCATTATTTCCAACCGGGGTTTTGTTCAAGATTAGGATTGAGTTGTAATTCTATACGAGGTATAGGATTTAGATAATCTTTATTTTCATCGAAGGTTCTGTCATTAAAATCAGGATGTGGGTCAATCAACCCATTTTCATCTAAGGTAAAATCTGAACCCAATTTATAATATTGAACGCCGCTAACTGGATTTGCTGGACGGTCTCCTTCATAAAGCACTACATTGATACTACCGTCTCCGGTAAGGTCGTACTCACCAGGGCCGGAAAAATATAAACCTCGAATAGGTTGCGTTAGTGTTTGACCGGCTTTCCAGCGTACAATGTCGTCCCATCTAAAGTTTTCCATATACAATTCAATACGGCGCTCGCGTCTTATTTCTAAAATAACACCAGCGTTTGCACCGGTCACACCGGGATATTGAGCAGCCATGAATGAATCAGGTGTTGAATTAGCAGTATCTAAAATTAAATCAGGCATTCCAACCCGTTGTCTTAATGAATTGATGGACTTATTTAAATCTTCTTGTGTAAGTGTACCTAGTTCGGCTTTTGCTTCTGCATAATTTAAAAGCACTTCTCCAAAACGATATATCGGGAGGTCGGTAATAGACTGACCATTGGTGTCATACACAGGCTCGGTCACATACTTTATAATTTGATAACCGGTTACTGTAGCGCCGAGATTAGGAGCCAACTCAATACTTTGTCCTTTACGCGTGTATCCCGGAGTGCGAATCGTCTGTGCTAAACGAGGATCTCGATTTTGTACTTCTTCAGTAAACGATAGTTGATTATATCCTACTGCGTCTGTAAAACGTGTTCCATCAGCATTGAGATAACTATTTACAAGGTCTTTCGGCATACCTGGACGACCGTAAGAACTTGTCGTGGTGTAGTAATTCACATTATGACCAATATTAAGATCTTCAGAATAGGCACGTGCTAAGATCACTTCGGTTTCATTAGCATCATGCGAATTAAAAAGCTCTAGATAATCCTGTTCCGGATTGCCCGTGCTGTAAATCTGATAAGGAGAATTCTCGATCAATTCTTCTGATGCAGCTACAGAAGCTTCGAGGTATTTTTCATAACCATCAATACCCCGGTATTTTTCATATGTACCCTCATAAAGCCCAATCCTGGATTTTAAAGCCAATGCGGTGTATTTGGTTACCTCATAGGTATTCTGCTCTACATTGAGGTTTTCGATTGCCCAGTCTAAATCTTCAAGCATTTTATCTACAACATACTGTCTTGAATCTCTAGGTTTTGTAAGGGCTTCAGTATCGTCTGGAGCAATAGGGGTATCATACCAAGGTAAGGCTCCAAAGCGCTGAAACTTATCAAAATAAAAGCGCGCTCTAAAAAAACGAGCCACCCCCCCGTAATGGGCTTTTGCCGCTTCATCATCAGATTTTTCATATTCTTGAAGAAAGAAATTGATGTCACGCAAATACTCCCAGTTCCAACCACCTCCGGTAGTAGGTACAAGTCTAGCCCCTCGCATTTCTTCACTCAATTCAGTTTGTATAATATTATCGGTACTAGATTCTCCGTTATAAATCGAAGTACTTGGCCACATTCGGTAAAACCCGTTGGTATACAGTTGAAGGTCACTAGCGGTATTGAAAAATGTTTCTGCAGTAATTTCAGATAGCGGTTGCTTGTCTAAAAAATCATCACTGCACGAACTGAAGCTGGTTGCAACAAGCAAACCGGCAAGTATATGTTTGAATTTCATAAGGATGTTTTTTAAAATTTAAGAGATAATCCTAGGGAATAGGTTTCTGAAAATGGGTTGGTTTGTGCGGTTCCTCGATTTGCAGAGGTAGATGGACTGTTTAAATTAACAGAAGCACTTGCTGCTTCCGGATCGATATAATCTGTTAGCTTAGAGAAAGTCAGGAGGTTTTCTCCACTAAAGTAAATGCGCAGTTTGGTGGCTGATGTTTTGGATATGATTCCATCAGGAAGGGTATATCCTAGGGTTAGGTTTTTCAGTCTCAAGTAGGCTACGCTCTGTAAATAGCGATCATTTACTTTCTCTAAAGAACCACCCAGGGCTATATATCCATAATTTCGAGGATAATAGGCATCGGTGTTTTCAGGGCTCCACATATCGGCTACCATATCTTTTCTAATAAAAGAATTGTAGGGTCTGTTGTAAGGACCCCAAAACATACGAGAGTCAGAATTGGGATACCAGTCTTGTTTACCTACACCTTGAAAGAACACAGAAAAATCAAATCCTTTCCAGTCAGCATTTGCTAAAAAGCTGTATAAATATTGCGGTGCAGAATTTCCGATGATTTCCCGGTCACCGGGGTTGTCTACCGTATTTTCACCTTCTCCTATATATCCATCACCATCAAGGTCTCGATATTTTACATCACCTGGTTGCAGTCCACCTCCGGAAGTAATTCGATTCGATACAAAACTCTGATCTGCGTGATTGGCAATCTCTTCTTCGGTTTGAAAAAGGCCATCGATGCGATATCCCCAAAGTTCACCAATGGTCATCCCTTTATAAAAGTCTACAAGACTGCGGTTGGGATTATCAAAGTCAGTTATCTTGGTTTTAGAATTCGATAGGTTCGCTGTAACTGACCAACTGAACGTATCTTGAGCGAATTCAAAGTAGTCATTGTAACTTACAGACAATTCAAAACCTTTTGTTCTTAAGTCAGCTGCATTCTCTAGAGGAGATGCTGTTCCTAAAACACTGGGAAGTGTCGCTCCTGGAGAAAGCATACCTTCGGTATCTCTTTGAAACCAGTCGAAAGAAGCAGATAAGTGATTGTTTAATAAACCTACATCAACTCCAAAATCAAGCGTGCTTACTTTTTCCCAAGTAATTTCACTTGGATTTAAGGCTGGAGATTCGATATAATTTAAACGACTTCCATTGAGTACATAGTCATACAATCCATTAGGTAAGGTCGGGAAATAGGCATAATTATTAATATTTTGATTCCCTAAAGACCCGTATGAGGCACGGAATTTTAAGAGGTCAAAGGTTTCGCCGGTAGCATCCTCAAAGAATTGCTCTTTATTAACTAGCCACGCACCGGAAAAAGACGGAAAAAATCCCCAACGGTATGCAGATGGAAAGCGTGAAGTGGCATCATATCTACCATTCAACTCAGCTACATATTTATCTTTATAGTCATACGATAATCTGTAAAATAGACCTTGCAGTGCCCATTCTGAAGCACTACCTGAGGCAGTAGGATTTGAAGTGGCCAGGCCTAAAGAATTCAAGTCATTAGAAATCAAATTTTGTTTACTGGCATTGATACTTTTAGTGATAAAAGTTTCTTGGTTGAAACCGATGGTGGCTTTAAGAGTATGATCTTCGAAATAGCCCTTATATTCCCCATAGATGTTCAGTGCATCATACTTGCTTTCGGTGCGATACTCATTGAGGTAATCATTACCCATGAGATCCAACTGTTCAGGGTAAATAGAGTAGGGGATACGGGTGGAACGTTGAAATCTACTATACTCATTACGTCTTATCGCGTAGTTACCATTCAGGGTCACTCCTTGTATAGGCTTAAGTTCAACGGAAGCTATGTTACTAAACTCATTATTATTGGTTTGTTGTTTCGTGGTACCTTGTAGTAATCCGGCATAAACACCATCACCAATCGTATAGTTATTCAGTTCGGTACGCCATAAAGCACCCCCATCAGGATTAACAGGAACATAAGAAGGGAGTGCGTGTACCCATATTAAACTTCCCCAAAGATTGCTGTAGTTACCATATTGACTACCACTATGCTCCAAGTCTTCAGAGCTGTTGTACTGCATATTGTTCGAGAACGATAACCAGTCAGTTGCTTTAATATCTATTTTACCACGCAAATTGTATTTATCGTAACTGTCATCTTGAACTTTCAGGATCCCTTTGGATTGAAAATTACGATACGAGAAATAGGCTTTTATTTTTTTGGAACCTCCGGAAATGGAAGCGTTATAAATTTGGGTGGGATAGGTCTTTCTAAAAAAGGTATTCCACCAGTCTGTATATCCATAATGAACATATTGATCTCGGCCGTTACGTTGGTCTATAATAACTCGTGCCAAGGAAGGATCTTGAGAAACTTCATAAAGAGCCTGCATATCCTCTTCGGTATAGCCTGTATAAGAAGCACCACTGTTGTTTCTAAAAGCTTCATCAACTATAGATACCGCTTTAAAAGGATCAGTAAGGAAATCTGTGTTCATTGTAGGGGAATTGATTGCTGTGGTCACTCCCAGATTCACTTGAACATTACCTTTATCAGCATTTTTAGTGGTCACTAAGACCACACCAAATGACCCTCGAGCGCCATAGATTGCTGCTGCTCCGGCATCTTTTAATACACTGATGGATTCAACATCATTAGGATTGAGATTGCTCAAGCTTCCTTCTATACCATCAATAAGAATCAGCGGTGTTCCTCCATTAATAGAAGTAAAACCCCTGATGTTAATTCGAGGTTCTGCTCCTATCTTACCTGTACTTTGAGTAACGTTGAGTCCAGGGCTGAGACCTTGAAGGCTTGAGGTAACATCAGCTACTGGTCGTTGCTCCAGGTTTTCGGTATTGACCGTGCTGACAGCCGTAGAAAGTTTTTCACGACTGGTTTCCCCGTAACCTACAACCACTACTTCATCTAGTGCATTGTTATCTGCCTGCAATTGGATTTGGAGTGGAGCTAAGGATTCAATGGTGATTTCCTGAGTTGTAAATCCTATATAAGATATTTTGATAACCGCAGGCAACTGAGATACGTTAAGCTCGAAGTTACCGTCAAAATCAGAAGAGGCACCGTTGGTTGTGTTTACTTCCATTATGGAAGCACCCGGCAAGGGCATTCCCGTATTGTCAAGAACCGTTCCTGTTAGTTTTTGTTGTTCAGAGCCTGAGTTTAATGGAATACTAGCGGCGTTTAAGGAGCTCGAGGAGTAGAGTAATAAAGTAAAAGTGACCAAAAATTTGGGCACGAGGGCATGCAATTCAAAAAATTGGAGTAATTTGTTTTTCATCGGAATAGAACTATGGATTTGTACTGTAGTTTTAATTTTAATGACCCGTTTCTGTTGGACCAGAAACGGGCTTTAAATTTTTGGGCTAATTCATAAAATGTGTCTTATAAAATTGTCTTTAAGGAGTTAGATATCTTTTTCAAGACAAAAGAACGGCTTATATCATCCAATTGGATTAAGTTAGTTTTATCTAAAATTTAAATAGTAAATGGTTTTAGTAAGAAGTTTAACCTAAGATTTACAAACCGTCAGATTTGAAGAAGTTAAGTTAATCTACTTCTACGTTTTTTTTATAAAACATAATAATTAGCTCAGCGTATTTGTTCTATGCTAACAAAGAGGTACTGCATTTTTTGTCTATTGATGATTTTCTAGATACCTATTAATTTCAGAGGGTGCTTGTACACCGATATAGAGAGGTCTCAGATACTCACTAAATGTCACAGACATATGCAAAGGCGTGAGTTCACTTATACAATTACACATCACTTTTTCGTGAAAAAATTATCGATTTTATTGGTATGCGCGTGTTTTTCCGTGAAAAATGGAGACCTGAGAATAAACAGTGGAACGGCCCTGAATGTCTTATTTATGGAAAACTAAATTATCATTTTACCTATGCCCCCTTCCCATTATTTTTTCTTTCGAAAAGGCCTTCACAACAGACAGGTTTTTTTGAAAGAAAAAATTAATTCCTTTATTACCTATTTGCGTAGCAGCAGGTAAACAATAGCAAATACTTGTGAAAGAAAAAGAAGTAGGACTAATACTATCAGCCAATTCGGAATCGTTCGAGAGTGCTTAATCCTGTTCAATAGTTCTTTTCGATTTTCATGTTGAGCTGTTTGATCAACCTTTAGTTTTCTAAGATGCTCTTCGATTAACTTTTCAATCTGAGTACTGTCAGCTTTAATAGCTGTGCTTTTAAGGCTTTTTTCAATCATCTCTAAGCGGTTTACTTCTTCCTTAAAGGAGTGTAGCTCCTCAACGAGCAGTTCTGATATTAGTTCCAGTTTGGTCATATTCCAATACCTTTATCGATTACAATTTTTAGGATCTTCTTAGCCACTGCTTTGGCCAGGCTTGGAGTAATGGGCACGCTTCTTCCGGATATAGCGACACTTTTTTCACGGTTGACTGATTTCAGCAAATTACTTGCAGACATCGAACGGTGAACGTCACTACCCTTTATACTTTGTCCTTGGTACTCAAAGCGAAAACCCTGAAGCTGTTTGGATTTATTAATCACCGGAATTACATTAATCTGCTGTTCCCACATCCTGTTGATATAGGTCTGCAGATCTATTGTTCTACCCTGACTAATGGCATTATGATGTGCTTTTTGTATTTCAGTTCGAATCCTACCGAGCTCCAGACTTTTTTCATACTGCACGTCTTTAACCGTTTGAATCCCCAGTTCTCTGGCAGTTCGCTCCGCTGCTAATTGACTTTGCTTTCCAATAAAGCTGTCGTTATATGCCCTACCATTTAGATCGATACGATTGACATAGAGATGCACGTGGGTGTGCTCTTTATCCCGATGCACATAAGCTACTGCCTGGTGCTCTTGCAATTTCATTTGTTGAATAAAGGTTCTGGTGAGTTCTCCGAGTTCCCGGTTGCTGAGATTTTTCCCATCATGAACCGTTGGACTAAGGATAAAGCTCAAGGTATTGCGCTCACAGTTTTGATTGAGTTCTTGAACCGACCTAAATTCCTCGGCGATTTCTTCTGCGGTTTCTCCAACAATTAGATCACTATAAATCTGCTCGGCTTCTTTCTCCAGATTATTGCCATATCGCAAGGCGCCAAGCGTACTGGATATGGAACTTCCTTTGCCAATCATTTGAGTATGGTCTTTAAATGTTTTTTGATTTCTTCAGCCACTAAATTGACCTCCTCACTGAGCTTTGGATTTCCTTTTTTATACATATTGGCAATACGTTTAAAATTGTTGTGATACTTGACCAGCATTTTATAGGTGTCCATATGCTCTTCACTCATACGCTCGGTGATTTGTTGTTCCATTAAGCTTTTTCTGCAAAATGCACTTAAGGAAGAACCCGCAGCTTTAGCTTTGATCTGCAGCAATTTTTTCTCATAAACGCTGCATCTGAATTTGATAAGTGCTCGTTTCATCGTTTGTATTTTTTCTTTGCAACCATCGGGAGCAAAGCAAGATTGTGGCCACAGCCACACATCTTGCCCTGCTTTCCAGAAAGCAGTTTTAATTCGTTTTCATCAGCCAGGCATTTAAGTCCTTTTCATCAGCATAGCACTGAGATTTATCGATACAATTAGAAGTTGTATTCAAGAAGAGCGCTGTAGTTTTTCTTCCGGCTTCGTCTCGATCCAGGTACAGTTCAATGGCTTTGTAATGATCAAAATAGGGGAGTGCTTTATCAGAAAAAGCAACGGAGTTTAAAATCAAAAAATCAGCTTCGCGTTTTAAATTTGGATATAATGTAATCAGCGATAACAGATCAAACATACCTTCCAGAACCATTAAATTCTGAGACTCATTTTTGATCCAGGTCAAATCTTTTGGAGAATTGGAAGATTTGAAATATTTATTTCGGAGTTCCCATCCTCCAGAATTGTTTTTAAGCCCAATGGAAAAACCATAGCTATCCTTAATCGTATAATGAACCTCTTTACAAAACCCCTTCGCTGCAATCAGACTGATTTTCCGTTTCTTCAAATACTGTAATAAAGCTGGATGCTGAATGCGCTTAATGTATTTGATTTCAATTCCAGATTCCTTGAAATTAGTTTCCTGCTGCATTGAAAGGTTGTCATTCCCTGTTTTGATTTGAGCTAAGATTACTAATGCATCACGCACGGATACTTTTGAAAGGGCACAAACCAGATCGATACAGTTGCCGCCTTTACCCAATCCGTGATCGTACCAGCAGTTTAATTTTTTAGATACTTTAAAGGATGCTTGGGTTTCTGACCGCAGGGGACTCAGAAACCAAGCTTCCTTTTCCGTATTGCGACAGGGATAGTGTCCTAAAAATCCCAGCGCCTCTACGATGGGGATTTTTCGGGCTCTTTCACACGATATTTCTTTTTTTTTCATCTGCGTTCTATTTTTAGAAAAAAAATGATGATTTGATGACAAATCCTGTTAAGCCTTATAAACAGTAGTCTTAACCTGTCATCAAAAATTCATCGTTTCATCATTTTTGCTTTTTTAAGCTTCGTTTTTGTCATCATTTATTTTTTTGATGACAGTTTGATGATAAAATGATGACAGCTTCAACCCTTGTAAACAGTGGGATTGTCATCATCTGTCATCGTCTCATCAAAATTTTGGTCCAGAAATTCCTTTTTCACGGTAAAGAAGCGGCCTTTAGCCTCTATCAAATTGATAGAACCATCAGCCCAGATTACGAACTTTCGATATTGATTGGAGTTGGGTTGATTGGTCAATTTCCATTCTACCTTCAATAATTTACGCAGTTGTGTAAGATCTGTTTTGATTCGAGTTTTATTCAGTGCATTTAAAGCATCTAACGGACAAAAATCTACTTTCTCTAAATCAAACTTTTCAAAGACACCCATAAGGATGCTAGCCAATTCTTTTTCTACCCGGTTTCTATTGTTTTTTACGAGTCTGGAAAGCGCAGCAGTTTTTATCTGCCCAGGGGTAAACCACATACGTGTTTTGTGAGTGGTACTTAGCTTTCGGTGTGACAGGAAGAATAAGAAAGCCGGGATTTCAGCAATAAGCTGCTCTAAAAAGTTGGTATGCTCCTTTTTGATTGATGGTACTTTCAACACCCAAAAGCGGGTTTCATTAGCATCTATCTTTATAAAGTTATCCTCGTTATTGCTGCAGAGAATAAATTTGCCAAAGAATTCTACTTCGCGCTTATCTTTTCCTTTAGCTTCCAGCTTATTGATATTTGTGGTGCTCAGGTATTTGATACGTTCGGTGAGCTCTTCTTTATTGAAGAGTACTTCATCAATACAGATGAGCAGTTTATTTGCCCAATCGGAATTAAACTGACTACTGAAACTGTCGTTGGTCAGATAAGTGAGGTTATTCTCAAATATACTTTTAAGCCATTTTAGAAAGGTGCTTTTACCGGTAGAACGTTCTTTGGAAACCAGGCAGAGAATAGGAAGAACCTGAACTGGTTTTGAATAAAGAAGCTGTAAATAATCCAATCCCAGTTGTAGTTGATTACCGAATATGTGACTTAAAAATTTAGTAGTAGTATCAAAAGCCCCTTCATGGGGTAGCTTACTAAGTGGGGAATAGATATTATAAAATCCTTTGTACTCCTGTTTAAAATTGATGTGATTCGGAATACAGGTAAACCCATCATACTTGGGTATTTTGTTCAAATAGGCTTTTCCGTGATCTTGTTTGATGGTCTCAATATTCCAATGAACAAGAAACTCATTAAAATGTCCGGCAATAGTAGGAGCGGCGACCAATTTATAATAGGTGGTGCCGACCCTTTTATAGGGTATAGCTTTCATAATTGATAGGATTAGTAGTGAAGAGAAACCCTGATTCGGATAAAATCAGGGTTAAAGGACCCTAGCGTTTCTTTAGGGTATAGTTTAGTGCTTCTTGTTTTATCTGCGAAGGAGATTTGCGCTGATTCTTCAGGAGCCATTTATTGAGCAGGTCTATATCGAAGTAAATAAGTTTTCCTCCTGGCTTACTATGTGGGATATTTCCTGTTGAAGTTAGTTTATATAAATAGCTCCGCGAAATACCTGTATAGTCACAGGCTTCATCAAGGGTGAGTACTTTTTTCTGGCCTAGTAATAGCGATTCAATGCGTTCCAGCCTTTCGTCTAAATCAATAGTGTTCATCGTATTCGATTTTAAAGTGAATAGAGAACAAAGCGCTTTGTTTGTGTTTGTTAGAATTCTAAAATTAAAAGTAGAGCTATGATTAATTAAAGTGTTGTTTTTAAAGCAGTATTTATTCACAAATAATTAGAAAACAAGCTTTTATGCTGTTTGATTTCAAATCATATCAGATGATTACAAATAGAATTTTTACATGCTCATGAGCATAACAAATACTGCTAAAATAACCGCGTGAGAGCTACTTTACTGTGAGTTATTAACAGGTAAAATTTTTAAATTTCCAATTTTGGGATCAAATAGGCCGCTTCTTTTTTCTTGTTGTCTACAATTTTAGCATAGATCTGAGTGGTGCGAATTTCTTTGTGTCCAAGAATTTTAGAAACGGTATAAATATCTGCACCGTGCTCCAGTAAAAGTACAGCATGGGTATGTCTGGCACTATGAAAAGTAATGTGCTTGGTGATTCCGGCCCGCATGCACCAACGGAGTATTTCTGCGTTAAAGTGAGCGCCATATTTCAAACCTTGAAACACGCGTGCGCTTCCAAGCTTTCGGCTACCTAGAATATTCCGTGTATTCGATTTAGTCTTCGCATTTTTGTTTAGGTATTTTTTGAAACCTAAAACAAAGTTTTCATCAATATCCTCAAAAGTAATCTGTTTGTTTTTGCAGTATTTCTCTAGGTGATTTTGAGCGGCATCCCAATTGTCGTAATTCCCCTTAGATTCATAGCGCTCTTCTTTTAACTTATCGTAATAGGAGAGAAAGTTCAATTTTTCCTTAGAGCGATCCTTAATGCTATACTTGCCTTGAGCATATTCAGCGCGACGAATCGATAGGATTTGCTCAGCTCTTAACTGAGTTTCTTCATTGGCCTTCTTTTCGGATGCGTTTTTAGGGTTGATAATGAGATACTGTTTGAGATACTCAAATTCCCTCAAGTGTTTTGTCTTTCCTTTTTCATCTAAGGTGTGGCCTCTATAATACTCTATATACAGGCTGTATTTCCCGGAATTGAGTTTCTTTTTTTTCAAATGTATTTTCATAAATCAATTGTATTACGAGTTAATAGATAAGAAAGCAAAACCGAAGCTTAGAATAAGAAAGATCTTTAATGTAATTACATAGGGATTACATGTTCTAAAGAACGTCTGTTTATTCTTATTAGTCGTTCCGATAAATTGACTGCTTTAATAGTACCGTTATTAATTAAACGGTATACCGTTCTTGTAGAACAGCCAATTATTTGGGATACATCCTGAACAGTAAGGAAGTCCTTAGAATTTATGACATCAAGACGCTTTGAATGAATCTGATTATTCTTTACCAGTGAAGCTTCACTAATTTTTTGCTTCTTTTTACGTGCTTTATAATCTCTGCTATTGCATTTGTGGGAACAGTATCTAGTAGTGAGGGTCTTTGCAATAAAC
>PALD01000042.1 GCA_002710685.1 Cytophagaceae bacterium | reverse complement strand
TTATTGAGCAGAAATTATATGTAAGTGCCTCAAAAAGTAGTGACTTCATACATAATGATTTGTTAGAAATTGATTTAACGACCGGAACATTTACAATTTTGCCTCAGGAAGGAATGGAAACCGGGATTTTTACTTTTGGTTCAAGCCCAAATAGCAGCAAGCTCATTGCTTTTGCTCCACAGTTAAATACCGGCTATACAGGAACTGTAAGACCTTATGTTTATAATCTACTAATCCGGGAAGTGGAAGAAATTAGCAGTATTCCTAGAATTTATACCCTTCAGTTAGCGTATAAACCTTTTTATAACCCTTACAATAATAATTTGGTCACTTTACTGGGAAAGGATGATGTATGTATATTTGACTATAATCTAAGTGATGGGAAGTATGCGTTTGTTCCTATAGTTAATCCGGAAGATTTATCCAGTCTAATCGCTATAATAGATGTTATAAAACTTTAATTATGTAGATGAAGGAGCATTATTACTTCCCAAGACAAAAAAGTAATAAGTATTGATTGTTAGTTATTTATGTTATTAGGGTACAAATAAGGTACAATAACAGCCTAAAAATGAAAAGTCAGAACAAAATGTTTAATAAATGTATGACGAAATGTTAGGGAATATATTTGTACAGTATTAACTGATATCTCATCACTAAAGTTTTGCCGCTAAAAACATTTCATTAATCCCCAATTAAATCTATTTAAAAAAAATATTTAATTAGATTACTACTTCTAATTGATACAAAAAAAACGCCTTTAAGAATATAAAGGCGTTTTTAATTTTATATTGTAATTAATATTATCCGTCCCAAGTACCACCCATTAACAGTACATTATTAGTTTTTACAGTCTTTCTCATAGTATGTAGTTTTGATTAAAAATGGTTTGCAAATGTAAGATAATTAAATCTTAAACTTTTATAATAAATAGTTTAAACTTTTCACCGGGTAACAGAATTCCTCTGTTAAAGTAATTAATTTCATTAAAATCTGCTAATTCTTTAATGTTTTCTTGATGATAATTAACTTTCCAAGCAGGACTAAATATAACTTTTAAGTCTTTACCGTACCTAATATTTATTGAAATATCGTCAATAATTTTATCACATCCAAATATACATTCTCTATCATTATCTAAGTTTTGACTAAAAATTACTGTTCTTTCAATGTGGTATTCATCTTTACCTTGTAACGTTTTAGATACTCTTTTTATTATTTCATCTCCTAGCTCTTCCTCTTTGATGTCATTTTTTTCATCAAATTTAATAGAATCACTATTTAAAATTTTAAAATTTATTTTAGGATACTCTCCATTATTACTATCCGATTTATCAACGCGCATGTTAAACGTCCATTCAAAATCATCTTTATTCCTTTTAATGATAGTATATCTGGTTAATTCTTGAATTTCTACTTGCTTATGATTATCAGTTATTTTTATGTTGTACTCTTTCCTATAATTTTTATAGTAATAAGCAATATTGTTTTTTTCAAAAAATTCATTTTTTATATCCCTTTTTAAAATTTCGTAAATATCTGGAAAGGCTTTTCGGTATTTGCTTAATGTAACGACCTCCCAAATATGCTCTAAGTTATTCTGCGCTAAAAAGTAGTCTTCAGAAAGCGTAATAGATTCAATGCTCTTTTTTAACCTATCCGTGTATTTTTCAGAGATTAATATTCTATCAAATTCTTTTTCAAAAATTTTAATATAAGCAAGATATTTTAAAGAGGCTGTAAAAATACCACCAGTGAAAATTACAAAAGCTACGTCTTTTAAAAAGTCGACTATTTTAGAATCATAAAGTGAATTTCCTGAATCGTCCGCTAAAAAAAATGCAATAACGTAAAATATGAAATATGATATACTTACAAATAATAATATCAAGTAAAGATTATTTAAAAAACCTTTCCAAAATTGTTTTATTATACTCCAAATAAAACCGCAAATTTTTATAAAACTAAAACCACCTTCCTTTGGTTTTTCCTTTTTTAAATCGTGTCCACATTGGCAGCAAAACAAGTCGTCATCCTTAGTTACATTAGTACTACATTTTTGACATTGCGTAATTTTATCCATATTTATTAATTGTTGGATTCAAATATAAACGTTTAATACTTTTTTTATTAAGTAATTACTATCCACAAATCATAAGTCGTTCAATATCTCTTACGCTATGCTTTTCAGCTTCATTAATCTTTTGCATCAAATACAAATACCGCTTTGTTGGTTTGCCTTTATAATGCGTTTTAAAATACTTTGAATAAAGTTCTCTATAATAATACTTATCACAATCAAAATAAGAGCCGTAAACCTTTTCCATTGCTCGCCATTTTTTGCTTTGTTTTTGGCTTTCATACATAGCCCCTTTAAAGGATTAGCCGTGTAAGATGTAAACCATATATTTATAGAGTTTACGGCAGCGTTTATTTGTTTCAGGACAGAGGAAATACCAAATTTTCTCGTTACCAATATTTGAAGGTACTGATACCAGATTTACTTTATAGTTACGAGGTTCATTTTTGTAATTATAATCCAGTTCAATAGTGGTGTGTTAGTTGAGGTATTTAACCTAATAGTGTTTTGCGCTGGTTACTTCCCAATACAATATTTTCGGTTCTTTTATTTATAGGCCTTCCAGAAGATTGAGGTGTAATATAGGTACAAACCCGTTTCCAACATCTCAAAATAAATCATAAAATATTATCAAATATGTAATCTTTATGATTCCAACGGTAATTTCTCTATTTTCTTAGAAAAGTTTAAAGGTGTAGGTCGGAAGATTTAGAGAATTGAGTAAATAAGCATATTGACCTAGTAAATCAGATATAGAACCATTTTTATCATATAGCCAATTATGGGAAGGGTTTTGTTTAATTATACTTATATTTAATATAATCTTAGAACAATAGTAGAGATTTATTTTTTAATATTGCATTGTGAGACGAACTAAAAATATAGTAGATATTTTTCCAAAACACCTATTTTGGGATATGGATTATAGTAAACTTGATCTTCAACAAGATAAGGATATTATTATTCCGAGGGCACTATTTGCTACTACTGAACAAACGTTTCAGGAAGATATTCTAAAATTAGAAAATCTTTATTCTCAAAAGCAAATCCTCAAACATCTTAAAAACACTAAGGAACGTATTAGTAATAGAGTATGTCATATGGTATCCAATAGATATCATATTGAGGAATTTTCTAGATTTAAGCACTAAGATGGGGGCAGTTGACCCTAAATTAATTTCACTGTTAAAAGAATTACAAGCTCTTCCTTCCCTTTCAGAATTTGTATTAGCTGGTGGTACCAATTTGGCATTACGCTATAATCATAGAAAATCTATTGACATAGATTTAATATCAAATGAAGTTATAGGTAAGATTGGTTTTGAAAAGATTATCGAAGAAATAACCTCTAAATATGGTGATCATGCTGCCTTAATTCCTATGAATGAGGATTTAAGCGAACAATTTATTTTTCTTCGCGCCTTTATTCCCTCAGATGATTTAATAGTAAAAGTGGAAATCTTGCAAAACATCCAATATTTATTTGATGTAGAAACCCAGGATAGTATTCGTTTGCTTTCTAGCAAGGACGTTGGCCTTTTAAAACTGATGAGTGCCTCCAACCGGTTTGCTAAAAAGGATATCTATGATCTGGATTATATCACCGATGATATTGATATAGTTGAGCTCTTTAATAATTTTAAACAAAAAAGCGAAATCTATAATAAACCAAAATATAAATGTTTATTTGATCTGGACGATGAGGAAAGTCCAATAGATAACTTAGACCTCCTTTTAGCATTCGATAGAAATAGAAAAGATCCAGGTAAAGTATTCCATTCTCATGACCGTATCGACGTTGTAGAAGGCAGTAAAAGCTGGGCTTTAGCGCGAATAAACTGGAGAGCAAAGCTCAGAAAATTGTATAAATCAGAAAATAAAAATTTCCCTAATTTGGCATCATTTATTAATTAGGGAAATATAGCTCACCCGTTAAAGAAATAATTTTTACTTATTTGAATCTTTAACGATACTCATTCATCTATTTCCAGAATTTCAACTATCGGGTATAATTACTCTTTGGTCAGTTTTTTTAATCGAGTCTGATAGGCCTGCAAATAGTTTCTTTTTGTTTTCTCGTCCAAAAAGGAAGCCATAGTCAGCGTATCTACCTGCTCGGAACCGCTAAGTATAGAAGCTATAATATTATTAAACTGCTTCGAGGAAAGGCCTACCAGTTCGGCAAGGACTTTAAACTGTCCGGCGACATGGGTTTGGGCCAGATGAGCCGGTAATAGACCGTCTAATGCAAAATCACTATCCTCAATATGAATACGTGTATTGAGCAGGTCATAAGCAGGACTTAAGCGATGATCTCCCATAGGCGTTTCTATAATAGCAAAATTCTTCAGGTGGGCATCTCCGTTAGAAAACAAATAATTGAACAATAGAAGTTTAAATAATTTGGGTGTTTCCACGCGGTGGGCGGGAAGGTATTTCTTCATCAGTTCAAATAACTCTAGGTAATTCCCTTCATATTTATAATGGTCCCCATGGGTCTGGGGGGTTTTACCAGCCAGTGAAGCAAAATCCTCTTTTGCCTTTTTGCTACCGTCTGGCTGTACATCAAATCTTTTGGTGATGTAGGCTGAGGCGCCGTTTTTAAAAAAGATTAGCGCATTCTCTGCGGTCTCGATCCCGTATACCTGCCGAGCGATCTGCATGGTCAAATGCTCATTGGCCGGCATCTGGTCCCTTTTTTTTCCGGAAACAGGAATTGGTTTTAGAATATAAGTGCCCCGTTCTCCTTTTTTGATCAGGCGTAGCTTATTCTTTTCCAGTAATACTGAAAATTTTTCCTGGACACCTGATATGGAGATCCGCATTTGATTTTCTTCAAATAACTTATCTGTAGGGGCCTCTGAATTTGGAGCCTCATATGGAAGGATGTGGGATACCTTACGTCCATCAAATACCCGTTTAAGGCTGGTTCGGCTATAGGTATCAAAACCCGGGGCCAGAGTCCCGGGACAATGCGTAATCTTTGGTATCATATGGAGGCTTTAAGTTTTTTAACCGTGATGGCCCCAATGGTATCATAGCGGGCCGTAGCCATAAGGATGCCGAAATAGTCATCAGTATCCAAACGTTCTGCTTGGCAAACTGTTTGTCGATTGGTCCCTTCCGGAATCATATTATAAAAAAACGGGAATAAATATTGGGAATGGTATTCCTGTTGGGAGCGGGGTAAGGTGAGACTAATAGAAGCATTGTCCACATCGGTCAGCCAGCGGTCCAAATAACGGAAGGTAAAACTGCCGTCATCATGCTGCTGGAGCACCCCAGCTTCTGTCCCTTTATATAAAATAGCGGCTTGTCTCATTTAAGCTATATCTTTTTAACCTGAAGAGTGATCTCCAGGCCTAATACATCGGTTATCTTTTGCATGGATTGCAAGGTGGGATTGGCCTGTCCGGTCTCGATCTTATACAAAGTAATAATCCCAATATCGGCCATCTCAGCTAATTGTTCCTGGGTGATGCGCATATGCTCACGTCGCTGTTGAATTATCTTTCCGATGTTGACGATTGCTTCCATTTTTATATGTTAACATCCACAATATAATGAGGATTTTGGTGTTATATTAATTTTCCTGACTCAAAAATACATTAAAATCCATACTTTAATGATGAATTTGATGTTTTTTAACCATATTACATGTCAAACACATCGTGATCCATACTTTAGTGAGGTTTGTGGGATGTTTTGGTGTTAGCAGAAATGAATAGCTGAAATAGGAAGGAAATAGTGTTCGATAAAGATCGTAGATTTTTTAAAAGCAATAGAGAGAAATAATTGTCTTCCTAGGCTGAGTAACCCATAGGCCACTATTATGATAGCTGAAACCTTTCTGTTAATATTCCTGATCTATAAGAATGTAGTAGCTCCTTGAGATCTTCAATAAAATCTTTTACTTGATCTCCGTCTTTAATGTCAGAAACTTTCAATGGCTTATCAGAGTAAGAATAAAGGGTTATACTGGACTCTATGTCTATTTCCTCTTCAATGGCTTTTACTTTAGATTCAAAGGGCAGGTGTGCTATGATTCTTTTACCTTTATCATCAAAAATGAGTGTGTAGCCGGCTATTCCAGTTTGTTCTTGATAGGCTTTTGCAAATCCGCCGTCAATCACAATGAGCTTGCCGTCTGCTTTAATAGGGCTTTCTCCTTTTTTCACTTCTACCGGTACATGACCGTTGATAATAATAGATTTTTCAGGATCCATTCCAAAGTCCTGCATTATCTTCCAGGAGTTTTCAGCAACATCCCTATAGCGGTAGTAATGGCTTTTCGTTTCCTTATGAACTGTAATGTCCTTAATAAAGTATCTTTCAAAGGTGGTCATTTTGTCTTTTCCGAAAAGGGGAGAATCCGGCCCGGCCCAAAGGTACCACATCATGTCTACCGCCAGCTCATTTTCTGCAGTGTCCTTAATTCCCGAAAAGGCTTCCCGGGTAAGTTTCTCGAGAAAATCCATATAAGCCTTTCCTTTCAGTTTTTTCCCCAGCATCTCTACATATGCAAGATCCCCGTTTTCATCTATTGGAATAGAACCATGAAACAGCAGGCAACCATTAACAATGTGGTACATAGATCCTTTTTCAAATAAAAACTTTAGGTGATTTTGAAGCCGACCGCTTTGTTGAAAGGATTCTGAAAGTTTTATGACCAGGTCTTCCTCTTCTTTAGAGAGTTTTGTGGGGTTTTTTGGATCAATAGTGGGAAACCAGGTGTCTTTAAGTGCGTATTCTTTACCATCTAAACGTATGCTGCCCTGGGAGAGATCCATATGTTCCAGCATTTTTCTGTGGGTCATCTTAAACTCTGGTCGTCGGTCTATAAGTTGTTCCTCAAGTTTAAATTGTATGATGCTAATCGCCTTGTGCATGATCCTGTTGAGCCACTGTTCGCTTTCATTCAGCAAATCCTCGGGTTTAACTTTAGGATTAAAGATCAGACTTTTATCTTCTTTATAATGTTCCAAGGCGAAAGAGGCAAGGTGAATAAGATTTATTCCGTAGCCTTTCTCCAGGGTGCTTGTATTTCCATACCTAAGAGAAAGTCTTATCACATTGGCCATACAGGCAAGTGAGCCGGAAGCTGCTCCCATCCATACCATATCGTGGTTCCCCCACTGTATGTCTACGGAATGATATTCGATGAGGCTGTCCATCACTTCCTCGGCACCGGGCCCCCGGTCGAATATATCGCCGATCACATGTATTTTGGAAATTGCAAGGCGCTGTATAAATTCAGAAAGGGCCATGATAAGTTTATCACATTCTCCAATTTCAATTACGGTATCTAAAAGTTTCTTGTGATACTTACTTTTAGCTTCACCGGCAATTTCGCACTGCAGTAGTTCAGCAATAATTAATCCATAATCCCGGGACAAGAGCCGGTCGATCTTTCTTTTCGTATAAATAGAGGTAAAATCACTGGCAACCCGCACGAGTCTTTTTACTGAAATTTTATAGAAATAATCCAGGTCTTCACTTTCCTTTTTTATCTTGTCCAGTTTCTCTGAGGGATAATAGATCAATGCTGCCAGTCTCCGAAGATCCGTTTCATTCAATTCATTCCCAAAAAGTTCCACTATCCTTTCCCGGATAAGCCCCGAACCATTTCTTAACATGTGCTTGAATGGCTCGTGTTCTCCGTGAATATCACTTATAAAGAGCTCTGAACTTTTGGGAAGAGACAAAAGTGCTTCCAGCAGAATAATCTCTTTCCCTACCTGGGCGGCGTTGGGAAATTGATTGGACAATAATTTCAGGTACTTTGGATCGTTTTTCATAGCTTCAATTGCGTGTCTAGTGATAATTTTATCTAAGTTAAAGATTTTGAATCCCTCCAGAGGGTTAATTCCCCGAGGCTTGCCTCAAATAGAAAAGGAATTTTCAATTCATACCTCGGGGGCTTGCCCCGAGGTTCTTGAATACAAAAATTACCACCAGTTAAACAGAAGATCATAGCTCCTTGTCTGGCACAATTTCCAGTAGTTTTACCCTTAGTTAAAGAGGCTGTTACTTTCCAGTTGCCAGCGCTTAAACCATAGCCGAATCTTAAGCCTCTAACGGCCAATCCTTATACTGCCCCTCGGCCTGTTCAATTACTTCCTTCAACAGATTATCCAATTCAGAGAATGGCACTTTCCGCGTAATTCTTTTTTTACCGCCAAGCGAATGGCGGCGCGGGCGTCTTCTTTTTTGGTAGTGTCGAGCTGGAGGTTTTTCTTTACGGAGGCTACAACCGTATGCACCAGGTCTGGGATGGGCCCGGATTGGTTTAGTACCTTTTTAGCATTGGCAAAAACATACTCTTTTGAATTTTTGGTTGCAGGGTTGGCTGGTGCGAATTGCAAATGTGTATGGCTATTAGTGTTGGTATATTATTTCGATATTACTCTGTTTTTCTTAAAATTCTCTGCTTGTTCAAATATGTCTTTATACACTTCGTCTCTTTCCACAGGGGGATAACCGTGTGCATCTAAAAGTAAAATAAGACCTACCTTCAAAGCTGACTTGATATCCTCTCGTTTGTTCCAGTCTGGAAATTTAGCCTGACTATCTACGAGTTCTTTTACCTTTTTTGCCAAGTCGATCATTTTTTCTTTGGGGTAGGAAAAATCATATTTGGCACACAATTCTTTGAGGATGTCATAGAATGCTTTTACCTCAAAGTCAATTCCTAGATCATCACCAGATTTAAACTCTTTGTAAACATCCCAAATCAAATCAGTAAGCTGATCGGCCATCTCTTCATAAACCTCGCTACGAAGCACATCATTTTCATCTCTTTGATTGTATTTATGAACTAAGGCTTCCATTTTTTTAGAGAAATCGGTTCCTTTTACCTTATTCACTTTTTTCATTTCTCCAATAGCTCGGGCTAAGAGCTGCTGAAGCAGTTTAATTTTAGTATTGGGCAATTTAATTTTATCAATCTTAGCGAGATACGCTTCATCAAATAGATCTTGCTCTTTTTCAGCATCTTCCCCCAGTTTGAATATTTCATCAACGCCATCGCTTTGTAAGGCATCTTTAATCATATCCCTCACTCTTGCATTCATTTGAGCGGTGTCCGGCGCATCGCCTTTAGTCAATTTAAAAACAATGGAACGAATTGCGAGATAGAAGTGGGTATAACCACGTTCTATTTGTGTGAGCTCTTCACTACCAGCACAGATATCATAACCAGCTTTAAGTCTTTTGACTAAACCCATAAATCGGGTCTCCAACTCTTTTGTTCGCTGTACAAATTCAGCGGCCATATTTAGGGTATTCAATTGTTCTAAAGAAGTTCCATTGAAATAAGCTGAGCTGTCAAATTTGTGGAAGATCTTTGCAATTAAATCTAAATGATTCCGGACAATAATCAATGATTGTTTTATGTCCTCAAAATTATCCTTATCACCTTCGGAATATTTCTTCAGGGCTAAGTTCATCTGCTTTTTGATACCTATATAATCTACGACAAGCCCCTTATTCTTACCACTGAATTTTCGATTAACCCTTGAGATTGTTTGGATTAGATTGTGCTGTTGAATAGGCTTATCTATGTAAATACTATCCAAGAATGGCACATCAAAACCTGTCAACCACATATCCACTACGATGGCTATTTTAAAATTCGACTTTTCATTTTTAAATTGCCGGTCCAGTTCCTTTCGGTAATCTTTTGTGCCTAATAAGTCATACATTTCTTTGGGATCGTCTTTCCCGCGTGTCATAATCATTTTGATACGCTCCATAGGTTTGATTTCCCGCTTATCTTTATCAGTTAAAACAGCTCCTTCTTCAGCCACTCGTTTTTCATTCCATTCTGGGCGTAAGGCTATGACATTCTTATAAAAGGCATAGGCGATTTCTCTGCTACTACATACAAACATGGCTTTCCCCTTGACAGTAGCTCCTTCGTTTAATCGATTCTCGTAATGTTTTACAAAGTCAGCAGCCAATTCTTGAAGGCGATCAGGATCACCTAATATGGCGTTCATATTAGCCGATTCTTTTTTACTTTGTTCTACCTGATATTCGTTAGCACCTTCTTCTTCGGCAACTTGATAATACTCCTCAATTTTTTGGAGCTCACTATTGTGTAAAGCGATTTTAGCAGCTCTGCCTTCATAAACAATGCGCACGGTAATCTCATCTTTTACCGATTCTGTCATAGTATAGGCATCTACTACTTTTCCAAAAACCTCAAGAGTAGCATCAATTGGAGTACCCGTAAAACCTACATAGGTGGCATTGGGTAAAGAATCGTGTAAGTATTTAGCAAATCCGAATGTCTTTTTTACACCTTGTTCAGTAACACGTACCTTTTGGTCCAAATTGGTTTGACTACGGTGGGCTTCGTCTGAAATACAGACAACATTCGTTCGATCAGTGAGCAATTCGATATCTTCTGTAAACTTATGAATGGTAGTCAGAAAAACACCGCCGCTCGCTCTGCCTTGCAATAAATCCCTGAGGTCTGCGCGGCTCTCCACACTTTGTATGGTGTTGTCCCCAATAAACGTTTTTGCATTGGTAAATTGCCCCGAAAGCTGGTCGTCTAAATCCGTTCGGTCTGTGATAAGAACAATGGTGGGGTTTTCAAAATAGGCACTTTTCATCAAAAGCCTGGTGAGGTAGAGCATCGTGTAGCTTTTACCGCTACCTGTAGCGCCAAAATAAGTACCTCCTTTACCATCACCTTTTGGTTTTTGAGCTATTTTAATGGTATCATATAAGGCTCTGGCTGCATAATATTGTGGATACCTACAGATGATCTTTTCATCTTTTTTTGAAGTGTCAGGGATATAAATGAAGTTCTGAATAATATCCCGTAATCGATTTTGATGCAGCATTCCTTGAATTAAGGTAAACATACTGTCAATGCCGTCTACATCTTTAGCCAATCCTGAAATACGTCGCCAGGCATATAAAAATTCATAAGGTGCAAAAAAAGATCCTGCTTTCGTATTAACGCCATCGCTGATGACACAAAAAGCATTGTATTTAAAGAGCTCCGGGATATCCCGTTTATATCGTGTCGTAAGTTGCACATATGCATCATGGATTGTGCAATTTTCTTGTTTAGCTGTTTTAAATTCAAAAACCACAACCGGAATGCCATTGACATAAATAATGCCATCGGGTATTCTTTTTTGAGTGCCAAGGATTTCTAATTGATTTACAAACCGATAGGTGTTTACATTCTCTTCATTATAATCAATGAGATAGATCCAAATATCCTTTTGGCTCCGGTCTTCGCGTTTAAAACTAAATCCGTTAGCAAGCCAAAGCATTGCTTTTTTATTAGATTCGTAAAGATCTGACGCGGGTAAGGTTTTCAGTTGAAGCACGATAGACTGGGCTTCTGTAAGGGTCAGCCCATCACCTTGATACCGATTAAGCAAATACTCCAATAAATCATCTTCCAGAAGTACTTCTTCGGGTAAACGTTTTAAAGTATTCCCTAGAAAATGAGGATAACCCTCATCCCCCAATAATTCTGTAAATGCTTCCTCTAACTTTGCTTCTGTAAATTTCATAAGCTTATAAACGTTCTTCCTTGTGCTGTAAGTCTGTATTTTTGGTTGCTGCTCTTGGGTTTATCAGGGATTGTAAGTTCAATTAAATCTAAGTCAAGAGCAGGTTGAATATACACTTTACGAAAGTGTTCTCGATCTGAAAGTCCTAGTCTATCCTGTAAATCCTGTCTTTTATGTTCACCGTTAAAAAGGTTTAGTAGCTCTTGAACTTGCGGGGTGACTTGCGGGGTGACTTGCGGGGTAACTTGCGGGGTAACTTGTTCTACAGCAGGAAATGTCATGCGTAGAAAATTATCAGAAAAGTGAAAACAGTCTTTGCTATAGGCCGAAAGTATTCTTGGAATCCCGGAACCTAACTGTTCTACCAAATCGAGATCTTTAAAAACACGCATCAATTCCTTATTACGCGGGACTGAAAAACCTTCAAAAAATTCACGTTCACTTAAGCCCTCCGGTAAAGAGCCAGCCGAAGTAATCTCTATACGATCAGTAAAGAATTCAAACTTAGGCGCAATCTCACGGGTATAATCGTTGTGGACAAAGGCGTTAATTATGGCTTCACGTAGGGCAATAGGATTCCAAAGCTGTTTTTCTATACGTTCTTTTGAAGTAATCTGTGTTAGTGTACGGTTTTCAAGTGCTATTTTATCCAGTACATTTTTAGTAGCCTTGATAATCGAGACATACCCATACTCATTGCTTTCTGCTAAATCTACACGGGTATCCTTACTGTACTTAGCAACTTTAACAGAAATATTATTTTGATCGGCAAGTAGATAAGCAGCATAATTGAGATCACCTTGTGGAGTGAGGAGTTCCAGATTTTTTAAATACTGCCTGTTAAGAGGTTTGTTCTTTTCCTGATAGTAAATGCGCAATTGTTCAAAGTTTAGATCCTGACGGTTTGCTTTGATTTTGCCTATAGAATCTCGGGTACGGGAAGCAAATAAATCTTCAATCATGCGCTGGGGCATAGGCTCTGCAGCTGTGCCAATACGTAGGTAACTTCCTTTCTCAGTCAACCCGTACTTTTTCTTGAAATAGGGTTTCTCGCTACCGCTGGCTACAATTATTTTAATGATTGTTTTACTGTCTTTTTCTTCTACCACCACATCAAACAAGCCCATAGCCGAAGGGGAGATGTTGTTTTTAATACGGTCTTTTATCTTTAGCATATCGGCATCCGGGTCTGCTACACCTAGGGTGTTGCCGTGTTTATCAATACCGATATAAACCAAACCGCCCTCGTGGTAGTTTAAAAAGGCTACCACTTCTTTTTCCAAATCTAAATCTTTGGTGAGTTGTGCTTTGTATTCTATACGGTTTGTTTCGGTCATAAATTAAATTCTAAAAGTTGTAACCTTAATTGAGTCATCTTTCTCTTTTACTTTTGAGATCTTGCCAACTTCTTTAAGCTCTTGAAAAAATCTTTTTAAAACTTCTGTTTTATCAAATGAAGGCATTGGACCTTTAGAATTTAATGATTTAAAATCACCACCTAATGAGTTCAAGAAATTTGATAGGAATTCATCCTTTTTAATTGATTTGTTATTTAATAATAATTCAATTTTTTGTTGTGAATTAAGTGATGACTCCAATAGTATTGTATTTAATATACTTTCTTTTAAATTTAAAGCTGTGTGTATTAGTTTAAGACTACCTATTAAAGTTAATGCCTCAACCTCTGTAATTGGATGATTATCCTGGAATAGATGTATAATTTTAATTTTACTTGAAGTGTCTACCTTAGGCGACGAAAGGATTTCTATTAGGTCTTTCTCTGATAAATCAATTTTATCAAACTCTTTTATAAATTTTGAAACATTATTTATTAAGAGATTTATGTGAAGTGAGGTATATTCAGTTTTTAATTTTGAATATATAGTTGCATTAAATTGTAATTTTTTGTGCTCTACAAGAGCCTTTACTTTAGCTCTATTTAATTTTTCAAAATCCAAGTCATTATAGGTAAATGGAAATGAATTTACATACTTATCATAGCGTTCATCAAGTATATCATTATTTAAGAGAAAAGCTCTTCTAAATATCGGATGATTTTTTTCCTTTGATAAGAAAGATTGTGACGACAAAGTGGCTGACACATCTGCCTGGTTGATGTAATACATTAGCGGCTCAGAAAATTGATTCTGATTTTCCTTAAAGATAAAAGCTATATTTTCCCAATTAGGGACTAATCGATTGTTTTCTAATATAGAGGCAAATAAGATAAAAGATTCATGTGTTAGTTTTGAAATATTACTTATTTGGGTGTTGGAGTGTTTTATAAGGTTTTCTTTGTTGTCCGACGTGATATCTGCATTATTAACTAACTTGATTAAATAATCCTCATCTTCATATTTATTACTTTCAATTTTTAAATAAACCAGTTTCAAGTAAGTATTAATATATTCGTCCACATACTTAATAAGTTCATCGCATTTTGAGGTTTGGATACATTCATAATTTTTCGAATTGAATAGTTCCTCATCGTATGATCCGAAGGTTTTCAGCATTAACTCAATCATAGGTTTTACTAACTTATAATTCTTTGCTCTATATACATGCAACTGTATCTTATTTGAGACGCCATCAAAACTTATATCACTAAATTTTATATCAAATAAATCAAGGATACTTATTAATTTACTCTCTTTATTGATGAAAGTTAAGAAATCTGGCTTATTGGAAATGAAAAGTTCCATTCCAGTGTTTTTAGACAATTTGTCTATATCATTCTCTGAAGCATTATTGAGAATAAGTGAATAAAACTTCAGTTTTTCTTCTTCTGATAAAGAGCTCTTAAGCTCAACATATCCCCAAAAATTAGCCCACTTAGAGCTTAATTCTTTAATTAAGATTTCTACGTATTTACCATTCTGAATATATGATTGAATAAATGAGAATGAATCTTCAGATTCGTTGGCAAGTTGTTTTAAAAGCGATTCCTTTTTATTAAAGAATCGAGAATCATTTATTAAATTATCTAATAAATTAAAATTGAATATATAAGGTTTGGTAAAATCTGAATCACTAATTCTTTTTATTACATTTTGGATTTTATCCAACTTATATTCATTATTACTCGGAGCTTCATTTTTGACATTCATTAAAAACCAATGATCATTTTCTGTGATACTGCCGGGGTAGAAATAAGAAATATAATTCAGGTAGTCTTCGGCAATGTAGCCGTTACGAATAAGCATCAAAATTAATTGTTCTTGCCGTGTTGGGTTTGAAGAAACAGAAATGTTTTTGTCTTTTAATAAATCCTTAATTTTAGTAGACGAAAATTCTTTTATTTTATCCTGATTAGAATTGATTTTTTGCCTAATACTTGCTTTTCGAGTAGAAATATCATTTTTGATTTGTGCTTTTCGTGCTTGATAGCTTTGCTCAGGATTAATTTCATCTTCAATAACTGAAAATTGAAAACCTAAGGGTTGGTTTGTGTAATGAATTGAATTATATCTTACATTATTGTTTAATAAATTTTCAAAATTTTCATCTTCTAATATTTTATCAATACTATAGTTTGTGTTATTGATATAGAACGAATTGAAGTTCTTCAAGCGTTTTATGCATTCAAAGAGGTAAATTTTCTTAAGCTCTTCTAGATTCCTCGGCAGGACCTTTTCCAGGTCATTTAATTCATTATTTAAATCTATATTATCCTGCTTTAATTTATTTTTCGCTTCATTCACCCAAGCTATTTTATTTTCAACTAGGTATTTGTAAAGTTGACCTTTATTTAAACCGAGTTTTACAAAATCATCAGGGTATATATTCTTGTACACGATTATGGCAAAAAGTTTGTCTATATATTTGTTCCCTTTAAATTTTTGAAAGTAGATATGAAATTCATTAACAATGTTAAATAGTAACCTCATGTCATTTACAAAAAATGAGACTTCATCAAGTAATGCTGAAGTAACATTATACCCAAATTCTTTCAAAGATTTCTTTAACTGTTCATTGGAGTTGGAATAATTGATAACTGGTATTACGGGTATAATGAAATCAAAAAATTTGGTTCTGTCCCCTTCTTTGAACATCTCATCGCGCACAGCATATATAAAAAGAACGTGACGATTAATCGATTTGGAATTATTTATTAGGAGATTTATTTCCCTTAGCTTAGTGAATATCTCAGTTTGTTCAAAGCGATCTAAATCTTCGATAATAACCATGTTATAATCAGTAGCTTCAAAAAAATAGAGTATTTCGTCTAGATGATCATTGAGTATCGATTTATTAATAGTTTCTGCAATCTGTATTTCTAAGTTTTGAAAGTTTAATTTGCTTATTGTTAGTCTTTGAGAGAATAGAATTACTTTCTTAAGTAAGAAAAAGAAAAGAATTAAGAAGCCTGATAAGAGCAGTCCTTTAGTTATATATTCAAACCAATTCTTAGGATCAGGGAGATTACTTATTTCTAAGAATGTATTAAAATTAAAGAATAAGTAAAATGTACATATTACTCCAAAAATTAACCAAGTAGCATTTAGGACTTCTTTTGGTTTTAGACTTCTTATTTTCTTAAATCGAGAATGAGGGATTTTATCATTTTTCTCATGATAAAAAATTTGCTGTAGGATACTTAACTCAATCAATCTTAATTGGTCATTCCTCTCCTTTTCATATTGCTTGTTTTGTGTATTGCTTTCGTTTTTTTTATTTAATTTATCAGTATCTAAAGTTCTTTGTGTATTATCTATCTCTTTAATAGTGCTTGGAATATTGGATTGATTGTGTTTTTCATCCTTAAAAGTTGCCAGAGAAATCTTGAGAAAATTAAGACCTTCAATTTCTCTTGCTATAAATGTTTTTAGAATACTACTTTTTCCTGAACCGTAATTCCCAGTTAGAGCAATATTTTTTATATCCTTTTCTTTTCTGTGTATGAAAGCCCATTCTAGAGCGTCACAGTATTCTTTATGTTTGTCAACATCCTCAACAGGAGACAGAGAATTATAAGGCGTTATATTATTTTTGGAGTCTCCTTTCTGGGATGTTTTAGAATTCATGCTTCTAATTTTCTATTGTTTCTAGTTTTACATTTTCTTTTACTGTACTAATTTTACTTAAAAGTACAGCTTGGAATTTAGTTAAGTGAATATTCATTTTTGCTCGCTGTTTTATTAGGCTTTTTAATGGAGATAGTAGTTTATCGAATGCTTCTATAACTTTTTCCTTACTCAATGGGATTCTGTAATTTTCGATTGTTTTTCTATCTAAATTAGGAAAGGTTGAGCCTGTAACATCCTTTAAAATCTCTGATAAATTCACTTTAATTAAGAATTCGATAAAATTTTGATTTATTGAACTTATAGCTGTGACACCACGACCGATTGCATATTTCCCATCTGAAATGACAAACCTACCTACAGTACTTCCCCTAACACAAAGTATCAAGTCTCCATCTTTACAATATTTTTTTGGCGATGTTGTCCATTTTGTTTTAACTGTGAAATAGTCCCCAAATTCTACTGGTCCATTAATTAGGGGAATACCAATTCCATAATCATTGTAACTATCACCCTTAGGTGATTGACCCATAGTAAGTTTAGCAATCTCATTAAAACTCTTGACTTCCCAACCCTCAGGAATTTCCTTATCTAACTCTTCTTTATAAACCATCTCACCCCCTGAAGATTTATAGGGCTCACCTTCCTCATTAGGAAATTCAAAGTCTACAAACCAATGCTTATACAAGGCTTGGGCGGTTTCTTCTAGTTTTTGACAAAGTTGTTCGTTAAGTTTGATGCGGTCGGTAACGGTATTGTATTCGTTTACAATTTCTCTTTGTTTTTCTATGGAAGGTATAGGAAGTTCTACTTCGCAGAGTTCATCCCAATCAAATGTTTCTCTTGCAGAACCGTGTGATTTAAAACGAGCGTAACGGTCAAATTCAGGTCTACAAAACCACATCATTAAATATTCATGATGTAGCTTTTTAGTATCAACAACTTCAAAAACCGTATATGCTTGTGAAATAATAGCTTCATCAAACTCTTGCAACAAAGCAATTGAAATTTTATCGCCATTGCGTGAAGTTACAGGACCATAAGCAAATTGATTTTTCTCTATAATCTTGTAGGTTTTCATATTTGTACCTAAGGTGTTTGCTATGGATGGCATTAGTATTTTTTGAATACTTACCCCTAACAATGTTTCTACCTTTAAATCGGTATTTCTTCTATTTACAGGCTGTATGTAATCGCCAAGTTTTTTATAGTTCGAGTTCATAACCTAATTCTTTAAACACGTTTAACAATTGGGTTTTGCTCTCGGTTTCTTGTTGCAATAAGTCGCTTAACTCCGTTTGTAGAGTCGTCATTTTCTCATCAAAATTGATGTTCTCGTCACGATTTACAAACTCGATATATTTACTAGGCACTAAAGAGAAGTCTTTTTTAGCAACTTCTTCTAAGCTGGCACTATAACAATATTCAGGAACATCTTCATAGTCTGTGTCTTTTTGCTGCCAACTATGATAGGTTTTGGCAATATCTTGTATGTGTTGTTCAGAAAATTGGGTGTATTTTTTTTCGAACGGCTCGCCTATTTGCCGCAAGTCCATAAATAATATTTCATCTTCACGATTGCGGTAGTTACGTGTTGTATCTGGCAATTGTACCGTGTGTTCTGTTTTGTTTTTGTTAAATATCCATAGGGTAACACTGATATCCGTAGTATAAAACATACTTCGTGGTAAAATCACAATGGCCTCTACCAAATTATTTTCAATCAGTTTTCTACGAATTTTATATTCCTCCCCACCACCTGATAGAGCCCCATTTGCCAGGATAAATCCTGCGACACCATTTTCAGAAAGTTTACTCACCATATTTAAAATCCACCCGTAGTTGGCGTTACTTTTTGGCGGTACTTCATAACCTTTCCAGCGTGGGTCGTCGATCAACTCATCTGCGCCCCGCCAGTCCTTCTGATTAAAAGGAGGATTAGCCATGATATAATCGGCTTTTAAATCTTTATGTTGGTCCTGTGCAAACGTATCAGCAGCCTTATCACCCAGATTGGCATTGATTCCTCGTATCGCAAGGTTCATCTTAGCCAGTTTATACTAGTGTTGGTATATTCCTGTCCGTAGATAGAAATCTCCTTCTTGCTGCCATGATGGTTTTCTATAAATTTGATAGATTGTACAAACATACCCCCTGAGCCACAAGCGGGATCGTAGATAATTCCCTTGTAGGGTTCTATCAGTTCGGCAATCAGGTTTACAATCGTTTTTGGGGTATAGAATTCGCCTTTCCCTTTCCCTTCTTTCAGTGCGAATTTGGAGAGGAAGTATTCATAGACACGTCCTACAATATCCTGGTCGGCATCTTTAAGGGTATCAATCTCATTAATCTTATCTAAAAGGGAGGCTAGTTTGGACTTGTCTAAACCTAAGCGGGAAAAGTAATTGTCGGGCAGCGCTCCTCGTAACGAAGGGTTGTTTTTTTCAATCGTGTGCAGCGCTGTATCAATTTTAATGGCGATATCATCCTGCTTGGCATTTTTACTGATGTAGGACCAGCGCGAGGTTTCTTCCAGAAAGAATACATTTTTCATCGTGTAGAAATCTTTCATTTCCACATATTTTTTTTTTTCTTCAGCAATCAGTTCAGCTTTGCGTTCTTGAAACTTATCGCTGGTAAATTTTAAAAAGATCAACCCGAGAACGACGTGTTTATATTCTGAAGGCTCTACAGAACCTCTTAATTTATCACAAGCCTGCCAAAGGCTTTCTTCAATGGATTTGGTTTTTTCTTTTGTCTTTTTTGCCATTTAAATGGAATGCTATTTTTGTTAGTATTGGTCTTTTTAGACGTTTAAATTTGAGTAGGGGGGCAGCCAAAAGTAAAATGTTTTAGCCTAAGGGAAATTAAAAATACACTTTTTAAGGAATACTTTTAGCTTGCAGGGAATGATAAGTCCTAAACAGGAATTTCTTTAATGACCAGAAATTATGCTCTATTCCAGTTTTGAAGCGAGAACTTTTTTATTTTGCGTTTGGTAATTTTAGTTTGCTGATTCAATTCAAGTTGCCATTCACAATATGCAGGAATCACGATAGGTTTAGTAAGCGTTTGACGGTCTTTTTTATAGCTTAACTCCCAAATCCATTTAGGTTTTATCTGGGCATTTCTATTAAAGAATTATCCATTTGAAATGGTTTCGATTATAACTGATTTGCAACATTACTTTTAGTTGATTTTTCTAGTTTTGCTCTCCTGTATTGGTAATAATTTTCAGGAATTAAGCTACTATCCTTTCTACTACAAAATAGCTTATCTTGCACTTGTCTCAACTGATTCATTGAAGGAATATCTCCCGATTTTCGAAGTTTTCTTGCAGCTTTCCTTACTTCTTCCAATGATTTTACGGCTTTATTATTGTCTATAAACAATTTTATAAGAATCACAATAACAGGTAGTGTCGGTGTAATAAAATTATCTAAATAACTTCGCAAAGAAATATTTATAGCAGTAGCAATAGCAAATGAAATTACAACTATGGTCAAACAAATAATCAAACAGTCATTTTTAAAGTGATATCTTAACTTTCTATCATATTCCAGATTTGTTTCTTGACAACGAAGTATTGCATCTTGCTCATTTAAACCGTCAAGTTCAATATGATACCAATTTGAAAGTGGAGCTTTAGGGTTGTGCAAATATTTATTTTCCGCTTCCTCTATAACCCAATTTTCTGGCTTATCTCCGCTGTTAGTTTCATTCCATTCCATTTTATACACATTGCAGTCAAACATTTCTTGAGCTTTAGCTCCGTTAGTTTTAAATTTTGATAAATAACCTGAGAGAAAAAGTAAATCAAATAAGGTTATTGAGACAGAAACTATAGCTATATAGGGTGTTAAGTCAATACTTGTAAAACTTTTTTGCGTAATCTTTATGATATTAAGAATAACTACGACAACTATAGTAATACTAAGTTGCCACCTATAAATTTTCTTAGCATCAGCGTAAATAACTCTCTGTGCTTTTAGGAACTTCATATTTTGGGGTAGTTCCTGTCTTTTTTTTATATCGTTCATTTGTTATAAAGTATAATTCGGAAATTCTGAACCAAATATTTCTCTCCATTTTTCTATAGATTCATTTTGTTTACCATTTCTTTCGAAATCTCGAGCTTGCACTGAGCGATTATAATCTAATTTAGCTCTTTCTTGTATTGAATTTCGTTCGCTTAATGTAAGCTTATTTAAATCTCCTTGAAATCCTTTAGGGTCTTGTAAACTCTGATGAATTTGATGATATATATAGGCAAATAAATTTGGCAATTCTACATCAATATATGTACTACTGTTGACTGCAGTAGAGTCGTAGTGCTGTAAAATCAAGCATTCAAGAAAATACGAATCCATTGTAGCGGCGGTTCTTCGTTTAGTCCAGTATTTCATTATTCTAATCGTATCTAGTACTGAAATTTGCTGTTTCCCATTTATACTAGTAGTCCTGTTTTTATCAATCCTTGGATCGGTTGCTTTCCAATTTCCCTTTCCATCAGGAATTAGAAAAAATGTTTTCCCAAAATTGTCAGAAGCAGTAATAAAACAAGGTACTATATCGTATACCCATTCATATGAGTTAAGTTCTAGTGTGACAGCTTCTTGATTTCTTTTTATATCAGCTTTCTTATATGAGTGTATATTTGATAGGTAATCTTTAAACTTATTAATAACCTTTATCGAATTTAGAACATCAGTTCCATTATTACATAATGCTATTTGCTTACTTGCTTCAGGTCGAACTCTAATTCGATAGCCATTTTCAATTGGTTCCCTCCAATTACCTTGTGCATGTAAGACAATCATTAAATCAATATCATCTAGAGGTCTTATTTTCGTCTTGCGTGAAAAAGAACCATAATCAATACTCATATAATCAGTATAATACTCTAGAAATTTTCCGTCATTAGGAAATTTTTCTATTTCTGTAACCAAGTTATTTTTACTTTTTTTCGCTAAATCATTACGATTGCTATCCAAACGAATGATATCTTTCATAAAAGTGCTAAAAGCATTATTGACTGTTGTAGCCATAATTAATTAAGTGTTTAATTTTTCAGTATTGACTTAAATATTTTCTTTCCACTTCCTGAATGCTATCTATTATCTGAATAAAAGCTTTCATTAACTCAAATTTTTTGTGATAAGGAGAACTTTTCTTCCTGTTTATCAATAGATAGAGCCAAGTTACTCTTTCCACAATAAATCAGCTTACGGAATTCCTCAATCTCATTAAAATGTATATCCATTTCAGGATTTAGAAACCTACTTGTATAGCTTATCAGTATTATACTAAAATAATCTTTATAAAATAAGCAGGGGTAACAGCAGTATAGTATCCCCTAGGCAGAGCCCACTCAAAGTCGATGATAGAAGTATGAAGAGTATATGAAAGTAAAGTAACTTATTTCAAAGGCTTAGCTTGAGGGAACATATCTTCAACTTTTCTGAAAAAGTCAGCAGGGTTTATATTTTCACCCTCACAAATCCTGTATATTGTAATTAGTGATATTTGATAATCTTCTTTACTTAAGATATCGCGTAATGTACTATCCTCAATAAAGTGATTCTTAGCAAACTTTCTTTTAGAAAGGCCTGACTCAAAAAAAAGCTTTTTGATAAAAGAGTAAATAGCTTCGTTATATTCCATCTCTAACAAAGGAAGTAGATGAAACACAATTTAGTGCGGTTTGAAGACCGCGCTTTAATTTATTTAATTATATTTGCTTCACAATTAAGGTTTTGTAAATTCTAATGCTAACCCTAATTTCTATTTCATATCTCTAATTCAAAACTATGTAGAATAACTAAACGGGTTACGTTATGAAGCGATTTCAATTAGACACACACTATAAAGCATTTAAAAGAGGATGTCCACAAGCATTTAAGGCGATTTACGTGCAGTATCACAGACGCATCTACTGGGTGGGCATTAGTTTGATCAAAGATGTCTTTGTAGTAGAAAGCTTGGTGCAGGATACCTTTTTAATATTATGGAACAAACGGGAACTTATCGAGTCGCCCAAACATCTGGTGAGCTTTTTATATACTGTTATTTCCAGCGAATGCAAATGGTTTTATGCCCGGCCCAAAAATCAGTTTGATCGGGAGTTTTACTCGTTGGATAAATTCCCCAATTACCAGGATTATATGCTAGGCTATGATCCGGCTATAGTAGATGATCATTTGATAGACCAACAAAAAAGGCAAAAAGATTATGAGCAGGTGGTCAATATACTACCGCTCTTGGGAACGCATCGCAAGCGTTTGATCGAGCTTTCTTTCCAACACGGGTTTAAATACAAAACCATTTCCGAGCAAATGGGAATCAGTATTACCGAAGCCAGTAATACGATGAAACAAACCATTGAAGAGATCAAAACAATCCTTAATCAGGGCTACGTCCTGAAAACAAATGAAACAGAAGACGAGCAATCCAAAACTCAGATTGAAATCACTGAGCAAGAAGCCCGAGTATTAGAATTACGGTGCGAACAGCAGTATTCCTTTGCAGAAATTGCTGTGGAGCTGAGCTTACCGGAAAAGGAAGTGCATCGCGCTTTTACTACAGCGTATAAGTTTTTACAGGAGAATCACGAACAGCATTTAAAATCCGCCTGATTATGAAAACGAAAACCCTAAGCCTTACCCGAAAGATCCAACTCAATATAGACCTACCCACCTATGAAGAGCGAAAAGCGACTATGGCCAAACTCTACGACTGGCAATACTGCTGCTTTAAAGCGGCAAACATCATAGTTACCCACCTGTATTGTCAGGAAATGATAAAGGAATTTTTTTACTTTACGGAAGACATCCAATACAAGCTTGCTGACGGCCAAAAACACGAAAACGGAATCTTAAGCCGTTCACGGATCAACAGCACCTATCGGGTGGTGTCTGACCGCTTTAAAGGTCAAATCCCCACCGATATTTTATCCAGTTTAAACAAGAGCTTAGAGAGTTCGTTTCAGAAAAACAGACCAGAGTATTGGAGCGGGGAGCGCTCCCTTAAAAATTTCAGGCGTGATATCGGCTTTCCCTTTGCTCCACGTTGTATTTGGGGATTCAACTATGACGAAGATCGAGGTGCCTTTTGTTTTCGGTTGTTTCAAATTCCGTTTCGCACCTATTTGGGGCGTGACTTCTCTGATAAACGCAGTTTATTGCACCGAGTACTAAAAGGAGAAACGCGGTTGCGCACCTCAGAAATCAAGCTCAAAGACGGGAAGATCTTTTGGTTGGCGGTTTTTGATATCGAACAAGAGCAGCACGCATTAAAACCTCAGGTAATAGCTGAAGCTTCTTTGTCTTTAGAATACCCCATTACCGTCAAGATTGGTAGCAATCGAATGACCATAGGAACCAAAGAAGAATTTTTATACCGCAGACTAGCCATTCAGGCAGCACGTAAACGCGCTCTAGCAGGGTCTGTACATTCTAGAGGCGGTCACGGTCGTAAACGCAAACTCAAAGCAGTAGATAAGTTTCGGGAAAAGGAAATCAATTATGTGAATCAGCGTTTGCACGTGTACAGTAGGAAACTCATAGACTTTTGTGTAAAACACCAGGCAGGAACGCTGATTCTTCTGAACCAGGAAGCCAAGATCGATGCAGCACAAGAACAACCTTTTGTCCTTAGAAACTGGACTTATTACGAGCTGATGACCAAAATAAAGTACAAGGCTACGAAGGCAGGTGTTGAACTGCTTGTCGATTGATGGGTAAACTA
>PALD01000041.1 GCA_002710685.1 Cytophagaceae bacterium | reverse complement strand
CCAGTTGTCCCGCCAGGGGCATCGCTGGGTAGCTATGTCGGGAAGGGATAAGCGCTGAAAGCATATAAGCGCGAAACCCACCACAAGATGAAATTTCTTTAAAGGGCCGTGGGAGACGACCACGTTGATAGGCCACAGGTGTAAAGGCAGCAATGTCATAGCCGAGTGGTACTAATTACCCGTAGGCTTGCGCACACCGTCGTCCCCGCCACGCGCGGGGACGGCAGCTTCTTTGCACTTCTATATATATACCTTGCGTATACCCACATGTTTTCCCGATATGTCAACAATATAGCCCCACCCGTCCTCCCCCGAGGGGGAGGTGGAGAAGGGCAAGGATTTAAGGTGGTCATGGCAACGGGGCTCACCCCTTACCATTCCGAACAGGGAAGTTAAGCCCGTTAGCGCCGATGGTACTGCATCTCGTGGGAGAGTAGGTCGCCGCCTTGTTAAGATCCCCATCACGTACGTGGTGGGGATTTTTTTTTGAACATAATTAAAGTGTAAGTTTCGACTTGCTTTTTCGTTTAATTCTAAGAAAAGATTATTTCAAATCCCTAATCTGTTATTTTGAAGCAAGAAATCAACTATAAAAATGAAGAATTGCTCAATAGTATTTCTCATGGCCTGGGTATTCTGCTAGGAATATTTGGATTGGTCGTCTTGCTTTTATTTGATACCGCAAAATCTCCCTATAGCACCTTGAGCATTCTTTTTTATGGTGTCTCAATCATAATACTATATACGGCATCTACTGTTTATCATGCAGTTACACATATCAAGTGGAAAACTATTTTACGCAAGATAGACCATATAAGCATTTATCTTCTTATTGCAGGTACGTACACTCCTGTGGCGCTTATTGCCCTTGAGAAAGGCTCTGGATGGGTAATTTTCTGGACGATATGGGGTATTGCGTTTGTGGGAACGTTGCTTAAGATATTTTTTACGGGAAGGTTTGAGATTTTATCTCTGGCACTGTATCTGGTAATGGGATGGCTCATTGTTTTCAATATTAGGGAACTGATTGAAAATACAACCCAGTTGGGTATGAACCTGATGATGCTGGGTGGGGCTTTTTATACCCTGGGCATTATTTTTTATGCAATACGTAAAATACCATATAACCATTTTATCTGGCATATTTTTGTGCTGGGCGGTAGTATTTCCCATTTTCTTTTCATTCTTCTGGATGTGATTTAAGCAGAGATAAAATCCCTGTATTCTAACCAGAAGGCTTCTAGCTTATCCATATTTTCGTACAAAAAATCAAAGATTACAGGCCAGTCAGATTTACGGTATATGTTTACCCCCGTTTTATTGAGATAGATCCTGGAAATTACCTTTCCACTGGTGCGTAAATACTCTTTTTCAAAAACAAGTGCTTCGTTGACCTCGTTTTTCATCAAGGTTTTAAGGCTTTCAAACTTGTCATAATAATATTCCCTGAAAAGGTCATCATTGGTTTCAATATCATACGAGACCATGGCCTGCTTATTGTCAACCGTAAACTTGAGATTGATTTCCTTGACACCGGTATTGTACAGGAGCCACTTTCGCTTAAAGCGTTTATCAAAAAATATCCAGAACTGCTGCCGTAGTTCCTTAGCTTCTTCTTTGCTGAACATTATAATAGATAGGCTAAAACAATCCCAAAGATAATGATACCAAACTTTTGTGCATTAAACTGGTGATTCTTTGAAGACTCAAAAAGAATGGTTGTTGAAACATGCAATAAGATACCCACGACCACAGCGTTGATATAGGTTTTAACTTGCGTGGAAAATATATCCATTTGACCCAGCCAGGATCCCAAAGGGGTCATCAGGGCAAAGAATGCAAGAAACACCGCAACCTTGCCCCTTGAAAGGTTTGAGGTCAATAAAAAGGTGCTTATAATGACTGCTATGGGCATTTTATGTATGACGATACCATAAAGTAAATCCTGGTTTGCAGAAAGTGGAAAACCCTCAAAAACCGAATGTATGCAGAGGCTTATGAACAGCGCCCAGGGTAGCTGTGATGACTCTTTGTCAAGATGCAGGTGCCCATGTTCTGCACCGCGGGATAGAAATTCAAGAAAGATTTGCAACAGCAGGCCCAGCATGATGAAAATACCCACCTTCTCAATGCCAGCACCATAGATTTCTGGTAAGAACTCAAGCACGGTTACAGATAATAAAAAGGCACCGCTGAATGCCAGCAACAGTTTAACCCCATTTGCAACATGGGGCTTGAATATATATGCCGCTCCCCATCCCATGAAAACAGCAAGCACGGGAAGAAGAAATAGTAAAACTTGGTTCATTGAAATCTCCTGATTCTAGCCGTTAAAATTAGCGTATTTTTGCCACCTAACTTTTGATGATGGAAGCGAACTTTAATATGTTGGCCAAAACACTCTCTGGCCTTGAAGAAATTTTAGCACAAGAACTGCGCCTACTGGGGGCCAGCGATGTAAAGACCGGTGTGCGCAATGTAAGTTTTAGTGGTGATACCGGGTTTATGTACAAGGCCAACCTATGCTGCCGCACCGCCATTAAAATCCTCAAGCCCATCACTACATTTACCGTAAACGATGAAGAAGACCTTTACAATGCGGTGAAAAGCATAGACTGGGATGCATACCTCAAGCCCACAGATACCTTTGCCGTTCACGCTACCACGACCGGTGAAAAGTTTACACATTCAAAATATGTCGCGCTTAAAGCAAAAGATGCACTCGTGGACCAGTTTAGGGATAAACATGGCAAGCGCCCCAATGTAGATCTAAAATTCCCAGACCTGGGCATTGATATCCACATACGTTATAACCGCTGTACCATTTCATTAGATAGTTCGGGCGCGTCATTGCACCATCGTGGATACCGCACCAGTACAAATATTGCCCCCATCAATGAAGTACTTGCCGCAGGAATCTTGCTGCTAAGCGGGTGGAAGGGCCATACAGATTTCCTGGACCCCATGTGCGGTAGTGGCACCATGCTCATCGAGGCTGCCATGATTGCCTGCAACATCCCAGCAAACCTGAACAGGAAGCAATTTGGGTTTGAACGCTGGGCAGACTGGGACCCAGATTTGTACGAAGTTATTGAGAATGCCGCCCTTAAAAAAGTAAAGGAATTCCATTTTACCATAAAAGGCTTTGACCGGGCATCGTCAGCGGTGTATAAAGCACAGGAAAATATTAAAAATGCGCAGCTGGAAGATTTTATAACGGTTGAGCAGCAGGATTTTTTCAGGACAGAAAAAGAAACAGAACGGCATTTGCAGATGGTCTTTAACCCGCCTTACGGCGAAAGGCTTGCCGTGGATATGGAAGATTTTTACAGCAAGATAGGCGATACCCTAAAACAGAACTACCCAGATACCGAGGCATGGTTCATTACCTCAAATCTTGAGGCTTTGAAACATGTGGGTCTTAGAACTTCACGAAAAATAAAATTATACAATGCTAAGCTTGAATCAAGGTTAGTAAAGTATGACATCTACGAGGGGAGCAAAAAGGGAAAGAAGCAATAAACATTTTATTGACCTACCTAAGGAATAGTTAAGATTCTTGAATGGGCAACCCGCTGGATAAATAGGGGTGCATTAAGAAATTGTAGGAAAAACTGTACTTACAGGATTTTCTTGATGACCCTAAGTTTATGTGTATGCATCCGGCGTTCAGCATTATAGATACCGGAGTGGTCAATGCGGTCGATGCGTATTTCGCCATGCGCATGAATTATATAATTATCCTGCATGATGATGCCCACATGCACGATATCGCCATCAGCATTGTCAAAAAAGGCTAAATCTCCCGGTTCACTTTCTTCAATAAAACTTAATGCTTCCCCCTGGGTAGCCTGTTGAGATGCATCCCTAAGCAAACGGTGCCCATTAAGGCGGTACACCATTTGTGTAAAGCCGCTGCAATCTATACCAAAAGGTGTGCGACCACCCCATAGGTACGGACTTTTTAAATACAGTAATGCGGTGTTAATGAATTCGGGCTTTTCTTTGGGTTCACCTAAAAGTGTTCCCTCAAAATCATCTTCAAGCAAGTCAATGGCCGTAATGGTAGAGCCCATTGTGACGCTCATGATGTTGCCATCCCTGCAGGTTACCATTTGCAGGAGGTCTGCGGCAAGCTGAGGATTTTTCGCTTTAGCGTAATTGTATTCTT
The DNA here is from genome assembly GCA_002710685.1 of Cytophagaceae bacterium. Lineage (GTDB taxonomy): Bacteria > Bacteroidota > Bacteroidia > Flavobacteriales > Flavobacteriaceae > Leeuwenhoekiella. Next base: position 62,912 of record PALD01000041.1, on the reverse strand, counting down.
CTTCGCTAATCTCGCGGTATTGTTTATTATCTATCCAGCCCTCATATTTGTCGTGGGCCAGGCGTATGCGGCTCCAGGATTTGCGCTGTTCAAGCACTTTGAAGAACTCCCCATAAAGGACTTGGTTGACCATTTCGCCCTTATCTGTGGGTTCAAACCGCATGGGGACGATGCTCAATTGACAAATGCCGTATTTCATGGATTAACGCGAGATTACCATTGATGAAGCTCCACCGCCGCCATTGCATATGGCCGCTGCTCCCAGTTTTGCATTGTTTTGTTTTAGGACGTTGATGAGCGTTATCAAGATACGCACACCGCTGCAACCCAGGGGATGCCCCAGGGAGACCGCGCCACCGTTTACATTGACATTGGCATCGGTAAGGCCCAGTATTTTCATGTTAGCAAGTCCCACTACGGAGAACGCCTCGTTAAATTCAAAATATTCAATGTCATCAAGGCTTAGTTTGGCTTTAGCCAAAGCTTTTGGCAAAGCCTTTGCCGGGGCTGTTGTAAACCATTTGGGCTCTTGCGCGGCATCTGCATAGCTCAAGATGCTACACAAGGGTTCAAGGCCCAGTTCATCAGCTTTTTTCCTGCTCATGACCACCACGGCACCTGCACCGTCATTAATGGTAGAAGCATTTGCGGCAGTGACTGTCCCGGTTTTTGAAAACGCAGGGCGAAGACTTGCCACCTTCTCGATTCTTACATTTTTATATTCTTCATCCTCTTGTACCACAATAGGCTCTCCACGACGCTGTGGTACTTCAACGGCAACAACCTCATCATTGTATTTACCAGCTTTCCATGCGGCAGCTGAGCGCTCATAGCTTTGTATGGCGTATGCATCCTGCTCCTCCCTTGAGAATTCGTATTTTTCAGCGCAGGCGTCAGCACAAACGCCCATGGCGTTGCCGTCATAAGCATCAACAAGCCCGTCGCGCTGCATGCCGTCCACTAGAGATGCAGGGCCAAATTTTGTTCCGGTACGCATATGTACATAATGTGGAATCAAACTCATGTTTTCCATTCCACCGGCCACGATCACCTCAGCATCGCCCAGTGCTATTGCCTGGGCAGCCATCATAACACTTTTAAGCCCAGAGGAGCAAACCTTGTTTATGGTGGTGCACGGTACCGTATCTGGTATGCCGGCACCCAATGCTGCTTGTCTCGCCGGTGCCTGGCCCACACCTGCCTGCACTACGTTGCCCATATAGACTTCTTCAACAAGTGCGGGGTCAAGGTTGATTTTTTCAAGCGCACCCTTTATTGCCACCGTGCCCAGCTGTGCTGCCGGGATGGTAGATAAACTCCCCATAAAACTACCTATGGGTGTCCTTGCTGCTGAAACTATTACGACTTCGTTGTTCATATCTCTTAAAAATGATGTGTGCGAATTTAATCAAATTAAACCGAAAAGGCTCATCAATCATGGGGGCAGGTATGTCTTTTCGGCGGTAAATTTTTAGTACTTTTACGCGGTAAGTCCCACAATGAAAGACCTTCTTAATACATTCTATAAAAATCAAGGGTTGCTTTATAAAGTATTGCTTTGTATCGCAGGTACCATATTGATTGTATACTTATTTCCCAAAAGTTGTAAGTTTCAGTTTGATTTTCAGCAAAATAAACCCTGGCAGTATGATAACCTCTATGCGCCGGTCGATTTTTCCATATTAAAGAGCGAGGAACAACTGGATGAGGAGCGTGCTGCCGTGCGCAATAATATCATTCCTTACTTTACTTATGACAGGGAAGTAGCTGAGCAGGTGCTGGCTGATTATAACAATCAATTCCCGCTTGTGTTTACTGATAGTATTCATCAAAACAAGAAAAAGCAGCTGCAGGAATTTGGGAAGTCACTACTTGAATCCATCTATAAATACGGGGTGATAAGCGAGACCAGCAGTTTTGAGCCTGATACGCCCATTTATCTCAGGCGGGGCAATGAGGTGGAGGAGACCGTGCTTGAAAACCTCAAGACTTCTGTAGAAGTCGTGATTGTCATCAACCGCAAGTTGAGCAATAGTGATTTTACCGAAGCCTCAAACACCTTTAAGGAACTCTTCTTTGAGATTATACAGCCCAATGTGGTCTTTGATGAAAAACTCACGGATAAGGAGCTGGAGACTGAACTTGCCAAAATTTCTCCCACCCGCGGGATCATCTCCCGTGGAAGCCGCATTGTGGCCAAGGGTGAAATCGTGGAGGAAAGAACCTACCAAATATTGAATTCGCTTAAAGCGGAATATGAATCTCAATCCTGGACGGATAGCCAGTACAACTGGGTCGTTTTTGGATATGTCCTGCTGGTCTCGGTGGCGCTGTCAATGTTGCTGTTTTTTATTAAAACATACCGTGACCAGGTTTTTGAGAACAATACTAAAATCACGTTTATCTTTTTCAATATCATCCTGATGGTATTGTTGACCACGATTGTGGTAAAATATGATTCAAATTATGTGTATGTGGTGCCCTTATGCATCCTTCCACTGGTCATCAAGGCTTTCTTTGATGCACGGTTGGGCCTCTTTACGCATGTGATAACCATATTGCTGCTGGGCTTTATCGTGCCCAACACCTCTGAATATATGTTCTTGCAGGTAATCGCGGGTATCGTGACCATCTTGACGGGTAGCGAACTGTACAAACGTGCAAACCTGTTCATATCGGTGGGACAGATTACCTTTATCTATATCCTGGGTTATTTTGCATTTCACATTATCCACGAGGGAACCATCAAGAACCTGGAGTGGCAGACTTTTGGCATTTTTTTCTTGGGAGGTCTCGCCACCCTTTTTGTACAACCCTTGATCTATGCGTATGAGAAGATTTTTGGTCTGGTTAGCGACCTGTCATTACTGGAGCTAAGTGATACCAATAGTAAACTGCTCAAGGACCTGGCAAATAAGGCACCGGGGACATTTCACCACAGTTTGAACGTGGCCAACCTGGCCGAAGCTGCTGCAAATGAAATAGGGGCAAACTCCATGCTTGTGCGCGTGGGCGCATTGTACCATGACATAGGCAAGATGCTCAACCCCACAGATTTTACCGAAAATCAAATGACCGGTATAAACACCCATGAAGACCTTTCTCCCACAGAGAGTGCCCGCATCATTATCGACCACGTTATCAACGGTATTGAGATTGCGCGCAAAAACAACCTTCCAGATAGGGTCATAGATTTTATACGCACCCACCATGGCACCAGCACGGTATATTACTTTTTTAAGAAAGCCCAGGAGCAGGATGAAGAGGTCAATATCAATGATTTTAAATATCCCGGGCCGTTGCCCTTTAGCAAGGAGACCGCAATCCTCATGATGTCAGACAGCGTGGAGGCAGCCAGTAAAAGCCTTAAGAATCCCACCTCGGTCTTGATAGACAGCTTTGTGGAGAAAATCATCAATAAGCAGATGGAAGATGGTCAATTCTTAAACGCAAACATTACTTTCAAGGAAATACAGACCATTAAAAAAGTCCTCAAGTCAAAGCTTAACAATATTTACCACCTGCGGGTGGAGTATCCAGAGTAGATATTTGATTTCTTTGTTTTTGGGGTTTACGCTTTCGCGAAAATCACTAAAACCCAACCGCTGTGTCATCACCCCTATGGTCAGCGCCGCCCTCAAGCTTTCCGCTGGGCATGACGAGTATGCCATCAACCTTGCCCAAGATCACACTCTTTTCCTGTACCGTGCTGTAGCCTTTCGCCGTAAGGCTCTCGAGTAATTTAGCATCAAAAGATTGGGGTTCAAAAATAACATTATCTGGTAACCACTGATGATGAAAACGGGGAGCATCTACCGCCTCTTGCATGGTCATATCATAAGCAGACACGTTAAGCAACGTTTGCAATACCGATGTGATTATGGTAGAACCGCCGGGAGTACCCACGCTCATCCATAATTTGCCATCTTTCTCAACGATGGTGGGCGTCATACTACTAAGCATGCGCTTGCCAGGTTCAACGGCATTTGCCTCTGCACCTATGAGCCCAAACATATTGGGACTGCCAGGTTTTACGCTAAAATCGTCCATCTCATTGTTGAGGAAGAAGCCCAGTTCATCAGCATACAATTTTGAACCATAAGCTCCATTGAGTGTTGTGGTGACCGCAATGGCATTGCCATACTGGTCAATGATGGAGTAGTGGGTGGTCTCCATGCTCTCATATCCTGGGATTGCCCCGTGCTCAATCTCTACTGACGGTGTGGCGTGCTCAAAAGAGAAATTCTCCATACGTTCACTGGCATAACTTGCACTCGTTAACTTATCAATGGGGATGTCGTTAAAATCTGGGTCGCCTAGATAAAAACTGCGGTCAGCATAGGCGCGGCGCTCGGCCTCCGTGATGACCTGTATGGACTTCTCAGTATTATGACCATATGCTGCAAGGTCATAAGGTTCAATCATTTTTAAGATTTGAGCAAGGCATACCCCACCGCTACTGGGAGGTGGCATACCTATAACCTTCAATCCTTTGTAATTAGAGACAATGGGCTTTCGCCAAACGGCCTCATAGGCCTTTAAATCTTCTAGGGTAAGAATACCACCTTTGGATTGCATGAATGCCACCAGTTTTTGTCCTGTTTCACCTTCATAAAATTCTGCCTTACCATTAGCAGCAAGCCTCCTGAAGGTCTCGGCCAGTTTCGGATTTTTAAGGGTATCCCCAGATTTTTTCGCCGTAAGGCTATCATTTTTTAAAAAGCCCTCAGAAAAAAGTATGCGCTTGCCATTAACTTTTTCAAAGGTCTCTGCAAGCCGCTGAAATCGTCCCAACTGATTATCTGTAATTACAAAACCTTTCTGGGCAAGCTCTATAACGGGTTGCAGGATTTCTTCCATGGGGAGCGAGCCCAGTTTGTCATGTATGGCATACATGCCCGCAATACTCCCGGGAACTCCCACGGCGAGACCACCCTGGCGGCTCAATGAGTCAATGGGGGCGCCATTTTCATCAAGATACATGTCGCGGCTGGCCGCAAGGGGCGCCTTCTCCCTGTAATCAAGCGCGCCAATTTCGCCATCTGCCTTACGGTAGACCATAAATCCTCCACCACCTATACTGCCCGCAAATGGATAGGTCACGTTAAGTGCCATGTCTGTAGCGATAAGCGCATCAAAGGCATTGCCGCCTTTTTTCATGATTTCCACGCCTATCCTTGAGGCTTCCTCGCGTGCGGAGACCACCATGCCCTTATCTGCGATGAGGCCATAGTGCTTCTCACGGGGCTTTTCATTTTTACATGAGGTTACAAAAGCTGTCAGGATAAACAGGGAGAGGAGTAATGGTCTTTTCATACCAAGTTTTTTATGGGATGTCTAGTTTTATTTCTTCAAGTTTTGTGGCGCAGTGGCGCATGAGCTCTTCAAAGAACATGGTAAATTCTTCTTCAAAAGCCGTGTAATGTTCCTGGAGGTCGTTGATGGCCTTGTCCATACCGCTTCGGTTTTTTGTCCTGCGGTTCATGTTGTACAGTACGGTGGCGATACCGTCTAGCCCGGCATAGCTCAATAGCCAATTTTCGCGCACCATGTGGGGAACCATGTTTTTTATTTTTGGCGTAAGCCTATCAAAATTTGCATAGAGCAGTTTATAAAAATCTTCAACATATGCTTCCAGGGGCTGCTGGTAATAATGTGACCAGTTTTTAGCTAAAAAATGGTCGTAGTAGATGTCTACAATTACCCCGCTGTAGTGGCTGTAATTTTCATGAAGCCGCCGCGTACTTTGCCTCACGATGGGGTGGGCGTCAGTGTAGGTATCAATTTCACGGTGCAGGATTATGCCACGCCGTATGCCGGGGGAAAAGTCTAAATAACGATTGCCCTTGATGCCATCAGCCATGAAGTTTCCCAGTTTTATGAGGTCGTCATCACCGGAGAGATAGATGTGTGCCAAAAAATTCACGTTGTCAATTTACAAATTCCTTACATAGGCAAAGCAGTGTGATATGGTATATTTGCAAAGGCGTTTTGGCTTTTGCCAAAATGATAAACTTTAGACACAAATTATGACGTTAATAAAATCAATTTCTGGAATACGCGGTACCATAGGCGGGGCAACGGGGGATAACTTGACCCCCATTGATGCCGTGAAGTTTGCCGCGGCCTATGGCACTTTTATAAAAAAACAGCGCAATAAGGAAAATTACCGTGTTGTGGTGGGGCGTGATGCCCGCCTTAGTGGTAAGATGATTCAGGAGTTGGTCATGAACACACTGGTTGGGCTGGGGATTCACGTTATAGACCTTGACCTTTCCACAACGCCCACGGTTGAAGTAGCGGTGCCCATGGAGCATGCTGATGGCGGCATTATATTGACCGCATCTCACAATCCAAAGCAATGGAATGCACTTAAACTGCTCAATGCTAAAGGTGAGTTTCTCAACGCAGAGGCCGGCAAGGAAATCCTTGCCTTGACCGAAAGTGAGGACTTTGAGTTTGCCCAAGTGGATAACCTGGGTGAAATAACCAGCAATGATGCTTACTTTGACCTGCACATAGATGAAGTGCTTGACCTTGACCTGGTAGATGTTGAGGCCATCAAGGAGGCCAAGTTTAAGGTTGTTGTAGATGGTGTGAACAGTACCGGCGGAATGATTGTGCCCATGTTGCTGGAACGCCTGGGCGTGCATGTGGTAAAGCTATATTGCGAGCCCACGGGGCATTTTCCACATAATCCCGAGCCGCTTAAAGAGCATCTGGGTGATATATGCAAACTTGTGGTAGAGGAACATGCAGACCTTGGGGTCGTGGTAGATCCTGATGTTGACAGGCTGGCGCTTATTGATGAAAAAGGGGAGATGTTTGGCGAGGAATATACCATCGTGGCCTGCGCAGACTATGTTTTGGGAGAAAACCAGGGCAATACGGTATCTAACCTTTCTTCAAGCAGGGCGCTGCGTGATGTAACTCTAAAACATGGAGGAGCATATTATGCAGCAGCGGTGGGAGAGGTCAATGTGGTAGAAAAAATGAAGGAGGTCAATGCCGTTATAGGCGGTGAGGGCAATGGCGGGGTTATCTATCCCGCTTTGCACTATGGGCGCGATAGTATCGTGGGGGTTGCACTGTTCTTGACGCATCTTGCCAAGAAAAAAATATGTGTATCCGCCTTAAAAGCCGAATATCCACTATACTTCATGAGCAAGAAAAAAATAGAACTTACCCCAGGTCTTGACGTGGATAAGATTCTTGAGGCTGTCGCCAAAAAATATAAAGATGAAGAAATAAGCACGGTTGATGGTGTCAAGATTGATTTTAGAAACCACTGGATTCACCTGCGCAAATCAAATACCGAGCCCATCATACGTATCTATACCGAAGCTCCATCACAACAGGAAGCAGATGGGGTTGCTGACAGGATGATAATGGAGATACAGGAATTGATTTAGAAATACGAGATAATTTATTCAAACATCTTACATCTGGCTTAACCAGTATTCTTAACGTGTTTAAACCGCTTATGCGTCCAGAGGTAATATTCTGGGGCGGCCTTGATTTGATTTTCCAGTTCATGCATAAACATATCGGTGATCTTAAATTCTGGAGTTGTTTGGGGTTTGGCACTCAGCATTTTAAACGAAGCTTCATAAAACCCGCGCTTCACCTTTTTTACATTGACGTGTAGTACGGGCATTCCTGTTGATTTGGCCAGCCGCTCCACCCCGGTAAACGTGGGCACTTGATGACCAAAAAATGTACTCCAGTGGTGAGTGTTGCTCACTCGTGGGGACTGGTCGGCGATAAAGGCATACGTAGTCATGAGCCCATCCTTTTGCTGCTTGCGTATGGTAAAGATGGCCTCTTTGTTTGTGATGAGCTTTGAGTTAAAACGCCCCCTGATATCCCGCACCATCTTGTCAAAATATTTGTTCTTTATCCTTTTATAGATGCCATAGCCGGGCACGTCAAAATAAAACTGCAACGCGCTTAGCCATTCATAACTGGCATAATGGCCCATGATCATCAGGAAGCTTTGGTTTTTCTCCTGAAATTCATTGATAAGGCTTAAATCCTTGAACACAAATCTTTTCTTGAGCTCTTCTTCCTTGATGGAGATAGACTTGATCATCTCAAGAAACATATCGCACATATGGCTGTAGAACTTTTTTTCAATATGCTTTCTTTCTTTTGGCGAAAGCCCAGGAAAAGCCATGTCCAGGTTATGCCGCACCACTTTTTTACGGTAGCCTATCACCCTGTACACGAGGAAGCACACCACGTCAGAAAACCTGTAGAAAACCGGGAAGGGTAGGAGGGAAACCAGTCTAAGGAGTGGGTAGGTGAGCCAGAATATTAGCCATTGCATCTGCCGTCAATTTTGGTCAAATATAGGTATATTTGAGGCTAAACTTTGAGCTTTTATGGGAGATTTAAATCTGGTGACCGTTGTGGTAATCCTGGCAAACGTGCTGGTATCCATCAAGGGTTTTAATGATTTTTCCTTTTTTGAAAAATATAAATTCAATACCGGGGCCATACGGCGGGGCGAGCAGATACGTGTTTTTTCATCCGGATTTTTGCATGTCAACACCCCGCACCTGGTCTTTAATATGTTGACGCTCTATTTTTTTGCGTCAATTGTCGTGACATTTTTGGGCAGTGTCAATTTTCTTATCATCTACCTGGGCAGCCTGGTGCTGGGCAACCTGCTGTCGTTTTATTTTCACAAGGATGAGTATCACTATTCGGCAGTGGGGGCGAGCGGTGCGGTCTCGGGGATTTTATATTCTGCGATATTGCTGCAACCAGATATGAGCTTGTACATGTTCTTTATACCCATCCCCATCCCCGCTTATATTTTTGGTATCGGCTACTTGCTCTATTCCATTTATGGCATGCGCTCCCGCCGTGATAATATAGGTCATGATGCGCATTTTGGCGGGGCGATAGGCGGTTATGTGATCACCCTGTGCATGATACCCACCCTGTTGACCACAAACACGCTCATGGTGGTATTGCTGGCCATACCCATCATCGTACTCTTTATACTCAACAAGACCGGCAAGATTTAATTTTTTTGGCTTAAAGCCAAAATCTTAAAAGCGTATTAAAAAAGTGCTGGTCCGGTTTTTTGGTATGCGTTTTGACTAATTTGGTTTAAAACAATAAAATTTTGAACCATGAAAAAGTTAGTATTACCATTTATACTTTTGGTTATGTCCACAGGAATTGCACAAGAAATCCCACACACCGTCAATGTTAACGGTACGGGAGAGGTAAAGGTGGTACCAGATGAAGTAACCCTGACCATCAATGTTGAAAATGAGGGCAAGGAAGCTGCAACGGTAAAGAAAGAAAACGATGCCACCGTTGACAACATACTGGACCTTACCAAGCAACTGGGCATAAAGCAAAATGATGTGCAAACACAATATGTGAGGCTGTACAGGACCCAGGATTACAAGACCAAGGTCTCTACCTATCGCGCAACGCAGACCATCTCGATTAAATTAAGGGAGTTGAAACGCTATGATGAGGTAATGCTCAAATTGATTGATACTGGTGTAAACGGGGTGCAGGGTATTTCTTTTTCTTCTTCTAAAATGGAGGAGTATGAAAGCCAGGCCCGTAAAAAAGCTATTGCAAATGCCAAGATGAAAGCTGAGGAATATGCTGCTGCACTGGGTCAAAAGGTAGGTACTGCAATTCAAATATCTGAGGCGGGCACAGAGGCTCCTCAACCTATGCCGCAGGTAAGGATGGCAAAGGCCTTTTCTGACACTCAAGAATCCCTCGCTCCAGGCGAAATGACCATTACGGCAAACGTTCAGGTAAACTTTGCACTGGTTATGTAACAATACAAGTAAGTTTAAAAAATAAAAGCATCAGTCTCACGGCTGATGCTTTTTCTTTTAGAGGTCTTTTTTATAGGTCCTTCTCCTCTTGTGGAGGTTGTAGTCATAGTGTTTCCACAGTTGTTGAATGGCCTTGTTGTCTTCAAGCTCTGGGTTAGTCTCTACTTTTGTGATGCCGTTATGCTTAAAGAGGTTGTGCATTTCTTCAAAGACAAGGGCCGTGACTCCCTTGCCCTGATACTCGGGGTCAATGCCTATCAAGTAAAATGCAGCCATGTCATTATACTTGCGTGCCTTGAGCAAGTGGTAAAAGCCCAGGGGCAACAACTTGCCATTGGCCTTTTTTAATGCCTTGCTGAACGAGGGCATCGTGATGGCAAAGGCAATGAGCTTGTCATTTTCATCTGCAATACATTTAATATATGACGGATGGATGTATTTTATATATTTTTCCTTGTAGTGGTCAATTTGATATTGCTTGATGGGTACAAAGGTGCTCAGCTTGCCATAGGTCTTGTTGAGCAGGTCAAACATACCGTTGACATAGGGCAGGATTTCCTTGGTGTTACGGAAACCTACTACCTTGAGATTGTAGCGCTCCATGATGATCTGTGAGAAGCGGTGTACTTTTTCGGGTAAAATCTCGGGAACATCAATAATGTATTCTACCCATTCTTCAGCTTTCTTGAAGCCCAGTTGCTCAAAATGTTCTTTGTAGTATGGAAAGTTGTACCAGGTGATCATGGTGTTCATATAGTCAAAGCCTTCTATGAGCATTCCGGCCTTTTCCATATTGCTGAAACCCACGGGACCTTCCATCCACTCCAGGTTGTTTTCTTTGCCTATTTCCTGGATTTTACCCAGTAGGGCCTTGGTGACTTCTATATCATCAATGACGTCAAACCACCCAAAACGCATCTTGGGTTTTCCCTGTTCTTCTATTTCTGTACGGTTAACGATAGAGGCTATTCTGCCGACAGGCTTATCATTTTTATAAGCGATAAAAAAGCGCGCCTCTGCATTTTTAAAGACGGGGTTCTTATCCTTGTCCATGCTGGCAAGCTCATCGTTGATGAGGGGTGGCACCCAGTTTTTTTCATTTTTGTATAGCAAAAAGGGATATTTGACAAAGTTTGTCATATCCTTTTTTGATTTCATTTCCTTTATCGTAATCATATTGTAGTGATGGCAAAAAACTTACTTTCTATCCAGTTCGCTTCCTTCTGTGGGCAAAAGTTCGTCGTGATCATGAAAATCGAGACGGTAAGAAACTCCCAGGCCATATTGAAACTTTGACGGGGTGTCCTTAAAATTAGTAAGTGCGTTTATATCAACCTGAAAGTCTTTTGTAATAAGGTAGGCTCCTCCAAACCTGAAGATGTCATCTGCATAAATATCGCTCTTGATCATCTGGTATTCAACAAACCCGGCTATCCTGGAGGTAAAGCTGTGGGTCATGGTGGTGATCCACGCATAGGTGGGATAATCTGTCATGATAATCTGGTCCCCTATAAAATTATTGGTCCATACAAAGCGGCCCCAGTTGTGCTGGGTGATAAGCATGACCTTAGGGCTCATGCCTTCCTGGCTTGTGGGTAGGTAGGGATTGTCGCTATGGATGTAATTGATGCCGGCATAGGCTGCAACGGCGGGTACTAGGTCCCTCCATTTTACTCCATGGTTTGCATGGTAGCTATACAAATTTATTTTTCTCTCTTTTTTATAAGGGTCATAGATAAGGTATTTGACCCCTGCGGTCAACTTGGGAAACCCACTTTCATGAAAATCTGGATAATTGCCACTGGTATAGGTTACATCGTCATTTAGGTATGAGCCCTCCAGGTTGATTTCTAGCTGCTCCATGAGAAATCCATAACGTATGGCAAAGTCTGTCCCCCATCCTTCTGCCTTATAATTGAGCAGGTTGTGTTCTTCATTTGTACTGTATGCGCCCAGTTCTCCTTGAAGCACACCATTACCCACCGCAAAGGCCCCCTGCGATTGACCGGGGCGGTTGCTGTTTATGGTTTCGGTATATTGAGAAAACGCGGAGAAGCTCAAGCTAATGGTAAATAATAAAAATAAAGAGAGGTTTCTCGCACGGTTCATACAGGCAGCATTAAAGGGGGGTTCATTTATCTCAAGACCCTAGAGACAAACATAGTATAAATTTAATACATTCCCTAAAGTTATTGTAGTGCTCAAACGATGTTCAAACCCAGATAATTGTACAGTTGTGTCCATAAAGCCCCGCTTCGTTTTTTTTGAATACCTGGGCAATTTCACCAGGATTTTCAGGTTAAATGATAATATCGACCCGGTTCTCAAGAAGGTTTTTATCCTTTTTTTAGGTTTCTATGGTTATGATATTGGTTAAATTTGTAGTCCAATACTAACAAGATGAAGTTTCTGCAGACGCTTTTGATAATACTTCTGGTCCTGATGGCGTTGAGGTATTTGTTTAAACTTTTATCCCCATACATCATGCGCTTTCTTGCGCGCAAGGTCCAAGAACGTTTTGGTAGCAAGGCCTATCATTATGGCCAGCAGCCACGACAAGAACCCAGACATGAAGGGGAAACTTCAATATATAGCGCTCCCCAGCAGCAAAAGAGCTCAAACAAAAAGGTGGGCGAGTATATCGATTACGAAGAAATTGACTAATTTTCGGGCTCTTTTTTTAGAATAAATCTATGGCGTTTTCACTAAGGAGATTGCTGCCCCATATTGCAATGTTGGCAGTTTTTGTTGTTGTCACACTTGTATATTTTAGTCCCGTACTTCAAGGTAAGAAAATCTACCAGAGTGACATCGTACAATACGCCGGGATGTCAAGGCAACAGGCGGACTTTAGGGAAAAAACAGGAGAAGAACCCTACTGGACGGATACTGCATTTGCCGGGATGCCCACCTATCAACTGGGGGCAAAATATCCCCATAACTGGATTAAACAACTAGATCTAGCCATACGTTTTCTACCCCGGCCGGCAGATTATGTCTTTCTGGGCTTTGTATGTTTCTATATTTTATTGCTTTCGCTCAAGCTAGACTGGCGTTATGCCGGGCTGGGCGCACTTGCCTTTGGGTTTTCAACATATCTCATCGTGATCCTGGGCGTGGGACATAACAGCAAGGCACATGCCGTGGCCTATTTTCCATTGGTTTTGAGCGGTATAATTTTAACCTTTCGGCGAAAATACATTCTAGGCTTCATAGTTACTGCCCTGGGAGCCGCGCTCGAGATTGTGGCAAACCACGTGCAGATGACCTATTATCTCTTTATCCTGGTCATTATCCTGGGCATTGCCTATCTCGTGGACGCCATCCGTAAAAAAGAACTCAAACATTACCTTATGAGCATCGGGGTCCTGGCACTTGCTGGGCTGCTCGCGCTGGGTGCCAATGCAGCCAGCCTCATGGCCACCAGCGAGTACACTGCTTTTAGCACCCGGGGCAAAAGTGAGATAACCATAAACCCTGATGGTACTGAAAAACAAGACAAGGAAGCTGGCCTGGATACCGAATATATCAACCAGTACAGTTATGGCATCCCTGAAACGCTAGACCTGTTTGTAGCCGGTCTTTTTGGCGGTTCAAACGCCGAACCCTATGACCCAGATAGCGCTTTCGCAAAATTTTTGCGACAGCAAAAAGTGCCCGCAAATCAAGTTGAGGATGTGTATGGACAGTTTGGATTGTATTACTGGGGCGCACAGCCCGGGGTATCAGGACCTGCCTACATAGGCGCAGTGGTGATATTCCTTTTTGTGCTGGGCCTGTTCCTAGTAAAGGGCAGGTTAAAATGGTGGCTGGTGGGGGGCACCGTTCTCTCACTATTGTTGAGCTATGGCGGTAATTTGAGTTGGTTTACTGATTTATGGGTCAAGTATTTCCCCTTGTACAACAGGTTCCGGGCGGTTACATCCATACAGGTAATCACAGAGTTGTGTGTTCCCATACTTGCTGTTTTTGGGTTGATGAAGATGTTGCAGCATCTTGAAGCTGATGATAAAAAATTAAAAGCCCTAAAATGGACCACAATCATTACCGGTGGCCTAGCATTGATATTGCTCCTGTTCAAAGGGACACTTTTTAATTTTGGTGGAGATAGCGATGCCTATTTTATTCAAAATTTTGGCATGGACTTTATCAATGCCATCCGTGAGGACCGTAAGGCAATATACACCGCTGATGTCATAAAAACATTGATACTGGTCCTGCTCGTGGCAGGCGCACTTTACTTCTATATCAAGAAAAAGCTTTCTGAAAACATCGTGCTTGTCATCGTGGGTATCCTCATCCTTTTTGACCTTGTGCAGGTAGATAAAAGATATGTAAATGCTGATAATTTTGTATCTGCCAGGTTAATGAACCAGCCATTTCAATCCACTCCGCAGGATAAGGAAATCCTTAAGGACACAACACATTTCAGGGTACTTGCAGGTAACCCATACAATGAGTTCAATGGCGGCGGCAGGTCTAGCTATTTCTTTAACTCAATAGGCGGGTATCATGGCGCAAAACCCGCAAGAATGCAGGATATTGCAGATTTTTATATATATAAGAACAAGACAGAACCCCTCAACATGCTCAACGTAAAGTATGTGATGAACCAAGGGGAAGATGGTCAGCAAACCGTACAGCGCAACCCCAATGCAAACGGTAATGCATGGTTTGTGCAAAACGTGAAGATTGTTCCAGATGCAAACCAAGAACTATTGTCAATTGACAGTCTTAATACCAGGCAGACTGCCATAATCAATGAAGAGTTTGAGAATCGCCTTCCGGCAAAAATCTTCCCACAGGACTCCACGGCGAGCATAAAATTAGTTGCCCACCAGCCCAATCACCTCACATACCGTTCAAGTTCATCCATTGAGAGGCTCGCTGTTTTTAGTGAAGTCTATTATCCCAATGGATGGAATGCCTATATTGACAGCAACAAATCTGAATATTTCAGGGCAGATTATATGTTGCGCGCCATGATGGTCCCTGCCGGTGAACATACCCTTGAGTTTAAGTTTGAACCCCAGGTAGTCAAGACGGGCGGTACCATTAGCCTGGCCTCAAATATCCTGCTCGTGCTCATTATTCTAGGAGGTATCTTCTATGGCATCAAGCGGGCCAGGAGAAAAGAACCCCTCATTGAAGATTAACCACCTCAAACAGCAACGTCCGTGACCAGAGTTTTGATCATCTGCTATTATTGGCCCCCAGCAGGAGGGCCGGGAGTACAGCGATGGTTGAAGTTTGTAAAATACCTGCCACAATTTGGCATCGAGCCCGTAGTGTACATACCAGAAAATCCCAGTTATCCATTGCAGGATAACTCGCTGCTGGAGGAGGTGCCCGGCGCGGTCAAGATTCTCAAATATCCTATCAAGGAACCCTATGCACTGGCCAGTCTCTTCTCAAAAAAGCAAACCAATAACCTAAGCGCCGGGATTATTCAAGAGCATAAAAAACAATCCCTTATGCAGCGCATGATGTTGTACATACGGGGCAATTTTTTCATTCCTGACGCACGCAGGCTTTGGGTAGGGCCATCAGTTGGTTTCCTGGGGGGTTACCTTGATGAAAATCCCGTGGATGCCATTATAACAACAGGACCGCCACATAGCCTGCACTTGATAGGTCTTTCGCTCAAGCGAAAAAAAAACCTACCCTGGTTGGTTGATTTTAGGGATCCATGGACCACCATAGGTTACCATGAGCAATTAAAGCTCACAAAAAAATCCCGAAAAAAACACGAGGCGCTAGAGCACGAAGTGCTAAATGCCGCAGATGCGGTGATTGTGACCAGCCCATCTACAAAGCGGGACCTTGAAAAGAAAACCCAGTCTCCCGTAACCTGTATCACAAATGGATTTGATGAAGAAGAGGTGCCACAGGGCAAGCCAGGTGTGTATTTTACCCTTGCACATATAGGGTCTTTGTTGTCAAAACGCAACCCGGAAATCCTTTGGAAAATCCTGGCCCAGATAAAACAAGAACGCTTTGATTTCGCCGAAAGGCTAAAAATAAAACTTGCGGGCAAGGTAAGTGAAACGGTACTGCAATCGCTGGATAGCCATGGCCTAAAAGAAAACGTGGAACTCACGGGATACCTCACACACCCTGAAGCCCTAAGGGCGCAACATGAGGCTTTTGCCCTCCTGCTCATCGAGATTGACACACCAGAGACACAGGTCATAATCCCAGGAAAAGTCTTTGAATATCTTGCCGCAAGAAGGCCCATACTTGCCGTGGGCCCGTCAGGAGCTGACTTTTTTGAGCTTGTTGAGCAATGTGACTCGGGCCGGTGCTTTACCTATCAGGATGAAGAGGCCATCAAGGCCTTTGTGATTGAACTTTTTGAGGCATATAGAGCAGGAAAAGAGCTGCGGTGCACGGGGGATATCGATAGGTTTTATCGCAAGAACCTCACGGGGCAACTTGCCAAGGTCATTAAAAAAACCATCACCAGCATATAATGGGAATCGTCGCCACACAGTCTTTAAAAAACATGATCACAACCTATCTGGGCTTTGCGATAGGGGCGGTGAACACCTTGGTACTATATGTACATTTTTTTAAGGATGAAGATTATGGCCTCGTCTCCTTTTTATTGAGCGCGGCGTCCATTCTCATGCCGGTACTTGCCTTTGGTGTGCATAGTACCATTGTAAAATTTTATACGGCTTACGCCAAAAAGGACCAGGATTCATTCCTTACCCTGATGTTGGCATTGCCCATTGCGGTGATTATTCCGGCGACAGCCATATTGATCTTGTTCTATGATCAAATTGCAGATTTCCTCACGACTGAGAATGAAGTTGTAGCACCTTATATTCCCTTGATATTCCTGATTGGTATTGCCATGGCCTATTTTGAGGTTTTTTATGCCTGGGCAAGGATACAGCTGCAAAGTGTGATGGGCAATTTTATGAAAGAAGTCTTTCATAGGTTTGCGGTCACGTTGCTGCTTATACTATTTGCCATGAACTGGATTGATTTTAAAGCCTTTATGGCGCTACTGGGCGTGAGTTATGGTTTGCGTACGGTCATCATGATGTTCTATGCGTTTAAGCTCAAGAAGCCCAGGTTTGTTCTTGTTTTTCCCCATGACCTAAGCCGGGTCATAAAATATAGCGCCCTTATCATCGTGGCGGGTTCTGTTGCGGTCATGATCCTGGAGATTGATATGTTCATGATAGGCAAGATGGTCCCTATTGAAAATGTGGCCTTTTATGCGGTCGCAATCTATATTGCCACCGTGATTGCGGTGCCTTCACGGGCGATGCACCAAATTACATATCCTCTTACGGCCAGGTTGCTCAATGAAAAAAACCATGTAGCGCTTGAGGACCTTTATAAAAAAAGTTCATTAACGCTTTTTATCGTTTCGGGGCTTATTTTCCTGCTCATACTCTGCAACATCAAGCAATTGTACCTCATGCTAGATCCCAATTATTCTAAGGGACTTTATGTGGTCTTGCTGGTCTCTATGGCAAAATTGCTTGAAAATATCATGGGTAATAACAATGCAATAATCTACAACAGTGATTATTATAGGCTGGTACTTGTACTGGGGGTGGGTATGGTTGTAATCGCGGTCGTGCTCAATACCGTCTTTATACCCTGGCTAGGGATCAATGGTGCTGCAATCGCCACATTTATAGCCTCGGTGGGCTATTGTGGTGCAAAGATATACGTGGTGTATAAGAAATTCCATTTACAGCCATTTACACGTGATTCTGCTGTGGTAAGTATTATAATGATTGTTCTCTTTGGCTTATTCTTCTTTTGGGATTTTAACTGGCATCCCCTTGTTTCAATTGCCGTCAAGGCCAGTATTATAAGCACTGTATATATTATGGTGGTATACAGGCTTAGGATTTCTGGGGAGGTGAATGACCTTTTGCACAGGTTTCTTAAAATCGGAAAATCCCGCCCAGAATAAAACTGAGACGGGATCTTCAACTAACCAACCAAAAAATCACCTTAAATATTGTTGCGGCCTCCTCTTGAGCGTGATGAGCCTCCAGATGAACGATTACTGGATGATGATCTTGTTGCGCTTGACGCCCGGTTTGTGGGGCGTGGAGTGCTGGCCCTGCTACTGCTGGACCTGGTTGTTGATGCCCTGTTCACGCTTTGACGCTGCGGTTGGGCAGTGCGCCTGGCCTGGCTATTGCTGCTCTGGGTCCTTGTGGCCCTAGCCGTATTGTTGCGGCTGCTTTGAGAAGTCCTGGCAGCATTGTTTGTCCTGCTGCTTTGTGTACTTCTTGTGGCGTTGTTCCTGTTTGTTGAACTTGAACGTTGCGCACTAGTATTGTTTTGCCTTGTGGTGGTACTCCTGGCACTTTGTGTGGCCCTGGTATTTTGAGAACTCCTGGTTGCTTGGGTTCTTGTGGTACTGGGCGCCGTCCTTGCAGAAGAACTCCTTGTTGCAGATGAGCGGGTTGAGTTGCTCCTGCTGTTGATCACGGGGGAGTTGCCATTTCTGCTTGAGGAATACGCACTGCTGCTCCTTGTGGGATTTGTGCTCCTCGCAGCAGAATTTCTTGAGCTATTGCTGCTGCTGCGGCTTACGGTATTGCCATTTGCACTGCTCCTGCTTACCTCGCTTCTCGTACCATTGCTCCTTGCAATACTGCTCCTGCTTGCATTGCTGTTGCTACGGGCATATTGACGGCTGGTGCTTGTACGGGCATCCGCATAGCTTCCGCGACGGGCAGTATTATGTGCAATCCTGCCGGTAGGTCTTTTAAAATCATGGTATGCATTTGCATAACCATGGGCATAACCCAACATATAATGATTTCTGTGATATACATAGCTATATCGCGTGGGCCTGTAAAACCTACGGTAAGGAACCGTATACACGAGGCACCTGTCATAATAGGGCCTGTAAAAAAAGTCATGGTAAGGTTGATATGCATAACCACGGTTATAGACATTGATATATCCCACCACGTGCGAAAATTGTGCTCCACTGTAATATACCTGTAGTCCACCCACACGTACAATTCTATTGTTGTCATAGGAGATATAGACATTTCCTGCCTGTATTATCCTCCCCCAGTTATCATAGTAAACGGGTACATCCTCAATTTGTATTACCGCTCCGTACTGGTCATATTGCACATAAGGGTCATAATTGTATCCTGAGTTAAAGCTTATGTTTACTGGGCCTGTATTTACATTAAGGCTTAGTCCATTGACTACTTGCGGTATCACAAAGTCAAATTCTCCATCAGGATAGACTGAAAATTCAATCCCACCTTCCATGAAGATATACCTGCTTCCATCGTACCTGTAGTTGCCATCCACGTCATCGGCCGTGGCCAATGCAATACCACTAAAAAGGGCTGCGAAAAGAAATATTAGTTTTTTCATGATTTTCGTTTTTAAAGTTTGTACACGTTTCTTGGATGGTACACCTTAAACTAATCAATGAGCGTGCCAAAAGTTTTTTTTCTGGCTTTTGCCAAAAAAATAATGGTATTTGTAACACTTTCGCCGAAAGGCATACCTATTTGTATATCAATCAATCAAAAAAGAAAAATATGATGTTAAGAGAAGACAGATCGTTACTGGCAATTGCCCATCTTTCACAATTACTGGATATTGTGACCTGCATAGGGGGTTTTATCGTTCCACTGGTTTTGTGGCTTACACAGCGCGACAAGGTCATGGCCATGGATGCTCATGGCAAGAGTATCATCAATTTTCAGATAAGCATGTTTCTATACTGTTTACTATGCATTCCATTGATCCTGCTATTTGGACTGGGAATACTTGGGTTGATAGGTATAGGGATCATTGCTTTTGTTTTTCCTATTATAAATGCCATCAAGGCTTCAAATGGTGAATTGCCATATTACCCTTTGAACATCAGTTTTATAAAATAAAAGAAACCCGGCTTTACGGCCGGGTTCCTTCATTATAATTATGGCAAATTTTAAATAAGACTATCTATCGTTGATGGTAAAATCAGGATATGCACTTGCGCCATGCTCATGATCATCAAGACCTTCAACTTCTTCTTTTTCAGAAACTCTTAAACCTACGGTCTTTTTAAGTATAAAAAGTACGATGAAAGAGGTAACCATGGCCCACGCGCCGATACCGAATACACCTGCTGCCTGAACTCCTAGTTGACCTGCTCCACCACCGTAGAAAAGTCCACCATCTACTGCAAAAAGACCTACAAGCAAAGTTCCCAATGCTCCACATACACCGTGAACAGAAACCGCGCCTACTGGATCGTCAACCTTGAGTTTCTTGTCTACAAACTCAATTGAGAACACTACGACAAGACCACAGATCACACCTATAAGTGCTGCGCCAAAGTTATCTACAGCGGCACAACCGGCGGTAATGCCCACAAGGCCTGCAAGTGCACCGTTAAGTGTCATTGAGAGGTCTGGTTTACCATAGCGTATCCATGTCAAGAAAAGGGCTGCTAATGCTCCAGCTGCTGCTGCAAGGTTCGTGGTGATAACGATACCGGCAACATGGTTTGCACTATCGCCAGAGATGGCCAGCTCAGAGCCTGGGTTAAACCCAAACCACCCCAACCAAAGGATGAATACACCCAGTGCGCCATACATCATGTTATGGCCTGGGATGGCATTTACCTTTCCATCAGTGTACTTGCCTATACGGGGCCCCACAAGTGCAGCGGCAACTAGACCGGCCCATCCACCTACTGAGTGAACAACGGTAGAACCCGCAAAGTCAATAAAGCCCAGGTTAGTCAACCAGCCATCACCTTGCCACACCCAGTGACCTGAGATGGGGTAGATAACAACGGTCATCACCAGTGAGAAGATGATATAGGTAGAGAATTTTGTTCTTTCGGCGATTGCCCCAGAGACAATGGTTGCAGCTGTTGCAGCAAAAACCGTTTGAAAGAACAGGTTGTGCATATCTGCAGGGTCATTGTAGAATAAATCCGGAGTACCTATAAAACTACCTATTGAATCTCCATACATAATCGTATAACCTATGATCCAGAAACCTAGTGAACCTATACATAGGTCCATTAAGTTTTTCATGATAATGTTTACAGTGTTCTTAGATCGTGTAAATCCAGACTCAACCAGGGTGAATCCTGCTTGCATGAAGAATACGAGTATTCCCGCAATCACGATCCACATTAAGTCTAATACAGCATTAGTTTCCATATTGTGTTATTTGAATTAGATAAGGTTAGTTTTAGGTTAAGGTTTCGCCGCCTTTGTTGCCGGTTCTTATACGGTATGCCTCCTTGATGTCTGAGACAAAAACTTTACCGTCTCCTACTTCTCCGGTCTTGGCCGCAGTGAGGATGGCGTCAATAGCTGCTTGTTCAAATTCATCGTTTACCACGATACTAAGGTAACGACGTTGAATGTCGCTGGTACTATAGGAAACACCACGGTAAACCGCGCCTACTTTTTCATTACCTAGACCGGTAACATCCCAGTAAGAAAAGAAGTTTATGCCCTTGTCGTGCAAGGCTTCTTTTACGGCCGTAAATTTTGATTTCCTGATAATTGCTTCAATTTTCTTCATTTTTAATAAGGGTTTTGTTAGAAACTATATACTGCTGCGAGCAAAAATGAAGCTAGGCTCTTCTGTGGTTCAAAATCGTTGAGGAAAGCTTCCTCACTTGCAGAGTCAATCCTGAATTCTGGAATGAAGGTCAATGGACCCACTTTAGCATTTCCAGAAAGGGTAACTGCAAAAACATCAGCGTCGCCAGCTGCATCTGTTGCTCCTATAGCACCAAAGTAACCAAATTCGCTGAAATATTCAGGGCGAACCCCTATTGCAAATGCATCGCTCACGGCAAGTTGTGCATAAAGTGCAGCTCCATAGAAGCCAAAATCTTCTCCTCCATCACCGCCATCAGTGGTATTGTATGTAGTGTTAAGCCCTAGGTAGAAACTGTCAGAAAGGTCCCATCCGGTGGTAAGGTCCACTTGAAAAGTTGCCCCGGCACCTTCGCCCAGGCCTTCATCTTCATAATTTCCATCTTGGTCGCCATAAAGCAGGTTAAGGAAAGCGCTTCCGCCATCATTGCTATATCCCAGTTGACCACCCACACTGTAGCTGCCAAAGGGGTTATTCTCGGTAAAGTCAGTAGGATTCATGACGGCAAGCATGGCGCTCCAGTTGTCATCAAGGGCAAAATCAGCCTTTAAGCCAGTATGAGAAAACGGTCCATAAGAAAACATGTAAGAGGTAGAATAGTTAAAGTTTGCTGTGGGCGAAATAACCTCATACCCCAAGAAGGTGTTCCAGTTACCAAAGGTCAAGGTCACCTTCTCGCTCACGTTCCAGTACACATAAAGCTGGTTTACGATATTAGAACTGGGTCCAGAAAGAAATACGGCGTCCTCTCCACGGGGACCAAAAACAAGGTCAGCAACCACACCTACATCTCCAGTTTCATAACCAAAGACAAGATTTGCCATACCTATGGCAAAACCAGGCTGATTGGCAAATGAAGATCCTGGGGTAGCATAGTAGCTCAGGTCATCATCACCAGGTGTTTCTGGCATGTATTTGTTATTAGCGTTAAGGTTAAGGCGGTAATACGCATCAGCAGAACCTGATAAAGTGAAACCGTCAAGCCAAGATGGTGTGTCATCCTGGGCAAATGCCATAGCGGCAAAAAACATCATAAATGGTAAGGTGATTTTTTTCATATCAAAAAAAATTGGTTATTGGTGAGCCACTAAACTAGCCATTAATTGATATTGACCCATCAATATTTTGGGGGTATGTTAATATTTTTATTAGATATTCAAATAACACCCCCTATTTTTTAGGGGTGTGTATTTGATAACCTTGTAGCTTGCGAGAAATTGATAACTTTATTGTCTTGAAGTGGCGGATTTTGCCAAAATCCATGTTAAAAAAGGACATATTTTGCTCAAAAACGGCAGATTTTAAGTTTGAGTTAACAAAAAGTAAACAAAATATTAGGTTTTTGATTACAAGCAGATTTTAGCATCTTATAAAAAGAAGATGCTATTTTTTGCAATACCTTATTTATATGGTTCATTTTTAACAATACCGAAATAATAAAACCCTTAATACTTTTAACTTGTATAGGTCAAGGAATATTGAATAGCTTTGATTGAGCAGTTAGGTATAAAACTTAGAAATATGAAAGCAAAACAAGGATTATATTCCCCAGAATTTGAACATGAAAATTGTGGTGCTGGATTCATTTGTAGCCTTGAGGGCAATAAATCAAATGATATCATCCACAAAGCACTTGAAATTCTAGAAAAACTTGAACACAGGGGGGCGGTAAGTGCTGATGGAAAAACAGGTGATGGAGCAGGTATCCTTATAGATATCCCGCATGATTTCTTTGTTGAAAAATGTGGTTTTGAACTTCCAGAGGCAAGACAGTATGCCATGGGCAATGTCTTTTTACCAAAAAAGGAGAACCAACGGGAATATTGTAAAGGTGTATTTGCCCAACAAATAAAAGAAAAAGGACTAAAGCTCCTGGGATGGAGAAAAGTTCCCGTAGATCATGGATACCTAGGTGCGATAGCAGCAGACACCGAGCCGCATATTGAACAGATATTTATAGGTAAGCCTGAAGAAGGGCTGGAAGACAGGATTTTCCAGATCAAACTCTACACGGCCCGCAAGATCACGGAGCATATCATATCAGAGAGCAAACTCTCTGAAAGGTCAAGGTTCTACCTGCCCAGCCTCTCAACAAAGACCTTGATTTTTAAAGGGCTTTTGATGCCTGAAGATATCAAGTTTTATTATACTGACCTGCTTGACCCTAAATTGACAACGCGACTTGCACTTGTACACCAGCGGTTTTCTACAAATACCTTCCCCACGTGGGACCTCGCACAACCTTTTAGGTACATGTGCCATAACGGGGAGATCAACACCTTGCGGGGAAATATCTCGCGCATGAACAGCCGTGAAGAATTATTGAAAAGTGATCTCTTTGGTGACGAAATAAAAGAACTCTTTCCCATTATATTAAAAGGAAAATCAGATTCTGCATCCATGGATATGGTCGTGGAGCTCTTGTTGATGTCAGGAAGGTCCTTGCCTGAGATCATGATGATGCTTGTTCCTGAAGCTTGGGAAAAGCATGAGAGCATGAGCGAAACTAAAAAGGCCTTCTATGAATTCAACAGTTGCATCATGGAACCTTGGGACGGTCCCGCATCCATACCTTTTACTGATGGTGATTATATAGGAGCGGTACTTGATAGAAACGGCTTGAGGCCTTCTCGCTATTCTGTAACAAAAACAGGTTTTGTCATCATGTCTTCTGAAACAGGGGTACTTGACCTGGAGCCCAGCAATATTGCCTTTCACGGCCGTCTCGAGCCAGGAAGGATGTTCTTGGTGAACATGAAGGAGGGCCGTATTGTCAACGATGAGGAAATCAAGGAGCATATCGTTTCTAAAAATCCCTATGGCAAGTGGCTTGAAGAAAACCGCGTACATTTAAGGGACATACCGTACCGTAATGTTGATGTAAGCTTTGACGCTTCACCCATGCAACAGCGCAAGAACACCTTTGGGTACACCCAGGAAGACATCAATACCATCATACTGCCCATGGCAGGATTGGGCAAGGAACCCATAGGTTCCATGGGTAACGATACGCCATTGGCCGTACTGAGCGAAAGGCCACAATTGCTCTATAACTATTTTAAGCAACTCTTTGCCCAGGTAACTAACCCACCCCTTGATGGCATACGTGAAGAATTGATCACAGACCTGAGCCTCACCCTGGGGGAAGATGCAAACCTGCTGGAGATAACACCAGATTATGCCAGGAAGATAAGGATACAGAATCCGGTTATCTCAAAAGAAGACCTGGATAAGATCAAGAACTTTGATGATAAGAATTTCAAGTCTACGAGTATCTCGATACTTTATGAGGCAAAGCGTGGGTTAAATGGGCTGGAGCAGGCCCTCGACAAGATGATTGATGATGCATCAAGGGCCATTGATGAAGGCACAAAAATATTGATATTGTCTGACCGCGGGGTAAACCAAGAGATGGCCCCCATCCCGGCATTACTGGCCTGCGCTTATTTAAACAGCGGCCTTTTTGCACTGGGCAAGCGTTCTAAGATGAGCTTTATCATTGAATCTGCTGAACCTCGAGAGGTACATCATTTTGCCCTACTTTTTGGATATGGTGCAAGTGCGATTAACCCTTACCTGGTCAATGAGATCCTACAAGAGCAGGTCGAAGAAGGAAACCTGGGGGATATCGCTTTCGCGGAAGCAGTAAAAAACTATAACAAGGCCATAGGGAAGGGCGTGGTGAAGGTGATGAACAAAATAGGCATCTCCACCTTGAACTCGTACCGTGGCTCGCAGATTTTTGAAGCACTGGGGCTCAATTCTGATTTGATCAACAGGTATTTTCCCAATACGCCCAGTAGGATTGAAGGTATAGGCCTGTATGAGATAGAGCGCGAAGTGGCAAAACGGCACAGCAATGCTTTTGAAGCACAAGATGTATCCGGTAACCTGGATATGGAGATAGGAGGCGAGTACCGCTGGAGGCGTAATGGCGAAAAACACATGTTCAACCCATTGACAATCGCAAAACTGCAGGAGTCCGTGCGCCGCAACAACCCGGCAACCTATAAGGAATATGCTAAGCTTGTGAACGAGCAGTCCAGGCAGTTGATGACCATCCGTGGGATGTTTGAGTTTGGCAACTATGACCCCATACCCATTGAGGAGGTTGAACCCTGGACGGAAATCGTAAAGCGTTTCAAGACCGGGGCAATGTCATATGGCTCCATCAGTAAGGAGGCGCATGAAAACCTGGCCGTTGCCATGAACCGTATAGGCGGTAAGAGCAACAGTGGAGAAGGAGGAGAAGATGCTGAGCGTTTTTACAAAAGCCCTAACGGCGACTGGCGTAACAGCGCGATAAAGCAAGTTGCCTCTGGGCGTTTTGGGGTGACCAGCAACTATTTGACCAGTGCGGCAGAGATACAGATAAAAATGGCCCAGGGGGCAAAGCCTGGCGAAGGCGGGCAGCTCCCTGGGGAGAAGGTGAATAAGTTTATTGCAAAAACACGTAAGAGTACACCTTATGTGGGACTGATTTCGCCACCACCACACCACGATATTTATTCCATTGAGGATCTGGCCCAGTTGATCTATGACTTAAAATCAGCAAACCGCCATGCCAGGATCAACGTAAAATTGGTTTCTGAAGTAGGCGTGGGTACGGTGGCTGCCGGTGTGGCTAAGGCCAAAGCTGACGTGATTCTTGTTTCGGGTTACGATGGTGGTACAGGGGCGTCTCCATTGACCTCGCTGCGCCACGCGGGATTGCCCTGGGAACTGGGTATTGCCGAAGCACAGCAAACACTGGTGCTCAATGACCTGCGTAGCCGTATCCGTCTAGAATGTGACGGTCAGTTAAAAACGGGCCGTGATGTCGCGATAGCATGCCTGCTGGGAGCTGAAGAATTTGGTTTTGCGACAGCGCCATTAGTGGCATCTGGATGTATCATGATGCGTGTTTGCCACCTCAACACCTGCCCAGTGGGGATTGCCACGCAAAACCCTGATTTACGTAAGAAGTTCAAGGGGCAACCAGAGCATGTGGTGAACTTTATGTATTTTGTTGCTGAAGAATTGCGAGAAATTATGGCAAAACTGGGTTTCCGCACTGTAGATGAGATGGTGGGGCAGGTACACAAACTAGATAGGAACAGAGCCATTGAACATTACAAATCACATGGTATTGACCTCACGCCCATACTACATACGATAGAAACACCTCCAGGAGTGGAGGTTTACAATACACAGGAGCAAAACCACAATTTGCACAGTTCAATAGATTTTGAAATTGTGGAACTGGCCCACACGGCGCTTTTCCGTAAAGAGAAAACCGTGCTGGATATGGAGATTCACAATACAGATAGGGCCGTGGGCGCAATCATAAGCAATGAAATCTCAAAAATCTATGGTGAGCAAGGCTTGCCGGACAATACCTTAAAAGTGAACTTTAAAGGCTCGGCCGGGCAAAGTTTTGGTGCGTTTGCCACAAAAGGACTAACGTTGAAGATTGACGGTAACTCAAATGATTATGTGGGCAAGGGACTTTCTGGAGCTCGAATCATTGTCAAGATCCCCGATGGATCTACAATAAAATCGTATGAAAATATAATCATAGGTAACGTTGCCCTATATGGTGCAACAAGTGGAGAAGCATACTTTAACGGTATTGCCGGTGAGCGCTTTTGCGTGAGGAACTCTGGTGCGCATGCCGTGGTAGAAGGGATAGGAGACCATGGATGTGAGTACATGACCGGGGGTGTTGCCGTGATTCTGGGCAAGACAGGTAGAAACTTTGGAGCTGGTATGAGTGGTGGTGTCGCATACATTTTTGACGAGAAAGACACCTTCAGGGCAAATTGTAAGAATGATGCCCTTAACCTTGACCCGGTGACGGAGCAAGAAGATATAGCTCAATTGAAAGAGCTTATCACTAACCATTATAATTATACACAAAGTGAACTTGCCCAGCGCATCCTTGAGAACTGGGATGCCACGTTGCCCAAGTTCATAAAAGTACTTCCTGAAGAATACCGCAAGGCATTGATAAGACTAGAGGAAGAAGAAAAATTAACAGATTTAACCGAATAAGAAATGGGAAAACCTACAGGATTTTTAGAATACGACAGAAAGACGGAACCCTACAAGCCGGTTGAAGAACGTATCAAAGAATACAGGGAATTCACGGTTCCATTACAAAAAGAAGAGTTAAAGCACCAGGGAGCACGCTGCATGGATTGTGGTATACCCTTTTGCCACAGTGGTTGCCCGCTGGGTAACCTTATTCCAGATTTTAACGATGCGGTTTACCGTGGCAAATGGGAAAAGGCCGCAACCATCCTGCATGGTACTAACAACTTCCCTGAGTTTACGGGTAGGTTGTGCCCCGCCCCCTGTGAGGAGGCCTGTGTTTTGGGCATCAATGAACCCCCCGTGACCATTGAGAATATTGAAAAAAACATCGCTGAGGTTGCCTTTGAAAAAGGGTGGATAAAAGCAAATCCTCCCGCATGGCGTACCGGCAAGAAAGTGGCCGTTGTGGGTTCAGGCCCAGCGGGACTTGCCGCTGCGCAACAATTAAAC
This sequence comes from Cytophagaceae bacterium, assembly GCA_002710685.1. Taxonomy (GTDB): domain Bacteria; phylum Bacteroidota; class Bacteroidia; order Flavobacteriales; family Flavobacteriaceae; genus Leeuwenhoekiella. Next base: position 34,944 of record PALD01000041.1, on the reverse strand, counting down.
CGTGCGGGCCATGAAGTAACTGTTTATGAGCGTGATGAAAAACCTGGTGGACTATTGCGCTATGGCATTCCAGACTTTAAGATGGAAAAATCAGTGATTGACCGCAGGCTTGCCGTACTTGAAGAAGAAGGTATCAGGTTTGTCACAAACACGGCCATAGGCAAGGATATTGCCGCTGATCAATTGAAAGCAGATTTTGATTCTGTTGTGCTTTGTGGCGGGGCTACCGTGAGAAGGTCATTGCCCATCCCGGGAGCAGATTTAAAAGGTGTGCACCAAGCAATGGATTTTCTTCCGCAAAACAACCGCCGCGTGGATGGCCTGGAGTATGTGGGCGAAGATATTTTGGCTACAGCCAAAAAAGTAATCGTCATAGGAGGTGGGGATACCGGAAGCGACTGTATAGGGACCTCCATACGCCAGGGCGCCGTGAGCGTGCAGAACTTTGAGATCATGGGCAAGGGCACAGAAGATAGGCCAGAAAACCAGCCATGGCCGTACTGGCCCATGCGCTTGAGGACGAGCTCATCACATAAAGAAGGAGCTGAGCGTCATTTTGCCATTTCCACAAAGGAATTTAAAGGTGATGAAAACGGTAATCTCAAAGGTCTCGTCACCGCAGAGGTGGAGTGGGTTCACAGACCCGGTGAGCGCCCACAGCTCAAGGAAGTTCCCGGAACCGAAAAAGAGTGGGAATGTGACCTGGTTTTACTCGCCCTTGGTTTTACGGGCAGTGAACCCACAATCGCAGAGCAACTGGGTATAGAGATGGATGCCAGGACAAACTTTAAGGCAACCAATGAAAATTATATGAGCAACGTGCCGGGCGTTTTTGTCGCGGGAGACCAGCGCAGGGGGCAATCCCTTATCGTATGGGCCATCAGTGAAGGCCGTCAGGCAGCTCACCATGTAGATAAATTTCTCATGGGCAAGAGTAATCTTCCACTTAAAGGAGATGGAGATCTCCCGAGGGTGTAATTTTAATTTGAATTAGGGGTAAGGCCCGCCGGCATTGCTGGCGGGCTTTTTTTATATTGAGTTATGGTTAAGCGGGTTTTAATATCTACACAATTGTTTTTTTGTTTTTTGGGCTACGGCCAAAGAAATAATCCTCCCGTTATAATAGATGAATGTTTAAATGAGATTGTAGATTTTGACTACGAGATAGAAGAACATGAAGAAGATTATGCTAGAGATTTTAAATTAGATGGGAAGTATGGGCCAAAGTTCTCATTAAAACTCAATGTACATAGATCTGGTTACAAAACAGTAATATCTTTTGCATACACACATGGAGATACCATATATATTCCGTCATTTCTTAGAATTAAAGGAGAGGATATGTATGCAGGTTCGGTTTATCTTGATTGTAAGAAATTAGCTTCGGGTAAGCGAGTGGAATATTATGAAAATGGAAACCTTAAGGCGATTAAAAGATATGATAACGGGTATTTGATTTATGAGATGACTTTCAGGAAAGATGGCTCTAAATATGAGGAAAATTTTATTCATGAGGGTGCTGGTATGCCATATAGAATAAATTCGTATAATATAAACAGTAAATTATATCAATATCATATTATTAAATGGGGAAAAAGATTCCGGATTAAGACCTATGATGCAGAAGGGAAATTGATTTCAAGGCAATCAGGGAAAACAAAAACCCCGCTCAAATAGCGGGGTCTAATACTATTTATAAGCTTGCGGAAACATTTAGTTATTCAACATTACTGGCATTACCAGCATGGTGACATTTTCACCTTCATCCACACCATCAACGGGAGTTAGAATTCCTGCGCGGTTGGGCAATGACATCTCAAGGGAAACATCATTAGCGTTAAGGTTGTTGAGCATTTCAATAAGAAAACGGCTGTTAAAACCTATCTGCATATCATCACCTTGGTAATCACAGGTGAGGCGCTCTTCGGCCTTGTTGCTGTAATCTATGTCCTCTGCAGAAATATTCAATTCTGCGCCAGCGATTTTTAAACGAATTTGGTGCGTGGTCTTATTCGAGAATATAGACACACGGCGCACAGAATTCAAGAATTGGTTACGGTCAATGATAAGTTTATTAGGGTTCTCTTTAGGAATCACAGCTTCATAGTTAGGATATTTCCCATCAATCAAGCGACAAATCATCTGTACGTTGTCAAAAGTAAATTTCGCGTTGCTTTCATTATACTCTACCTGGATTTCGCTGTCGCTTGTTGCTAAGATTCCTTTTAATTGATTCAAAGGTTTCTTTGGCATGATAAACTCAGCCGTTTGAGAGGCAGAAACATCACTGCGGCTGTACTTGACAAGTTTATGGGCATCTGTTGCCACAAAGGTCAGCCCGTCTGACGCAAACTGAAAGAAAACACCGCTCATTACGGGCCTTAAATCATCATTACCGGTGGCAAAGATGGTATTGCTTATGGCCGTGGCAAGAATCTCTGCCGGTATGGTGACTGTGCTGGGGTCATCAAGTTCCACGGCATTGGGAAACTCTTCGCCTGGAGAATACGCCAGGGCATATTTACCATGGCTGCTGCTTATTTCTATAGTGCTGTTGTCTTCTACTACAAACGTCAAGGGTTGCTCCGGGAAGGTCTTGAGGGTGTCGAGCAACAGCCTTGCCGGTACGGCAATGCTGCCGTTGTCCTCACTCTCTACATCAAGCTGGGCAATCATTGTGGTTTCTAGGTCTGAAGCTGAAACCTTGAGGGAGTTTCCATCCAGTTCAAAAAGAAAATTATCAAGGATGGGAAGGGTGTTGCTGTTGTTGATCACACCGCCCAGCACCTGTAATTGCTTTAAAAGGTAGGAACTCGATACGATAAATTTCATAGGGTTTGCATTTTGCAAGCTTTCGCCGTAAGGCTAAAAATTTATGCTTTGATTAGTTATTTTCAATAAGGAAATTACTGCCCGTGGCAGTGTTACAAATATATCGTAATAGCCTTTTTTGCCGAAACAAACTTATTAACAGAAACTAGCGGTAACGGCGTTTTGCAAGAAGGATGAAAACGGTCGCAAAAATGGCCAGAAACACCAGCGGAAGCCCCAGCATCAAGGCCTGCCACTTGCCTCTCTCCTCAACGGCGCGCTGGGCATCAAGGGCCGGCAGTGCAATATCCTTGCTGCGAATGTTGATAAGCCCAGAATCGTCAAGCAGGTAATTGACCGCATTGAGCAGGAACTCCTTGTTGCCATACTGCGTATAGGTAAAGCGGTCAAAGCCCAGTTGGAGCGGCTCTCCATTCTTGCCCAGGTCATTTTTTATGATATCTCCATCAGCCACCACGATCATTTTAGTGGGTTTTATAGCGCTTGCGCGAAAGGGGAGCCCGTCCATCTCCTCTGGGCGTACGCGGTCTTTGTACATGGAGGTAAAATCACCTTCGAGCAGCACGGCCAGGTTTTGTGGTGCCGTGGCAAATGCCTTGGGGTCTGGATCGGTGCTTATCTCCTCAAGGGAGACGATTTTTGGCACGCCATCCACCTTGCTCAATTGTGATGACCTTAGCAGGATGGTCTTGTCAATACCATTGTCAAGGGTATCGATGGGGCTTGCGTAACGCAGGCGTACGGGGTTGTCGATGTTTGTATTTATGGGGTGGTTCTCTGGGCTGGTGACGCTCAGGTAATAAAACCAGGGCATCTGGCTGTACCGGCTCTCACTTGCCTCGCCGGTGGCCAGCACGATGGGGGCGGCATAGAGGTCCTCTACCAGCGATGGGTTGATGCGCACGCCATATTGAAAGAACATGTCCCGCAGGTTCAGCTCCCGTGGAAAAGCCAGCGTGCTCCCCGTTTCATTATAGAGGCTGTCTGTTTCCATGTTGACCTCATCGATGAGCCATAGAGACTTGCCGCCGTTCATGGTGTACTGGTCCAGTGCAAATTTTTGTGCATCGGTAAATGGTTTTGTGGGTTTTGCCGCAACGATGAGGTCAAACTTGTTGAGGGCTTCAAAGGTGGCCTTGGGCTTTTGGGCGATTGAGTCCAGCGGAAAGGGTGCGATAAAATAACTTTCGCGAAGCGTTGCAAAAAAATCTGCGATGTTGCCATCCTGTAATTCACCATTGCCCTTCAAGACCGCGATACGCTTACTTTTGGGGTTAAGGAGCTTATAAAAAGCGTCACTAAAGGCATACTCCAGGTTTTGCACACTGCGGCTCACCAGCTCATCAGGTGTGGCGCCCAGGGCTTTTTTGAGCAGGGAAACCTTGATGCTCCTGCCTTCATAGCTCACCACGGCCCATGGAAAAAAGATTTCTTGAGTGGTCTTGCCGTTATCGCGTACCTGCACCTGCTCTGGCCGCATACCTCCCTGTACAAAGCGTTGGGCTGCAATCTCCACGGTTTCGCCAGCCGTGACAGGGTTGATGAAGTTAAAGTTGATGTTGGGGTTCAACGCTTCATATTCTTCAAGCAGCTGCCTGGTCTCCTCCTGTAGCTTGTTGAACTCGTCAGGAAAATCACCGGCCAAAAAAACATCTATTAAAATTGTGTTTTTGGCTTGGGCCAAAATATCTTCAGAGGTTTGCGAAAGGGTATATCTTTTGTCTTTTGTAAGGTCAAACCGTGTAAATGCAAGCCCTGCGACAACATTGACCAGGATAAGGCCAATAATCACAAACAGGATGTTTTTTAAGGACTGCTTCATCTATCTTTTTGTTTTGGTACGAAGCATGGTGAGGTAAAAAAACAATGCCCCCACCGAAATGAAATATACAAGGTCGCGCGTATCAATAACCCCGCGCGAAATACTGTCAAAATGCTGACGCATGCTCAGGTTGCCCAGCCAGTGCATTGCCAGTAGGTCAGCCAGGCCATCAAGGCCATAATACCATACAAAGCAAATGGAGAGGCTCATGATGAAGGCCGTTATCTGGTTTGTGGTAAGGCTGGACATGAAGATGCCCATGGAGGTGTAAGCCGCCGCCAAAAACAATAAACCCAGGTATGAGCCTATCAGGATGCCATAATCTAGGTTTCCCACGGGATTGCCCAGTGCTGCAATGGCCCATATATAAATCAAGGTGGGAAGGAGGGCCACGAGTATCAGTACAAATGCACCCAGAAACTTGCCCATGACGAGTTGAAAAATGGTAATGGGTTTGGTAAGCAGGATTTCCAGGGTTCCCTGTTTTATTTCATCACTAAAGCTGCGCATGGTCACTGCTGGGATAAGGAACAAAAAAATCCACGGCACCAGTTGAAAGAACGGGGTAAGATCAGCATACCCATAATCCAGGATATTGAAATCTCCCTCAAAAACCCAGAGAAAAAGACCATTGAGCACAAGAAACAGGCCTATTACGAGATATCCCGTCGTGGAGGCAAAAAATGAGTTTATTTCCTTTCTAAAGATGGCCAGCATGTATATATCGCTATTCTAGGCTTGCGGTTGTAAAGCGTTTAAATTATGGTTTTCGTATCTGCTATTCAAAATTTATTGTAACGGTATCCCGGTAATCTAGCCCAAATAGCGTGGAAGCACTGCCCACCGTGGTGGGGTTGCTTTTGTAAATCGCAAGTTCTATATATCCAGAAGAGTTGAACACCGCAAGTTTTTTACCGTCTTCTTCCCGTTTTGATTTTTCAATGTCAAAATTGATGGCGTCACTATACCTGTTGAAAATCTGGGTAAAGGTCGCCTTGCGCACCGTGATGATAAAATCGCGTCCCTTGCCCACATCATCAAATAATTTCTGGGTGATGTTAGTGACCACATTGCCATAGTTATCAACATAGATGACGTTGCCCATGATAGTCTTCTTGTCACTATTGACCACGGGGTGCATCCCGGTGATTTCCTTGATTTCCCTGATGGGCTTTCCTATCACCCCCAGCGTCCCGCCCCGGGCGATATGGCAGGCAACCTTCACAAAAACATCAAGTACGGTAAAGTTTGTCGTGATGCGGTCGTGAATATTGATTTCAACCATTTCTTCCGGCAGTATGTTTTTTGTTATTAACGAAACAATACCATTGTTTGCACAGATAAAATAATGACCATCCAGTTTAACGGCAATATGCTGGTTCTCGGGGTTCTGTTCACTGTCAATGCCTATGATGTGTATGGTCCCTTCCGGGAAATTTTTATAGGCGTTTTGAATGATGTAGGCAGCCTCCATGATATGAAATGGCGAGATGCCATGCGAGATATCAACAATATTGACTGATTCTAGTTCACTATAAATAGCACCCTTGACCGCGCCTGCAAAATGGTCTTTCAGGCCAAAATCAGTAGTAAGGGTTATAATGGGCATACGTGGGTATTGTTGATATTTTTAAAAGGGGATAACGGTTAAAATTATTTACATTTGTTTAAGCACAAAACTAAAGATAAATCCCTATTCTCATACATAAATCCATGCGCTTTTGAACGAACTTATCATCGAACTTTCAGAAATCGCCCCACGTGAATTTTTTGGTCAACGTAATGCGAACATTGAACTGATCAAAAAGTACTTTCCCAAACTTAAAATCGTGGCCAGGGGCAATCACCTCAAGGCTTACGGAGGTGAGGACGAGCTTGAAGAATTTGACAAACGGCTCACCATGCTGCTCGACCATTTTGCTAAATATAACAAACTGGATGAAAATTCCATAGAGCGCGTGCTCACCAGTGAGAGCAAGGAGGATTATGAAACTTCTGCAAGAAGTGGCGAAGTGCTCGTGCATGGCATAGGCGGAAAGTTGATAAAGGCACAAACGGCAAACCAGCGCAAACTCGTGGACCTGGCATACAAGAATGACATGGTCTTTGCCATAGGTCCTGCAGGTACCGGAAAAACCTATACCGGTGTTGCCCTTGCGGTAAAGGCCTTGAAGGAAAAACAGGTTAAGCGCATCATCTTGACACGCCCCGCTGTTGAAGCCGGTGAAAACCTGGGCTTTCTTCCAGGGGACCTCAAGGAAAAACTAGACCCCTATATGCAGCCATTATATGATGCGTTAAGGGATATGATTCCACATGAGCGGCTTGAAGGGCTCATCGAGAACGGCACCATTCAAATAGCGCCCATGGCATTTATGAGGGGGCGTACCCTTGACAATGCCTTTGTGATCCTGGATGAGGCTCAAAATACCACCCACGCTCAGATGAAGATGTTCCTCACGCGTATGGGCAAGAACGCAAAATTTCTTATTACGGGAGACCCTGGGCAAATTGACCTTCCCAGAAGGATCATAAGTGGTTTAAAAGAGGCCCTCCTCATCCTCAAGGACGTGAAGGGCGTGGGCATGATTTATCTTGATGATAAGGATGTCATACGTCACCCGCTTGTTAAGGAGGTTATCGCAGCATATAAGGATATTGAGAACAGAAATTGATCCCTACCCGGTTAGAGCATAGCAAATGAATACCATTACAGATACAAATTACAATTTCCCAGGACAAAAAAAAGTGTACAAGGGCAAGGTGCGTGAAGTTTACACCCTTGCTGATGATAAGCTGGTCATGATTGCCACAGATAGGCTAAGCGCCTTTGACGTGGTCATGCCAAAGGGAATACCATACAAGGGGCAGATCCTCAACCAGATTGCCACAAAGATGATGAAGGCAACTGAGGATATCGTTCCTAACTGGCTGGAAGCAACCCCAGACCCCAATGTTGCCGTGGGAGAGCAATGTGAGCCATTCAAAGTTGAAATGGTGATACGCGGTTATCTTTCTGGCCACGCTGCACGCGAATATAAAGCTGGCAAGAGGATGCTGTGCGGAGTGCGCATGGCCGAGGGGATGATTGAAAATGACAAGTTCCCCGAACCCATAATCACACCGGCAACAAAGGCCGAGATGGGTGACCATGATGAAGACATTTCAAAAGAAGATATATTAAAACGGGGCATCGTCTCAAAAGAAGATTATGAGGTGCTTGAAGACTATACCTTAAAACTCTTTGAACGGGGTACGCAAATCGCGGCAGGACGTGGTTTGATTTTGGTAGATACAAAATATGAGTTTGGGAAGACCGCCGAGGGTAAAATCGTCTTGATTGATGAGATCCATACACCAGATAGCTCACGGTATTTTTATGCAGATGGTTATGCAGAACGTCAAAAAAAGGGCGAACCACAAAAGCAATTGAGCAAGGAGTTTGTGCGCCAGTGGTTGATAACCAATGGTTTTCAGGGCAAAAAAGGACAACAAGTGCCAGAGATGAGCGATAGTTATATCGCTTCGGTTTCTGAACGGTATATTGAACTTTACGAGAACATCACGGGAGAGGCTTTTGCAAAAGCAGATGTTACAAACATAGAAAAACGCATAGAGTCCAATGTGCTCACGTACTTAAATTCATAATACTTTATGCTGGATGCAGTAGATGAAATCATCGGAAAATTTGCATCTGCCATGTGGGGATTGCCCTTATTGATCCTGTTGATAGGCGGCGGATTTTTCCTCATGATCTACTCCCGTTTCCTACCCTTTAGATACCTGGGCCATGCCGTGAGCGTGCTGCGTGGCAAGTATGATGACCCTGATGACCCTGGTGAGATTTCACATTTTCAGGCATTGACAACTGCACTTTCAGCAACCGTGGGAATGGGCAATATTGCCGGTGTTGCCGTGGCCATTGCCGTGGGAGGCCCCGGTGCCGTGTTTTGGATGTGGGTGAGTGCACTGGTGGGCATGGCTACTAAATTCTTTACCGGAAGCCTTGCCATCATGTACCGTGGCAAGGACAGCAAGGGCGGGCTGCAGGGTGGCCCCATGTATTTTATTACCCAGGGACTGGGAAAGAACTGGCGGTTTCTTGCGGTCATTTTTAGCATTGCAGGGCTTGTAGGTGCCTTGCCGGTCTTTAACGTCAATCAATTAACACAGGCAATCACTGATATTCTGCTGGTTCCCAACGGAATTGAAGATGGCATGGGCGCCAAGGTCACCATAGGGGTGATCCTTGTTATCATAACCTCTGTCGTGATACTGGGAGGTTTAAAGCGCATCAGCAATACCGCGGCAAGGCTGGTGCCCGCCATGGTACTTATTTATTTTGTTGCCGTTGCCGGTATCCTCATATTGCATGTAGATAGGATAGGGGAGTATTTTGGTTTGATCTTCAGCAATGCATTTTCAGCTCACAACTACACTGGAGAGCCATTTCTAGGGGGTGTTCTGGGTGGTTTGATAATCCTGGGGGTAAGACGCGGCGCATTTTCTAACGAGGCGGGTATAGGTACCGCGCCCATGGCCCATGGCGCGGCAAAAACCGCAATACCCACCCGCGAGGGTCTCGTGGCCATGCTGGGGCCGTTTATTGATACGATTGTCGTGTGTACCCTTACCGCGCTCGCCATATTGGTTACTGACGTCTGGAAGACAAGTGATGCAAATGGTGTTAGCCTTACGGCAAAAGCCTTTTCAGATTCGTTCCCCGTGTATGGTAAATACATCCTGCTGCTGTGCATCGCCGTGTTCAGCTTGAGTTCGCTGTTCAGTTACAGTTATTATGGTAGTAAGTGTCTCGCATTTCTTTTTGGCGCAAGCCATAAACACATTTACAACTACTTCTTTATCGTGAGCATCATGCTGGGGGCAACCACCAGCTTGAGCACCATGATCAACCTTATTGACGGGTTTTTTGCCATCATGGCCTATCCCACGATGATCTCTACATTGATCATGGCACCACGGGTCATGCGGGAGGCGCGCACATATTTTCAGGGGCTGCGGTAGCGCATATTATATAATCGTTAAGCCGATATTTTCTTGTGTGCGGGTTTCTATCTTTACGGTCAACTATCGTTGAGATTCATGAAGACAATCCACCTTTTTTGCGCCTTGTTTTTTCTTTTTTGCCTTTCGGCGAAAGCGCAGCAGACACAATCAACCTACAAGTTTCATTCGCACAATGATTATGAGCAGGAATTCCCTTTCTGGAAGGCTTATATACACGGCGCAAACTCCATTGAGGCAGATGTTTACCTGAAAAACGGAAAACTATATGTGACCCATGCTGAAGCTGAAATTAAGGAAGATAACACATTGCAGCATCTCTATTTTGACCCCATTGAAAACTTGATTGAAAAAGGAGGGTTTAGAGAATTGCAGTTGCTGGTAGATTTAAAATCTGATGCAAAAAAGACCTTGTCAAAAATCATCGAAGCGCTAGAAGATTATCCCGGCATTCGCCAAAGCAACAAACTGATAATCGCGATTTCGGGCAACCGTCCACCGGCTGCAGAATATGGTGCGTACCCAGATTACATCTGGTTTGACCATCAAAGCCTGGATGACCTTGATACCATAGATTTAAGCAAGGTCGCGATGATAAGTAAGGGTTTTTCGGGCTTTTCTCATTGGAATGGGCTGGGGAGACCGGTCGCGGCTGACATGCAAAAGATAAAAGATGTGGTTGCTAAAGCACATGAATATGGGAAGCCCTTCCGTTTTTGGGGCACCCCAGATACCAGAACCGCCTGGAGCAAATTTGCAAAAATGGGCGTGGATTATGTAAATACAGACCATCCTGATGAGGTCGACCTATTCTTGAAATCCCTTGATTTACGCACGTATCAAAATCCTGAACAGACCAAGATCTACAAACCACGGTTTGATTATGATCCTAAGGCACAACCCAAAAACGTGATTCTGCTTATCGGCGACGGTAATGGTTTGAGTCAGATTTCATCAGCGATGATTGCCAATGGCGGTGAGCTGAACTTAACGCAGTTGCAGAATATTGGGTTGATAAAGACATCTTCATATGATGATTTGGTGACGGATTCTGCTGCGGGAGCTACGGCCATGGCGACCGGTGAAAAGACAAACAACCGTGCCATAGGCACAAATGCTGATGGGCAGCCCATAAAGAACATTACCGAAATCCTGGGTACAAAGGGTTACATTACCGGCCTTATGACCACAGATGAGATCACGGGAGCGACGCCTTCTGCATTTTATGCGCATGAGCCAGAGCGTGACAACAGTGATGCGATTTTAGAAGATTTGGCTTTAAGCCAAATAAACTTTTACGTTTCTTCTAAGGCCATTAAAATTCCTATGCTGGGGATTCCTCAAAAGGTAGATGGTAAAAATGCAAAGGATTATCTGGAGCGTGAGGCATTCTTGCCGGCTATTGAGCGTGGAGCAATTTTTCCGGAATTTTTTGAAAAGGTTCTTGGCGAACTTGAAAAACAGGAAAAACCATATTTTCTGATGGTGGAAGGCGCGAAGATTGACAGCAACGGGCACACAAATAATATTAAGGGTATCGTCACTGAAATGCTTGATTTTGACCAAGCCGTGCGTGCAGCCCTGATGGAGGCTGATAAAAATAAAAACACATTGGTAATCATCACTGCAGACCATGAAACTTCTGGGCTGGGCATTATGCAAGGAAGTCTTGAAAATGGCGAAGTTGAAGCCGGATTTTTATCAAACGACCACACGGCGTCGATGGTTCCTATTTTTGCGTATGGCCCGCAATCTCAGCATTTCACAGGTGTTTTTGAGAACACTGAGATTTTCCATAAAATCATGAAAGCGCTAGAAATTAAAGAATAGTTTTTGGCTTAAAGCCAAAATTATTTTTGCCTGATTTTTCCGGTTTTCAGGTTATAGATAAAATGGTCGGCCGGTGTGCCATGCATGAATTTATCTAGGATTTTCAGCATCAGTTGGAGTTGCATTTTTACAACATCCTGCGATTCTTTTTCTGATTTTGCACTAGCTTTAATAAGCAATTTGTAATCGTGAATGCGGGATTTTGGGATATCGTCAAACGCCAATACATCAGCCGAACGTATTTTGTGAAAGTCCTCGATAAGGTCGCTTCCTTGCCAACTAGATAAAAGTTTTGATTGCTTACCGTTTATCTTTTTTAAGATGTCTTGAGCGTTGGCTTGCGCCAAAAATGAACTCAGTTCTTCCGGCCAATCTTGAGGAATGAATCTCAATCGTACCAATTCTTTTAAATGAAATTGAGTGAATGCTGCATAATCTTCAGTGTTCAAGATTTCATGATTCCAAAGCTTTTCTGGCGCTGTGTTTTTCAAATACTCGTATTCCATTTCATATAGTGGAAAATGCTCAGTAAACGCTTTTGTGTTCACTTCTACGGTTTCAATTTCTAACTTTTGCCCATCAATGGTGAGTAATTTGTACGCTGCAGGATACGCCGCCAGCGAAGGAACTTGTACGTTCAACAACGTATTGTTTCCAGAAGTTGTGATGTTAGAATCATTGATGTGCATGTGCCCGGCAAAATGGATTTTTATGCCTGCATCGGCAAAGGCTTTAGCGACTTCCGCATCAGGAACGCGCTCTAGTTGCCATTTGTTCTTGCCCATGAGCTGTTCAATTTCCGCGGAAGCGTTGTCATTAAAATCCAGCATGGGGAAGTGTGAAAATGCAATCAATGTTTTTCCATTGTTCTTGGCCATTTCTGCCATTTTATTTGCCCAAGCAATCAAGTGCTTCTTATGCGTCAGCACATTGTTATACCCTGTGCTTGCGCCGCCGTAATTGTCACCATCTTCAGGCGCACCATCACGCGGAATAAAAACATCGCCATCAATGGCCATCAGCCAGATTCCATCAATCGGTTCAACCACATAACTCACGTCAGGAACTGTGTAACCAGGCGCAACTTCATACATTCTGTTGCTGAGTTCTGCGGCTTGTTTTGCTTTCGCGAAAGTGTAATTCTCAACATCATATTGAGCAAAAGGAGTTGTCCAGAAAAGTTGATTTTGCTCTGGCTTAAAGCCAAAATTCTGAAGGATGGACGTCACGCCGTCATATCCCATTTTTGCAATATCTTGAGTGATGATAGCAGGAAGATTTGTCTCAGGCTTAGCTAAATCCGGATGACTTACAATACTTTGCTCCATTCCATTTTTGCCCAAAAAATCTGATTTTCCAGCCTCCGTACCGAAAGGTCTTACCGGGTCATGATTTCCTGTGGTGATAAAGAATTGCATGTCATATTCCTGCTCATATTTCTCAAGGATTTTCTGCAATCCACGCAGGTGAACCGGCTGACCATCATCAGTATAATCGCCGGGAAGCGCGACTAACTTGATTCCGCGATTGGCTAAATCTTCTAGTGCTGCGAGGAAGGCAAAATAGTTCTCGTTAAAAATACGGGTAGAATGCAGCTGCGCTTCCATGGTGCGGATGAGCGTGGGCTTCCCCGTTTCTGGGTTTATGATTCCGAGGTAATCTGTGCCTTCCAGTTCAGTAAAAGGAACCTGCAAATGCACATCTGCAAGAAAGGCGATTTGTGTTTTCTTTTGGCCTTGAGCCAAAACCGCCAGCGACAAAAAAGCGCTAAAAAGCATCCAATTTTTCATGGAGCAATCTTATGGAAAATCAGGGATTTGTGGCTTGCGCCAAAGGTTATTTTATGATTAAATGTGCTAGCAATCGCTGAGGTTTACCTGAACCGCGAGACCGCCCTCAGAAGTTTCTTTGTACTTCTTATTCATGTCTTTTGCGGTCTCCCACATGGTCTCGATGACCTTGTCCAGTGGCACTTTTGCTTTGCTGGCGTCACTTTCTAGAGCGATTTCTGCGGCGTTTATCGCCTTGATCGCGCCCATCGCGTTGCGCTCTATACATGGTATTTGCACAAGGCCGCCAATGGGGTCGCAGGTAAGGCCCAGGTGATGTTCCATCGCGATTTCGCTGGCCATCAGGACCTGTTCTGGAGTGCCGCCCAGGAGCTCGGTAAGCGCACCGGCCGCCATCGCAGAAGAAACCCCTATTTCTGCCTGGCAACCGCCCATCGCAGCAGAAATGGTCGCGCCTTTTTTAAATAAGCTGCCAATTTCGCCAGCGACAAGCATGAACTTTTTAATCTCTTCAAAACCCGCGTTGTGGTTCTCGATAACCAGGTAATACATCAAAACCGCGGGCACGGTGCCGGCGCTACCATTAGTAGGGGCAGTAACCACGCGGCCTAGCGAGGCATTCACTTCGTTTACGCTTAAAGCGAAACAGCTAACCCATTTAAGAATTTGACGGAATTTTACTTCTGTATTTCTTATCGCGGGAATCCAGTCTTCGGTGCCGCTGTATTGTGTTTCACCAATGAGACGGTCATGAATTTCCTTGGCGCGGCGTTTTACGTTGAGTCCACCAGGGAGGTTGCCCTCGCTGTGACAGCCCACATACATGGAGTCTAACATGACATCCCATATCTGTTTGAGGCTGGCATTGATTTCTTCATCCGTGCGGAGGGAGCGCTCATTTTCAAGTACGATTTGCGATATGTTCTTGTTTTCCTGTTTACAAAAGGCAAGCAGCTCATTACCCGTTTGAATCTTAAAGGGAAAAGCGTCAAATTTCTTCAGTTTTTTACTGGCATTCTTACGCTCTTTTTTTACCACAAAGCCACCACCTATGGAATAGAAGGAGGAGCTGCATTTTTTTCCATTGCTCAGCAAAGCTCTAAATGTGATTCCATTAGGGTGAAATTCCAGGAAGTTGCGGTTGAACTTTACATCTTCGGTAAAGGTGAAAGGGATATTTTTTTCGCCGTTAAGGCACAGGATATTTTTTGCCTTGAGCGTGTCAATTTCTGTTTGAATTATGGCAATGTCAATGGTCACGGGGTCATGCCCCATGAGTCCCAGTACAGTTGCAATGTCTGTCGCGTGGCCCTTGCCGGTGAGGCTGAGCGATCCATACAGGTCAACGTGTATTTTTTCAACCAGTTCAAAGATGTCCTTTTTCTTGAGTTCGGCAATCCAGCGCTGTGCGGCACGCCAGGGTCCCAGGGTGTGTGAACTCGAGGGGCCCACGCCCACCTTAAGCATGTCAAAAACACTTATACATTCTATTTGCGCAGACTTTTCCATGTGGTTTTTTAAACGGGGTCAAAGATATAAGGATTAAGTAGAAGGTTGACTTGAATTTATGGTTAAATAATTTTGGCGCAAGCCCAGGTATATTCAGGCCCTTTTTTGTCAAAATAGGCTATAAATGCAACGTAAAATAATGGTTTGCCTTATCTTGACATATAGGTGACACCTAAATGTCGGGTGGAGGGAGCAAGATGTGGGGTAGCTTTGACCCAACAAAATTCTAGAAATCATGGACCATTCATCAATCTCAAAAAACCTAGTCTATCAACGTAAATTAAAAGGCTTTACGCAAGAAGAACTTGCCGAGCGTACACAAGTCACGGTGCGCACCATTCAACGCATTGAAAAAGGCGATGTCAACCCACACCTGCAAACGGTAAAACTGCTTGCAGCAGCGCTGGATGTTGATGTGGATGATTTGCTACCGTTAGAGGACCCCAAGGAAGAAGCGGTCACCACAAAGTGGCTGTTACTGCTGCACGGGTCACCACTCATTGGTTTTGTTATCCCGTTGTTCAATGTGCTTATCCCCTTGTTTTTGTGGATTCACAAGCGTGATGATAATCCTATTTATGACCTTCATGGCAAGAAGGTGGTCAATTTTCAGATCACCGTATTGCTGGCATATGTGTTATCATTTATCATGCTGGTCACTGTGGAGGGCTTTGGGTTTTTTGCTTTTATACTAGTATTGCCTTTTTGTGTGATTACCGTGCTCGTTAATGTAATCTATGTGGTCAACAGCCATAAATGCTATTATCCCGCCATACCCTTTTTAAGGATAAAGAAGTCTAGAAAAATCATGACTGCGCTTTTCCTGGTGTTCATGGGCCTTACTGGCTGCAAGATGCAAAGTCAAGAAATCATAAGGCTGGATGGCACGGCAATCACACAAGATTCGCTTTCGCGAAAGCTACACCAACTTGCCGAAGATGCACACATACAAGGTATGGGCGTTGCCGTGTTCAATGACGGCAAGCCGGTTTTTAAAGAAGTGCTGGGATATAAGAACCTACCTGAAAATGAGAAGCTGACCGATACGACAAATATGTACGGGGCCTCGTTGAGCA
Source organism: Cytophagaceae bacterium (assembly GCA_002710685.1). Taxonomy (GTDB): domain Bacteria; phylum Bacteroidota; class Bacteroidia; order Flavobacteriales; family Flavobacteriaceae; genus Leeuwenhoekiella. Next base: position 19,060 of record PALD01000041.1, on the reverse strand, counting down.
AGGCCGTTTTTGGAGTCCTGGTAATGAAATTGGTCGAAGAAAAGGTAATCGACCTGGATACTCCCCTTGAGTCCTATCTACCCAAAAAAATATATGAATATGAACCGCAGACGGAGTGGCAGGATGATTATGATGATTTAAAAGCAGACACGCTTTATCACAAGATAACTGCCAGGATGTGCCTGTCACATACCACGGGATTTATCAACTGGCGGTGGTATGAACCAGACCGCAAGTTGAGGGTTCACGGTAAACCTGGAGAAAAGTTTGTTTATTCTGGCGAGGGCATGGTGTATCTACAGACGGTGTTAGAAAAGCTTACGGGCAAAGGACTTGAGCAGGTGGCACAAGAAAAGATATTTAAGCCCCTGGGCATGAAAAACACGAGTTATAGGTTTTTGCCTCGCTTCAATAATGATTTTGCCTATGGCCATAAAGCAGATGGCAGCGTTTATCCCAAGGATAAGGATAATGAGGCGCGTGCTCCCAGCACATTGGAGACAACGGTTGAGGATTATATAAAATTCCTCACGGCAGTGCTTCACCAGGAGTTGATCACAAAAGAGTCTTATGACGAGATGTTCTCGCCACAAATAAGGATAAAAACTAAAAGCCAGTTTAATGAAGGTGCTAAAATCCTTACCGATGCCCATGATGATATCAACCTAAGTTATGGCCTGGGATGGGGATATCTGGATACGCCCTACGGCAAGGGCGTTTTTAAAGAAGGTGGGGGCGATGGCTTTATTCATTACAGCATCCTGTTTCCTGAAACGGGCAAGGGCATCCTCATCATGACCAATAGCGCCAATAGCCGAGGGATTTTTAAGGAGCTCCTTGACGTGGGCATGAAGGATGTTTACACACCCTGGGAGTGGGAAAATTATATTCCCTATCAAATGAAACAAGAAAATAACTAGCTTTAATGACCTAGAGAGGAAGTTTCAAAGTGCAGCTTTTTATTTCTCACAATAAATATTGAAGACTTAGTTAAAAGCGATATATTTGCACCCGCAAAAAAAGGTCGCGTAGCTCAGCTGGATAGAGCATCTGCCTTCTAAGCAGACGGTCAGGGGTTCGAATCCCTTCGCGATCACAGAAAGCCTCACGAAAGTGAGGCTTTTTTGTTTTCTATTGGGAAAATATAAATTGCAGTCAAAATCGGTCCATCGCTTGATATTTCTCTGTACAATGCGCTGAAAATTATCTATTTTCAACCTTTCTAATAAAAATCAATGACTTTAAGGAAAGGTTTTGTTCTCGCAATACTCGTTATATTTTGTATTCAGGGGTGTGAGAAGCAGCCCATGGCTAAATATGATATAGGCTTTTCACAATGCCTGGGCTCTCACCCGTGGCGTGTTGCCATGAACGAGAGCATGCAGCTCAAGGCCTCGTTAAATAGTGACATCGCCTTACAGATTACCCAGGCAGAAGCGGATATTGCATTACAAATAAAGCAGATAGAAAGTATGATTGCCGCTGGTAAAGATGCCATTATAGTCTCACCGCTAGATGCAGACTCCCTCGTGCCGGTTTTAAATAAGGCTTTCGCCAAAAATATTCCCATAATCCTCATCGATAGAAAAGTAAACTCTGAGAATTATACAGCATTCATAGGTGGAGATAATTTACAAGTGGGGCGCAATGTGGGTAACTATATCGTGTCTCAAAAGACGGCTCCGCTGCACGTCATGGAAATACGTGGAGGAGACAACTCCTCTCCTGCAAAAGAACGTAGCCTAGGCTTTTACCAGGTTGTAGATGAGCATGAAGATATACAGGTTGTAAAATCCTTTCAAGGTTTTCCACACGATGAGATTTTAAAAGCATTTAAAGTTATGGGGGATTCCATTGACTACGTGTATGGTTTTAATGATGATACCACACTCAATGCCCTGCGGATTGCTCAGCAGTTAGGACTCTCTGAAAAGATAAAGTTCATAGGTGTTGACGGTCTAAACCTCCCCGATGGTGGTGTTAATATGGTCGCACGAGGCGATTTCGTGGCAACGGTATTATATCCCACAGCGGGAGCAGAAGCTATTGACTTGACCCTGGATATACTGGAAGGTAAGGATTTCTCTAAGCGTAATATTTTAAGCACCACCTTGATAGATCGTATCAATGTGGATATCATGAAAGATCAATTTGATAAAATCAATGAGCAGCAACATGAGATTGAAGAGCAGGTTAACGTTCTGGCCATACAGAAAGAGCGGTACTCCCTGCAGAAAAATATCTTGCAAGTTGTGCTCATACTTTTTATCATCACTATCTGCCTTACAATCTACAGTATATTTTCAATTAGACTTATAAGGCGAAAGAATAGACAACTGGAGATCACAAATGAAAAAGTAACCACACAGCGCAACCAGATCAAGAAGATTGCCAATGAGGCCAAGGAAAGTAATGAGGCACGGATGAATTTCTTCACTGGAATATCACATGAGTTCAAAACTCCCATTACACTTATACAAAGTTCAATAGAATCTATAGCAGAAAACAAGAAACTGGCAGGATCGTTTTTAATTAACGAGGTAGAGCTTATCTACAATAACTCAAATAGATTACTGAGGTTGATAAATAATCTTCTTGATTTTAGAAAAGTAGAGGACCGCACTTTCAATCTACGCGTTTCAAAAACAAATCTCTTTAAGTTTTCTGCATTGATTTATAAAGAGTTTGAACGCGAGGCGAAGAAGAGGGATATTAAGTATACATTAAAAACAAATAATGAAGAGGTGTATGTTTATATGGATCGCAACTTGATGGATAAGGCCTACTTCAACCTTCTCTCAAACGCGTTTAAATTTACTCCAGATCATGGCAAGATACACATTGAAATCAAGGATTATCCAGAAGGCAACGAAGTAAAGATTCTTTTTAAAGATTCGGGGATAGGCATCCCGCAGGAAGAGTTAGCGAATGTTTTTGATGCGTTTTTTAGAGGTGCAATAAACCGTAAAAACAGCTCTGGTATAGGCCTCAACCTTACTAAACAATTTATAGATCTGCACCTGGGCAAGATCGAGGTACATTCACACAGGGGAACTCAGTTTATCATTACCCTATTTAAGGGCAAGACACATTTTAATGAAGACCATATTATTGATGAACCTGAGGTCGCAGACAATAATTCTATTATAGAATTTGCGCAGACGTCAGATAAAAATTTTCTACCACAGGAAAATGTGGAGCAGGAAGACAAATTCTCAATACTCATCATTGAAGACAATACAGAATTGCAGAAATATCTTGAGAAAAGATTGTCGCGGGAGTATATAACTTTAAAGTCTGACGGGGCTGATGCCCTAGATCTGGCTTTTGAGCACATACCAGATATAATCTTGTGTGACGTTAATATTGTGGGGCATAGTGGCTATGAGGTATGCAAGATCTTGAAGTCAGATTTGCGTACCTCTCACATTCCCACGGTGATGCTCACGGCATTGGGGGATAAAGATTCTTACCTCAAGGGATTGCAGAGTGGTGCAGACCTGTATCTGGTTAAACCGTTCAGTTTTGCAATCTTGCAGCAATCCTTAAAATCCATCATCTATAATAGAGAGAAACTCAAGTTCTATTACATGAACAACATTCATAAGATAGAACAGAAAGAAAATTTTGGCACTCCAGAGCAAAATTTCATACAAGAACTCAATCAGCACATTCGGGAGAATCTCGATAACTCAGACTTTAATGTGGAGATTTTGGCGAAAGCCATAGGCATATCCCGCGTACAACTGTACCGCAAGGTCAAGGCGTTACTGGGGGTAAGTGTGAGTGAATATATGACAGATTTTAAGCTAGAAAAGGCGAGATCCCTATTAAAATCGAGCACGTTGACCATTGCTGAAATTGCCTATAAATGCGGTTTCTCTTCCCCAAATTATTTTTCTACTTCCTTTAAAAACAAGTATGGCATAACACCTGCCGCGACCAGAAAAGCTCAAGAACTGTAAATTTTACACTTATCAACAGGTTACATCGCACGCATGAAGATCTCAAAGGGTCGTGTGTGGCGGCTTGATATGTTTCAAATTTAGAACTTGATGTAACATAATATAAACTCAATCGCTTTCGCGAAAACCACTCAAACATCATCAATGGCAGGCCTGGCGAGGCTTTCCACCGTTATTCACATGTCGTTTATCAAAACAATACGCATCTGTTACGATAAAGAAATCGATTTCGTATGAGCCAAGATAGTTTAGTGCTCAATCACTAATCAATTAAAAAACACTCATATGAAAAAAATACTGTTGCCCCTTGTGGCACTTTTTATCTGTGTTGTTTCATACGGCCAGCATACGATATCAGGTACGGTGACATCCGTTGAAGATGGTACACCCTTGCCTGGAGTAACTGTGCTTGTGGCAGGCTCTACTAACGGAACCAGTACAGACTTTGACGGTAAGTATAGTCTTGAGAACATTTCGCCCACAGCGACATTGATATTAAGTTTTGTGGGATTTAAGACGGTGGAGTTGCCGGTAGAAGGTAAATCATCGCTAGACGTGGCCTTAGAGCTAAGCTCCCAGGAACTTGATGCAGTCGTTCTTACCGGATACACGGCTCAAAAGCGTGCGGATATAACGGGCGCCGTCGCAGTAGTAGATGTTGAGGAACTGGATAAGCAACCCGAACCAAACCCCATTAAGGCATTACAAGGTCGCGTAGCGGGTGTTCAAATCAATGCAGATGCGTCTCCTAGTGGGGGAGGAACGTCAATTAACATTAGAGGAATAGGCACGCTTAACAACACTTCTCCATTATTTGTCATAGATGGTGTTCCCACTAAAGCGGGAATGCATGAATTGAATCCTAATGATATTGAGTCTATTCAAGTTTTAAAGGATGCATCATCTGCCAGTATTTATGGTTCCCGTGCATCAAATGGTGTGATCATTATTACCACAAAACAAGGTAAGGTGGGCAAGATGCAAATCAACTTTAAGACCTACATGTCTACCAGTAATTATACAAACAGGCAGGATGTACTCAATGCAGAACAATTTGGTCAAGTGTTGTGGCAGGCTAATATTAACGATGGGTTAGACCCAAATAACAATAACCTTAGGTATCAATTTGACTATACAGGTACCGGAGAAGGGGCAGTGCTCAACGAAGTAATTATCCCAGAATTTCTAGATGAAGAACAAACGCTACGCGCTGCAGATACTGACTGGTTTGACGAAGTTTCCCGCAGTGGTTTTGTGCAATCTTATGACCTGGCTGTATCTAACGGTAGTGAGAAAGGAACATATTTATTTTCACTGGGATATTATGATAATGAAGGAATTATAAAGTACAGCAACTTTAATAGGATAAGCACCCGACTCAACAGTTCTTATAATTTCTATGACGGGCGCCTTAAAGTGGGGGAGAACATCACGCTTAATAGGACTAACGAGCTAGTAAGCCCACAAGTGCTAGACCCGGCATTAAAAGCACTTCCCATAGTGCCGGTAAGAACCGTAGATGGAGAAGGCTGGGGTGGTCCTGTGGGCGGTATGAACGATAGGCAAAATCCCGTGCGCCTACTGGTAGATAACAGCAATAATGATTATGAATATTATAGGGTTTTTGGTAATGTTTTCGCAGACGCAGAACCTATTGAAAACCTACATCTCAGAACGAGTTTTGGTATTGATTATAACAATTACTATCAACGGGCCCTGCAACTTAGCTATTCCTCTGGATACTTGAGAAATGATCAGAATGCCGTTACTATAAATCAAAATACCAACTTAAAAACAACATGGTCCAATACGCTCACGTATGATATTACCTTGGGTAAACATGAGCTAAAAGGTCTCGCGGGTATTGAAATGTACGAGGAAAATTACCGGAGTGCAAGTTCACGTAATGAAGACTTTATTATTGAAACTCCAGAATATATGTACCCAGACGCTGCTACTGGTGAAGCCTATAGTACTGGAGGCGCCACGGCTTATAGTTTGTTGTCCTACTTTGGAAAACTGGATTACACATACGATGATAAATATCTAGTTTCTGCTACATTGAGGAGGGATGGTTCGTCTAGGTTTGGTAAAAACAATCGTTTTGGGACCTTTCCAGCTTTTTCTGCTGGATGGCGTATTTCAAATGAATCATTTCTACAGGATGTGCCCTTTGTTTCAAACCTGATGCTGCGCGCGGGATGGGGACAAACGGGAAATCAAGAGATTGCCAATAATGCAATCTACTCCCTTTATATCTCAGATTATAGTGGTGGAGATCCCACATGGAATTCGGCTTGGGGTACAGCTTATGACCTTTCCGGCTCTGGCTCTGGGCTTTTGCCGTCTGGTTTTAAAGGTATACAAATAGGAAACGATGATTTAAAATGGGAAACCACGACCCAAACGAATATCGGTTTAGATTTCAGCCTAATGAATCAAGAGATTTATGGGGAAGTCAACTATTACTTTAAAGAAACCGAAGATATTCTGGTATTACCTCCTTATCTAGGAGCCATCGGTGAAGGCGGAAATAGATGGGTGAATGGAGTATCTCTGGAAAATAAAGGTTTTGAGTTTGCCTTGGGGTATCGCCATACAACAAAATGGGGCCTCGGGATTGATATCAACGCTAATGTTTCAACTAATGAAAACAAGGTTACCTTCTTACCCGTTGAAGTGCAGAACAACTATGGAGGTAATGGCAGTGACGATAATATTTTGGGAAGACCCTTAAACTCCATGTACGGTTACATTGCTGATGGACTATTTAAAACGCAGGGTGAACTTGACAACTCTGCAGAACAAGAAGGCAAGGGTTTGGGTAGAATTCGCTATCGAGATATAGATGGGGATGGTGTTATTACAGATGATGACCGCACGTGGATAGGGGAGCCTTATCCTGATTTTAGCTACGGGCTAAACATAGTCCTTGATTATAAAGGTTTTGACTTTACCATGTTTTGGCAGGGGATCGGCAAAACTGATGTTATCAACGGCAGAAAAGGTCAAACTGATTTTTGGAGCATCGACGATATAGGTTCTAATAAAGGAACGCGTTTGCTCAATGCCTGGTCTCCAGATAATCCTAATTCTACCATACCAGCATTAACGACAATAGATAGAAATGCCGAAAATAGATTCTCCACCTACTTTGTAGAGAATGGTGCGTACTTAAAATTGAGAAACCTGCAAGTGGGGTATACCTTACCTAATTCCTTGCTTGATCAAATTAATGTGTCAAGTCTTAGACTGTATACCAGTGGTCAAAACTTATTTACTATTTCGTCTTCAGAGTTTACCGGTGTAGATCCTGAGAATCCAGGATTTGGCTATCCGCTGCCACTTACCATAACCATGGGACTTAATCTAACCTTATAAAAACCTGTTATGAAAACAACATATAAAATATTCTGCACCCTTTTAGGATTGACCTTATTGGGATGCTCAGACTATCTTGAGAAAGAGCCCAACGCAGTTCTTTCTGAAAATCAATTAATCACTCCGGATAATGTTGATGGCTTTGTAACTGCGGCATATTCCTCCCTGGGCAATGACCATTATGATGTGCCCTTTAGTCTATGGCCATATGGCAATGTAAGGGCAGATGACGCCTATAAGGGAGGAAGTGGGCCTAATGATATTCAAGTGTTTCATTTTTTTGAAATTTCAGAGAATATCAGGACAGATTTTGGGGAGTTAGACCGGTTTTGGTACAATTGCTATGTGGCTATCTCACGGGTCAATAGGGCTTTATCGGCATTAGAACAAATAGATGAATCCAGTTTTGATCTTAAATCTCAAAGAATTGCTGAAATGCATTTTTTAAGGGGGCACTTTTATTTTATGCTGAAGATCATGTTTAAATACATGCCCTACATCACAGAAGAGGTTCCGGCAGATGAATATGGTACCATATCTAATAAAGAGTTTACTAATGATGAACTGTGGCAGAAGATTGCCAGTGAATTTCAAATGGCGGTTGATGGATTGCCAGAGAGCCAGCCAGAAATAGGAAGGGTTGATAAAAGTGCGGCCTATGGTTATCTTGCTAAAGTAAGGTTATATCAAGCCTATCAACAAGATGAAAATTATAATGTCACCAGCATTGACAATCAGCATCTAGAGGAGGTCGTTAGCGCTTCAAATATGGTTTTGAACCACGGCCTGGAAAGTGATTTTGCAAATAATTTTCTACCCGGCTCTTATGAAAATGGAACAGAGTCAGTCTTTGCAATTCAATTTTCAGATAATGACGGGACCCTACATGGCCGACTCAATTTTTCTGATGTTCTTTCAGTACCACAAGGGGCTGGATGCTGCGATTTTCAAAAACCCAGTCAGGATCTTGTGAATGCCTATAAGACCGATGAAGGCCTGCCTCAATTTGAAACCTATAATGATACAGATTTTGACTATAACAATTTAAATGCTTCACAAGTTGACCCTAGGCTCTATCATACCGTGGCCATACCGGGCATGCCATTTAAATATGACGAGAATTACACCTATGAAGAGAACTGGAATAGATCTCCTAACACATACGGCTATTTTGCTTCGTTAAAAGAAAATGTATCTCCAGGATGCGATTGTTTTGTAAATATAGATCCCTTTTATGGCAACTCTAAAAACAGGATAGAAATACGCTATGCTGATGTCCTGCTATTTAAGGCCGAGGCGCTCATAGAACTGGGTAGACAGGATGAGGCGTTGCCCATCATAAATGAGATAAGACAGCGTGCTGCAAATAGTGTTTCTCTGGTATATGGTGATAATGTGAATATCTCGCCATACATAGATGGTCAAAACTGTACATGGACCCAAGATTTTGCCAGAAAAGCCATGCGGTGGGAGAGACGCCTGGAATTTGCAATGGAAGGTAACAGATTTTTTGACCTCGTGAGATGGGGTGTAGCCAGCGAAGTCCTCAATGCATTTTATGCCAACGAGGCAGAAGACGTTGTGTATTATCAAAATGCAAATTTTGATAAAAACCGTGAAGAATACCTACCCATCCCTCAGGCGCAAATCAACTTTAGCCGCGATTTGTATGTACAGAACACGGGATATTAACGAGTTTTCTGTGACTGTTTCGCTTTCGCGAAAGCATCAAAAATATACTCAATAGACCGGTTTAAACCTGTAGTTATAACTTGTAAACAAGAAACGATTGAAGAATAAAATTTTAAATACCGGAAGTTACGGGGAGGTGCTCTGGGATCTACTGCCACAAGGAAAAAAGATAGGTGGTGCACCGCTCAACGTGGCGTTGAGAATGGCAAGCCTAGGGGCAAAGAGCAAGATGATAAGTGCCGTGGGCGATGATGAGAATGGTAGACAAATCTTGACCTATGCAGCCGAAAATGAGGTAGGTATAGAAGGAATACAGCTAAATGACTGGGACACGGGGGTTGTAAATGTAGTTCTCGATGCAAAGGGCGCTGCAGAATATACCATTGCTTATCCTGTGGCGTGGGACAAGATAGCGATGAATGCAACAGCGCAATCCATCGTTGAGGCGGCAGATGTATTTATTTTTGGTAGTCTGGCCTGCAGGGATGAGGTTTCAAGAACCACATTACACGGTTTGCTGGGGCTGGCGAGATATAAAGTTTTTGATGTAAACTTGAGGAAGCCGCACTGTGAACTTCAGGTGCTAAAACCCCTTTTACAGTCGGCGGATTTTATCAAGATGAACGACGATGAGCTTTATGAAATATGCCGTAAACTTGGGTCTCCATTCAACTCCCTAGATCAAAACCTTAAGTTTTTAAAAACTTGGTCTAGGGCAAAAACCATATGTGCCACGCTGGGTGAGCATGGTGCAGTACTGTATCACGAAGATCAACTATTTTATCATGGCGGGTATAAAACTCAGGTAAAGGATACGGTAGGCGCAGGAGATTCATTTTTGGCAACATTGCTTATCTATATTTTGCAAGGCAAGAATCCTCAGGAAGCCCTGGATAATACTTGTGCCATGGGTGCCATGGTGGCGTCACATGATGGCGCAAACCCCCAGATCACACAACAACAATTGCAGGATTTTTAACAACCTGTACAACACTAACCTGATTATAAAACGACTATGAAATTTAAGTTTAGAGAGATTGCAATGGCGACATTGACCGTGGTTTTTACGGCAACTGCGTTGCGGGCGGCGCATGAAGTGCGCGTTGATAATGATTTTCCTGTTTTGGCTTTAAGCCAAAAAAAGACAATCAAAGCAGAGAAAAAATGGCTTTTGCTACCAGTAAAGAATGGCGTGGAGCGCAAGCGCCTTGACGTTTTTGTGAACGGCGAGAAAGTACGCTGGATTGATATAGAATTGGCTGAGGAAAACCCAGACTGGTACGCTTATCTAGATATAAGTGACTGGGAGGGCAAGACCCTAGAATTGGCAGTAGATGGTCTGGCAGCTGATGCTAAAGAATTTAGCTTGATCAAGCAGAGTAACAAAGAGCTCGATAAAGACAAGCTATACAATGAGAGTCAACGGGGGCAGATTCATTTTTCGCCAAAACGCGGCTGGAATAATGACCCTAATGGCCTGGTGTATTATGAGGGAGAGTACCACTTGTTTTTTCAGCACAACCCTTATGGTAGTGAATGGGGAAATATGCACTGGGGACATGCTGTAAGTAAAGATCTTGTGCACTGGAAAGAAGTGGGAGAAGCACTTTATCCAGATGAGTATGGACCGGTTTTTAGCGGTAGTGGTGTTGTGGATAAGAAGAATACAAGCGGCTTTGGCTCAAAGGATAAACCGGCGATGGTCGTTTCTTTTACATCAAGTGATGACTGGATACAAGGTATAGCCTACAGCAATGATGGTAGAAATTTTAAACGGCTAGATCATCCTGCGGTACCTAAGGTGACAGATGGCAATAGGGACCCTAAGGTCATCTGGTATGAGCCAGAACAAAAATGGGTAATGGTATTATGGGTAGAAAAAGAAAACAGGTTGAACACCATGCACTTTTTCTCGTCTAAGAATCTCAAAGACTGGGAGCTTACCAGCACCATAGAAGGAGGAATAGGTGATGATAGATACCTTTTTGAATGCCCAGATCTTTATGAGCTTCCTGTACAGGGAATGCCCGGTGCAAAAAAATGGGTGATCACCGCAGCAAATGGAGAATATGCCGTGGGCACCTTTGATGGGGAGGCCTTTCATCCTGAAGAGTCTCGTTTAACAAGTGTACAAACTCAGGATTACTATGCCGCACAAACCTTTACTAATGATCCCCAAGGAAGGAAAATTGAGATAGGATGGTTCAGGACGAAAACAAATACAGCCTCAGGGAATGATTTCAACCAGAGTATGGGCATCGCTACAGAGTTAAAACTAATCTCAACCGATGAAGGTATCAGGTTATCACGAAAGCCCGTTGAAGAATTTAAAAAGTTAAGGGGTAAGCGCTACACATTCAATAATGTGGAGCTGGGTCAAGCGGCATTTCCTGTTGAATTTGAAGGTGAGAAACCGATAGAAATACAGGCTGAAATAGACTTACAAGAAACCGAAAGCATCACGCTTGATATTAAAGGGGTCAAGGTCATCTATGATGCAAAAAATGCAACACTTCAAGTAGCTGATGAGAAAGCTACTTTAAAAACGGATGGGAAGAAACTTAAACTTTCAATGTATGTGGATAGAACAGGGCTCGAAATCTTTGCAAATGATGGTGTTTTCTTTATGCCGGTCAGCACGCTGGTAAATCTTGAGAATAATAAGATTTCCATAATGAGCAAGGGTAAGTCAAAGTTGGTCCACCTTGAGGTTTATGAACTTAAAAGCATCTGGAAGTAATTCATTTTTGATTGATCATCAATTATGATTTAAGTTGATTGTTAAAAGTTCCTGTCATTGGCAGGAACTTTTTCTTTTGGCTTTAAGCCAAAAAAACATCCATATTCTTGATTTGCTCATGTGATTCTGTGATTTGCATACATGCAGAAGTGGGTTGCTACAGACCTTTGTATCACTAAAATCAATGAAATGGAAATTAAAAAAATCAAGTTAGGAAGTGAAGGTCTGGTTGTGCCCAAAATAGGTCTAGGCTGTATGGGAATGACCGGCTTTGAAGATGCCAATATGTATGGACCAGCGGATGAAAAGGAAGCAATTGCCACCATTCATAAATCTTTTGAAATGGGCGGGAATTTTCTGGATACCGCAGATCTGTACGGACCTTTTAAAAATGAACAGCTTATCGCGAAAGCTATTGGCGAAAATCGAGACAAATACATCATTGCGACGAAATTTGGCTGGGAGATTGACGATAATGACAAAGTTACTTGGGCGATAAACGGCAAGAAGGAATATGTGAAGAAGGCGGTTGAGCGTTCGCTAAAAAATCTGAAAACCGATTTTATCGATTTGTATTACATGCACCGCCTTGATAAAAATACATCTATTGAAGAAACCGTTGAGGCGATGAGCGAACTGGTAAAGGAAGGAAAAGTAGGTTATCTAGGATTGTCTGAAGTTTCATCTGAGACTGTGAAGCGCGCACATGCTGTGCATCCTATCACGGCTGTTCAGAGTGAGTATTCTCTTTTTGAACGTACAGTTGAGGAGCGCGGAGTTATACAAACGTTGAATGAGTTGGGAATTGGTTTTGTGGCATATTCGCCTTTGGGTCGTGGCTTTCTATCTGGGCAAATTAGAAGTATTGATGATTTGCCAGAGAATGATTTTCGTCGTGCGATACCGCGTTTTCAGGAAGGTCATTTTTACAAGAATATAGAGCTTGTAAATGCTATTGAAACCATGGCCGAAGAAAAAAATATCACACCGTCTCAACTGGCCCTAGCGTGGATCATGGCAAAGGGGATTTTGCCAATTCCAGGAACAAAACGCAGAAAATATGTGGAGCAAAATATTAATGCTACGCAAATAGAATTGACCAGTGCAGACTTGTCAAGGTTAGAAAGTATCGTACCTCTGGGAACTGATACTGGCGAGCCTTATGATGAATTCAGTATGGGATTATTAGATTAAAAATTAGGAGCCTTTGTGCTTTTTGTACAAAGGCTTTTTAAATAAATTACAGCATGAACGCAATAGAAACCATTTCGCAATTTCACAGATTATTATCGCTACCAGAACCTAAACATCCGCTGGTAAGTGTCATTGATCTTGAAGAAAGTATTTTTCTGGAAGATGAGATTTGGGAGCATTTTGTAAATAAATTTTATTGTGTTGCGCTTAAGCGAAATGCAAAAGGAAAAATTAGATACGGTCAGCAGCATTATGATTATGACAAAGGTGTTTTGAGTTTCACTGCGCCTAATCAAGTGCAACATCTGGACCTTAAAAATACCGAGTGTGGCTCTGGTGTTTTATTGATTTTTCATCAGGATTTTCTGTTGGGTCATCCGCTTGCGGGCAAGATAAATAGCTATACTTTTTTTTCGTATGCGGTTCATGAGGCGCTGCATCTCTCTGCCGAAGAAGAGGATTATTTAATTTCAATCCTAGAAAAAATCGAGAAAGAATATCAGCATATTGATAAGCACACGCAGGAGATTATCCTGTCGCAAATTGAGCTGCTCCTCACATATTCTAACCGATTTTACGAGCGGCAATTCATCACCAGAAAGAGTCATAATCATCAATTGCTGGAGAAGTTTGAAAGCATTCTAGAGCAATATTACAATGAGAATACTGCAGAACAAAAACGGCTCACCGTGCAGCATGTTGCCCAACTCATGAATTTGTCGCCCAATTATCTCAGCGATTTGCTGAGAATACACACAGGGCAAAACACGCAACAACACCTGCACGATAAGTTGATAGAAAAGGCTAAGGAGCAACTGTCAACCACCAATCTTTCTGTGAGTGAGATTGCGTACGCGCTGGGTTTTGAGCACGCGCAGTCATTCAGCACTTTGTTCAAGAAAAAGACAAATCTTTCACCGGTGCAGTTCAGGCATTCGTTTAATTAGGTTTTTATTTTTTTGGCTTTAAGCCAAAAGAACATCTACAGAAGTGTTTTTACCCAAGTAACAAATAATCCGGGCCAGCTGCTTAGTTGCGCATTGCCTATTCCCATGGAATAACCGTGACCGCCGGTAGGATAAATGTGAGCTTCAGTGTAGATTTTGTTTTTTGCAAGCGCGTCCAGAAACTGCAAACTGTTCTCAACAGGCACAGCATCATCATCCATAGAATGCACGATAAAAGTGGATGGGGTTTCTGCATTTACATTGAGTTCGCCGCTGTATTTTTTTATCATTTCGGCTGTGGGATTTTTACCTATCAGCGCTTCTTTAGAACCGCCATGCGTTAAATCTGTCATTGTGATTACGGGATAAATGAGCGCCATAAAATCAGGACGAGCACTTAGTTTATCAGCATCATCGGTGGGCTCGTAGACTTTTTCGTCATATTGCGTTCCTAAAGTGGAGGCTAGATGTCCACCCGCGGAAAAGCCCATAATCCCAATTTTGTTTTCATCAATATGCCATTCTTTAGCCTTACTGCGCAGGATGCGCATGGCGCGTTGCGCATCTTGCAAAGGCGCGATTGACGGATTGATAATCGACTTTGAAATGGGTAAACGGTATTTTACCACAATTCCTACAATGCCTTGACTACTCAAGTATTTTGCCAGGTCGCGACCTTCCCAATCATACGCCAAAACATGATAACCGCCACCCGGAAAAATAAGCACAGCCTCGCCGGTTTGTGATCGTGCACTGGGTAGGTAGACTTCAATCAATGGCTCTTGTACGTTGGCAATAAGTTTTACTCCTTTTTCTGTAATCTTTTCTTTCTCGTCGGTTTTATTTTGATTTGGGACCTCATCCCACAATTTAATGATATGTTCTTGGGCATTCAGGCCTTGGTGGGCGATGAGGAATAGGATCAATACAAAGGCTATCCTTTTCATTTTTTATTGAGGATTTCGTCGATTCTCTTTTTCATTTTCTCCACGATTTCAGGATGCTGGTCATATAGGTTTTTGTTTTCGGTCAAGTCGACTTCTAGGTTGTACAACTGTCCTGGTGGGGCACCTTCTTTTATCTTGCCATCGGCAATGTCACTATTGGTTTGCCCCGTAAAGAAAAAGGCTGCTGGCCCTCCCAGGTCGTGCATGCCTACATAAGGGGCATGAAAACCACCGCCACCCTGACCAGAGATATACATCCAGTTATTTTGGCGCAAAGCCAGATTATCTAGGTTATCTGGAGCGATGAGAAGTTCTGTTCTTAAATCTGTATCTGTCTTTCCCAGAAGTACGGCCAGCAATGGCTGGCTGTCAATGGCATTACCTTTGGGGATATTTTGCCCTACGAGCTCGGCCATGGTCGCCACGAAGTCAACGTTGCTTATCAAATGCCCAGATACAGTACCGGCCTTGACCTTATCACGCCACCGGACAATCATGGGGATACGGTGGCCGCCCTCCCATGCATCAAACTTAAAACCCATGAGTTTACCATTGATCTTATGTTCCATGGCATAGGCATCCTGCCCACCGCGGTTGAGCATCCCGCCATTGTCGCTCGTTAGGATGACCAGGGTGTTCTCATCCAGACCTTCTTCTTTTAATGTTTGCATAACCTCGCCCACCATCCAGTCCAGTTCATGGATAAAATCACCATATCTGCCCGCATCACTTGTGCCTAAAAATCGTTTTGCAGGAGTAAATGGGTGGTGGATGTTTGTAGTGGCAAAGTATAAGAAAAACGGCTTTTGCTTATTCTTTTTTATAAATGCTATTGCAGTATCCTTAAGCGTTGTGCCCACAAGGTAGTCGCGGTAGAGTTCATGGGCTTTTTTTGCACCGCCCAGTTTCTGTAGCCCGCGATTCCATTTTTCTGGATAGGGCAGGGTGGCGGCATCCTTGCCATATACCATGGGGTCATCATCTGTAAGGCCCACGACCGTATGGTTTTCCACATATACAAATGGCGGATGGCTATTGAGCACGGGCACGCCAAAATAATAATCAAAACCCAGCTCCAACGGGCCAGGTTTAAGCGGGGCGTTCCAGTCTACGGGCCTTTGCTTGCCAAATCCCAAATGCCATTTTCCCACTATCCCTGTAGTGTAGCCGCTGCTTTTAAAAACGTTGGCAAGGGTAAACTTACCAGTATCAATAATCAGGGAATCCCTAGAGAAAATTGCGTGCGAAAGCCCATTGTTCCTCACGGGGTATTCTCCTGTAAGCAGGGCATATCGAGATGGTGTGCACACCGCCGAAACCGTATGCGCATCGGTAAAACGCAGTCCCTCGGTTGCCAGTTTATCGATATTTGGGGTCCTGACCTTAGTGGCCCCATAGCAGCCCAGGTCACCATAACCCAGGTCATCTACATTGATGAGTATGACGTTTGGTTTGTCCCTTTTTTGGCTTAAAGCCAAAAAAGGGACAATGTATATCAAACAAATAAAAAGCAATTTGACCTTGCTGTACATCATATCTATTTCTTTTTCTGTGGGAGGTCTTCTGTCCTTGCGCTCAGATCCTGTAGCCTGGGAAGGTCTGTGGTGGGCCTGTCCAGATAAAAATATGCGGTTGCCGAAACATCATCTTCCCGCATGAACACGATAAAACCGCGCTGGGGTATGGAAGGGTCAGTATAATCCACGGGTTGCTCCAGCTCCAGGAACCTGATGAAATTTTCATTGTCGTGGAGCGTAACCGGTTTAAGGTTTACGTCATCTCCAATCATCTCCAGGACTTTTTCGCGACCAGCGCCACCCATTTGCTGCAGGTCAACCTGGATATCCTTATAGAAGAAAACGGGGTCTGGAATGTGGTAGCGGTAAAAAGCATATATACCCTTTTCAGCACTGGCTACCGGCGAACCTTGATAAGCGCTGGAATATGCGCCCTGCCCATAGGCCGTGCCCACATAATCTTCGGTTCCCGTACCTATGATGGTGGGGTATTCCCCATCTCCGTCAATGTACATCTTGATTTCGCCTTCGCCAAACCATGTCGTGCCATACACACTATCCGTGCGCACGCCCACATTTGTGCCCAGGAACCTGCCACGCCCCTTTATTTTGGGCAAGATCTTAAAATCCTTACCCAGGGTTGTCATGTTCTCCCGGTTCCAGTATGAATGAAAGTAGAGCATATCTTCAGTATGGTCTTCCATGAGCAGGTCAATGTCATAAAACAGCTGTATGAGGTCCTTGTTAGATTCATTGGTCAGTGTAATCCTGCCACTTTCTTTGAACGGCATGGGGACGACAGTATTAAAAGAACGCCCCTCGGGGTCTGTAAAAAGCGCACTTTCAAATGGGACACGCATGCCCAGGCCTATCCCAAAAAAATCACCAATGGGGACTTCAACGGCAGGTTTTTTTGAACCATCCCAGTACGCTCGCAATACCAGGGAGCGCAACATCTCTGGGCTACGGTCACTACAGGTCATCCAGATACGGCGCACCGTCCCGCTTCCATCCACCTGCATCAAATCTACCGTTTCACCGGCCTTGAGCATCTCAAAGGCATTGCCTTTACGACCGTTGTTTGACATGCCGCCTTTCTGTCTTTCGCCCGTTTTGTTTTCAAAGCTCACCCAGCGGGTCTCCTTGTTTTGCTGCATGGAGAAAATCTCTTGCGCCCTGGCCTTTGCCAAAAAGAGCATAACGGGGAGTACTAATAAAATCCTTGTGTTTTTCATTGCAATGTTATTTTTGAACCTAGCTCTCTTAAGATATTAAAAGCCATTGTAAATGCCTCATCAATGGAGTTTGTATTTTCCATGATCTGTGAACATGAGGCTAGACCAAGTTCCTGTATTTCCATCGCGGTTAGGTCAGTGATGCCGCATACGGCGTGTACGGGTATTTTTTTGGCTTTCGCCAAAGTTACGACGCCCTGCACAACTTTTCCTTGCAGCGTTTGTCCGTCGATTTTGCCTTCGCCCGTGATGATAACATCAACGTCTGAAGCCACCTTTTCAAAATTGACCAACTGTATAATTGTTTGTAGTCCAGATTGCAAGTTGGCATCCAGAAATGCCACCGAACCGCCGCCCAGGCCACCAGCGGCACCCACCCCGGGAATATCAGCGATTGATTTACCCAAATCCCGTTCAACGATTTCAGCTAGATTTTTCAGTCCAGCATCCAGTTGTTGCACGGCTTTTTCATCAGCTCCCTTCTGCGGACCAAAAACATGTGCAGCACCATTTTTACCATAAAAGGGATTGTTCACGTCACAAAGGGTAATGAAGGTTGCTTTTATCTTTTCTTTAGGTGGAATAATCTTTTTTACGGCTAGCATATTTTCGCCGAAAGGCTTTAAATACTTACCATTATCATCCAGAAATTGATAGCCCAAAGCCGCCGCAACGCCCATCCCGCCATCACAAGTCGCGGAGCCGCCAATAAATAAATACACCTGTTTTGCACCCCGATTGAGCGCATCATTTATGAGTTCGCCAGTGCCCAGCGTTGTTGTGTACAAGCAGTTGCGCTCTTCGTGAGTCAACAAGTCAAAGCCCGAAGCCTCGGCCATTTCTATATATGCCGCATCGCCAGATAAAAAATATTTGGCTTCGATTTCCCTAAAAAGCGGGTCATTCACTTTGGCCGTTATCCATTGTCCATCCAGGTGATTAGCGATTACAGCAAGCGAGCCCTCACCGCCATCCGCCAGCGGAAATTTGATAATTTCTGCATCAGGATGATTTTGGCGCAAGCCAGATTCAAGCGCATCACAGACGCCCTTTGCGCTAAGCGAACCTTTAAATTTATCTGGAGCGAGGAGGATTTTCATAATGGATTAATGAGTTAATGTGTCAATTGGTCAATGAGTTGGTTAGGAAATTAGCTAATTAGCGAATTGGGGTATTGTTTTTTCGTCATTTCTATTTTCTTATTTCTGCTTTCAATTTCTTGTGTCACTTCGAGTGATTCGCCGTGGCGAATTGTATCGAGAAGTGTTTGTTCGTCACTCGTCGCTCATCATTCGTAACCCATCACTCTTTGCCTAGTTCTCGATACGGCAGGCTGTGCCGCCACTCGAACTGACAAAGCATCCAAATTGCTTACTGCAACTGTGGACTGCTAGATTATCTTCTCTAATTTCTTATTTCTACTTTCCACTTTTCGTGTCACT
>PALD01000040.1 GCA_002710685.1 Cytophagaceae bacterium | reverse complement strand
CAGGCAAGACAATACATCTTATATTAGAAATAACCGACAAGGGTATTCCCGCCTTGACTGGGTACAAGCGAATTGTAATAACTGTGGACTAAGAAGAATAGCTAAATGCCAGCACATAATAACGATTATCACAAAAATGCGATCTGAAAAGCTTCGATTAACTTCAACTTATCAAGGTGCTGTATTAGCGGACAAACCCCTTACCGATTTATCTGCACACTTGCGTTAACTGTTAGATGCAATCGTTTCCAAATTCTAACGCAAACATTTGAACAATATTTTACAAAATTTTACACCGCTCCTGTATATTTTAAACAAAGCTGAATTTTCATCTAGCGGACCCGATTTTTGATACTTGCAGGCGGATTTTTCGATTGGAAAAAACGGCTTAAACCAGTTCAAAAACAGGAGATTTCAGGTCAAATTCAGCTTCTTTTTAGCAGAAATTAAATTGATTCAATATACATATCTCATAATGGTATCAAACTTTAGCATTAGAAGAGAACAGCTACGTTGTAGCATTATTAGTTATTTTTAAATAATCTTCTCAAGAAATCCGGTTACTTAATAGTTCTAAACCATTGCTCTTGATAAGAATAATAAATTCCATTATCAATTAAATGGGTGAATGTCTATTTTAACTTGGCATTATGAAAAGAGAGACTAAAGGTGGTCCCTACATTTGGTTTACTGCTCACTTTTACCTTTGCATCATGCTCTTCAAGTATAGTTTTTACCGAACTTAGTCCTATCCCTACTCCCTCAGCTTTACTTGTATAGAAGGCTTCAAACAGACGGTCTATCTGCTCAGGTGTCATGCCATAACCATTATCCCTAATATTAAGAATAAACTCATCTTCTTTCTCTACCACACTAACGTTAATGGTACCTTCATCAGGTACGGTAGCTTCACTGGCGTTTACAATAATATTAAGCAGGGCGATCTGCAACTTATTCTTATCGGCAAGAATAGTATAAGGTCCTGTGTAGTTTTTGATAACCCTGATGCCTGAAAGATAGATACGGTCTCTGGCTTTCTCCAGAGTTTGATTAATAATCTTAGCCAGATTAGTTTCCTTTAAAACAGCGGGTGCATAATTAGAAGAATGAAGCAGATTGTTTACCAGGGTATTTAGTGTTTTCGTGCTACGGGCAAGAATCTGAAGGTACTTTTCAACATTTTCTAAGCCATTATTTTCCAGTTTCTTTTCTAAAACCTCTGTCGCCATACCAATACTCGCCAGCGGATTACGCAACTCATGAGCAAGAGTAAGCGCCACATCACCCTGTATGGATAGTTTTTCTGCCTTGAGCAATGCTTTTTGAGTTTCTTTCTGCTTATTTATATTACGTACAAGCAGCACGTATTCATCAACCCATTGCTCATCCCTGCGATGAAAGATCTTTCCTCTAACGCTATGCCACTCCCACGTGTTTTCTTTTAATTTTAAACGCAGATCTATATCAAATATATCATCTTCTGAAGCTTTGATTAGTTTTTTATGCAGATCAAGTATCTTTTCCCGATCTCTGGGATGTATATAAGGGATGATCTCCAGCACCGGCATACCTACCACTCTCTCGCGTGTTATTCCTGCTTCTGGTATAATATCTTTATTGATATATTTTACGGTATTGGTATTTAGGTTTATGATTACAATAGTTTCGGGTGAAGTGCGTACCAGTTGTTGTTTGAAGCGTATGGTATCTTCCAGCTCCTGTGCTTTCAGTTTACGTTCTGTAATATCTTCTATTGCAGCTATGAGAAGTCCGTTCTGCGGCTTTATAGTAAGCCTAAACCAAATGGTATTTTCATTTTGTGTAAAACAGATCTCTTTGTCTATAGAATTTCCTGTTTTAGCAACAGTACGCAGCGCTTCAAAAATGGAATTTTTCTCACTATTTTCAGAGATTTCCATATAATTTTTCCCCAGTGGATCCTTATTCGTATAATACGCCTGGAGAACTTTATTGATACGGATGAATTTAAAATCTACAACCTCTCCTTTACCATCATATACCGCTTTTAGTACAGCAACAGCCAGATTTGTGGTATCAAAAACGGTTTGCAGCAAGTCTGAGTTTTCCTGTATTTCTTTCTGATCTTCTTTTGCCTTTTGCTCCAGTTTCCTTTTTGCCTTCAGCAGTTTTTCTTCGGCTGTTTTGCGTTCTGTAATGTTACGAAAGAGTACGGCGACACGGCCGCTATATGAAGTTTCAATCTTAAAAGCATAAAGATCAAGCCAGCTGCTTTCTATCTTTTCTGCCATGTGCTGAAAGCGTATAGACTTCCCCGTTTTTGCGACTCTGCCATACGTGGTAAACCAATGCTCTTCATGATCCGGAATTATTTCACGCATGGTACGGCCGGTTACTTTCTTCAGATTTATCTGTTTTTCAAAAGCAGGATTTGTTTTCAGAAATAGATAATCGATAGGTTTGCCTTGTGAATTAAAGATCATTTCGATAATACAAAAGGCCTCATCCATAGCATGTAACAACTCGTGATAAGCATTTTGCTGCAAATTCAGCTCCTCTCCATCTTCATTCCACTTATTAATCGCGTCATCTTTGGCGGGTAACATAAGAGCTGTCGTGAGAATAAGCTGTCCACCTGCATCTTCAGGCTCCCACTGGTATAAGCGGTTTGTAAAAAGAAATTTGCGCCAGCCTTCTTTCTTGGTTTTTAGCCGCAGTATGATCGATTTTTCCTCATAGGGATCGAGTAAACCGCATGTATCAAGATGATCCTGATATTTTGGATAATCCTGAGGATGCATGCATTCTTTAAGTAAATTAAATTCATGTGTGCGAAAAGAATCAGGTTCAACACCACATAAATAATTAATTATATTATTTATAAAATAAACTTCCCGAGTATAAAGATGCGTCAAAATTACTAGTAGCGAAGAGCTATCAAATTCACTTTCAGAAACTAAAAGCTGTTCTGAAACATCAAATGTATCTGTTAAATTTAGTTTTTTTTTCATGAGACTAGCATATGATGCTTTCTAAAGTTGTAAGAAGAATCTAAAATAGTAATAAAAACATAAAAGAATTAAAAATTTTACTTCCTGCGAGCGTGTATTATTAGTTTTTTAAAGCGTTCCAGATGTTTCATCACTCCTTCATTTTTCGGAGAAGGCCGGCGATTTAGATTTGTAGGTTCACCGGAAGTATTTAAAGTGATAGATATTAGTTGATTTCATCTGAATACCTAAGAATTCATAGAGGTATTTTTCAGTAGTGCGATAGTTCTTCATCGTACCTGGTTTTAATACCGCTTGCATATTCAATGTATGGTAGTCAAGAATATCTGAAAGCTTTTTAAAACTATCACCAACACCCATATACCTTGCCTTTATCGCAGCGGCACTAAGAACCTTGTTATCATCCTGCAATTGGCGGAAGGATTCATAGATCTGGTTGTAAATCCTGTCAATGGATTTGTTTACTTGGATACTTTCCGCACTACTTCCCCGTAGGCGACTCTTACGTTCATCCCATAAAGCTAAGGTAATCCTGCGTTGCAGACTGAGTTCAATACGCTCACTATTTAAAGTGATCCTGGCATAAAGAGGTGCCTTGTCACCTTTAGAATTGTTTGTTTTTGGAAAATAGTAATCCCAAAGGTCACCGGATTTTTCATAATTCTTCGTTTTCAAATTAAATATAATGCGTGAAAACGAAAGTCAAATCAGCGTTTGGGCGATATCAGGCCCTTTTTTAGAGGTCACCGAATCGGACACATATTATATGATGTTATATCAAATTCTATGAATGCCCTAAAATCATAAAACCTTGTCAATCATAAGATTAACAAGGTTTTGATGCCATTTAATAATGGACTTGGTCGGGGTGGCAGAACTAACTTGCCACTTGACAATGTTTTAATAACCAGACACTTATATTGTTTCAATAAAACGAGGTAACCGAATAGGTAACCTTTGCCTCAATTTTATTCGTGAAATCAAAGATATAAGAATATCTTAAACTAAAAAAAAATAAATAGAATCAAATTTTATTATTAATCAAAGTTCAAAATAATAATAGAACTCAATCTTGAACCAGCATATACCCTATTCCGTAAATATTCTTTATATAACCAGAACTTTGCCAATTTAATTTTTTACGTAGGTTATTGACGTGGACATATAAAAAATCAAAATTATCTAGTAGATCACTATCATCACCCCAAAGATATTCGGCAATTCTTTCCTTTGTCAGTACCCTTCCTCTATTTAAGATAAGATATTGTAATAGTTCATATTCCCTTCGGGTAAGTGAGATCGCTTTATTCTCCAAATATACCACGCGGGCATAGGTGTTGATTTTAATTTTCTTAAAAACAAGGACCTCATTCCCATTTAATGTTCCCCTTCGCAAAACCGCCTTTACTCGTGAATACAATTCTTGCAGATGCAGCGGTTTAACCATAAAATCATCTGCACCACAATTAAAAGCAGAAATTTTCTCTGGTAAGGATGAGTTGTCTGAAATTATAATGAATGAAGAAGATGGGTGTTTTTTCTTCTGCTCTGATAAAAGGTTCAAGCCTATTTCCTTATTTGAGCTAAAATCTAAGATAACCAGATCATATTCATAGCTATGAAGTTTTTCGGAGGTCTCCTGAAAATTTAGGGCACTTTCACAAACATAAGCTTCTTTCTTTAAATAGTTGAAGATAGAAGTCTGAAAGGTATTATCGTATGCTGCAATTAATATTTTCATCATTTCGTTCTATTCAGTCACACTTCATACATCTTTTCTTTTCACTTTAAGAGAAGTTCAACAAATCAAACCTTGAATGCTACTTTGACCCATCCAGAATGAACTTAAACCCGCCCGAAATCATATCAGCTCGAAAACTTGAGTTCCTTGCA
The DNA here is from genome assembly GCA_002710685.1 of Cytophagaceae bacterium. Taxonomy (GTDB): domain Bacteria; phylum Bacteroidota; class Bacteroidia; order Flavobacteriales; family Flavobacteriaceae; genus Leeuwenhoekiella. The sequence goes on along the minus strand of PALD01000040.1, from coordinate 11,530 downwards.
TAATGATGATATTTTAAATCAATGCTTTTCAACCCGAAATCCCAAATATGGAAATTTGTAAAAATGTCGGTATAGCTTACGCCAAAACCGTATTGATTGGCGGTAAATTTTGAAAGGTCATAATCTGAAGTATAAAATTCTTCTGTAGAAAGATGGCTTTCGTAGGGCGCAAAATAATCTGCCGCTGTTTGGCTGTAATATCGATAGGAAGGATATAGAGTAAATTTTTGGGAAATCTTAATGGGTACTTCCAAGCTTGCGGTATGCGATTGAATTCCCCAATCATCTGTGTAGTAACGGTAATACCCCCTAAGCACAAAAATTTCATTCAGGTAATAGTTGAGACGGCCTCCCACAGCTATTTTGTTCCGGGTATCGGGTAATTGCTCAATGGCATCTGCCAATTGAAAATTCTGTATAAATGAATCCTCAACATCACTAAAATACACGCGTTGAAATGGGGTGGATAACAAGCCCTGTTGGCGTACCACATCGCCTTCCAGGGACATCTGTAGTTTTTTGGATAGTATTTGTGAAAAACTAAAGCCCAGAGAGTACGAATTCCGTGATTTGTTCCCAAATTCAGAGAATATGGGGTTATAGTCCTGATTCCCTGTAATGGAATAGCTTCTGAAAAGACCATTGGAAAGGCCATCCCCCCCTGCTGCAAAAGGTCTTAATTCGTAGGGATATATAGGTTTCCAGGTGTCCAAATAAACGTTGGCTTTCAAGGTCAACTCGGTATTTTTTTCGTTGAACAACCGGGTATAGCTTCCGCCAAAACCAAAAGAGAAATAGTCATATTCGCTGGAAAGCGAAAGATTGGCCGACCAGATTTTATTCCGATCATCTGAACTATGGCTATAGGAAGCGTTCACATTGGCCCATACATCGCTTGATGAAGCTCCCGAGGAAGCTACAAAAGGATCGGCCTCGCCACTACCGTCAAACGGATTGATATTGCTGGAAGAAGCAGAGGTGTAAGCCGATACGTTCGCATCTATACTCAGAATGTCGTCCGCATTGAGCGGAATGGAAACCACAATGCTCGGCGCAATGTCGGTAAGCTTTTCTGTTCCCTTCCCGCCGCTTACGGCAGCATTTTCACCATCCTGAGAATAATAACTGGCCAATACATCTACTTCTGTATTTTCGAGTACCCTCTTTTTATAAGTTTTTGTTGAATCTTGGGTTTGCGCGGAAAGCGCTCCACCACAGAAAACACACAATATACTGACTAAGAAAAATTTCATTTTCATCACTTTATTAATTACAACCACAACCACCTCCGGTTTTTCCGCCATTGGCTCCAGAAGCAGCTTCACGATACGAATGGAAATTGGTTTCGTAGCGATCTACTTTCTTTGTTCCCAAGACCATATCAGGATCGTTGATATATACTTTTTCATACTCCTTGACTGCGGTACAGGATGTTATTCCGCCCATAAACACTAAGAGCAATGCGGCTTTTTTTATCATTTTGAATCTATTTTAATATTGTTCGAGGTAAAAATATCTCCTTTATCATCGATTACGATACATTCTATGTCAGGCAATTGGTTAATGCGGTCTATCCCAACATCCTTTCCCATTACGAAAACGGAAGTCGCCAAAGCATCGGCCAATTCTGCTTTCGGGGCAAAAACCGTGGCACTAACGATCCCGGTAGCTGGATACCCCGTTCGCGGGTCGATGATGTGGGTATAGCGTTTTCCGTTAAAAATCACATACTTTTCATAATTACCGGAAGTAACGACCGCTTCATTATCAATTGGCAACAATGCAAAGGCGTTATTTTTGTTCAACGGGTTGGTTATGGCAACTTTCCATTCGCTGCCATCAGGTTGTTGCCCCCAGGTATTCATATCACCGGAGGCATTGATAATACCTGCAACAACTCCTTTTTTCATCAAAAGCTCCTTTGCCTTATCTGCCGCATAACCCTTGCCGATGGCGCCAAAGCCAATCTTCATTCCGGGAAGTTTTAGCAAAACGCTTTGATCTTTAGGGTTTAGTACAATGTTTTTATAACCTACTTTGGCAACCGAAGCTTTGATTTTTTCTTCGGAAGGCATTTTGGTCATACTCCCGTCAAACTTCCAAAGGGCATCCATCGATGCATACGAAATATCGAAAGCGCCATCTGTCAATTCTGAAATCGACTTTGCCCTTTTTATAAGCTCAAGCAATTCCGCAGAAACTTTTACCGGTTTTATTCCCGCGTTTTTATTGATTTTGGAAGTCTGTGAATTTGGATCCCAAGAAGATATTAATTTTTCGATTCGGGAAATTTCAGAAATGGCAAGGTCAATTTCTTCATTTGCTTTTGCCTCATTTTCTGATACCACCGTAATTTCGAAACGGCTGCCCATTAATTTGAGCACGCGTTTGTGGATTTCTTGTGAATGTAAATTCACAGAAATTGTGGCGATTATTATGGTGAGAAGGAATTTTTTCAAATTATTTCTGAAAGGAGTTTAAGGTTTTTATGTATTCTTCAGGAGTAGTCTTTTTGTAACCGGTTTTTCCCAACACCGTTCCGCTTTTATCCAAAACAACAACGAGTGGAAAATAACCTTCCGGATTATAGGTTTCGGCCAATTTGTTGTTTTTTTCCTGTTGTTCAGCCGCCAACTTATTTTTGCTCCGACGCGGAAAATCAGCTTTGAGCATCACAAAATGCTCTTTAGCATAATTTTTAAAGGCATCGGTTGACCATATTTCTTTATCCAGTTTAATACAGGGCGCGCACCAATCTGAACCCTGAAAGACCAATACAATAGGTTTGTCTTCGGTTGAAGCGATCTTCTCGGCCTTTTTGAGATCTTTTTGCCATTCCTGGGCATTGGCTACATTCAAGAAGCTCAGCGCCAAGATCAAAACCATAGCTATTTTTTTTACTGTCATAGTATTATTTTTTCTTGTATCTTTTTTGGGTTTTTAAAAAATCAAATATATAGGTCTTAATTAACAAAGCATTGCCGAATTTTAAATCTTAAGCGAATCTTAAGGAAAGTAATACCTAAATTTTCAATTTAAAACCAACATTTGTAAAATGAAGATACTTCTCGTAGAAGACGAACCAGGAATCGCTGATTTCGTCCAGCAAGGTCTGGAAGAAAAGGGCTTTCGTTTAGATGTCGCGGAAGAAGGCGTCAAAGGCCTGGAGTTGGCGCTTACCGGAGAATATAAGTTACTGCTACTGGACTGGATGCTACCCGGGATCAGCGGTATTGAGATTTGCACCCGGTTCAGGGAAAAATTCAAAAACACACCCATAATTTTTTTGACCGCAAAGGACACGGTAGATGAGACTATTATTGGATTGCAGGCCGGGGCCAATGATTATATAAAAAAGCCGTTCCATTTCAAGGAATTATTGGAACGGGTGAGGGTACAGTTGCGTAGCGGCCCGCAGTAAGAAAATCAATTACTTTCCGTAGGAAACATTGCGCTTAATAGGGAAACCCATCAGGTTTTTAAGAATGATCTGGAAGTACACCTCACGCAAAGGGAATTTGATCTGTTGCAGTATTTGCTTCAAAAAAAGGGGAAAGTCTGTGAACGTATCGAAATTATACAGCAAGTATGGGATATTTATTTTGACTATGACACCAGTATCATTGATGTTTATATTAATGCCCTGCGGAAAAAACTGGACTTGGGGAAGCAGGAAAACCATATCCAGACGATTCGGGGTATTGGATACATTGTAAAAGATTAATGAAATACTGATTATTTAAAATGAAGCTTAATTTCAAAAATAGGATTGCCCTTCATTATATTGTGGCGACAGGGCTGATAATAGCGGTCGTTTTTCTGGGGATTTTTTTTGTGGTGAAAAGCAGCGTTTATGCCAACTTGGATAAAGACCTCAATTTTGAAGTACAAAAACATACCCGTGAAATCGCTATAACCAAGGACAGTATCTATTTTTTCAACAAAAAGGAACTGGAAGAACGGGAACATACCGAGGTTCAGGTAAACCCGGTATTTGTTCAGCTTTCGGGTAAAGACGGTACACTTTTCGATAAATCCCCCAATTTAAAAGAAAACCAATTAACCACCTCCGCAGATCAGGAAGCTGGGCAACACTTCAATGCCCTTCTCGCTGATCAACCCCTTCGGCAGGTGCAACTGCCCATCGAAAAAAATGGAGATCTGAAGGGCTATGTGGTAGCGGCAATGTCGCTAGAAGGTTCTATCAAGGTAATCAATAATCTTGGCAACACATTACTGATCATCTACCCCATAGTCCTTTTTGGGTTGTTTTTTATTTCCAGCTTTTTGGCCGGGCGCAGTATTGCCCCTATACGATCTATTATTTCGACCACAAACAACATTACCCGCAACAACCTGAACGAACGGGTCATACTACCTCAAAAAAAAGATGAACTGCACGAATTGTCCTCTGCGATCAACGATTTGCTGAACCGAATAGAGAGGACGATTGAGCGTGAACGGCAATTTACCTCAGATGCTTCGCACGAGTTGCGCACCCCCTTATCCTCTTTGAGTGGAACTTTGGAGGTTCTCATTCAAAAAGAGCGAAGCCAACTGGAATACGAAAAGAAAATAGGGTATAGCCTGGGCGTTATCGATACAATGACACAAACGCTAGAGCAGTTATTGACATTAGCTAGAATGGAAACCCCCTCGGAAGTATCATCTGATGATCTCGAAATCCTCCCCATCTTAATTGATGGGATCCTTTCAAAATACAAAGATAAAATCCTTGAAAAAGGGCTTCGTATTAAAACAGATTTAGATAATTCCATCGAATATCAAGTGCCCCGGTATTATGCCAATTTGATCTTGGATAATGCGATTCAGAATGCCATAAAATACTCTGAAGAGGGAGGTAGTATTTTCATTTCAATACAAAGGAAAAATGATTCCGTTGTGTGTTCCGTCAAGGATGAAGGTATCGGTATTAAGAAAGAGGATATGGATAAAATATTCAATAGTTTTTACAGATCCGATGCTTTGGCGCATAAACATATTTCCGGGAACGGCCTCGGCCTTTCAATTGCCAAGAAATCTGCCGATGCCATAGGTGCTACCCTTTCCATAGAAAGTGAACTTCATAGGGGAACTATCCTTCGCATTACATTTTAAGCCAATCTTAAGGTGCTGCTGACCAAAGGTGTAGGCAATGTCAATACCTTTACCTTGAATTTTAAAAACAAACAAAATGTCAGCAGTACACCTTCACGCAATGATCATCCATTTTCCCATCGCGCTATTGATGGTCGGGTTTCTCTCTGAGATCATTGCATTGTTTTACAATCAAATCCTTTTTAGGAAAATAGCATTTTACCTCTTACTGCTGGGTGCAGTTGGAGCGATAGCGGCCTATATCAGCGGCGGCTATGCCGCCGAAGGTATCGAGACCGGAAGGTTGGCCGAGGCGATCGAGGCTCACGAGGAAGCGGCGCTCATAACCCTTTGGCTCGCCATTATTACCGCAATCTACCGTGCAGCCCTACTCTTTTTTAAATATGAACGTCCTTGGACCAAATGGGTGGGCATTTTATTGTTTGCCGCATTGGTAGGTTCCATAATAAATACGGGAAATAAAGGTGGTGAGCTGGTCTATGAACACGGAGCAGGCCTTGAGCTTAAACTGCCTGAGTTTAATGAAAAAGTACAATAACATTTAGGGATAGCTAAAGTTCCCTGACAAAATCTATAATTATGAAAAAATCAGTTAAAATAAGCGTAATGGCAATGGCCTTCTTGGGGGTGCTATTTCAATCGTGCCAAGACCGGCCCCAAAAAATAGAACTTAGGGATACCACGGAACAAAACAAGGCCCTTCCCGAGCAACAAAACGGTGCAACCGTAACTATTGAGAACAAAAAACTCGACCCCAATGGCAAGGCCGCCAAAGACCTACAGGACGGCTATAAGGGGGAAGGAACGGCAATAGCCAAATATCAGGCATACAGTAAAAAGGCCGAAGAAGAAGGATACCACGGCATTGCACTTCTTTTTAAAGCGGTATCAATGGCAGAGACGGTCCACGCCGGAAACCATCAGACCATTATGGAAATGGAGGGCGTTAAAGTCCCAGAAGTAAAGCCCGATTACCCCCTTAAAGGCACTAAGGAAAATCTGAAAAACGCCATCGGTGGCGAGAGTTATGAAGCCAAATCAATGTACCCGGGTTTTATAAAAGATGCAAACGCCGAGGGTAATTATATGGCTCAAATGAGCTTTACCTATGCTTATAATGTGGAAAAAAAACATAGGGATTACTATAAGGCCGCATTGGCCGATCTGGAAACTGATCATTTAAACTCCTTGGCCAAAGTATATTATATCTGCCCCGTATGCGGAAATACTTACGCAGATAAAGCACCGGAGCGGTGTGAGATCACGCTCGCAAAAGCGGATACGTTCACTAAAGTGGACAAGCTGTAAAACAATTTTGGTTAGTGTTGATGGTTGAATTGCCAAGGTTCTAGGATCATTCTCAGGGCTTTGGCTTTTTTATTGGCAGAGATGATAGATTAACTCACATTCCTCACCGTCATATCTTAAGCCAATCTTAAGGAAGCCACGGTATTAACATATAGCAATTCATTTAGATTTGTGATCTCTAAACAACTTCGATATGCTCGATAAGATTATTAAATTTAGTATTACCCATAAACTGATCATTCTTCTGTTTACGGTCTTTATTATCGGTTTTGGGGTGTATTCCCTTTCCCAGATCCCCATTGGGGCAGTACCGGATGTGACCAACAATCAGGTACAGGTAATTACCACTTCACAAAACCTTTCCACCCAGGATATGGAGCAGTACATTACCTATCCTGTAGAACTGGAAATGGCCAATTTGCCCGGAGTAAAAGAAATTCGCTCGGTATCTAAATTTGGTCTGTCGGTGGTTACCATTGTTTTTGAAGAAAGTCTTGGAACGTATCTGCCCAGGCAGGTTATCGCCGAAAAAATAAAATCGGCTTCCGAAAAAATCCCCGATGGATTTGGAAAGCCCCAAATGGGGCCTATTACCACCGGTCTGGGCGAAATCTATCAATATACCTTGGATACCAAGCCCGGTTTTGAAGACCGTTATTCGGCCGAAGACCTCAGGACTATTCAGGACTGGATCGTAAAAAGACAACTTTCAGGTATTAAGGGGGTCGTAGAAATAAACGCTTGGGGCGGTTATGTAAAAGAATACGAAGTTGCCATCAACTCCAAAAAACTGAACGCGATGAACATTTCCATATCCGATGTGTTCACGGCCCTTCAGAACAACAATAGCGTTGCCGGTGGCGGTTATATAGAAAAAGTAAATCAAGCCTATTTTATCCGTGGTCAGGGACGGGTCACTTCGCTGGACGATATTCGCAACATCGTAGTTAAAAATGACAACGGCACCCCGGTTTATATCAACAACATAGCCGAGGTGGGTTTTGGACAAGCCACACGCTTTGGTGCAATTACCGCCAACGGGAAAGGCGAAACTGTGCTTGGTCAGGTAATGATGTTGAAAGGCGCAAATTCCAATCAAGTAATCGAAGCGGTTAAGGCACGAGTAGCTAAGATTGCCGAATCCCTGCCCGAGGGTGTAGTGATAAAACCTTTCTTGGACCGTAGCGAACTCATTGGCCGTACAACTTTTACAATTGCCGAAAATTTAATCATTGGCTGTCTTATCGTGATTTTTGTGGTTGTTCTTTTGCTGGGCAACTTCCGCTCCGGTCTGGTGGTGGCGTCGGTTATTCCGCTCTGTCTGTTGTTTGCGCTTTCCCTGATGTACATTTTCGGGATAGACGCCAATTTAATGAGCCTGGGGGCTATCGATTTTGGGATCATCATAGATGGCGCGGTAATTATTGTGGAATTTACCGCCTACCAAATCACCCAAAAACACAAGGAATACGATAATCTTGCAAAACAGGAACTCCGCCATCTAAAAGACCGGGTTACCTTCAATAGTGCTTCCCGGATGATGAATTCAGCAATCTTCGGGCAGCTGATTATTCTTATCGTATTTATCCCGATTCTATCCTTGAGCGGCGTCGAGGGCAAGATGTTCAAGCCGATGGCACTTACCTTCAGCTTTGCGCTCATTGGGGCGATGATTCTATGTCTGACCTATGTGCCGGTAGCTTCCGCTGTATTTTTAAAATCGGAAGAACCTTCTGATAAGAATATTTCGGTACGGCTCATCAAGTTTCTGAACCGAAAATATAAACCAGTAATTTACTGGGCACTTCGCAGAAAAAAATTTGTACTGGGGATCGCCGTGCTCTTGCTTATAATTTCAGGATTTATCTTCAGTAGGATGGGCGGGGAATTTATACCGCAGCTGGATGAAGGGGATTTTGTGATTCAACCCGTTTTAAAAACTGGTACCTCCCTGAGCAAAACGATAGAAACCACTACCCGAATGGAAAATATTTTGATCGATAGCTTCCCAGAAGTAGAACAGGTGGTGAGCCGTATAGGCGCGGCCGAGGTACCTACCGATCCGATGTCTATGGAAGAGAGCGATGTTATTGTATCCCTAAAACCAAAAGATGAATGGGTTTCCGCTGAAACAAAAGATGAACTTGCCGATGAATTTAAAAAGGCACTTTCCGTAATTCCGGGAATGGAAATAGAGTTTACCCAGCCCATAGAAATGCGCTTCAACGAACTCATTACCGGGGTACGTGCCGATATCGCCGTAAAGATTTTTGGTGAAAATCTGGATATTCTGAATGCCAAGGCACAAAAGATAAAAAATCTCATCCAAGACGTAAATGGGGCTACCGATATCACCGTTGAAAAAATTGTGGGCCTCCCACAGATGAACGTCAATTACAAACGTGATAAAATCGCACGGTATGGATTGAACATTGCAGATTTGAACAAAATCGTCACAATGGGGTTTTCGGGGGCAACGATGGGCAGCGTATTTGAAGGTGAAAAACGTTTTGATATGGTGCTGCGGCTTCAAAAGGACAGTCGGCAGGATATTTCAAATTTAAAGAACCTTTATGTGGACACCCCTTCCGGTGAAAAAGTGCCGCTCAGCGAATTGGCCGACATTACCTACCAAAAAGGGGCGGCCAAAATCTCACGGGACAATACCCAGCGACGGATTGTGGTGGGTGTAAACGTAAGGGGCAGCGATTTGCAGACCGTGGTCGATAAAATCAAAAAAATCGTGGATGACAACATTAGCCTACCGCCGGGATATACCGTTACGTATGGCGGACAATTTGAAAATTTACAGAGTGCAACGGCGCGGCTCAAAATTGCGGTACCCATAGCTTTGGTGCTTATTTTTATATTGCTATACTTCGCATTTGGGACCATACGGGAAGCATTGATGATTTTTTCGGCCATTCCGCTCGCGGCGGTGGGGGGCATACTTTTTCTCTGGATCCGTGGAATGCCCTTCAGTATCTCGGCAGGGGTGGGTTTTATCGCATTGTTCGGGATTGCCGTGCTCAACGGAATTGTTCTCATAGAACATTTTAAAGAGCTGCGCGAAGAAGGAATGAAAAATGACGATAATTTGATCGTGAGCGGTGCCCAAGATCGCTTGCGTGCCGTTTTATTGACCGCTAGTGCTGCAGCGTTGGGCTTTCTGCCGATGGCTATTTCAACAGGGGCGGGTGCCGAGGTTCAACGGCCCTTGGCAACCGTTGTGATCGGTGGTTTAATTACCTCCACCCTGCTTACCCTGGTTGTATTGCCCGTAATTTATGCCCTGTTCAACAAAGAGAAAAAGGATACGAAAAAAGGGAATGATAATCATCGAATCAAGGCTTTGAGCGTAGTGCTTTTGCTGATCGGTTTTTCGGGATATTCTCAAGAGACACAAGTCAAGACCATCGAAAATGTGGAGGAATTGAAGGCGATGGCATTTGAGAACAACCTGGGACTGAAAGCTTCTTCGCTTCGCGTGGATGAGGCCGATGCGCTTATAGGGAGTGCCTTTGCCTTCGATAAAACAGAGGGTTATTTTGGAAAAGACGATAGCAACCGTTCCAACAACAAGGCGCTGAACGTGCTGGGCGTGACCCAAAACTTCAATTTCCCAACGGTTTATTTTGCCCGAAAAAAGATGAACAAAACCAAATTTCGGCAGGAGCAAAGTACCTACCAACTGCAAAAATTGCGATTGGAACGGGACGTAACCCAAGTGTATTATCAACTTCAATATGAAAAGGCGAAAATCGGAGTGTATGAGCAGTTGGACAGTTTGTACCAAAAATTTGCTTATGCAGCAAAAAGAAGGTTTGAACTCGGTGAAAGCAATTACCTCGAAAAGATAACCGCCCGGTCCAAACAAAAACAACTGGAAACCCAACTTAAACAGGCCCGGGATGAACTTGATATCTCCCGAGAAAGATTAAAACCGCTGCTAAATACGGAAGAGGAAATTGTAGTCAAAATACAGCCTTTTCAAAAATTGACCATAAAGAATATGGGGATCGAGGGCAATCCCGGTCTGGATTATTATCAGGATCGAAGCGACTACTTTCAGGCCGAAGCCGGGTTGGAGAAACAGCGGCTATTGCCCGATATCAGCTTGACCTATTTTCAATGGAACAATGATGTGATCAACAGCCCCCTGCAAGGCTATCAAGTAGGTGTTCATATTCCCCTGCTGTTCTTTGGGAATTCTTCAAAAATAAAAGCGGCCAAAATCGCAAAACGGGCCGCAGCGCAGGAAAGTGCCGATTATAAGGTGCGCTTGAATTCGGAATATAACCAGCTTATTCAGCAAATGAGCAAGCACCAAGAGGCACTTTCGTATTACGAAAATGAAGGGAAAGGTCTTTCTGAAGAGATTATTAAGACCGCTACATTAAGTTATAAGAATGGGGAGATCGATTTTTTTGAATACATCCAAAGCCTTGAAAACTCCTATACGATCATACTTTCTTATTACGAAAACCTTAATGCATATAACCAAATCGTTACCCGCATAAATTACCTAACACTATAATCCTGACGCAATGAAAAAATATATATTTAAATTTATCATTTCCCTTTCTGTATTGATAGTTGCTGTTTCTTGTGGAAATTCCGAAGGAAATTCTAAAGAAACGGGGGGCAACGGAGCAAAATCCGATTCTACTGCCAATAACGGCGGAACACAAGTAAGCCTTGCACAGTTTGAGGGCAGCGATATGGAACTGGGCAAAATGCAGGAAAATACCTTTCCTGTAACCGTGGATGCCACGGGGATGATCGATGTCCCGCCCGAGAATAAGGCAATAATAAGTTCGTTTGCAGATGGCTACGTGAAGGAGACCCCATTGTTAATAGGTGATCAAGTTAAAAAAGGACAGTTTTTGGTAAGTCTTGAAAATCCCGATTATGTACAAATGCAGCAGGACTATCTGGATGCGATGGAGCAGATGAAGTATTTAAAATCGGAATACGACCGTCAAAAAGCCCTCATTGAAGAAAATATCACTTCCGAAAAAAATTACCTTAAAGCGGAAAGCGAGTATAAGCGAAACCTATCTAAATATCAGTCGATGCGGAAAAAATTACAGATGCTTAATTT
>PALD01000039.1 GCA_002710685.1 Cytophagaceae bacterium | reverse complement strand
AACCTTGCTGTTAATGTTGAGATTAGTAATACAAACAATGAAGACTTATTGCCTACAGCAGAAAAGGTAAATAATTATATAGATGATTTTAATGCAAAATACTCAGCTGTTCATCTTGATGTAGTTTCAGATTCATCTGTAAGACTTCATCAGCGTACCCAATTACTAATAGAAAATGGAGCCGCAGGTATTCTGCTTGTGCTTCTGTTTTTATCGTTTTTTCTTAATACACGTCTCGCCTTTTGGGTAGCCTGCGGTATTCCCGTGGCATTCTTAGGAATGTTCATTTTTGCGGCTCAATTTAATGTTACCATTAATGTACTTTCCCTGTTTGGGATGATCATCGTGATTGGTATTCTTGTAGATGATGGTATTGTTATTTCAGAAAACATTTATCAACATTACGAGGAGGGTAAAACTCCTATTAAAGCAGGTATAGATGGTACTATGGAAGTACTACCACCTATTGTTTCTGCAATTATTACAACCGTTTTGGCATTTTCTACATTTCTATTTCTTGATAGTAGAATAGGAGAGTTCTTTAGTGAGGTGGCCACAGTTGTAATACTTACCCTTGTAGTGTCTCTAGTTGAGGCTTTAATAATTTTACCTGCTCATATAGCACATTCTAAAGCGTTAATCAAGGAAACAGATGAGCAAAAAGCTTCTAAGAGAGGACTGGATAAATTCTTTTATAAACTGCGTTTTTTTAATGAAAAGGGAGACCAGTTTATGCAATATCTACGCGATAGGCTTTACGCTCCTACTTTAAAATTTGTACTTCAGCAAAGGTTTTTGTCTTTTGCCATTATCGCAGCATTACTTATTGTGACGATAGGAGCAATAGCCGGGGGAATTGTACGGGTAACTCTTTTTCCTAGTATAGCTAGTGATAGAGTTTCTATTGATCTGCTAATGCCAGAGGGAACAAATCCTAAAATAACAGACAGTATAATCACCATGGTAGAAGAGGCTGCGTGGCGCGTAAATGATGATTACACAGCCAGGCAGACAGATAATATGCAAGTGGTAGAAAATGTGATTAAACGCGTTGGTCCAGGTAATAATAAAGCATCGCTACAGGTGAATCTGCTTCCGGGAGAGCTTAGGGATTTTGCATCTCCAGATATTACAAACTCCATACGTGATGAAGTAGGGGAAGTTTTTGGAGTTGAGCGACTCACTTTTGGCTCCGGAGGAAATTTTGGCGGAAGCCCGGTTTCTATTTCTCTTTTAGGAAATAATACAGAAGAACTTGAAGCTGCTAAACAAGAGTTGCGAGCGGTGCTGGAAGAAAATCCTTTGCTGCGTGATGTGGTTGATACAGACCCTGAAGGAATCAAGGAAATTAAAATTCGCCTTAACGAAAGCGCTTATGCATTGGGATTAAATCTTAGTAGTGTTATGCGGCAGGTGCGTTCAGGATTTTTTGGCACTCAGGCGCAACGTTTTCAGAGAGGGCAGGATGAGATACGAGTTTGGGTGAGATATGACAGGGATAATCGCAGTTCTATAAACGATCTTGACGAGATGCGCGTACTTACACCAAGTGGTGAACGTGTACCCTTTGGCGAAATAGCAAGTTATGATATTGCTCGCGGCGATGAATCTATAAGTCACCTTGAAGTACAGCGCGAAATACAGGTAAATGCAGATATGGAAGATCCTAACGGAAGCGCAACAGATATACTCGCAGATGTGCGGGCAAATGTAATGCCTGCCATTTTATCAAAATACCCTACAGTTTCTGTTTCTTACGAGGGTCAAAATCGTGAAGCCGAAAAACTAAGTGATTCTGCAAACAAAGTAATTTGGGTTATTCTATTTTTGATTTATGCGACTATCGCATTTACCTTTCGCAGTTATAGTCAGCCATTTTTATTGTTATTGATGATTCCGTTTAGTGTAATAGGCGTTGCCTGGGGTCACTTTATTCACGGGTTTCCAATAAATGTACTTTCCGCTTTAGGGATAATTGCCTTAATAGGAATTATGGTCAACGATGGTCTGGTACTTATAGGTAAGTTTAATAGTTATCTTAAAGACGGTGTTAAATTTGATGAGGCTCTGTATATGGCAGGAAAATCTAGGTTTAGAGCTATATTTTTAACCTCATTGACAACAGTCGCTGGTTTAGCGCCTCTGCTAATGGGAAAAGAGCAGACAGGCACAATTTTTAAAACCAATGGCTATTTCTATCTCATATGGTATTGCCATCGCTACATTGCTTACACTGCTCATGCTACCCCTTTTATTGTCAATAACAAATAGTGCGAAAACACGTATAAAATGGTTGCGTACAGGTAAAGAAGTTTCAAAAGAAGAAGTTGAGCGTGCGATTAAAGAACAAAAGGAAGAAAACCAGGATGATGAAGCCGCTTAAAACAATTTACTCCTACATATTAACTGTAATTATTTTGTTTCTTTCGTCATCAGGAAAGGCGCAAGATAAGTCGCAAGAACCACTGTCAAAAGCAGAAGCGATACAGTTAACCTTAGAAAATAACTACGGAATTGAAGTCGCAAATAATAATCTGGAAATTGCAGAAAACAATGCAAGTCTTTTAAATTCAGGATATCTGCCCGCTGTTTACGCTCTTGCAGGGATGAATTATCAAATACAGGATTCTGAGACTGATCGTGATGATGGTAACTCGTTTGAATTGAATAATGCAGAATCTGATAATTACAATGCTTCTGTAAACCTTGATTACATCCTATTTGATGGCTTGGGAAGATATTATAATTACCAGCGTCTTAAAGAAGCTAGAAATCTATCTCAACTTGATGCAAGACAAACCATTGAAAACACAATTTTACAGCTATTTTCTGTGTATTATGAAGTGGCAAGACTGACTGAAAATGTTGAAATTCTTGAGGAAACTCTGCGTATCTCTAAAGACAGAGTTTTAAGAGCTAATTATCAATTTGATTATGGCCAGAATACAAAACTAGAAGTTTTAAATGCAGAGGTAGACGTTACTAATGATAGTATCAACCTGATGAATAACAGGCAGCAGCTTCTCAATACAAAACGCGATCTTAATGTAGTGATGGCGCGTAATCTTGGGACAGATTTTGTGGTAGATACCCTTGTTGCTTTTACACCAAGTATAAAACTACAAACATACACAGATAGTGCGCTAGACAACAATGTGAGAATTATGCAAAGTGAATCAAATATTGAATTAAGTGATTACGATATTAAGACCACACGTGCAGACTATCTTCCCACTGTGGGGCTTACCGGTTCCTATGGTTGGAATAAAAATAACAGTCCGGCAAGTGCATTTTTTACAGGGAGCACTCAAAAAGGCACAGCTTTAGGAGCAGGTTTAAATCTCACCTGGAACTTATTTGATGGGGGAGCTACAACAGTGAGGTATCGCAATGCTAAGATTGCTCGAGATAATCAGGAATTACTTAAAGAACAAATAAAACTGGAAGTAGAGCGTGACATTGAAAATGCAAGAGGAGATTATGAAAATTTGCTACAGGTTTATGAGATTCAGGAACAAAACGTAATTACAAATCAAAATAATTTTGAACGGTCACGCGAGCGCTTTAATATTGGTCTTATAACATCTATTGAGTTTAGGCAGGCACAAATAAACCTGCTTAATGCAGAAACGAATAAGAACCTTGCAAAGTACGAGGCTAAGTATGCAGAATTGCAATTACTACAATTAATTGGTCAATTACTCAATGTTGATTTTTAAATGTTAGAACATTTCTTTCAATGCCCATATTGTTGGGAAGACATCTCTATGCTTCTCGATCCCTCAATTTCTACCACATATATAGAAGACTGTGAGGTTTGTTGCAACCCTATTGAGATCGCAGTGTCTTTTGAGGATGGTGAATTAACTGAATTTCAAGTATCTAATATTGAGCAGTAGTTTTAAGTCTATTGATATTAGCAGTTATTCCGTATATTCGCCAACTTTATTTATAGTGTAAATGGCCCTCGAGAAGTTTGAGTTTGCAGAACAAGTACTAGGATTTATTATTTCTGAAAAGATAGATAGTAAAACAGTGCATAGTATTCATATGACTATAAATGAGGCGCTTTTAAAATATGAAAGCATAAGTTTATATGTAGAAGATACCACTACGGGAGCGGTAGATTTTAATGCAATAAGGAAGGATTTTACATATAGAATTCAAAATAATAGCCGCTATAGCAGAATAGCTATAGTCTCAGATAAAAGCATACTATCGTTCTATACACGATTTAAAGCTTTGTTCATGAAAGCAGAGATGCGACACTTTTCCCTTAAAAACAGAATGGAAGCTCTTAACTGGGTTTCTGCAATTTATACGAGTATTTAATAAAAAATCAAACCAAATTTTTTATGAGAAAATTTGAATTTGCAGACCACGTAGTTGGTTTTATTGTTGATTCTAACATTGATGTAGAACTTGTTGAAAACGTAAAAGATCAGGTTGACGCCCTTCTTGACAAGCATAAAAAAATATCACTTTATTTTGAAGATAATTCCCCAAACCCTCTGGATATAAGCGCCGCTTTTAGCGATTTGTCTTATGAAATTGATCAAAGAAAGCGCTTCAATAGAATTGCTTTGGTTTCAGATAAATCTATAATGTACTTTTATTCAAAAGTCAAATCAATGTTTATGACTGCAGAAGTAAGATCTTTTAAGCATAAGGATAGGCTTGATGCTCTTAATTGGGTTTCTAACGACGTTTAGGAGGATTCTCCATCGCCGGTTAGGACAGATATTAATCCTTGTTTTACATTTAACCATAGGTAATTAAAAATAGACTTAGAGGTGTCTCTTTCTGCTGTGCCCTCGCCGGATCTAAAAGAATCGCTGCCCTTTTCTTCACTGTCTTTAGAAACAAAAAGATTTGCCAGTGTTGAAATCAGCCATTTTTTCTTCTCTTTTTTGTCATTGAGAACAGCTATTTTGAAGTCGTCATAATTCATTTTCATATTAATATGAGAAGAAGTGTTATCACCAGAAATATCAAAATATGCTTTATGTAAAGCTCCTGTAAGTTTAACATTAAGATTGGGTTCTGTAAAACTGTTTAAAGCTGTTGCAGGTAATTCACCTACATCTGCCTTAAATCTAAATTGGTCATTTTTATTCTGGACATCAAAAGACCAATCTACCTCTATTGGGCTTTTCTCCATAAATAAAGCATTTACTTGTATTGATGTCATTTTTTCGCCCAGAGCGTAAGTATTCCCCAGATTTTTTATTGTGGCTTGTAAATTTTTAAATGAGAGCTTCCCCGCCTGATTATCAGCTTTTACCTTTTCTTCATATTCTATAGATGCACCCATTATTTGGGCGTTATCTATCATAAGCTTAAACGGTAAATCTCTTAATGATTTGCTGTAAAGCGGTTTAAAAGTTGGATCATCTGCAACAAGCTTATCGCGAAAGATTTTAAACTGCGGTTGTGTAATATCCATTTGAGACGCCTGTGCAGAAACTGTACTGTTTTCAGCTTTTATATTGAAACTCTTAAAGGCTATTTTGGGAATATTAAGATCAACATGGTCGCGCTCTTTTGATATTTGTTGAGACAGTTCTATCTGGCTGTAGCGTGTTTTTATTTGTGTATTATTTAAGATCAATGTAGAATCATCTAGGCTGAACTTATCAACGTATAAATTGTCATAGGCATTTAACCTGTAAAAAATAGAGTCTGATTCTATGTGAATACTGCTGTAATCAAATGGAATCTGTTGTTTGAGTTTTTCATTATTTGTTTCTATATTTTCAATAGAAATTACCGTTTGTGGCATATTAAGTAACAGCGAATCTGCTCCGTTTTTGAGTACTTTTAGGGAGGTTTTTGCCAGTTTTAGGCGATTTATTTGAATACTCTTTTTGAACTTGCTATCATTTTTATTTTGAGATACTTGGTTGGTATCTTTCTTCTTTTGTTGGTGATAAATAACTGAAGATTCTCCTAATTCTATAAGCTCAAAATGAATTTTATCTTTTGTAAAATAATCCCAATAGTCAAGATCTTTTAGTTTTAGCTTCTGTGTTTGAATTTGTGCCTTAGAGATAGAATCTTTAGGACTTTTTAAGTTTAACTGTATATTATCTACTGTTACCGTTCCTTCCCAGGAGTGCACATCGATGTTGTCGTAATTTAATGTCATGTCTTTAGGCAGGCCAGACGACAAAAATGATTCTATTTTGTTTTTGAAATAGTAATTGAGGGCAATTGTGCCTATTACAAATACCGAAATAAGGATTAAAATAGTAATAAATAATTTTCTCATAGATTTAAAGATACCTATAAGCCAAAGCTTTACTGTTATGGAAAATATAATATTTTAAGGCGGCTAAAAATTTTTACGAAAGTGTTTTGTGTAGTCGTAAAAAGCGTTGTATATTTGCCATCCCAATCAAAGGAAAGGGAATTGTTTTTTGTTAGCGTAATGACCTAAAGGTGCAAACCAAGTAAAAAAACAGCGCATATATCGCGGGATAGAGCAGTAGGTAGCTCGTCGGGCTCATAACCCGAAGGTCACTGGTTCGAGTCCAGTTCCCGCTACAAGCAAAGACAAGGCTTTCGAGTAATCGGAAGCCTTTTTTATGTGCTATGGGTACGGAATAGGTACAGAATTAGTTCATTTTCATAAGTAAATTTCATCTGATATCAATTACCAGTATTTGATATTGACCTGAATGAATTATTTAATCTACTTTTTTTGGCGAATTGAATCTATCCTGCACCGCAAGTGGAGTTTTTATCATATAACATACACGCAAGATAAACTCGTAAAATACTTCCATCAAAAGACTATGGCATAAAGCCAACGCTTCTTCCTCGACTCATTTATATACTCTGTTAAAAATCAAATATTTATTAGAGAGATTTCGAATGTAGAAATTTGGAAACTCTTTTTATTGGTTCCCAAAAAGGTTCGATTTGCGAAACACTCGAAAAATGAAGTTGTTAATATATAGCATCGCAAAAATTTTTAAAGCGAATTACCCAATGCACCTATCCGCACGTTCCTTGAACTCGGCCTGAAAGTCGTTTTTCCATTTAGAGATAGTCGATTCTCCAGGGCCGTCGACCCAATGGTTTGTTCTTTCTATACGTTTATATTGTCCGCCCCAACTGGGTTGGGTTGGGTCCTCTGGATTGTTGATTCCCCGATTGGCACTTATCAAATGCATAAAAGCGGGCGAGTCTCCCTCGATGACTCCGGGGCCCGCCATGGCTTTTGGAGGGTAAATGGCACAAAGCGGCCCATGATTATTAATAATGTTCTCTTCGGCCCATTCTTGACTGTCGCTTCGGAACATACCGTGATACGTTTTTCTTGATTCGATAATGAACAGGTCCGGGAATTCGTTCATGAGCCATTCATGCGATGCATCCTGACATGCTATCAAGTAGATTCTTAGCTTGCCAATAAATGCTTCCAGTTCTTCTTCATTCCGAGTATTCCTAACGTCCCAAATGGCCTGGGCGACTTCTCTGGGCCCTCCCCAAACACTGATCCATAAAGGTCGAGGGTCGGGTTTATCCGCTGCAGCGATAATGGCATCCGAAGCTTCACTACTTTTACCTTCCCCTATGATTTCTTCAACTGGTTGTTTGCCACAGCCCCATTTAATGTTGATACCATTGTTATTGCCCTTTCCCTCATAGGTAATGGCACGCAATGCATCGGCCGTTGGGTATTTGGTATCGTACTTTCTTAAATTTTCATCTACTTTATCGTATTCATCAAGTACGGCCAACATATTTTTCTTTTCCGCTACCATGTCGAATGTGCCCGCAGAGACAATCAATCCCTCAACATCGAGTTCATTGGAATACAGTAAAAAACGAACAATCGACTGTACGTCATCGGGGTCACTATTGGTTACCGGAAACATGGGAAAGTCGGATGTAACGATAATGCGATAACGCTCATCCGGAGTATTTTCATTGGAGGCCGGTTCTTGGGCCGCCAACGGTTTGCATGCCAAAAAAATAAAAAGTGCTAAAACCGTTAATTTGAAATACATTTTCATTTCAATAGTGTTATGGATTGACATTTATGATCATTCGGCGATAGGCATACAAATTGGGAGAACCATTATCATATGTTTCGAGGATTATATGGATATTCTTGCCCTTGGAATTTTCAGGAATCTCAATGGAAGCTTTGATAGATGTGTCGTTCAAAATGGAAACCGAACCATCATAAGAACTGGGTTCATCATAAAAAGACCATTTATAGGAAATCGTATTGCCATCGGGGTCCGTAGAGCCCTCAGCATTTAATTCAACTTTGTCGCCAACGGATGCGGTCATATGTAAAACCTTTCTGGTCCTATCCCCGTTCAGCACGGCAACAGGGTGGTGGTTCGCATCATCGTACTTACTTGTGATACTCCAATCCATACGTGCAGCAAAGTCGTTATCGTAGCCTTTGTAACGTTTTATGGCCTCCGCACCTTCTTCCGTATTGCCATACATATAATAGGGGTCATATTTTGTTTCTGCATCTTTCTCGATTTTTGCCACCTCGGACATGCTTCGTATACCGGCTTTTTTAATTGGATCAAATCGACCGCCCCAACCGCCCTGGCCAATTTGTTCTGGATTATTGAGTCCGTTCGGATATACATGCATGAAAGCGGGACTGTCTCCCTCCGTGGCCCACTGGGTATCTGGATAAACAGCGCCGAGGGAACCATGGCTTTGAATGTCATTACGTTGATAATCGCCGTTTTTTGGTGGTTGCCAACCGTACACTCCGGTAGCACGGATGTAGAAAACATCGGGAAAGTTCTTTGCGATCCAGGCACCGGCATCGTCTTGCCCAAGAATATCAAAAAGGCGAAGCTTACTCAGAAATTTTTTTAAACCTTCATCAGACCGTGTTTCACGTACTTTCCAAATCGCCTGTGCGATAGTGTTCATACCTCCCCAACCCATAACCCAAAGCGGCCTTGGGTCGTCCCTGTCTGCCGAGGCAATAATTAGATCGGAGCCGGGACTGTCCTTTCCTGTTCCCACGTCGCCCATTCCGTATCCCGTTTGCCCCATAACGGAAATTGATCTTAGGTAATCTGGAGAAGGATATCCCTTGGCATGAACTTTTAGATTGGGATATGCCGCTGCGTAGGCATCCAAAAGCGTATCCAACATTTTAGTGTTGCTCTGCGTTTTTCTCCAACAACCTGTGGCAACGATCAATCCTTCGATATCAAACGCATTGGCACTTACAAATTGACGCACCATGGATTGTTTATCATCCGGATCGGCGCCTAGGTCAGTTGTATTTATAATCCTCGGTTTGTAGGATATGCCTTTAAGCTCCTGTGCTTGTACGGCTTGTGTAGAAATACAGGATGCCAATAGGAATAGAAAGATTAAAGGGACCCAATTTTTTTTCATTATTGCAATGTAGTTGAGCTTTCGCTGACAATAAATTTTTCTAAATATAAATTGTTCAATTAGAATTGAATATAGTGTAAATTTAATCTCGATTTTCTACATAAAATAATGCAAATTGGAAAATAACATACTGTATCCCGAGAAATTGAAGAAATTTGATAAAGAGCGTGGTGCATTTAGACCCTACGGATTGACCTGTGAACTATGGAAGCCAGGTTTGATGCAAAAACCCGACCGACACAATGAAATCGAGATCAATTATCTTACCGAAGGTAGTTTGACCTATTTATTTCGCGGCTCCAAAATAACCATACCGAAGAATAGATTGGCATTGTTCTGGGGACTCGTTCCCCATCAAATTGTAAGTTATGATAAATCCGCCCCATATTATGTCTGTACGATTCCTTTGACCCAATTTTTGGAATGGAAACTTCCAGGTTTCTATATTGACCGAGTGCTAAAGGGAGAAGTGCTCATCGAAAATTCAAGAGCACTATCTATTTATGACGAATTTCTTTTAAACAACTGGATCAAGGACCTATCTTCAAAAAATGGAAGAGAAACAGTATTGCTCGAAATGCATGCGAGATTGATACGAATGGCAGATAAGGTTCTGCCAAAAAAAGAAAATGAGGGTACACAAATCCATTCAGGCGAAATAAGTTATGTAGAACGAATCGCCATGTACATAGCCCAAAATTATTCCCGACCGATCAAGGCCGCAGATATTGGCGAAGAGGTAGGACTGCATCCGGACTATGCCAATGTGGTTTTCAAAAAGGCTTTTGGGATGACACTCAATGGATATATTGTTCAGGAAAGAATTACCCAGGCCCAGCGGAAATTGGTTTCGACTGACAAGAGCATTACCGATATTTCCTATGAATGCGGATTCAACTCATTGAGCCGTTTCAATTTAGCGTTCAAGCGAATCAACAATTGCACTCCACGTGAATTTAGAAAAACGTTCGTTTAGTCTTATTCAATCAATAATTGCCTACTACCCTTTTGCGGAACGACTAGAATACCGATTTATACACCTAAAATATAGTAGCGGTTCAACACATAGATCTATTGCTGCTCAGATATTAATTCGGAGTATTTAGAAAAACACTTTTTCTGGGGTCACTACAAATGTGGTTTAGGTCATAAGGTCTTCTACTCTGGATAACACCATATACCGTGCTTAGCATTTTGTTGGATACGTTATTCATTATCAATAAATAAGGCTTTCCTTCAAGTTTTTTTCGTTCGGCATATAAACTGTATTCCTTGTTATGCGCCACAGCAGTTTTTGCAGCAAGGAACAACAAGGATTTTAATTTTTTATCGGCCATATGGCTTGTTTTTGCCTTCAATGACATTTTTCCCGATGAATTGGGATACGGACATACGCCTGCAAATGCAGCAGCTTTCTTTGCAGTCGAAATACGTTTGAAATTTTCTGTTTTGATAATCAGATTATTCGCAATTACCGGATCAATACCTTTTATACTTGAGCAATATCAATCAATTTTTGATTGGGAAATACAAAAAGTTAAATATACGCAATTGCAGAGACTGATGTCACTATACTTGAAGTACCAGTTGCAAAAATGGAAGAGTCGTTTAGTTCGTATAAAACTTATAAACACTTTGTTTATAACATAATCGGATGGAAATGTTGGACAGAATAGACAATATTGCATTCCATAATTTAGAGGAACTACTGGAGCAGTATCTGGGAAACAGAAAATGGAAAATAACTATAAGCTTAAACTGCACCGCAGTTTTATTGAAGTCCTGTAACAACAGTGCCTGTTGCACAAGTTAGCAAAAAGCTAACATACGGTTGATATTGAATTTACAGCTGTGTTGTAATTTCATGGTATGCAAGGAAAAAAAGTATATCAGGAGCAGCTGTTCAACAGTTTTAGGTTGAGTGACCGCGTACCAAGCACCAATTTCTACAGGCGTTTAAAAGAAGTGTTGGATCTGGACCACCTCTATAAACTTACCACGGTCTATTATGGCAGAAGCGGCCAGAAGAGCATTGATCCGGTGGTGTTCTTCAAGCTCTGTCTGGTTGGCTATCTGGAGAACATCATCAGCGACCGCAAGCTTATCGGGCATTGCAGTATGCGTTTGGATATTTTGTATTTCATCGGTTACGATATTGATGAGGAATTGCCCTGGCATTCCACCATCAGCCGCACGCGGCAGTTGTTCCCTGAAGAAGTCTTCGAAGGGGTTTTCACAAAAGTGTTCACGCTTTGTGCAGAGGCCGGGATGGTAAGCGGGCATACCCAGGCCATCGACAGTGCACCGGTAAAGGCCAACGCCTCAATGGACACTTTGGAACTTAAAGTGCCCGAGGAAGAACTGGAGGCCCACCTTCGTCAAGTGCGCCACATCAGCGCGATGGACAAAGAGCGGCCTTTTCGCAAGAGTAAAGGCGATAAATCAGATAAGAGTCAGCGCAGCATAACCGCCAGCAAAGAAGAATTAAAAGCCCTCAGCACCCGCAACAAGCGCTGGGCCAAAGATCAGGACCGGCGTCCGGGGGCTGGGAACAAGGGCAGCAGGTACACCAGCAACAAGACCCATTACAGCCCCACTGATCCCGATGCACGGATCAGCGTAAAACCGGGCAAGGCCAGAAAGCTCAACTACCTGAGCCAGCTCAGTGTGGACACCGGCCATCATGTAATTACCGATATCAGGGCCTACCATGCTGATGGAAAAGACAACCAGCAGCTTATCGATATTGTAAAACGTGTAAAGCGGCGGCTGTGGCAACAGGGACTGGTGTGGGAAAACTGTGTGGCCGATACCGGTTACAGCAGCGGAGAGAACTATGCCTTTTTAGAAGCTCAGGGCTTAAAGAGTTTTATACCTGCTCACGGAACTTTTAAAGGCGGTCCCGATGGCTTTGAGTATGTTGAAAACAAAGATCATTATCTATGTCCACAGGGCAAAATAATCCCGTTTACCAAAGAGTTCAACGATTATAGAACCGGAACCCGAAAAAAGGAATACCGTGCCCGCAAGCAGGTGTGTATTGATTGTCCTATACGCAGGAGTTGTCTGGGTAAAAGTGCACAGGAGAAGAAATTTAGCGTGACCTATTACAGAGCAGAATACCAGCGCAACATCGCCCGGGTAGAAAGTCCACAGGGCAGGTATATGAAAGGCAAACGACAAAGCACCGTAGAACCTGTCTTTGGAACCTTAACCCAATTTATGGGGCTAAGAAAAGTAAATACTATTGGATTAAAACAGGCCAACAAATGCATGCAGCTCTCGGCCATCGCCTACAACCTCAAAAAATACCTGAAGTTTATTGAAAAACGCACCAAAAGTGGGGCAGGAATGCTCGGCTTGTTTATAAAGTTCACAATGACGTTAAATCAGGAGTATAAGTCCATTTTAAAGGGACTTCATTTTGCTAATTTACACGGTATAAAACTAGAAAACCGCTTAAAAGCGGTTTAGATAAGTGAGATTTTCTTAGAATTAAAGGCTTGTGCAACGGTTACAACAGTTACAGACAGTGCACATAATAACAGGTACATTTGTTCCATAATACTTTAAACAAATGGAATCTTAGGAATTTTAGGTTAAGTAGGTCCTGTTTTGATAGGGCTTGTTTGGGTTTTATTGGCGGTGTCGACTCAATTCTTACCGTTCCTATCTTAGTGTATGCGCTTACGCTTAATCCAATAATTGCAATAGAATATTCATTATTTGTTGTGGGAACAACATCCCTCGTGGCGCATTAAAAATATGACGAAGAGGGTGGTGGATTATAGAACAGCCATTATTTTTGTTGTCCCAGCATTTATAGCTGTATATCGTACGCGAACATTTTTAATTCCAGCGATTCCCGAAGCACTTTTTGAATTATGCGATTATGTTGCTAATAAGAATCTAGCCATAATGCTATTTTTTTCCATTATAATGTTGCTGGCATCTGTTTCAAAGATTCGCAGCAAGCTAAAATAAACTAGCCAAGAAGCTCAAATCACGTACAACTATCCTTTGATAATTATTGAAGGTTTGATTGTGGGTATTAACATTGGAATTGTAGGTACAGGCGGTGGCTTCTTAATTATTCCAGCTTTGGTTCTTTTAGCAAAATTGCCAATGAAAAAAGCCGTTGCGACATTTCTTCTGATAATCGCGATTAAATCTATAATTGGTTTTTTGGGCGATGTTCAGAATTTGGATATCGAATGGACATTCCTGCTTATTTTTACGACAATTTCGGTTGTAGGTATATTTATTGGAATTTGGCTTAACAAATTCTTTGATGGAAAGAAACTCAAAAAGGCATTCGGGTGGTTTGTACTCATAATGGGAATCTACATTATCTACAAATAACTTGCTATGTAACTTGATAACTGATATTCAAAATCTATTAACAACTCACAAAGAATGTGTTAATCTCTTGTTATACCTGTGAACTTTTGTTTTTCCTTAACCCTATTTATCCATCAAAACCCTTATTTTAGATAGCCTAAACTGTTATTTTAGACATATATGGCTTTAAGATTTGAACCTATATTAGCAGAAGGTATTGCCCAAGTTTCATATTTTATCTGTGATGAAAATGCAGGGTGCGCAGCAGTTATTGATCCTCGTCCCGATGCTGATATTTACCTCCAAAAAGCACGGCAATATGGTGTAACTCTCACGCATGTTTTTGAAACCCATACTCATGCAGATTTTATGAGCGGGGCGCGTGAGCTGGTATCACGTTGCAATGGAAGCGCTAAAATTTTTGTGAGCGTAGAAGGTGATACCACATATGATTTTGCACATGAACCTGTGCGTGAAGGAGATGAGTTTGAATTCGGTCAAGTCAAAGTAAAAGCTAAGCATACTCCTGGTCATACACCAGAACATTTATCCTATTTATTATCTGAAACGCACGAGGGAGAACCTTGGGGCATAATGACCGGGGACTCACTCTTTGTAGATTCTATAGGACGACCAGATTTATTGGGTGATGAGAAGACTGATGAATTGACACAGGCCCTTTATAACACGATGCGGGAAGTTTTATGCAAGCTTGGGGATGAAGTGATTGTTTATCCATGCCATGCAGCAGGCTCCGCTTGCGGTCCTGATATAGGCGACCGTATGAATTCTACCATTGGATACGAGAAGAAACATAATCCATTCATGCAGATCGAGGCTTACGACGAATTCAAAAAAGCCATTCAGGATAGCGCGCCTCCTGTACCTACTCATTATCCAAAGATGAAAAAACTCAATGCGAAGGGACCAGAAATCTTTGGTCATACACCGCCTGTGAGGGCTTTAAGCGTAAAAGAGTTTGAGAAGGAAATGAAGAACACAGATACGATCATTATAGATACCCGGGATATGTTGGCTTTTGGCGGTGGTCATATAGAAGGTGCCCTTAACATAGGACAACGCCCTATTTTGTCAGTTTGGGCCGGTTGGTTGATAGATACAAACGCACCTATTTTACTGGTCCTGCCGGAGGATAAGGATCTAGAGCGGGTCGTAACTCTGCTATGGCGCACCGGACATACCAATTTTAAGGGCTATCTGGCGGGGAACATGCGTACCTGGCAGGAAGCCGCTAAACCAATTAAAAAATTGCATCAACTCAGTGTACTTGAACTCAGTCAAAACAAAAGTCAATATCAGCCACTGGATGTACGTAAGGATAAGGAATGGCAAAATGGCAATATCCCAGATGCCACACATATATTTCTCGGCGATTTATCTGATAAGATCGACACGTTAGATAAAGAACAAAATCTTGCCGTGTATTGCGCCAGCGGCTATAGAGCCAGCATTGCGGCCAGTCTCCTACAAAAAAACGGCTTTCAGAATGTGAACAGCATTCCGGGTAGCTTTAAGGCATGGAAGGCTGCGGATTTACCAATTGAAAATAAAACAGATAATAAAAAAGATAGAAACTATGGAAAATAAAATTAAGAAAGTGAATGATGAAATTTCGGTGGCAGCTTTTGACCCAAATGAAAGCAGCTTTAAAACCTTTGCAGATAAGGGTTTTAAGTCGGTCATTAATTTGCAGACCGCTGAAGAAGAGCAAAATGTTTCCCCAGAGAAAGAAAAAGAGCTAGCTAAGGATTATAACCTTAAATACAGACATATTGCAGTATCTGAGGATAACTTATCAGAGGCAATAGTCGATGAGTTCCGACAGGAACTTGAAGACCTCCCCACACCCATTGTGGTTCATTGCAAATCTGGAAAGCGCTCTGGTGCCTTCGTGATGATGCATATAGGGTGCCAGAAAAACATGACCGGAGAAGAAGTGATTGAACAAGCCGAAGAAATGGGTTTTGAATGTGATGTGCCCGAACTGGAGCAGTTCCTCAAGGAATATGTAAACGAGCATTCCGATTCCTAAATTTAAATCGAACAGATTTCTTAGATTAGTGAGTCGCCCATAAATAGATATGGTGAATGCTAAGAGTCTGTTCTATATCCTAAGATTTTTTATAAATCCGAGCGCATTTAGTAAATAGGGTCAATTATTGGCAAGAATTTATTTTCTGCTTTGTAGGAAAATAAAGGTTTTAAACTTTCATTTTCATTAAGTAGGTGATCATTGGGCCAAGGTTAGGATCAAAGTGGCTTGAATACATATACCAATAATTTGGAATTATTGAAGTATAAAGTACGGTTATCGTATCACCTTTCATAATCCTACTTTCTTGGTGGACTTCAGCTTTCCATTCTGGTGCTTCCATCACTTGCGTTTGCCCGATTTTGCTTATTAACGTAAGGATAAACACCAATTTTATTTTATATGTCGCATACTACACTATTGATTCTAGGTACTACAAAAAGGGATGGATGGATTCATATATTTCCACGCCATTTCAGAAAAAAACTACTCTAAAGTATTCAAAAATATTTTGAATTCCGGGTCATTGTAATCGGCCATACCTTTATGAGTCAAAGCCAAATTGCCAGCCGCATCAATTATGTAGGTTGTTGGTAATGAAGATGATTGGAACATTTCTGGAAGATTACTCGCAGGAGCGTAAATCGGTAAATCATAACCCTTGCGCTTATCAAAATCTTTAGCCTTTTCAAAATCGTCATCGAAGGACAATATTACAAACGCAACTTCATCACCCATTTCCTCGTGCAATTTATCGATGCTCGGCATTTCGGCAATACAAGGCGGACACCAAGTTGCCCAAAAATTCAAAAATATGACCTTGCTTTTAAATTCTTTCAATGACCTTGTTTTGCCTTCAGCGTCAATCAATTTAAGGTTCAAATCTGCTTTTGTAAGATTTGATATTGATGCCTTATCATCGTTCTTTTCATTGTTTCTTACCTGCGCAATTTCTTCTACATCAGGATTCATCAAACCTGTAGCAAGTAATCCGCGTTGCGCAAAACCTATAACTTCGGTATGTAAACCAGTTGCGTAAAGTGTAATGGCCACTATGGCAAAAATTCCGTATTGTATCCACGTTTTGTTTTTATTTTCTTTCTTAGTTTTCATAACTTT
>PALD01000038.1 GCA_002710685.1 Cytophagaceae bacterium | reverse complement strand
TTTCCTTTCATAATCTTGGTTAAATTTAAACTTTCGTTTTTTAACCAAGCAAATGGTCTAGTTTTTAGGGAGCATTACAAATCTTCCTTCCAGTTATCGCTGATTTTTTGAAGTTGATGAATATCATTAAAGTAATAGGCATCCAAAATATCTTCTCTAAAGAAGCGGTTAAAACGTTCTATATATCCATTCTGCATGGGCTTACCCGGTTGTGTATACTTGATTTCGATACAATTAGTCATACACCATTTAGTAAAAGTCTTGGATAGAAATTCAGGGCCATTGTCACATCTGATGTATTTGGGAGCTCCAAGTTCTTCTTTTAAATTATTTAAAGTTTCAACTACAGCTCTGGCTGGATAGGAAAGTCCGGCATCTATAGCAAGAGCTTCTCTATTGCAGTCATCAATAACATTAAATACTCTGAGCTTTCTACCATCAGTAAGAGCATCACTCATAAAATCCATACTCCAACACTCATTGAGCGCTGATGGTGTTTCTAAAGGTTGCTTTACGCGTTTTATTAAACGCTTCTTATGTTTACGCCAAGACTGAGCTTCATCTCTCGATAAACTCGCAATACACGCTTTCTGTTCCATTTCAGACCTTCACGACGGATCTTGTAATTATATTCATCAAATCCTCTGGTAGGGTAAGCTTCTGCTAGCGCTGTCAGCTTATCAATGACTTGGGTATCGTCCTTCTTACTCTGGTAGTACCACATTGATCTGGTAAGCCCTACAACATTACAGGCTCGTACAACCGACACTACATATTCCTTGATAAGATACTTGGCTCGAACCCTTTTGTCGGAAGGTCTTAGAACTTTTTTGATAAAACGTCTTTGAGCATTTTGTTGTCCAGGCTTACATCTGCATACATTTGTTTGAGGCGTGCATTCTCTTCTTCAAGCTCTTTTAAACGCTTAGGCTGCTGTTGTTCCATCCCTCCATACTTCTTGCGCCAATAGTAAAAAGTACTTTTATCGATCCCTAATTCTCTAGATAGATCGCCTACAGATCTTCCTTGTTTATTTTCTTTTAGAGCCTTGATGATTTGGCTCTCACTAAACTTGCTGTTTTTCATCGTGACAGTGTGAATTTAAAATTAGTAAATTCGAATTAACAACTGTCCTGTTTTTAGGGAAGCCTACAGAAGAATGGCATTGGGAGAGTGAAAGAACTCCTTTTATTAAATTAGAATATCAGCCTTTTCAAAGAATTAAGATTCTACATAGTTTAAAGAAGGTAGTAAGCCTTTTCTAAAAATGAGTATTATTCTGCATACATTAGAGATGAATGATTGTAAATAAATTATAGTCATTTTTTTCCTTTAAAAGCTGAAAAACTACACCGAGAACCCATTGATTTTAAGATCACTAACATAGCACACCCTAATTGAATTACATACTGAAATAGAATTGTAAAGTAATTCACAACCCGCCGCCGGCCCTACACCAGGGCGGGCACCCTGTGAATCAGTATACAAAGTACAACTCTGCGAACAATTTACAGTACAAACCTATCTAACATGTTAATTCATTTAAAATCTTACCGAAAAAATTAGTTAAGTAACCCAACGACCGGAGCTTTCTTCAGGTAGTATAATTTAAAAATCTATATCCATTTTCCGTAATCAAACAAACTAAATCTTATTATTCACTCAAAATGAAATACAAGAATTTAGAAATTATTATAATTATTTGAAACAAGACAAAACTCCAAAGAAGAGAATCAAATTAAAAACTCTAGGCTCTAATCAAATTTATATTTAATATCTTCTAGATAGCCAATACAAAAAACTTAAAACCGTTAAAATTTGTTAATCCGATACCTATTCGGTGTCCCCTTTTTCTAAAGCCCTTGCAATGCCCTACAAACATTGATATAGTAAAATTTCGGTCGTTCCGCCCGACTCCACTTTTTGAGTTTTACACTCATTCACAAACCCTGTAAATTAATAATTTACAGGGTTTTTTGTTTTTTAACTCACTAAAGAATAAAATATTTTCTTTAAACCTTAATGAAACCTTACAGTAACAAATTGTTTATTAATTTCTAAAGATAGTCAACTCATTTAAATTGAAAAAATCATTAAGAGGGGGCACTCTTGCTAGAAAAGTAGTGAGAAACTTATACAATTATGAGAGTATTTTACCGAACGTCAGGTTATTCAATTATTAATTTATAAATTGCGCTTGTGAGACCATTGAAATCTGAAAATAATGAAGTGCTATTGGGCTTGAGCAATGTTTTTCGCTCAAAGGGGTACGACGGTGCCAGTTTACAAGAGTTGGCAAGTGCTACTGGCCTTAAGAAGGCTAGTCTTTACCACAGATTTCCTAATGGAAAACAGGAAATGGCAGAAGCTGTTTTCGACTATTTAGGTGACTGGGTACAGAAGAACATATTTGAGATTTTGGCAAACCCAAAAGATACTCCACAATTGCGGTTGAAACAATCCCTTGAACAAATAAAATTGTTGTATGGAGGGGGGCATAAACCTTGTGTTTTTAATGTATTTTCACTTGAAACGGGAAACAAGCTTTTTGCAAATCAAATAACATCTGGTTTACAACAGTGGATAACTGTTTTTGAGCAATTGGGCGTTGCATTTGACTTTCCACAGGAAATAGCAACGCAATACGCCCACCAAACTTTGATTGACATACAGGGAAGTTTAATCCTAGCTACTGGGCTAAACGATGCAGATATTTTTATTAAAACGCTAAAGAATATTGAAGAACGTTATATAAAATAAAAAATTTAACTTTCAAATTTACCGAATGTTCGGTATAAAATTAAAAATGAAGTTTATGAAACCATTAGAAAAGACCAAATTCAAGAAAAAGGAAGTTGATGGAGTTTCAATAGCTTATAGAGAAGCTGGAAATCCTGAAAACCCAACAATTATTTTATTGCATGGCTATCCTTCTTCTTCTCATCAATATCGGAAAGTATTGACCCAATTATCTGATGAATATCATTTAATCGCACCTGATTACCCAGGATTTGGCCTCAGTGATTTTCCGGCACCAGACCAGTATACATATACGTTTGACAATATATCTCAAACAATGAATTCATTTATAAATTTGTTGAAAATAGACCATTATGCTATAATGATGCAGGATTATGGTGCACCAGTAGGCTTTAGGATTGCAACAGCTAATCCTGATAAAGTAACTGCCATATTAACGCAAAATGGCAATGCGTATAAAGAAGGAATTGGCGAGGTATGGAAAGGAATTAAAAAAATGTGGGCAAATAGAACAGAAGAAACAGAAAATGCCCTGTTATCTGCTTTTACCCTGGATGGATTAAAGTGGGATTACACTCATGGCACCCAAGATGCCGAAAGCATCAATCCAGATTGCTGGCATCTGGATTTTCTGAGAATGCAACGCCCCCATGCGCACAAAGTAAATCTAGACCTATGGTATGATTATCAAAACAATTTAAATTTATATCCTAAATGGCAAAAATATCTTAGAGATTATCAGCCTCCACTTTTAATTACTTGGGGCAAGAACGATGAATATTTTCCTGAGTCTGGGGCCAAAGCATTTAAGAGAGATGTTAAGAAGATAGACTATAATATCTATGATACTGGTCATTTTGCACTAGAAGAATATGGTGATGAAATTATAGAAAAAATCAGAGATTTCATGAATACCCTATCTCTCTAAATTCTGCTTTTTATAGGACTATCTCATAAAGTGTGTAAATAGAAATTAGCGGGGGCATGCCCCGCTAACTTTTTGTCCAATTTTAAATATTTTCACATTATGAAGGAATAAGAACTGTTCAACGACGATTTCCTGAAGCAGTTCAAATCGGGAGACGAGCTCAACGATTTTCTGAAGGAACTCCAGAAACGCGGCATCGAGAAGATGCTCGAAGGGGAACTGGACGGCCACCTGGATTATGAAAGGCACCGGCGCTCGTCCAATGCCAACAAGCGCAACGGGCACTCCAAAAAGAAAGTGAGGACCTCCCTCGGGGAGTCCGAGATATCCGTCCCCAGGGACAGGGATACCAGTTTCTACCCCATGGTCGTCCCAAAACAGGGCAACATGGCGGACGGCATCGAAAACATCATCGTATCCCTATATGCCAAGGGCAAGTCGGTCAGCGACATAGAGTAGCAGATACGGGAAGCCTATGGCTTTGAGGTATCCACTTCCACCATATCAAGGACCACCGAAAAGGTGGCGGACGACATTATCGCCTGGCAGAACCGTCCCTTGGAGTCCGTTTACCCAATCGTATGGATGGACGCGATCATCTTCAAGGTCAGGGAATCCTCCAAGGTAATCAACAAGACCGTCTATGTGGCCGTGGGCCTGCGCAGGGACGGCAAAAAGGAGGTGCTCGGCCTCTGGCCGGGCAAGAACGAATCGGCGGCCTTCTGGATGTCGGTGCTCACCGTTATGAAGGCCCGTGGCACCGAGGATATCCTGATCACCGCCACTGAAAACCTGAACGGGTTCACCGACACCATCAGGAACGTCTTCCCGGAATCCAGGACACAGATATGCGTGGTGCACCAGATACGAAATGCCTGCCGCTACGTGATATGGAAGGACAATAAGGCGTTCACCGCCGACATGAAGGGCATCTACAATGCCCCCAACGAGAAGGCCGCAAAGGCTGCCCTGGAGGACTTCGCCAAAAAATGGGAGGGCAAATACTCCTATGCCATAAAAAGCTGGAGGGACAACTGGGACGAACTCACCGTGTTTTATGAGTTCCCCCTCGAGATACGAAAGATCATCTATACCACCAACCTTATAGAGAACCTGAACGGGAAGATCAGGAAGTACACCAAGAACAAGCTTTCCTTCCCGACCGACGACGCGGTGATGAAATCCGTATATTGGGCAACAAGGGAGGCCACCAAGAAATGGTCCATGCCCATCAGGAACCGGGGCATTATCCTGAACCAGTTCCTTACAATCCATGAAAAAGGGTCAGACTCTAATAAAGTCCAACCCCCGTTATTTTCAACTTACACACTTATTCGGACAGTGTCATTATTCATGGACTCAAATACATACATATCCTAATGAAATATAAAAGGCCCAATATTGGGCCTTTTATAATAGAGGATTAACGGAATTTTACTAATCAAAACTATCCTCAAAATTCTACGGGAAATTATACTTGTTATGTTTATCTCATGATTTTAGGTATAATGACATTATCCTTATCTGCCGTGATATCATACATTTTCTTACTTGAGTTCCATTTAAGATTTAGTGGAACAATCCTGGTGCGGCGTGGCACTACTGTAGAATCTGAGTTATGGGTATGGTAAACATAATATAACTTGTCATCCAGCCCTTTAAAAATATCTCCATGACCTGAACCATTCTCACCTACAATTGTTCTATGAATTATGGGGTTCTCTGTATTTTTAACCCAGGGTCCGTATGGCGAATCAGAAGTTGCATAGCCCACCCCATAATCTATATTCCTAAAATGATTAGCCGAATAAAAGAGGTAATATTTATCATTCATTTTAATTACCGTGGGGCCTTCCATAATAGGATTGGATTCATAGTTTGGTGTGTCTTCCCAATCTTGTGTTTTATTAAAAACCTTGCTAAGTGTATTGGGTTTAATCTTACCTGTTTCAAAATCATATTCAGAAACCCATAGATAGTTCCCTTTGTTAAAACGTACATGATACAAGTAATAGGTTCCATTATCATCCTTAAAAAGATAGGAATCTATATTTTTTTCAGATAAATCTATAGGATTGTTACTAGACATTTTATAAGGTCCCCATAGTGATTTTGCCTTAGCGATACATGTTTGTTCATTTGAGGTATAGGTCATATAATAATCACCATCTTCCTTTAATATTTGTGGTGCCCAGATTCCCTTATCCCCGGCATAGGTATCCTCCCTTTTCAAAATCATATATAATGAATCTGCCCCTGGTGTTTTCCAATTTTTTAAATCTTTTGACTCAAGCATAGCAAAACCTAAGGGTTCCCTGTTTTTTGTTCCCGTGAGATAGTACTTGCCACCCTCCACATAGATTGTGGGGTCTGCGAAAAAAATCTCCTCATTTGTCCTCTTATTCTCCTTTACTGCGCAAGAGGCAATTGCCAGTAGTGATAAACAAAGAAGAGGTTTTATTAGTTTTATAATATTCATGGGTGCTTCAAATAAATAATTAAGGTTAGGTCTTTTAATGTTTATTGATTTTCAATTGTTCCCGTAATCATGTAAATGCCTTTTTGATAAGCATCTGTACTGGTAACGACAATAATTTCTCCAATACTCAATACTTCGAGGGAGTTCCATTTTGTATGGTTGTCACCTGAAATGTCAAAGGGTATATCTTCACTTATGAATGAGCCGTCAGCATTTGTCGCCAGCAATACTTTGCAGATTTCATTATCTCTTTGTCTTCCCAATCTATCTTGAAAAGAAAGGAGCAACTCATCATTTATAGTTATTGCAATATATGGAGCTCCTGCATAGCGATCTTGTGCAAACGAAGGAACTAAATGCGTTCTTCTTTCATCATTTGCACCTACAGGGCCATGCTGCCAGTTGTCTTCAATTGATTCTTTGATGATACTAGGTTGGAGGACGTGGCCGTTACTATTATCTTCAATAGAGAGGAGTATATTATCGCCTTGTATAATGGCAACTGGCATACCATCCCGTGCACTTGAAGCATAACAGACTGTTTCAATTTCTGTTGACCAGTTTTCACCATCATCACTAGATCTTAACAAGGATATTTCCTGTTCATTAGAATTTTGATATGGAAATTCATTTGCGAAATAGCAATGTACTTCGCCACCTGGCAATTGCAGCAATGCAGGTTCCCAACACCCCCTCCTATTTGTATTTCCTGCCTCATAAATGAGTTGTGGGGATGTCCAGGTTTCTCCATAGTCCAGCGTTGAAACTATCAGTATTCCATAGGTAAAATCCTCATCCCAGTATTCATCCTTTACCCTTCTATTAAAGGCAACGATGATTTTTTTGTTTTCAAGTTGTATGGCTTCGGCATTAGTCATGATATAATTTTCATTACCCTCGGCTATCAATTGTTCATTTTGCCATGTCCTGCCCCTGTCTTTGCTATATTTTACATATACGCTATTTCCTCGTGAATAAACTGCAATGAGGTCTAGATTATCAAGTTCCTTAACGCGGGCATAGTTGCCATCTGCGATTTTTGTAAGAGTAGATTGATCCCATTCTATACCTTTCATCTCTTCCTCTACTTCTTCTTGCTGATCCAGGTCAACACTAATGTCATCAGGTTTACAGGAATTCATGACTAGAACTAAGAGAAATAGTGTTACTACATTACCGGTATTAAGGCCATACCTATATTTTTTAATCATGTACTGTGCTTTTACTTGGGATGCCAGGGATTAGGAAAAACTGAAATTCTTTCAGCGTAATCATCCCACATTTCTGACATCAGCTTTACTTTATCTGGATATTGACCTGCTAGATCATGAAGCTCACTACGGTCTTCAGCTATATTGTACAACTCCCATTTCCCAAGTTTGGAATTAGTCCATTTGGCGTAAGCCCCATCAAGCAACTCTCCCTTAGAAACCAGTTTCCAATCTCCCCATCTCACTGCCCTGTTCATCTCATGTTCCCAGTAGATAGGGCCTTCCCGTTGAGCCTTTTCTCCCTTGAAGAATGGCACCAGACTTATCCCTTCCATAGGGGGTATTGCTTCTCCATCTTTGGTTTTGGGATATTTTGCCCCCATGAGTTCAACCATGGTGGGCATAATATCAATGATGTGGCTGGGAAAAGGATTTAAACTGTTATTATTTTTTATCATTTTAGGGTAATGGACAATTAAAGGAGTGGCAATTCCTCCTTCATGAACCCAGTGTTTAAATTCACGAAAAGGGGTGTTTGAAACATTGGCCCACGGTTGGCCATATGCCACGTAGGATGTTTCGGGGCCACCCTTGATATCTTTTCCTTTCATTATGGGTTTTCCTTGTCGTGTGACCCTAGGTATTACGTTATATTCTATTTCATCCTTTGCCAAAGGTTTTAGCTCATCAGGACTGCTGGCCCATGGCCCTGTTTTTCCTTCGGTACCTATTTCTTCGGCACATCCACCATTATCCTGAAGAAATAAGATTATGGTGTTCTCATAAATCCCCTCAGTCTTAAGGGTTTCAAGAACCCTGCCTATTCCTTGATCCATAGCGTCTATCATGGCGGCATACACTTCCATCCTACCTGATTCAACATCCTTTAAGATTTCTTCACTCCATGGATGGGTGTTCAAGGGAGATAATTCTGTATTCTTAGTCAATATTCCCAGTGCCTTCATTTTATTGAGTCTTTTCTTTCGTATATCTTCCCAACCTGCATCATAGACTCCTTTGTATTTTTCTATATCCCGAGGTTTGGCCTGCATGGGCCAGTGAGCAGCAGTATAAGGCATATATAAAAAGAATGGGGATGCCTTGTCTCTCTCCTTGATAAATCTCGAGGCTTCATTAGAAATGGCATCAGTATAATAATAGTCCTTTGAGGGATACTGGTCATCTATAAATGGTGTGATTAAAGTATTATCCCTACATAGAGTTGCCGGGTCATAGTAATTGCCCGCACCCTGAATAGTACCATAGTATCTGTCAAAACCACGTTGCAGCGGCCAGCTATCCTTAGGGCCATCTGCCTTGACATTCTTGCTCACATGCCATTTGCCTGTCATGAATGTTGAATAGCCAGCTGATTTTGCAACTTCGGACAAAGTCATACTTTTTTTACTAAGGTCTCCCTGATATGAAGGATTCTCTCCACTTATCCCGGTCATCCACCCCATACCGGCCTGATGTGGATACAAACCTGTTAATAATGAAGCCCGGGTAGGACAACATCTAGCGGCATTATAAAATTGAGTAAAGCGTATTCCGTTTTTTGCAAGGTTATCCAGGTTAGGCGTTTGGATTTCCCCTCCATAACATCCTATATCTGAATAGCCCATATCATCAGACATTATGAGTATTATATTTGGTCTACTATTCTCCTCATTTTTTTGTGACATTTGCTTGTCGTTGCCGCAGGAACTTATCAGTAGGAATATAAAAGAACAAGAGACAAAATATTTTATTTTATTGCTCTCCTTTATTAAAATAGGTATCATATTGGTCAGTTTACAAATTTTGATCTTTGATATAAAATGCATCACTTATCAATAAGGATTTTACCTGTTTTATTTCCATTTGAACCCTGGTATTTATAAATATATATACCTTTAGGATATGAAGAAACATCAATCTGAAAAACAGGTTTGTTCGTATTATCATTGTTTATGATTAAGGGTTTTAACCTTTGACCATTTATATTATAAAACTCTAGACCTTTAAAAGATCCCAATCCCTTCATTTCAAAAACAACCTTTTGCGAAGCGGGATTGGGGTAAATCGCTACCCTTTCCTGATTTATTGAAATGTTATTGTTATCCTCTAGGTTTAATGTACTATTCTGTTGAGGATTGCCGCACTCCCATTCAATGTTCACCCCTAGGTTACCAGAAAAAGAATTACCCTGTAGCCCCATATTAGTAATAGGATTTGTACAGTTTCTCAACATTATTCCATTTAATCCACTATTGTTTATTGTGCAATTCCAGATTCTTGCTCCATCGGTAGAACCACAATTGTTCTGTATAGTTACCCCGTGATTTTCATTTGAGTTATTGATGGCACATGATTCCAGCCATGCTCCATTGGATTGATCTATACCTACGCCACCCACACCGCCTCCCCCCAGGCCATTGCGATTACAGTTATTATTAAATGTACTGTTTTCCACCTTAGTGTTATCACTACCACAATCAATGGTTAATCCCTCAAGGTCATTATTATTTGCTTCGCAATTTTTTAAATAGTTTCCCTTACTGTTAAAATGTGAAATACCCACTTTTTTATTTAGATAAGCCATGATTTCTCGTGAATCATTGCTATTTGAATCGTGAAATAAAAGGCCACTTGCTTTTTCTTCGTCGCTCCCACAATTGTGTACCTTTAGGTATCTTAGGATATTTTGATTAGACTGAACCAAAATACCCGAGCCTCCTGTCCCTCGACCTCTTAGGTCAAAATCCCGTAGTTCACATCCATTAACTCCCATTTGAATCCTGATGGCGGCCATGCGCTCAAGATTTAAATTGTGTTTTTCCAGAAAAGTATTGTTCCATCCCTCACCTTTCAATGTAATTTGTTTATCAATAATTATTGAAGATGTTATTTTGTGTACACCTGATGTCATAATTATTACATCACCTGAACTTGCATTGGCAACAGCTTGTTGTACCAAATCTGTTCCTGGGTTAACGTAAATGGTATTTGCATTAAGATTGACCATAATTACCATGAACAAGCCCATCCATAAAATTTTAATTTTCATATCAATGAATTTAAATGTAAAAACCTCTGTAATTGAAATGACTTCCTACCATCCCGGATTCTGTTCAAGGTTAGGGTTTATAGATGTTTGATTTGCGGGAATGGGCCACAATAGATATTTGGGCTCATAGGGAAAAACTGATGATGGATGAACTCTACCATTGGTCCACTGCCCATTTACATACCTAGGTAAACCGGTAATGAGTGATGGTAAAAATTCATCTATCTGATATTCATACATAGTTCGTGTATTATCAACGTAGCGCATGCGTATCATATCAAGCCATCTATTATACTCAGCAACTAGCTCAAGCCCCCGTTCATCAAATATTTTCAACCGCATATCTTCCTTGGATCTTACTTCTGCTAGGGTAAGGTCCATGGGCATTTGCCTAGGTGTGCCATCAGCCCGCCTTGCTCTTTCCCTAATAACGTTAAAGGCATCAAGAGCTACTTGAGTAGGACCGTTCAACTCGTTTTCTGCTTCAGCTTTAATTAAGAAAATCTCTGAATAACGCATGAGATAGAGATCATTTTCATGCCCAAAATTTGAGAGACCATCTGGATCAAAATATTTTGAAATATAGGATTGACCTTCAGCAATTTGTGAAGGTATAAATGGAAAAACAGTATGGGTACGGTTCTGCTGATCTTGCCATTCTATCAAGAAAGAAGATTCTGTTCTATAATCATTCTCGTAATCTCCTTGGGTATACTTCTCCATTACCCAGGGTTGCACCCTAAAAAGACCAGAACCCATCCCGTTAGGACTACCTATACTGTTAGGTCTATTATTTGGCGCAAAAAGAAAAGGGATAAAGGATCCTTCGCCCGAGTTTGAAAAGTCTGATGGATCCCGGGTATTCTTGACCGCAAAAACAATTTCAACTGCATTTGCCGCTTCCTGGCTTACTTCCCAGAGCTGGTCAAAATCATCTACTAGTTGAAACTCACCACTTGCGATTACCTGATTAGAATACTCAATGGCATTGGTATAGTATTCAGTACTGTTACCCCCGTGCAGGTCAAGATAGTTTGCATATACTAAGTTGGCTTTCGCCAAAAATCCCAAGGCAGACCCCTTCGTGGCCCTTCCAGTTTCTGAACTTGGCTGTTCAGGGCGCAGTGGCAAACTTTCAGCAGCATCAGCAAAATCTTTAAAGATCTGTGCATATACTTCATCTACTGTATTTCTAGCTGGATAAAAATCTGAATTTGCATCAACCACTTCTGTCATTATAGGAACTCCCCCATAAGACTGTACAAGATAAAAGTGATACAATCCCCTTAAAAATTTGGCCTCAGCCACAGCCTTTGCTTCATATTCAGGATTGAGATCTAGTAAATCCACATAATCCATGATTGCGTTAGCATTACTTATGCCCTGATAGAACTGTGACCAGATACCGTTAAAAGGACCAAATCCTGAATTTAAATCCACCTTTTTTGAAATAACCCCAGGGGGCCCACCTACCGTTGAATATAGTTCATCTGAGTATCCATACATGCTCCATAGCGCGTTCCTACCAAACAATAATATACTGTTCAAGCTTGAGTACGCACCCGCAAGGGCATTATCAACATCATCCCTTGATAGTATTGCACTTTGTGGAGTGGCGGTGTCATATATCTCTTCGTTTAGACTACAAGCGGTCATCATAAAACCAAGTATGGTTGCCATGCAATTGAATATTACTTTTCTTTTCATGATTAAAATTTAAGATTAAGACCTAGTGAAACGGTTATCGTCTGTGGATATGTGCCATTATCTACGCCAGGCGTGAGACCCGAGTTAAAATCAGCGTTTACTTCTGGGTCATAGCCCGAGTAGTCGGTCCATGTAATTAGATTTGTGCCAGTTAAGAATATACTGGCGGAGTCAAGAAAATCCAGGTCAAGATTTGACAGGTTATAGGCAAGATTCACATTCTTCAACCTTATGAAACTGCCGTCCTCTAGAACAAAATTTGAAAAACGTGCCCCATAAAAAGTTCCTGATGCACTGGCGCGGGGAAATAAGTTACTTGTACCCTCTCCTGTCCATCTATTGTCATATGCGACCTGCCTTACATTGTTGAAAGTGCCTGAAAGAGCATCCAGCCTAAAGTTGTTTAGGTTTGCAATTTCATTACCAATTACTCCTTGAATAAATATGGATAATGAAAGATTATTCCATTTAAACTCACTAGTAAGGCCAAAAATATAATCAGGATTGGGGTTTCCTATTATAGATCTATCATCTGCGGTTATCTGTCCATCATCATTTATATCAACAAACCTTATATCTCCCGGTTTTGCATTAGATTCAGCTCCTTGATCAACTTCTTGCTGGTTTTGATAAACACCATCTACTTGATATCCATAAAATGAACCTATGGGATTGCCCACCGCGGCAACATGTATAGGTTGGTTTAGGGCGTTACCAGCCCCAAGGTAAGATGGGCCAAAAATCAATGCATCATCTCCTAGCAAACCCAAGCTTTTCATTTCATTTCTATTAAATGAAATATTACCCAGCAATGACCATTTGAATTTTTTTGTAAGGATTCTTGCGGTAAGATCAATTTCAAGCCCGTTATTTTGTACTTCTCCAGAGTTTGCTATATAACTTCCAAAACCGGTCGTGGAAGGGATGGGCAAGGATATCAATAAATCTGTTGTTGTTTTATGATAATAATTTGCTTCGAGTTTAACCCGGTTCTTCCATAATCCTAAATCCATGCCCACATTATATTGGGATGTTGTTTCCCATCCTAGATTGGGGTTTGCAATGTTTTGTAATACATAACCATTTATAATAGTTCCACCTATAGGGTATCTATCTGTATTTAAATTGTTTTGAGTGGCACCTATATTAATGTTCTGATTTCCCGACACACCATAACTCGCCCTTAATTTTAAATTGTTGATGCTTTTAACATTCTTCATAAAGGGTTCCTTATCTATACGCCAGCCTATTGCCGCCGATGGAAAGAAAGCCCATTTATTACCTGCGGCTAGGCGGGTTGAGCCGTCAGCTCTTCCTGTGACCGTAAATAGATACCTGTCCAACAATGAGTAATTTATTCTTCCCAAAAAAGATGACAACGCCCACTCTTGATGCCTCGTATTAGAAATACCGGGAGAAGTTGCTGATTCAAAGTTTTCAAAAGTAAGGTTATCGTTGACAAACCCTGATGCCGGTGTTCCTATCCCCCGGCTTTGCCAAGCTTGCCAACTATATCCTCCTACTGCATTTATCCTACTTGTACCAAAATCCTTGACGTAGTTCAGGGTGTTTTCTATAAGATAATTAAATAGGCTGTTATTTGCCTGAAATGCGTACCCCTCGCGTTGATCACCTAAAAAAGTGCCCCTGGGAAAATAGGCCCTTCTTGAACCATTGTTATTGTTAAGACCCAGGTTAGTTTTTAGGGAAAATGAATCTGTGAACTTTAATTCAGATTGAAAATTGCTCAAAACAAATGTGTTTTCACGTTCATCCCTTACCAGGTTGAGTATGGTCAAGGGATTGTTGGCAACTTCTTGCTCTATGTCTCCAAATTCATCAAATCCTTGGTCAAATGGACGAAAGAACAATGCACTTGTTATCACATTACTGGAAACCAATCCTTCCCTACCAGAATTAATCTGGAAATCTGAGCCGGTTTTAGTAGCAGCCATATTTAATCTAAAATTGAAATTATCACTTATATCTCTTTGATAGTTAAGACGAATACTTCCTCTTTTAAAATTGGAATTTCTTACAATACCCTGATTGTCATAATAGTTTGCAATTGCAGCGTATCTTGAATTTGATGATCCCCCGGTCAATGATACTTGGACGTCCTGTGAAACAGCTGTCTGAAATATTTCATCCTGCCAATTATTGTTAACACCACTTAATGCTTCTATTTCATCAGCATCAAAAA
Source organism: Cytophagaceae bacterium (assembly GCA_002710685.1). Taxonomy (GTDB): domain Bacteria; phylum Bacteroidota; class Bacteroidia; order Flavobacteriales; family Flavobacteriaceae; genus Leeuwenhoekiella. The sequence continues at coordinate 54,315 of PALD01000038.1, read as the reverse complement.
CCGGTTCAAGTCCATCGTTTGTTGCGCCTTCATTTCTGTAATTAATATAATCCTTACTGTTTAATACATCGATTTTATTGCGAACCGAAGAAATATCACTTCTGTAGTTTACAGAAATTACATCTTTGCCCTGCTTACCTGATTTGGTGGTTATCAGTACCACACCATTAGCTCCCCGTGATCCATAAATAGCGGTAGATGAGGCGTCCTTGAGTATTTCAACCGACTCAATATCATTGGGGTTAAGGTTTGTCAAGGCATTATTAGCGGGTTGATCACTTATAGAACGGTCACCTCCCAGGGAATTATTACCTGCATTTGAATCTATAGGGTAACCATCGATTACTATTAAAGGTTGGTTTGAGCCTAGGGAGTTGCCCCCCCTTATATTAAAACTTAAACCTGCACCCGGTGCACCAGAACTCTGGGTGATTTGTACACCTGATACCCTGCCCTGTAGCATTTGATCTACAGAAGATATAGGTAGTTCTTCCATGTCTTCTGGTTTAAACTGGGACACTGCCCCCGTCAAATCGCTTTTCTTAACCGTACCATACCCCACGACAACAACTTCATCTAATTCTGATGTTGATGTCACAAGCGCTACGTTGATAGTTTCCCTTTTCTCAATCGATATCGTTTTTTCAACAAAACCTACATATGAGAATAACAAAATATCATTTGCCCCAGTACGTATTGAATAATTACCGTCTAGGTCAGTTGCTGTACCACGGTTACTGTTTAATACTAAAACCGAAACACCGGGAAGTGGAAAATCATCATTTGCCGAAGTTACCTTACCCGTAACAGTAACCTCCTGCGATAATACCGGAAAAGAAATCAATAAGAATACTATTGAAAATAATTGCAGATAATTGTGTGAGGGAATATTCCTAAATTTTAAATCCATAATAAAATTTGTTAGATATCAAAATCGTACAATATGAATGACATTTTTGATATATATTTAATCAAAACATATGTTTTATGACATATTGACAAAGTGCAAGATATCTATAATGATGAATGCCTTTTGAAATGTGTTATTCATTTTTTAAAACTATTGTTTCATTTACTAGTCCAAATGATATATTGACACGATATATTGAGGTTATGAAATAATTATGTTAATCTCAGTATAGAATTAAGAACCATCTCAGCCATAGAATCCTTAAATTGACTGGGGCAAGGTTGTAAATGTGGAAGTATTTGTATTTTTTGATTGAAAAAGCATTATAAACACCACATTGAAAGTAGAATGAACTCACTTAAAACCCTAAACAAGAAAATAGCTTTTTCTGACTTTGGATAAATGGTGTGAATTTTGAATATTAAGAAACATCTTATTAAAAACTGGATGAGGTAAAGATTTTCTTGATGAAGCAATTATAATTTATATGGTTAATAGCCATTCATGTATATTTTAAATAATGGGACTGTTTAAATCTTATAGGCGATTATTCTTGATAAATCTTTTCTTGTTCTTTGTTTCTTATTTATATGGTCAAGAATATTTTTTTAAACACTATGTGGTTGAGGATGGCCTCTCCCATAATACCGTATTTTGCTCAATTCAAGATGAAAAAGGCTTTATGTGGTTTGGCACCCAAGATGGTTTAAACAGGTTTGATGGATATGAATTCAAAATTTATAGACTTTCTAATACTTTAGCTTCAAACACTACGGGAAATGTGGTTAAATGCATATATGAATATGAAAATCAATTATTGATAGGTACAAATTCAGGATTGTTCATGTTCAACAAGGAAACTGAAAAATTCAAATCCATATTTATTAATAACAAGCCTGTTAAACAAATTACGGTTGACAGAAAAAATATAATATGGTTCAATTCAGGCACCAAGCTTTTCTATATTGATAAAACGTTGAACGGCTATCAACCCGTACCTTCTATGGCACCACCCATTATAGCTATTGATAAGGATGTGGATAATGTATTATGGTACGCCTCAAAAAAATCAATATTTAAACAAGGCACAAACAAAATTGATACGACAGCCTATACGTTACCAAAGGACCTCCAGCACCTGGCCCTAACAAATATTTCACTTGCTCTTGATGGCAAGATATTGTTTAGCACAAACAATTCAAGTTTATTCATATATGATTTGTCAAAGGGTTCAACCACCCCACTCATTGATAATGACCAAGGTCTTGACTTGATACGTGACATAAAGGTTTATGACAATAAAGATATCTGGATTGCTTCAGAGTCTGGTTTATTCATTTATAACCTAGAATCTAAAAAACTGGTACATCTTCAAAAAGACCATTCAGATAAATTTTCTATTTCAGACAATGCAGTGTATTCTATCACAATAGACAATGAAGGTGGGGCATGGCTGGGTACATATTTTGGCGGGATTAGCTACTTGACCAAGCCCTATACCCCGTTTAGAAGATACTTCCCCATGAGTGGGAAAAATTCAATTTCTGGGAATGCGGTAAGTGCCATCATTGAGGGTCCTAATGAAACCATGTGGATTGCCACAGAAGATGCTGGACTTAATAAATTTGAATTTGCGAAGGAAAGATTCAGTAAATATGATTTATCCCATTTATCTTCAAAAAATGAAAAACTGCATAAAAATGTCCACTCCCTGCTTATTAAGGGTGACACACTTTTTGTGGGATATTTTAGAAACGGCCTGGATTTAATTGATTTAAAATCTGAGAAATTGATTTCGCATTATGACCTGAGCAAATACTTTCCCCAACTTCAGAATAATTTTGTTTTCAATCTTGCAATGACCTCTTCCGGAGAAGTCTTAATACTCACTCCTGCTGGGGTATATGTGTATGAAAATTCAGGGTTTCAACAATTTGAGAATTTTTCACCTGACTATTTTTATAAAACCTTCTTAGAGACCAGTACCGGTGATTACTGGTTTGGCACCCAAAAAAATGGAATTCTTCGAAAAAAAAGAAATGAAAAGGAAATAGTCAATTATAATGTAAAAGGTACCTATTCGCTGAAAAGCAATATTATCAATCATATATTTAAGGATAGCCAGGAAAATATATGGCTCACTACTGAAAATGGACTAAGCATCTATGAACCCGGCATAGAGGCATTCAAGACTTTCACCACACAGGATGGATTGCCCAGCAATATCCTCTATTCTATAATTGAAGATAATAGTGGAGATTTATGGATAAGTACTTCAAAGGGTTTAGTACGTTTCATTAAGTATAGCCATAAATTTCAAACGTTTTCAACACAAAATGGTATTCTAAGCAATCAATTTAATTACAATTCTGCCTATAAAAAAGAAGACGGCACCTTATTTTTTGGGGGATTTAAAGGGCTTATATCATTTCATCCAGAAACTTTTTTCACTAATGTTTTTAAACCCTCCTTAGTCATTACAGATTTTGCCCTGATCAAGCCCATCTTAAAAGAACACTTAAATCAGGATGAGGGTTGGTTTGACCTGCAAAGTGGCATTGATTTGCCTTATAACAACAATTCCTTTACCATAAGCTTTGCTGCATTGAGTTTTTCATCTCCCAAGATGACCAAATACTGGTATAAACTTGACGGGTTGAATGATGAATGGATATATCTTGATAATAAAAATATTCTCACATTCAATGAAATACCCCCTGGGGATTATAACTTCTTGTTACGTGCACAAACTAGTAACGGTATTTTTAGTGAATCAACACCGCTCCCCTTGATGATAGGCAAACCATGGTGGACCACCCATATTGCGATACTTTCATATTTTATGCTTTTTGCCCTGCTTGTTTTTTTCCTCCTTAGATTTTATCATCAATACAATAAAAATAAAAGTGAAAGAAAAATAGCACTATTAAACGTGCAGAAAGAAAAGGAAATCTTTCACGCAAAAATTCAATTTTTCACAAATGTAGCCCATGAGATAAGAACCCCTTTGACCTTGATAAAAAGTCCTCTTGATATCTTAACAAAAAAATTGAAAAACCTGGAAAATGTCCAAGACCCCCTCCAGATAATGAGAAGAAATACTGACAGACTCCTTGACTTGACCAACCAATTATTGGATTTTAGAAAAACCGAAACAGAAAATCTAAGGTTCAACTTTGTCAAGGTAAACTTCACAAAACTATTGCACAATCAATTTCAACACTTTAAGCAGGCCTTTAAGGATGAAAATATTGACGTTGTCATGCAACTTCCAGATGAAGATTTAACCCTGGATGCTGATAAAGAAGCTTTACGCAAAATTTTAAGCAACTTATTGAGCAATGCCCTAAAATACTGTTATTCTATAGTTGTTATACATGCATACCAAGAAGAACACAACGTGATTTTTAACATTCAAAATGATGGAAAGCTCATACCACAAAATCTAGTGGACAAAATCTTTGAACCCTTCTACAGGCTTAATGAAACAGATATTAATAAAGGGACAGGGATAGGTTTATCACTTGCTCAAAACCTCACAGAAATGCATCATGGACAGTTGACCTTAGATACCACAATCGATAATCTCAATACCTTTACTTTACAGCTCCCCAAAATTCAAAAGCAACGGTTTCACATCAAAACAAATGATGATAAATTGATAGTGACAAATTTTGAGAACAATGATTTTATTCTACACGACAGAACACTTCTACTTGTTGATGACAGTGAAGAATTTCTCAATTTCATAGGTGGCGAATTATCAAGGGATTATAACATTCACAAGGTTTCTAGTGCAGAAATGGCAATGCATATTATAATAGATACTCGTATTGACCTTGTTATAAGTGATGTAAAAATGGACGGGATGACGGGCTTTCAGCTTAGTAAAAGTATTAAGCAAAATATTGAAACTAGTCACATCCCTGTGATATTGCTTACAGCAAAACAATCAATGATTGCAAAGATAGAAGGATTGGAATGTGGGGCAGATGCCTATATATCAAAACCTTTTTCATTTGATTACCTAAGGGCCCAGATAAATAATATATTATCCAATAGGATAAAGCTTATCAAACATTTCAATAGTTCTCCTTTAACACATATACGTTCCATCGTGACCTCAAAAATTGACGATGAATTTATCATTCAGTTCAATCGTTACATTTCTGAACATATTTCAGATTCAAATCTAAATGTAGAAGTACTTGCTGATAAGATGAATATGAGCAGGTCCACCCTATATAGAAAGATTAAGAATATCTCTAATATGAGCCCAAATGAGCTCATAAACATTACAAAGTTAAAATATGCAGCTGAACTTTTAAGAAGTAAAAAATATAAGATAAACGAGGTTTCAGAAATGGTTGGTTTTAATTCTCACACTTATTTTGGCAAACTTTTTCATAAACAGTTTGGGCTAACACCCACAGAGTTTTTAAAAGAGGATAACCATGAAAAAATTGAGGACCTTATCAATTGACATCCTCACCCATATAATACAAAGTATAGTTTAGCAACTCATTATATAATAAAGAACAAGCAAGGCCCCTCACCTTTTAAAAACCTTCCTATAGATTTTGCTGGCAAGCATGACCACCGCAAGGACCACGATGCCCACGATGAGCCCTACCAATAGTTCAAAAATGATGGCAGGCATGTGAATACTTTCTTCAAGGGCATGAAAAAAATGCAGGTTATGCACAAAAATACCACCAGAAACGGTCAACAGTGCCACCGTACCTATTATTGACAACCCCTTGATGACCCTGGGCAGGGCAGCAACAAGAAATTTCCCAACCTTGTCAGAAAAACTATCATCTTCTTCATTGAGGTTTATGAGTTTAAGGCCAAATTCATCCATACGCACGATGAGGGCCACAATACCATAAACACCTATGGTAGCCACAAGGGCAATCAATGACACCACGATAACCTGCGTGGTGAGCGACTCTTGTGCCACACTGCCCAGCGCGATGATCACGATTTCTATAGAAAGTATAAAATCAGTAAGGATGGCAGATTTTATTTTTTCCTTTTCATGGCTCAGGATCTCCTCTTCGGTCATTTCCTGCGGGGGTGCTTCTTCATGACGCGCATGGGGAAAAAAGAATTCATATATTTTTTCTACCCCTTCAAACGCCAGGTACAACCCGCCCAATATGAGGATTATGGTTATTGCTGCCGGCACAAAGGCACTCAGCAAGAACGCAATGGGCAATATGATTACCTTGTTTAGCAACGACCCTTTGGATATTGCCCATAGCACGGGCAACTCGCGTGATGACATGAAGCCAGAGGCTTTTTCGGCATTGACCGCAAGATCATCACCCAGTATCCCCGCCGTTTTTTTACCGGCAACCTTGCCCATCGTGGCAACGTCATCCATTAAAGAGGCAATATCATCAAGAAGTGCAAAAAATCCAGAAGCCATGGTCAAGTAGGTTTTGATGGCAAAATAAGTGTATTTTATAAATTAAGATATTTTTTAAAAAAGCTTTATCATTTAATGAGGGTTAAAAATCCATGTTTACATTAAACAATCCCCGTGGGCCATACATGGCATAAAATGTAAAAAGACCCGTGGGCAGTATGCAACGGGTCTTTTTTTAATTGCCTTTCGGCGAAAGCCATAGATCTTTATTTCCTTTTGGGAAGCACGTTGTGGGATTGTGCCCACTGTTTCCATGCGGTCTCCAGCTCTTGGAGCTTCTCAGGATTTCCTGAAGCTATGTCGTTTGTTTCGGTAGGGTCGTTTTCAAGGTTGTACAAATGCCACTCATTATCTTTGTTACCAGATTTTTGTACAATCTTCCATGCACCAGAGCGTGCATATTTTGCCCCATAGTGTTCATTGAACAACATATCGTGCCCTGGCCTGTCCTCTCCCTTCAAGATGGGTAGCAGGCTCAGACCCTGCACGGGGGTAATGGTATTGCCGTTGTAATTTTCAGGATATGTGGCTCCTGCAATCTCTATAAATGTGGGCATAAAATCCATTACGTGCGCAACTTGTGTGGTAATGGTTCCCTTTTTTGCAGTGAGGCCTTTGGGCCAGTAGGCAATCATAGGGGTATGCACCCCGCCTTCATAAGACTCCGCTTTCCAGAAACGGAAGGGAGTATTTGCAACATTTGCCCAGCGTTGCCCTATGGAACCAAAGGTTGTCTCCGGGCCAGGCAGTACGTCTTTTTCAGTGGGGTAAGCTACTTTTTCTCCTTCACGGGTCTGACTGGGCCTGTCAAATCCTGGTCCATACCCTGCAGAGCTTTCAGGACTTGCACCGTTATCGCTTAAAAATACGATCAAGGTATTGTCAAGTACTCCTGTTTCCTTTAATGTTTTAATGATTCGGCCTATGCCCTGGTCCATCCTGTCAATCATCGCCGCATGAACGGCCATGGCGCGGGCGTCCCACTCCTTATGCGGATTGTCTTCCCACTTCAGGTCGCTTTCCCACCGCGGAGAAAGTTTTGCGACAGCGGTATCTATCACACCCAGCGCTGCCATTTTTGCATAACGTTTTTCACGGATGTCGTCCCAGCCTTCAGTATAAGTATCCTTGTACTTCTCTATATCTTCGGGAAGGGCGTGCAATGGCCAGTGTGGTGCGGTCTCTGCAACGTAGATAAAGAAGGGTTTGTCCTCTTTACTGTATTGCTTGATATATGCCACTGTGGTATCGCTTATCGCATCGGTATGATAATAATCATCTGGCACTTCTTCAACGGGTTCAGTACCATTGACCAAGCTGAACGGGTCAAAGAAATCCACAACGCCCCATATATTGCCATAGTATTTCTCAAAACCGCGGTTTGTGGGATATTGTTCAATAGGTGAAAACAATGGATGTGACTCTTGGTGGTTCAACCAGTTAAGCTGCTTTTCAGGCGTCTCCTGCACCACGGTATTTGACACATGCCATTTACCTGTCATGGCGGTATGGTAACCAGCTGACTTGAGTACTTCGGCAAGGGTTACTGCATTCTCGGTAATATGGCCGCGATACCCGGGCAGGTTTCTATCGGTCGTCATTTCACCTATACCGGCCTCGTGGTTGTACAGCCCTGTAAGTAACGATGCACGACTGGGGCAGCACCTTGACGTATTATAAAACTGGGTAAAACGCATGCCGTTTTCTGCAAGGTAGTTGAGGTTGGGCGTTTGCACCTCTCCCCCATAGCATCCCAAGTCAGAATATCCTAAATCATCTGCGAGGATCAGGACTATATTGGGACGTTCATCTTTTAAGGTTGCCGTTTCATCTGAATTTTCAGAACCGGTCTTACAGCCCATCAACGTTAACGTCGACATCGTTATCGCTGCAAATTTGTTTTTAAAGGAGTATAACATGAATGCTTTAAATAGTTAATAAATGTTTTGAATGGAAAAATTTCGTGGCCCAAAACCAATTGATAATAAGCGTAAAATTTACGTTTATAAATATAGGATAAACATTTTTATCAGCGTGAAGGAAAAACAGGATTTTTTGTGAGAAAAAGAGGATTTTGATTTTCTAAAGAGAACAAAACAGAGATGAAAAGTACAATTACAACTGTTAAATGGCATAAAGTTAATGGAATATACAAGTTTTAATAATAATAATTAATTGTTTATAAATATAATTAATCGATTTACTAGAATATAAATCCGATTAAAGTCAAATATCATCGATATAAGTTATAAAAATAGCCAAAAAGTTACTTGTACATTTTGTTTACATTTAATTAACATATTTTTACTTGTATATTTTTAATTTAGCCCTGTTTTAAAACCCCAAATTATATTAAAACATCTATACTATTATGAAGACAACAATTACCCTTTTCATCCTACTGCTTACAGCAACCTTTTCATTTGCACAGAGCACAGACTGGCAAACCACAAAAACCGAACTTGACCCAGAAGTGGTAGATGTTCACTTTGTGGATCTCGCCGAAAAAACACAGGCAGACCTTCTTTATGAATCTCCTGAACAGTATGAAACTTTAAAGAATGCAGCTGCATACATCATTTTCCCAGATGCTATCACCGCTGAGGGAGCGACAAAAAAAGGTGTTCTTTTTTCAAGCTATGAGCCCTTGCAGACCATCGAGGTTACCTTGACCAACAAAGACTCAGACATGTATGGCAAGGCAATCATTTTTGAGACCAAGGCCTCATTTGAATCCTTTAAAGAAAACAGCCACTTACACTATACTTCTCAAACGCTTACCGCGCTTTAAGAAGCATTACCGAAGCATATTATCTCAAACCTCAATACCCCACCTGCTTCAAACCTAAGAAATCCAATTTCAGACCTGCCCTCAGTTGAAAGACTGGGGGCTTTTCTTTTTTAATCCTTATCAGGGCACTCACCTTCAGTCCATGAGACCACGCCCTTGTTGCCTGCCACACATGCATTGCTGTACGTCTTGCCATCACAGCCACATACAGGTTTATAGATCATGGTGCACACGCCCTCTTCATTGATTTTGGATTCATCAATGCAATTTTCCTTAGGTGCGCTATTACAATGGGTAAGCATCAGGCTTGCGCCAAAAATACTCAACAACAATACTGGCTTTTTCATCACTTTTTCTTTTTTTTGGGTTCAACCCAAATTTCCATAAAAATATACTCTCATAAAACCTAGGCCACCATATTTCCCATAAATTTTTGCTGGTAATCCAGTGGTGTGAGTCCCGTTATTTTTTTAAACACTGTCCTGAAGGCCTTGGGATCATTATATCCCACGGCATACATTACTTCGTTTACACCGGCCTGTTGACCTTCAAGGGCCTTTTTTGCAGCCTCGATACGCACCCTTTGAATATACTCGATGACCGTGTTTGAAGTTGCCCCTTTAAACCTGCGCTCAAAGGTCCTGCGGCTCACGGCTATGTTCTCGCAAAGTTCATCAACCAGGAGTTTTTTATCATAATTCTTCTCGATATACATCTGTACATCAAGTATTTCCTTGTCTTCGTGTGATTTTTGACCTTTAAACATGATAAAAGGTGATTGTGACGCCCTACTTATATCAAGTTCAAAAATCTTTGAGGAAAGTACCGCCAGTTCCCGCCCCGCATATTTTTCAATAAGGTACAGGTTAAGGTTTAATGATGAGTAGGCCCCACCGCTGGTGTAGATTCCATTTTCATCAGTAAGAATCTTATCATCCAGCAAATTCACCTGGGGATACATTTTTTTAAAATCATCTGCAGAGAGCCAGTGCGTGGCACAACTCTTACCGTCTAATAACCCGGTGGCTGCCAGGAGAAAGGCCCCGATGCAAAAACTTGCCACTTCTGCCCCATCCTGATAATGTTTATTGATCCAGGGTATGAACCTCGCGTTATCCCGCATCACTTTTTTACTGTCTCCATGTACCGCCGGTATCATGATAAGGTCAGTCTTTGTGATTTCTTCAATCGTGGCGTCCGGCTGTACTGAGAAAATCCCGTAACATTTCTGTATTTCATTATCCATGGCCACAAGTTGTACCTTGAACAAGGGGGCATGCCCCATTTTCTCAAGGGTTTGATTAGCCATGGTAAACATTTTATGGGTCGCCTCCAGGTTGCTCAAACTGGCATCACCTTTAGGAACTAACAGCGAAATATGTTTCATGATCAAGGGTATTGAGAATTTATGTGATTTCCGTTAAAAGTAAACTAAACGATTGTCGTAATCAACCCCTTATATTGTCGTATCTGTACAGGTAAGCACATTCAAATTCCATTTATCTTTGAATAAGAACAATTTTGGATAGTATGGAACCGGCGCACAGTTTTAAAGAACAAACAGATGTTCTCCTTGACCTTCTGAGTACTCTGGATGAGGATCAACTCAATCAAATTCCCTTTAGCGGAAGCTGGACGGCCGCTCAGGTTGCTGACCATCTATACCGCTCTTATGAAATTGAATACCTTTTGAACGGCAAGGTCAATGACAGCAAACGCCCAGCTGATGGGCAAATGCCCACGATAAACAAGATATTTCTAAACTTTGATGAAAAGTACAAATCACCACCAGAAATAGTTCCTACTGATGATTTTCTTGACAAGAAAAATCTTATGAAAAATCTTCAAGAGCGCATTGCCTTTATTCATGAGGCAGCCCTCACAATGGACCTCTCGCTTTTGTGCATGGAGAGTGAATTTCCCTATATGGGCTATCTCACGAGATTTGAATGGATAGGCTTTTGTGCTGCGCACACCCTGCGCCACAACCGCCAGATAGAGAATATTCTAATAAAGTGAACCATGACTGAGAAAGGAAAATTCCTGAAAAAATTCAATGAGGCTTTCGCCAAGGGCGATATCGATTTTTTGCTTCACTCAATAACAGATGACATTTACTGGACGTTATACGGGCACAAACACATCTCTGGCAAGGAAGCATTTAAAAGAGAAGTACAAAAGATGGTTGAGATGGAAACAGGAATATCCATACATAAGATAATCACGCACGGCAACACGGCTTCTGTAAACGGTATAATCGAGGCAAATGATGACAACGGCAAGGCAATGACCCTTGCTTATTGTGATGTTTACGGCCTTAGTGGTTTTAAAAACCCAAAAATCAAGACTATTGAGACCTATCTGGTTAAACTGAATCAATAAATCAAACAATGAAAAATAAAGTCAAGACATTCTGGCTCAACATCCCGGTAAAGAATCTGGAAAGATCTAGGAAATTCTATATTGACCTGGGGTTTGAAGAAACAAAAAATGGCAAGGACAACCCTGAATTCACGGGTTTTCACCTGGATGAAAACAAGACCGTGCTCATGCTCTTCAAAGAAAAACGCTTTGCCCATTTCGCCGGCAACCCCATTGCAGACACGAGTAAGGGCACAGAAGTCTTTCTCAACCTGGATGCTCCATCGCGCGAGTATGTAGATGAATTTGCCAGCCTTGTGGCCCGCGCGGGCGGTGAGGTTTATGCCCCACCGCAAGAAGTAGATGGCTGGATGTACCTCATGGGGTTCATTGACCCAGATGGTCACCGCTGGGGAATGCTCTATATGGACATGGCCCAAATGCCGCAATAAATCAACGATATGAAAAAACAGACCTATTCAATAAGTATTAACGCTTCTCGCAATAAGGTGTGGGACGTATTGTGGGGAGATAAGACCTATGGCAAGTGGACGGCGGCCTTTGGCGAAGGTTCCCGTGTGATCACGGACTGGCAAGAAGGAAGCAAGGTACAATTCCTGGGGCCTGAAGACACAGGTATGCTCTCCATCATTGAGCAGAAAAAAGCCCCAGAAATCATGAACTTTAGGCACATAGGTATAATCAAGGAGGGTGTGGAAGATACCACCGGCCCAGAGGTTAGAGAATGGGCCCCGTCCAATGAAAACTATCTGCTAACGGCAAAGGATGATAAAACAATCCTCACCATTCAGATGGACCTGGATGAAAAGCATGTAAAGATGTTCAACGAGATGTGGGCGGTAGCGCTTGAGAACGTCAAAAATTTGGCTGAAGCCAAATAAAAAAAAACATAACCCCTCAAGATTTAAAGTTGAACCAATTAAATTTATAATCATGGAAAATAAAAGACCAAATCCCGTAGTATGGTTTGAGATTTACGTAAACGACATGTCACGTGCTCAAAGGTTTTATGAAACGGTACTTGATATTCAACTGGACGATTTGCCCACACCTCCTGGCGAAGACGGGCTCATCATGAAGTTTTTTCCCAATGAAATTTCAAATTTCGGTTCTGGCGGCGCCCTGTGCAAGATGCCGGGTTTTGTGGCGGGAGGCAATGGTACGCTGGTTTATTTTGGCAGTGCAGATTGTAGTGTGGAGGAAGCGCGCATCGCGGCGGCCGGCGGTAAGGTCTTTAAGTCAAAATTTTCAATAGGCGACTATGGTTTTGTTGCCCTGGCCACAGATACAGAGGGCAATATGTTTGGACTGCATAGTATGCACTAAAACACAGTAACTAATTATCAATCAATTATATAAAAATCAATCATGAAAGTCAATCCCTATCTTAATTATGACGGTCAAGCCGAAAAAGCTTTTGAATTTTACAAAAAGACCTTTGGCGGCGAGTACATCACAAAAATGAGAATGAAAGAAGCGCCCGGTATGGCAGACCAGCTCCCTGATGATGAAAAAGAGAGAATCATGCACATATCCCTGCCCATGGGCAAGGACGGAGCAGTCCTCATGGCTTCAGATATTTGCCCATCCATGGGGCAGTCCCTCACCGTGGGCAACAACAATTACATCTCGTTGCACCCGGACAGCCGCGAAGAAGCTGACAGGCTTTTTGCAGGACTATCACAAGGGGGCGAGATAGAAATGCCCATGGAAGACCAGTTCTGGGGAGATTACTTTGGCAGTTTTAAGGATAAATACGGCGTTTGCTGGATGATCAATCACAACTCAAGTTTCTAGTCATGAAAATCACACTTAATATTCTATCCACCCTCATGGGGTTACTCTTTATCAATGGCGGTCTCGACAAGTTCTTGCACTACATGCCCATGCCAGAAAACATGCCCGAAGCATTGGCAAATGATTTTGCAGCTTTTGTGGAAATTGAATGGCTCATGCCCCTTGTGGCTGTCGCCGAAATTGTTGCTGGAATACTTATCATCATTCCAAAAACAAGGGCCCTGGGAGCCCTGGTTATTTTTCCGGTAGCCGTGGGGATATTGCTTACAAATTCGGTGGTGGATACTTCAGGATTAATAATCGCACTGGTGATATGGGCTATCCTTATCTGGATTCTTCTGGATAACCGCAAAAAATACGCACCTTTATTTTAAATTATAAAACCATGAGTGATAAAAAGATAACTGTTGAAGCAAGCATTGATGCCACAATCGATAAGGCCTGGAAGCTATGGACCAGCCCAGAGCATATCATAAAATGGAATTCGCCCAGTGATGACTGGCATACGCCAAAGGCTGAAAACGACCTAAAAAAAGGTGGGCGGTTTGTCTACCGTATGGAAGCAAAAGATGGAAGCTTTGGGTTTGATTTTGGCGGGACGTACGATGAAGTTCAAGACAAAAAAAAATTGACCTACACCCTGGACGACGACCGTAAGGTAGAAGTGTTTTTCGCGGAAGCGGAAGATAAAACCACCGTTACGGAAACCTTTGACCCTGAAAACCAAAATCCTGTAGAGATGCAGGAACAGGGCTGGAAGGCAATTCTCGACAATTTTAAAAAATATGTTGAAGCCATGGATTGATTCAGAATCCTGAATTAAATCTCCTGATTTGAAAACAGCGGGCAACTATTAACCAAAACCAACATGCTGGGAAAAGAAAAAGCTTTCAGTAGTTTTTCTACTGATGATATTGATAAAGCCCAGGATTTTTATCAAAACACGCTGGCCCTCAAGATCACAAAAGATGAGATGGGCATCCTGTGGCTGGACCTCAATGGAGCGGATGTTATAATCTATCCAAAAGAAGAAACACATCAACCTGCGTCATTCACCGTATTGAATTTTAATGTTGACAATCTTGAGGAAACCGTTAAAAAACTTAAGGAGAAGGGGGTTGAATTTGAACATTACGACCGTCCTAAAACTGATGATGACAACATTTCCCGTTCAGAAAATGGCCATAAAGTTGCCTGGTTCAAGGATCCGGCCGGTAACATTCTATCGGTTATGACGTCTATTGAATAACGAACCCCTCATCAATCAAAAATCATCGTTATGGTAGAAGTTTTTAGCACAAACATCACCTGCCCCCTTGCAGCACGTACAGTATTGCAAAAAATACGGGAAAATTTTCCGGACTATCGGGTAAACTTTGACCTGGAGGATTGTGACAAAATCCTTCGGGTTGAGTCCCTTTCGGCTATAGCCAAAGAAAAAATATACCTATTGATTGCAAATCAAGGATATAAGGCTGAGGTTTTGCCAGATTAAATTACAAGTCCCCCGCAAATTATCCCGTACTCCACACCACGCAGTTCTGCAAGACCGCGCAAACGGCCAATGGCAGAATACCCAGGATTGGTTTGTTTCCTCAAATCGTCCAGCATCTTGTGGCCATGGTCAGGACGCATGGGCATACGTAAATCCTTTCTGCCGTTTGTATTGCGTTTTTTTTGCTCTTTTAGCAAATTCAGGATTACACCATACATATCCACATCGCCCTCCAGGTGATTGGCTTCATGGAAGTTGCCCTGTGCATCGCGCTGTGTGCTGCGTAAATGGATAAAATGAATCCTGTCACCCAATTTTTTTACCATTGCCGGTAAATCATTATCCGGCCGTACGCCAAAAGAGCCCGTACAAAAAGTCAATCCGTTATTAGGACTGTCAACGGCTTTGTAAAGCTCTAGGACATCTTGCTCTGTACTCACCACGCGCGGAAGCCCTAGAATAGGATACGGCGGGTCATCTGGATGAATGCACATATTCACGCCAGCGGCTTCAGCCGCCGGGATGATTTGTTCAAGAAAGTAAAACAAATGCGCTTTTAGTTTTGTCGCATCGATATTGTTATACGTGGCCAAAATATCATTGAATTCTTCCAGTGTGTAGCCTTCTTCAGCTCCGGGAAGGCCTGCTATAATATTGTTGATGAGCTTGTTTTGCTCTTCTTGCGTGGATTGTTCCAGATATTTTTTGGCTGCAGCCAAATCTTCTTCACTGTGATACTCTGCTGCTCCCGGGCGTTTTAAAAGATACACCTCAAACGCCACAAAAGCTGCCTTTTCAAACCGCAGGGCGGTGGAATCATCTGGCATCGTAAAGTCCAGATCTGTACGCGTCCAGTCAAGAACTGGCATAAAATTATAGCAAATGGTATCGATGCCACAAGCTCCCAGATTCTGGATGGTCTGCTTGTAGTTGTCAATGTACTTCTTGAAATCGCCAGACTGTGTCTTGATGTTTTCATGGATGGGCACACTCTCCACCACGGACCATGTGAGGCCTTCTTTTTCTATGGTATCCTTGCGCTTGTTGATTTCTTCAATGCTCCATATTTCGCCATTTGGGATGTGGTGCAAGGCCGTCACAATACCGGTAGCACCGGCCTGTTTTATATCTTTTAGCGAGACGCCATCCTTGGGGCCGTACCATCTCCAGGTTTGTTCTAATCCTAATTTCATATTCTTTGTTTAAACTCCGCTATACGCATTAAATCCGCCATCGATAGGCACCACAACACCCGTTACAAACTCAGCGCCATCGCCACAAAGCCATAAAGTCGTCCCGATTAAATCTTCGGGTTTCCCAAAACGTTCAAGCGGTGTGCGATTGATGATTGTTTCTCCTCTTTGGGTCAATGAACCATCAGGGTTGGTAAGCAAGGTCCTGTTTTGCTCTGTCAGGAAAAAGCCCGGAGCAAGTGCATTAACACGTATGCCCATTTTAGACAAATATACTGAAAGCCATTGTGTAAAGTTAGAAACCGCGGCCTTTGCCCCGCTATATGCCGGTATCTTGGTCAGTGGCGTAAACGCGTTCATCGACGATATATTCAACACGCTGCAGCCCTTTCTACCCATCATATCATTTGCAAAAACCTGTGTGGGCAATAAGGTCCCCAGGAAGTTCAGGTTAAAAACAAACTGAACTCCTTTTAAATCCAGGTCAAAAAATGTCTTCAGGCCTTCTGTTTTGTTTGTTAAATCACTCTCAGATAAATGCGTGTGCGAAGTTGTTGCCAGTGGGTGGTTCCCTCCCGCCCCATTGATCAGGATATCGCATTTACCCAATTCTTTATGGATGGTCTGTTGCGCAGCTTCCAGCGATTCTTTGTCCAGCACATCAGCAGACAATGCGAGGGCTGTTCCGCCATCAGACTTTATTTTTTCCGCGACAGCGTTAGCCGCATCCAGTTTTAGGTCAAGTACCGCTATTTTATGTCCTTCTTTTGCGAGGGCTTCTGCCAGTGTACTGCACAGCACTCCGCCAGCTCCTGTTATTACTACAACTTTCATATATTTTTTTGGTTAGGTGTTATTCAAATAGACCGGGCAACCACATGCTGATTGCCGGGATTGCCGTAACGATGATCAATACCAGCACCATGACCGCATATAGCGGAATGAGCGGTTTTAAAACCTTTTGTACAGATGTTTTTGCAACGCCCACACCAATAAACAATACCGAGCCAACGGGTGGTGTACAAAGCCCCACGCACAGGTTGATGACCATCATGATCCCAAAATGAATGGGGTCGATGCCCAAACTCGTGACGACGGGTAAAAAGATTGGCGTAAAAATCAATACGGCAGGTGTGATATCCATAAATGTGCCCACAAAAAGCAGGATCAGGTTGATTATCATCAATATGACAAACTTGTTATCGCTAAGCCCTAGAAGGGCATCGCTGATGGTCTGCGGTATTTCTTCAAAACTCATCACCCATGACATGCTCATGGAAGTCGCGATAAGCAGCATCACGATTGCCGAAGTACACACAGAATCCAGGAAGATCCTGGACAATCCCGAGGGTTTTATTTCTCCATAGATAAAGGATAAGATCAAGGCATACAGCACCGCGATTCCCGAGGCTTCGGTCGCGGTAAAAATACCGGCGACAATACCCCCTATCACGATTACAAGCAACATTAAACTGGGCAATGCATGTATAAACGTGGTCAGGATCTTCTTTGCGCTACTGCGCTCCCCACGTGGATAGTTTTTCTTTTTAATCCAAACCGCCGCCATGAGCATCATGCCCAGGCCTAGCAAAATCCCGGGGATATATCCGGCAAGAAACAGTGCGGCAACGGAAACCCCACCACTTGCAAGAGAATATACAATCAACACATTAGACGGCGGTATTATCAACCCTGTCGTGGAGGCCGTGATGTTTATGGCCGCGCCAAATTCCTTTGAGTAATTTTCTTTTTCCATGTGTGGCCCCAGCACGCCCCCTATTGCTGATGTGGCCGCAACGGCTGACCCAGAAATCGCACCAAAAAGCATGGCCGTCACGACATTTACATATATCAATCCGCCGGGCAATGATCCCATTAATGCTTTCGCGAAAGCGATAAGCCTGTTTGCAATGCCGCCCTGGTTCATGATTTGACCGGCGAGAATAAAAAGAGGTATCGCTAGCAGTGAAAAACTATCTAAACCGGTCGCCATACGTTGCGCAATGGTGGTGTAGCCCGCCACGGGATCAACAGCTATCATAAGCGTCAACAAACATGAAATCCCGATGCTCCAGGCCACGGGAACGCCTATGCCCAGCAGGAAGATAAATGAAATTATCAGGACGAGTATCTCGTAGCTCATGAGTGGGCAGTTTTAGGTTTAAACAGTTCAATCAATTTATAGATTATGATAATCACACCGCCCAGGGGCAAAACAGAATAGACCGTGGATAAGGGTAAATTGAGCGCGGCACTGTGCTGGCCAAGTAGATGGTTGACATACACGAGGTTCCCACCACCTATGACAAGGGCAAGCAGGCAAAACAACATGATCAAAATTGATATTGCAACCTGTAAAATGCCTTTTTGTTTATCGTTAAGTTTTGGCGAAAGCAAATCAATCGTAACGTGTATTTTTTGTCCACTGGCATACGCAGCGCCTAAAATCCCCATCCAGATAAAGGTGAACCGTGACAGCTCTTCGGTCACAGAACTGGGAGAGTTCAAGACATATCTGGTAAAAATTTGCCATAGAACGCTCAAAAGCATGGTCGCCATAAGCAGGATGAGCAATGACCCCAAAGCTTTGTCAAGTATGTTTTTTAACTTCATCTATTGTATGGCTTTGATTCTTTTTACGGTTTCCTTGAGCTGCGGGTCTTTCTCATATTCTTTGTACATCTCTTCTACCTTTGCCCTAAACAATGCCTTATCCGGCTCAATGATTTCAACACCGGCTTCTTTTATTCCTTCCAGAGCTTCATCCTCAGATGCTTTCCATAGTTTCTTTTGATATTGCGCTGATTCCATTGCGGCTTCCTTGACCCATTTTTTTTCCTGATCGGTAAGCTTGTTCCATACCAGCGTACTGATTATCAATTCATCGGGCACGGCCGTGTGACCATCCATGGTGAAGTATTTGCAAACTTCATAGTGGCGGTTAAGGTAAAAACTAGGCAGGTTATTTTCAGCTCCGTCCACGATGCCCTGTTGCAGCGAGGTGTACAGTTCACCCCACGAAATAGGTGTCGCAGATCCTCCCAAGGCCTGCACCATATCTATGGCCGTTTTACTGGGCATCACCCTTATTTTCATTCCCTTAAGGTCATCTGGGGACTTGATGGGTTTCTTAGCGTAAAAATTACGGTCGCCAGAGTCATAAAAAGCCAGGCCCAAAAGTCTTTTATCTTCACTTTCGTGCAAAAGTTCGTCTCCCACTTCACCTTCCAGCACCCTGAACATGTGGTCGCCATCTTTAAATAAATAGGGCATTCCCAGCACCCTGAATTCTGGTACAAAATTTTCCATCGTTGCGGTTGAGACCTTGGTCATCCCCACGGTCCCTATTTGCAATAGTTCAACAAGTTCGCGCTCTGACCCCAGTTGTTGATTGGGATAAATACGCACCTTCATCTTACCGTTTGATTTTTCCGCTAGCCGCTCTGCCATAAAAACCATAGCCTTATGCACCGAATGTTTTGTATCCAGACCATGTGCAAGGTTGATTACCGTAACGTCTTCCTTTTGGCTACAGCCAAAAAAAATGGGAAGCATGACCAGCACGCATATATATCTTAAAAATCTATGCACGTTTGATGGATTTTATCGTTTCAAGGGTTTCTGCCGTTAAGGTTTCTATTTTTTTATAATCAAAATCACCGGTCTCATTTTTAATGAATAGCGCAGAGCCTATCCCCACGCAAAAAGCACCGGCCTCAAACCAAGATCTAATATTTTCTTTTTCAGGTTGTATACCGCCCGTGGGCATCAACGTTGACCACGGCATGGGGCCCTTCACCGCTTTTATGAATCCCGGGCCACCTACTTGTGACGCGGGGAAAACCTTGACCACATCAGCGCCCAGCTGCTGTGCGTTGTAGATTTCGGTAACTGTCCCGCAGCCTGGCGACCACGGGATATCTTGTTTTGAGCATACTTTGGCGACTTCTGGATTTAAGATTGGCGAGACAATAAACTTGGCTCCGGCCATAATAAACCGCTCTGCAGATGCTGCATCAACGATAGAACCGATACCCAGGACCAGTTCAGGCATTGTAGCATCAACAAACCCCACAAGCTCTTTAAAAACCTCCAAAGCCCCCTCGCCACGATTAGTGTACTCGAACACGCGCACGCCACCAGAAAAGCACGCCGCAATGATTTTTTTGCAAACCTCTACATCAGGTTGATAGAACACGGGCACCATACCAGTTGCACCCATCAAATCCTTGATTTCTTTTCTCGATTTTGCCATGGTTAGCGTTTAAGTCTTCCTTTGAGGTTACCGTTCATGATTTCTTCTATTTCATTGGCTTTCGCCAAATTGATATCTCTGGGAATGGTGTGTTTTATCGCGCAGGCTGCCAGTCCAAACTTTAATGCAAACGCATCATCCTGCGTTAACAGACCATGAATCACCCCTGCCGCAAAGGCATCACCAGTACCTATTCTATCTACGATATCCGTGATGGTGATGGTGTCTTCATACAGGTATTCACCATTAAAAGCATGTCCGGAAATAGCATGACTTGTTGCTGATTTATCTGCGCGAACCTTGCCAAAAACCTTTTTGATATTTGGCATTTTCTTCAGCAACTCTGTGGCTGCGAGTTTAAAACCTTCCTCCGTTTTAGGATAATCCGTGTCGATTAATTTGTTGATTTCGCTTACGCTGCCCAGTAAAATATGGCTCTGTCCCGCAAGGTCTTTGAGCACTTCCTGCCCATCCTGACCATATTGCCAGAGATTGCTCCTGTAAGTGGGGTCAAAGGTGATCTGCACTTTTTTTTCTTTGGCTACAGCCAAAGCTTCCTTGAGTGCCACCAAGGCATTTTCTGAAATCCCGGGGGTTATGCCCGTCCAGTGAAAGATATCTGCTCCTTGCAGGATCATGTCCCAATCATACACTGCCGGATTGAGATTTGCAAAAGCCCCATGCAGACGATTGTACGCAACCTGCCCGGGACGCATCCCCATGCCTTCTTCAAGAAAGTACTGTCCTAGCGGATGCTCATTGCGGGCAACATGGTCTGGATTTACACCCATGCTTTTCACAAAGCGTAACGCGGCATCGCCCACAAAATCAGTTGAAAGTGCGGTAACATGCGTAACCTCATGACCAAAATTTGCCAGGGAGGCCCCCACGTTAAACTCAGTACCACCAAAAGTAAAATCCAGTTGTTGCGCCTGTTGCATTTTTAACTTTAGCGGTGGGTTGAGGCGCATGATGACCTCACCAAACGTGATTATCTTACCGTGCTTGTTCATCAGAGATCAAAATATTCTTTAGCGTTAAAATAGCAAATATCCTTGATGAATTTTCCGATGAACCCGGTGTCCTGTGGTAACTCCCCGCGCTGCATATCTTCGCCAAAAAGATTGCACAGGATCCTTCTAAAGTATTCATGCCTAGGAAAAGAAAGCAAGCTTCTGGAATCTGTCAACATCCCAACAAATGTGCTGATCAAGCCCATGTTTGAATGTGTGTTGAGTTGATCGATCATACCATTTTTTTGGTCCAGATACCACCAGCCAGAGCCAAATTGCACCTTTCCTTTTACACTGCCGTCATTAAAATTACCGGCCATGGTGGCAAACACCGCATTATCTGCCGGGTTGTTATTGTAAATGATGGTTTTTGCCAGCTTGTTCTTATTGTCCAGATTATCCAGAAAGCGCGAAAGCCCCGTGCCCTGTGAAAAATCACCAATAGAATCCCAACCTGTGTCAGGGCCCAGTTCACGCAGCATTCGGGTATTATTATTCCGTAGTGGGCCTAGATGAAACTGTTGTACCCAGCCGCGGTCATGATATTCTTCACATAAAAAGCTGAGCAAAACATTGGTGAATTTTTCCGCTTCAAGCGCAGTAATGGCTTCACCTTTCAGTCGCCTTTTAAAGATTGCGTTCACTTCTGTAGAAGTGGCATCTGCCACCGGCATGCTGTCTAAACTATGGTCGCAAATCCTACATCCATTTGCATGGAAATAATCAATGCGCGAGAGCAGGGCCTGTTGCAATTTTTCAAAAGAAGCAATTTCAATACCAGCAGCTACTGAGAGTTTCTTGATATAGATATCAAAATCATTTTCATTGATTTTAAGTGCTTTATCTGGCCTGAATGCCATGCCTACTTTAAGTGTAATTCCCTGACATGCAATATCGTGATGATACTTTAAATCATCTACTGGGTCGTCTGTGGTGCAAACAAACTTTACATGCATTTGATTCAATAGCCCTTGCGGGGTGTGTGAATCCTGTTGCAATTTGGCTGTGGCCAAATCATAAATTTCACCAGCATTTTTTTCCGTCAGAAGTTCATCAACATCAAAGTAACGCTTGAGCTCCAGGTGCGTCCAGTGAAACAAGGGATTGCGTACCGTGAACGGAACCGTTTTGGCGAAAGCCAAAAACTTATCCCTATCACCTGCATTGCCCGTAAGGTATTTTTCATCCACCTTAAGGGCACGCATGGCGCGCCATTTATAATGGTCACCTTCTATCCACGCCTTGGTCAAGTTTGCAAATGGCCTGTTCTGTGCAATACATTGCGGTGACAGGTGATTGTGGTAATCAATAATGGGCTGCGGCGCCGCATAATCATGATATAATTCTTCAGCAAAGGGGTTTTGCAACAAGAAGTTATCAGTTATAAAAGGACGATTCTTCATCGTTCTTGTCTCGGTTAGTGATTGTCTTGTAAGGTTATACATTAAGCCATTTGCTATGTTTGTCTTCCCACTTAACAATCTTGTTGTTGTACATAGAGTCCAGTGCCATCTGCACGCACATGGCGGCTTTGGCGCCCGTCTGCATACTGCTTTCGGGCTCTTTGTTGTTCTTTATTGAATCCCTAAAATCCATCAAGGCCTGCTTTGTGGGGTCTTGATGGTCAATGGTAATGGGGATTCCCTTACCGGCCTCCCAGGTTACGGTTGCCCCGGCAACACCATCCACTTCACCAATCACTTTGTTTTCCTTTCCTTCAGGATAAAACCAGGCTTTAGAGTAATCCAGGATAATGGTGCCCTTGTCGCCCATAACCTTGATTTGATAGTCGCCCATGGCATTTGAGGTCAAGCAAGTGAATTTGGCCCGTATCCCCTCAGGATAGTCATAGATGTGGTGTACGTTGTCATAGGTCTCACGACCGTCCTTCCAGTAATCGATTCCGCCAGAGCCAAAAACCTGAAGCGGTATATTACCGGTTACCCAATTCACAAAATCAATCTGATGTGAGCACAATTCTGCCGTAAGGCCGCCAGAATATTCCTTGTACATGCGCCAGTTGATGAGCTTCTCGTATTTTGGGCTGGGCACTGGTCTTCGCCAGTCACCATTACGGTTCCATTGACATTCAAAAGCGGTGATCTTGCCCACTTTACCCTCGCGAATCATGTCTACGACATGAGTATATAATCGTGAACTGTGGTACTGGTGCCCGGTTTGAAAAATAAGGTTAGGGTCTTTTGCTTCAAGCAGTTTATGGATGCCGTCAAAGCCTTTTGCCATGGTCTTCTCACCATACACATGCTTGCCTGCGGCTATGGCATCGCGCTCAATGGCCGAGTGTGTACTAAAAGGTGTCGCGACCACTACGGCATCGATATCCTTATTGGCCAACATTTTTTTATATTCCTTATAACCCTGCTTTATGCCAGCGCGCTTGAGTCCATTTTCTAGCCTGAACGGCAAAATATCGCAGCATGCGATCACATTGAGGTTAGGCACTTGATTGATAAGCGAGATAATACCCCCTCCACGGTCACCTGTTCCTATTACACCAACATTGATGGTTTCATTTGCATTCAAAATGTTGCCCAGCAGTGGGCCAGAACTGGCCAAGGCCGCTCCTGCCAAACTGCTTTTTACAACAAAATCCCTTCTGTTCATAGTTTAGATTTGTGGTTTCCACCCATTCTCATATTCACGACTCCACAATTTCATGGCATCCCTATCATAAATCTTTCCGGTCTTATCATCAATGTCAAAACCTTTTCCTGTTCTATACGCTAAGTTTGCATAATGTACCATGGCCATACTCACTGTGGCATCATCAATGGGAGCTGTAAGTTCGGTTTTTCCGCGCACAGCGTCAAAAAAGTTCATCATGTGTGCCGTGGTAAGGCCGCCACCGCCACCCAGTGCCGTTCCTGCTTCGGCTGTAGCCGAAGAAGAATCCTTGACAATTTTACCGACCCTATCATATAGTCTATAACCTCCGCGGTCAACAAAAACCGAACCTTCGCTGCCGTAGATAATCGTTCCGCGGCCAGCGCCATAGGTATCATACCCGTTGCGGCTCTTGCCATCCCATTCTATGATTTTCCCTTCGGGGAATTTAAAGGTGGCCTGCATGGTGTCATACATTTCCCAACCGTCATCAACAAACTGCAACTTCTCTGCCCAAACATCAGCGTGCAATGGATATTCAACACCCAGTGCCCAGCGGGCGATATCCAACTCATGCGTTGCATTGTTACCCATCTCTGCCGTACCGTAGTCCCAACCATACCAGTGCCAGTTGTAATCCCAGGTATTGTCAGTATACTCCCGTCTGGGAGCGGGTCCCTGAAACAAATCCCAGTCCAAACCTCCTGGAGGTGTGGCCTTCTTTTGATGAGGAACTTCTCCCCTACTATTTGTATAAAAGGCAACGGCTTTGTAGGGTTTTCCTATTACCCCGTTGTGGATTTCCTTAATTATTTCTTGAGACAGGGTCGAAGAACGCTGCTGGTTACCCATTTGCACTACTTTATCATACTTTTTTGCAGCCTCAACTATGAGTTCATTTTCCCACATGTTATGGCTACAGGGTTTCTCGACATATACATGCTTATCAGCCTTCATGGCCATGATGGAACCTGGGGTATGCCAGTGGTCTGGAGTAGAATTGATAAAAACATCAATCTTCTTATCATCCAGAATCTTGTTCATGTCATTGATAAGTTCTGGCTTATACCCGGCCTTTTCAGAAAAATTGGCCAGTGCCTTTTCCCTTTGACTGGGCATGACATCACACAGGTATTGCAGTTTTACATTAGCCTCTTTTTTAAGGATGGGTTCAATATAACCGCCCCATCTCCTGCCCAGTCCAGCGATACCTATGTGCAGACGGTCATTTGCGCCAATGATATTCCTGTAGCTTCTTGCAGGCATTGCCATTGCCGAACCACCAATGGTCACCGCTGCTCCACCCAATGCTGCTTTTGTAATAAAATCTCTTCTCGTGGTCATGGCTATGCTATTTAAGGGTTTTGATTTTTATATTTTTAAATTCAACACGGTTACCGTGATCTTGCAACAGGATGGGTCCTTCATCCCATTCACCGAAGTTTGGCCATTTTTTATACTTACTTTCTGAGACCAGCTTGCGGTATTCGGGGCTTTTTCTTTCATATTCCAAAACCTTAACGCCGTTGAGCCAGTGCTCAATATGGTTGTTTTTTGAAACAATCCTGGCCGTGTTCCATTCTCCAATGGGATTGATGGGTTTGTTAGGGTCAGCCTGAATCAGGTCATATAAAGATGAAACCGTGCGGCTACCATCATGATTGCCCAGTTTTGCATCAGGGTGATTCTCATCATCCAGGATTTGATATTCCAGGCCTATGGCAGAACCTTCGCCCTTATTGAGGCTGGGGTCAACAAAATATTTAATACCGCTATTGGCCCCTTTTGTTATTTTAAAATCCACCTTAAGGTCAAAATCTGAATAATTGGCCGTGGTCACAATATCACCTCCCGCAGCAGATTCTGCACCGCCAGATGCAAGCACCACCAGGTTTCCGTTTTCAATTACCCATCCCTTTTCAGGGAATTTGTCAAGCTTTGCCCCACGCCATCCATTCATGGTCTTACCGTCCCAGAGCAGCTTCCAGCCATCTTTCTTTTCTGCATCTGTAAGCTGGTTTTTAGTATTGAAGACAGGAGCATCACTTTTCATGTTGTACTGGTCAAGGTCATCTGTAATGATGCGCACGTTCTTCCACATGATCTGCTTGCCCGGCTCATCATCTTTGCCTATGGCATGCACTTGAAGGGCAATGAAGCCCTCGCTGGTCATGTCATCAACAAGGTTTGCCGCAGCTACCCCGTTTACCCAGGTCTGGATGGTATCACCTATGGCCTCGATGCGATAATGATTCCAGTCGTCTTTTTTATAGGCGCTTTGCCCAGCAGGATTGAGCGTTAGTGGATATAACCATCCACGCCTGCCCTCATCATATATGCCACCGCTCCATGCACGGTCAGAAGGGTCAATCTCAACCTGGTAACCATGTACCCGGTTGTTTTGATACTCAGGTGTGCTCAAACTGCGTATTTGTATTCCTGAATTCATGCTGGGATCAGCCTTAAAATCCAGTTCTAGGATAAAATCACCATACACCTCATCACTTGTCATAAACGAGTTAGGTGTGTTTGAAACCGTGGTACCCACGACCATGCCGTCCTTGAACTCATAGTCTGCTTTACCGTTTTTTTGGCTCCAGCCAGAAAAATCCTTTCCATTGAACATGGCGGTTCCTGGTTCTTTTTCTTCTGCCTTTTGAGCACAAGCTAGGACAGATACCGAAATAGCGCCAACCATGAGGGCCCTGCCGATTGAAGTTCTTAATTTCATTATTTTGATTATTTAAACAGGTTTATAAAAGAAATTATAGATATGTGTGTTCGTACACGCAATATAGATATTTGACCTGAAATTTCCGTACTAAATTTTAAATAATTGACAAATCTCTACATATAAGCAAGTTAATTATTGTTATCAAAAAGACCTGTATCCTGCTTCTGTAAAATTTTATCAAGTTTTTTTATCAATTGTGGGTTTCTCTTAGCCACGTTCATATTCTCCTCAGGGTCTTTTAGGTGGTCATACATTTCCACAAGGGGTTCTTCTTTTCTAAAATACTTTGTATATCGATACCTGGGCACCCTGACCGTCATTCCTGTTTTAAAATAACTATATGCTGCCTCTTTCCATTTTTTTGTAGCCCTGTCATTTCCCTGTACTAACCCTACCATGCTCCTACCGGGGGTCTTGTAGGGCATCTTAATGCCGCACATGTCCATAAGCGTGGGGTAAATGTCAACACTGCTGACTATCTTATCTATCTTTTTCTTCTGATTGTTCAACAACGGGTTCTTGACAATCAATGGGCTCCTCAATGCTTTTTCAAACAACGTGTGCTTGCCCCACACTTGATGGTCGCCCAGTTGCCACCCGTGGTCTCCCCAGAGAACAACTATTGTATTCTTATCAAGTCCTTTCTCTTTCAGCTTATCGAGCAATTTGCCTATCTGGGCATCTGTATAACTTACCGCAGCATAATAGGCGTGCTTTATCTTACGGGCATAAGCATCAGAGGCTGGGTGATTTAAAACAGGATGCTCCTCGCCCAGTTTATACCTGTTGAACTCGGGACTGTCATGCAAGCTAGCTAAATTTACGTTTTCTGGGATTCCTGGCGATGCCGTCAGTGGTATTTGAGACTCATCATACATATCCCAGTATTTTTTTGGGGCATTGAATGGAAGGTGTGGCTTAAAGAACCCCACGCCCAGAAAAAAGGGTTTTTGGCTTTGCGCCAAAGAATCCAGTTGCCCAAGGGCCAGTTCTGCCGAAAGGCCATCAGGATATCCCGTGTCTCCTACATCTCCTGCTTCATAAGGTTTTACCTCACGCTGTTTTGTAATCCTGCTGCTTCCATCCGCGTAAGCGAAAAAAGCATCCCAACCATCTTTCCACTGACCAGCATTGAATATATTCTTGTCCCAACTGTGGGGTAGCTCAGGAGGAGCATTTTTACTGTCTTCGCCATAACCATAAAGACCATCAATGTAATGGCTAACCTTACCGATACCCACCGTATAATACCCGTTCCTGCGAAGCTGATGGATAAAGGTTTCAGGTTTTTCTCCTTCGGGTTTCCCCGAAATATAAGTGCGGATGGCCTCGTTGCTAATCTGGTCCATATGTTGCGGAATGGTGCCTGTAAGCAAGGAATACCGCGAGGCCCCACACGTGGGGACCTGCACATAATGCTTGGTAAACAACGTACCCTGCCCTGCTAGTTTATCAATGTTGGGGGTTTTTATGATTTCATTGCCATAACAGCCCAGATCTGGCCTAAGGTCATCCACAAATATGAAAAGCACATTAGGTCGCTTTTCAACTTGTGCCTGAAGGTACAAACCAAAAAACAGCAAAATGTATGTGAAATGTTTAATGTTCATTTTTTTCTTTTTAAAAAAAAGTGTTTCCCCTTAAATCCCGGGGAAACACATAACAAATAATTGATGGAAAAACTAATTTGTTTATTTTTAAGACACACGCTATTCCTTCTGGTTTAATTAATTGTCCAAAAACTTATGTCCTTTATTGTTCAGCTTTTGTGTTGAGCTGGGTTCAGGAAATCTCCTGATATTCATATACCTTTCATAACCATCAAAAACTTCTTTATCAGGCCCTACAACCCGTGGGTCTTTGGTTATTTCAAGTTCATCCTGGAGTGCTTTTTTTAGCTTTTCTTCTTTTTTTGAATATGCAGGTTTCCCCGAAAGGTTATGTAAACAATATGGGTCATTATGAATGTCAAAAAGCTCATACTCCGGTCGCTTGCCCACGGCCAAAGTATAAAAAGGTTTAACATCCTTGTCATCAGCATGTAGCATGAGGTATTCTTTTGATGGACTTTCATCGATGTCGTTAAATGCGATACCACCTTGGTAACCTGCATCAGTTACGCCATTATATGGCAATAGTTGTGCTGTATCCCTATCAGAGAACTTTTGGGGTGCTCCCGCTGGCCACCGTTCAGGTTTCATGTTCCAGATCATCAAAAAATCCTTGCTCCTAATTGCGCGTTGCGGATACCCCCAATTTTTATATCGTGATGAAGAATGGCGCTCCCTTCCAGAAAAAACATATTCTTCAACATCGCCCGTCCCGTGCATTTTTTTTGATTTTAGAAGTTTTAAAAAACTCTTGCCCGTCATGGGCATCATTTTTTCTTTGGCTACAGCCATACCTCCCGCAATCTCAAGGATAGTAGGTGCTAAAGACACAAAAGAAACTGGGTCTTCAACCCTAATGCCAGACTGAAATTCCTTAGGGAAACTAATCGCCATGGGCACGTGGATACCATATTCATAGGCGTTTGCCTTGGCACCGGGAAAGGGTTTACCATTATCAGCCGTGACAATCACAATGGTATTTTCAAGCTCGCCAATTTCCTCCAGATAGTCCAGCATTTTCCCCAGTTGATGGTCAAACCACTCAATCTCTACCGCATAATCCAGCATATCTCCACGAATCACATCATTATCAGGTAAAAATCCAGGAACCTTGACATCTTCTAGCTTCTTGCCCATCCTTTTGTATGAATCCTTTTCATACGGTCTGTGCGGTTCATGAGAACCAAACCAAAAGAAAAATGGCTTATCCCCTTTTTCCTTTTCAATGAAGTATTTAAAGTTTGCCACATGGTCAGCTTTATCAATACCTTTAGCATACCCTGGCATTTGCTTTAATTCGGCATCCTTAAACCTTATGTTAGAATATTGAGGTCCAGCTGCATTTGGCTTTCGCCAAAGCGAATCCTGTGCATTCCTGGCGTATTGAAAAGGATCTACACCCTTGCCAGTCCTGCCCACTTTATAGCCCACATCTTCCAATACATCCACAAAGGGAATGTACTTTTTCATCCAGGAAGAACCATGTTGACCGGATTGTTCATTTTGCCACGGGTATCGCCCCGTAACAATGGAGCTCCTAGAAGGCGCGCATCCTGGGGAACCTGCAATGCAGTTTTCAAAGTAAATTCCGTTTTTTGCCACCCTGTCAAAGGCGGGCGTGTTCACAAACGTGCTGCCCGCAAAACTGGTGTGGGCAAATGATTGATCATCGCTTATAACAAAAAGGATGTTGGGAGGTTTTGATTGTTGAGCATAGCAGGACAGGCCTGTGAAAAGTATCAATATCCTTATGATAAACCTACTCATAACCTGTCTCACTATGTTCAACTTTCCGTGAAAACGGAATGGCATTCAAATTGATTAATATCCGGGGTTTTGTTCTAAAACAGCATCGATATTTCTCTCGATTTCAGCTGCTGGAATGGGCCACAGATTATATTTTGGCAAAATTTCATCAGCATAATATGGGTTGTACTCATTGACACGGTCATATAAAAGACCCAATCTCATGAGGGTAAGTCGCCTTTTTTCTTCAACACCCAGTTCACGCATCCTTTCGTCAAGAATATAATCAATGTCTACATCACCAGGAGCAACAGGTGTAGCGTGCGCTCGCCCCCTTACCACATTTATATCATCAGCGGCTGCCTGAAGGTTGTTTAAATCCATATATGCTTCTGCCCTTATAAGGTAAGTTTCTGCAAGTCTAAACATGTATTGGTCAGTATAAGTTGCTCCAGCTGAACTTTTAAGTGTCCCTAATTCTTTATTGTCATAAAGACCATCAGGATGATTAAAGGGTGTTGTAACTTTAGATTGATAAGCATAGAAATCACGGGTGGTATCAACACCAGGATAAACTTCTTCAGTTGAAAAAATCTGACCATATACAGAAGAGTTTGGATTATCGGCAGTAAATTCTCTCACGAAATTATGATTTGCATTACGCATATCATTATCAAAATCGCTCTCCCATATTTCATTTGTAAAATGGTAAGTGGAGACTGCCCAGCCTATTCCACGCCCTCCCGTATATCCACTTCTGGGCCAAAGGAATGGTGCCTCACCATTTATCCTCACATTACGAATAAATGGAGCGTGTTGTCTTTCTAACATATAAGAACCGTTTCTCGTACCAGATACTGTACTACCTCCCAGAACATCTGTTTCAAACTGAATAACCCATATAGCCTCGGTATTTCCAGAAGAACGGTTTTGATTATTCATTCTAAATAAATCCCAATATACATCTCCAGGTGTTTCGCTTGAACGGGATCCAAACCTATTTTGCATCAGCGCCATATTTGGGTTATCAATTACTGCCGTGGCAGCATCTACCGCATCTTGAAAACGACCTGCGGCTAAATAAACCTCTGCAAGCAAATGTTGCGCAGCAACATTGCTTAACTTACCATCCCTGGCATCTTTTATATCAGGTAGATTTTCAGCAGCATAGGTCAAGTCTTCAATTATTTGATTTAAACATTCTTCTTTTGAAGCTCTTACAAAATCTGTGCGAGGTGTGGTTATCTCTTCGGTAACCAGTGGAACACCACCCCACATATATACCAAGGCCCTATATGCAAAAGCCCTAAAGAATCTACCTTGAGCCAATAGTTCTTTTTTTTGTTCCTCAGAAGCATCTGCTGTTGCAGTCCTACTGATTACTATATTTGACTCTACCACCATTGAATAAAGATTATCCCAATGGGTTGCCGGTATACTACTTGTAGGGTCATAGGCCGCGACCATGTTGGTATGCCTATTTGTACTGGATTGTCCATCGTACACAAGGTCAGTACCAAAAATGAAATCAAATGGTCTACTTTCATCCCTATCGAAGAATATTCTTCTAGAAAACCAATAGAGGTTGTTAACCGTAGCATTTAAACCTTCATAAGTGTTGTATGCATTGACGTTGCTTAAAAAATCCAAAGGTTTCTCATCCAGGAAGTCATCCTTACATGAAGTTGTCACCATTAGAATAGCTGCAAATATTAATAGTAATTTTTTCATTTCTCTTTTTTTAAAATGTTACGTTTAGTCCTAGAGAATAACTTCTTAAGACTGGCCTTCCTCCAGAACCTAATCCTGTACCAGTTTCTGGATCCCAACCACGCCACTTAGTCCATGTTGCCAAATTTTTACCACTAACAAAAACCTGTAAATTTTGCAAATGAAGTTTTTCAATAAGGTCTGAATCAAAATCATAGGTCAAACTGACATCTTGTAACCTTATAAAACTACGGTCTTCATATACAGCCGGGGAAACGGGTGGGTTTTTTCCCAGAAATACGGGATCAACTCCATTTGGATTGTTAGGTTGCCATAAATCCCTACCACTTAAATAATTCCATCTTATATTGTTGTCATCCAGCGTGATGGGGTATATGTTGTTTTGCATATAGCCATCCTTACCTCCTTGTATTGAGTTTATGAAAACCCTCAAAGCAAGTCCTTTATACTTGAACGTATTAAGAACGCTAAACCTATATCCAGGATTTGAGTGGCCACGAATAACCCTATCATCAGCCGGTTTTATTTCTCCATCCCCATTTTGATCAACAATCCTATAGCTTCCTGGGAAATATCCATCAGGGATATCCTCATCACCTATTTGATAAATACCATCTGTTTCATAATCATAAATCACTCCCAGAGGTTCTCCTATAAACAAATTACTTGCAATAAGGTCGTCCTCAACACCATCAGCATCATTATCCCGGCCAATCAACTTTAAGACTTTTGTTGCCGTGGTCGAGAAATTTATTGTAGAGTTCCAATTAAAATTTTCACTTTTAATGTTATGGCTTAAAATAGAAAATTCAACTCCTTTATTTTCAATTTCCCCGATGTTGGTACGTATTGTTTCAAAACCTGTAATATCTGGGATCGCCACATCAAAAAGCAAATCATTTGTATTTGTATGATAGTATTCAATACTACCATTAATCCGTGAGTTGAAAAACCCATATTCTAACCCCACGTTGATACCTGTTGTTCTTTCCCATCTTAAATTAGGATTTGCAAGTGACGTGAGTTGCTGCCCAAATACGGTAGAGCCTCCATCTCCAAACACATAGGCCGCACGGGTAGTTACCCCTGCGAGAGAACTATACCTACTTGTTTGATTACTACTTGTACCATAACCTACCCTTATTTTTAGGTTATTTACCCAGTCAGCTTTAAAAAAGGATTCATTATTAATGTTCCAGGCTGCTGCAACCGAAGGGAAATAGCCATATTTATTGTTGGCCGCAAATCCAGAAAACCCATCCCTTCTTATGGTACCTGTAATCAAGTACCTGTCATCAAATTTATAATTGATTCTCGCCATTTGATATGCAAGTGCTTCCCTCCATGCATCAGAATTGACAAATTGATTTACTCCTTGTTCCAGGCTATTATAGCCTAGGTCAATCCTCGCATAATCATTTGCATTTGCCCCCGTGTATTCAAATTTTCTTTCAATGGCACCATACAAAAGCGTTAAATCAACATTATGTTTTCCAAAAGATCTAGTGTAGTTGACAATATTATCCAAGTTGTAATCATAATAGAAATCGTGGTTTTTATATGCTGAACCTATTAAGCCAGAACCGTATTCACTAGATCCATAATTTTTATTTATCCTATAGTTATTCCCAAAGTTTATCCGATATGACAACCCTTCTAGAAATGGAAAATTTATCTGCGAATAAAAATTTGCAAAGAAATAATCATGTCGCTCGTAATCATCTACATAATACCCCAAAAATGGATTTGAAACTGCTGAATTTGCAGGATTCGTAATAAAATTACCATCATCATCAAAGGGTTTTAATAATGGGGAAGTCCTGACTAAATCTGTAATATTAGGTTCAGAACCATCTTTCTTTACAAAAGAAGCAAATGTCTGCACCCCTACTTCCCACCAATCAGTTGCATCGGTAGTTAGGTTTATTCTAGCTCCTTTACGCTGAAATATATCATTTTTTATAAAACCTTCTTGATCAGTATGATCTAGGGAAATTAAATAGCGAACATTTTTGCCACCGCCCGATACGCTTATTTTTTGTTCATTGATAAAGCCTACTTGTGTTCCTGCATCCCACCAGTTAAAATTGGTATCTACAATATTTCCTTCATCATCCAGCATCGAGGAATCCACATAGTCTTTAAGTACAAAATCTGGATTGGGCTGGGTATACTCAGGAGCCAGGTAAGCTTGCTGATATTGAAGCTTCCGTATGTGTTCAAGATAACCAGCCCTACCTAAAGGTTTTATATCTTCAGAGGGTTCTAAAGTGGCATAAGAAGTAGAAATCCTGACCTGTGGTTTTTGATTTTTCTTTCCTGTTTTGGTTGTCACCAAAATAACTCCGTTAGCACCTTGGGCCCCGTAAACCGCTACAGAACTTGCATCTTTTAGCACATCTATGGATTCAATATCATTTGGATTGATAGATTCTAATGATCCATTATACTGTATTCCATCAAGTACAATCAAAACATTTTGGTTACCCGAAATCGTAGTCCTACCCCTTACCGACAGAGAAGGCGTTGAACCTGCACTATTGACCATACCCACGTTAAGACCAGGGAGGTTTCCCTGTAAAAGTTGACCTACGTTACTTACTGGAGATTGCCTAAAATCTTCAAGATTTGCACTACCCACAGAACCGGTAACATCCCTTCTTTTCCTTGTTCCATACCCCACGACCACCACTTCATCAAGTGCTGCTGCATCTTCTTCAATCGAAATCGATATCGTTGATTGGCCATCAACACTGATTTCTTTAGTGGCAAACCCAACGTAGGAAACGACCAATACTGAATTGCCATTGGACACCGTCAACGAAAATTTTCCGTCAAAATCCGTTTGAGTTCCGTTACTGGTTCCTTTTTCTAAAATGTTTGCTCCTGGTAAAGGCATTCCACTTGCATCAAGAACAGTACCCGTAACCGGAAATGTGCCTTGAGCCATCGTAGAAAAAATGCCCATACCGCAGAACATAAACATTAATTGAAAGATCCACAGACGGGTCTTTCGCAAATAAATTTTCCCCATAATAAATTTAATTTTGATTAAACAATAATTGTGTTCGTACACGCAATAAATCATAAAATTAATTTTATGCACATCGAAATCGATTTCTTATAATTAATAAGTGTCAAATTAACGCTTATTAATTCGCTTTTAAAAAAATATTTTGTTAAAATGTGTACGTACACATTCTTTCAATAAGAAGATTAGCTTTTAATACCCAATAAATCACTATGGTAGTACATCAGGTTTTCCTTGGTCACGATATCAAGTGGAAGGTACTTAAAACCTGTGACTTGCGTTTTCCCAATCAGGCTTTTGTAAAAATCGTCCAGGGCAATATATCCTTGATGCTCTGGCCGCTGCCCTATAATATAATCTATGACACCCTTTTTAACATATTCCATGTTATTTGTAATGAGGTCATGTCCCACGAGCTTTATATCCATTTGTTTTTCTTCAAGCACTCTTGCAACATAGTGTACTTTAGAACTGGGCACAAAAATTCCCCGGGTATTGGGCCTTGAACATGCATTTGACAACGTTGTGATCCAGTCTTTGCTTCTTTCATCAATATCATGTTCCTTCAAGGTGATATTGCTCAAGAGCTCACTATCATAAAAATAGGATTTGAACCCGTCTATCCGCTTTTGAAGCGTCTTGTTATGGTTCTCGTTGTTTTTTATTGAAATTATTGAAATAATACCGCTCCCCTGTATCTCAGCAGATAATAATTTGGCGGCAAGCTTACCACTTTGAAAGGCGTCTTGTCCCACAAAGCTCAATGCTCCTTCTATATCTAGCCTGGAATCTATTATGTTGAATGGTATTTTAAGTTCCTTGAGTTTTGTGGCCAGCTTTATCGCCTCAAAATTGATGACCGGTGCAATAATAACACCATCAGGTTTCATTTTTAAGACCTGATTGGCCTGTTCTGCAAAACTGCTTACAGAGTTTTGATCAAATGCCAAAATTTCCAGGTTTATCCCAAAATGTCCCAATTCTCTTGCGGCTTTGAGAACGCCCACCGTGGGAAGTTCCCAGTACTCACCTTCTTCAAATTCGGGCAGCAATGCGGCAATGGTGTATGACTTGTTGAGCACAAGGCCACGCGCATAAATATTGGGCTGGTAATTGACTTCTTTCAGGATCTTAAGGATTTTCTCTCTCGTCTTTGGAGAAACACGTCCTCTTTCATGTACGACCCTATCAACGGTGCCCTGGGAAACATTGGCTAGTTTTGCTATCTCTTTTAATGTCACGACCTATATCTTAATTATCACCTAGCTGACTAATTTAGGTAAACTTAATCAATTTGCGTGTATATACACGCAAATTGATTTTGACAAAAAAAATCCCATCCTTGCTAGAATGGGATACTATTGGTTTTTAATATCATAATAATATTATTCCATTTTGTAGACCCTTACATAATCTACAATATACTCTTGTGGAAAGATGGAATCATCAACCTCTGGACCTCCAAAGTTCCCTCCCACGGCAACGTTGAGGATAAAATAGAAGGGTTGATCAAAGGGCCAGTTCTCTTCGGTCTTTGCATCTACCGAGTACCCATAGACCTTTTTATTGTCTACAAGAAAATCAATCTTTTCAGGTGACCAGTCTATCGCATAGGTATGAAAACCTTCTTCTACATCCTCCATCCTGGTTTGCTTTGAGAAGCCATTATCACCATAACCAGCGGGCAGGTGAAGCGTGGTGTACACGGTATCTGGCTGGCGGCCCACATACTCCAGGATATCAATCTCGCCACTGCGAGGCCATCCCACTTCTCCTATGTTTGAACCCAGCATCCAGAAGGCGGGCCAGATGCCCTTACCGGTAGGTACCTTTGCCCGGGCTTCCATCCTGCCGTACTTAAATTCCCGTTTCCCTTTTGTGGTGATACGGGTGGAGGTATATGTGGAGTCCTCTTTTTTTGCGGTTATGATTAGATACCCATCCTCTATCCTGTGATTGTTCTTGGTATAGATTTGGCGCTCGTTGTTGCCCCATCCACAAATATCGGGACATCCATTGCCCAGTTCATAATTCCATACGTTAGGGTCAAGTTCTTCATCGTCAAAATCTTCTTGCCATACCACAACAGCCCCTGTCTGGGCAAACATGCCCAGCGGCAACAATAAAAACATCAATATCTTGCTCTTCATCGTTTTAGTTTAAGGTAAAACTTGTTTCTCGGGTATCCACCGAGTTTGTCCCGATGAACAATTTGAATTCCCCTGGCTCTGCCTCCCAGGTTTTATTTGCAGTATAAAACTCAAGCGTTTCTTCATCAATCTCAAATTGCACCGTTTTTGTCTCGCCCGGCTTGAGGTCAACAAGGCTAAAATCGCGCAATTCCCTCACTGGTCTTGTCCTGCTGGCCACCTGGTCATGAATATAAAGCTGTACCACTTCCCTTCCGGTAGTATTACCGGTGTTGGTGACTTCAACGCTTGCCGTGATGTTCCCCCCTTTATTGAATGAGGGTGCACTTAATGATATTTCGCTATAAGCGAAAGTAGTATAGCTAAGGCCAAAACCAAAAGGATAAAAGGCATCCCGCTGAAGGTCAGTATATGCCGAGTAGGTCACATCTGAAGGATTGGAAGGCCGCCCGGTGGTCTTCTGGTTATAATACAGCGGCTCCTGCCCCACAGCACGTGGAAAGGAAACCGGTAGCTTGCCACTGGGGTTATAATCGCCAAAAAGCACATCGGCAATGGCATTGCCCGCCTCAGAGCCCAAAAACCAGGTCTCCACGACTGCCCGTGACATATTGCTGGGTTTTACGATATCCAGCGGCCGCCCGTTCATTAGCACGAGCACGATATTGTCGTTTACCCCTGCCACGGCATCCAGCAGCTCTTGTTGCACACCGCGTAACTTAACATCTGTCTGGCTGCGGCCTTCCCCGGTTTGAAAGGCATCTTCTCCCAGCACCATCACCACCACATCAGAATTTTTTGCGGCGTCCACGGCCTTGTCAAATCCTGAAGTGTCTGTTGTGTTGATCTGCAACGGTTTCAAGAAGGTGCGCACGCCCATGCCCAGGTCTGCGCCCTTTGCATGGTTTATCTTGGTCTTCTTGGAGACCGCGGCCTGGACACCCTCCAGTACTGAAACGGCCGAGTTGCTTTCGCCTTGAGCGCGCCAGTTGCCTATGGGAGAATCCTTATCATCTGCCAGCGGACCAATGACGGCGATGCTCCCGATGTCTTTTTTAAGGGGTAAAATACTGCCTTCATTCTTGAGCAGGACAATGGATTTACGTGCTATTTCCCTGGCTTTCGCCAAATTTTCATCAGCGAGCAGAACTTGTTTTTCACGTTTTTCATCGCTGTATTTATAGGGATTGTCAAAAAGTCCCAGTGCAAACTTCACCCTTAAGATGCGGCGCACGGCATCGTCAACAATACCTTCATCCACCTTTTTACTTTTGACCAATTTTTCTAGGGAGGCTTCATAAATATGGCCTTCCATATCCATATCGCTGCCGGCTATTGCGGCCTTTTGTGCAGCTTCATCACTGTTTGCGACAAAACCGTGGGTTATCATCTCTGCAATGGATGCCCAGTCTGATACTATGAACCCCTTAAAACCCCATTTACCTTTAAGTATTTTGCGCTGCAGGTATTCATTTCCCGTTGAAGGAATGCCGTCAAGCTCATTAAATGAGTTCATAAAGGTTGCAACCCCGGCCTCATTTGCTTTTTTAAAGGGATAAAGTATTGCGTTGTGCAGTTCAGAATCTCCCACGTTCACCGTGTTATAATCCCTTCCCGCTTCAGCAAAGCCATACCCGGCAAAATGTTTTGCGCAAGCTGCGATGGTAGCTTCATCAGCAAGGTCATCTCCCTGTAAGCCTTTAATGCGTGCCACGCCGGCCATCGCCACAAGGTAAGGGTCTTCGCCAGCACCTTCCATAATCCTGCCCCAGCGTGCATCCCGAGATACGTCTATCATGGGTGCAAAGGTCCAGTGCAATCCCGCAGCAGCAGATTCTTTTGCTGCCAGGGCAGCGCTTTCTTCAATTAATTTAAGGTCCCAGCTTGCTGTTTCACCCAGGGGTACGGGTGTTATGGTCCTGTATCCATGAATGACATCATACCCAAACAACAGGGGAATCTTCATCCTTGAATTATTCATGACAAGCTCTTGGTATTCTCGTGTGTTTTTTGCGCCAAGCACATTGAGCATGGATCCCAGCTCACCGTTTTTAAGTTTCTCAATCTTTGCCTTGGTGTCCAGGTCTGAGGGGGTGCCCGTAACCTCAAAGCCCCCACTGTACTGGTTCATTTGACCCACTTTTTCCCTCAGTGTCATCATATTGAGTACTGAGTCTATCTTATGCTCCATGGCTGGATCCAGCTTATTTAGCCCTTGCTGGGCCAATAAAGGAATCCAGCCAATCGCGCATATGATTGTTGTTAAGACGCTATTTTTAAACATCTTACTGTTATTGATAGACTTTTACATAATCAATCTCCATGGTAGATTCTGTAAAGTTAGGGTCTATATCACCCCCTAGGGTGCCGCCCATGGCCACGTTGAGAATCAAGAAAAATGGCTTATTGAATGGGGTGTCTGCAGTATTGCTATAACGCAGGTGAACCACATCATCAACCGCCAGTATGATTTCATCTTCCCTCCACTCTACCGTATAGTTGTGAAACTCTGTGGTTTCATTTTCAACCTCAGTATCGTTAAAAATGGCGTTGCCACCACTGTTTCCCGGTAAGTGCAATGCACTTGACGTATGCCCAGGATTATTGCCCACGTACTCCATGATATCAATCTCACCTGTCGTGGGCCATCCCACTTCATCAAAGTTTGCCCCAAGCATCCAGATGGCTGGCCAGGTACCGCCACCTCCGGCAAGCTTTGCGCGAACTTCTACCCTACCATAGGTAAACTCATAATTGTCCTGCGTGGTAATCCTTGCAGAAGAATAATCAAAACCGTTTGTTGGTTCTTTTTTGGCCGTAATATGCAATACACCATCTACAATGGATGTGTTTGAATCTGTATAGTACTGTTTCTCGCCATTGCCCCAACCCCCGTTGTTGCCTATTTCATAATTCCATAGAGAAGTATCCAGGCTCGCTGCGTCAAATTCATCTGACCATGCCAGGGTACTGTATTGTGTTTCCAGGATATCTGGAG
The DNA here is from genome assembly GCA_002710685.1 of Cytophagaceae bacterium. Classification (GTDB taxonomy): domain Bacteria; phylum Bacteroidota; class Bacteroidia; order Flavobacteriales; family Flavobacteriaceae; genus Leeuwenhoekiella. Next base: position 14,420 of record PALD01000038.1, on the reverse strand, counting down.
AGACACTGTTGCCGCCGCCATCAGGATCTGTAGTAAATTTTAAATACCAAGCCAGTGCTGGATTTGAACCTGGAATGGCCCTTACATACATGTAATCATCCGTAAGTTCCAGGATTTCATAGTTGCTTGTACCAATATAGTAGCTCATAAAACCCCCATCGCCAATAATCATCTGGGTACCGGTTGTGAAATTTTCGGGGACACCGTTTTGGGCAGAAGCCAGATTTACAAATTTATCACCCGAAGTATCGTAAGCAAGGCACTGGTCTTCACCGCCGCCGCCGCCAGCCACGCTCAAAAAGTCAACATTAAAGAATGTTGCCCCCTGGTTATCGAGATTGTATATGATGTTCCCATCCCCATTTAAACTAAATGTGATGGCATCATTGTAAAAACATCCCACGGACTCCTTCTCAAAAGGGGCCGCCGCATAATAACTGGGATCAAAACCTTCTACCGGCCCCACGCCCAGGTGACCCGGTAAAGCTGCTGCTACATACCATGTCTTACTAGCATCGCCAGTAAGCAATGATTTTGTCTCGGGATCATTGAACTCGCTGTAAACGGTAATCGCCATCGTCTTGCTGGTTGCAGCTCCTGCCGTACCAGAAGCTATGACAGTGACCACGTACTCGTTAGTACCCGGGTTTGTAAATGTATGTGTAACGCTACCGTCTGAAGCCAGAGTGGATGCATTGTCGCCATAGGTAAACTTAAAGTTTGATGCATTGTCAGCCGTGGCGGTAAACTCAACCTTTCCACTACCATCTCCATTAGGATTCTGCTCATCTGCACCTATAACATTTGCAGTGATGACCAGGTTGCTGGGCGCGGTAATGTCGCCAAATTGCTGGTCGTCTTCTTGGCAAGCCTGCACCATAATAGCAAATGCTGCCACCAAGATTTTAAAATATATTTTAATATTCTTCATAGTCTTCTTTATTAATTATGAAAATAGATGTTCTTTAAATACACATCTACTGCTCCAGATGGGTTACCGGAGTAAATCAATTGTGCAATGTGACCGCGGGTGGTCAACCCTGCAAAATCAGATAAGGGGATATCAAGTGAGTTCCATGCGCCAGCGGTAAGGTTTGTAAACTCAAGCTCATGCTCTACGTCATCACCCCCGCCATCATAGACACCGTTTGCACCAAAATCAACCAACTTAATCCTGAATGCCGTGGCATTGTTGACATAAACATCTGTATGAAAGTGTGTCATCGCCGAAGCATCAACAGTAGGGTTAGTGGTTTCAATACCTACATAGTTCAGGTTGTAATAATGTTTTACGGTAGCCCCTTCAAAGGTGATTTCCTCATAATCTGCGGCTGACCAGTCTGTCCTCCATGTATCGACATTTACATCGGTATTATTTTCGCTGAAAAGCGAAACAATGGCACTATCCCCCAGTACGATATCATCAAAATAGAAGGTGGTACCTGCTCCGGGACTGTTGAAGTCATAGAAGACTATTACCCTATCGTATGTATTGTTTTCATCAAATGCCCCAAAGGAAGTCAGGTCAAAACTCAATTCTTCCCAGGCATTTGCTACAGTGGTGTTTGTGATTACCTCGATAATCACTGACGGATTACCATTGCCATCTGGTGGGGATTGAGAATCCTCAAACTTCAACAGGATGGGCACATTAGCCTCAGGAGACCATACTTTCATCCTCGCGGTGGTACCGTTAGAGAAATCAAGGGGTGTGTCAAGGTTGAGCGAGATACCTGCCCATGTTTGTGCCCCATTGCCCTTATCGAGTTGGGTTACCTTGGCACTTGTATTGATTGAGCTGGCATCTGGATTGTCGACTACTTGACCTGTTGCTCCACCAAATCCTCCCCAGTTGTATGACAGGTTTTCAGATTCAAAACCAAGGGGAAGCTCTGTATTCTCCACCACGATATTCCTAATGTTATCAAAGTAATAGGTTTCTCCAGTACCTGAAATATTAAAGTTAAAAAACATCACGATGGTGCCATAAGTCTGTGCAGCATCCCTACCAGATAGGTCAAAAACGAGGGTTTCCCATGCATTTGCCACTGTTGTGGTAGCCTGGAATTCTGCATTGATATCTGCATTATCCCTGTTCTCGATCTTAAAGAGAACCGGTGTGCCCGCCGCCGGAGAATATACATCCACCGCAATAAAGTCTGATCTTGAGAAATCAATATCTTCACTAAGCACACGTGCTAGGCCTGCCCAGGTTTCAGAACCTGATGGCTTGGTATATGAAGCCACTTTAGGGCTATCATTAACATCATTAGGTGCTGGGTTATCCACTACGATGGCATCGCCACCCCCGCCAAATGCATAAATGGAATAATCAACTGTGGGGGATTCAAAAGTGATGGGCAATACGAGCGGATCAACAATCTCTACCTCTTGAGTATAGGTCGTGGTCGCCGTACCACCGCTCAGGGCTTCAACCGTGATGGTATATACCCCCACATTGCCATATTCATGGGTAACCGTTTCCCCTGGCATCAAGGCCGTGGGCGCTGCAGCTGCATCCTCTCCCCAGTCAACGGTAAATGATGCCGCATATTCCGCTTCTGCGGAAACACTGACCAGGAAAGGGTTGCTATCATCAGTGGTAATGGTTGCCACCAGGTTTTCTGGTGCGCGGAAAGAAACCACAAGTTCCTGCGCCATCTCAGTAACCTCTCCCGTTATGCTTTTTGCAAAAACGGTAACATTATAAGTACCCTCAGGATAAACATGGGTGACGCCCTTACCGGTCACAAACTCTTCTGAAAGTTCGCTGCCATCGCCAAAGTCCACCTGAAAACTGTTTGCGTTTTTCCCAGAAGGAAAAATGGAAACCGTGCCCGAGTTGTCCTGCAGTATGCTAAAATCTGCACTTACTTCACTGGGCGCCCCGGCACTTACATCAGTAAGTTGCTCATCATCATCACAGGCCGCAAGACCCACTATGATAAACAGTGCCCAAATTGTTTTTGATAAATAGTGTTTCATATCCATTTTTTTAATAACCAGAATTTTGATCCCAAGTTCCCTGTGCAAACTGCATTTCCTCCAGCGGAATAGGGAAAACTTCATTCTTGCCGGCCGTAAAACCGTCTATTGCCGCGGCCGCCCTACCAGTGCGCACAAGGTCAAAAAACCTGTGCCCCTCGCCCATAAGCTCCAGGCGCCTATCTTCATAGATATCCTCAAGCAGGTCATTGCCACTGCTGGTCACATCCTCAAGCCCTGCACGCTCGCGCACCTGGTTGAGATAACCCCTTGCCTGTGATTCACTAAGGTTGCCCCGTACCATGGCCTCAGCAGCCATGAGCAGTACATCAGCATAGCGTATTGCCCTGTAATTGTTGGGCTGGGTAAGGTTTGCATCTCCCTGGTTTTCATTTTGGCGTGGCAGGTATTTCCTGTTATAGTATCCCGTGTGACCGGTCACCGGGTCAGGATTTCCCACATTATAGTTCACTGATGGATTTGCCGAAGCCCAAGCCTCAATATCAAGTACCGTTACATCCCTGCGCAAATCAGCGTCAGAAAATGCATCATAAGCCTCTTGAGTGGGCAGGTTAAAGCCATATCCAGATTCAAAAACGGGACCGCTATAACCGCGAATACCGCTAAACCCAACCATTACATTACCCTCGCTGCACTGCAAGCAGCCAAAACCGGCTCCCTCTTCACCCGTGTACTGAATTTCAAAAACAGATTCTGCACTGTTCTCAGCAGCATATTCAAAAAGGTCTGCATAATCTTCATCCCCCTGGGTGCCATACAGATGAAACTGTTGAGAAGCAATCACGGCATTGAGGTTTGACGCAGCTTCGGTAAAGTTCTCGTTATACAACTGTACTTTTCCCAGTAGCGCTTGCGCGGAATATTTACTGGCACGGCCCACCTCTACCGGGGTCGTGGCCATGGATTGCACGGCAGTCTCAAGGTCAGCGATAATATAGGCATAAACTTCATCAACCGAAGCCCTGGGGTAAGCAGTAACATCGCCCAGTTGAAACTGACCTTCTGGCTTGATGGGAATAGGCCCAAACCATTTAACCAATTCAAAATTGAAGTAAGCCCGTAAAAATCTGGCTTCTCCTAGTATCTGGGCCTTTCCTTCAAAGTCATATTTGTCCTCGTTCTCGATGATGAACGCAGCACGTTGCACACCGGCAAAGTTCCAGTCCCAGATGTCGTCCAGGTTGTCATTGATGGGTGTATGCTCCATCCTATCCACCTGTTGCCATCCTATCACATCTGTGGCACTTTCGCCCCCAGCGTGTGTATTATCTGAGGCTATCTCGCCCAGTATAACATTGACATAGGTTGATTGCAGCACGTCATAAGCACCTATGAGTGCATTTTCATAATCTGCCTCACTTGTAAAATAAGTACCAGAGGTTATTTGATACTTGGGGTCAACGTCCACAAAATCATCTCCACAGGAAACCAATAATCCACCTGAGATAATAAGGAACATGAAATATTTTATGTTCATTTTCATATTGATTTTTTTTAGAATTGAAGGTTTACACCCATGATATAGGTACGTGGTATGGGGTAGAAACCGTAGTCGATTCCACCACCTATGGGAGCTCCCGTTGAGGCGGTAGGGTCATACCCAGAATATTTTGTAAAGGTGTGCAGGTTGTCTACTTTAGCATACACCCTAAACTTGCTTACTCCCACACGCTCAGTAAATACCTCAGGTACAGTATAGCCCAGGCTAACCGTTTGTATCCTGGTAAATGAACCATCCTCAACATAATATTCTGAGAAAACGCCATTTGCAGTGGGGGCGGTGGTGACCCTGGGTACGGTCGTGCTTGTTCCTTCTCCCGTCCACCTGTCAAGCACGTAGCTCATGCGGTTCACATTAGGCTGGTTACGCTCATAGTTCCTTACTATTTCATTGCCCAGGTTACCATAGGTATATGTGGTAAAGTCAAAGTTCTTGTAGTTGAGCGATAGGTTGAAACCAAAGGTTACCTCTGGGATAGGATCCCCAATGTAGGTCCTATCGTTAGCATCTATCACACCATCTTCATTGACATCCACATAGCGAATGTCTCCCGGCATAGCCTCTGCTCCCAGAGCGGCCTGTGAAGGATGCGCGGCAACTTCTTGCCCGTTCTGGAAGATTCCATCAGTTTTATACCCATAAAAATAACCCAGTGGCATACCTACTTCCATCCTTGCGGGTGCGGGCTGGCCTACGCCAAAACCTCCCCCTTCTATAAAGTTGGTCCCGTTCACCTCGGTGACTTCATTGTCAAGCGTACTCACGTTAAAGTTTGTACTAAGTGAAAAATTATCACTGAATGAATGATTGTACCCTAATTCAAATTCAAAACCTTTATTCTCAACAGCGCCAGCATTTATTGTAGGGCTGGTCGCTCCAGGCGCTCCCGTACCATAAATACCAGATACCGGAATATTTGGTATCAAGAGGTTATCCCGGTTGTTGACATAATAGTCAGCTGTAAATGTTAGGCTTCCGCCAAAGAAATTCAGGTCAAGTCCCAAATCAAATTTCTTTGCCTCTTCCCATTGTACTTCAGGATTGGGGAGTGCCCCCAGCGCACGGCCATTAACAAGTGCCTGGTCTGGGCCCAGCACATACGTGGCCTCGCCGCCCAGTAGTGATAGATACAGAAAATCTCCTATTCTATCATTGCCCAGCACACCATAACTACCCCTTAATTTTCCAAAGGTCAGGATGTCATTCTCTGGGAAAAAGCCTTCTTCAGTAAAGACCCATCCAGCTGTAAACGATGGGAACGGTGCTATCCTTTTATCAGGAGCAAAACGTGTAGAACTATCCCTTCTCAACATCGCAGAAAGCAAATATTTATCCTGAAATGCATATTGTAAACGGGCAAAATAAGATAGCCTTCTTATATCGTAAGCATATGAACTATTGGTTTGATTATCCCCTGTTCCCGTAGCGGTATTGAAATCTGCAAATTCCCAACTGTTGCTCTGCACATCTGTACGGCTGCCAAACAATCCTTGCCCCCAGGTCTTATATGCCGTCATACCCACGGTGACGGTAACGTCATGGCTTTCATTAATGGTATTGTCATAGGTAGTAAACAGGTCAAAAGTATAATCGTTATCATTAACATTGGACAAGCTCACCATGTTGCCATCCCTAGTGTAAATCTTACCAGTGCCATAATTGTATATAGGGGCAAAATCCCTACCCTTTGTTTCGGTGGTGTTGAAACCTATCCTTCCGGTCAATTCAAAGTTCTTGGCATAATCGTAAGAAGCCTGAAAGTTTCCGCTCAACCTATTGAGACGGGTACTGTTAAAGGTATTTCTTATCTGTGTCAAAGGATTGACAACCTCGTTGCCCAAATTTATTTCGCCGTCAAGGTTATCTACAGAAGGGTCAATAATGGGAGCAATATTTGCCGCATTAAAAAGTACTGAACCCAGGCTAAAGGAGTTGATGCCCCTAGATTTTCTATATGTGTAGTATAGTTTTGTTGAAATGTTCAACTTTTCAGAAAGGTCAGCATTAAGAGCAATGGACGCCGTATTTCTTCTCTGGCTGGCCTTGTCGCCGCCCACGATACCTTCTTGAAAAAGGTGTGAGCCACTTATGGAATAATTTATGTTTTCTGCACCACCGTCAATCCTCAAGTTATGGCTTGATACGGGCGCTTTTTGAAAAACCTCGTCCTGCCAGTTCGTGCCCACTCCATATCCCGAAGCATTGGGAAAAGGAAGGTTTTGACCAGCGTTTGCATAACTCTCGTTAAGCAGGAGCACGTATTCCTGAGCATTGAGCATGGGCAATGTACGCGTTGTTTCCTGGATGCCGGTGTACCCGTCATAGCTTATCTTGGCTTTTTGATTTCTGCGACCCGCCTTTGTGGTAACGAGGATGACCCCGTTTGCGGCAATGGCCCCATAAATGGCAGCCTGCGCATCCTTAAGTACGGTCATGTTCTCGATATCTGACGGGTTCAGGGAGTTTAAATCACCATCATATTGAAAACCGTCCAGGATAATCAAGGGCCTGTTGTCACCATTTGTGGCAACACCACGTATCCTGATGTTTGCACTTGCCCCGGGAGCTCCACCTTGTGGCGTCACATTAACACCAGAAGTCGTACCCTGAAGTGCCTGCGCGGCATTGAGTGGTTCTAGGTTTGCAATGGTCTCATCACTTACCGTGGAGACCGCACCGGTGACCTGCCGCTTGACCTGCGACCCATACCCTATCACGATGACTTCATCAAGTGACTGTGAATCTTCTTCAAGACTTACATTAATCGTACGTTGACTGTTGACGGTTACCTTCTGGGTCTTGAAGCCCAAAAAAGAAATGGAAAGTACCTGCCCAGCCCCAACATCATTAAGGGTATAGTTACCATCAAAATCTGTGACGGCACCATTGTTTGTTCCTTCTACCAGAACATTTACTCCAGGAAGTGGCAGCCCATCTTCTTGAGATGTAACCGTCCCCGAAACCGAAAACGATTGAGCGTACAACCCCAGCGAACTAAAAAATAGGATAGTTAATCCAAGGATTTTTTTCATTTGTAGTATTGATTTTTCGAATGTGGTGAAAATTACGGGGCATTTATAAAAAACAACAATAATGCACCACAACAAAAAATCTACATACCTGTAATTTATTATGAATATTGGGTTTTTCTTAACAAAACAAACGTAATATATTACATATCAATATATTAATCAACTAATTTTGATACAGATAATTATTATGATATAAGATAAAAAACGTTATAGTTGAGGTAATGTTGAGGTAATTTAACGTTTGTGGTTTACCACATCATACAGATAGGATATAATCAACTAGGCCATCTTCATGCTCCAGGTCCATTTTTTTGCGCAAACGATACCTTTTTATCTCCACACTTCGTATGGAAATATTAAGCAATGGAGCAATTTCTTTTGAAGATAGGTTAAGCCGTAGGTAAGCACATAATTTTAGATCGCTGGGGGTAAGGTTGGGATGTTGGTCTTTTATCTTATGTAGGAAATCCTTATCTGCATTGTTGAAGGCTTCTTCAAAAAATTCCCAATCTTTATTGTTGCTCAAGTTTTTATCAATGGTCTTGACCACGTTCTTTATCTGGGCGGTATCCTCTACTTGCAAGAGGTCCTTCTTTATTTTATTGAGCAGTTCGTTTTTGCGTACCATACTTATGGTGGATACCGCAAGTTCCCTGTTCTTGCTTTCCACATCATGTTGTAGCTTCTCATTGCGCAGTTTGATAAGCTCACCCTCGCTCTTGACCTTTGTTATCTCCAGTTCCCGCTGATTTTCTTCAATGAGCTTCTCGCGCTGCTTATTATAGTATTTTCTATTGCTAAAATGAAAAAGCACCAACAACGCAACAAAAGCAAGTACGTACAGCACGATTGCAGGAATTGAAATATACCACGGCCTATGTATGGTAAATGAATACCTAGCCAAGTTTTGGGTAACTTTATCATTGATTTTTGCCCGTACCTCAAAAGTATAATCGCCATGCGGCAGGTTTTCAAAATAGGCCTTTGTATCCGTGGTCCACTCCCCCCAGTTTTCATATAGGCCCAGTAACCTGTATTGATACTGTACGGCCTGAAATTTTCCATAAACGGGCACGGTATAGGTAAATGCAGGGTTATTGAGTTTTGCCTCAAATTCTGTTTCGCTTATAGCGGAATAATTTTCCGTTTCGCCTTCGCGGAATTTATTCTCGACAGATTGAAGCTCGATCTCAAATTCTTGTTCATCAAGCCCCTCCAGGTCAACTATGGAATATCCTCCCGCAAAGCCCAGTAGATATTTATTGTTCCCCAGGCTTTCCAGGTTTTCATATCCCTGCATATCCTTTCTTTTTTGTGAGGGAAAGGCAATCCTGTGCACCACCATTTCATTATCAAGGCTTGCGGGATTAAAATATACGAGCCCGTCCCTCGTGAACCCCCATAGCATATCCTTTTCAGCATCTGCTATGAGCCGGCCGCTTACATATTCACTGTTTTGTAGCAATCCGCGTGAAAAAAGAGTGTCCTTGAAAAGTTTTTGGCGTTGGGGGTCATATTTCATTATTCCGCCATTGTAGGCATATAAAATATCGCCCTGATATTTTACCAGTCCACTTTTAGCCCCATTGCCATCCCGGGATATCAGGGTATATTCCTGGGCTTTCTGCAAACCTTCATCAACCTTCAATTTAAAAACACCTTTGTATTCATGGCTTACCAAAAGGGTCTGCGCATCATACATTTCAAAGAACCTGCTGGAGATATCAAAACCGTCCAGCTTATTGCGCAGTGTCCACTGTCCTTGCTTTTGTTGCAAAACATATAAACCGCTATAATTGCCCTGAAGGATAATATCATCATTCCAGGAAACTGCTTTTAAATCCCAGGTGCCGGGCACGTTGCACACCAGGTCAGCGCTGCCACCCTTGATGATAAATGTACCTAGGTTATGCCCGCAAAACAATGCTCCCTTAAGCTTCCTCAATACCCAAACCTGCCCCCGGGTACCTGGTACAAGCTCAAAAGACACATTTTTATCAGCGGGTTTATAGAAAAGGCCCTGATTAGTGCCCAGGTAAAGGTTGCCTTCATAAATTGCCGAAGTATAGATGGTGCCCAGTTTACCCTCGCTATCCTGAAAAACCCGGAAGGGCGAATTGAAATTGATCACGCTTATGCCATTGTCCAGGCCCAGCCACATATTGCCATCAACATCTTCAAAGGCTGAAAGCACGGTATTATTTGCCAGCCCCTTTGTTTGATTGATGTGTGTCACGATAGCGCCCGAAGAATCTATCTTATAAAGTCCATTTGCAACCGTGCCCACGATGAGCTCGCCGCCCAGGGTGGAAATTGCAGAGTACACGGACTCCCTTGAGAGGATGTTGCTGGATGGGGCATTCCATTTATTGACACCAGCGGCCTTGTCAAAGGTATAGAAGCCATTGTTCTGTGTAAGCAAGACCAGGTTACCGCTCACGTTCTCATGGATTGAAACAATAACATCGTTATAAAAACCCTCACCACTAAATAACAGCTGGGGTTCTCCTGCTTCAATTTTATACAAACCCTCACCGGCGACCTGGTAGTAAATGGTGTTGCCCCATTTAAAAGACTTCAACAATACACCACCAGACTCGATTACCTGCACTTCTCCTGTTACCATGTCATGGAGATAAATATTGTTGAGGGATTGAAAAGCGACATATTGATTGATGAAGAATATCTTCCAGAATTGCTCATCCTCCATCACATCCAGGTTGAGGGATTTAGTGAGTGATGTATAGTTTAACAGCCCCTTGTCATCTTCCTGCCAAAAGCCAAAATCCATATACGCCCCTGTATAGACCTTGCCGTCCTTAAAATTGACAGAGCGTAAGATGGTGTTGTTTGGAGAGCTGTATAGTTTCCACTGGGAGCCATTGAAGACCAGCAGGCCATTGTTATTGGCAAAATAAAGCTTTCTATCATCATCCTGGGCAATGCCCCAGTTTTGATTGCCAGCCAGATATTCTTGAGGAAGATAGTTTTGCACGGGCGGTAACTCTTGAGCATTGCCCGGGAAAACCATGACCAATAAGCACATGGCAAAAAACAGTATTGTATAGGTATAGCGCATGGAGTGTATAGTAATGTACTGGTTAGATACCATGCCGCTAAGGTAATACATTGAAGGTAAAATTAACGGGGTGGGATTAACTGCCGCTAGACCTTTAGCTTACCGCGAAAGCCGCGTGCCGCATAATAAGAATCTGCCCCGTTATGGTAGATAAAAACCTCACCGTACCTAAAATCTCCAAAAATGGCACCTCCCCGCTCACGTATGCTGGATGGCGTTGATAACCAGCTGGAGGTTTTTGTATCAAAGTCACCATATTGCTGAAGCTTACGATAATCCCCTTCTTCAAGGGGTTCAATGCCCATTGCCGCGGCAAGGTCCATGACGCTGTTCCTGGGCTTGAACTTTTTACGGGCTTCAAGGGCCTGCCGGTCATAACACAGGCTCCTCCTACCCTGCGGACTTTCTTTAGAACAATCAAAAAATGTATATTCATCTGTAGCCCCGTCAACGGCTATCACATCTGGTTCGCCCCCGGTTTCTTCCATGGCATGGAGCGCATTCAACTTGTTTTCCTTCAGGAGCAATTTATGCTCGACCTTTTTCCAGGACATGTCTGGATGACGGGCCATGTTCTTTTCAAACCTTGCCTTAAGTGTCCTGATAAGCGTTTGTTGTTCTTCTGGTGTAAGTTGATCTTTACTTTTCATCTACATGGTCTTATTGCTTTGCTTTCGCCGTGTTCTCACTATACCGTGATTACGTTGCCATGAATTTAATACCTTTTGGCTTAAAGCCAAATAATTTCAACCGCAGTTGTCAATTTTCCCCAGAAGGGAAAGAAAAACCAGTATTTATCTTTTAACTAATGTCAAAATCAGTTTGGAAAGTTCAAGCGGCTTTTCTTCTGGGATGTAATGGCCACAATCAGCAATGGAAACCGATTGTAAATTTGTTGTAATACCCTCAACCGATTTACCCACCCCGTAACCTACTGCGTGGTCACCACCAATGGCCAAAACCGGTATGTGCAATTTCTTTTTAAGTTGAATGTTTGCCGTACTGCTTTCGCTAAAGGCCCTGTAGTAATTAAAGCCGTTTTTAAGCTTTTCTTTACCCTTATTGGCCTTGTAATAGACTTTTAGATCCTGCTTGCTTATGGCAGATTTAACAAATGACTTTGTATCAAAAAACCATGACAAATAGGTTTTTTCTTTACCTACGACCAATTCTTCTGGGAGCACTTCAATTTGATTAAAGTAGAATTGCCAGATTTTATTGGCATTTTCAGGAACAAAAAGAGAAGGATCGATCAAACCGGGAATGCCGGCCTCAATAAGCGTCAAAGTCTTTAATTGCTCTTCATAAAGCAGTGCATAGGTAGCAGATACCCATGCGCCCACATCATGCCCCACTAAATGGAAGGAGGTGATGCCAAGCCCGGTCGTGACCTCATGGATAATACTTGCAATGCTTTTATTATCATATCTTACCGTAGGGCCGCTATATCCCGTTCCCGGAAGGTCAATGGCCACTACCCTATTTTCTTTTGAGAGTATGGGGATCACCTTTCTCCATGTATAGGAGGTTTGAGGCCAACCGTGCAATAGGATTATTACATCACCTTGACCTTGTTCATAATATGAAATTTTACTGCCCTGAATGATTAAGTGTTTTTTTAAGGGCATTGAGCGTTGCCCTATTGCCAATAATGAAATCAATGAGAAAAGAATTGTTAAGGTTTCCTTGTGCTTCATGAGGTTTATTTTAAGCGCCAAAGGTCAATAACAATGCTGTTTTATTTCTTGATGTATGTTAAGGATTTGATCCTGCTAAGAGATTCAGGTTTTATCCCTAGATAAGAAGCTATATGATATTGAGGCACCCATTGCTCAATACCGGGATAGGTGGTGAGTAATAGATCATACCTATCTTTTGCAGTATCCATTAAAAGTGAGGTTTGACGTTTACATTTTCGCAAGAAGTAGTCATCACTAATATGTTTAGCCAGTTTATACCACTCATCAGATGTTTTTAAAAGATTATCATAATCATCTTTTTTTAAGATAAAAACTTCGGTATCTTCTAAAGCCTGTAAATATCCCACGGCAGGTTTTTGTGTTAAAAAACTAGAATAGGCACTTGCAAAACCTGCCGGAAAATGAAAGTCAATATTAAACTCATCTCCCTCTTTATCAATATAATATCTCAATATCCCTGTGTTTACAAAAGCTAAAAAACCACATACCGTCCCTGGAGTGACAAGATACTTGTTCTTACTTATCTCTTCTTTTAGAATCAAATTTTCTAGTTGCTCAAAATGATTTTGGGTCAATCCTATTACCTTGGTTATATACTTTTTAAAAAGATTCATTTATCAGGTATTTGATTCCGCTTATTTTATTTGGGGTAAAAGATATTATTAAAATAAATGCTTTTGATGGGTTTAGATAAGACGGGTTATACTTGTTGCCGGAATATCATTTATGATTTGTTACGGAAATTAGCAATGATTTCTCCTAACTGAATATAACATATTGCAATGAATACCGATTAGTAATATAGCCTAGCCGCAATAAATTATACAGTGTGTTGCCACAGTTATTTTTTCAGAGTTCTGTAATATAAATTCCAAGTTCCCGAATTCGATTCAACAATATCTGGACATCCATCATTATTTAAATCTCCTATTTCTATATTATAAGTATCATCTTTTAAGTCTTCCCGTAAACCAATTTCTAAAAACGTGCCATTTTTCTGGCCTAAATAAACATAATTCCGTTCTTCTGAATTTCCTTCAACTATATCTAAATATCCATCTTGATTTAAGTCAGCTGCTTTTATTGATGAAGTTTGACGTATTGTTTTGAAATCAAAAACTCGCTCAAAAGTCAAATTTTTGTCGCCAAAATAAATGCTATTTTTTGAACCTAAATTTCCTGTTATAATATCTAAAAATCCATCATTGTCAAAATCTCCAATGTCAATAGAGCGGGTTTCATCTTCTCCATTGCCAAATTCTATTACTTTTGAAAAATTCTGTTTTCCGTCATTTAGATAAATTTTATTTTTACTCTGTCTTTCCGCTGTAATTAAGTCTAAAAAACCGTCTTTGTCTATATCGACAATTTTTGTTTGAATTGTTTGGTCAGAATCATTGCCAAAAGTGATAGCGTTTTCAAATTTTCCCTTTCCATCATTAAGGCAGATTTCGTTTTCAGCTTTTCTATTTGATAGTATCAAGTCAAAGTCTCCATCATTATCAATATCTGCTATTTCAAGGTTTCTTGAAGGCGATATTGACCCAAACGTGGTTTCATTGTCAAAGTTTTGATTGAAGGAACCGAAGTATAGTTTATTGGGGATGTTGTCATTGACAACTGCAATGTCCATAAATCCATCATTGTTGAAGTCAGCACTTTTTATGGTATAGGAAGCATCCAGGAATTTTCCTAAAGGTTGGGCCACCTTAAAACCTCCTTTTCCATCATTGTAATAAATGTAATTCTGTTCTGCCCAATGCCTGCCATTTGCCACAAGTGCATCCAAATCTCCGTCTTTGTCAATATCTATCAAGGTTATTGAAGCAGTTCGATTTGATTGTGTTCCGATTGAAAAGAAACCGTCTGCGTTTAAAAACGTTACTTCTTGAGCAAATCCATTAAACGTAATTGTCAATAAAGTAAGTAATATTATTTGTGTTCGGATTTTTTTCATAAAACGTCCTCGGCTATTATATCGTTGCGTGAAAATCCGCCAGGATTTTCGCCGTGAAGAAAGATAGCAAACTTGCGTGGAATTTCCGAGAGGAAATTCCGCAGCAATGAATTATAGCCCCTGTTACATATGGTGGCGACACACC
>PALD01000037.1 GCA_002710685.1 Cytophagaceae bacterium | reverse complement strand
GGGCACTGAACTTTCTTCGTTTTCCTTTCATAATCTTGGTTAAATTTAAACTTTCGTTTTTTAACCAAGCAAATGGTCTAGTTTTTAGGGAGCATTACACTGCAGTGCACAGAATATTAGTTTTCTAACCTCTACTGAATATTCTCAAATAAAAATAAACAACACTCTATTCTCAGACTTGAACAATACAAATGGCGATGAACAGCAGGTTAAAAATTTATCGTTTAATTTTATGGATTATTCTGAATATGAGGATCCTGAACTCTCAAGGGAATTTAATAATACACTGATGGGTTTAAATTTCAGATTTGAAGACAAGACTGATTCTGGTAATGATTATAAGATTGCCTACTTTAAAATAACTAATGTAAATTCTAATATCAAATTAAAAAACACCATATTATCCGTGGGAGATAATATCAACCAGATACCTAATGTAGAATTCAATCCCACTGAAAATGGAAAAGTGGCCTATTTTAGAAAACAGGATTCTAATGATAGTTTTATCTTTTGGACTGATTCAACTGGCATTATACAAAGTATTGAATATAACCACTATTAAAATTTATGAAAACTTTTTTAAGCTTAATATTTTTGCTAACGATAAATTTTTCTTTCTCTCAGGATATCTCCGGCACATGGAGCTGGAGTTCAAGTAATGATGAAAATTTTGTTGAAATTAGCCTCTCAAATAATTCGAACTCACAGATAGTAGGTTCATACTGCTCGATATTTCAACAAGGAAATAAAATAGACTGTGCAGAATCAGAAGAACCGTGTATTTATTTAAGTGTTAGTGGGCCAGACATTTTCACAGGAACATTTAAAAGTTCCTTCAGCAATACTACAGGACAAATAAAACTAACCCTCGTAAACCCTGATAAATTACACCTAGAAATAATTTCAGAACCTGATGGGGAGTTTTATTTGCCCCATGACATCTACTTACAGCGATGAGCTTACCGCAAAAGGAAAAATTAAAAAAACACACTTCCATTTGCGAAAGGTTTTTTGGCTTTAAACCAAAAGAAATTTTTATGGGTTCATGAGCAGGTGAAGACCCAACCGCAATTTCCAATAGGGCATCTCTTCATTAAAATACTCGTAATACGACTTGAGCTTTGTGCTATCTTCCACATTGTCCCTTGCATTTGCAATCTTTTCTAGCTCGTCACCATCAATAAGACCTTCAAAATCGATGTGCTCACCGTTTTCTGAAAGTTGAATGATGTGTCCCCAGATTGTGTTTATGGCAAGGCCTCGCTTTTGGGCTATTTCTTCTATCCCGTGCCCATCATCATACAGCTCAAGTGTCTTGAGCAATGTTGAAACCTGCTTTTTTGGTTTATTGGTTTTCTTCTGGGTCCTTCTGGGCTGGTCAAAATCTTTAAGTATGGCCAAAAAACGGGCTCCATATTTCTCCAGTTTAGCCTCGCCCACACCCTTGAGGCGTGAAAATTCATCCATATCATGTGGCACTTCTTTTTCCATGGCCTTTAACGTTGCATCGCTAAACACGATGTAGGCCGGGATGCTGTCTTCTTTCGCAATAGCGTAACGCAAGTTCTTCAAATGCTGCAATAGCTCACTTTCTGGCTCGGTTTCCATCGAATTTTTTTTGTTCTTGGGGTTTTCTTTTACCAAGATTGCAAGTCTTACCTTCCTCCCTTCATAAAGTACCTGTCTCGCCAAGGGGGTAAGCGTCAGCCGCCCGTTTTGATGAAAGTGGACCTCAAGGATGCCTTGATTTATCAGTTGTATGATATACTGTTGCAGGTCCAGCCACGGCATATCACTTGCTGCGCCAAAGGTCTTTATCTTCTCATGGCCCTTGTTAAGCACATGTGCATTCTTTGAGCCCCGCAATACGTCCACGACCGTGTTGACCGACTCTTTTTCATTAAGCCGTGCCACTGCCGAACATACCTTTTGAGCGATGATGGTGCCATCGAGATATTCTGGCGGGACATTACAATTATCACAATTGCCGCAATCTTTATAGACATGCTCGCCAAAGTACCCCAGCAACATCCTTCTCCTGCAATTGAGCGCTTCGGCAAACTGCTTCATCCTTTCCAGCTTGGCCAGTTGATATTCTTCTTTTGTACTGCCCTGGGCAAACTGGGCCAGTTGTACAACATCAGCATAACTGTAGAACATCAAGGCTGTTGATGGCAGGCCGTCCCTACCGCTGCGACCTATTTCCTGATAATAGCCCTCTATATTCTTGGGCATGTTATAATGGATTACCCAGCGCACGTTGCTCTTGTCTATACCCATACCAAAGGCAATGGTAGCCACAACAATGGGCGTGCGGTCATTGATGAAGTCTTCCTGGATCTTTGCCCTATCTTCGGGCAAAAGGCCAGCATGGTAGGCTGCTGCATTATAGCCTTTGCTGTTGAGTTTATCGGCCAACTTTTCTGTTCCTTTCCTGCTAAGGCAGTAGATTATTCCTCCTTCATGGGGCCTTCCCTTGATAAAATTGAGAATCTGGTTGATCCTGTTTATCCCCGGGCGAACTTCTAGGTATATATTTTTCCTGTCAAAGGATGACAAGTGTACCGCTGCACGTGGTATGTTCAACTGGATCTTGATATCTTCTTGCGTGGGCTTGTCAGCAGTTGCGGTGAGCGCAATAATGGGAACTCCCGGAAAAGTCTCCTTAAGATGGGATAACTGGGTATAAGCAGGCCTAAAATCATGCCCCCAGGAGGAGATGCAATGTGCCTCGTCAACCGCGACGAGGTTAAGGGGTATGGAATTAAGGATGGGCAATAACTGGGAGAGGCTCTCAGGAGCCACATAGATGAGGTCAAGTGCGTTATCTTTTAATCTCGCGAGGGTCTCCTGCTGGTGTGCAGGGGGCTGGGTACTGTTGTAATATGCTGCTGGGATACCGTTGGCCCGCAGGGCATCCACCTGGTCTTTCATCAAGGCAATCAATGGCGAGATCACGATTGCGGTACCCTTAAGGGCAAGTGCCGGCAATTGATAACAAAGCGATTTGCCCGCACCTGTGGGCATGATGGCTAGGGTATCTTTACCAGCAAGTAAATCACTTATGATTTCTTGCTGACCTACAAGAAATCCCGAAAAGCCAAAATGCTTCTTCAGTAACCCCAGGAGTTCAGTGTTATTCATCTTTCTTTAATTATGGTTGCCGCAGGTGACAATATATAATTTTCAAATAGGATAAAGCAGGCATAATCCCATATCTAGGTGCATCTGCCTGCTTGATCATATCCATTTGAACTGGTCCCTTATTTGCCCAGCATCAACAGCTCGTTACAGATTACCTCTGTCACCCAGCGTTTTTCACCGTTCTTGGTCTCATAACTGCGGGACGTGAGCTTGCCCTCAATGGCAATCTCCTTGCCCTTTGTCACATAACTCTCCACGATTTCTGCGGTCTTGCCCCAGGCGACAACGTTGTGCCACTGGGTATCTGTGACGCGCTCGCCCTTGTTGTTCTTGTAGGTTTCATTTGTGGCAATGCTGAACTTTGCCAACTTCTTCCCTGAATCCAGGTTTACGATTTCTGGGTCATTGCCCAGATTACCAATCAACTGTACCTTGTTTCTTAGCGTACTCATAGTTATAAATTTTATCGTTAAACAGTTAATACACCGCAAAGATGTAACAGGTGGCATGTAATAGCTGGTTGATAAAAATTTACTTTCGTTTATAGTCGTTTACAAGTGGTTGTAAATGATTGGTAAAAAATGAGAGCGTCTGTTTTTGAGGTATTTGTGTATCTTAGTAGGTGTTATATTGTTGTTGGCAAACATTTAAAACGAACATTTTGAAAAAAAAATTTGACATTGATGATAAAGATGATTTTGAAAGAATTGTTAATGAAATTAGGAATGGACGGATTCCTTTTATTGGAGAACAATATCAAGAATTATACAGAGGACAATGAAAAGATTCATATGTATTAAAATCTGATATGTATCCAGAAGTTGAGTGGATGGAGGGGTAAGACATGGACTATAAAAACCTTAAAAACCAACCAGAAGAAAAACATTATAGTGAGTACTGTCTTAATTGACACCGGTTATCATTAACAAGGTCTATTATTTATTGTACATAACCGTATAGTATCAGTTGATGATTTAAAAAAAACAGCTCTTGCACATCATCAGAATTCAAGGACTTTCAAGGGGCATTGCATGATTTTACTGCCATTTAAAATGGGAAAATCCATTTAATCCTGCCACTCAACATAAAATACGTTAAGAAAAATGTTAAGCAGTATTGACTCCTGCAACATGTTTGAAAGCAAAGGTCAGTAGCAAGCATGCATAAATTGTATTTGCGTGAAATGATAAAATCAAAAATTTTTTGGCTTTAAGCCAAATAAAATAGCCCGCGGTACATGCGTTTTTTTCGTTCGTTTTGTATTTTCTATATTAAGCGCCATCCGCACAACTGCTCATTACAATAAAACAACCAAATCAACATGCCTAGAAATTATTTGACATTGTTATTGCTTTTTGGGGCGCATATCATTTTTGGCCAAGATAGAGATTGTGATTGCATAGCAGAACTCAACAATGTTTCCGCGCTCATTAAAAATGCAAAAAGCTATAGATATGAGATAAAAAAGAAAGATAGGATTGCCGCCTTTAACAAATGGCAGGATGAGATAGAACAAGAAATAGAAGCCGACAGTCTAAGCAGGTATTTTTGCGTGGGGTATTTACAGAAGTATATTTCTTTTATAGATGACAGGCATAATCAAATTTACTTTGTGCCAGATACCGTATCCATACATACACCCACCTATTCTAAAGCCATTGATACCACCAATATCAAGGGTGCCATCTCTGGGATATATCATGCAGGAAATGACATGGTTTTGGTCAAAAAAGAGAATGACAGTACCTGGCTGGGAATCACCCTAAAGTCAGGTTCAGATGTATGGCCCAGGGGAAAAATAAGATTGCGTATCAATAAAACTCCCAATGGCAATCTTGAACTCTTTGAATATTATAAAAACGGCCTGTTATTCTATCAAAAAAATATTGAAATTTCAGGAGGCAGGATTCATTCGACATTTTGGAATAAGGAAAATGCGTATTTTTTCAACAAAAACCACAAAGACAATTTTAATTACACATCCATAAATCCTTCTTTTGATTATATGGGCATTAAAACGCTAAGTAGGACCAGCACACTCATAAAAGAAGCAGAAACCTTCTATGGGCAGATTTTGCCAAAACTCACCAAAAAAAACATAATCATTGATTTAAGAAATAACGGGGGTGGCGCCATTAACCAGGCCAGGGCATTGCTCAAATCTTTAAAAAGAAATCAAGCAATACAGCACATCTATGTCTTGATCAATTTTAAAACTGCAAGTTCTGCAGAATTACTGGCCTTAAAGTTAAAAGAAGATAAAAGAACTTTAATAGCAGGAGAAAATTCGAGGGGTATGCTCACCTACGGGTATGGTAACCACTCTTTTTCAACACAGACAAATTGTTATAGATTTCAGGTTTCCCTTTCCACAAAACATGAAAACAAGGAATTTAGCAGTTATGAAAGTGTGGGCATACCTCCCGATTTAAAATTGGACAACAAATCAGATTGGATTGACCAGATTGTTACATTGGAAGCCGGGGAAACACATAATTGACGGCACACGATTGGCAACAATTCAACATTTAAAAAATGAAAAAATTATTATTGATTTTCTTGCTGCTTACCCTTATCAACTGTGAAAAGGATGATGGGCTCAATTTATTTGGGACACACAAGGGCAATGGCACACTCAAGCATGTTGAATTAGGTTTTAAGCTGGATGAACCTGATGTGGTCTTAAATGAACTTGCTAAAGGAAATCTTGACAGCTCTATTAATTCAGTCTTTTTGGTCATGTACGGAAACACATATAGAAAATGGGAATTTGAATATCTGGAAAACACCAATATTATTGACAAAATGATTTTCTATTTGCCCCACTATCAGGGTTGCGAAAAGAATGTGTATCAATTTGAATATAATGCATCACACAATATAAAATCAGTAGTCTCAACAAGAACAAATGTTTGTAATGAATTTGAGGTGGTTAAGAGCTATATCTTCAACTATAACAACAATGGGCTGTTAAAAAGCATTTTTATGGACAGTTTAAATACACTCCAAGAATATTATTTAGGTTATTACCCCAATGGAAGAGTTAAAGAAATATATTGGGATTCCCGCAAATCTGGAGATAATGTCGATTTTAGTGTTCAGAGGTATTATTACGATAGTAACTTTAACAATGTGATAAGAATGGAAAAGGAAATTTCGGGAAATACTCATATTTTCGAATACAAATACGACAATAAACCCAACCCTTATAAAGGATTTTTTATTGCTTATGGTATTTTTATTCCATATGTAGGCCCTGCTTATTTATCACAAAACAATGTTGCATCTATTACAGAAAATAGGTTTAGCAACACAAACTCCAACAAAATTAATTACCAGTACGATTTTGAATATTCAACTTCTCACAACTTGATTAGATATCGAGACATTGAGGATAGGCATGTTTATTACCTAAATCAATAAAAACCCATGAAGTACGCACACCTACTTCTATATTTCAAGCACCGCGTGCCCACACAAAATCTTGAGATAAAAATGACCCGTAGAGTATCCATCCTCCTGCTCTGCATTGCCTATACAGCAACGGGGCAAACCTTGCCCAAAAAAATCAATACTACGTGGCGGTAGGAAAAGAAGGCGGGGTCATGAAGCGCACGGCCCATGAACTTTATAAAAAGCTGAAAAGAAAGCAGGTGGATAAAATTGCTACCTGCTACAGCCCCTATGCATAAAAGCTTCTGCAACACCATCTCAAGGTCATGGCTAAACCCCGGTTGGGGCATCCAGCGGGTTGATGACCGCACTGCAGTTTTTCGCTTCTGCAAAAACTATTTCTAAGGATTATATTATCTTTCTTGCACTAATCCACAATGTTAGCAACATGTTTCGTTTTCTTTATACAGTGCCCCTGTTTCTGTTTACAATAAATGGTTTTGCGCAAGCACAATGTGATTGTCCCACAAACCTAGACCAATCCATCCAGCAGGTTGAACTCAATTACGCGGGATATCCAGATAAGGTCACGGCAAAAAACAAGGCTGACTATGAAGAATTTAAAAATCAGCTTTTACATAAAGCAGGGTCTGCAACCTCAACAAAGGCCTGTTATCTATTGATCAAGGATTATGTAAACTTTTTTAAGGACAAGCATTTCAGGATAGAATATTATGGCAAGATTGACAGTACGGTCGTAAATTATTACAAGGGCGATCTAGACCAGAAATTAATGGATGCTGATGCCCTTACAGGATATTATAAAAACAGCGACAGCACACATATCGCCATCATAAAATCTGATGATGACACCTACAAGGCAATCAAGGTTTCTGCTGTAAAAGACACGTATCCACAGGGTTTTGTATATTTCACCCTTACACCTGATGGCAACAATTATAAAGTCAAGCTCTACAACCGGAATATCAATATCGACATCCCCGCCAAGGTCACGGGAAACTTTTTAAAAATATGGAGCCTGCAACTATGGGTCAGGGAGGACAGAGAATTAAACAGGCTTGAAACCGAGGTTTTTGATAGTTGGACAAATGGCAAGCAAGGACTTGTCTTTGATAAGATCAATCAAGAGGTAAGCTATCTCAACATCCCCACCTTTGAGAACAACGATGCTCAAATCCAGGAGGTCGTTGCCCATAATGATTCCATCATCCGCTCCACACCATATCTTATTGTTGACCTGCGGGGCAATGGCGGTGGCAGTTCGGGCTGGGTAAGTCTAATACCCTATATCGCTACTGCGAAAATTACTCAGGGTGAAAACTATGTTAGGATTTCTCCAGAAAACCTAAAAAAGAAATTACCGGACATCGCCATGTTTGTTGAAAATCCTATTCCTGAAGGGTATGAAAAATACTTTACCGAAGAAAAACTTGATGCCTATAGAAAAGCATACAAGGAACTCCCGGAGACAAAAGAAACTTTTTACAAAACCCCATCCGTGGACTTTCCACTTGACTCAATAACCGTAAATCCCCGGAAGGTTGCGGTTGTTTTTGATGAATTTGGCGGAAGCTCAACAGAATATTTTTTCTCACTGCTCAAGCAAAGCGGTAAAGTCAAGACCTATGGCAGGCACACCGTGGGCATGATGGATTATCTGGGCATGTCCCAGCCCACAGACCTTCCATGTGAAGCATTAAAGCTCTACATCCCCAGGGAAAAGTCAAGCTGGACAGACACTGCACCCATTGATGCCACGGGATTTATTCCAGAAACCATCCTTGAAATCCCAGAAGAAGAATGGATTGATTTTGTGATTGGGGATTTAAAGGACTAGGTCCTCAAAAAGTTTGTGAAGCGTCGCCTCAAGGTCATCGCTAAATCCCGGGTGTGTTTTTGAGGTCTGAATCACGGAGCTCCGGGTGGCGGTCAACCATCTAAACCGCGATGCGGCATCCAGCTGGGCGATGGGTCCGCCGGTCTTTTTCGCGGAAGCGATACTCTTAAATGCCTCAAGGTTCTTTCTCACCTGCTCCACATCAAGCTCAGGACAAAAGGCTGCCAGCTTCTGGTCATCCAGACCATATTGCATGGCGATGTACCGCGGATTCTTGCAATAGACTATAACGCCCACATTAAAGAACTCCTCACGCTCCACCTGGGGGACGATGCGTATCACCGCATACTCATACAAGTGCTTGTCGTGCATGCTGTGCTTCTTTGGTGAATATATCTGCGTGTGCCAGGCGCGTGGTCAAAAAGTTGAGGTAGACCGCCCGTATCTCTTCAGGAGACTCATCATAACCCTCCCAGTCCATCCATTCTTGCGGGATAAGGTTTACGATTTCCCTTAATATTTCATGGCTGAGTACCTCTTGTAAACGGGTGCTTGCGGCATCAAGCGCACTGGCTTGCGGTAACAGCACATGGTCCTTGATGAGGGCAAAGGGGGTTTGTGCACTCTTTTCCCAGTTTGTAAACGCGTGGTGAAAGTACAGCGCCGCGCCGTGGTCTATGAGCCACAGTTCACGGTGCCAGATGAGCATATTGGTATTGCGAAAAGTGCGGTCAATATTAGTCATAAACGCATCAAACCATACAATCTCTGATGCCAGCTGAGCATCTACCGTGGTCACTACAGGGTCAAAATTTATGGCTCCAGAAAGAAAGTGCAGCCCTATATTGAGACCTTGGCTTCCCTTGAGCAAATCTTGTATTTCCTCATCTCCCTCGGTGCGGCCAAAGGCTTCATCCAGGTGCGCAAAGACCACTTCGGGCACCTTAAAGCCCAGTACCCGGGCAATCTCGCAACCCAATAATTCTGCAATTAGCGCTTTTACACCGTGACCTGCTCCCTTAAACTTTACTACATATTTAAAACCGTCATCAGCATCAGCGACTGCGGGTAGCGATCCACCTTCGCGCAGCGGGGTGATGTAGCGCGTCACGTTTACATCGCGAATTTCTAGGGGAAGGTTCATGAATTCCAATTAAGACTCTTTAAAAGTACAGTATTCTATCAAAAATCTTTGAAGCTAAAACCCATACTTCACACCCACGATAAAATTTCTACCCGGTGCCGAAATCCCCGAAGAATATGGGCGGTAACGCTGGTCTGTGATGTTTTCCAGCGCAGCGGTAAAATTCCAAGAATCGCTCAGTTTGTATTGCGTGGCAAGGTTTACCGTATACCAAGAGGGAGCATAAGGATTTCCATTTGCATCAAGCGCATAGAGGTAATCATTGCTTTGTTGTGACGGTGCCAGGTCTTCATAATCAAACTGCCCGTTATATTCCGCGAAAGCGTCAACCTTAAACTTACCCTGCTCAAATACCAGGTGCGTATTACCAAATAACGGTGCGGCATGGCGCAAAGGAGCTTCAGAGCCGTCATCAAGTTCTTCGGTGCCGTTTATCCAGTTGAGTTGACTGCGCAAATACAAGCGCTCACAAAACATGATTTCTGCTCCTAACTCAAATCCATACACCTCAGCATTTGCCGCATTCTGTATCGCCTGCACGTTACTGGGCTCTCCTTGATAATCGATGACCGTTTCGCCGTTAAGGCTAAAATCACGCCGCACCAGCGCATTGTCAAGCTTGGTGTAAAAAGCCGCCAGGTCCAGTCTAAAAACCTCACTGAAATTAAATAGCAAATCAACATCTGCATTGTACGCATACTCAGCCTTAAGGTCTGGATTGGGCACCACCACGCTGCCCGGTTCACTGTCAAAAATCTTCCCCACATCATCCACATTAGGCGCACGGAATGCCGTTGACAAGTTCACCCTACTGGTAAAAAAGCTACTGGGCTTGTAATTCAGCCCCACGGACCCGGTCAAGTTGCCGGTATTGATATCTGCCTCTTTAAACGGAAAATCATAAAACATATCGTCAAACTCCGCATTAAGAATCACTTGATTGTAGCGCAAGCCCGTGTTTAATGTTGTGTTTTCGCCTACGCGAAAGTTACCACTGGCATACGCAGCCATGCTCTGCCAGGTAGCCCCATAAGGATAGCGGCTTGCCGTGGGAGCGGTGTTGCCATTCACAATATTGACCTGGTCACCTTGAGAATCAACCGTGTTGAGCACATATTCCAGCCCATAGAAAATATGGTTTTCACCCAAATCCTTCTTGAGGTCTAGCCCCAGCGAGTATGCATTGACCTGCTCAACGGTGTTGTAGCGTATGTCACTGCCAAAATCCCGATCATGCCTGCTCTCTTCAAAGGCTTGAAAAGCTGCCGTGAACTTGGCTTCATCATACAGGTTTTCATATCCTTTTTTTGTCACTTGAAAGTTTGTGGAGAACCAGTCCTGAGGACCATAATACCACTCGGCTGATCGTAAGTTGCCATTTCGCGTACGCGTTAAACGGTCATACCGCGAGTAATTAGAGGTGGTACTATAGATCACACCCAGGTTAAAGTCCCAGGTTTCATTGGGCATAAACCTTACTTTCTGCATAAGGTTGAGCATGTCAAACCCAGTAGGTCTTTGCACGTTGGGGTCATCATTTTCCACTTGAACGTCTTCTCCGTTTATCCTTTCTACATACGTGGGGCGCAGGTAATCATCTGGACCATGGCTCCCCATCCTTAAATCATCATAATCTGAATAGCTCACGCTGCTCAGAAATGCCCATTGTTTAAGGCCAACGTTAAAATCCACATGCCCCGTTTTCTCATCATTTGCGGTAGAATAGCGTGCAAGGGCGTCACCGGAAAAGGACAGGCCATCTTTAAAGGAAAAAATAGGTTTTTTAGTATAAAAGTTCATCACACCACCTATGGCATCGCTACCGTACACCACAGAGCCAGGACCCAGGATGACCTCTGTATTCTCAAGGGCAAAAGGGTCAACGTTGATGACATTTTGCAAATTGCCACTCCTAAAAATCGCCGTGTTCATGCGCACACCATCAACCGTAATAAGTAAACGGTTTGTAGAGAACCCACGTATCATGGGGCTGCCGCCGCCCAGCTGGCTCTTTTGCACGTATACTTCACCACTACCCTGCAATAAATCTGCAGCGGTCTGTGGATTGCGAAATTCTACATTTTCTTGAGTAATCCTCAACACCTTGTTTGACACCTCACGGTCATATTGTTCAAATCCAGAAACACTCAGCACCACGGCATCCAGTTCACCTGTCGTGAGGTATATCTTCTTGTCCTGGGCAAGAACTTGTGCCTTGGTCGTTGTTTTTGCTTCATGCGATACATGGCTTACCGTGATGATTTCGGTATCCTCAAAAGGGGCAAGGTTTACGGTTCCACGTGCGTTGGAGATAGCAGATTTAGAGCCATCTTCATTAACAATGGTAGCTTCACTGATGGGATTGCCAGATACCCTATCGAGAATCATAACCTCCTGAGCTAAACCGATTTTGCAAATCAAGATGGCGAGAATGCAAAGAATCTTTCGCATGAACATGGATTTGATAGATAGTTTTAATGGTAAAGCCCGCTCAAGATTTCGAGAGAGCGTGGCCTTTTAAATCCCTGTAAATGTAAATCAAAATACAATAAAAGCGTTTCCACAAAAGCGTTGCGGCGAGCATGGTTGAGTTTTAGGGCGGTAAGGCCATCAAATCCCGTGACCATGAGTTTTTTTAATAATTGCAAACTGTCCCCCTCAATGCAATAATGTTCATCATGCTCTTGAAACATGCCAGTCTCCATGTTAAAAAATGGCAGTTCTTCATGGTTTTCGTCAGGATAAAAACCTAGGTAACGGGTCAACTTGAGTAAAAAAAGCAGGTGAAAGTTGGCCACATGCGCATGATGGTCAAGCCAAAGAAATGCGTTTTCCAGATAGGCATAAAGGGCGGGGTTTGCTTCTTCTTCCTGTATCGCGCCCCTGAGCATCTCGCTCAAGAACATCACGATTCCTGTTTTGGAGATATCAGTATGCAAGGTGGTGTAGGGATGCAGTACTTTAGCTTCCCTAATGCTTTCCAGATTGCCCTTGTTTTTATGGTTTGCCTCGATTTCCAGCTGGGTTGCCGGTTGAAACATGGCCGTGCGCAGCTTTCCTTTACGTGATTTGAGAATGCCCCGCAACAGGTAGGTCTTCAGGCCGTCACTTTCGGTGTAGATCTTGACAATCAAGTCGGCCTCGCCATACTTCAACGCACTTATCACGATGGCCTTTGTCTTTACCAGCATCAGCGTACAATCATGAGTTTTGCCACCTTGGTCTCGCTCGCATCGTCGCTGGTAACCAGGATTAAGTACACCCCACTTGCCACCCTATGCTTCCCAAGAGCCGTGGTATCCCATTGAATGCTTCCTCCCACGGCGACCTCCTCATACACGAGATTCCCGGTGATGTCCGTGATCTTTACATTGGCCCGCGAGGTCAGGCCATCTATGGTTACGTTGCCACGAAAATCAGGCCGCACGGGATTGGGATAAGCCCTTACCAACTCAAGGTCATCTGCCGGTTCAACCGCGTTGCCACTAAAGGAAACCAGCCCCTGTGGTGTGGCAAAATACACCTCACCACTTGCTGCATCTATGCTTATGTCCTGGACGTTGTTAGACGGTAATGGTGAATTGGATTGGTCAAACCTGGCCAAGGTTTCCTGACCATTTGAAGAAAAATAAAACGCACCACTGTTCAAGGTGCCTATCCATTTTTTATTAGATCCATCCACGGCGATGTCATAGATAAATTGATCATTGAGCAGTTCTGCCGCAAGGCCATCTTGTAAAATAATGATGGGTTGGGTCTGTGTGTCTGGGTTATCAAACACCTGTGCCGGTCCATACAGCAATCGCAGGCCACGCTCTGTCCCTATCCACAATACGCCATTGTTGTCCATGGTAAGAGACCTGACCCTGTCTGAGGGGAGGTTGTTGTTTTCTTGCGTAAGTAGCACAAATTGCCCTGAACCGGGGTCGTAAGCTGCAAGGCCAAAATTATCAGAAGCTATATATACATTTCCTGCCCGGTCAGTGACCAGGTCGCTATAGTTTGTGCCAGGCCCATCAAGTATGTCACTTACGTCTATACCTGTGATATTATCCCCGTTTTTCTTGGCCAGGCCATTTTCAACAAGGCTATTGGTCAACCATAGGTTTCCGCTGCGGTCATAAGCAGCACCATTGACGCGCACATCAGTACGGTTGATCACGATATCACTTAACCCGCTATTGGTCTCATCAAAGAGCTTGACGGGCACGTCATCCTGTATCTCCAGCAATCCAGAATTATATGAACTCACAAAAACATGCTTGTCATCTTCTGGATCAAGGGTAATGTTGGTCATATTGTTTGCCCTCAATGCTTCATCATAGGATATGTTTACCCAGGTGCTGTCCACATGAAGGTGACTTAAACCGCGGCTTTTTAATGGATACGGATTGTATGTACCCGTATAATCGCCATACACCACCCATAAACCACCAGGGTGTGCCTTTATCCTAAATGGGTCATTACGCAAGGGGCCATCTGGCAGTACCTGTAGCGCCATTATCGTATTTGTGGTTGAGCTTATCAACAGTCCATCTTCATCCGTGCCCAGGTAAATATTGCCCTCTACCGCAAGTGCGGCATTGTAGGTTGCCTGAAAATCGGGTAGGGATCCCACAGTGGCCATCTGTGCCCCACTTGTATCATAAATATAGGCTGCCGTAGTATATGTGACCGTTAGGCTTTCGCCGAAAGGCAAAAAATCCTGAAACCCGCCCGAAAAGGTATTTACCGTGTTAAAACCCGCACCATTGTACCGTTGCAGTTGATTTGATGTGTTTATGGCATACAGTACATCGCCCAGGTTTGCCACCCCATACCAACTGCCGCCGGTCACGGTTGTCCAGTTTGCAAAATCAATAAGGTTGTCATTTTGCACCAGTGCGCGGCGTATGCCATTGCCCGCAGTTGCCGCATAGATATAATCGCCCACCACGGCGGTCTGGCTTACATCCAGCTGGCTCCCGTTATCGCCAATAAAATAGGAATCATCAAACTCTAATCTTTCCAGGTTAAAAAGCGAGATTCCAAACCCCGAAGCGATATATACAAATCCATTATATTCCATAAAATGGTTGACGCGCCTCAAGGGCGGCAGGATGGTCTGCTTGTTGCTGATGTCAACCACGGTGAGCACATTTTCGCCCTCGCGTACCACATCAAACTTACCAGATGTGTACCCCACAAAAAGTGCCTGTATGGTCTCGCTGTAATAGATTGCAGAGATTTCTTCGCCGGTCAGGCCCTGTATGGTTGAAAATTCCCTGGTCTCGTTCGTGAGCAGGTTGTATGCAAAAAGTGAATTTTTTGCTGCAGCAAAAACAAAACCTTTGCCGTATGCCACATGCTCTATGGAAGTGTAGGAGAAGTAGCCCGTCCAGGTATCTGAAAAATCCTGGGCTTTCGCCGAAAGGCAAAAAACAAGGGCAACCCATGTAAATAGTAATCTTCTGGCCATACGGTTAAGGATTAAACCTATAACGCCCAAAAATACGATTATTGTAAAAGAAAAGCCCCTGCCGTTGCAGGGGCCTATACATTATTTTATCTGTGGTGCCCGTTATACCACTCCTTGTGCAAGCATGGCATCTGCCACTTTTACAAAACCGGCGATGTTGGCCCCCTTTACATAATCAATAAATCCATCCTCACGCTTGCCAAATTCAACACATGCATTATGGATGTCATACATGATCTCATGGAGTTTCTGGTCAACTTCTTCTGCGCTCCAGTTGTAGCGCAGGCTGTTTTGCGACATCTCAAGGCCAGAGGTGGCCACGCCACCGGCATTAGAGGCCTTACCTGGAGAAAACAGTATTTTATGTTCAAGGAAAACTTCGACCGCCTCGGGGGTACAGGGCATGTTTGCTCCTTCTCCCACGCTCATCACCCCGTTTTTCACGAGTAGTTCTGCATCTTCCCTGTCAAGTTCGTTTTGAGTCGCACATGGCAATGCAATGTCACATTTTATACCCCATGGGGCTTTGCCCTCATGATATTCTGCCTCTGGATATTTATCAACATATTCCTTGATGCGTCCACGGCGCTCGTTCTTGAGTTCCATGACAAAGGCCAGCTTTTGCTTTGTCAGGCCAGCTTCATCATAGATAAAACCGCTACTGTCAGAAAGCGTGACGACCTTACCATCAAGCTGCATGGCTTTTTCTGCGGCATATTGTGCCACGTTGCCAGAACCCGAGATGACGATTGTTTTACCAGATATCTTCTCGCCACGGGTCTTTAACATGTATTTTGTAAAGTACACATTGCCATAACCAGTAGCTTCAGGACGTATTTTTGACCCTCCATAAGAAAGTCCCTTACCGGTGAGCACGCCCGTAAATTCATTTCTAATCCTTTTATATTGACCAAACATATACCCTATTTCACGGCCTCCCACACCTATGTCTCCCGCAGGGACATCAGTATTGGGGCCTATGTGACGGTAAAGTTCTGTCATGAAACTCTGGCAAAAACGCATGACCTCTGCATCACTTTTACCACGGGGGTTAAAGTCTGAGCCACCTTTGCCACCCCCCATGGGCAGAGAGGTCAGGCTGTTTTTAAATACCTGTTCAAAACCCAGGAACTTAAGGATACTAAGGTTTACCGATGGGTGAAACCTCAATCCTCCCTTATATGGGCCTATGGCCGAATTGAATTCTATGCGATACCCTTTATTGATCTGCACCTCTCCCGCATCATCAACCCAGGGCACGCGGAACATGATAACACGTTCTGGCTCGGCCATACGCTCAAGCAACTTGGCATCTTGATACTTAGGGTTTTTTTCAATAAAAGGGATGACTGTTTCGGCCACTTCCCTAACCGCCTGAAGGAATTCAGGTTCATTGGGATTTGACTTTTCAACAGAATCAACAAATTTCTTTACGCTCTCTGTCATTTCGCAAACGTTTTATATAGTTGAGATTTTAAGCCTCTTTTGGCGGTGCAAATATACATTATCTTGAATTTTATATATATTTTTTTAAAGAATCTTTAAATATATAGTGGTGTTTTTGCAAATGTTTGTTAAGTAAAAATTCAAACCGTTTTTTACAAGGCTTCATTAACGAGTTTTTCTATATTTGTCCGCAGTCATTAGCCCCAGACCCATGAAAACCAGAAACCTACTGATGGTATTGGTCATAACACTGTCTCCCTTGCTTACCAGGGCACAGTTTGATTTTTCCTTTTCAAATGAGATAGGCGTTCTTGCGGGGCCTTTGTTATTTCAATCTGATTTTGGCCTAAGAAACAATTTTGACACAAATATCAGCAACCTGGGTGTAGGGGTGGGAATCTTCCATTACATCAATTTTGCCTATCGTGCAGACTGTAACTGCTATAGCCGGGATGTTTACTTCAATGATCACTTCATGATACGGAGTGAGCTGGATTATCACGTTACAAACCTGAGCCATGAAGGTCCCCTGGCAGAAAAAGACAATGATGAGGGCAGGGACCTGCGCGACCACCTGGGAAAATCTAATGTTTTTGAGGCAGGAATACAACTGGAGTGGCACCCCATGAGTATCCGGGATTTTAATGCAGGTGGCTATGCATTGCACCCCTTTGTTAGCGTGGGTGCACATTATGTAAACTATAAACCGCAATATTCATCTATACAGGATGTGCCCGGGGCAACCCCAGAAGACATCTTTTTTGATGATTTTCTCATAGGTGATGGAGCCTTGGGTGGTATTGATGATTCCCGTGGGCAAACGTGGGCATTGACTTTAAGCGGCGGGATGCGCTATAAACTGGATGAGCTCAACGATATTTTTATAGAAATGCGCTACCACAAGTACTTTTCAAACTGGGTAGATGGCCTTAATCCAGATGAGCAGTTTTATCCGCCCAACAAATATGACGATTCCATCGTATGGTTGATGGTGGGATATGTATATTACCTCAACTTCTAGGACAAGGCCTGCTTGAGGTCTTCCAGGAGGTCATCAATATCCTCTATACCCACGCTCAATCTAATCAAAGAATCCTTTATTCCCGTTTTTGCGCGTTCTTCTGCAGGTATGCTCGCGTGCGTCATGCTGGCGGGATGACCGGCCAGGCTTTCTACCCCTCCCAAACTTTCGGCCAGGGTAAACACCTTTAACCTTTCAACTACCTGTACCGCGCCATGAAGCGAATCTTCTTTTGTGGTAAAGGATACCATCCCACCAAAATCTTTCATCTGCTCTTTTGCGACAGCATGGTTGGGATGACTTTCAAAGCCTGGCCAGTACACGTGGTCCACTTTAGGGTGTTCCTTTAAGAATTTCGCGACTGCGCTACCATTCTCACAATGACGCTGCATGCGCACGTGCAGGGTCTTGATTCCGCGCAAAGCGAGAAAGCTATCTTGTGGCCCACAAACGGCACCACTGGCGTTCTGTATAAAATAGAGCCTGTCAGCCAGTTCTTTTTCTCTTACCACGAGTGCGCCCATGACCAGGTCGCTGTGGCCACCTATGTACTTTGTGGCACTGTGCATCACGATATTCTGCTCCCAAATCTAGCGGCTGTTGCAGGTATGGGGTGGCAAAAGTGTTGTCAACGGCCAGCAGCAGGTTGTTTTTATTGGCTATGGCCGAAACCGCCTTGATATCAATAATGTTCATCATGGGGTTCGTGGGAGTCTCTACCCAGATGAGCTTTGTGTTCTCATTGATGTATGCCTCGATGTTTGCAGCTTCCTGCATGCCCACAAAGTGAAACTTAAGTCCAAAATCCTCAAAAATCTTGGTGAACAAACGGTAGGAACCTCCATAAAGGTCATTGGTGGAGATGATTTCATCACCCGGTTTAAACAACTTCATCACCGCATCAATTGCCGCAAGCCCTGACCCAAAGGCCAGCCCAAACTTTCCATTTTCAATACTTGCCAGCGTGTCTTCAAGTATGGAGCGTGTGGGGTTGCCACTGCGTGAATACTCAAAGCCCTTGTGCCCACCAGGTGTGCTTTGTGCATAGGTAGAAGTTTGATATATGGGTGGCATTACACTGCCGTAAGCTGGGTCTACATCATGTTGACCGCCGTGAATCGTCTTTGTGTTGAACTTCATGGATTGTCTTGTTAAAGATTAGGTAAAAATAGAAAGCCGCCCAGCCATTGCCAAAAATGACAATACCTTTGTGCCATCATTAACATAAATTCAATGCGCAAGATTTTAATCTTA
Source organism: Cytophagaceae bacterium (assembly GCA_002710685.1). Classification (GTDB taxonomy): domain Bacteria; phylum Bacteroidota; class Bacteroidia; order Flavobacteriales; family Flavobacteriaceae; genus Leeuwenhoekiella. The sequence goes on along the minus strand of PALD01000037.1, from coordinate 285,234 downwards.
ATTCTTTTTGCGGTTGCCGTTGCAGCATGCAAGAAGGACACAAAAAAAGAAAATGAAGAAGCCGCAATGGTTTCTTTTGAACATAAGAACATAAGCGAGGACTCCCTCCCGCAATGCAAGGACACGCTGTGCCCCACCATAAATATCAATAGCCTTACGGCGAAAGGCACCCGCCCGCTGGACAAGAACATCAACAAGGCACTTGACGACAAGCTGGTCGCGCTGTTCACCATGTCCCCAGATGATGAGGGCAAGATAAAGACCCTTGATGACGGGATTGATAATTTTGTCACCAGTTTTAAGGAATATAAAAACGACTTCCCCAAGAGCCAGGCGGGCTATGAACTGGAGGCCACCACAACGGTTTCTTATGAATCTCCCACATTGCTCTCCCTGGATATGGAAAGCTATACCTACTGGGGCGGCGCGCACGGTTATGGCAGCACCAGCTATTTCAACTTTGATAAAAAGACCGGCAAGCAATTATCAAACGATGACCTCATCAAGGACAAAAAGGCTTTTTTGGCCCTAGCCGAAAAAAAATTCAGGGAACTGCAACAAGTGCCCGAAGGAGAAAGCATAAACAGCACCGGGTACATGTTTGAGAACGACACCTTTGCATTGCCCATCAACATAGGGTTTGAAAATAACGAAATGGTGCTCTTATACAACCCTTATGAAGTTGCCTCCTATGCAGATGGCATCATCGAGATACGCTTTGCGGTAAGCGAGGTCCAGGATTTGCTGGCTATAAACCCATAGCCCTTACCAGCGCCTGTATGTAACCCCGATGCAGCCCCTCGTGATACATATTAAAAAATATAGCCTGGTCAATATCATTGAGCGTGACGCCCACTGATGTAGAATAGGATTTAAAATTCTTGAAACGGGCATTGTTATAGTCAACCTCTGTTTGCTCAATGGTTGAGAAAAGCAGTTTCTTTAAGTCATCCACTTCGATTTGAGAAACATCAACCTCTGGTTTTGTACCCTTTTTGTAAGAAGCAATCAACTCATCATCCACCATTGGGGTCTCGCCACTTAGCTTATAGACTATCAATTGCTGTGTCACGACCGTATGGGCAATGTTCCATATAACGTTATTGTTGAACCCATCAGGAATCTTGTTGAGCTGGTCCAGGGCTAGATCATCCAGATATTTTTTAAGGGCAAGTCTATTCTTAAGCGTGGCATCTATTACAAAGTCTATCATGGTAGCGTTTCATTTTAAACAAATTTAGCCTTTTTGTAACTCATGCCCGTTATTGAAACCAGGTAAACTAACTTTGCAGCCTCAACCATCTTGATATGCAAAAAGTCTACTATCTATCTACCTGCGACACCTGTAAAAGAATTCTGGATGAGCTCAACCTCCCAGCTGGTTTTACCTTACAGGAAATCAAGGAAAACCCCATCACCGAAACCCAACTACAGGAACTTTATGCTTCCACGGGCAGCTATGAAGCGCTTTTTAACAAGAGGGCAAGGCTTTATCGGGAACGCGGCCTCAACACAAAAGACCTAGAAGATAAAGATTATAAAGGCCTGCTTCTTGACCATTATACCTTTTTAAAAAGGCCCGTGGTCATCTTGGGTGACAAGATCTTTGTGGGCAACAGCAAGAAGACCGTTGCTGCGGCAAAAGAAGCCATCCACGGTTAACCCCTCCCTATGAACAAGCGCTACCCCGCAGTCGCCGCGGCCACCATTGCCAGTTTTATCTATGGCATAAACCACACCATAGCAAAAGATATCATGCCCGCGCATATACTTCCCTTTGGGTTTATCTTGCTCAGGGTACTGGGTGCTAGTGTTCTTTTTTGGGTGGCAAGTATTTTCGTTAAGAACGAAAAGATAGACCGCAAAGACTGGCCCAGGTTCTTGGCCTGTGCCGTGTTTGGCATGGCCATCAACATGCTTGCCTTTTTTAAGGGGCTGCAGCTTTCAACGCCCATCAACAGCTCTGTGGTGATAACCACATCGCCTGTGATGCTGTTGTTGCTTTCTGCTGTTTTTCTAAAAGAAAAGATAGGCTGGGTAAAAATCGTGGGGATCTTGATGGGGCTAGTAGGAACACTGGTACTGATACTTTTCGGCGAAAGCCAACAAGAAAACGCACCGAGTATCCAACTGGGCAATTTACTGTTTGTGGTCAATGCATCATCCTATGCGGTGTACCTTATCCTGGTCAAGCCGCTTACCAAAAAATACAGCACGGTTACCTTGATGAAATGGCTCTTTTTAATAGGGGTGGTCATCAACCTACCCTTTACAATAGGAGAGTTTGCCGCGGTGCAATGGTCGTCGCTATCTACCCCTGTGATGGCTACAATGGCCTTTGTGGTGGTGGGCACCACGTTCATGACCTACCTGCTCAATATCTATGCGCTTAAGAGCCTCAAGGCTTCAACCATAGGGGCATTTATATACCTGCAACCTTTAATCGCGGTTCTTTTTGCCGTTATCACAGGTGCTGATAGACTTACCTTGATACGCATCATCGCAGCCATATTTATCTTCGCCGGGGTGTATCTTTCTACCCGTAAACCGAAAAAAAAACAACTTACTGGCTAAGGTCTTTTGGTTTTCTGTTGAACCTCCGGGTATCTTCTTTGGTAAGTACTTTAAAATCTGCTGTCTTTTCAAGTCCTTTAAAATTGTCGAGCATATCTTGTGGCAGGGCCATGAGCTTGCGCTCGTTTAGGTCTATCCAGGCGCCCATCATTTCGCATGAAGCAAAATTTCTACCTTTGTAATCATAGAAGTTGTGCAGGAATTCAAAGAACATACCATCTTCTGAGAGGCCGCGCAATTGTAGCGAAACGGTGATGGGCTTACCAGGAAAAACCTCCCTGAAATAAAAAATATGCTCATAAAACGCAACAGGGCCTATGCTCTGTTTTGCCAGCTCAATCTGCCCAAAACCTATCTCAAGCAGATAGCTCATACGGGTATGGCTCATAAAATTGATATATGCACTGTTGGCCAGGTGCCTGTTTGCATCTATATCGCTCCAGCGTATCTCAAATTGTTTAGTAAACATGGATAAAGTAATTTTTAGAAGGATAAAATTACAAATATTATGCGCGCATAACAGTTAAAAGCTTTGTAAGTATGACTTTGCTTTTTAATTTAGTGGCAAATAACTGCCATGCCGCTCATAAACTCCACATATAAGCCCCCGGTAGGCTTTAAAAATGCCCATGTAAACACGGTCTATGCCTCACAGTTCAGAAAAGTGGCCGGGGTAGACCATACCCGCGAACGCCTGTGGCTGGATGATGGTGATTTTCTGGATATAGACTGGAGTTATGCTCACGGCAAAAAATCCGCGCGCGGTATTACTGCCATCTTCCACGGGCTTGAGGGCAACTCAAAACGTCCCTATATGCAGGGCATGGCAAAGATTCTCAACCAGAATGGTCTTGACACCGTCTCCATCAACCTGCGGGGCTGCAGCGGTGAGCAGAACCTGAGCTACAAAACCTATCACAGCGGTGCCACTGAAGATGTCGAGGCCGTGATAAACCACATCCTTAAGATTGATAAATATGATTTTATCAACCTAGTGGGCTTTAGCCTGGGGGGCAACCTCATCCTCAAATACCTGGGAGAAGAAAGAGAAAGGCCCAAGAACATCCACAAGGCAGTCGCCATCTCGACCCCGGTGGACCTCAAGGAATCGCTGGATTGCCTTAATCAAAAAATCAACGCCCTCTACCGCTGGAATTTCCTGCTTACCCTGCGCGGCAAGTTCAAGCAAAAACTAGAAAAATTCAATAGCGACATAGATCCCAAGGTCGTCAAGAAGATCAAGTCTTTTGAAACTTTTGACGAGATGTACACCGCACCTGCCCATGGTTTTGACAATGCAATGGATTATTATAAAAAAAGCAGCAGCTCACAGTTTTTAAAGGACATACAAGTGCCCACCCTCCTGCTCAATGCCAGGAACGATACCTTTATGACCGGCAGCTGCTACCCGGTACAGCAAGCTGAATCCAATCAACAATTCTTTCTTGAAACACCCTATGCCGGCGGCCATGTGGGCTTTGTAAAACACACCCCGTTCTATTATAGCGAGGAGCGCGCCCTAGCCTTTTTAAGCTAGCCCATTTTTAATTGCAGCCGCGTAAAAACGTTCGTATATTACGGCTTCCTTTTTTATCTAGGTAAAAAAGGCAGGATATCACAATAAAAACAGCTAATAAACATTTTTAATTTGGCTTAAAGCCAAACTTTAAACATCATGACAATGAGAATTTTAAAAACAATTGCCCTATCTGCATTAACCGTATTATTCATCAACTGCGGTGGCGGTGACAAAAAAGAAGATAAAAAAGAAGAGGTCAAACTTAAGACAAATACCTCAACCTCAACTAAAAAAGAAGACCCTAACGTTACTGAAATCGTACTTCTTGCAAATGACCAGATGCAGTTTAACATGAAGGAAATCAAGGTTCCCGCAGGCAAAAAGGTAAAACTTGTCCTGAGGCATACCGGCAAGCAGCCCGTAGAGGTAATGGGGCACAACTTTGTGCTTTTGACACAAGGCACACAGATGTCTGAATTTGCAGCAAAAGCATCAACCGCCAGGGATAACGATTATATCCCAGAAGGCACTGACCAGGTTATCGCACACACCAAGATGATAGGCGGTGGTCAAGAAACCTCAATTACCTTTGATGCCCCAGAAAAAGGAGAATATACCTTTATCTGTAGCTTTCCTGGGCATTACAGCATGATGAACGGCAAGTTTATCGTGGAGTAAGCTTACGCGAAAGATATATCCATGAAATTCCCCCATCTCTTTATGATATTTACGCTTACCGTGATTCTTTCCTCCTGTAAAAACAATGACAAGGAGCAAGAAAACAATGCTTTAACGGCTGAGGAAACATTCTCTAAAAAAGATGAAGACCCCATACAACGTTATGGCGAACTTCTTGAGGATGTACAGATGCAACATATTTTTGCAGATGGCAAAACCTTTGTGGATAGTGACCCCAAGCATCCCGCAGACTCCATTTTAAAATGGTACAAGGAGGCTAAAAAGCAATCTGATGTCAAGGTAAACATCCGTGAATTTGTCACAGAAAACTTTGAACTGCCAGATACGCCCACGAGCAACTTTCACAGTGATACCACAAGAACGGTCGCAGAGCATATCAACGCACTGTGGCCATATCTCAAGAGGGATGCTGATGAGGGTGAAACCGGTTCAAGGATTGACCTGCCCAATCCATACATAGTACCTGGCGGAAGGTTTAGGGAGGTGTATTACTGGGATAGTTACTTTATACTTTTAGGCCTTAAAGAAGCCGGAGAGGTCAAGCTCATTGAGAATATCCTTGATAATTTTACTTACCAGATAGAAACCCTGGGCTTTATCCCCAATGGTAACCGTACCTATTATAAGGGGAGGAGCCAACCTCCCTTTTTTGCAGAAATGGTCAACCTCCTGGAAAGCACACAAAGCGACACCACCGTATACTCCCGCTATGTGGACGCACTAGAAAAAGAATATGATTTCTGGATGAAGGGTGTTGACAGCTTGGCAAGTGGAAACCAGGCAGCACGCGTGGTCAAGCTTGATGACGGCAGTGTTCTCAACCGCTATTATAGCAACACAAGAACCCCACGCGCCGAGAGTTACCGGGAAGACATCCTCACGGCCCAGGAAGCTAAAGGAAGGACTCCAGAAGATGTCTACCTCAATATCTCGGCGGCCTGTGAAAGCGGCTGGGACTTTAGTAGCCGTTGGTTTGCAGACCCTAACAACCTGGAGACAATCAAGACCACGAGAATCATTCCCGTTGACCTCAATGCCCTGATGTATAACCTTGAAGTTACTTTGGCGAAAGCCTATACAAGTACAGGAGAGGAGCGCAAAGCCCAGAAAATGACTGATGCGGCAAGTGCAAGACGACTGGCCATAAACCGTTACCTCTGGGATACAAAAGAAAAAATATACAAAGATCATGACCTGGACAAGGCGGGTTTTACTGATGTAAAATCACTGGCAATGGTCTATCCACTATATTTTAACCTTGCCACAGATGAGCAGGCAGCGGGCGTCGCGGCCGCGCTTAAAAAAGATTTCTTGAAACCTGGCGGCCTGGTCACCACACTTAATGACAACGGGCAACAGTGGGACAGTCCCAATGGCTGGCCACCACATCAATGGCTTGCGGTGAGGGGGCTGGAAAAACATGGCCTTGACAACCTTGCAGAAGATATCAAGACACGCTGGCTGCGCCTCAATGAGCAGGTGTACAAGCGCACAGGCAAAATGCTTGAAAAGTACAACGTCACGGACACGACCCTGGTTGCGGGTGGTGGTGAATACCCCACGCAGGACGGTTTTGGGTGGACTAACGGGGTCTATATGGACCTTAAGGAAAATTGATAGTTGGCTTTAAGCCAAAAAAGAAAAGTGGATACCTTACCTGATATCCACTTTTTTATATGCATCAATCACGGCCTGCTCTCCCGCCTTGCCCGGTTTTGAGTTGCCATGCTCCATACCCACGATGCCGGTGTATCCCTTCTCGTAGATAAACTTGAAAACATTGGCAAAGTTGATTTCTCCAGTGGTGGGCTCATTCCTGCCGGGATTGTCACCCACTTGAAAATATGCTATTTCATCCCCGCATTTTTCAATATTGGGGATTAGGTTTCCCTCTTGTATCTGCTGGTGATAGATGTCAAAAAGTATCTTACAGGATGGGCTGTCAACGGCCTTGCAGACCTCAAAGGCTTGCGGCGACTCTTTTAAGAACAGCCCGGGATGGTTGTAAAAGTTAAGTGGCTCAAGCACCATGGTGATGCCATGAGGCTCAAGGATATCAACAGCTTGCTTGAGGCTTTCTACCACATGCGCCGTTTGATAGGCCAGGTTTTGACGCTGGTCAACATACCCGGGGACCACGGTCATCCACTTTGCATTCACCCGTTTTGCCACCTCCACAGAAGCTTTTATCTCGCTTAAAAACTCTTTGCGCTTTGTTTTATCACCACTGGTCAGGTTAGGCTCTGTCCAGTAGATCTTATGTGCTACAAAAACCCCCATCTCTATGCCGCGCCTTGCCATGGTGGCGGCCATCTTTTCCTGGAGCTTCACGGGCTTGTTGCGCATCTCGTTGTCCTCAAAGGCGGTAAACCCTTGGTCTGCCATAAAATCGAGCTGATCTATGGGGTCTTCTCCCGCAAGGCCTTTGAACATCCCGATGTGCGGGGCATATTTTAGTTTAAAACTATTTTGCGGTTGATCTTCTTTCGCTTTAAGCGAAAAAGCCTGCGCCCCACCAAAAGCCAAAAAGGAACCTCCAAGGGTTCCTTTTTGTATAAAATCTCGTCGTTTCATGTTAGAGTGACATGGTTTTTCCATTATTGCCGTTCTCGCCTATCTCCATACAACCTATTAAAGTGCCGGGGACGGGATCGTACCACAATACGTTTTCACCCACTTCTTCACTGTTTTTCCAGGCCCAGATGGCACGGTTGCGCACATTGTCCAGATATCCATAAGATGTGGCCTCTGTGTCTACCTCGGTCTCTTCAGGAGCTTCTGGATCTTGCGTGGCAGAAAGCCTTTTTACAAAATCTTCTCTTTGCTCTGGCTCAGCGCCCAGGTACATTTTTACAGCCTTTTCAAAATCTTCTGGGTCGCCATCTTCAACGCTCTTGTTCAAGTTGCTCTTGAAGTTTATGGCAAAAGCATTTGCGCCAGCCTTGAAGTCATCTTGTTCCTTCTCATCAGCCACCTCGTTCAAATATGCATCAATGAACTGGGCAATATTTACATCTGTGGCTCCCGGAGTGTCGGTTTTTGGTATAATTACCTCCAGGATTTGCTGTAATGCATATCCATTAGCCGGAGTGAGGAAAACGGGTTCCCATTCAAAACCTGGTTCATTTTTGCAACTCTGCAATAGGCTAAAGACTGATGGTGCTGCCACCATGTAGCCAGCCCCAAGGCCTAGATTCTTTAAAACTTGTCTTCTATTCATCATTATACCGAAAATTTACCATTCTTTAATTGTTCTGCCGCGTGGGCTGCTGCCCTAGCGGTAAAGGCCATGTATGTCAATGATGGGTTCACGCAACTTGCAGATGCCATGAAGGCTCCATCAGTCACATATACATTAGGAACGGTATGTACCTGATTGTTTGCATTGACCACCGAAGTCTTGGGGTCACGGCCCATCCTGGCAGTTCCCATCTCATGGATACCCAGTCCTGGGGCACCTGGCGAGTCATAGGCCTGCACATCCTTGAATCCTGCTTTGGTAAGCATCTCCACGGCTTGTTGTTTCATGTCCTTGCGCATTTCCCATTCATTCTCCTTCCAGCCTGCATCAAAGGTAATCGTGGGCAGTCCCCATTTATCCTTTTTATCATAATCAAGGGTCATCTTGTTGTCATGGTAGGGTAGGCATTCGCCAAAAGCGGTAACCCCCATGGTCCATCCACCCGGTTTCCCTATGGCTTCCTTGAGTTCTGGTCCGTAGCCTAGCTCGGCAACAGCCTCTGTCCAGTCTCCCCTGCTGGCTCCACCTTGATATCCATATCCCCTCTTGAAGTTGGGCATATCCGTGTCACCCCCTAGGTTTCTAAAACGGGGGATGTATACCCCATTTGCCCTTCTGCCCTTATAATATTTATCATCAAATCCATCAAATTTACCTGATGCTCCCACACGGAAGTGGTGATCCATGATGTTGTGTCCCAGTTCGCCACTGTCGTTGCCCAAACCATTGGGAAAACGGTCAGACTTGGATTGCATCAATATGGATGCCGTGGCAATGGCTGATGCACAAAGGAAAATGACTTTTGACTTAAACTCCAGTTTTTCATTTGTTTCAGTATCAATTACCTTAACACCGCTAGCCAGGCCTGTTTTATCATCATATACAACCTCGTGCACTATGCTAAAGGGCCTTATGGTCATATTGCCGGTCTTTTCTGCTGCCGGCAATGTAGATGAGTTGCTACTAAAATATGCGCCAAAGGGACATCCTCTCATACAACGGTTGCGGTACTGGCAACTAGAACGCCCTTCAAAAGATTTTGTGCCGGTGATATGAGCACAACGCCCTATGGTCATTATCCTGTCTTTATAGTTAGCTGCGATATTCTTCTTCACTTCTTCTTCCACACAGTTCATCGCCATGGGAGGTCCAAACTTCCCATCAGGAAGTTGGGGCAATCCATCAAGTGAACCACTTACTCCTATATATTCTTCTACCTTATCGTACCATGGGGCTATATCTTTATAGCGCACCGGCCAGTCAACGGCAATACCTTCTTTTTTGTTTGCCTCAAAATCAAAATCACTCCATCGATAGCTTTGACGGCCCCACATGATGCTCCTTCCGCCCACGTGGTAGCCACGCATCCAGTCAAAACGTCTAGTCTCATTGTAAGGATGGTCAAGGTCGTTCACAAAGAAATGGCTGTGGGCCTTGTTAGTAGTATACCCTGTACGGGCCTGTTTGAACTGCTTAGCTGCTTCTTCACGGGTTTGCTGCCCCTTAAATTTAAAATCCCAGGGATCCATGTTTGCCGTGGGATAATCTTCAATGTGCTTTACCATGCGTCCACGCTCAAGGACAAGGGTTTTAAGACCTGCCTCGCATAGTTCTTTAGCGGCCCATCCACCGCTTATTCCTGTACCTACCACTATGGCATCATACATCTCTTCGGGTTGTGTGTTCACTTAAATTATGTTTTTGTTAATTTCTATTAAGGTATGCTTTCAAATATATAAATTCTATGTTATTTTTTTTAGGAAATAAAAAAAGTATAATTTAGACTTTGAATTATAAGAAAACCAAAAACGGTTTCTATAACGTTATAGCCAGTAAATTAACAACTTAAGTCTAATGACCCAAAAAATCATCATAGCGGCTTTGGCCGTTTTTTTAACGCTTTCATGCAAGAACGAGACTAAAAGTACTCAAGAAAAGTCTCAAAATGAAGCAATACAGGAAAAAAATCAGGAAACTTTCTTTAAAATATCACTTGCCCAATGGTCGCTCAACGAGCCCATTCGCAATGGTAAGATGAACCCACTTGATTTCGCCGACAAGGCAAATGAACTTGGATTTAAGGGAATTGAGTATGTAAGTCAATTATACACCCCCATGATGGAGACTTTTGATTCTCCAGAAATTGCCCTAGACTCAATCCTCCCCATCCTGAAGGCAAAAACCGATAAATATGGCATCAAGAACGTGTTGATCATGGTCGACCATGAGGGGCCACTCTCTGCCAAGGATGATGCAGAACGCAACCAGGCTGTCGAAAACCATAAAAAATGGGTTGATGCCGCACAGTATCTGGGCTGTCACTCCATACGGGTAAACCTGCAGGGGGCAGATGATGAAAAAGCATGGAAGGAAGCATCCATTAAAGGCTTAACTTCACTGGCTGATTATGCAGCTACAAAAAACATCAATGTCATCGTTGAAAACCATGGCGGTTTTAGCTCTAACGGCGAAAAACTCATGGAAGTGATCAATGGCGTCAACAAAGAAAACGTGGGCACATTGCCAGATTTTGGAAATTTTTGCATGAGATTAAAAGACCCTGCTGACTACTGGTCTGGATGTGCAGAAGAATACGACATGTACAAGGGCGTACAGGAAATGATGCCCAAAGCCTTTGGCGTAAGCGCAAAAACATTCAACTTTGATGATGAGGGCAATGAGACTGATATTGATTTTACCCGCATGCTGCAACTGGTCAAAGATGCCGGCTACACCGGCTTTGTAGGCATTGAATATGAGGGCGATGACCTAGAGCCCGAAGAAGGCATTATACTCACCAGAAAACTTTTGATCAAAGACGCACAAAACGTAAAATAAATTTTAAACTCAAAACAGATAGATGAAACCACTAGTTAGAATTCAACTCTCCTTAATGATGTTCCTTGAATTTTTTATTTGGGGAGGATGGTTTGTGACCCTGGGGACCTTTTTGGGCACAAACCTTGAAGCAACAGGTGCACAAAGTGCAATGGCCTTTTCCACACAATCCTGGGGCGCGATTATTGCCCCCTTTGTCATAGGCCTCATTGCAGATAAGTTTTTCAATGCTGAGAGAATACTGGGAGTGCTCCACTTAATAGGAGCCTTTTTAATGTACAAGATGGCTTACGCCGAAGATTTTGGCGTTTTCTATCCCTATGTACTGGGGTACATGATTGCCTATATGCCCACCCTGGCACTGGTAAACTCCGTGGCCTTTAGGCAAATGAAGAACCCATCAAAAGATTTTGGGTTTATACGTGTTTTTGGGACCATAGGGTGGATCCTGGCCGGTATATTGATCAGCTTTTTGGGTTGGGATTCTCAAGAAGGTCTGGGCGAGGGCCTATTGATGAACACTTTCTTGATGACAGCAGTTGCATCAGCATTTTTGGGAATTTTCAGTTTCTTCTTGCCAAAAACACCACCTAATAAAACCGAAGAAAATGCATCCCTGATGGAAAAGACAGGACTTTCTGCCATCACCTTGTTGAAGAACAAGAACTTCTTGATTTTCTTTGTTTCGTCAATATTAATATGTATCCCACTGGCATTCTATTATCAAAACGCAAACCCCTTCTTAACTGAGATAGGGATGACAAATGCCACTGCAAAACAAGCCCTGGGCCAGGTATCAGAAGTACTGTTCATGTTGCTTTTGCCCGTGTTCCTGCTTCGGTTTGGCATTAAAAAGACATTATTGTTTGGTATGATTGCATGGGCAATAAGATATGTCCTGTTTGCATATGGCAATGCTGACGAGCTTTCATTTATGCTTTTGATAGGTATCGCACTTCATGGGGTATGTTATGATTTCTTCTTTGTTTCTGGGCAGATTTATACAGATTCAAAAGCTGGGGCGAGCAACAAGAGTGCCGCCCAGGGACTCATCACACTTGCCACGTATGGCGTGGGGATGTTAATAGGATTTTGGGTTGCAGGCCAGATTACTGATAACTATCTTGTAGGCGATTTGCACAACTGGGAGAAAATCTGGATATACCCCGCAGGATTTGCCGTACTGGTATTTGTTTTCTTCTTGATTGCATTCAAAAATGAAAAAATAGAATACAAAGGAGAAAAAGTATAGCGAATGAAAAAGCTCAAAATGGGCATGGTAGGTGGTGGCATCGGCGCGTTTATAGGCGATGTGCACCGCAAGGCCGCAGCATTTGACGGAAAAATTGAACTGGTGTGTGGCGTCTTTAGCAGCAACCCTGAAAAAAGCCGAAAATCTGCTGAGCAGCTGGGCCTGCCTCCAGATAGGTCCTATGAGAGTTTTGAAAAAATGATAGAAAAAGAATCCATGCTGCCCAAAGGAGAGCGCATGGATTTTATTTCAATAGTCACCCCCAACCATCTTCATTTTCCACCCGCAAAAATGGCACTGGAAAAAGGGTTTCACGTCATGTGCGACAAGCCCATGACACTTACTCTTGAAGAGGCCTATGACCTCGTGAAACTGGTAAAAAAAACAGGAAAGGTCTTTGGTTTGACGCATACCTATACGGGTTACCCCATGGTACGTCAAGCTAAAGAAATGGTAAAACGTGGAGACCTGGGCGAGATAAGAAAAGTGGTCGTCAACTACCTACAGGGATGGATGTCAACCCAAGAATATATAGATGCCAATGAATCTGCCTGGCGGTCTGACCCTAAAAAATCGGGTATAGGCGGTTCTCTGGGGGACGTGGGCACCCATGCCGCTAACATGGTCGAAGAAATCACCGGGTTACGCATCAGCGAAATTGCAGCTGACCTCACAGGATTTGGCAAAAACCGCATACTGGATGACGATGGCAACCTGCTTTTAAGGCTTGAAAATGGCGCAAAGGGGGTCATGAGCTACTCACAGGTGGCCACCGGGGATGAAAACGCCTTTTCCATACGCGTCTATGGTACAAAGGGAAGTGTAGAATGGCATCAGGAAAGACCTACTGAGCTTATCGCAAAATGGGTGGATGCGCCCAAACAGACCTTTACCCCCGGAGGCAATGGCACATATGCAGAATCTACCGCGTTTACACGTGTCCCCCCAGGACATCCCGAGGGATATTTTGAAGCTTTTGCAACATTATATAATAACTTTGCCAAAGAGGTCATGAGCGTTGAAGCGGGCAATCCCATTTCTAAAGAAGTGGAGTTTCCCACGGTTGAAGATGGTTTGCGTGGCATGCAATTTATCTATGCTGCTGTCGCTTCAAGCGAAAACAATGCTTCATGGGTATCACTCAAGGAGTAGTATAAAACTGCTTTTTTAAAACCAACTAAAAATCAAGGATTATGAAAACCATTAAAGGCCCAGCAATCTTCCTGGCGCAATTTATGGATGACAAAGCCCCCTTCAATTCACTTGATGGCCTCTGCAAATGGGCCAGTGAACTGGGATATAAGGGAATTCAAATCCCCACGTGGGAAACAAGGCTAATAGATTTGGCGAAAGCCGCAGAAAGCAAGACATATTGTGATGAGCTCAAGGGCAAGGTCAACAGTTATGGGCTGGAGATCACAGAACTCTGCACCCACCTGCAAGGGCAACTGGTTGCCGTGCATCCCGCCTATGATGAAATGTTTGACAACTTTGCGCCAGATGATTGCAAAAACAACCCCAAGAAAAGAACTGAATGGGCAGTCAATCAAGTGAAAAATGCCGCAAAAGCCTCCCGCAACCTGGGCATTGACGTTTCGGGCACATTTAGTGGGGCATTGCTATGGCATACCTTTCACCCCTGGCCGCAACGCCCTCCCGGTCTTGTGGAGATGGGCTTTAAAGAACTTGCAAAACGCTGGATGCCCATACTTGATATATATGAAGATCAAGGTGTTGACCTTTGCTATGAAGTCCACCCGGGAGAAGACGTGCATGATGGTGTCACATTTGAGCGTTTTCGCGAGGCCACCGGCAACCATAAAAGGGTAAACATCCTATATGACCCCAGTCATTTTGTGCTTCAACAACTCGATTATATACAATACATAGATTATTACCACGAGTTCATCAAGATGTTCCACGTAAAGGATTCTGAGTTTAACCCTACGGGCAAAAAAGGAGCCTTTGGCGGATATGGCGACTGGATTGACAGGGCGGGACGCTACCGCCATCCAGGCGACGGCCAGGTAGACTTCAAGACCATCTTTACAAAACTTACCGAGTATGGCTGTGACGTATGGGCCGTGATGGAGTGGGAATGCTGTATAAAATCGCCAGAGCAGGGTGCAAGTCAAGGAGCACCATTTATCGCAAGCCATATCATACAGGCAACAGAAAAGGCATTTGATGATTTCGCTGGCGCGGAAACTGACGATGCTAAACTTAAACGGATTCTAGGAATTAAATAAACAACATGAAAAAATTAATTTTGGGCGCATTTACGCTAGCACTGGCCTTTACAAGCTGTAAAGAAAAACCAAAAGAGGACGACACCTCAATGACCGCTGAACAAACCATGGAAACACCATCTCAAGAAGGTGAATGGGTCACCCTCTTTGACGGCACAAACCTCGATGCTTTTAAAGCATATAACAAAGACACGCTCTCGAGCCAGTGGAGCATTAAGGGAGATGCCCTGGTTTTTACCCCTGCCGAAGGGCGTCATGGCTCAGAAAACCTCATCACCAAGGATGAATACCACAATTTTGTCATTGATTTTGACTGGATGATCTCTCAAGGCGGCAACAGCGGTTTCATGTGGGCGGTAAAAGAAGACCCCAAACTGGGAGAACCCTACCTCACAGGACCAGAAATCCAGATCCTTGATGACAAGGGCCACCCAGATGCCAAGGCAGGCAGAACACACCAATCTGGCGCACTATATGATATGATCGCAGCCTCAGAAATGGCAAATCCTGCCGGGGAGTGGAACCATTATGAAATAACCATCAACTACGATGCTAACCAGGGAGTCATCAATATGAACGGTGATGACGTGGTAACCTTCCCCCTTTCTGGTGAAGGATGGACCAAGCTCGTTGAAAACAGCAAGTTCAAGAACTGGTCAGATTTTGCCAAGAGCGATACAGGGCACCTCGCCTTTCAAGACCACGGTCATGAAGTATCTTTCAAGAATATTAAAATCAAAGAATTAAAATAATGAAAAAAGCAGCACTGACCCTCCTTGCCGCACTCTCCATTATCGCTTGCGCTGAAAAAACCGATAATAAGGAAGAAGCAGGATCTACTGAGCCCACCGTAGACACGACCCAGGTTGAAACCCAGGAGGAAGAAGAAATCACGGACCCCAAGGTCACCGAGGTATGGGACCCAGAACCCGCCGTGGTGACATTTGATAAAAACGGGGTGCCGTCAGATGCAGAGGTGCTCTTCAACGGCAAGGACCTAAGCGCCTGGAAAAGCACATCAGACTCTATCGTGAACGCACGGTGGAAGGTCAACAGCGACGGCAGCATGACAGTGGCACCGGGAACCGGCCCCATACAGACCAAGGAAAACTTTGACAGCTTTCAACTGCATGTAGAGTGGCAGGCCCCTCAAAAGGTAGAGGGCGAAGGCCAGGGCCGTGGCAATAGCGGTATCTTCCTTCAAGGCCTGTATGAAGTACAGGTGCTTGACAGTTATGACAACCGCACATACTCCAACGGGCAGGCATCATCGCTCTACAAGCAACACATACCACTGGTAAATGCCACAAAACCCACAAAAGAATGGCAAACCTATGACATCATCTTTCATGAACCCAAGTATGATGCTGATGGCAAGACCACCAGAAAAGGAACCGTCACCGTGCTCCACAATGGCGTACTTGTACAGGATAACGTGGAACTTGCAGGAACCACAGAGTATATAGGCAGGCCCAAGGTAACACCGCACGAAGATGGCCCCATCATACTCCAGGACCATGGCAACCCGGTAAGCTTTAGAAACATCTGGATAAGGAAACTCAACGACTAGTTTACCGCATTCCAAAAATAACCAGGACCGCCCAGTAATAATTGGGCGGTTTTTTATTGCTTCCGCGGAAGCGAAACAAAACGAGTTCCATATACTATTTCCTATCTTTGCCACTTCAAACAATGCTGCATGATTCAGTCAATGACCGGTTTTGGGAAATCCGTTACCCAGTTGCCCACAAAAAAAATTACCGTTGAGGTAAAATCGCTCAACAGTAAAAACCTGGATCTCAACGCCAGGATACCTTCTACCTACCGAGAAAAGGAACTCGATATGCGCAACATTGTCGCAAGGGCACTTGTGCGTGGCAAGGTTGACCTTAGTCTTTATGTGGAGCTCAACGGTGAGGAGACCAGCTCATCAATCAATGCAGCGGCGGTAAAGACCTATATGGAGCAACTGGGCAAAATCGTGCAAGCAGATGACACAGAACTACTCAAGATGGCCATAAGGCTACCTGATGCGCTCAAGACAGAAAGGGATGAGCTTGACGAGCAGGAATACCACACCATCCTCGATGCCCTGCAAGAAGCCCTGACGGCTATAGAAAAATTCAGGACAGAAGAAGGCGAGGCCCTGCAAAAGGATTTTGAACTCCGTATAGACAACATTGCAAGAAGCCTTGATGATGTAGAGGCCCTTGATGAAGAAAGGTTGGCAGGCTTGCGCGAAAAGCTCAACAAGGCGGTCGCCGAGCTTAAGGTAGAGGTTGACCAGAACCGTTTTGAGCAAGAACTTACCTACTACCTGGAAAAATATGACATCAATGAAGAAAAGGTACGCCTGCGCAACCATCTTAACTATTTTACAAAAACCCTTGCCTCAGCAGATAGCAATGGCAAGAAACTGGCATTTATAAGCCAGGAAATAGGCCGGGAAATCAATACCATAGGCTCAAAATCAAATTATGCACCTATGCAGCGCGTAGTGGTACGCATGAAGGATGAGCTGGAGAAAGTGAAGGAACAACTCTTAAATGTCCTTTAATGAAGGGAGAAGGCAAGTTATTGGTTTTTTCGGCGCCATCAGGAAGTGGGAAGACCACGATTGTTAGATGGCTCCTGGCCAAAGAAGAACTCAATCTTGAATTTAGTATCTCGGCAACCTCACGCCAGCCCAGGGAAGGAGAAAAACACGGTGTAGACTATTATTTTCTGTCACTCCATGATTTTAAGCAGCACATCAAGGACGAGGATTTCTTGGAGTGGGAAGAAGTGTACCGGGACAACTTTTATGGCACGCTCAAAAGCGAGGTAGAGCGTATATGGAGCCACGGCAAGCATGTTATTTTTGACATAGATGTCGTGGGCGGGCTTGATATAAAAAAACTATTTCCAGAAAAAACCCTGGCGGTATTTGTAAAACCCCCCAGTATTGAAGAACTCAAGATACGTCTTAAAAAACGCAAGACAGAGACAGATGAGCGCATTAACATGCGTATTGCAAAAGCCAGTATAGAACTTGCCACAGCACCGCAGTTTGACCATATCATCGAGAACAACAACCTGGAAGTAGCCCTGGACGAAGCGTATGGGCTCGTGTCAGATTTTATACTGGATAAATAAGGGCAGCGATGAAGATAGGTCTTTATTTTGGCACTTTTAACCCCATTCATGTAGGGCATCTTATCATCGCAAACCATATGGTGGAGTTCTGTGACCTGGATAAAATATGGGTGGTCATCACACCGCACAACCCATTTAAGAAAAAAAAGACCCTGCTAGATAACCACCACCGGTATCAACTGGTACAACGCGTGCTGGAAGATTACCCCAAACTTGAGGCCAGCACCATTGAGTTTGAACTGCCACAACCCAATTATACCGTGGATACCCTCGCATACCTTCAAGAAAAGTACCCTCAACAGGAGTTTGCCCTTATCATGGGCGAGGACAACCTCAAATCCTTACATAAATGGAAGAACCATGAAGTTATCATGGACCATCATGAGATTTATGTGTACCCGCGGGTTTCAGAAGGAGCAATTGAACACCGTTTTAAAGACCATCCCAAGGTAAAATATGTAAAGGCACCCATTATAGAAATTTCGGCGACAGCCATAAGAAATGCCATCAGGGAAGGAAAAAATGTAAAGCCCCTTCTAACAGAAGAGGCTTGGAACTACATTGATGAAATGAATTTTTATAAATAGGCCATTACGCCTGTGGATAACATTGAAAAAGGTTGGCCTTTACAAACATTGCCCAGCTTTTTCCTCCAAAATCTTCACCTTCTGCCCAGGCGGTTTCCTTACCACCGGGACCTTTTACCTCAGCATGGGCCGCAAAGCAATAGATGTAGTCAAGGATATCTACATCGTCAAGGACATAGACCACTTCCACGACTCCATTTCTATGCGTTGAAGAATGTTCAAACTTACCTACTTTGGGATTTCCTGAATTTGTTGTGGGAAAGGTTTTATCCTCACAATCGCCTATACTCAAGTGCGTGGCATTGATGGACCATCCATCTTTAGTCTCATAGGTCAACACCCATGTATTGTCAACATAATCTATGGCAACAAAACCCACATCTATATGTTGCCCTGCAAGCAGGCGGGTTGTAAAGCAATGCTCTGCCTCAGCAGATTTTGTTGTTGTTTCCAGCTCACTCGCGGTAAAATCGCTAACGGTAAAGTTTGCCGTTTGCATTTCTTCGGGCACGGCACTTTCATCTTTATCACAGGAGACAAAGGCGCATAGCACTAATGGTAATACATAAATAAAATTTTTCATAGGTACTAAAAATTAAGGTTTGAATTGAAATAATTTATGATTCGAGTAGGGGGATTCTTAAAACTTGTCCAGGATAAATCTTATCTGGGTCTTTGAGCATGGGCTTGTTAGCCTCAAATATGACGGGATATTTCATGGCATTGCCATAGTATTTTTTTGCAATCTTACTTAAGTTGTCACCAGATACCACCGTGTGAAATTGTGCCTCTGGTGCTTTCTCTTCAACCTCTAGTTGATCGTCTACCTGTGCTATGCCCTCTACATTACCTGCAATAAGCACTGCTTTTTCTTTTGTGGCCTGGTCTTTTGCCTTACCGGTTACGGTAGCGGTCTCTCCTTCTATCACGACCTTGAGGTTTTCTACCTCGAGGCCCAGGTCACTAATGGTTTCTTCTATTCTGGCGGCGGCTTTTTTATTTGCTTCTGCCCGGGCGGCTACCTTTTCTTCGGCCTTTGCGGCTTTTTCTTCTTCT
Source organism: Cytophagaceae bacterium (assembly GCA_002710685.1). GTDB lineage: Bacteria > Bacteroidota > Bacteroidia > Flavobacteriales > Flavobacteriaceae > Leeuwenhoekiella. The sequence goes on along the minus strand of PALD01000037.1, from coordinate 266,084 downwards.
TTTGAGCTACCGAATATCTTCTCCCCGGCATTTTTTATAAAGGAAAATAAACCCATAACATTTGATTTTTTAGTTGTTATTCTATTTAACCTGGTACAAATTACAAACTGCACAATGTAGATGTACCAATAGTTTCCTAAAATCGGTTAAAGACCTCTTATTTTCCATAAAAGGTCACTTTATGGCAAAAAGAAACCGCCCTACTAATTAACACTAAAATCAGCGAGCGGTTTCTCAACTAAATAACCAACCAAAAAATCAATATTTCTAACTCTTCAATGCCTTGAGTTCTTCAATCTGTTTTGCGATCAAGGCTTCTTTTACACGGGGCTTGCCCTCTTCGGCAGCTTTATACTGTATGTATCCCTTTCCGCGAAAGCGGTAAACCGTGCCAGATGCTTGATGATATAACTCAATCGTATTATCGTTTATTATGGTCAACTCAAAGTATTCATTACTAAAATAATCATAATCTAGCGTAAGGTACTTTAAGTAAGGATCTCCACTTACGTTTTCCACATCATAGATACCGGTGTAATCCCAGTAAACATTAGCAACAGACGTGCCATTGTGATCTTGTGAACTCTTAAAATTTCCACCACCACTTGCAGGTAGAAACTGTAGAAAGTTCTCTGCATCAAACTCGTTGAGGGCACCTTGATCACTGGTGTAGATTTTTTCCCAGGCGGCATACTCCTGTAGGAAAAAATGCACATTGTCATAAAACAAACGGTCATAATCAAAGGTGCTGCGCTGATACCCCTTTAAGATAAACGACGTATTTCCCGGCCTGTAATACAGCTCAATGCTGTTGCTGCTAAGCACATTGACCTCAAAGCTAAAAAAGCCATCGATATCATGACTGATGTCCAGGTCATGGTCAAAGATATCATAGTACCCCACCGGGATGCCATAACCATTGCCCTGCGAGCCTATGCCCGCGAGGTTATTGTTTGCCCACACATCACCGCCCCTAAAGGAAAGCGTGAAAGCCTTCTCCATAAACGGGATGTAGGCACTACCAGAGGTTTGCTCAATATCAACATACCATAGATCGTATGAAGAAACAACCTGCTCAAGCGTAACCGTGGGTGCCGGCGTATATACCACATCATCCTCTGTATAAAAGTCAACATCACACGAGGCAAAGACAAGGATGGAAAGGCAATATATTGAAAGTAATTTTACAAGTTTCATACACATAAGTTTTAATGGTTCAACTTCTTTTTAAGACTGCCCTTAAAAGGCCTTCTGGCTTTCGCCAAAAGGTTGCCAAGAAGGGCAAAAGATCGATCTAGTACATTTTTAAATAACCAAATCGCGTGCCAAAATTCACAAATTGTTGTTTTACAGTGTTTTAATTACATCCTAAAAATCGGTAATTTTGAAATAACCATAATTAACTATATCGATGGCGATAAAATTTGGGGTTATAGGAGGAGGCAGCTGGGCCACCGCGATCGTAAAGATGCTTTGTGAAAACCTCGACGAAGTAGGCTGGTATATGCGCAGCGATCATGCCATAGAACATATCAAGAAAGAATACCATAACCCCAATTACCTCAGTGCCGTTGAATTTCATGTCGAGCAACTCAAATTGAGCAACGACATCAATGAGATTATCGCTTATGCAGACTACCTCATTTTTGCCATACCCTCAGCATTTGTGGGCAAAGAGCTTGAGCAGGTCACGGCTTCCCTTAATGGTAAAAAAATATTTTCGGCCATCAAGGGTATCGTGCCAGAGACCGGCCTTATCGTGGGGCATCATTTTCATAAAAACTTTGATGTACCCTTTGATGACATAGGCGTTATCACAGGCCCTTGCCACGCTGAAGAAGTAGCACTGGAACGTCTCTCCTATCTCACTATCGCCTGCTCTAGTGAGGAACATGCAATAGTGGTGGCAGACCATCTCAAAAGTGAATACATACGTACAACGATAAGCGATGACACCATAGGTACAGAGTATGCCGCCACGTTAAAGAATATCTATGCAATAGCATCGGGTATTGCACATGGACTGGGTTATGGAGACAACTTTCAAAGCGTGTTGATGAGCAATGCCATACGCGAGATGAAAAAGTTTATCAAGAAAGTGCACAAGCTCAAACGCAATATCAATGATTCGGCATATCTGGGGGACCTGCTGGTGACTGGGTACTCCATTTTTAGCCGCAACAGGATGTTTGGCAATATGATAGGCAAGGGGTACACGGTAAAGAGCGCCATGATGGAGATGAGCATGGTTGCAGAAGGGTATTATGCCGCAAAATGTGTCTTTGAACTCAATGAAAAGTTAGGCGCAAAAACTCCTATTCTCAACGCGGTCTATCATGTGCTATACAAGGGGAAAGACCCTAAAAAGACCTTTGCAAAACTCACCGAAAAGTTAGATTGATACGCCTCACGGCAAAAGCTATAGTGCTAAACCTGAGGAGGGTTACTGCGCGAGAATACCCTTTTCCTGCATCAACGGGATTTTTCCCAATTTGCTTTCCTTGATGTTATGCGCCTTGAAGACAAACTTCTTGTCATATAGGGTGCCGTCCTTAAAAAAGGTGATATAAAACTGATTATCGAGGCTCAGGACACTGTCTTCCATAAATTCTATTTTGGCGTAAGCCTGTGCCGGAAGAACATCTAGCTTATGACGCAGTTCACTGGTTACCTTGGTCCCCTTTTCGCCCTTAGAGCGTATTAAAATAGTTTCAAGCGGCGTATTGCCGGTGTTGATGATAAAGGCGTTCCAGTCTTGTGAGCGGTGGTCTTTATTAAATTGTAGCACGGCAGCGATGTAAACATCCTCAACCTGTGATATGGTAATATCCTTTTTCATCTAGTCGTGCACCTTCCACATTACCCATAGCGCGATAAGCGCCAGGGCCATGATACCCAGAAAAATGCAGCCTATCGCAATCTTGATGGCGGCGATGATAAAGGTAAGGTAGGCAACGATGCCCAATGCGATAAGCAGGATGGCAATGACTATGTATTTTTTCATATGCTTTGAAATTGTTCTAGGAACCTAAGGTCGTTTTCACTTAGCATCCTGATATCTGGTATCTGGTGAAGTAGTAGTGCAATACGGTCTATACCCATACCAAATGCAAAACCACTATAGATTTCTGGGTCAATGCCGCAGTTTTTGAGCACATTGGGGTCAACCATACCGCAACCCATGATTTCAAGCCAGCCGGTGCCCTTTGTCATCCTATAATCTGTTTCGGTCTCCAGGCCCCAATATACATCTACCTCTGCGCTGGGCTCAGTAAATGGAAAATATGAGGGTCTTAACCTTATCTTGCTCTTGCCAAAAAGTTCTTTGGTAAAATACTGCAGCGTCTGTTTCAAATCTGCAAAAGAGACGTCTTTGTCAATATACAACCCCTCTACTTGATGAAAGAAACAGTGTGAGCGTGCCGAGATAGCCTCGTTTCTAAAAACCCTTCCGGGGGAAATGGTACGTATGGGCGGCTGATTGTTTTCCATATAGCGCACCTGTACAGATGATGTGTGTGTGCGCAAGAGTACGTCTGGGTCTGTCTGTATAAAAAAGGTGTCCTGCATATCACGTGCCGGGTGATACTCTGGTAAGTTCAGGGCGGTAAAGTTGTGCCAGTCATCTTCTATCTCCGGCCCTTCTGAAACATTGAACCCTATCCTTGAAAATATATCTATAATCCTGTTGCGCACCTGCGAGATGGGATGGCGAGAACCTAGTGCTACAGGTTCTCCCGGCTTGGTAAGGTCACCATAAGCACCTTGCTCATCTTGCGACTCCAGTCCATCTTTTAAGGCATTTACCTTGTCCTGGGCCGTGGTCTTGAGCTTATTTATGGTTTGCCCAAATTCTTTCTTCATTTCATTGGGCACATTCTTAAACTCGGCAAAATAGGTGTTCAACAGACCTTTTTTACCTAAAAATTTAATCCTGAAAGCCTCTACCTCATCCAGTGTCTTTGCATTAAAAGCTTCAGCTTCAGCAATAAGTTCCTTGATTTTTTCAAGCATGGTTCATTCTTTTTCCAGAAGGGCAAATTTAAGCATTCCCCGCCGCTTGTACCTTCTTGTCCTCAAAAATAAATTGCATGAGAAAGAATACCGCAACACCGCCCATGAGGTGCCACAACCAGTGTGTGCCCATCCAGAAGAAATCCATATCCAGCCTTTTGTCTAAAAACCGAAAGAAAACGGCTAGAAAAAATACCCCGAACGCTGCGATAATGTTGCCATAGTTTTTCCATTTGGTTTTTACCAAATACCCAAAAACGGGAAGCAAAATGGTCATGGCCATGATGAGGTATCCTAGGGAAATCTGGAGGCTCTTTGGCAAGGGCAGCGCCCGCAAGCCAAAATATAACCCCAGCATCACCAGAAACAGGCCTATACGCAGTGACCAGCGGTCTAGCCAGCGATAAATAAAATAGAATGCCGTCAATAAACTCAACAAGATTATGGGATAATAGTCTAGCTGAAGCCAAAATTGATGCGAGCGCGTGCCGTGATAAATCGTTCCGCCCACATAGCTCAAGGCAATGACCGGCAGCACAAAGGCAAGAAACTTATGATTGCGCGCATCTTTATAGACCTTGAGCCCAAAATACACCACGATGAACAAAAATATAAGGTTGCTATAAGTGTTGAAGGGTTCTACCGGAAACCTCCCTGCAAGGGTTTCTTTGTAAATAGGGCCGCTGTCGTTAGGAAATTTAAGCGCGTTGAGGGTAAGTGGCAAATAAAACACGGTCAATATATTTTATACTTACAAACATATCTAAAAATGAAACCCAAAAATCTATTTTATCACTTCCTTGTCTAAAAAATATTGCACGATGGCCTGTTTCATCAGGATAGACTGTTCTCCTGCCTTGAGTGGGGGCAATGGTTCCAGCATTCTATAATGTGGCCAGCCGTCTTCATCCTGAAAATCAAATTGATAGTACCCAAAGGGTTCCAGCAGCCTACAAATGGCAATATGCATCAGGTTTATCTTGTCGTCCTTCTTAAAGCGCTTGTCAAACTTGCCAAACTCCTGCACACCTATCAAATAGATGATTGCATCCAGGTCAAGCCTCTCGCCATCAGCAAATCTATTAGAAAGCAGGGTTACGATTTCTTCCCACTTGTTTTTAAGGTCTTCATCTCTTGTCATGCCACAAAGATAATACGCTTGTTAAGGAAAGCGTTATATTTATCGCATGAACTACATTGATATCATCCTCGCCATTTTACTGTTGTGGGGCTTAATACGAGGGTTAAAAAATGGCTTTTTTATAGAGCTTGCCTCGCTCATAGCCCTTATTGCCGGCATCTATGGCGCCATCCACTTTTCATACTATGCCGTGGATTACCTGAGCGAAAAGGTAGACTGGAGCATCGCGACCATAAACCTCCTGGCATTTGCCATCACGTTTATCATCATCGTTGTCGTGGTTACCCTTGCGGGGAAGTTACTCACCAAGATTGCAGACCTGGCCATGCTGGGCATGCTCAACAAGTTGCTCGGGGCACTTTTTGGCATCTTGAAAACGGGTTTTATCCTGAGCGTCATACTCATGTTCATCAATGCCATGAGCAGTAGCCTTTCTTTTCTGGATGAAGAAACCAAGCAAGAATCAACACTCTACCCCTATGTCGAGGCCCTTGCACCATTGGTATTACCCAATATCCTTAAAGAGGTAGATGAATACCGTCAAGAAGAAAATGATGAAGAGCCTCTTTATGAAGAGCAATCCCTATAAAAAGAAACTGGATCAAGACCCAGCTTCTTTTTCAAGATAAGGTTTTGTCATTTTAAGTTCGGGCACTTTGTCCTGCTTAAAGAAAGTTTCATAATCTTCAGGATTATCAAGTATCCCTCTTTCAGAAATTATCTTCACATTGATATTCTTCTCCCTGGCCTTGATGGCAAAATCATCAAATATCTCAATGATATCATTATCCAGATAACGGGTCTTTCTTACATCTATCTCCACAAAGCTATCCTGTTCCAGTTTATCAAGTTCCTTGATGATCGCACCCTTGTTGATAAAGGTTACTTCTTCTGCAAGGGTCATATTTACCACATCTGCACCATTCTCACCTTTAATGATGTGTAAAAAGTGTGAATTTTGGTAGCTTTTAATAAGGATAACCACGATACCCACGGCAAGACCCAGGCTTATTCCTATAAGCAAATCAGCAAAGACAATACCCGCAACGGTAACGATAAAGGGCACAAACTGTTTCCATCCCATCTTGTACATTTTAATGAAAAGGGCAGGCTTGGCAAGCTTAAAGCCCACTAAGAAAAGTATGGCCGCCAGTACGGATAATGGGATAAGGTTGAGTACATTGGGCACAAGGATAACTGAAATTAAAAGCAAGCAGCCATGAATGATGGCAGACATTTTTGTTTGCCCACCAGATTGAATGTTTGCAGAACTCCGCACGATAACCTGCGTTACCGGCAAACCTCCTATCATCCCCGAAACAATGTTACCAGCACCCTGCGCAAACAGTTCGCGGTTTGTGGGCGTGACACGTTTATGAGGGTCGAGTTTATCAGTTGCCTCAACGCACAATAGCGTTTCAAGACTTGCCACCAGGGCAATGGTAAAGGCAGTTACCCATACCGCACCTGTACCTATGATACTAAAGTTAGGAAAGGTAAACTGCGCCACAAAAGAGTCAATATCATCTGGTACGGGCACAGCCACAAGATGGTCGCTGGCAATACCCCAGGTTTCAACCCCCTGTGTGGTTATATAATAGACAATACCGGCAACCACGGCAACAAGAGGTCCCTGTACCAGTTTAAAGAACTTGCCTTTTTTTGATAATACCACCTCCCATAAAATAAGGATGGTCATCCCTATGACCGCTATCAAGGTTGCCCCTGGGCTAATGCTTCCCACAATGTTGCCCAGTTCTGAGAAAGTGTTCTCGCCATCCATTTGAAAGAATGCCCAGTCACCCTCAGGGTCTGCATCGTAGCCAAAAAAGTGTGGGATTTGCTTCAGGATAATGATAATACCTATACCCGTAAGCATCCCCTTGATCACAGATGAAGGAAAATAATACCCTATGATACCGGCCTTGAGCACTCCAAATAATATTTGAATCGCTCCCGCCAGCACGATGGCAACCAGCAGGTTCTCGTAACCTCCCAAGGCAGTAATACCTGCCAGGACTATCGCGGTAAGACCAGCAGCAGGACCACTTACGCCCAGGCTGGAACCACTTAAGGCACCTACTATGATACCACCCACGATACCGGCAATCAAACCAGAAAAGAGGGGCGCTCCACTAGCTAATGCAATCCCTAGACACAGTGGTATCGCAACAAAAAACACGACAACACTAGCTGGAAAATCTGATTTTAATTTATTGAACATCTATATGGTTTTAAAAATTATTGTCTTATTGTTTATTATTGATCCAGTAAGGTCACTTTTCCCGTTTTCACGGAATAAACTCCTCCTACGATTTTGATTTCCCCCTTTTGCACCATCTTATCAAGAATCAGGCTCTTGTCAACGATGCGCTGCATGGTCTGCTTTACATTTTCTTCAACCACATCAGCAACAAAAGATGCATTGGTAGAGTTTCTATCACCAGAAGTTTCAATAGCCTCAACCGCTGAACCTATGTTTGCGAGCATGGGGGTGATGTTACCCATTTCAACACCATCGCAGGCAGCCTTGACGGCACCACAGGATTCATGCCCCAGCACGAGTATCAACTTGCTTCCCGCAACCTTACAGCCGTATTCCATACTTCCCAGGATATCCGTGTTCTCAAAGTTACCGGCAACACGGGCCACAAAGACATCTCCTATACCTTGATCAAAAACGGTTTCAACAGGCACACGGCTATCTATACAGCCCAGTATGACGGCCTTGGGCCATTGTCCCCCTGATGTTAGACCTACCTGGGAAGAAAGATCCCTCTGAAGCATTTTCTTGTTCACAAATCGCTCATTACCCTGCATAAGGTCATCAAGCACTGCATCTGGACGTAATTTGTCCTGTTCTACTTTATTGAGAGCATTAGTAATCATAATAAAAAGATTAAGGTTAAATAAAAAGATTAGAGTCCTTTAAAGATAGGCCCTGTACAAAAAAGAATAAAATAAAATGGGGAATCCTTAGATTGCCCGTGGCGGTTGTAGTGGTGAATCGTGAAAATCCCGGGTTTCCAAATGCAGGAATCCGCTGTTTAAATCTCCTTTTTCAAGGTAGAGGATGCAATGTGCAAACAGGTCATCTTTAGAAAAAAGGTTGATATCTTCCTTAAATTCATAAGATGAGTCTTCTTTTTCATCCTCCATCACAGATGAAATCTTCACATCATCCTTATCCTGTTGCATTATCTGCAAGAGGGTGGGAGCCGTCAAGAAAACGACAAATGTGAATAGAAAAAAAAGTTGTTTGACCTCCAAGTTTCTGTTTTTAAGAAACGTAAAAATATAATATTATGGGGAACACGGTGTTAAACCGCATGAAAATTCTATAATTCCTTGATATCCGTACTGGGAATCCACCCTTCAGAGCCATCAGCAAGCTTGATAAGCTTCCAGTCTCCGTTCACTTCCAGGATACCTACTTTTGTTCCTTCATGCAGCACAAAAGCTTCATCGCTGGCAAGATTGGGGCCACTTTTTACCTGGGCTTCTTTTGCAAAGACCACGGCATACTGCTCATTATTCATCTTTGCCTGGTACCTGAAGGCCATTAATAGCCCAAACAGGCCAAGACCCAGTGCCACAAAGCTTGTGGTGAACAACAATCTCTTCCTTGTGGTTGAGTAGGTAAAATAATATAGTATGAATGCAAGCATGGACAGGAGTATGAGCACCACGGTAAGAATTGCCCATCCATCAAGGTCAAAGAGGTTGAGCACTGCGGCATACCAGCGCTTAAAGACACTTTGTGGCAGTGGGGAGATGGCATCAACCTTCATGTTTTCGGCGAAAGCCAAATTATTTTTTATCTCCTTATCTCCCGGCTTGAGCTCTAGTGCCTTCTCATAATTGTAGATACTGGGGGCGACCCTGTTAAGTTTATAATAGGCATTAGCCAAATTAAAATATACCTCTGGAGATTGCATCCCGGCGTCAAGCACCTGCTTGTAATTATCAACAGCTCCCTGAAAATCCTGTTTTGCGTAGGCATCGTTACCTTCTTTAAAAAACTGTTCTGGGGATTGTGCAAATCCTGAAGAAATGCCCATGCACAACATGAGCAGAGATATGGATATTATTTTATTTACCGTTTTCATCTTCTTAACAATTGCTTATCCAGTTCTGAAATAGTTTGTGATGCCCGGTTGTAATCTTCTTGCATGGTAACGGTGCTGGCCGGTGTGTACCTTGCGTATTCGCAACTTTCCAATAGTCCCAGAAAGTCATTGATGGCCTGCTCTCCCGCACCACGCTCAGCAAGCAGTTTGCTTATGCGGTCCTTGCTCATGTCGCTGGTCTGTATATTGAGCTTTGCCTTGAGGTAATTGTGCAGCGACCGTTCAAGGGCAAGGTAGAATGCCTTTTGATTCCCCAAGTTCTTTTTAGCATCGCTGAGAAATTTTCGCGCAAGCTTGTCAGCCTTTCTCAACCTATTGCCCATAACATCTGCCTGGTAGGCTTTTCTCTTCTTGCCCACAAAAATAAACAGGGGTATGATGAACAGGGGCGCGACCACCATGCCCCAGAAGGCCCTGGACCCAAAAAATGAGGCTTGCTCCATGGGTTGCAGCTCTGTACTGGCAATAATGTACTTGAATTGATCACCGGCATCTACGGTAGATTTCACGACTCCATTTTCATTTGGGCTGCTGGTGATGGCGGGCCCATTTTTTACATCGATCAATATCTCTTTTGAGGAGATGGTTTCATACTTCTCCGTCCTGGGGTTAAAGTAAGAAAAGGAAATGGGCGGTATGGGATACTTGCCCTTGCTTTGCGGCACCACGGTATAACGGTCCTGGATATTGCCGCTCATACCGGTATAGTTGGTCCTTACGTCCTCGCTGTGCTCTGGGTCATATACCTCAAGCGAGTTGGGCAGGTTAGGTTTGGGCAACTTAAAGAGCTTGAGGTTTCCGTTACCGTTAGCAGATATCTGCAGGTCCAGCGCTTCACCGGCATCTAGTGTTGTCTTACTTGCCTCTACGTTAAAGTCAAGATCCCCCACGGCTCCCGTAAAATCTGCCGGACGTCCATCTTGCGGTAGTTGTTTTACGTTGATTTTCTTATTGTCTGCCGCTACGGTAATCTGTTTTGGCTGGGTGACGGGCATGCCAAAAAGGTCTCTTCTGTTTGTGGGTACCTCTACATTGATGTTCAACGTAATGGGCTCAATGTTGAGCTCGCCCGTTTTTTGTGGATATAGTAATGTCCTCCTTAATATAACATACCTATATGGCTCTCCCTGATAGGTGCCATCATATACCTTAAACTGTTTTTCATCAATACTCTGGCTCCAGAAATCAGCATACTTGGGCTCATCGATCACGTTCCAACCGTTGACGCCCGTACGCCTGGATACATACAATTTATAAGTTACCGTAAAAGCTTCATTGAGGTACGGACTGTTCTTTGAAACCTCTGCAACCACATGCACGGTGTTTGAAACGGTAAAATCTTCATTGTTCTCATCAGTGGGCCTGTTTACCGCAGCCGTGACATTAACGGTTACCGGCAAGGTCTTGTAGGTCTCTCCATCAATGGTTATCTCTGCCTGACCTATGGTAAGGTTTCCACGGGTATTGGGCTGTAAAAAATATGAAAACACCTTAGAAAAGCTACTCTTGCCATTGACCCATTGCCGGCTCACGCTCTGGTTAGGCCCTCCCACCACGGTAAAACCCTGAAAGGTGGGCGGCTTAAAGTCGTCTCCATCCTGGTTCATTTCAAAATCCACACGCAGGCGTTCATTGACGCCCAGTGATTTTTTACTTACCACCGCATCAAACTTTACCTGGCCCAGCATGCTGAAACCGGTAAAGAGCAACACTATCAAAAATCCAAACTTCAACTTCATCATCTTGGACTTATGTAAATTATATTTTAAAATTACCAATCTTTCTCAGTCTTGACCTTTGCCCCCTTCACCTTTTTGGCATTGATTTTATCCTGAGTCTTGTTCTCTTCGTTCTTCATTGCTTCAAGCAGGTTCTTTACCTGCTGGGGCGATAACTGACCCTGCTGGGGCTGTTGAGGCTGCTGTTGCTCTTGGTCACCCTCGCCTTCTGGTTTTTTATTATCTCCCTGCTCATCCTTGGGCTTACCTTTATCCTGCTGGTCATCTCCTTCATTTTTCTTATCGTTCTTATCATCGCCCTTGCCCTCGTTATCATCTTTGGGCTTGCCATCTTCATTTTCCTTTTGGTCACCATCACCCTCATTGTTCTGGTCCTTGTCCTGATCCTGGTTCTGGTCTTGATCCTGGTTTTGATCATCACCACCGCCACCGCCGCCGTTTTTTTCTTCTTCTTCTTTGGCTAAAGCCAAATTATACCGCGTTTCATCATCTGTGGGGTCGTTCCTAAGGGCATTTTTATAGGCCTCAACAGCTGCCTTGAAATTCTTTTGCTGAAAATAGGCATTGCCCAGGTTGTGAAAGGCCCTGTGCTTCTCACCCTTGGTCTGGGCAACCTGAGCGGCTTGCAGGTACCGCTGCAGGCTCTCGTCATACTTTTTGTTGCGGTAGTAGTTATTGCCCATGTTATACTTGGCTGAAACATTGGCAGGATCCTTGGCGACTGCTTTTCTATACGAGGCTTCCGCCAAAGAAAAATCATTCTCGGCAAACTGGTCGTTGCCCTCTGCTACAAAGTTTTTGGCTTCAGCTATGGCTGGGTCTGGCTTTTTTTTATCTTCCTGGGCAAAGGCCACCCCGGCCAAAAGCAGGCACAACACAGATAGCTTAAAATCCTTTTGCCACATCATCATTTTCTTATTTCTCTTCATCCTTGTTCTCGTTAAAAAGGTTGAGTTTTCTCAACCATGCCGTTTTCCTTTCAAGCAGGAACACGTCTAGAAACAGCAACAATAATGCCGCACCCACAAACCACTGGAACTGATCTTCAAAATCAGCAAACTGCTTTGCCTCAAACTCCTTCTTATCCATCTGGTTCAGGTAATCCTTCATGGTATCGACCACGTTTTTTGTGTTGTTGCCATTGATGTATTCACCATTGGCCTCAGCAGCAATGTTCTTTAAGGTCTCTTCATTGAGCTTTGTGATAACGGTCTCACCATCCTGGTCTTTTTTATAAGATTGCACGATTCCATTTCGCTTAAGCGGAATACGCTCCCCTTTCTCAGTCCCCACCCCTATGGTGAATATCTTGATGCCTTCTTCTCCTGCCTGTTCTGCGACCGAAGCTGCATCGCCTTCATGGTCTTCACCATCTGATATGATGACGAGTACCCTGTTTGTCTGCTCCTCATCGTTATAATATGTCTTTGCGAGTTCTATGGCCTCCTTGATGGCGGTTCCCTGGCTGGAGAGCATATCCGTGTTCATGGAGGTCAAGAACATTTTTGCACTGCTATAGTCCGTGGTGATGGGCAATTGTGGAAATGCGCTACCGGCATAGGCAATGATTCCCACGCGGTCACTGCCCAGGTTGTTGATGATCTGTGAGACCAGCTGCTTAGCCTTCTCGATGCGGCTGGGCGCGATATCTTCGGCCAGCATACTTTTGGACACATCCACGGCAAAAACAACATCCACGCCCTCGCGCTTTACCGTTTCTAGTTTTGTGCCCACTTTAGGGTTTACGAGGCCCATGGCCATACATGCCAGGGCAAGACATATCACGGTCACCTTTAAGATAGGCTTGAACTTTGATCGCGATGGGGCAAGCTTTGCCATGAGGTGGTTGCTTGCAAAACGCTTTTGCGCACTGCGCTTCCATATCACCACCCCAAAGTACAGCAGCAACACCACCGGTATCACCAGAAGTGCCCAAAACCATATTTTTTCTTCAAAAAGATATCCCATGCTATACAAATGATCTAAATACCGTATACCTCAACAATAATTCAAAAAGCAATAAAAGCCCTGCTCCTATAACAAAGGGCCTAAATTTTTCATCATGATTGGTATACTTAATCTCTTCAACGTCAGTTTTCTCTAATTTATTTATCTCGTCGTAGATTTCTTCCAGTTTTTGATTATCTGTTGCCCTAAAATAGAGCCCGCCGGTCTTCTCTGCTATCTCTTTGAGCAGGGCTTCATCAATCTCAACTTTTATGTTCCCATATTGAAATCCACCATCTGGGCGCAAGGCAATGGGCGATAGTGCCGTACCGTTAGTCCCTAAACCTATGGTATATACCTTTATGCCAAACTCTACCGCAAGCTCAGCTGCCGTTACCGGATCAATAAACCCTGCATTGTTTACACCATCTGTCATCAAGATGATGACCTTGCTCTTGGCCTTGCTGTCCTTTAAACGGTTTACTGATGTGGCGAGCCCCATACCTATGGCCGTGCCACCTTCTATGACACTATTGTACTTAATGTCATCCAGCGAACTCAAGACAATGCTCTTATCACTGGTAATGGGCGTCCTGGTATAGCTTTCACCAGCATACTCCACGATACCAATACGGTCATTGGGCCGCTCCAGTATAAATTGAGATGCTACTTCCTTGAGGGCTTCCAGTCTATTGGGCCTTAAATCCCTGGCCAGCATACTGGCAGATACGTCAATGGCAATCACGATGTCGATACCGCGGGTCGTCTTGGTCCTGGTAGATTCATCTACCGTGCGGGGTCTTGCCAGTGCGGTCACCAATAGGGCCAAGGCCAAAAGACGAATCACAAAAAGCACGGGCCTTAATTTTGCCAAAAGGCCAGAACCCGCTTTAAAACCCTTTAAGCTCGATAACCGTACCTCTGCCGTGATCTTGTTGCGTTTCCAGAAATACCATGCTGCGGCCACGGGCAGTATGAGCAATAGCCAGAAAAACTGAGGGTGCATGAATTCAAAATTGTTAAACATTATTTCTGGTTATTTTGATTTTGAAGTTCCACGCTGTTAATAATCCGTTCCACGATCTGCTTGGCATATTTATCATCTTCCTTGTGCACGATGATGAGCTGCTGCAAGATGCCTTTTGCCGTAAAGGTCAATATTGTGTACTCGCCCTTCTCAAAAGATTCTTTATCCTTTTCATTGGGAAACTCTGCCGATCCAAAGGTCTTGAGCCCCTCGGCACCGTTAGGCGTCGTGAACTTTTCGTTTTTGACCACCATGTTCTTTGCTCCCTGGGACTCCATCATGGAGATACTGCCGTTGACCACGTTTTGAGGGTCGATTTCCTGCTGGCCACCAAACCTTGTCGTGGATTCTATGATATACAGCTGGCCAAACAGACTGCCATACATAAAGGATGACATCTCTGCCTTGCCCTGCAATTCTTGTGGCAATGGCAAATCAAAGCGTTTTAGCACCTTAGGGGTAGAGATGATCATGGGTGGCACCCCATATTCACTGCGCACCCAGTCTCCCTCAAGCAATTCTTTTGACGGATGCCCTATCAGGTTGTCCTTGACATAATCAAAGCCTTTTATAGCAATAAGGATGCCCAGTGAAATGACCAAAATACCCACGGTGCCCAGGATGCCCGTGATAATAAGCCTGCGTTTTCTCTGCGCTTCTTTTGCCTTGCGGTATTCTTCATCGCGCAATAATTCTTCTTCTGTGGGTTCAGGGAGGGACTCCTTGGTTTCCTTGACCACTTGCTCCATGGCCACACGGTCAGCATGTGCCTGGCCTTCCATGGGCAGGGTGCGGGCAAACTTGGTCAGGTCAGCCCTTCTTAGCACTTCTTCAAGTTTATGTATGGTTTCCCTGCTCAGTTCTATCTTACCCTCTGCTCGCTCTTCATGGAGCCGTTCTATGAGTTCACTAGAGGTACTCTCCATGGAGCGGTCATATACGTGCTCTTCTACAAGGTATTTTCTCACGATGTCCGTCAAGCGGGAATAATAGGTCTTGGTCACCACGGGGTCACTGTTACCGTCCTGGGCCTGAAATTCTTCATCCAGTTGATGCAGCGAGGTGATTGCCTGCTCAAAGGGGGGCAGCCTTCTTTCGGCGGCGGCCTTTTTCTTGCTCCTGCGTATGATGAAGAACAGGAATATGCCCACCACGGCAATGATGGCAAGAATCCATAAAAGATATTCAACTAAATGCCCGGGTGCTTTCTCAACTTCTATGATATTCTTGATATCATACAGTTTTTGCTTTGTGGTATCCACGGCCACGTTTGCCACCTCCACCCGCATGCTATCTGTCATGAAGGGTCTTTCATTGATGATGATGCGCTGTCGCGGAATGGTGTAGGTACCGCTGTCAAATTGTGTGAGGCCGTATTTTTTGATGAGTTTATATTTCGCTGCAGCGAAAGAAGTATCTGTTTTATAAGACTCTATCACTTCAAGGGGGGAGAAGGTCTGCCCTTCTGGGAACATCACCAGGTCCGTGGTGTCTGCCTCTACTTCAATTTGATAATTGATCTGCTCGCCTATGGTTATGCCCGTGGTATCAATCTTTGCCGTTACCTGCTGTGCGTATGTATTTTTGGCAAAAGCCAGAAATATAAACACCGCCATGGGAATCACCCTGGCCATCTTGTTCAAGTTAAATATGGTATGCTCTTTATTGTTCATTTTCTTTTTTAGCCCCGGCGTTTAAAATAGCCCAATAATTTTTTTACATAGCTTTCATCTGTGCGTACGCTTATCACTCCCGAACCACTTCTTTGAAAGGTCTCGTTGAAATAATCTACCTTGTCGCTGTAGAACCTTGAATAGTTTCTACGCACACTTCTTGAGGCGGTATCCACGAGCAGCAGTTCTCCTGTTTCCTCATCCTGCACCTGTACCACGCCCAGGCTGGGTATTTCTTCCTCGCGGCGGTCATAGATGCGTATGCCCGTGATATCATGCTTGTTTGCGGCAATCTTGAGGGTGTCCCTAAAATCATCTGCTATAAAGTCTGAAAGTACGAAGACGATGGCCTTTTTCTTCATCACGTTCGAGAGGAACTTGATGGCTTGTGAGATATCAGTTTTCCTGCTCTTGGGCTCAAACTCCAGGAGTTCACGGATGATGCGCAGCACGTGCGACTTTCCTTTCTTGGGGGGGATGTAGAGTTCAATGCCATCGCTAAATAGGATGAGGCCTATCTTATCGTTGTTCTGCATGGCAGAGAACGCTAGGGTTGCCGCAATTTCTGTAACAATCTCAGACTTAAACTGCTCATCTGTACCAAAAAGTTCTGATCCTGAAACATCTGCCACGAGCATCATGGTAAGTTCACGCTCTTCTTCAAAGACCTTGACAAAAGGTTCACTGTAACGGGCCGTCACATTCCAGTCTATGTTTCTTACATCATCGCCAAACTGGTACTGCCGTACCTCGCTAAAGGTCATACCGCGCCCCTTGAAGGTCGAGTGGTATTCTCCCCCAAAAATATGATCAGACAGCCTGCGTGTCTTGATCTCTATCTTACGTACTTTTTTTAAAAGCTCTTTTGTATCCATTTCTTCAGTTAACAGTTTGCGGTTTGCAGTTGTCAGCACATCGCCGGCAACATGTTTCTGAATGTATGTCTACGGCACCTCAATCTCGTTAACGATCTTGTTGATGATTTCCACGGTAGTGATGTTTTCGGCCTCAGCCTCATAGGTGATGCCTATACGGTGGCGCAGCACATCATGTACAATGGCCCTCACGTCTTCAGGAATCACATAGCCACGGCCTTTTATAAATGCATAACACTTAGAGGCAAGTGCCAGGTTGATGCTGCCACGGGGTGATGCCCCAAAGCTTATCAAGGGCTTGATTTCGTCAAGCTTATAGTTTTCTGGATAGCGGGTCGCAAAAACGATATCCAGGATGTATTTTTCAATCTTTTCATCCATGTAAACCTCTCGTACTGCCGCCTGTGCGCGCAAGATTTGTTCTATGGTAACAACAGGGTTTACCTTTTCAAAACTACCCTTGAGGTTTGCGCGGATGATCATTTGCTCCTCGGCATGTTTAGGGTAATCTATTACCGTCTTGAGCATGAAACGGTCAACCTGTGCTTCAGGAAGCGGGTAGGTACCTTCTTGCTCAACGGGGTTTTGGGTTGCCATTACCAGGAAGGGCTCTTCCAGCTTAAAGGTTTCATCACCTATGGTCACCTGCCGCTCCTGCATGGCCTCGAGCAGTGCACTTTGTACCTTGGCAGGGGCACGGTTAATCTCATCAGCAAGGACAAAGTTTGCAAAAATAGGGCCTTTCTTGATGCTAAAATCATTGACCTTCATATTGTAGATCAATGTACCCACCACATCGGCAGGAAGCAGGTCTGGGGTAAACTGCACCCGGCTAAAACTACCATGTACCGCCTTTGAGAGCGTATTGATGGCCAGGGTCTTTGCAAGTCCCGGCACACCTTCTAGAAGTATATGCCCACGGCCCAGAAGACCTATGAGCAAGCGCTCTACCATGTGCTTTTGACCCACGATGACCTTGTTCATTTCCATGGTGAGGATCTTTACAAAAGCACTCTCCTGTTGTATTTTTTCATTGATGGCACCTATATCCACATTTGACTGTGTTTCTTCCATAGCTATTACTTCTTAAATGATGATTTTAATAACGATATTTTGTACATAAAATTAGGGCTTTCCATACTCCCTAGCAGTTTATTTTCTGTAGAAAATTAAGAATGTGGAAATTAGCAAACCATGAGTTAATATTCAACTTTATTTCCGCTTGCGTGGCGACCCAAAGCATGAGATAACCAGCTCAAAATACGAGCAAGGAACGGCATTGTTGCAATAAGAAGCAAAAAATATTCTTAAAGTTTAGGTTTTTTGGCTTTAAGCCAAATAAAAAAGCAACCCATTGATGGGCTGCTTTTAAAAATAGTCATTTATATACAGCGTGTTTACTCTTGAACCGTGATTTCTCCAACGCTTTTTACTTCACCATTTACCACGGCTACATCCTCGATGGTCACTGTGGTTGTTACACCTAGTGCAACCTCTGATTCAATCGTAAGGTCATACACACCTTCTGGCAAACCGTTGAGTACAAAGTTACCCATGTCATTGGTATATGATGTTACCACAAGACCTGTTTGACTGGTTGCGGTTACCATGGTGTCAAATTCACCTAGTACCGTACCCGTGATTTGTCCCGTTGCTTCGTCTGCAAATGCACGTATGGTAGGTTTAAGCAAGTATCCACCGTTACCTTGCTCAACTATTGATGCATCCACATCAAAGTCTAGTGTAAACGTGTAGGTTGTATTGGCCTCCAGGGTTTGATTTATGTTGAGCTTAAGACCAGATTGTTGCGCGCTGGGGGTCTGTAATGGGTGCGTCTCTCCATCTACAACAACCGTGTTGTCAGAACCTAGTATCAACCTTATCTGACTGATCCTTCCTGCTGGCACTTCATCATCCGTAAGCAATACAAATTCACCTCCCGTAAGTTCAAGCATGTTATAGACCCCGGTATTTACGGCACCTATTTGAATTTCATTATCATCATATTCAACTTCACCGTCCAGGTTCACATCTCCTTCATACTTGATGACAACATCTTCAACATCAATGTTCACCTCATCATAATCACCAGGTGCATCCACCAGTTTTACAGACATTCTTGAGGTATCCCCTGTAGAATCATTGTTATTGTCATCACTACAGCTTGTCATGGCAACGCCCATGACCCCTGCAACAAACATTAAAATATACTTTTTCATAATTGTAGTTATAAGTTCATTATTATTTGGTGAGGCAAATGTGCGGCAGTACTTTGGCGATAACAAATCCCTTAACTTCCTTTAACTAAGCTTGTGAGTTTTTAACTTAGCAGAAAGTTAAAAACCTTAAAACCTTTTAAGATGCACAATACAACCGCCCTGATTACTGGGGCAACTAGTGGAATAGGTATGGCAACCGCCAGATACTTTGCAAAAAACGGAATCAACCTCGTGATCTGCGGCCGTCGCCAAGAAAAACTCGATGCCCTTACAGTAGAACTGGAGAAGCTTGTGGAGGTACACGCCTTGAACTTTGATGTACGTGAAAGGGACAAGGTACAAGATGCCATCAATTCCCTTACGGGGAAATTCTCACACATAGACATCCTTATCAACAATGCCGGCAATGCCCATGGCCTGGATACTTTTCAAGAGGCCAGCCTGGATGACTTTGATGCCATGCTGGACATCAATGTAAAAGGGTTGCTATATGTCACAAAAGCACTCCTCCCACAGATGATGGAGAGAAAATCAGGCCACATCATCAACATAGGCTCCACCGCCGGAAAGGAAGTGTATCCCAAAGGCAACGTGTACTGTGCCAGTAAACATGCCGTGGATGCCATCAATCAAGGCATGCGGCTGGACCTTAATGGACACAACATACGCGTGGGCGCCATACATCCCGGTATGGTGGAAACTGGGTTTAGCGAAGTGCGCTTTAAAGGGAATAAAGAAAAGGCAGATAAGGTTTATCAAGGTTTTATGCCGCTCAAGGCAGAAGACATTGCTGACATTATATACTTTGTGGTGACACGACCCTATCACGTGAATATTGCAGACCTTGTGGTAATGTGCACGGACCAGGCAAGTTCTACGGTGGTAAATAAGAATTAGCCATCAATGAAAATCTTATTTTTCATTTTTTTAGCTTTTATTCTTAATCCTTTATGCTCACAAGAAAGGTTACGGTTTTTCTGAGCAGAACTTAATAACATCGTTCAAAGAGAATTTTTTAACACTCCCGTTTGCTAATGACCAGCGCTGGAAAGAGAACGTGATTATTGAATTAAAATTGAGCTCTAAAACTTCTGCAGCAACATTAGAAAAAAGGGTTTTGGAAATAATCAAAGCTTATGAGCAAATCACTGGCAATATGGACAATCATCCATTTTTAAGAATACTCCTGGAGTATGAAGGAAGAATCCCCCCTCCACCACAACAGCCAAAAAATTAATTTATAATTATTTTAAAAATGCTTCTCATAAATCAGTAAAACTTGTGACCTTTAAAGGCAACTTGCAAGCCAAATGATCAACAAACGCCTCCTTATTAAAAACCTGCTCGCCCACAATGACGAGAACAGTTTTTACGACAAGAAGCGCAAGATTGACATAGGCAATAAAGAAGGAAAGGCTAAATTCTTAAAGCACATCTGCGCACTCTCTAATTCAAACCCCAGAAACAACAGCTTTATCGTTGTGGGGGTCGAGGATGACACTAATGAAATCAACGGGGTCCCCTTTTTTGATGATAGCAAGATCCAGAACCTGGTCAATGCCTACCTCAACAATCCTCCATTGATTTCTTATGAAAACATACCCTTCCCGCACCTTCCGCCAGATTTGGTGGTGGGGCTGGTGACCATCAGGCCCACGGGCAAGCTCACATCCCTGCGCAAGAATATATGGAAATACTGGGGCGGAAGTGTTTTTTTTAGGGATGGGAGCATCTCGATGTCAAAGGTTTTTGACATCGAGATACAGGATGTCAACAGTGCCACAGTTGCCGAGATTGAAAAACATGCCCGCAACAACATAGAGCTCACCCTTGACGGGGTCATAGACTTTATCAACCACCGGCACAGCAACCTTTTCACCTCGTACAAGGTGTTTAAAGAACAATTTGTGGTCTGCTGGGCAGGAATACCAAAAAGGGTCAAGGAAAACACCTATTATAGCCGCGTGGACATTGAACTCATCAACGAGCAGGTCAGGCTCTTCTATTCCGCGCTTGACGAAGTGAGCATAGAGTATAACGAGAATAATTTCAAGATCCTGGAATACGTGCACCTGGGCCTTCAGGGAAATTACAAATATTACCCCCTTGAGGAACTCCATATCAATTTCCATGAAAATGGAAATTATAAGATTGACAGCAAGCTCGTATTTGAACCACCCCAGTTTGACAAGAAGATGCTGCACCATATCTATAACAACAACAACACGATATTACACAAGCTCAAGGCAAAAAAAACACTCAACAAAGGAGAGTGGGAAGACCTGGAAAACCTCTCGTCCACCTATCTCATCTGTTACCTCAACGGCTTTGAGCAGGCGATTCAAAAACTGGAAGAAAGCAAAAATCATTTAAAAGAACTGGGGCAAAGGTTCTATGATTCATATAAAGACAACATACGTATACTAAGAAAAGTAAAATACAACTAGATGAGCAGAACACTTGCCATAGGCGATATTCATGGAGGTTTAAAAGCCGTAAAACAGGTTTTGGCTAGGGCCAAAACAACCCCTGAGGACCACCTCATCTTCCTGGGGGATTATGTAGATGGGTGGGGCCAGAGCGCACAGGTGGTCGATTTCTTGATTAATTTAAAGGAAACCCATAACGTAACCCTGCTCCGTGGCAACCACGACGACCTTGCATATCAATGGCTCACAAAAAGGGAACATAATGAAAGCTGGCTGTTTCATGGGGGCAATGCCACGGTAAAATCCTATGAAGGATATACCGATGCGCAGATCAACATCCATAAACTTTTTTATGAATCGCTGGAAAACTACCTCATCCTGCCCAGCAACAAGCTCTTTGCACATGCCGGTTTTCAAAACATAAAGGGCCCACAATATGAATATCACGATACAGCTTATTACTGGGACCGCACCCTCTGGGAACTTGCCTGCGCGACAGATAAGAGCCTGTCTCCAGATGATGATATGTTCCCCAAGCGCCTTAAGATTTTTGACGAGATCTTTATAGGCCATACGCCACTTACCAGGATAGGCAGGTCAATACCCACGCAAATGGTAAATGTATGGAACGTTGACACAGGTGCTGCATATAAAAATCCATTGTCGATTATTGACGTTGACAGTAAGGAATTTTGGCAAAGTGACCCTGTGCATACCCTGTACCCCGGTGAAAACGGCCGCAATTAAAAAACCCAGGACCTGCTTGCGCTGGTCCCGGGACAATCAATTTATAATATAAAGCAAATATTATACGTGGTGTGCATGGCTTGCTTGCCACTCTTTGAGTTCTGTCCATTTACCCTCATAGGCCAGTCTGGCCTGGTCTGGCCACGTACTGGGCATATGCCTTTCATAATCTTTGTTGCTCTCTGCTAGTATTTGCCTGCAACGGTCCACCGGGGTTCTTGACAACTCATACCATGTGGTGATGCCATAGTTCTTTAACAATCCTGCAATGGTGGTATCTATCCCATCTATAAGGGTAAGGTCATCCTTATTTACCGTTTTGCCATAGGCCGTTTTCACATGATCTGCATCATAATTTGAGGTTGTCACCCCACCGGCAATATTTTGCACGGCACTAAGTTTAGACTGTGAACTGGCCAGGTCAGCCTCAACGTTGCTCAAGCGGGTTTGAAGCCCGGCAACCTCGCCCTCAAGCGCTTTTCTTGAATCTACTGATGCATTTAACTCCCTGCATTTAGCATCATATTTATTTTGCCAGGAGGCAATCTCGTTTTTATAGTCAGGGGCTTTCTTTGAGGCATACCCTATCAAATATCCTAAGAAGATCCCCACAATACCTGCGATTATGGGACCTGCAATTAGCCAATCAATTTCCATAGCTCATGATTTTTAGTTAGTAATACCTCAAATTTACCGTGAGCAGTTCTTAAAAAATCAGTAAAGGGGGTTAAACAAAAGCCAAATAAACTGTATTTCAACAAGTTAATTTATCATAAATTGATTTTGGGTGCCTTTCGGCGAAAGCCAAATCGATACAATTTATACTTGCCCAGCTTAAAGAAGAATGCGAAATTTAAATGCATGAACACAATTACACCCGTTTGTGTGAAACAAATTCGATTAATCTGCTACATATTAGCGTAAACTAAAATTCAAAACATGGGAATATTTGATAAGATCAAGGAAAAACTAAGTCATGAATTTATTGATATCATCGAGTGGCTCGATTATACTGATGATACCATTGCCCACCGTTTTGAACGTTACCAAAATGAAATCAAGAACAACGCTAAGCTCATCGTGCGCGAGGGGCAAACGGCCGTTTTTATCAATGAAGGCCAGCTGGCAGATGTTTTTGGGCCGGGAACATATACCCTCAATACACAAAACCTCCCCATCCTCACCACGCTCAAGGGGTGGAAATATGGTTTTGACAGTCCATTCAAGGCCGAGGTTTACTTTGTGAACACCCACCTTTTCACGGATGAAAAATGGGGCACCAAAAATCCCATTACACTTAGCGATGACCGTTTTGGCCTGGTAGAGATCCGCGCATTTGGCACGTATGCCTTTCGCATAAGCGATGCGGGTAAATTCATCAAGGACATCGTGGGGACGGATGGCAACTTTACCAATTTTGAAATCAACGAGCACCTAAAAAGCCTTATCGCCACCCGTTTTACCGATACCGTGGGCGAGGCAAACCTGCCCATAGAATTATATGCTGCAAATACCACGGAACTTTCAGATACCTGCAAAGAGGTGATGCAGCCAGAGTTTGACGGGGTGGGTATCTCACTGGAGCGTTTCTTTATCGAGAACGTCTCCATGCCCGAAGAACTCAAAAAAGAGATTTTTGAGTACAGCCGTCTCGACAAACTTGACCTGGATAAGTTGACCAAGTTCAAGACCGCAAAAGCCATCGAGGCCGCCGCAAATAGCGAGGGTGGCACCGCAGGCGCAGGCATGGGCATGGGCATGGGCTTTGCCATGGCACAGCAAATGGGTGCCGCGATGGCACAACCGCAACAGGTAACCCGCACGGCACAGCCACAACAACCCACAGGGGCCACGCCGCCCCCCATGCCGGCTGCCATACAATATTATTATGCCGTGAACGGTGCACAACAGGGGCCCGCGACTTTTGAGCAGCTGCAATCACTGTATGCTTCGCGCACCATTAACCGCAATTCACTGGTGTGGAAACAGGGCATGACCGAATGGAAACCACTCTCTGAAATTGAGGAGCTAAGATCTTTCTTGGGAGGTAACACGCCACCACCATTGCCACCACAATAAAATGAGGTTACCGTTTTCACGAAAGTCTAAAAAGCAAAAACCATAGTTTGCCCCCATCTACCATTCATAAATCTGAAATCAAGAAAGCTTGTGCCAACTGTGGCGCAGAACTCAAGTACAAACCCGGGACCACATCAGTAAAATGTGAGTATTGTGGGCATGAAGAAAAGATAAACCTGGAGGTTGACACCATAAAGGAGTTGCCCTTGCGCCAGTATTTACAAGAAAAAGGCGCCCAGGCAAACAGTGAGGAAATAAGCATCCTGCACTGCAAGAACTGCGGCGCCAACCAGCATGTGGAAGAAAACTACAAGTCGCTAAACTGCGTGTATTGCGGCGAACCGCTTATTAAAGAAGACGCCACCACAGAAGAATGGATATTACCCGGCGCGGTCTTACCCTTTCAGCTTACGCAAAAAGAAGCCATACTACGTTTCAAGAAGTGGGTTGACGGCATGTGGTGGGCACCTAACGACCTGAAAAAAGCAACCCTCGACCCCCAGTTCACCAAGGGCCTTTACCTGCCCTACTGGACCTTTGATGCAGACCTCTATGCGCAATACCGTGGCCAGCGTGGCGATTATTATTATGTAAACCAAACATATCGTGACAGCAAGGGCAATACCCGCACCAGGCGTGTACGCAAAACACGATGGACTCCCGTAAGTGGTAACATAAGCGGTTTTGTGGACGACACCTTGATCAATGCCTCAAAACAGCACACGGGCAAGATACCCCGGGGTATCGCGCAGTGGAACCTCTCAAAGCTACAGCCCTTTGAGAGTGGGTTTCTATCAGGTTTTGTTACCGAAAAATATACCATCCCACTAAACAATGGCCATCTGGAAGCCCAAGATGAAATGCGGGATGTCGCGCACGTATGGGCGCGGCGCGATATGGGCGGTGACGAGCAGCGCGTGAGCAACCTGACCATGCAACTGGAAAATGAGACTTTTAAACATATTTTGCTCCCTGTTTACATAAGCTCCTATCGCTACAAGGGCAAGGAGTATAGCTTTTTTGTCAACGGTGAGAATGGTCATCTATCAGGCAAGCGCCCGTATTCTTTCTGGAAGATATTTTTTGCCGTGCTGGGCGTGATACTATTGTTTGTGATTTTTTATCTGTTTGCAAAATAAAAGGCATGCCGTGGTGACGACATGCCCATGTACTATGTTTTTCTTTGGCTTTAAGCCAAAAAATTATAAGTCAAATTTAATCCCCTGTGCCAGTGGAAGCTCCGTAGTATAGTTTATCGTGTTGGTCTGGCGACGCATATAGATTTTCCAGGCATCACTACCGCTTTCGCGGCCGCCGCCGGTTTCTTTTTCGCCACCAAAGGCACCTCCAATTTCCGCACCGCTTGTGCCAATATTTACGTTTGCAATTCCGCAATCACTACCTGCAACACTTAAGAAGCGCTCTGCCTCACGCAGATTATTGGTCATGATGGCGCTAGAAAGCCCTTGTCGCACTCCGTTTTGCAACGCCAGTGCATCATCTACATCGCCGTTGTACTTAATAAGGTAAAGTATGGGCGCAAAGGTCTCGTGCTGCACGATGTCATATTCGTTTTTTGCCTCGGCGATTGCGGGCTTCACATAGCAACCGCTCTCGTAGCCCTCGCCCTCCAGCACTCCGCCAGGCACGATGATGTTACCTCCTTCTTGCTGCACCTTTTGCAATGCATCGCTGTACATTTTTACCGCATCGGTATCAA
Organism: Cytophagaceae bacterium; assembly: GCA_002710685.1. Taxonomy (GTDB): domain Bacteria; phylum Bacteroidota; class Bacteroidia; order Flavobacteriales; family Flavobacteriaceae; genus Leeuwenhoekiella. Next base: position 240,344 of record PALD01000037.1, on the reverse strand, counting down.
TTAGCGGCCCCACGTGGTTGTTCTCATCCAGCGGATTGCCTATGCGCAGCTGCTTGTAAGCATCAACCACGGCATCCTTTACGGTGTCATAGATACTTTCATGTATGATGAGTCGGCGGGTAGACGTACAACGCTGTCCACAAGTGCCCACCGCACCAAAGACCGCTCCTATTACCGTCATTTTAATATCAGCATCTGGGGTAACGATGATGGCGTTATTACCACCCAGTTCCAGCAAGGTTTTGCCCAGACGACCCGCAACAGTTTTTGCAACCTCCTTACCCATGCGAGTAGATCCTGTGGCAGAGACAAGCGGCACACGCTCATCTTTTGTCATCATTTCGCCTACGCGAAAATCACCATTGACCAAACAACTGATGCCTTCTGGCAGGTTGTTTTGTGCAAAGACACGGGCGGCAATCTTTTGGCATGCAATACCGGTAAGCGGGGTCTTCTCAGAAGGTTTCCAGATGCACACATCGCCACACACCCATGCTAGGGCGGTGTTCCAGCTCCATACCGCGACCGGGAAGTTAAATGCAGAGATAATACCCACGATCCCCAGCGGATGGTATTGCTCATACATGCGGTGCCCCGGGCGCTCACTGTGCATGGTAAGTCCGTGCAGTTGGCGTGAAAGTCCCACGGCAAAGTCACAAATATCTATCATCTCCTGCACCTCGCCCAGACCTTCTTGATAGCTTTTACCCATCTCATAAGATACAAGTTTGCCCAGGGGTTCTTTTAACCTGCGTAGTTCTTCATTGAACTGGCGCACGATCTCGCCGCGTTGTGGTGCGGGCATGAGTCGCCAGGTTTTAAAAGCTTTAGTAGCGGTTTGCACAACCGTCTCGTATTCTTGCGGGGTGGTGTGCGTAACTTTCGCGATAAGCTTACCATCTACTGGAGAGTTTGATGCCAGCTCCTCACCAGCTCCATAGGTTTTTCTCCCTGTAGAAGTACCATGATTTAAAGAATCTATCTCAAGTGCGCTGAGCACTTCTTGTATATTAAAGGCAGTTGATGCAGCCATAATTTATGATATTTATAAAAATTGTATCGTTTGCTCACGAATATAAAAAAAGCCGATGCTTTTTTCATGCTTCGGCTTTAGTATTATCAATATTATTTTGCATTTGGGTTTAACCCACAAAACGCTCATCGGCTTCCATCACGGTACCACAGTTATCGCAGGTCCTTAACTCCTCGCTGCCATAAAAATGTTCAAAATGCTTCAGGAAGTCCTGTTCAATATCCTCTAGCGGAAAATATACCTCATATAATTTATGGTTGCAGTTGTCGCAAAACCACAGTAAACCGTCTTTTGCACCTAGGTCTGCACGCTTGCGCTCAACCACAAGCCCTATTGAATTTTCCTTTCTCACGGGAGAATGCGGCACCTTTGCCGGGTGCAGGTACATATCTCCAGGGCCCAGTTTCATCGTTTTCTTCTCACCCTCATCCTGTACATGGACTTCTATCTCGCCCTCCAGCTGATAAAAAAGTTCTTCGGTCTCATTATAATGATAGTCCTTACGGGCATTGGGCCCGGCAACGACCATCACGATATAATCGTCAGCGTCTTTATACAGGTTCTTGTTACCTACTGGAGGTTTTAGCTTGTCGCGGTTTTCATCAAGCCAGGTATTGAGGTTGAAGGGTCTTGCAATTGCCATGGTGTTTTCTTTCTGGTAAAGTTACAATATAGCTTTGGCCAAAAAAAGCCCAAAAGAAAAACAGCAGGCCCCCGCCTGCTGTTTAAATGTAACTCTCATAACCTCAATTGTAAAAACTGAGCTCTTTGAAATCGTTGGGTTTCAGGAAATGAGGGTTAACAAAAAGTATTTTTATTTCTTCACGAATATCTGGGTAAAATAGGGAACACCGCGGTCATTCTCAACAACTGATATCCCGGTATGGGTAAAATCACCTTCTATGGCAGCTTTGTGCCCTGGGCTCTTAAGCCATGCCTGCACCACCTCTTGGGCAGTATAGTAGCCAAATGCCACATTTTCACTTACCTTGACCGCACCTTTTGATTTAAGGTAATCAGAACGTTGAAAGAAATTGTCATGGCTTATTTTATTAAGTGAAGCCATATATTTTGTATGGTTAAGGGCCTGTACTTTAGGGTCATTGTTCATAGCTAGCGAGTTAAGCCCTATGGAAGACCTGTATGTATTGATTTCTGCAAGCACTTCTTGTGCAAAGTCATTTTCCACCACAAGGTCTGCGGAAATTTCAACACTTTCTTTTTCGGTTGGGGTCACTTCAAGCTCATCTGTAGAGCAGCTTGCGAATAGGCAAAGGAAGGTCATGGCCAAAAAGGCCCTAGTAATAATCAGTTTCATAATTTGGGGTTTATGAGTTATGTACAGGGCAAATATGAATAGAATAATTTATCTGTGCAAGCACTTGAACGTAATTTTTGTGTATTTCATCGATTTAAGATTAAACTTTAACATTTATAGCTCTTTTTTTTGCATTTCATCGATGTTTTTTAAGCATTTTAATTTGAGTAAATATAAATTTCAGATTCAAATTGGGTATTTCATCGAATTAAATTTGATTTTTATCGTACAATTAAACACCGCTATCTTTTCAACCTACACTTTATCGAGTATCATATTTTGAATAGTCCTGAATAGCTCTTTAAAAGACATTCACTATTTTTCATGTTCAAACAACACATGCTTCCATGACAAAACCCATATTTATCTACCTGGTCCTATTTTTTTGCTTGGCTTGCGCCAAAAAACAAACCGATACAACCGAAGAACCCACTCAAAAGGAGTACAGCAGTACAGGTGGGCCCACCTTTGGGATCGTGATTCATGGCGGGGCGGGGACTATACTTAAAAAGAACATGACAGATTCACTTGAGGCAGCTTATAAGGAAGTACTTACAAAAGCTATAAAAACCGGTCATGAGATCTTGGCAAATGGAGGTTCAAGCCTTGACGCGGTGAGAAAGACCATTAATGTCATGGAAGATTCCCCCTTGTTCAATTCGGGCAAGGGGGCGGTTTTTACCCATGAGGGCAAAAACGAACTGGATGCTTCAATCATGGATGGAGCCACCCTCAATGCCGGTGCCATTGCCGGGGTGACCACCGTCAAAAACCCCATAGACCTTGCCTATGAAGTGATGGTAAACTCTGAACATGTCATGCTAAGTGGCAAGGGTGCAGAAGATTTTGCCACAAGACAGGGACTGGAGATTGTTGACCCATCATATTTCTATACTAAAAAAAGGTACCGGTCACTGCAGCGCATCCTGGAACAGGAAAAGACCGAACTGGACCCGGACGGTGGGACGGCATTTGTGGACCCGTACATCAAGGATCAAAAATTTGGCACCGTGGGCTGTGTTGCCCTTGATAAAAATGGCAACCTCGCCGCGGGCACCTCAACGGGAGGAATGACCAACAAGCGATGGAACAGGATAGGTGACTCCCCCATCATAGGTTCTGGCACGTATGCCAACAATGCGACCTGCGGCGTTTCTTCAACAGGATGGGGAGAATACTTCATAAGGGGGCAGGTCGCCCATGACATTTCGGCCCAGATGGAATATGCCGGGAAGACTTTGGCGCAAGCCACACATAATGTTATCCAGGAAAAGCTCACAAAAATGGGCGGTACCGGTGGCGTGGTCTCCATGGACCATGATGGCAACGTCTCCATGGAATTCAATACAGAGGGAATGTATAGGGCGCACATGGATGCACAGGGCAAATTAACGTTAGGTATTTATAAAGAAAATGAATAAACCATATTATGCGGTTATCTTTACCAGCTTGCAAACAGATAATGTTACCGGGTATGGTGACATGGCCGCAAGAATGGAAAAACTTGCCCAGCAACAGCCGGGCTACATGGGCATGGAACATGCCCGTAGCGGGATGGGCATCACGATTTCCTACTGGCGGGACCTGCAGGGCATCAAGGCCTGGAAACAGCATACTGAACATGCCATGGCGCAACAGCTGGGCAAGGAACAATGGTACAGGTATTATAAGGTACGCATTTGCCTGGTGGAAAGGGAATACGAATTTGGTCAAATTTAAAGCTCGTTTATTCCTCCAAGATTTGTAATTTAATTCGCGTTTTAAGCTTTAATCCCCTCCCACTCAGTTTTTATTAAGATGAAGAAAATTTTAATCTCCTTCCTGGTCTTTGCGCTAGCTGTATCCTCATGTTCTAAAAAGAAACAGACAGACAATATATTCAAGTTCAGGGATTATATCTCCTATACTACCTATGGTACACAGTCCATCACCACGCCCATAAGGATAGGGTTGGCAAAAAACATAGAGAAATTTGAACTGGACCAGGAGCTCCCGGCAGATTATCTTAAAATAAGCCCCAAAACCCCGGGGAAACTGATAATCGAAAATGGCAGGACACTGGTCTTTCAACCTGAGAAGAACCTTAAACCAGACACCGAGTATACCATAACGCTCATGCTTCACCGGCTCTATGAGGGCCTTGAAAAGGATTTTAGGACGTACACCTTTGGGTTCAAGACCATCGCCCCAAACTTCAAGGTGACCCTGGGCAACCTGCAATCTTACGGCAAGGAGTGGCAATATCTTGATGGTAGTCTGGAAAGTGCAGATTATATTGATTTGGCTACAGCCAAAGAACTCCTCAACGCATCGCAAGAGGACAAACCCCTGAACATCAACTGGCCTCAGGTAGATGAAAACGCAAAATTCTTCACCTTTAAAATAGACAGCATTGCCCGCAAGGTAGATGACTCAAAAATCACCGTACAATGGGATGGCAGTTCCATAGATTCAGAAAACGAGGGTGAGCGTGAAATACAAATCCCCGGAAGGAACACTTTTACCATTGTTGATGTCAAGACCCGTATGGAACCACAATCTGTACTTACCATAAACTTCTCAGACCCCGTCAAGGAAGACCAGGACTTTAACGGCCTTGTCACCATAGATGGGCAAACTGACCTGCGCTTTGAACCAGATGGCAACGTCCTGCGCGTCTACCCATCCACACGCATTACGGGCAATAAAACCGTAAGTGTTTTTGAGGGGTTGAAGAATACATTTGGCTACGGACTTAAAAAAACATTCTCTGAGCAACTCTCCTTTGACCAGCTCAAGCCACAAATACGGTTGATATCGCAGGGCGTCATCCTGCCAGATGCTAAGGACACTCCCTTATATTTTGAGACCGTGAACCTCAGCACGGTAGATGTGCGCGTGATACAGGTATATGCTGATAATGTGCTGCAGTTTTTACAGGACAACAACCTCAATACATCAAGCGACTATTATATACGAGAAGTGGGACGCCGCATTGCAAAAAAGACCATCCCCCTCAAAGATGATGGCGTGGTTGACAATAGTGCCTGGCGAGCACATGCGCTTGACCTCTCAGAAATATTCAAGGTACAGCCCGGCGCAATATATCGTGTAGAACTAAGCTTTAAAAAAGAATACAGCACTTATATGTGCGATGGTACCGTTGCGGACGATGAAGAAGAACAATATGATGAGACAAGCCTCACCGCAATTGAGGAAGATGCCCTAGAAGAACAATACTGGGACAATGAAATCTACCAGTGGCGTAATTACAACTATAACTGGAACCAGCGCGACAACCCCTGTCACCCGGCCTATTATAATGAAGACAGGATTGCAACAACTAACGTCATGGGCTCTGACCTGGGACTGATTGTAAAAGAAGGAGACAACAGGAGCTATCATTTTGCCACCACAAACCTCATCACCGCACAGCCAGAACCCTTCACAAAAATACGCCTGTACAATTACCAGCAACAGCTCATACAGACAACCACCACAGATGCAAACGGCATAGGCCTGTATGACAGCAATAAGAAAGTGGCTTTTGCCGTAGCACAAAAAAGAAATGATTACGCTTACGCGAAACTAGGGGATGGCAATGCCCTCTCGTTGAGCAAGTTTGACGTTTCGGGTAAAGAACTGCAGCGTGGCCTTAAAGGGTTTTTGTACACAGAGCGTGGCGTGCACCGCCCGGGCGATACCATCCACCTCACCTTTGCGCTCAATGACGAGACCAACCCGTTGCCAGCGGACCACCCCTTAAAACTGGAGGTCAATGATGCCCGCGGCAAACTGGTAGAACGCAAAGTTGCAAACCTAGCAGATGCCACAAACAATTTCTTCCATTTTCCCATCGCCACTAACGATTCTGACCCCACAGGCAACTGGCGCGCAACGGTAAGCCTGGGCGGTGCCCAGTTTACCAAAACATTAAAGGTTGCCACGGTAAAACCCAACCGCTTAAAAATAAACCTTGATTTTAAGGACAAAATCCTAGATGCCACAAAACCAGTTGCCGGCACCATTAATAGCACGTGGTTACACGGTGCGCCAGCCCGCAACCTAAAAGTTGAAATGGAAGCCACGCTTCAAAACTCTATGGATGCCTTTGACGATTTTAAAGACTATGATTTTACAGACCCCGTACGGTCATTTTCAAGCATCACGCTGCCCATTGTCGAGAAAGACCTCAACGCGCAGGGAAGCCTCCCATTTTCTAAAAAACTAGAACTGAACGGCAAGTCCCCAGGAATGCTGGAAGCGGTCTTTTTGACGAAAGTCTATGAAGGCGGAGGGGATTTTAGCATGGACGTTTTTACAAAAAAACTTGCGCCGTATGACCATTTTGTGGGTCTCAAATCTCCCGAAACGCATCGATATGGCTCTTTCTATACAGATGAAAAAACAAATTTTGACGTCGTCACGGTCGATACACAGGGCAGGCCTGCGGCAAATCGCGAGCTCGAGGTCAAAATCTTCAGGATTGAGTGGCGCTGGTGGTGGAACCGTAGCCGGGACAACCTCTCCCGTTATGAGAACAGCACGGTGTACACGCCTTTTAAAGTATTTACCCTCACCACGGGAAGTAATGGCAAATCCAATTTTGACATTAACATACCCGAGGATGATGGCGGGCGCTACCTCATCCGGGTGATTGACAAAAAATCGGGTCATGCCACGGGCAGAACGGCATACTTTTACCGCAACTGGTGGAAAAACCCAGGAGATGCCGGCGCAGAAAATGCAAAAATGCTGGTTTTCTCCGCTGACAAAGAAAGCTACCAAGTAGGCGATGAAGCCATCGTCACATTTCCTTCGGGCAGTGAGGGCAAGGCACTCATAAGTGTTGAGAACGGCACCGAGGTCCTGGATATGCAATGGATTGATACGCACAAGGAAGAAACCAGTGCAAAAATCAAAATCACAGATATCATGGCGCCCAATGCCTATGTCAACATTTCCTTGCTACAGCCGCTAGAACAGACAAAAAACGACCTGCCCATGAGGTTGTACGGCATTATTCCACTGCAAGTGGAAAACCCCGCCACGGTCCTCCATCCACAAATCAAAATGCCCAAGGTCCTCAAACCAGAGCAGGATTTCAACGTCACGGTTTCTGAGCAAGACGGTAAGCACATGACCTATACGCTGGCCGTGGTTGATGAAGGCCTGCTGGACCTTACCCGTTTTGCGACCCCAGATATCCATGAGGCATTCTACACCCGTGAAGCCCTGGGCGTAAAAACGTATGATATATATGACTATGTCATTGGCGCCTATGGCGGTCAGGTGGATAACATCTATGCCATAGGTGGCGGTGACGTTACTGCTGGTGCAAAAAATAGAAAAGCAGACCGTTTTAGGCCCGTCGTGAAGTTTCTGGGTCCTTTCAGCCTGCCTTCCGGCGAAAGCCAGACCCACAAGATCTCAATGCCTAATTATATAGGGTCTGTACGTACCATGGTCATTGCAGGAAACAATTCAACAGGGGCTTATGGCAAAACCGAAGAAACAACCCCGGTCAGGACACCGTTGATGGTCCTGGCATCGCTTCCGCGAAAGCTGTCCCCAGGGGAAACCGTCACATTGCCCGTAACCGTTTTTGCCATGGAGGACAAGGTGAAATCTGCAAAGGTATCTGTAACAACCTCTAAAGGATTGAAACCCGTGGGCAGAACGACGCAGCAAGTAACCTTTGACGGTCCCGGTGAGCAAATCGTGAATTTTGAATACCAGGTCCTGGAGACAGTTGAATTTCAAACCATCACCGTTAACGCAAAAGGCAATGGCGAAGCAGCTTCTTCTAAAATAGAAGTGGATGTAGAGAACCCAAATCCCGTTTCAATCAAGAAAACCAGTCAGACACTGGCAGAAAATGGTGAACTCACGTTGAATTATACACCCTTTGGCGTAGCGGGCACAAATGAGGCGACCATCGAGTTTTCTACGCTGCCTTCCATGGACATTTCATCCAGGATGGAATACCTACTGGAATATCCATACGGTTGTGTGGAGCAGACCACCTCCAGCGCATTTCCACAAATCTATCTTGATGACATCCTTGATTTAACCTTTGAGGAAAAGCAAAAAATAGAGAAAAACGTCAAGGCAACCATTCAAAGGCTTGGCGACTTTCAAATCCCTGAAGGCGGCTTGAGCTACTGGCCAGGTCAAAGTATGCCAGATGAATGGGGAACAACATATGCCGGTCATTTTATGCTTGAGGCAAAACAAAAGGGCTATGCCTTGCCACTGACCCTCTTGAGCAACTGGCTACGCTATCAAAAAAGCACGGCAAGACAATGGCGCAACACGGCAAGACCCTATAACACAAGCCATACACAAGCGTATCGCCTGTACACACTGGCGCTTGCGGGTCAACCAGAACTGGCCGCAATGAACCGCTTACGCGAATCGAGCAATTTGAGCAACGAGGCAAAATGGCGCCTGGCGGCAGCTTATGCACTTGCCGGTAAAAAAGATGTTGCACAATCTCTTGCGGCATCAGCAAACATAGATTTTAAACCTTCTGAAAATGACAGGTACACCTATGGTTCTGTTTTTAGAAATCAGGCCATGGCACTAGAAACCATGGTGATTCTCAAAGATGAGGACATGATGCCCATTGCAGCATCCATGGCCAGGACCTTATCATCAAATCAATGGCTGAGCACACAAGAAACGGCCTATGCCTTGCTTTCTCTAGCTAAAATGGTAGAGGTCAATGGCGGCAAGGCAATGCATGTCACATACACCCACAAGGGACAAGAAGTCAATATAGAAACCCCCCAGGCCATCGCCATGCGCAACTTGAAGATTGATGACACGCCCAGGGCCATTACCGTTAAAAACAAACAGGACAATAAAGTGTTTGTGACCGTGACCCAAAAAGGAAAGCTCCCCGTGGGAGAAGAACTGGCATCAAGCAGGGCACTTGCGGTTTCCACACAATTTATTGATGGGGCTGACAAGCCCATGGATATCTCCAGCCTGCGTCAAGGCAGTAGTTTCACGGCAAAGATCACGCTTACAAACACCACGGCAAACCGGATTAATAATTTGGCTTTAAGCCAAATATTCCCCAGCGGATGGGAAATCGTGAACACCAGTTTTACAAACCTGGGCACCACCACCAGCGGTGAGGCAAATTATATAGATATCCGCGACGACAGGGTAAATTTTTTCCTTGACCTTGAGGCAAAAGCATCACAAACATTTACCGTAAAGCTCAACGCTTCTTACCTGGGGACATACTACCTGCCCGGTGCGCAAGCCGGGGCCATGTACGACGACAACTACTTTGCACGCAACAAAGGGCAATGGATCAAAGTGATAGAATAGGTGAACATATTGGGCAGGCAAGTTTCGCTTTCGCGAAAGCAAAAAATTCTTTCACTCTTAGGTGTTGGGGTTGTTGTGGTGTGGATGTTGTGCCTGCCCACGGTACTATTTAAAGACCCCACCGCCACGGTGGTGACCAGCAAAGAAGGCATTATGCTGGGCGCCCGTATTGCCGATGATGGGCAATGGCGGTTTCCAGAAATTGACAGCGTACCGTATCGATTCAAGCAAAGTATTCTATACTTTGAAGATGAGTATTTTTATAGTCATCCTGGGTTTAACCCAATCTCAATGGCAAAGGCTACCTTGGAAAACATAAGCGATAACAGGCGCCGTGGGGCGAGTACGTTGACGCAACAGGTGATACGGCTATCGCGAAAAAACCAAAAGCGCACTTATTTTGAAAAGGTCATTGAACTCTTTCAGGCGACCCGTCTCGAGGCGGGATACTCAAAAGATGAGATTCTGGGCCTGTATGCTTCGCATGCGCCTTTTGGCGGAAATGTGGTGGGATTACAAACGGCTGCCTGGAGGTATTTTGGCATTCCCGCAGAAGAACTGAGTTGGGGGCAAGCCGCCGCGCTTGCTGTTTTGCCCAATGCGCCAGCACTTATTTTTCCCGGTAAGAATGAGGAAATCCTGAAGGCCAAGCGGGATTTTTTGCTCAAAAAACTTTGGGCCAATGCAATCATTGATGAACAAACCTATGACCTTGCCCTTGACGAAGCGCTACCGGGAAAACCTTTACCCCTGCCAGACCTCACACCTCATTTCACTGAAAAGATAAGACGGGAAAACAAGGGGGAATATTTTAAAAGCACGATTGATTTTCAACTGCAACAGCAGGTCAATACCATTGTGGCAAATCATCATCGCATCTTGAGCCAAAACCAAATCAACAACCTGGCAGTAATTGTTATTGATGTGGATACGCGCATGGTCCTTGCATATACCGGCAACGCCCCCACCACGCCCGAGCATCAAAACTATGTGGATATCATTCAATCTTACCGCAGTACGGGCAGCGTTTTAAAACCCTTTTTATATGCCGCCATGCTTGATGATGGCGAGATTTTGCCAGACGCGCTTGTTGCAGACACCCCCCTTACGGTCAATGGTTACAGTCCAGAAAACTTTGACAAGGTATTCAATGGTGCCGTTCCTGCATCTGTGGCGCTGGCCCGGTCGCTTAATGTCCCCGCGGTACGCATGTTACAGCACCATGGCCTGGAACGTTTTTATGATAAGTTAAAAGCCATAGGCCTTGACGGCCTGACGCATCCTGCAGATTATTATGGGCTCTCGATGATTTTGGGAGGGGGAGAAAGTTCACTCCTGGAAATTACCCAGGCTTACGCCGGAATGGCCTCCGTGCTCAATTTTTTCAACACTTCCTCAAGCGAGTACCGCACCCATGAATATGGTCAGTGTATCTTTAGCGAAAGCGAAAAAGCAGATTTGGGGAGCACGGTCGCCAAATCTAAAATCTATGACGCCGGGGCGATTTATAAAACTTTTGAGGCGATGCGCCAGGTAAACCGACCTGCGGGCGAACTCAACTGGAAATTTTTTGAAAATTCAAAACCCATTGCGTGGAAAACGGGAACGAGCTTTGGTTTTAAAGATGCTTGGGCGGTGGGGGTGACCCCCAGATATGCCATTGGCGTATGGGCAGGTAATGCGGATGGCGAGGGGAGACCGGGGCTTTCTGGTGTGGAGAGTGCCGCACCGGTACTTTTTGATGTGTTGAATATTTTACCCGGTTCTGACTGGTTTACCATGCCGTATGACGAACTTGTGGAGGCAGAAGTGTGCGGCAAAAGTGGCCAACTTGCGGGTCCATTTTGCGAAGGCACAAAAATGGAATGGATTCCCAACGAGGGTGTAAAAACCGCCGTTTGCCCATATCATCAACAGGTTTTTGTGGATGCTACCGAAAGTTACCGGGTGAACAACTCATGTTATCCACTGGCTCAAATGAAAGCAAAACAATGGTTTACCCTGCCCCCTGCCATGGAGTACTATTATGCACCGCTGCATCCCGAGTATGAAGCCCTGCCTCCTTTTAAACCAGGTTGCGCCAGCGAAAATGAAGAACTCATGGAGTTTATTTTTCCCAAGAAAAATGAGGCCATCGTATTGCCCAAAAACTTTGATGAAGAAATAAATGCTGTCGTGCTTAGGCTTGCGCACCGGGATAAAGAGACCAAGATTTTCTGGTACCTGGATGATGCTTTCATCGGTGCGACCGAGACTTTTCATGAACTTTCCATCAAGCCAAAACCTGGTGAACATATGCTCACGGCAGTTGACCAAAATGGCAATGAAATTCATCAAAAGATAGAGATTGCCCTAAGCTCGGAGAATTGATTTTTTTACCGTAACCCAAATCCCTTTCCTGCCCACCACGGGTGAATTTCTATTTTGAGCCGGCCGGCTTTTACCATAATGTAAAAGGATTTTTACTGAGTTGCGAATTGTAATATTTTACGTTACCCGTGACTTCCTCGCCCAGCCAGGCTGGTTTTATAAATGCTTCATCAGCAGATGCGAGTTCTATTTCAGCGAGTAGCAAGCCCTGGTTTTCACCATAAAACTCGTCAACTTCATACACATGTTGACCTGCTTTGACCAGGTATCTCACTTTATGAATGGCGCCTTTTTCACACAGTTTGAGCAAGGCCTGGGCCTCGCTTTTCTCAATGGCTTTTTCCCATTCAAACCGGGTGGTGCCTTCTTTGTCAGAAGCGCCCTTAATGGTAAGAAAAGCTTGATCGCCGCTAATCCTCACGCGCACGGTGCGGCCGGGATTGCTGCTGAGATACCCTTGTTGAATCTCGGTTTTAGTGTATGCTTCTTGCTTAAAAACCGCTGACTTTACTAAAAATTTGCGTTCTATTTCAACGAGTTCCATCTGCTATGTTTTGAATTTCATCAGATTGTATCCTTGCCTTTTCATACCCATGCAAATCCACGTGTATCATGGCCTCTGCAATCGTATCTGCATGGATGCTTCGGTATTTTTTTGCTGGCCCGATGAGGAAAAAATTGAGGAATTTCATCATCTGCTTTGTAATATATTCAAAGGTACGCTTCTCTTTTCTATCGCCCGCAATCAAGGACGGTTGCATAAAAAAGGTGTTCTTAATACCCACTTTGAGCACATCGCGCTCCATTTCGCCCTTGAGGCGATTATAAAAAACCTTGCTCTTTGGGTCAGCTCCCATCGCCGAAATCACGATTAGTGTACCAACACCATTTTTTTTACAATATTCAGCTGCTTTCAATGGGATTCCATAATCAATTGCTCTGTACTTTTCCTTATCTGGCGTTTTTGCATTGGTGGTGCCCACACAGCAAAAAACAACATCTGCTTTTACCGGATTTTTAAGGTGTTCAATACCATCCACGATGTGCTCAGAAAACTTTGCACTGGTGATATTTGCCGTGCGCCTATGAATGCTGATGACCTCAACATAGTGGTTGTTTTTGAGCAGCTTTTGCGAAAGCAAATCACCCACGAGACCAGTAATACCAAGAATTATTGCCTTTCTGTTCATTCGAAAACCTTTTCGTGAAGTTACGCCATTTTATTTAACAAAACTTTAATTTCGTTTAGTTCGGTTATTTCCGAACCAAGTATATTTTTGCGCCTTTAATTTTTAAATGATGAATAACGAGCTTGCTCATAAAAAAGAAGAACTCATCGAGCGTCTAGGTGTTCATATCGAGCAGAAGGATCAGATAGCCCCACTTGCCGCACGCATAATATCATCATTGATACTCAATGGTAACAAAGGCTGCACCTTTGAGGAGCTGGTGGTGAGCCTAAAAGCGAGCAAGAGCACGGTATCAACACACTTAAACGCCCTGCAACAAGCCAGTATGATCACGTATTATACCGTATGTGGTGACCGTAAAAAATATTTTACCATCAACCCCAATGGCACCATAATACACATGAACAAGATGTTGAGAAACTGGGAAGAAGAAAAGCAGCTCCATGAAGCCATAATGGAATACAAGACAAGCATGAATGCCTGTACCCCCCACGGAGAAGAACATCAATTTGACCTGGAATACCATATGGAATTCATGAATTTTATAAACCAGGCCAGCACAACCATAAAACGCTTACGTGACAAACTTTCTGAAAAATCAAAAAACAATTAAAAAACCAGTTATGAAAAATCAAATCTTGACCTACATAGTTCCCCTTATGGCAGCCGTTATGCTGACGGCCAGCTCTTGTGGAGACAGCAAGGCAGAGCAGCCGCAGGCAGCCGCTGCCCAGGCACCCAGCCTACCCGTCATAAGCCTCCCCAGCAAGACCGTGACGGGATACATCTCATATCCCACAAAGATTGAAGGTATTGTCAATGCAGAGGTCTATGCAAAAATCTCGGGCTACATCACAGATGTACTGGTTGACGAGGGGCAAAAAGTGCGCAAGGGCCAAACGCTGTTCAAGCTAGAAACCCAATCCCTTAACCAGGATGCCGCTGCCGCGAAAGCAAATGTGAACGCAGCGCAGGTTGAAGTTGACAAGCTCAAACCCCTTGTCGCCAAAAACATAATTAGCGAGGTACAGCTGGAGACCGCAAAAGCAAAGTTGCAACAGGCCCAAAGCAGCTATAATGGTATTGCCGCAAACATCAACTATGGAAACATAAAAAGTCCCGTGGATGGTTATGTGGGAGCCATAAACCTGCGTGCCGGCTCCCTGGTGAGCCCCTCAAGTCAAGAACCACTTACGATAGTTTCTGACATCAGTGAGGTATATGCCTACTTCTCCATGAACGAAAAAGAATACCTGGATTTTATACAGGATGCAGAAGGCGCCACCATTGAGGAAAAAATCAAGAAAATGCCAGAAGTCAGCCTTTTACTTGCCAATGATAAAGAATATGGGCAAACCGGAAAAATAGAGACCATCAACTCCCAGGTAAATGCCCAGACGGGTTCAGTATCATTCCGGGCGGTTTTTGACAATCCTGCAAGGATATTGACCAATGGAAACAGCGGTAAGATACAAATACCTAAAACGTATACAGATGTGGTCGTGGTGCCCAAGGAATCAACCTTTGACCAGCAAGGAAGCATCTATGTGTACAAACTGGACGAAGGGAATACCGCAACGGCGGCAAAAATCAATATTGCAGGTGAGGTTGACAATCTCTACGTGGTGGCCTCTGGTATAGAAAAAGGAGACCGCATCGTTGCCCAGGGCGTGAGCACGTTGAGGGGGCAAACCAAGATACAGCCACAGGAAAAGCCCTTTGACAGCATTGCCAAGCCCTTGAACAAAGTTTTTAGATAATCCCAGATTAAACCAAATATACCATGTTACAAAAATTTATAGAACGCCCGGTTCTTTCAACGGTAATCTCGATTATCGTGGTGATTCTGGGGATCCTGGGACTTACTTCCCTACCCATTACACAGTATCCGGATATTGCACCTCCCACCATACAAGTGAGTGCGACCTATCCAGGTGCCAATGCCGAAACGATACTTGAGAGTGTCATCATACCGCTGGAAGAACAAATCAATGGTGTGGAGGGGATGACCTATCTTACCTCTACTGCCACAAACAACGGTACAGCTGCAATCACGGTATACTTTGACCAGGAAGTTGACCCGGATATTGCTGCCGTCAACGTACAAAACAGGGTGGCCCGTGCCAATTCACTGTTGCCACAGGCGGTGATTCAAACCGGGGTCACCACACAAAAACAACAGACAAGTGCCCTGATGTTCATGTCCTTTTACAGCACAAACAAGGATTATGACGATACTTTTCTTCAGAATTATTTAAAGATCAACGTTATCCCTGAAATTCAGCGGGTAAACGGTGTGGGTAACGTCAATGTATTTGGGGCTAAAGATTATGCGATGCGCATTTGGCTTGACCCTCAAAAACTTGCTGCCTATGATTTGATCCCCACAGATGTTACGGCAGCACTTAACGAGCAAAGTCTTGAAGCTGCAGCAGGTTCCCTGGGTGAAAATGATGGAGAGGCATTCTCTTATGTTATAAAATACGGGGGCCGCTTTAAAACGGAAGACCAATACAGTAATATTGTGATCAAGGCCCTGGGCAATGGTCAATTCTTGAGGTTAAAAGATGTCGCCGAAATAGAACTGGGTGCCCAATCCTATTCTGGATCGTCAAAAACCAATGGCTATCCTGCGGTGAACATGGGTATATTCCAGACCAAGGGTTCAAACGCACAGGAAATCATTGATGCGATAAAGGCAGAGCTTGAAGATGTCAAGGCAAGCCTGCCCGAGGGAGTGGAGATATTCATTCCGTATGATACAAACAACTTTTTGAACGCATCTATTGACAAGGTGGTTCATACCCTTATAGAAGCCTTTATCCTGGTGTTTATCGTGGTGTTTATCTTCTTGCAGGATTTTAGGTCCACGTTGATTCCGGCAATAGCCGTACCGGTATCCATTATAGGTACGTTCTTCTTTCTCAACCTCTTTGGGTATTCCATAAACCTGCTCACCCTTTTTGCACTGGTACTCGCCATAGGTATTGTGGTAGATGACGCGATTGTGGTGGTTGAGGCGGTACATGCAAAGATTGACGAGGGAGCAAGCAATGCAAAGAAGGCAACGGTAAGTGCGATGCATGAAATCTCAGGGGCAATTGTCTCGATAACCCTGGTGATGGCGGCGGTATTTATACCCGTGACGTTTGTACAGGGCCCCACGGGGGTGTTCTATGAACAGTTTGGTATCACCCTTATTGTTGCGATAGGAATTTCGGCAATAAATGCCCTGACCCTGAGCCCTGCACTTTGTGCCCTCTTCCTAAAGGGCCATGATGAAAAAGAAGGAAGTAAAAAGAAAAACTTCATGCAGCGCTTTTTTGACGCGTTCAACCGCGGCTTTAAGGCAACGATAAACCGGTATGGGCGCTCCGTCCACTTTTTGTACCGCAATAAATGGGTGACCATCATCATCTTTATACTCGCCATAGGGGGTATATGGTGGTCATCTTCTAGCGTTAAGACAGGTTTTGTACCAGATGAAGACCGTGGGATCCTGTTTGTGAATATTGAACTCCCCGCGGGTGCATCTATTGACCGTACACATCAGGTCAATGAAAAACTGTACTCCATGGTTAAGGATCTGGATGGTGTTCAGGGGATGTCATTTATTGAAGGCCGCAGTTTGATAAACGGTGAAGGTAGCAACTATGGCCTTGGCTTTATACGTCTGGACGACTGGGATGAGCGCGGTGATGATGCACTATCGTTACAGGCCATAACTGGAAAGTTATTTGGCATTGCAGCCCAAATCCCAGAGGCAAACATTATTTTCTTTGCCCCGCCCAGTATCCCCGGTTTTGGTACGGCATCCGGTGTGGAGGTCAACCTATTGGACCGCTCTGGCGGAAGTTTTACTGATCTTGATGCCACAAACCAGGAATTTATAGGCAAGTTGATGCAGCGCCCTGAATTTCAATATGCTCAATCATCATTTAATACAAAATACCCTCAGTACAAACTGGATATCAACGTTCCCGTTGCAAAAGAACTGGGAGTTCCCATTAGCAGTATATTCTCCACTTTGCAAGGATATATAGGGGGTGTTTTTGCAGCAGACTTTTCCCGTTTTGGGAAACAGTACCGTGTGTATGTCCAGGCTTTGCCGCAGGACAGGGCAGACCTTGCAGACCTTGATGGGCTTTACGTAAGGACCAGCAGTGGTGAGATGACGCCCATCACGCAGTTTATTTCGCTAGAGCGTGTATATGGCCCACAATCTGTGACCAGGTTCAACCTCTTTAACTCAACTAAGGTTACCGCAGCACTGAATCCCGGGTATAGTTCTGGAGATGGTATTGCCGCAGTAAATGAAGTGGTCAAGACCTTGCCCAGCAATTACACCACGGCATATTCTGGCCTTACCCGGGAGGAGGTAAATGCCGGTAACCAGACAACGACTATTTTTATTTTGTCCCTGGTATTTGTTTATTTCCTGCTGGCCGCTCAGTATGAGAGTTACCTCTTGCCGCTTTCGGTATTGTTCTCATTGCCCTTTGGGGTGTTTGGGGCCTATATCACCACGCAGTTGACAGGTTTACAGAACAATATTTACTTTCAGATAGCCTTGATCATGCTGCTGGGCCTACTGGCAAAAAACGCGATTCTTATCGTTGAGTTTGCCATACAGCGCAGAAAGCATGGGGAGAGTATCGTGGATGCCGCTGTACATGGTGCCGAGGCGCGTTTACGCCCTATACTCATGACCTCGTTTGCCTTTATCATGGGGCTTTTACCCCTTGTTTTTGCAAATGGTGTGGGTGCAGAAGGTAACCGCTCCATAGGTACTGGGGCCGTGGGTGGCCTGTTGATAGGTACCATCATAGGGGTGTTTATCATCCCCGTACTGTACATCCTCTTTCAATGGCTTCAAGAAAAAATATCTGGAGCACCAACCCCCAAAACCGAAGAAACCAAGTAACATGAAAAAGCAGACCATATATAGATTCTTCATTCTCGTGGGGGCGCCACTGCTCCTCGCTTCTTGCTTTGCAGCGAAAGAGTATGAGCGGCCAGAAATGATAAACGAAGCTAATTACAGGACGGACAACCTGCCCCAGGATAGTTTGACCCTGGCTGATGTATCCTGGCAGAAGCTCTTTACCGATTCTTATTTGACGGGCTACATCAATCAAGGACTGGAAAACAATATTGACATACGTGTTGCCCTGCAGCAAATCATTTCCGCGGAAGCGTACTTAAAACAGGGAAAGGCGGGATATTTGCCCAGCTTGAGTGCAGATGCGCAATACACACATCAAGAACTTTCAGCAAATAGCCAGTTTGGTAGTTTTTTTTCATCACTAGACCAGTATCAACTAAGTGCAAGCCTATCTTGGGAAGCAGACATCTGGGGAAAGATTCGCAGTAACAAGCGGGCTTTTCAGGCAAGTTACCTGCAGACCATCGCTGCACATCAAGCTGTAAAATCTAAATTGATTGCAGATATTGCTTCTACGTACTATAACCTGCTCTCCCTGGATGAGCAGTTAAGGATTACCCAGGAGACCGTCACCAACCGTGGCAATAGCCTTGAAACCACACAGGCCCTCAAGGATGCGGGAACGGTCACCGAGGTTGCCGTAAAGCAAACCGAGGCCCAGTTATATACGGCTCAGGCTCTTGTCATAGACCTTAAGCAACAAATCAAGATTCTAGAAAACACCATGTCCATCCTGCTGGGAGAAGAACCTATGGCAATCACCAGGGGAACCCTTGAAGAACAGGAAATCACCAGCAGCTTGCCCGTGGGCGTGCCCATACAGCTGTTGCGCAATAGACCTGACGTCATTGCAGCTGAGTATTCACTGGTAAATGCCTTTGAGCTCACCAATGCTGCATGGGCAAATTTTTACCCCTCATTGACCTTGACGGCAACAGGTGGTTTTCAAAGTCTGGATTTGAGTGAACTGGTAGATACTAATTCTTTATTTGCAACCATAGTGGGTGGGCTTACCCAGCCTATTTTTAACAAGCGCCAGATAAAAACACAATATGAGGTTTCTCAATCACAGCAAGAACAGGCAAGGTTAAACTATAGACAGGCCATATTGACCGCCTCAAAGGAGGTCTCTGATGCCTTGTACAGTTATGAGGCCGCCAGTGAAAAAATCGAGGTTAAAGCCAAGGAACTTGATGCGTATGGGCTTGCCGCCGGATACTCAGAAGAATTGCTTGACAATGGCCTTGCAAACTACCTTGAGGTATTGACCGCAAGGGAAAATGCCCTAAGTTCTGCCTTAGGCCTGGTTACCACACGCAATAACCAGCTACAGTCAGTAATTGACCTGTATGTTGCCCTGGGCGGGGGATGGAAATAAAAAGATGGATGAAGAAATAAGACATAAAATAATTCACCTGGCCCTGAGCCTCTTTAAACAGTATGGGACCAAGAGCACCACGATGGAAGATATTGCAGATGCGCTCAAGATCTCAAAGAAGACGCTCTACATGTACTTTCATAGTAAGAAGGAACTTCTTCAAGCCACGCTTGATCATAACTTTGCCCTACATGAAAGAAAGATTGTTGAGATCCTGTCACAGGATTTTACCTCCCTTGAAAAGTTCATGCGTATCTATGAATATGCAATCTCATTTTTGGTAACCTATCATCCCAGCTACTTTTATGATATTAAAAAATACCACCGTGAAATTGACAAGAGCTATGAGACCCGTAAAAAGGAGATGATCTCAAACCGTATTTTAGCATTGTTGCAAAAAGCTCAAGAAGATGGCGAGATCATACCCAGTGCCAACCTTGAGCTTTTTTGCAAACTTTACCTGATAGACCTGGATGAAAACCTCAGCTTTATCAACCTGCGCAAAAAGTATCCCATACACGAGCTCTTGAACCATTTTATCATCTTCAACCTAAGAGGTATTGCCACAGATCCTTCAAAGATACCGGTGCATTGACTTTTGGCGTAAGCCTGCTATTTCCTTAAGCTTTAAATCAATATGATGGGTCTTTGAAAAGCAGGTTTGTTTTTTATGATTCCTTTTTCCATGTAAGTATTACTATCAAGACAATTCAATGCTCGTTCTGCGTATTTTTGCAGGGCAATGGAAAAAACACTTGCATCCCGAAAAATCATCCACATTGACATGGACGCCTTTTATGCGTCTGTGGAGCAGCTGGACAACCCAGAATTAAGGGGCAAGCCCATTGCAGTGGGTGGTAGCTCTGCACGGGGCGTGGTGAGCGCTGCCAGTTATGAGGCCCGCAAATATGGCGTGAGGAGTGCCATGAGCGGTCAGCTTGCGCGAAAGCTTTGCCCAGACCTCATCTTTGTAAAGACCCGGTTTGATCGGTACCGCGAGATGAGCCAGCGCATACGCGAGGTCTTTTTTGAATATACTGACCTGGTAGAGCCCCTCTCGCTAGATGAGGCCTACCTGGACGTTACGCACAATAAAAAGGGAAACCCCTCGGCCACGCTTATCGCGAAAGAAATACGTGCCAAGATCAAGGAAAAAACCGGCCTCAATGCTTCTGCGGGGATATCCATCAACAAGTTTATTGCTAAGGTTGCCAGCGATTATAACAAGCCCAATGGTCAAAAAACCGTCAACCCTGAAGAAGTCGAGGAATTTCTTGAAAACCTGGAGATTCGCAAGTTTTATGGCGTGGGCAAGGTCACTGCAGAAAAGATGTACAGCCTGGGTATTTTTACCGGAAAGGATCTTAAAACCAAGTCGCTTGAATTCCTCGAGGAACACTTTCGCAAAAGCGGAAAATATTATTACAACGTGGTGCGTGGCATCCATACCAGTGAGGTAAAGCCACACCGCATCAGGAAATCTCTGGGAGCCGAGAGGACCTTTAGCGAGAATATCTCATCTGAGATTTTCATGCTTGAAAAACTGGAGAACATCGCCGAAGAAATCGAGCGGCGCCTCAAGAAGTCTGACGTTGCGGGTAAAACCGTCACGTTAAAGATCAAGTATAGTGATTTTACCCTGAAGACGCGCGGCAAGACACTGCCCTACTACATACGCAGCAAGGAGATTATACTTGAAACAGCAAAGGAGCTCCTCTTTCAAGAAAAGCTCCTTAACTCTGTAAGATTACTGGGCATTACCCTGGCCCACCTCAATACCGAAAAAGATGAGGACAAGACTGAAAAACAGGAGATTGCCGTACAGCTAAAGTTTGATTTTTAGTACTCTGCCCCTATCTCGCGTACGCGCAGTGTATTTGTCATACCCTGCTCATTCACCGGCATTGATGCCAGGCTGATGACCATGTCGCCCTTGTTAAGGTACCCATGGGTTATGGACATCCTGTTGATATCCTGCACGGTTTCATCAGTTGACACAAACTTGTCATAATAGAATGCCTTTACCCCCCAGAGCAGGTTGAGACGCCCCATAATCTGCCTGTTTGAGGTAAATACAAGGATGTGCGCATTAGGTCTCCATGCAGAGATTTGAAATGCCGTGTACCCACTATTTGTAAGCGTTGTTATGGCTTTCGCCGAAATTTCATTTGCCATGAGTGCTGCATGGTAGCATACTGCCTTTGTTATGTAGCGCCTGGTCTTGATATGTGGTGGCTCTTGCGGTACAAGTATCCTGGGGGAGCCTTCCACACTGAGCAGGATGGAGCTCATCTTCTCGATTACCTGTATGGGATATTTACCCACAGAAGTCTCACCACTCAACATCACGGCATCTGCACCATCCATAACGGAGTTTGCCACATCATTGACCTCAGCCCTTGTGGGGGTAAGGCTCTCGATCATGGTCTCCATCATCTGGGTGGCGATGATTACCGGTATCCTGGCACGCTTGGCCTTAGACACAAGTTCCTTTTGTACAAGTGGTACTTCTTCGGCCGGGATTTCAACACCCAGGTCACCACGGGCCACCATAAGACCATCACTATAGGCGATGATCTTGTCTATATTAGTTACCGCCTCGGGCTTTTCTATTTTTGATATGATGGGTATTTTATAGTCTGCATGCTCATCGATCAATTCTTGCAGTTGCTTGAGGTCGCCCTCATGCCGTACAAATGACAATGCGATCCAGTCAACTTTTTGAGAGATGGCAAATTTTGCATCTTCAATATCCTTTTCGGTCAATGCCGGAAGGGAGATGTTTGTGTTGGGCAGGTTAACGCCTTTACGGGAGCGCAACGGCCCACCTTGAATTACCACGGCTTCTACCTCACTGTCTGAGTCTGTCTTGAGCACTTCAAAGATGAGCTTGCCATCATCTAGCAGGATCCTCTCACCCTTGTTGACGTCCCTGGGGAACTGCTGGTAGTTCATGTACACCCGCTCTTTAGTTCCCTCAAATTCTTCAGCTGTGGAAAACGTGATGATATCACCGGGTTCTACCACAACTTCTTCCTTCATTTTACCCACGCGCAGTTTAGGACCTTGCAGGTCTGCCAAAATCGCTATGGTAAGGCCTATCTCTTCACTTATTTCACGTATCATCTTGATGCGCTCTATGACGGCATCATAATCTGCATGTGAAAAATTTATACGGAAAACATCTGCGCCGGCCCTTACCATACTTAACAGGGTTTCTTTTGTGGAAGTGGCTGGGCCTAATGTGGCCACAATTTTGGTCTTTTTAATACTCGGCATTATTCAAAAATTAAATTCGTTTTAGATTTTAATCCCTCAACCTCGACTTCATATACTGTGATGATTTGAGGTATTTCTTTTAATTGATTAAGAAACAGGTTTATTGATGATCCTTTCATGTGTGCGTCGTACATCAATAGGTAATCTGCACTTTTATGTTCTGGCACAAGGTTGATGGTCTTGACGGTGCTTTGCTCAACATCTGCAAACAAACCACTACCGGCCACCTGTTGATTGATCCTTGCTTTACATTTATTTCCTATCAAGTTATAGGTAATATATTTTTTTTCATCTTCAAAAAGGTAACGGGAAAAGCCCACATCAAATCCATAGCCTTCAAAAGTCAAATCTTTCTTTGTCCTCGCTAACCTGAGCCCCATACATTTGTTGATCATGAATGCCATGCGGTAATCTTCAAGTGAACAATGTATGGCCATGAGCGAAAAATCAAATTCAAACCCGTCATCAAGGACCAGCATGGTTGTACTCATTCCGTCAAGATAAGAAACAAAAATACTTAAACTCTATTAGAAATAATGATTACTGTCTTTAAGAATAAGTAAAATATCCAACTGGACTATCTCGTGGTGCGGCGATATTGATCAATCTGGTCCTGGAGCGCGTAATATGCGCGTTTTGCTGCCTTTTCCTCAGCCTTCTTTTTTGAGGTAGCCCTGGCCTTGGCCATCTGTTTGCCATCAATTACCAGCTTAACGGCAAAATGTCTTACCACATCTTGACCTGTATCTTCATAGGTATTGAAGTTAAAGGATTTTTTTTCTTTTTGACACCACTCGATAAGCAGGCTTTTATAGCTTATTACCCTTCCCTCCAGCTTCTCGATATCCACATAGGGGTCTATGACCCTTTTATAGATAAACTTACGGGCTGCGTTGTAACCCTTGTCCTTATAGATTGCACCTACAAGGGCCTCAAAGAGATTTCCGTGAACATTGGACCCAAAGTTATCCTTGGGTATCGCAGAGCTTATCAGGTCAAGTAGGTCCAGGTCCCTTCCCAGTTCATTGAGGTGTTCCCGGTTTACCACCTTAGATCGCATCTTGGTGAGGTAACCTTCATCCCCTTTTTGTACCTCTTCAAAAAGGTACGCAGCTATAACCGCGCCCAATATGGCATCTCCAAGGAATTCCAAGCGCTCATAGTTAAAGGCATTTCCCTTGGTATCCTGTAATCCCATCGATCTATGTGTAAAGGCTTCTTTATAGATCTCAAGTTCCTTTGGCTTAAAGCCAATAATCTTTTTCAACAGGACAAAAAAATTCCCGTCCTGCTTAGAACGGGAATGAAATATGTTATGTATAGTGCTCATCAAAAACTATACGCTATATTTTTTTAAAAAGCACACATGCGTTATGACCTCCAAACCCAAAGGTGTTGCTCATGGCATAATTGACCTCTTTTTCTTGTGCTTTATTGAGCGTAAGGTTAAGAGAGGGATCAATATTCTCATCTACCACACTATGATTTATGGTAGGTGGCACCACACTATGTTGAATCGCCAGTATTGACGCGATGGCCTCGATGGCCCCCGCGGCACCCAACAGGTGACCCGTCATGGATTTTGTAGAGTTTATATTGATATCAGCTGCATGAGCGCCAAAGATCTTTGATATTGCCTTGAGTTCTGCAACGTCGCCCAGTGGGGTGGATGTACCATGGGTATTGATGGCATCAACGACCTCAGAGCTTACGCCCGCATCCCTCAAACAGTTTTGCATTACCCGTTCTACACCTATGCCATCAGGGTGTGGTGCCGTCATGTGATATGCATCACTTGACATACCGCCACCCACTACTTCAGCATAGATTTTTGCTCCTCTTGCCTTGGCATGCTCATATTCTTCAAGAATAAGGGCACCCGCACCTTCGCCCAGTACAAAACCGTCCCTTGTGGCATCAAATGGTCTTGATGCGGTCTCGGGACTATCGTTTCTGGTAGAAAGGGCATGCATGGCATTGAAACCTCCCATTCCTGCCTGGGTTACCGCTGCCTCGCTACCACCGGTAACGATAACATCACAATGACCCAGCCTGATGTAGTTTAATGCGTCTATAAGTGCATTTGCAGAGGATGCACAGGCAGAAACCGTCGTATAGTTAGGCCCCATGAACCCATGCTTGATGGATATGTTGCCCGGTGCAATATCGGCAATCATCTTCGGTATGAAGAAAGGATTAAAACGAGGTGTACCATCACCGTTTGCAAAATTGATGACCTCATCTTGAAAAGTCTCAAGGCCGCCTATACCGGCCCCCCAGATTACTCCTACCCTAAACTTATCGACCTCGTCAAGATTTATGCCCGCATCTTTTATGGCCTCATCAGATGAGACCAGGGCATACTGTGCAAATTTGTCGAGTTTTCGGGCTTCTTTTCTATCAAAGTATTCTAAAGGATCAAACCCCTTGACCTCACAAGCGAACTTAGTCTTGAATTTTTCGGTATCAAAATAGGTAATGGGTGCACACCCGCTCTTGCCGGTACGCAAACCTTCCCAATATTCTTCAATATTGTTACCTATGGGCGTCAACGCACCAAGACCCGTGACTACGACCCGCTTTAACTCCATAAAAATGTTTTGCTTGTTTGCTTACTTTGCGTTTTCTATATAGGAAATAGCCTGTCCTACGGTAGCAATGTTTTCAGCTTGATCATCTGGAATCTGGATATCAAACTCCTTCTCAAACTCCATAATTAGTTCTACAGTGTCTAGTGAATCTGCTCCCAAGTCGTTAGTGAAGCTTGCTTCGGCAACAACTTCATTCTCATCAACGCCTAGTTTATCAACGATGATGGCCTTTACTCTTGATGCAATGTCTGACATAATCTTCGAATTTTAAATTTTAAATTAGGTGGCAAAAATAGCAAACTTTACGTTATGACCATCTAAGGATTATAAAAGTTAATGTAATTTAAGGATTTTCATTTTAAGATTTGACAATTTTTCCTTCAAAAAAACAACAAAAATGCATTGTTTTGCGCCACTTAGCATACATGACCGCCTATGAAATCCATTGTAATCTTTGCCTCCGGAAACGGTTCTAACGCCCAGCGCATTATAGAGCACTTCCATGCGGGAGACCTTGCCAGCGTTGACCTGGTGCTCTCAAACAAGGCCCGGGCGCAGGTGCTCGAGCGCGCGACCCGGCTGGGTGTCGCAGCGGTCTCGTTCAACAAAAAGGCTATAAATAACGGGCATATCAAGGCCCTGCTTGATAAAATCAATCCTGACCTTATCGTGCTCGCCGGTTATTTATGGCTTTTTCCCGAAGATATCTTAAAAGCCCATAACAACAAGGTCATAAACATCCACCCTGCATTGCTTCCTGACTATGGCGGCAAGGGCATGTATGGCATGCACGTGCACGATGCGGTTATCGCTCAAGGCGAAAAAAAATCAGGGATAACCATACATTACGTGACCCCAGAGTATGACAAGGGCAGCATCATCTTTCAGGCAGAGACGGCCATTGATGCAACTGACACCCCCGAAACACTAGCGGGAAAGATTCATGCCCTGGAGCATGAACACTTTCCCAAGGTGCTTGAAAAATTGCTGACGGCAGAGTAACTTTCGCTTTAAGCGAAAAAAACAATCTCGTTTTAAATTAAATTTTCGCCTTTGCGGAAATAAAAAATAAAAATGGCAAAGAAGGAAAAATTTTATGTGGTATGGCAGGGGAAGCGACCCGGCATCTATATGACCTGGGATGATTGTAAGGCCTCAATAACGGGGTATAAAGGCGCGCAGTATAAAAGTTTTCCCACTTTCGCAGAGGCAAAAAAAGCCTACAACGGTAATTATGACGACTATAAATCTTCTAAGAAAGCACCTAAGGTCGTGGACAAGGCGCTACTTGAAAGAATAGGGCAGCCCAATTATGACAGTATTGCCGTGGATGCGGCCTCAAGTGGCAATCCCGGCATCATGGAGTATCGCGGGGTGGACACCAGGAGCAAAAAACAGATTTTTCACCAGGGGCCCTTTAAACAGGGCACAAACAATGTGGGAGAATTTCTTGCGCTGGTGCATGGCCTTGCTTTTTTAAAGAAAAACAAGAGCAACCGCATTATCTATTCTGATTCGCGTATAGCAATAGGCTGGGTGCGCAAGAAGAAATGCGGCACAAAGCTTACGCAAAATGCCAAGAACAGGGATGTTTTTGAACTGGTGCAGCGTGCTGAAAAATGGCTTCGGGAAAATGATTACAACACCCCCATTGTAAAATGGGAAACCAAGGTGTGGGGTGAAATCCCGGCAGATTTTGGCAGAAAATAAAATTCCCAAAGGGTTGGCGGGGCTTATGATTGGCCATCCAAATATGTATATTTGCAAAAATTTTTTTGATGGGTAAATTATTGATTGTTGGTTCTTGTGCATTTGACGAGATTGAGTCTCCCTTTGGCAAGACCGGCAAAATCCTGGGTGGTGCCGGTACTTTTATAAGCCTGGCCGCTTCTAGGTACGACGTTGATGCAGCAGTGATATCCGTGGTGGGAGAAGATTTTCCACAAGGGTATCTTGACCTGCTTACAGACAATGGTATTAATATAGAAGGTATTGAAGTTGTAAAGGGCGGGAAGACCTTTTTTTGGAAAGGGCGCTACCACAACGACCTCAACTCAAGGGATACCTTGATCACAGAGCTGAACACCCTGGGGGATTTTAACCCCAAAGTTCCCGAAGATTATAAGGATGCTGAAGTTGTTGTACTGGGCAACCTGCACCCCCTTGTACAGAGCAGCGTGCTGGACCAGATGAACAAAAAGCCAAAGCTTGTGGTGCTGGACACCATGAACTTCTGGATGGACAGTGCCCTGGATGACCTTAAGGACATCATCGCCCGCGTGGATGTCATTACCATTAATGATGAAGAGGCACGCCAGCTGACCGGTGAATATTCCCTGGTGGTTGCCGCCAAGAAAATCCATGAGATGGGGCCTAAGTTTGTAGTCATAAAAAAAGGTGAGCACGGCGCCCTGCTTTTTGAGGGAGAAGATATATTCTTTGCGCCTGCCCTACCGCTTGAAGAAGTTTTTGACCCCACGGGTGCCGGTGATACATTTGCTGGAGGTTTCTCAGGATATATCGCCAGCACGGGCGACACCTCTTTTGAGAATATGAAAAGGGCAATCATTCACGGCTCAAACCTAGCTTCATTTTGTGTGGAGAAATTTGGCACCGAGAGAATGCAGGACTTAACCGAAAAAGAAATAACCAAAAGGCTGCAGCGGTTCAAGAAACTTACGCAGTTTGATATAGAATTAAATTAAAAATACGCGCCCTCCCGTCTGGAGGGCGCCTTCATTTATATGCTATGAGCGACGCCTTAAAACATGAATGTGGAATATCAGTAATACGCTTGCTTAAGCCCCTTGAGTATTACAAAGAGAAGTATGGCACTGCCTTTTATGGGGTCAACAAGATGTACCTCATGATGGAAAAACAGCACAACCGTGGCCAGGATGGTGCCGGTTTTGCCAGTATAAAGCTTGACATGCACCCGGGCGAGCGATATATAAGCCGTCAACGCAGCGTGGCACAACAGCCCATCCAGGATATCTTTGCGCAGATCAACTCCCGCATAAACGAGACCCTTGCTGCCGCCAGCCCTGAAGATGCAAATGATGTTGCATGGCAAAAAAAGAATGTTCCCTACATAGGCGAACTTCTCCTGGGCCATGTGCGCTATGGCACATTTGGCAAGAACAGTGTGGAGAGCGTCCACCCCTTCTTAAGGCAGAACAACTGGATGCACCGTAACCTTATTGTCGCCGGCAACTTCAACATGACCAATGTGTTTACCCTCTTCAACAAGCTTGTTGAGCTGGGCCAGCACCCCAAGGAAAGGGCAGATACCATCACCGTGATGGAAAAAATAGGTCATTTTCTTGATGACGCTGTCGCAAAATTATACAAGAAGCTCAAAAAGGAAGGCTATTCAAAATTCCAGGCCTCACCACTTATCGCCGAAAGGCTCAACGTTGCAAAGATTTTGCGCAAGGCTGCTAAAGACTGGGATGGTGGCTATGCCATGGCCGGGCTTCTAGGGCATGGTGACGCATTTGTGCTTAGAGATCCCGCAGGGATACGACCAGCTTACTATTATAAAGATGACGAAGTCATCGTGGTGGCCAGTGAACGCCCTGTTATCCAAACGGTGTTCAACGCCCCCTTTGACGCAGTTGAAGAACTTGATCCCGGGCATGCCCTTATCATCAAGAAAAACGGCAGCATGTCTCTTCAGGAAATACATGAACCGCTCCCCAGAAAGGCCTGTTCTTTTGAACGCATCTACTTTTCACGGGGCAGTGATGCCGAAATCTACCAAGAACGCAAGGAGCTGGGCAGGTTGTTGATGCCCGCGGTGCTCAAGGAGATAGACCATGACACCCACAATACGGTCTTCAGTTACATACCCAATACTGCCGAAACTTCTTTTTATGGTATGGTAGAGGCCGCACAACATGAACTTGATGTACAAAAGATGGACGAGATCATGGAGAAGAGGGTCTCTCTTGACAAGGATAACCTAGAAAAGATTCTTTCGCGCAAGCTGAGAACTGAAAAAATCGCGATCAAGGATGTCAAACTGCGCACCTTCATCACCGAAGACAGCAGCCGTGACGACCTTGTGGCGCACGTCTATGATGTCACCTACGGTGTTGTTAAAGAGACGGACAACCTGGTGATCATTGATGATAGTATCGTGCGGGGCACGACTTTAAAAAAGAGCATCATCAAGATGATGAGTAGGCTTTCGCCAAAGAAAATCGTGATAGTTTCATCTGCTCCACAGATACGTTACCCAGATTGTTATGGCATTGACATGGCAAAGCTTCAGGATTTTGTGGCCTTTAGGGCTGCGGTAGAGCTGCTCAAAGACACTGGCAAGGAAGGCCTTATCAACGAGGTGTATGAAAAATGCCTATCACAAACCGAGTTTGAGGACAAGAACGTCAAGAATTATGTCAAGGAAATCTATAAACCTTTTACAGATGAGGAGATTTCTTCTAAAATTGCCGAATTGCTAAAGGATGAAACCATCAAGCCTGAGGTCAGCATCATCTATCAAAAGGTTGATGACCTGCACAAGGCATGCCCCAAGAATCTAGGTGACTGGTACTTTACTGGTGATTATCCCACTCCGGGTGGTAACCGGGTAGTAAACCGTGCCTTTATCAATTATGTGGAGGGCAATGTTGCCAGAGCCTATTAAAAATTGGTTTTGTGTAGTTTAACTAATTAAAAAGCCTTTAGTCTAAAATGTTTGTTTTAAAATCTTTTATAAACATATATTTAACCCTGCCATAGCATAAGTAGGTTAAGTTCATGGTAGATTTGGGGCAAAAAAGGTGGATTCTTTCCACCTTTTTTATTTGGCCCAAATCGCTACCTGGGTGGCGAGCATAGATCAATGCCACTTGTCTTAAACGATATGTTTCAACATGAATATCCACCACATTCATAAAAATCTAAGTGGCGAGCCGTTTCTCATCTCATTCGATTCTTTCCACCTTTTTTATTTGGGGCAAATCGCTGCCGGGGTGGCGAGTGGTTTAGATACTCTAGACTGAAGGCCTTAAGATGACGGAAGGGCACAACCCATGTAAATTATTCATATCTAGAATTTTTATTTGCAAGGTTGCTGCAGTGCAACTTCCACACTACCACGGAGCACCTGCTTAACGGAAAGGCAGGTATAAATCTCGACTACCCCTTTGAAATCAAGTTCTGCATGCAATTTTCCCACCTCAAACAGTAAAAACTACTTGAACCATTTTGCTATGGTGTTTTATTATAGCATGAATTTTTCTAATTTAAAGCAAGAGCTTAGGGCATTTATGAACTATATTTGAAAGGATACGATACGTTAAAGAAGCAGAATATTTATGAAATACAGATTTTTATTTTTCTCAGTTCTCATTTTTAATTTTTTATCATTCACCGCTCAAGAAGGACATCCTTTAGAAGGACGGTGGAACCTAACCATTAGTCAGGAAGGGGTGGAATATCCCAGTTGGCTAGAAGTGATGCACTCAGGAACCAATACTTTAATAGGCAGGTTTACCTATGCCTTTGGGAGTGCCAGGCCTATTGCAGAGGTCAAAAAGTACGGGGATGTTTTTGCATTTGAAATCCCCCCTCAATGGGAACCGGGAGCGGCAAATATGCAATTTCAGTTCACAATGGAAGGTGACGGATTGAAAGGAACCATGGTTTACGTCAATGGTAAAACATATTCATGGAAAGGAGAAAAAGCCCCAGAACTACCCTATTATGAAGATTTTAAAATGGGCAAGAAGATAACTTTGTTCAATGGAAAAAATCTTGATGGATGGGAGATAAAGGACGGGAATCAATGGAAAGTGGTGGATGGAATTCTAAGAAGTGACAAGAGCGGTGTTAACTTAGTAACTAAAGAGAAGTTCAAGGATTTCAAGATCCACGTAGAATTTAAATATCCCAAAGAGAGTAATAGTGGGCTCTATTTAAGGGGACGTTATGAAGTGCAGATTGCAGATAATATAGGGACACCTCCATCATCCATTTATTTTGGTGGAGTATATGGATTACTTACACCTAATGAAAATGTGGCAATGAAAGCTGGGGAGTGGCAATCTTATGACATTACATTAATTGGAAGAAGAGTAACCATTGAAGCGAATGGAAAAACCATTATAGATGGGCAAAACATAGCAGGAATGACCGGAGGAGCCCTGGATAATCATGAGGCCGAACCTGGACCAATAATGCTTCAGGGAGACCATGGCCCTGTTGAATTTAGGGCGATAGATATAACGCCGATTACCCAAAAATAAAAAAGCCACCGCTTTCGCGATGGCCCATGCATTTATTAGTGCGCAAATTATTTTGCCTTGGCATAATTACTTGCTACTTCTTCCCAGTTGATCACATTAAAGAATGCTTTGAGATAATCTGGGCGAAGGTTTTGGTATTTTAGGTAATACGCATGTTCCCATACGTCTACACCTAGGATAGGTGTTCCGCCGCAGCCCACTCCGGGCATTAGTGGGTTATCTTGGTTAGGTGTTGCACATACTTCTACCTTGCCTCCTTCATGAACGCAAAGCCATGCCCACCCTGAACCAAACTGGCCACCGGCAGCTGAAATGAATTTTTCCTTAAAATCCTCAAAAGAACCAAAGGCGCTGTTGATAGCCTCTGCAAGTTCACCTGTAGGTTCTCCACCGCCGTTTGGCGACATCACTTTCCAGAACAGGTCATGATTGTAATATCCACCGCCGTTGTTTCTCACGGCGCTGTTTGACATGTCTAGGTTGATTAAGATATTTTCTATCGTCTTGCCCTCAAGGTCTGTACCCTCTATGGCAGCGTTGAGTTTATTAGTGTATCCTGCGTGGTGCTTGTCATGGTGCACCGCCATTGTAGCCTGGTCGATATGAGGCTCTAAGGCGTCTTTAGAATATGGTAATTCTGGAAGTTCAAAAGCCATTGTATTATAGATTTTATCTGTTAATATTAAATTGTCTATCAAAGTTACGAATAACAACCGCAAGCAGGGATGGTTTCGTGTTATAAAAGTCTTAAGTTTTATAGTTCAAAAGCAGATAGTGCTAAATTTTGCTAAATTGGTCATATACCTTCATATTTTATGAGCAACCTTACACAGGAAAAACCAGCATTTTCAATCTATAACGCCTCTGCCGGGGCAGGAAAGACCTTTTCGCTGGTAAGCAATTATCTATACATTTTATTGCGTTCTGAGAACGAGTTTGTCTTTAGCCATATCCTTGCCATCACGTTTACAAATAAGGCTGTCGCCGAAATGAAATCAAGGATCATTGAAAGCCTACGGGAATTTTCAAGCAGCCACAACATGGAGAAGCCCTCTCCCATGTTTAAAGAATTATTGATACAGACCGGCCTTACGGCAAAGGATGCCCAGCAAAAATCAAGAAGGATCCTCAAGAACATCATACAGGATTATGCCTCGTTTGATGTGGTTACCATAGACACCTTTACCCACAGGATAATACGCACTTTTGCCCATGACCTGCGTATTTCACAAAGCTTTGAGGTAGAGCTCAGGACAGAGGAAATCCTGGAGCAGGCCATTGCAAACCTTATTGACCAGGTGGGTGATGATGAACAGCTCACCCCCCTGCTGATTGATTATGCCCTAGAAAAAACCAATGAAGATAGAAGCTGGGACATCTCGCGCGATTTTTATCAAATAGGCAGGATGCTGCTCAACGAGAACCACAGGTCATACCTTGATTTGCTCAAGGAAAAATCCTTGTCTGATTTTGATAATCTTAAAGCCCATCTCAAGAAGAGTATGGCCATTGCCAAATCATCAATAAAAGAAGCGGCCACAAAGATCATGGAGCTTATTCATGCAAATGGGTTGACAAAGAAAGATTTTAACCGCGGCACCTTTCCTAACAATATCGAGAAACTGCTAGTTGAGAATTACAGTATTGACCTCAATTCAAAATGGGCACAAACACTAGAAGAAGATTCATCAATACTGTATACTAAAGGGCAAAAACAAGAAATCAAGGACACCATTGAAGCAATCGCTCCCGCGCTTGTGCACCATTTTATAAAAATCAAAGAAGAAATACCACAACTTCAACTCAAGGAAGAACTACTTAAAAGCATCACCCCGTTATCTGTCTTGCAGGCCATCAAGAACGAGATTGAAAAGATAAAGCAAGAAAAAAACCTGGTGCTTATCTCAGAGTTCAATGATATCATCAACAAGACCATCGTGGGGCAGCCCACTCCCTTTATCTATGAACGGCTGGGCGAGCGCTATGCATATTATTTTATTGATGAATTTCAGGACACCTCCGTACTGCAATGGAACAATATGATACCCTTGATTGACAACGCACTTTCATCTACCGAAAAATCAAGGCCCAGCAACAGCCTCATGATCGTGGGCGACCCCAAGCAATCCATCTATCGCTGGCGTGGCCGTATGCCCGAGCAGTTCATAGAATTGTATGGAGATGTCAATCCATTCACGATAAAGGAGAAGGAAATCATCACACTTGAAAAAAACTGGAGGAGCCACCGGGAGGTCATAGATTTCAACAATACTTTTTTTTCGCATATAGCGCAAACATTAAATGCTGATGAATACCGCGCTATTTATGAACTCACGAGCAGGCAGGATGTCAACCACAAAACGGGGGGCTATGTGAACATCTCTTTTGTCGTGGGTCAAAAAAAGGAAGAAACCGAACCCCTGTACCTTGCAAAAACGCTGGAGATGGTCAACCGTGCCACAAGAGAATATGACCTGGGGGAAATCTGCATTCTAGTGCGCAAAAACTCTGAAGGTGTATTGATCGCGCAACACCTTCAATCTAACGGCATCCCCGTGGTGTCTAATGAAAGCCTGTTGCTCAACCAGTCGAGGCCCGTGAAGTTCATCATCTCGATTTTGCGCTACATCTTACAGCCCGAAGACAAGGAAGCTGCACTGGGAATACTCGAGTTTCTTGCCATTGACACCTTAACGTTGCAGGACCCGCATACTTTTATATTTGAGCGACTCCATCTAGAACCCCGGGAACTTTTTGCTTCGTTGGCTTCTTCCGGGTTTACTTTTGAACAGGATGTCTTCAACCAGTTGCCATTGTACGAGGGAATGGAATATATATTGCGTGCATTTCATCTCGATGGCCAGTCCAATGCACACCTACAGTTTTTTCTGGACCACGTTTTCGCTTACGCGGAAAAAAATCAAATGGGCCTTTATGGTTTCTATGAGTGGTGGTGCCGCAACGAGTCAAAACTCAGCATAAGCACCCCAGAAAATACCGAAGCAATCAGGATATTGACCATACATAAATCCAAAGGACTTGAATTTCCCGTGGTCATCTATCCATTTGCAGATACCGAAATGACAAAGAGCAGGGACATGAACTGGCTAGAAACAAACCCCCAAGAATATGAAGGGTTTGCCGCCCTGTTGATTTCACAGAACCAAAAACTCCAAGAATATAACGAAGATACCGCTACACTTTACAACTTGATAAACAACCAGCAACAGCTGGACAACATGAACGCGCTGTATGTGGCCCTTACCCGGGCGGTAGAAAGGCTATATATAATCACCAGTACCAAAGACCCATCAAAACCAGCAGGCACCCCTGCCAATTACTCTCAGCTTTTTCAAAAATACCTCGAGGATTTTGGTTATTGGCACCCTGAAAAGGATGAATATTTCTTTGGCAGTGAAAAAAGGACATCACTTAAAAAGGATAAGACAAAACAATCCAGCACCATTGATTTGATATCTACCCCTAAGGCTCAGCACAACATACATGTCGTGACCCAGTCAACAGCCTACTGGGAAAATGGCTATGCAGCTGCCATAGAAAATGGAAATATGGCGCATGAACTACTGGCTCAGGTTTTATATAAGGATGACGTTGAAAAAGTGATTACACGTGCCAGGCAACAAGGCCTTCTGGAAGAAAATGATATTGCTGGTCAAAAGAAAATCCTTCATGACCTTATCAACAGTCTAGAAAAACACGGTTTTTATAATGCTGAAAACAAGTTATACCTAGAAAGGGATTTGATCTATAAAGGAAATGTTATACGGCCAGACAGGGTAGAAATCACCAAAGACAAAGAGGTCCTTTTACTTGATTACAAGACGGGAAAACCACAAGAAAACCATGTGGCTCAAATCAATGGCTATGCTGAGGCACTAGAAGCCATGGGATATAAAATTTTGATTAAAGTCATCGCATACCTCAATGAAGAAAAAATGCTTCATCTAGTATAAAGGTTAAAACTTACCTTTGTAAAAAATCAATCATGTACGGAAAAATCAAAGACCATTTACAGGCCGAGCTTGAAGACATCAAAGAAGCAGGCCTCTATAAGACCGAGCGTATAATCACCTCGCCCCAGGGCGCTGTCATCAAACTAGATGACGGTAAGGAAGTAATCAATTTTTGTGCAAACAATTACCTGGGGCTATCATCACATCCAGAAGTCATACAGGCCGCCAAGGACGCACTTGACTCCCATGGTTATGGCATGAGCTCCGTACGTTTTATTTGTGGCACCCAGGATATCCATAAGGAGCTTGAAGCTAAAATTGCAGATTTCTATGGTACGGAAGACACCATATTATATGCCGCAGCATTTGATGCTAACGGTGGGGTTTTTGAACCCCTGCTTTCAAAAGAGGATGCCATTATATCTGATAGTTTAAACCATGCCTCAATAATAGATGGGGTCCGTTTATGTAAAGCGGCCCGGTACCGGTATGCCAATGGGGACATGGCTGACCTTGAGAAACAATTAAAACAAGCCAATGAAGATGGAAGCCGCTTTAAAATAATCGTGACGGATGGTGTATTTTCCATGGATGGTCTTGTTGCCCCATTAGATAGGATATGTGATCTCGCAGATAAATATGATGCCCTGGTCATGATTGATGAATGCCATGCCACGGGATTTATAGGTGAAACCGGTATAGGCACCCTTGAAGAAAAAGGTGTTTTGGGCAGAATAGATATAATCACGGGGACTTTAGGTAAGGCCCTGGGCGGCGCAATGGGAGGCTATACCACCGGCAAAAAGGAAATTATTGAGATTCTTAGGCAAAGGTCAAGGCCATATCTATTCAGTAACTCCTTAGCGCCATCAATAGTAGGTGCCTCCATTAAGGTCTTTGACATTTTATCAAAAAGTACTGTCTTACGGGATAAACTGGAAGACAATGCCAATTACTTTAAAAACGAAATGAAAAAGGCCGGATTTGATATTATAGATGGAGACTCAGCAATCGTACCTGTGATGCTTTATGATGCTAAATTATCACAAACTATGGCAAATGAGCTACTTAAGGAAGGAATATACGTTATAGGTTTTTTCTATCCCGTGGTTCCTAAAGATAAAGCAAGGATACGTGTACAGCTTTCAGCCGCACATGATAGGGAACATATTAACAAAGCTTTGGCAGCCTTTACAAAGGTGGGTAAATCTTTGAAAATCATTGAATAATAAGGTGTTTCAACGATAAAACCCACATGCTTTATTTAATAAAATTTTATTACTTTTAGCTTTGTTGATAAATTTTAACAACTTACTTTTGCTTCAATTAACACTTAAAATTACGATTTGAATATGAAAAATCTTAGCAGATTATTCCTCGTAGCAGCAATAGCCCTTGTGGGTTTTTCTGCGAATGCGCAGGACAAAAACAATCCTTGGGGTGTAAGCATAGGTGTGAATGCAGTAGATGCATTTCCTGATGTTTATGACCAAGTAGGTTATGGTGGTGAAAAATTTCCTAACGAATTCTATAACGTTGAAGACCACTGGAACATCCTTCCTTCAGTAAGTACTATTTATGTAGGTCGCTACATAGGAGCTGGTTTTGCTCTTGGTGTTCGTGGATCTATTAACAAAATCGAAACCATCGGTGATACTCCGGTTGATGATGAAGCATATTATTCTATGGATGGTATGTTTTCATATAGCTTCCGTGATGCATTATTTGGCGAAGGTGGATGGTTCGATCCTTATTTAGGAGTTGGTGGTGGTTATACATTTATAGGTGACCGTCCTAGCTTTGGTACTGCAAACGGTACCGTGGGTCTTAAAATCTGGTTGGGTGAAAACATCAACCTTAACTTAAGTTCTACTTACAAGCACGTATTTGAAGACCGTTATGTTAAAACATTCCAGCACACTGCAGGTATAGGCTTCACTTTTGGTGGAACTGATACTGACGGAGATGGAATCTTTGATAAAAACGATGAGTGTCCTGAAACTCCAGGTCTAAAAGAATTTAACGGATGCCCTGATACTGATGGCGATGGTATCAAAGATTCTGAAGATGAGTGTCCTACCGAGGCTGGTCTTCCAGAACTTAATGGTTGCCCAGACCGCGATGGTGACGGCGTAGCTGATAAAGACGACCAGTGCCCAGACCTTGCTGGCCCAGCTGAATTTAATGGATGTCCAGACCGCGACGGTGATGGAGTCTATGACAATGAAGATGAGTGCCCAGATGAAGCTGGTCCTGCTGAAAACAACGGTTGCCCATGGGCTGATACTGATGGAGACGGAATCCCAGACAAGGATGATGAGTGTCCAGATGTTGCCGGTACTTCTGCTAACAACGGTTGTCCTGAAGTAACCACTGAGGTTCTTGAAGAAATCAATGTTCAGGTTCGTTCAGTATTGTTTGACTACAATAAAGCTACCATCCGTCAAGATTCTCATGAAACACTTGATAATGTAGCAAATATCATGAAAGAGTACTCTAACACTCGTTTCTTGGTAGAAGGTCACACAGATAGCAAGGGTAGCAACTCTTACAACATGGAACTTTCTGACAAGCGTGCTGCTTCAGTACGTTCATACTTAACTAGCCAAGGAATCCCATCTGACCGTATCGAGTCTAAAGGATTTGGTGAAACTAAGCCTGTAGCTTCCAATGGAACTGCTGCCGGAAGACAGAAAAACAGAAGGGTTGAAATCTCTATCATAGAAGAATAGGCCTTTTTAAAATAAGCTTGATTAAACGCCCCGATATTCGGGGCGTTTTTTATTTTAGGCCCATGACAACTTTCATTGACGAGATAATAGATAACCTACTTAGCGAGCCAGGTGATGTAAGTGCACTATGCATTGTTTCGCCCTCTAGAAGGGCCGGTGTTATTTTGAGAAAATCACTTCAAAAAAAACTACAACACAAGAATACCTTTCTCCCTCAAATCCTCAGCATAGAAGAATTGATAGAGAAAATATCAGGCCTTTCTACTCCAGGTCAAACGTATTTGCAAATTACCCTTTATAAGGTTTACAAGGACATTGAGGCAAATCCTGATTCCTTTCTTGAATTCTTGGGATGGAGCAATACCCTGCTTGCTGACTTTAATGAAATTGACAGATACCTTCTTGACAGGGATGCCTTCTTTAATTACCTCACTGCCGTGAAAAAGCTCAATGCCTGGAATATCCAGGCGGGGGACTCACGGTTTGTTGATCAATACCTTTCCTTCTGGCAAGCTATAAAACAGTATTATTATAGATTTTTTGAAAAACTCAACAAAGAGGGGATGGGCTATCAAGGCATGCTATACCGCAAAGCATCAGAAAAGGCCGATGAATACCTAAACAAATCCAGTAATCAATATGTTTTTATGGGCTTTAATGCCCTCAATACTGCAGAACAAAAAATCATTCAAAAGTTTCTTGAATCGGGCAGAGCCAGGATTTTCTGGGAACTGGACAACTACTTTTATCAAGATAATCAACTTGCCGTCAGCCGGTTTGTGAGGCAGTATTTTAAAGAATGGCCATATTATAAAAATCATCCCATCCCGCAGCTAAGCACTAATTTTAACAGTGAGAAGGTATTTACATCCATCGCGGTACCCCAGCAAGTGGGCCAGGTAAAATATATAGGGGGGCTACTCAGGGATTTTAGCGCCCAGGAACTCACAAAAACCGCCATTGTGCTGGGTGATGAATCCTTGTTACTGCCATTGCTCAATAGCTTGCCCGCCAATGTTGAGAACATCAATGTTACGATGGGGCTTCCTCTGGCACAGGTGCCAGATTCTGCATTTTTTGAAAGCTGGATTTCACTACACCTCAACACCAGGGAAGAAAGGTTTTTCTATAAAAACATATTGTCATTTTTAAGCCAGGAACACACGGTTTCATTTTTGGGCGCTTCCGCGGAAGCGATAAAAAAAACAATCAACAGCCAGAACCTGCTCTACATTTCTTATAATACACTAGCAGAGGCCATCTCTGATGAAATGGTACTCAAAACCCTGTTTGAGCCATGGGACGACAATCCACACACGGCAATTGACAAGTTGCTTGACGGGACGAGGTTTCTTCAACAAAAACACATTGACAACAAAGAACCTTTAAGATTAGAATACCTCAACGGTTTCCTTGAAATCTTTAACCAACTCAAATTACTGCTGACCAAAGAAAGTCACATCAAGGACATTAAGACATTATATTATTTCTACCTGGATATTTTAAAAAACGAGACCCTGGACTTGCGTGGGGACCCATACACCGGCCTTCAAATCATGGGGGTGCTAGAGTCAAGGGTATTAGATTTTGAGACCGTTATCATAACATCGTTGAACGAGGGTACGCTACCTTCTGGCAAAAGCCAGAACAGCTTCATCCCGTTTGATATGAAAAAAGAATTTGTCCTGCCCACATACCGGGAAAAAGATGCCATTTATGCCTATCATTTCTTCCGGCTGCTCCAACGGGCACAACGCGCTTTTTTTCTTTACAACAATGTAGCAGATGGGCTTGACAGCGGTGAGAAAAGCCGTTTTTTGCTCCAGCTAGAAACTGATATCGATGCGCGATACAGCTACCGTGAGTTTACCGCTTCGGCGGAAGTAACCCTTGAGGCATCGCAGCTCAAGACCGTTGAAAAAACCCCTAAGGTCGTCGCGCTTTTGCACGAGAGGGCCGCCCAGGGTTTTTCGCCGTCAGGCTTATCAACCTATATAAGAAATCCCATTGATTTTTACAACCGTTATGTGCTGGGGATAAAAGAACTTGATGAAGTTGAAGATACCGTGGCACACAATACCCTGGGGACCATAGTACACGACAGCCTTGAAGCTCTTTACACGCCACATACAGGTAAAATACTCTCCCTGGCCATCCTTGACAGAATAGAAAAAAATGTTGAAAAAGAAGTCACGGGGCATTTTGGCAAGGCATACAGCGCCGAAAACATAAAACTGGGAATGAACCTTATCATCTACAACGTGGCCCTGCAATTTGTACGCAATTTTATTGCCATGGAGAGAGAACAGGTCAAGGCGGGTGATGAAATCATAATCCTGGATCTAGAAAGTGATTTTAAAGTAGCTCTTACCGGTACTGATTATCCTGTAAAGCTCAGGGGAAAGGTTGACCGGGTTGACCGGGTAAATGGTCAATTGCGTATCGTGGATTACAAAACGGGCAAAGTGCTCAAGCGAAACCTTAATGTCAATGACTGGGACATGCTCTTTACAGATTATGATAAATATTCTAAACCTTTCCAGGTCTTGTGCTATGCCCTGATGCTCAAAAAGTCCGGGGCGTATAATGAGGACTTTCTTGCAGGGATTATTTCATTTAAGAATATGAAAGAAGGTTTTTTACCCTTTACCATGGACAAGAACAATATGATTGACGATACTATTCTTTATGACTTTGAAGTATCGCTCACCAAGCTCATCGATGAAATATGCTCACCGGCACAAGCGTTTATCGAGAAGGAAATACCCATGAAGTTCTTTTAATAAAAAAGTCCACCAGGATATGGTGGACTTTGTGGAGAAGATGGGATTCGAACCCACGACCTCTTGCATGCCATGCAAGCGCTCTAGCCAACTGAGCTACATCCCCAGTTTGTGGAGGGCAAATATAGTTATTTTTACTTATGCTATTCAGCTTCTTTTAAAACCAATAACGGAATTCTACTTTCAAAGTCTGATTTTTTTATCCTGCTCTCTTCCCACAGCTTTGTAAAAAACCCCCTCTTGCGCCTGAACACGCACAACATATCAGGATAATTCTCATTGAGGTGCTCCAGCAATCCTTGAAACAAGGTGGCATTTTCACTGGATTTATAGGCAGAAATCAACTTGCCCAGAACCTCGTTGAATTCTGAATCTTCGGGCAGGTAATCTGGTGTTTTTACCTGTAACAGGCGTACTATGGCATCTTCGGCCTTCATGATATCCTCCAGTGGCAACAACACCTTTTCATCCTTGATGATGCCAGATTTAATAGCCATCAAGATATTTTTTACGGGCTTAAAGCCATACCCTTCGGGCACGATAAGCGCAGGGATATCGGTTTTTTTTACAAAACCCCCAGAGACGCTCCCTAAAAAATACGCTTCATGAATATCCTGATGACGTGGAGGAAGCACGATTAAATCAATGTTTTCCTTCTGGTGAAATTTTGCAACAGCCTCAATAAGGTCATCCCCTTCTACCGGTATGATCTTATAATCACCCTTAAGCTCAAAATTTTCAAGTTCCTTTTGTATTTCCTGTGATGAGATTTCGGCAACCGTAAGATTCCCCTTGAGCAATCCCCTGCTCCTAGCATCTTCACGGTACAACCTAGAAACAATCAAGGTCGCGCCAAGGGCAGCAGAAATTTCAATAGCATATTGAACGGGATAATGCGAGATAGGCTTGTCGCCTAATGGGAGAAAAACTGTTTTCATCTTTGGCCTTTTAAAGGTATTTTCGTTGCAAAATTAACGCTTCCCGTGATAAGACTGGCAAAATCTGATGAAATTGATGAAATCCTGCAATTGACAAGGGCCTGCGCTCAACATATGATCGTAAAAGGCATCCATCAATGGAACGAGCATTACCCGTCAAGAGCAGCGTTTTTAAACGACATAGAACGCGGCGAACTCTATCTGTACCTCATCGATGGCAAAATATCAGGGACAATTGTCACCTCAACCCTCATGGATGAAGAGTACATCCCCATTTCTTGGCTTACGCCAAAGGATTCCCGCAACGTTTACATACACCGCCTGGCTGTCCTCCCAGCAATGCAGGGCAGGGGCATCGCTCAAGAACTTATGGCTTTCGCCGAAAGGCAAGCAAGGGAAAACAGTTATGATTCCATACGCCTGGATACCTTTAGCCAAAACCCCCGAAACCAAAAATTTTATGAGCAAAGAGGCTACAAACGCTTGGGCAATATATATTTTCCCAAACAGAGTGAGCATCCCTTTTACTGTTACGAGCTCGTTTTATAAACCAAAAATCAACGTATATTGAGTCAATCACTGCTCAGTTTTAAAAATATCAACAGGCTGGCCGTTCCCGCTTTGCTCACCGGCATCGCAGAGCCCATACTTTCTGCCACAGATGCCGCCGTGGTAGGAAATATAGATGTCAACGCCACCGAAGCCCTTGCGGCCGTGGGTATCGTGGGTTCTTTTCTCTCGGCTTTAATCTGGGTACTGGGCCAGACGCGCAGTGCCCTACAAGCAATAATTGCTCAATATCTGGGCGCTGGCAAGCTGGACGAGATAAAAAACCTGCCGGCGCAGGCCATCTACCTCAACATTGTGCTGAGCTTGCTTATTTTGGGCTCGACCCTTTTTTTTATTGAATCCATTTTTAGCCTCTACAATGCTGATGGTCTTATTTTAAAATACTGTGTTGAGTATTATGGTATCCGTGTATGGGGATTTCCTTTTACGCTCTTTACGTTTGCGGTTTTTGGTATTTTCAGGGGCTTGCAAAATACATTTTGGCCCATGGTCGTTGCCATTTTGGGCGCGGTGCTCAACATAGGGCTGGACATGGTCTTGGTTTATGGCGTTGAAGGTTTTATCCCAGAAATGGGAATACGTGGAGCAGCGTATGCCAGCCTCTGTGCTCAAGGGTTTATGGCCGTTGCAGCATTTATCCTACTGCTGCGCAAGACCCATGTAAGCCTGAAACTCGTGCTGCCCGTACATCCAGAACTGTACAGGTTGATAGGGATGGCCGCAAACCTTTTTATACGTACGCTTGCGCTAAACCTTGCCTTGTTCCTGGCAAATTCATACGCCACGGATTATGGCAAGACCTATATTGCCGCACAGACCATTTTAGTTAACATCTGGCTGTTTTCGGCATTTTTTATTGATGGGTATGCCGCCGCCGGAAATATTCTTGCAGGCCGTTTACTGGGCGCCAGGGATTATGATGGCCTATGGCACCTTGCCAAAAAAGTAAGCCTGTATGGCTTTGCCGTTGCTGGGATATTGATGCTGGTGGGCGTTGTCCTCTATGAACCTCTTGGCCTCATCTTTAGCAAGGAAAGCCTCGTGATCGACCGGTACAAAGAGCTGTTTTTTATCGTGATCTTGTTGCAGCCGCTCAATGCGCTCGCATTTATCTTTGACGGGATTTTTAAGGGTATCGGTGAGATGAAATACCTGCGCAATGTATTGATGATGGCAACTTTTTTGGGCTTCGTGCCGGTCCTGCTCATTTTTGACAGGTTGGGTTTTAAACTCTATGCCGTCTGGCTGGCCTTTACCGCATGGATGCTCGTGCGCAGCCTTGCTCTTGTCTTTAAGTTCAGGGCACGGTTTAAACCTCAGGTTGGGGCTAGCGTGTCTTGAGCCATCCTGTTATGCTCCAGCGTTCTGGGGCATTGACGGGCTTTACTTCGTGCTCAAGCTCCTGGCTCTCAAAAATGACCATTCTTCCTGCTTTGGGCAGGAGGTCTATTGCAGTTTCGCTTTCGCCGTAAGGCATATAAATGGTGAGCTGGCCGCCGTCCTCGACCGTCCAGTCTTCATCATTGAGGTAGCACACAATTGAAAGTTTGCGCCTGTCGTCGTTTTGAAAAGTGTCAAGATGCCTTTTATAAAACGTGCCCGTGGGGTACACGGCATAGTGAAATTCCTTTTGAAGAATGCCTAAAAAACAGGTGCGGTTGAGATAGT
This sequence comes from Cytophagaceae bacterium, assembly GCA_002710685.1. Classification (GTDB taxonomy): domain Bacteria; phylum Bacteroidota; class Bacteroidia; order Flavobacteriales; family Flavobacteriaceae; genus Leeuwenhoekiella. The sequence continues at coordinate 195,998 of PALD01000037.1, read as the reverse complement.
CTATCAGGTTGTTCACTTTTGTGAAGAACATATCCTCGGCAGGACTGCGCTTTTGCTCGTCAATCCAATAGATAAAATCCCCGCGAATGGTCTTGTCAATTTCCTCATTTGTCCTGTTGCCTATCGCCGCCTTTTTAAACTTGTCGTTCTCGTACACCTGTTGGAGCGAGTTTTGCAGGAGTGCCACTTCTTGATGATTAAAAAATGTATCGATGACACTGTATTTTTGCTCAAGCAAATCATCTATAATATGCTCATACAGGGCATTTTTTTCAAAAGCTATATCTTTAAAAATCATCAGGTCGCGGTATTTAAAAAGCGCGCAAATGAAGTGAAAATCTGAATACAAAAATCAATTTTAACACCAGAGGTTAAAAAATGTGCCCAACCATTGTTTTCTTGCTACTTTTGTGAAGTTGAACGCAACATGATCTTATGGATATCTTACAGTTTTTGAGCGGTACCGGCCTCTTTTTAATCCTTGCGGTGGTACTGGTCATCGTGGTGGTATGGAATAAATTTAGAGGAAGAAGATGAGCCAATTTTTATACTATATCTTTCAAGAACTTCAGGACACGGCCCCGGGCGAAATAGAATATCGCTTCTCAGATTTTGTAAGTGATTATGGGGTTTTTATAGGTGTTACCACGATTTTGCTCATCGTACTCATCCTACTTTATATCAAAAAACACAGAGACCGTAAAAATGGCTAACATAAGGATCACAAAGAAATTTTCTTTTGAAACCGGCCATGCCCTGTATGGGTATGATGGTAAATGCCGCAATGTCCACGGTCATAGCTATAAACTTTCGGTGACGGTGATAGGTCAACCCATTGCAGATAACAATCATGTAAAATATGGGATGGTTATTGACTTTGGCGACCTCAAGAAAATCGTAAAAGAAGAAATCGTGGATGTTTTTGACCACGCGACGGTCTTCAACAAGAACACCCCACATACTGAACTCGCGAAGGAACTTTCAACACGGGGGCATAACGTGCTGCTTGTAGATTATCAACCCACCAGCGAGATGATGGTTATTGATTTTGCCTCAAAAATCAAGGCACGCCTTCCTGAAAACATAATACTTCACAGTTTAAAACTACAGGAAACCGATACCAGTTTTGCACAATGGTTTGCTTCAGATAATTAAATAACGGCGGTGATAATTTGGCTTAAGCCAAATTATTATGCTTATACTATCTTTGACCCCATGCAAATACCTGCCGGAAAAAAAATCTATTTCTCCAGTGACAATCACCTGGGCGCACCCACCCGCGAAGCAAGCAAACCGCGTGAGAAGAAATTTGTGCGCTGGCTAGATAGCATAAAAGAAGATGCAGCTGCAATCTTCCTGCTTGGGGACCTCTTTGATTTTTGGTTTGAGTATAAAACGGTGGTGCCCAAAGGCCACATACGCGTTTTGGGGAAGCTGGCAGAAATTCGCGACAGCGGTATCCCCATCTATTTTTTTGTGGGCAATCATGACCTCTGGATGAATGGGTATTTTGAAGAAGAGCTCGACATCCCGGTCTACCACGACCCCAAGGTCTTTACCTTTAACAACAAAAAGTTCTTTATAGGCCATGGTGATGGCAAAGGCCCGGGAGACATGGGGTATAAACGCATGAAAAAAGTGTTTGTAAACCCGTTTTCAAAGTGGCTCTACCGCTGGTTGCATCCAGATGTGGGCGTACGGTTGGCACAGCACCTCTCGGTAAAGAACAAACTTATATCTGGAGAAGATGACAAGGAGTTTTTAGGTGAGGAAAACGAGTGGCTTGCGGCTTATGCAAAGCGTAAACTAGAAAGTGAGCACTATGATTATTTTATTTTTGGCCACCGCCACTTGCCCATGAAGATAGAAGTGGGCGACAACTCCACATACTACAATCTAGGCGACTGGATAGGGCATTACACCTATGGTGTTTTTGATGGAACGGATTTTTCCCTAAAAAAATTTGAAGGTTAGTTCAACGACCCCTGGATATAGATAATCGTATCCATTTTAATAATCGTTTTATCCAGCAGCTCCTGCAGGCCATTGAGTTCATTAAGGCTTATCGCCAAATCAATCTTTGCAGCCGGGGTCTTGAGCAAAAAAGAACGGCAGTCCTTGCCATGCGGGCAGTTTTGACAAACGGCATGTTGCAGGCTCACGCTTACCAGGTTTGAGAATTCCTTGAGCTCGTCAAGGGTGAGATAGAAGCCAATATCCCTGAAGACCACTTGCGCAAGGTCAACGGTGCTTTGTTCATTCTTTTTCCAAAAAAAGGATATCCCGTGGTCATTCTTAAAAATGATATCGATGTGTTTCATAACCGGGTTTTACACAAATATAAAACCTTGTTTAGAATTAATCTAAATAATTTGAGGTTTATTCTTGAATATCCCTGAGCTTTAATTGTAGCGAAACATTACCCTGCCATTCATTCAGGTCGATGGAATACACCGCTTTAAATGTTTTTTGACGTTCAATAAGGCCGCATTTTGAACCCAGGTTAAAACCTATTGCCCCAAAAGATGGCCCTTGATATTGTCCCGGAACACCATGTTGCACGACCGTGCATTTTAAATGCAGGTCATCTGCCCCCACACATTTGCCATATCCCGTATCCCGTAAATCAGTTGACATAAAGACCGGGGTCATATTGCCTGGCCCAAACGGGGCAAACTGCCTTAAAATACGATAGAACTTTGGGTTGACCTCATCGAATTCCAACTCAAGGTCCACAGAAATTTCCGGGGTCAATAAATGCTGCGGAATTGTAGTGGAGACCACCTCTTCAAACTTCTGCTTGAATTTTTCATAATCTGCTTCAAGCAGGGTCAATCCCGCGGCATATTTATGTCCGCCAAACTGCTCAATATGCTCAGCGCAGCCCTCAAGGGCTTCATAAACGTCAAACCCTTTTACCGAGCGTGCACTCGCGGCAAGCTTTTCACCGCTTTTTGTAAAGACCAAAGTGGGCCTATAATACGTCTCGATCAATCTGGAGGCAACAATACCTATGACACCTTTATGCCAGCTTTCGCCAAAAACAACCGTGGTTTTTCTCTCCTGTTCCTTAAGTTCTTCTATTTGTGCCAGGGCCTCCTTGGTTATCTGTGCATCCAGGTCCTTGCGCTCTGTATTAAGACCCTCAATGCCCGAAGCCATGGCACAAGCCATATCAAAATCTTCTTCAATAAGCAGCTCCACTGCATGCAGGCCGTGCTTTATGCGTCCTGCTGCATTGATGCGCGGTGCGACGATAAACACGACATCAGTTATGGTAAGCTCCTTCTTGTTCACATTGTCTATCAGGGCCTTGATGCCATTTCGCGGAAGCGTATTGATAACCTCCAGCCCAAAATGTGCCAAAACCCTATTCTCGCCCGTGATGGGGACAATATCAGCAGCGATGGCCGTGGCGACCAAATCTAAATAGGGTACCAGCGTGGTCACGGGCAGGTCCTGGCATTGATGTAGCGCCTGTATCAATTTAAACCCCACGCCACAACCGCATAATTCATCATAAGGGTAGTTGCAATCTTCACGTTTGGGGTCGAGCACGGCAACACAATCTGGTATTTCTGGGCCTGGCCGGTGATGGTCACAGATAATGAAGTCAATGCCCAGTTTATTGGCGTAGGCCACCTTTTCTTTTGCCTTGATGCCACAATCCAAAGCCACGATCAAGGCCATGTCATTGTCATGCGCAAAATCAATACCTTGAATGGAAACCCCATACCCTTCTGTATAGCGGTCTGGTATGTAAGACGCCACGGCTGCCCCCTGGGCTTCCAGATAGCTGCGCATCAATGCCACGCTGGTGGTGCCGTCCACGTCATAATCGCCATATACCAGGATGTTTTCTCCATTTTTAATAGCCAGGTTGATACGGTCCACGGCCTGCCGCATGTCCTGCATTAAGAAAGGGTCGTGCAGATCATCAAGCGATGGCCTAAAGAATTTTTTTGCTTCCGCGAAAGTTTTTATGCCGCGTTGTACCAGGAGATAGGCAATGGTTGACGGCACGCCCAGTCTGCCAGAAAGTTCGGCAACAAGGGTTTCGTCAGGTTTAGGTTTAAGCGTCCAGCGCATTAATCAAGGTTGATTTTAAGCATCCAGGTTTTTTCCATCTGGTCGCGTTTTCTAAGTTCCTGTATTTTTTTGTACAAAGACACCGGGTCATTGCCCTTATCAATGTATACGTAGTAATAATTATTGGATGGCCTTACAAATGTTTTTGGCGCCAAGCCTTGTTCTTCTACAAATCGAGACCAGCGCAGGGCATTGCTCTTTCTTGAAAAAACGTTTGTGATGATGTAGTATGCCCCTTCAAGATCAGGTACTGAAACAGATGGCCCCTCCACTACCTCATAAAAGGCAGGGTCGTCAATTTGCGTATCATCTTCCTCAACGGGATGCTCAGTCTTGGCAACGGGCTCCTCATTTTGTCGTCGTTCTATGGTTTCCTTTTTTACGTCCTGCATTTTTTGCCTGGATGCGCGTACGGCATCCATAAGTACTGATTGGCCCTCACTGGCCCCTACTGTCGTGGAGGTTGCCGGGGCAGCATTTTCCATATTGATCTTTGCGGCAGTTATCTCTTCATAGAATTTTTTACTTATCGTGGTCTGAAAGGCGGTGAAGTAGATGGAATATCTGTCAGCCTTTGTGGTAAACTGTAGTTTAGCATCCTGGGCATTGTTAGACAATATTGCGTTTTTATTATCAATCTGTGCAATGTCAAAGCCCAGTGTGTTCATGCTATTGGGCTTTCTGTTCAGTGCCTCATCGTTCTTGACGGTGATCTTGCTGTTAAAAAAATTATCTGCGGCCCGCTCCTTTGTTGTCAGGGTTATAAACTTCTTGCGCACATCATTATAAAGTGCAACCTGGTCCCTTTTTAGGGCATTATCTCCTTCTATGGCCCCTATGGTCAGTTCTGTTTTGACCTCTCCCTCTTCAATAGACCTAAAGTTTTCAAAGTTCAAGACCACGGTATGCTCCTTATCGATAAACTTAAAACCATGATAGGTGGTTATGTATTGCAATGGGTCAGTTTCATTTTCATAGACCACATAAAGCATCCACCCAGCAGAACTACCGCCATACATATACCCTTCAAGGGCGGGAATATTAGCAACCGTGTACGTACCGCTTGCTTTACCGTTCAGTTTTATTATATCCGTGATATTTGAAAAGCACACATACGGTTGATTGTTCTCTTCAAGGTCTTTGTCCTCTTTGAATCCATCATAGATAACCTCACCATGTATGGTGGAGTAGGTTTGCTGGTCCGGTAGTTTGATCAAGATGTCATTTATGGGTTTTTTGCGCCCCTGCTTGAGTTCATAGACATATCTATTGCCATGGGCCTTTTTCTTTCCCTCGGCACCGGGGTATGTTGCCGCCCAGTAGAGCGCGGCATATTTTATCATTGCATTTTCTGGGATGATGAGGTCAGCAGAGCTTGAACTAAACGTCGTGTTGTCATCATCTATATCCACATACCTCATCTTGTACTGGTCATTGACCCCAGTGGGATTGTTATAATCCCTGGTTTCATGCTTGCTCAATATATTGTTTCCGGTAACGGCACTATTGCCCTTAAGATAGAACTCTTCAACCTGGTTGAACGCATCAATTTCTTGACCGTATGAAAACACGTTTAAAATCAGTAGTATTAAAAAAACGGTTCGTTGCACGCAAGTAGTTTTAAGGGGGTGTAAATCGAGGTTCAATATACAAATTTGGCAGCTTCCCATTCCTTAAAATAGGTTGCAGTAATCTTGATAATGATTTTTTGGCTTAAAGCCAAAAGAAAAAAAACATGACCAAACTTATTTTTTCAGTATTATTAAAGTTCAAAAAACATAGAATACTCAAGATGCCACTTGTAAATCCCCTTGACCCCAACCACGACCCCGAAACACGAGAACTTGCCGAGTTTTTTAATGAGACCTTGGGTTTTTGCCCTAATTCGGTGCTGACCATGCAGCACCGCCCAGCAATCTCAAAAGCCTTTATCAACCTTAACAAGGCGGTGATGGCAAATGAAGGTCGTGTGACCTCGGCCTTAAAGCGCATGATTGCGTGGGTAAGTAGCAATGCAACAGGTTGTCGCTATTGCCAGGCACACGCCATACGCGCGGCCGAACGTTATGGGGCAGCACAGGAAAAACTGGACAATATCTGGGAGTACCGCACGCATCCTGCTTTTAGCGAGGCAGAACGGGCTGCGCTCGATTTTTCTTTGGCTTCAAGCCAAATACCCAACGCCGTAGATGTTGAAATCAAGGAGAGGCTCTATCAACATTGGGATGAGGGGGAAATTGTTGAAATGCTGGGTGTCATCTCCCTTTTTGGTTATCTTAACCGCTGGAACGACAGCATGGCGACAACGCTAGAAGATGACGCCATTGATAGTGGAAACAAATATTTGGAGAAACATGGTTTTACAAGAGGAAAACACGTTTAAAAAAACAGGTCAAAAAGAGTTGACCTTTATAAATCAACGGGCAAAATGGAAAATGGTAGTGGGACTGGCCGGCATAGTAATCGCAGCCTTAAGCTTTTTTATTTACAAAGGTTTTGAAGGAAACTTGCTCTATATGCTAGGTATGTTCATGCTTTTTATACCCACTATCATCCCCTTGAAATTCAAGAATTTTGTTCGCTATCAAAAAGATTTTGTCCACATCAAGCTGGATACTGGCAAGGGTAAAACCTTCAAGCCATCCTTCATCAGGGAAATTGAGGTGTTCAATGATAAAATCTATGTGTGGAAGACCAAGAACAAAAAGGAAACCTTAAAAATTGATGGGTATTCTGAAAGTTCGATAAATAGGTTAATCGCATTTTTAAAAGGAGAAAAAACAGGCTTACGCCAAAGTTAATCCTTCCCCGCCACGATAAGAACAATCTCGCCTTTGGGTGGCTTACTCTCAAAGTGCGATTTGACCTCGGCCAGTGTGCCGCGCACGGTTTCCTCGTGTAGTTTTGAAATCTCCCGCGATACGGAAGCCTTCCTCCCTTCTCCCAGATATTCTGCAAGGTTGCCCAAGGTCTTTACTAGTTTGTGTGGAGACTCATACAAGATGATGGTTCGCGTTTCTTCGGCCAGAAACTGCAAGCGGGTTTGTCGTCCCTTTTTCACCGGAAGGAAACCCTCAAAAACAAACTTATCATTGGGCAAGCCGCTGTTTACCAGTGCCGGCACAAAAGCCGTTGCGCCAGGTAGGCAATCTACCTCAATGCCATGTTCTACGCAGGCACGCGTTAATAAAAACCCAGGATCAGAAATTGCCGGTGTGCCCGCGTCGCTTATCAAGGCCATGGTTTCACCGGCCGCGATACGCTTTACGAGGCCATCTACCATCTTATGCTCATTGTGCATGTGGTGCGATATCATCTGCGTACCTATCTCAAAGTGTTTTAGCAACTTGCCACTGGTGCGGGTATCCTCTGCCAGGATAAGGTCAACTTCTTTAAGGATGTTTATTGCCCTAAAGGTCATATCCTCTAGGTTGCCTATGGGCGTGGGAACAAGGTATAGTTTTGCCATATGGCAAATTTAAGATTCAAATCTTTTCTCGACCGCATCCATAAAGCGGTTTTCATAAAATTCCTTGCCGTCCCAGTTATTGTGGTCTGGTTTTACCATGGTATTGATGAACTTTACCGCTTCATCCTTTGAAGATGCCGTGTTCAACTGTGACAAGACACGGTTATAGTCTGACGTGCTGCCGTCAAAAAGATGTTTTATATATGCCAGCCTATCATTAAGGCCAAAGGTAAGCCCCTTGTTCAACTTGTCGTTAAGGCTCTTGGGCTTCGTTTCAGTAATGGTTTCCTTCTCTTCAAAATCTGCCATTTTTCCAAACTCACCTATCTCGCCCATATCGTTCTTCATGTGCGCTCTGGGCGAAATCACCTCTTCATAGGTCTTTTCAAATTCCTCCTGCTGGTCTGGCATCTGGGAGACGATGTCCTTTATCTTTTCGGTCACGGGCTCAAAAAGGAACTCGTCATTTTTCTTTTGCTCATGGCGCAGTTGGCGCTGGCGTTCTTCTTCTTCCTTGCGGCGCTTGTTTGCCTCAAAACGTTCCTGGTTTTCACGGGCTATCCTGGCCACGCGTTCAGCATCGGTCTCGATACGCATGGTGGGCTCTTCATATTCGGGCTCGGCCTCAAGTTCCTGCTCCATGGGTTGTTCGTCAACCGGGCTGGCAGGTGCTTCTACCTCAACTTTTTCTTCAATGTGGGATTCGGCAATGATTTCTTGTACCTCTGCAGCCGGTTTTTCTTGCAGTGCCTCAATGATTTCCTGTTTTCCTATACTGGGCTGTATCCCGTCAAAGTGCCTTTCGGCGAAAGCCAGGACCGCGAGAGTATCGTAGAGTTTCTTGGTCTGGGCCTGCATGGTGGCATAGTCTGGATCGTTGCCCATTTTAAGGATTTTATGGGCGATGCTCACGAGCTCTGCTTTTAACTCTTTCTTCATAACTTTTTAGTTTGGGGTGCAGGAAGTAACATTATTTATTTAAAATTGACGTGGGCAAACCCTGGGTTTTATTACTTAAATAAAAACTGCAATTTGAGGTGCGATGAACTTCATACCTAGATGCTGTTTTCCTAAATTTGCCCGGCACGTACCTATAACGGCACTATTGCCGTTTATGTTTTTGAAAAGTACAAAATGTTTCTTGAAAATACCGTAAATCATAAAGAGCAGTTTGGGTGGATTGAAGTCATTTGTGGCTCCATGTTTAGCGGTAAGACCGAAGAGCTTATACGCAGGCTCAAACGTGCAAAATTTGCAAAACAAAAGGTTGAGATCTTCAAACCTGCCATTGACACCCGCTTTGATGATGAACTCGTCATCTCTCATGATGCCAATGAAATAAGGTCGACACCAGTGCCCGCAGCCGCAAACATACCCATCCTCGCAGATGATTGTGATGTGGTGGGCATTGATGAAGCGCAGTTTTTTGACGATGAGATCATAAAGGTGTGCAATGACCTGGCAAACCGCGGTGTGCGCGTCATTGTTGCTGGCCTTGATATGGACTACAAGGGCAATCCCTTTGGCCCCATGCCCGCGCTCATGGCCACTGCAGAGTATGTGACAAAGGTACACGCCGTGTGCACCCGCACGGGCAACCTCGCGCAATACAGCTACAGAAAATCTGCCAATGACAAACTTGTGCTCCTGGGCGAGACCGAAGAGTACGAACCCTTGAGCCGGGCCGCATATTACAAGGCCATGCTGCGCGACAGGTTAAAACAGATGGACGTGAAGGATGCCCAGCAAATAGACCCCTCAAAACCCAAGGAATAGATGCCGCAGAGCATTCTTGAAATCGACCTTACGGCGCTGGAGCACAATGTTGACTATCTAAGGTCAAAGTTGACGCCCGGCGTAAAACTCATGGCGGTGGTAAAGGCCTATGCCTATGGCAGTGAACCTGCGGCCGTGGCACAAAAACTCATGTCCCTGGGCGTTGATTATTTTGCCGTTGCCTTTGTAGAAGAGGGCGTCACCCTGCGCGACGCCGGCATTACCGCACCCATACTCGTGCTGCACCCGCAGCCCAGTGGCTTTGACACCATCATAGAACGCTGCCTTGAGCCCAACCTGTATAGCTTTAGGGTATTGCAGGGGTTTATCGCTTCCGCGAAAGCAAAACAGCAACAAAACTATCCCGTACATTTAAAGTTTAACACCGGCCTCAACCGGCTGGGCTTTAAAAAAGGAGATGAACCTAAGATACTTGAAACCCTCGCAGCCACTGATGCGATAATGGTAAGGTCGCTATTCTCCCACCTTGTGGCCAGCGAAGATCTAAGCGAGCGTGATTTTACCCTAAAACAAATTTCAGATTTTAAAGAGATTGCCTCCCACATGCTAGAAAAACTGGATTACAAACCTTTTTTACACCAGAGCAATACCTCGGCCATTCTTAATTTTCCCGAGGCGCAATTTGATATGGTGCGTGCAGGCATAGGCCTTTACGGCTATGGCAACAATCCTGAGGAAGATAAAAACCTCATTCCCGTGGCTTCCTTAAAATCTGTGATTTCTCAAATACACACCATTGAAAAAGGAGAAAGCGTGGGGTATAACCGGGGTTTTTTTGCCGAAAGGCAAATGAGGACAGCCACCATCCCACTGGGCCATGCTGATGGGTTATCACGTGCTTATGGCAAGGGCAAGGGCTATGTTTACATAAACGGTAAGAAGGCCGAAATCGTGGGCAATGTGTGCATGGACATGATTATGGTAAATGTAACCGAGATTGATTGCCAGGAGGGGGACGAGGTTGAGGTTTTTGGCAAGCTTTCCAGTGCTAGTAGGTTATCAGCTACGATAGGCAGTATTCCATACGAACTGTTGACGGCAATTTCTCAACGGGTTTTACGGATCATCAGGGAATAAATAAAAATATTTGTAATAAATACGGAGGTAATTTTTTTAACTTAGCCTTTATCATAACTTCAAAAACCAACCAACATGGCTTTTATTTCTGATTTTAAAAAATTTTTAATGAAGGGCGATATCATAGCCCTGGCAACTGCCGTAATCATAGGCGGAGCCTTTAACAAGATTGTAGGTTCACTTGTAAAAGACGTCATCATGCCGGTAGTAGGTATGTTGATGGGCGGTCAAAACGTTAGCAACCTCTTTTTCTCACTAGATGGGGGCGATTATGCCACCGTGGAGGAAGCCGTTGAGGCCGGGGGCGCCATATTGACCTATGGTAACTTCTTGCAGGCCATCATTGATTTTATCATCATAGGCTTTGTGATTTTCTGGCTGCTCAAAGGCTATGAAAAGACCAAGAAAAAAGAAGAAGCTGCACCGGCTGCTCCCAAGGGGCCCACACAAGAAGAACTACTTATCGAGATACGCGATGAGTTGAGGAAAAAAGCTTGATTCGCCAACCGGCGGAAGACCGCTACACCATTGTAGTCTAACTAAACCCTCCCAAAAACGGGAGGGTCTTTTTTTATGAAAATAACAAAATCAGGAAATCTGTATTTTTTTGATATAATGATTGCTTAACGTGAAGCAGTTACTAATTTTGCCGTCCAATTTTTAATGTAAAGATTATGAAAATAGCCGTTGTAGGTGCTACCGGTATGGTAGGCCAAGTGATGCTAAAAGTACTTGAAGAAAGAAATTTCCCGGTAACGGAATTGATTCCCGTGGCTTCAGAGAAGTCCGTGGGCAAAAAGGTTTCCTACAAGGGTAAGGAATATACCATTCACTCCATGGCCGATGCGATTGCCGCAAGGCCTGACATCGCTATTTTTTCTGCCGGGGGTGGCACCTCACTTGAATATGCACCTAAGTTTGCAGAGGTAGGCACGACCGTGGTTGACAACTCCTCAGCCTGGAGGATGGACCCTACCAAGAAACTTATCGTGCCTGAAATCAATGCAGATCAACTGGAGGAGAGTGACAAGATCATTGCAAACCCCAACTGCTCCACCATACAAATGGTGCTATCACTAGCACCATTGCACAAGCAATACAAGATCAAGAGACTTGTGGTTTCTACTTATCAAAGTATTACCGGAACCGGTGTGAAGGCCGTGCGCCAACTTGAAAATGAATATGTGGGCGAGCAGGGGGAGATGGCCTATCATTACCCCATACACCGCAACGCCATCCCAGCCTGTGATGTTTTTGAAGAAAACGGTTATACTAAAGAAGAGATGAAGCTTGTGCGCGAAACGCAAAAGATTTTAGGTGACAGCACCATCGCCGTGACCGCGACTGCGGTGAGAATCCCGGTGGTGGGCGGGCATAGCGAGGCCATCAATGTAGAATTTGAAAATGATTTTGACCTTGCCGAGGTGCGCAAGCTGCTCTCTGGGACTGATGGCGTTACCGTGCAGGACAACCCAGATACAAACACCTACCCCATGCCCATTTATGCAGAGGGCAAGAACGATGTTTTTGTGGGCCGATTAAGAAGAGACGACTCCCAGCCCAATACTTTAAACATGTGGGTGGTTGCAGATAACCTGAGAAAAGGTGCAGCAACAAATGCCGTACAGATTGCAGAGTATCTGGCTGCTAAAGAACTCGTATAAATAATTTTTTCGCTGCTGCGAAATACATAGCCTCTCATGCTGCGTGTGTGGGAGGTTTTTTTTGGTTTATATTTGGTCAAACACTTAACCCCATTCATCATGAAGAGAACACTTCTACTCCCACTTGCAGCCATCACGCTGTTTTCATGTGTGGATGAATCCAAAAAAACCGATACTGCAATGACAGTAGACTATCCCAAGACAAAAAAAGTTGATACCCTTGACACCTATTTTGGCACTGACGTGCCAGACCCTTACCGGTGGCTGGAGAACGACCGTAGCCCAGAAACCGAAGCGTGGGTAAAAGAAGAAAATCAAGTGACTTTTGGGTATCTGGACAAAATACCCTACCGGGAAGAAATAAAGAAAAAACTTGAAAAAATCTGGAATTATGAAAAGATAGGTGCTCCCTTTAAAGAAGGTGATTATACCTATTTTTATAAAAATGATGGCTTGCAGAATCAATATGTGATCTATCGCTATAAAACCGGCCAGGACCCAGAAACCGCAGAGGTTTTCCTGGATCCCAACACCTTTGCAGAAGACGGCACCATCTCCCTGGGCGGCATGAGCTTTTCAAAAAATGGCAAACTCGCTGCCTACAGTATTTCAGAAGGCGGCAGCGATTGGCGTAAGGTTTTGGTCCTTGATGCTGAGACCAAGCAAATCACTGAAGATACCCTCGTGGATATAAAATTCAGCGGGATGTCCTGGAAGGGGAACGAGGGGTTCTACTATTCCAGCTATGACAAGCCTGAGGGCAGCGAACTTTCAGCAAAGACTGACCAGCATAAGGTATTCTATCATAAGCTGGGGACGCCACAAAGTGAGGATGAGCTGATTTTTGGCGGTAAGCCAGAAGAAAAACACCGTTATATCTATGGAAATGTCACTGAAGATGATAGATATTTAATTCTTTCCCCCAGGGTTTCAACCTCAGGAAACAAATTGTTGATCAAGGATCTAACCAAGCCCAGAGCCAAGTTCATCACAATTCTTGACAACACAGATACAGACTCTTATATTATTGATAATGTGGGAAGTAAATTATTTATAGTCACTAATCTTGATGCCCCTAACCGTAAGATTGTAACGGTCGATGCCTCAAGCCCCACTCCTGAAAACTGGGTGGATTTTATCCCAGAGACCGAGCATGTCCTGAGCCCCTCAACTGCCGGTGGATACTTTTTTACACAATATATGGTAGATGCAATTTCTCAAATAAAGCAATATGATTATGACGGCAAGCTCATTAGGGAAGTTGAATTGCCCGGAGTGGGGAGTGCTGGCGGTTTTGGGGCAGAAAAAGAAGAAAAGGAGCTGTACTACTCCTTTACAAACTATAAAACACCCGGGAGCATCTATAAATATGATATAGAAAACGGCACCTCTGAACTGTATAGAAAACCAGACATCCATTTCAATCCTGAGGATTATGAAAGTAAACAGGTGTTCTACACCTCGAAGGATGGCACAAAAGTGCCCATGATAATCACCTATAAAAAAGGCCTTGAACTCAATGGCAAAAACCCTACGATACTTTACGGTTATGGCGGTTTTGACATTAGCCTGACACCCTCGTTCAGCATTGCAAATGCCATCTGGATGGAAATGGGCGGCGTCTATGCCGTGCCCAATCTGCGTGGCGGTGGCGAGTATGGTAAAGCATGGCACGATGCCGGTACCAAGATGCAAAAACAAAATGTCTTTGATGATTTTATCGCTGCCGCGGAATACTTGATCAGCGAGAACTACACCTCAAGCGACTACCTCGCTATCCGCGGAGGGTCAAACGGCGGCCTTCTTGTGGGCGCAACGATGACCCAGCGCCCAGACCTCATGAAAGTTGCCCTGCCCGCCGTGGGCGTTATGGACATGCTGCGCTATCACACCTTTACCGCAGGAGCTGGCTGGGCCTATGACTATGGAACGTCTGAAGATAGCAAGGAGATGTTTGAGTACATTAAAGATTATTCACCCGTGCACAACGTGAAGGCCGGCGTAAAATATCCCGCAACCCTCGTGACCACCGGTGACCATGATGACCGTGTAGTGCCTGCACATAGCTTTAAGTTTGCCGCAGAACTACAAGAAAAACAGGCTGGCGATGCTCCCGTATTGATACGCATTGAGACAGATGCAGGTCACGGCGCAGGCACTCCCGTGAGCAAGACCATCGAGCAATATGCTGACCTGTTTGCTTTTACACTATATAACATGGGATATGAGAACCTCCCCGAAAAGCTAAAAGGATAACCACGGCACAATATAAAAATCAAAAGGCCCCGCAGCTTTACGGGGTCTTTTTAAATTTGCAGCATGCTTGATGTCCATATTTCCTCTTTCGCTTACGCGGAAACCACTATCCTCAAAAACCTGGATTTTCAGGTTGAGAAAGGAAGACACATATCTATACTGGGCGAGAGCGGCTGCGGTAAAAGCACACTGCTAAAATTGATTTATGGCTTGCTACCCCTGGAGCACGGCGAGCTCAAGTGGGACAACCATAAAATGCTGGGGCCAGACTACAACCTTGTACCGGGCGAGCCGTTCATCAAGTACCTCGCACAAGATTTTGACTTGATGCCCTTTATTTCGGTAGAAGAAAACATTGCAAAACACCTCTCTCGCCGTTTAAAGCAGGAAAGTGCAGACCGCGTTGACGAACTGCTCAAAGTTGTTGATATGGCAGGGTATCGCGACACGCACGTAAAGTTATTGAGCGGTGGTCAAAAACAGCGCGTTGCCCTGGCCCGTGCCATCGCAAAAGAACCAGAACTACTGCTGCTGGATGAGCCTTTTTCACATATTGATAACTTTCGCAGAAATGCCTTACGGCGAAATCTATATGCATACCTAAAAGTCCAGAACATCACCTGCATCACCGCGACCCACGACAGTGAGGAAGCCCTGACCTTCAGTGATGAAATCAAACTGATGCGTGATGGTTCTTTCATACAATCTGGTTCTCCCAAAACTATCTTCAACAATCCCAGGGATGAATATGTAGCTTCTTTTTTTGGTGACGTTTCAAAACTTATCATCGATGGCAAAGAACAGGTGTTCCTGCCCCATCAGTTGGTCACGAGTTCAATAAGAACAAGCATCAAGGCAATTGTTGAACATAGTTATTACAAGGGGGAGAATTATTTGGTCAAGGCCAATAGAGAAGGAAAGCCCTTATTTTTTATTGCAAATCAAGAAGTTAGCAAGGGGCAGGTGGTCTTTCTTAAGAAAAACCATTTGTAGGAATTCATATTAAACCGCTGTAAAACTTGCCATTAAGCTAATATTTTGTAATCTTCGGGGCAACCTTAACCTTTTTAAGGTTATAACAACCGACCCTAAAATCATGATTGCCACACAATCCTTACAACAGGCGGGCAAACCCTTGCTCTTAAGCTGCCTTTTCTTTATTTTCCTTACCATACAATCTTACGGGCAATCAGGACCCCCAGTAAATCGCCCGCAGAACACCCCACATCCTGACAGCCTGATCGCCCAGGGAGAAAAGCTCATAAGGAGCAGCGATAAGCTCAAGCAGGCAGAAGGTTATTTTACAATAGCATCTGGCGCAATGCGCAAGAACAAGCTTGACGTTGCGATAGAAAATCTTGAAAAGGCCGAAGCACTCTCCACCGCAGGCCCCATGGAACTTAAGATAAGGATACTGCGCACCCTGGCCTCTACCACTGGACGTGCGGAAAAATATGATAAGTTAAGCACAACGGCAGATAAAATCATTGAACTTGCAGAATCACAAGATGACAAACTGCTCTATGCCATGGGCCTGTCTTACCGGGCAAGGTCACAAATGAAACAGGGCGACCTCAACAAGGCTGCAGATAATCATTTGGCTGCAGCCAAAATATTTGACTCGCTCAACTCGCCAAATCTCATCACCACATACTCTGACCTGGCACATACATATGCACGCCTCTATCAAAATGAGGAAGCAGCAAGATGGTTTAAACGTGCCTATGAAGAAGCCTTACAGAAAAATGAACCCCGCTTGCTCGAGATGGCCACCAAGAACCTTGCTGCAAACTATGGCATACGTAAAATGCCGGACAGCAGCGTATATTATTACAATAAACTTTTAGAAAACGAACGCACCATTTCCCCGCTACAACGCTCATCTATCTATCAAAACCTTGCCAGTGCTTATATCTCGCTAGATAAGCTGGATTTGGCAAAAGCAAATTTAAAAAAGGCCAAGGCAATAAACCTACCAGATTATAATGGTCAACGGGCCGTCATGATGCTCTCCGTAGAGCTCAAACTTCACAACAAAGAAGGTGATTATGACGCTGCGGAAAGAGTAGTGGACTCAAGCGCAAACCTTATAAAAAAATATCGCTCCACACCGTATTTATATCCCCTTTACCTTGAAATTGCCGAAATAAAGGAAAAGCAAGGCAAACTGGATGAAGCCTATAAGGCACTTAATACCTATACCACAATAAAGGATAGTCTTATAAAACATAACGACTTGGGCAAAGTTCTTATGGCCGCAAATGCCTATGACCTGGATGCTAAGGAAGAAGAACTTGTCGCCGCCCTTGATCAAAACAAGAAGTCAAACACCTATCTCATCGCCCTGGGTATAACCGCATTACTGGTTGTGGCCATCTTGATCCTGGTCTATAAAAAATACAAGAAGACCCAGCGCAAGAAGGTAGATCTAGAAAAACGCCATGAAGAAATACTCAACGCGTTCAACAAATTGAAAGCGGGGCTCAAGGCCAAAGAATCGACTGAAGAAACCATTATACTCAACAGCAAACAGGTCGTAAAGCTCAATAAGCTATACTATGTAAAAAGTGAGGGCCATTACCTGGATTACTACGTGGAGAACCAGCAGCTCCCCATGACTGAAAGAAACAGCCTTAAAGAACGTCTTGAAGAACTTGAAGAGCAAGGCTTTCTCCAGGTGCACAGGTCTTTTGTGGTAAACCTTGAAAAGGTAAAGGCCGTACATACAGCCCAGGTGCTCCTTGATGATGGCAAGACGATACCCTTATCGCGTACCTATAAGCAAATGTTGAGAGAAGAACGCCATCCCCTTTTTGCTTCTTAAAAGTGATTTTCAATTTTTATATGGACCAGGACATGTCATTCATGACAGATAACCGTCCTTTCATGACAAACCCCTGTAAACAGGGGGCCTAGAAGTTATGGTTTTATGACTTTAGGGGTATCAAATTTTTACCACCCCACCAATAATGTCACAAATTTACCATTCAGATTTTCTCACGATTGAAAAACAAAATGCCATTTTGGTCCAGGAATGGAGCAAAAAACAACTGAGCGTTGACCAGTTTCAGGCTGAACTCAAGAACTTCATCAAGTTCTTTAAAAAAGTACGGCCCCAGGGCATATTGTGGCTCAAGGAAAACTTTAACCTCAACATACCCCAAGAGCTTCACCAGTGGATAGACAAGAGCATCTTGCAACCTCAGTACAAGATAGGCCTGCGCAAGGTTGCATTTACCGTCCCCCGGGAAGAGCAAGCGCACCTGTCGCTCATAGATTCCTTTAACAACGTAAACTCCATTTTACCCCCAAAATATTTTTCTGATAAGGAACAAGCCCTGGATTTTTTAATAGAAGAAATACAACCACTTGAAGAGCCTAAAGAAGTGAAATACGAAATAAAAAGATCTTACGACAAGACAGAGATAAGGCTGGAGATTGACCATAAGAACCTCCCACATGCCATCAAGCACCTTGATAAATTAAAGGCCCAGTTTCATTTTAGGATGAATAACAAAGAACATTTTGATCAACTCACCCTGCGTGAACTTGAAGTCTTTAAATGCATCAGCATGGGCAAGCTCAACAAGATGATTGCCGCAGACCTGTACCTCTCTGAAGGCACCGTTGCCACCCACAGGAAAACAATCATCAAGAAACTGAATATACGCAGCACAAAGGACTGGCAACAGTATGCCAATGCCTTTTTATAGGCCCTCAGCAAGTTCCCTGCCCACCAGGCTGCCCATGGCAACACCCATTCCGCCCAGGCGTACGCCATAGGCAACATTTGGCGAAAGCCTGCCCACGATGGGCTTTTTTTGCTTGCCCACACCCATGATGCCGCTCCAGCAGTGTGCTATCTCAAAGTCAACTCCAGGTAAAATCACTTCTTGCAATAATTGCCTGAGCCTGTGCTGGATAAGCGGGGTGGTGCCCATGGTCATCGTCGTTTCACCTGCGATATCCAGGTTGCGGCCGCCGCCCAGCAAGATACGGTCATCTACATTCCTAAAATAATAATACCCCCGGTCCAGATGAAAAGTGCCTTTGATATGCAGGTTCTTTATGGGTTTAGTGATCAATACCTGGGCACGCGCGGGTTTAACATGCTTTATTTTTAGCCTTTCGGCGAAACCGTTTGTGGCAATGAATAACTGGCGCGATTGAAGCTCAAAATCACCGGTCTTTATGACCACCCGGTTCCCTTGGTCCTCAAAGTCTAGCACCTGTTGCCCATTGAGGATTAGAATATCCTGCTTTTGTGCATACGCCAGCAGCGCATGCATCATCGCCCCGGTATCAATCTGCCCTTCAAATTTGTTCAGCAAAAGTCGTGGCATCAACCTTTTAAGGCCAAAAAGATTGTCAACTGCCTCAAAAGTATCTTCTTTAAATAGTACATGGAGCATTTTATTGAGCTCTGGGAGCCGTTCTGAACATTTGGTATACAAATCCTTGTCCTGGGCCAAAAAGAGCTCGTAACCGCCATTCTTCTCGTATTTAATGGTATTGTCTCCTAAGCGCTGTCGTAAAATCTCGAGCCCCTTGAAACGTTTTTCAACCAGGCCGAGGACTTCATCCATACTATGGCTTTTTAAATCCTCAATTATCTCAGATGGACTGCCAAAACACGCAAAACCCGCATTCTTTGTGCTGGCGCCGTTGGGCAGGATTCCCTTTTCAAGAATCAGTATTTTAGCTTTGGGATGTTTTTTACGTAGTTCTATGGCACATGAAAGACCCGTGATCCCACTGCCCACAATGGCAAGGTCAACATCGGTGAACCACGTCTTTAATTCCCAGTATGAAAAAGATTGTCCCATACCTTCAAATATAGGCGGAATCGTGGAGAAAATATTTTGGCTTTAAGCCAAAAAAAAGCCCCGCTATTACGCGGGGCCTGGATTTTTATTCTTCTTCTGGCGGTGCCATCTTGAAGTCTTCCATGAATTTTGTGGTATAGTTGCCAGATACATAATCTGGGTGGTCCATCAATTGTCTATGGAAAGGTATGGTGGTCTTGATGCCCTCTATCACAAACTCGTCAAGGGCACGCTTCATCTTGTTTATTGCCTCTTCACGGGTTTGGGCCGTGGTGATCAACTTAGCAATCATCGAGTCATAGTTGGGCGGTATCATGTAGCCACTGTACACGTGTGTGTCAATCCTCACGCCATGGCCTCCCGGTGCGTGCAGGTTCGTGATGCGCCCTGGTGATGGCCTAAAGTCGTTATAGGGATCCTCTGCATTGATACGGCACTCGATGCTGCACAATTGAGGATAGTAGTTTTTACCTGAAATGGGCACACCTGCCGCAACCAATATCTGCTCACGGATCAGGTCATAATCAACCACTTGCTCCGTGATGGGGTGCTCTACCTGGATACGGGTGTTCATCTCCATGAAATAGAAATTGCGGTGCTTGTCCACAAGGAATTCCACGGTACCGGCGCCTTCATAACTGATATATTCTGCG
Organism: Cytophagaceae bacterium; assembly: GCA_002710685.1. GTDB lineage: Bacteria > Bacteroidota > Bacteroidia > Flavobacteriales > Flavobacteriaceae > Leeuwenhoekiella. The sequence goes on along the minus strand of PALD01000037.1, from coordinate 176,167 downwards.
GCGCGCACGGCTGCATTACCCATATCTTCTCGCAGCTTGTCCGTCATGAACGGAGAAGGGGTTTCTTCGGTAAGTTTCTGGTGACGGCGCTGTACCGAGCAGTCACGCTCAGAAAGGTGACATGCCTTGCCATTGCTGTCTCCCACTACCTGGATTTCGATGTGGCGGGGTTCTTCAATAAGTTTTTCCATGTACATGCCGTCGTTGCCAAAGGCGGCGCCAGCTTCCTGACGGGCAGAATCCCATGCTTTCTTGAGGTCTTCCTTCTTCCACACGGCGCGCATGCCCTTACCACCACCACCGGCAGTAGCCTTGAGCATCACGGGGTATCCTATTTCTTTTGCAATTTTTTCAGCATCTGCAAAATCTGACAAGATGCCTTCACTTCCTGGCACGCATGGCACACCAGCTTCTTTCATGGTGGCCTTTGCAGTGGCCTTATCCCCCATTTTTGAGATCATTTCGGCGGAAGCCCCAATAAATTTTATCTCGTGCTCCTCACAGATTTTTGAGAACTTGGCATTTTCTGAAAGGAAACCGTACCCGGGGTGAATAGCGTCAGCGTTCGTTATTTCGGCAGCTGCGATAATGTTAGACATCTTGAGGTATGACTCGCTACTGGGCGCTGGCCCTATGCACACGGCCTCATCTGCAAAGCGTACATGAAGGCTCTCTGCATCAGCGGTGCTGTAAACAGCCACGGTCTTGATACCCATCTCTTTACAGGTGCGAATCACACGAAGGGCAATTTCCCCCCTATTTGCAATAAGTATTTTCTTGAACATGATAAGTCTTAATTGATTGTTGAAAGGATTTTTTGGCTACAGCCAAAAATTTCAACCGAAAGGCAATCCTTATACTTAAGTTAGCGTGTACTTATGAAGGGTCTACCAGGAAAAGTGGTTGGTCAAACTCAACTGGAGAAGCATCATCTACCAATACCTTTACTATCTTGCCCGATATTTCACTTTCAATCTCGTTGAAAAGCTTCATGGCCTCAATCACACAAAGTACGTCACCTTCCTTAACCTCTGTACCTACTTCAACAAACGTGGGCTTGTCTGGTCCTGGCTTTCTGTAAAAGGTACCTATGATGGGTGATTTTACCGTGACATAGTTTGAATTTTCATCTTTAGGGGCTGCAGTTGCCGGTTCTTGTGCGGGTGCTGCCGCGGGGGGTGCTGCTGGTGCAGGCGCGGGTGCTGCCTGTTGCATTGCCCCCATAGGGATTTGTTGCAAGATGGTGGTCTCTCCCTTTGCTTCTTCACCACCTGTCTTGATGGTGATCTTTACATCTCCCATTTCAAGCTTGACCTCACTGGCACCTGATTTTGCCACAAACTTAATAAGGTTTTGAATCTCTTTTAATTCCATATTATAAACGTTAGCTAGGTTAGAATCTAAGAATTATAGGCCCATTTCAAATATATGGAACCCCAAGTGAAACCTCCGCCAAAAGCGGCGAATATTATATTGTCTCCTTTTTTAATCTGTTTTTCATAATCGCTAAGGAGTAGCGGTAAGGTGGCTGATGTTGTATTGCCATAGCGCTGTATGTTCATCAACACCTTTTTTTCATCCACAAGCCCCATACGGTTTGCGGTGGCATCTATGATACGCTTGTTGGCTTGATGTGCCACAAGGAAGTTGATATCATCATGCGTTAGATTATTGCGCATCATGATCTGCTCGCTTACATCTGCCATGTTGGAAACGGCAAATTTAAAGACGGTCTTACCATCTTGATGTACATAATGCTGCTTGTTTGCCACTGTATCAGCAGATGCCGGAAGTATGGAACCGCCTGCCTCTATCTTAAGAAACTCCCTACCTATGGCATCAGTGCGCAATATCTCGTCCTGGAGCCCCAGGCCTTCTTCATTGGGTTCAAATAAGACTGCCCCACCACCATCACCAAAGATGATACACGTTGTACGGTCTGTATAATCTATGATGGAAGACATCTTGTCTGCCCCTATGAGCAATACTTTTTTATAGCGGCCGCTTTCAATATATGCCGATGCGGTTGACATGCCATATAGAAAGCTGGAACATGCTGCTTGTAAATCGTAAGAAAATGCATTGGTTGCGCCTATCTGCGTGGCGATATATGCTGCCGAGGATGCGACTGGCATATCTGGGGTGGCCGTGGCTAAAAGTACCAGGTCTATCTCTGCCGGGTCAAGGTCTGCCTTTGCCATTAAATCTTCTGCTGCCTTGATACCTAAAAACGAAGTTCCCTTGCCGGGTTCTTTGAGAATGCGTCGTTCCTTAATACCTGTCCTGGTGGTGATCCACTCATCAGTGGTATCAACCATTGTTTCCAGAACCTTGTTAGAAAGTACATATTCAGGAACGTATGCTCCCACAGCGGTAATTGCTGCCGTGATTTTGCTCATATACTTGGTGTTTGTGCGAAAATGGGATCATTTCGCTCCAAAATGGCATGAAAAGTACTAAAATTTGGCCACTTTGGCTCAAGAATTAACTTTTTTTGCTTTCGCTAAAAAACAAAAAAACCCTCGTTTTTCAGAGAGTTTTCTATGTATATGTTTTAGTGCGTATTAAGCAACTTCTTCGTCTACAGGTGCATCGATAACTACTTGACCACGATAGTACAATTTACCTTCGTGCCAGTGAGCCCTGTGATAGAGGTGAGCTTCGCCCGTAGTTTGATCTACGGCAATCTTGGGCATTGCAGCCTTGTAATGTGTTCTCCTTTTATCTCTTCTTGTTTTCGAGATTTTTCTCTTGGGATGTGCCATTTCCTAATTATTTATCCGTTAAAAGTTTTTTTAATTCTGCCCAGCGTGGGTCGATTTCCTTATTTTCTTCGTTATCAATATCAGTCTCACCTTCTCCATGAAGGCTGTATTCTTCAAGCTTTTCCAACACCTCAGACTCTAATGTGCCATCCTTAACCCCTGGGTGAACCCTCTTGTTGGGCATTGACAGTACGATTGTCTCATAGATCTGTTGTGCAATATTGATTTCATACGCTCCATGAGGAAGGATAATAATGTCTTCTATCTCATCATTGTATTCTTCACCAAACTTGACTACAAACATATATTCGCCATCAAGTGGGGCGTCAAATGCTTCATTGGTCAGGTCACAGTTTACATTTGCATGCCCGGTGGTCTTGATCACAAACTCCATCAATGTGGATTTTTTAATCAGTTCTACCTGTACATCAATTGCAATTGCATTGAAATCATCGTATCCAAAATGCTGAAAGAACCTGTCGTCAACTTCATATTGAAATTTGTGTTCACCTTGCTTTAACCCAACAAACTGGATGGTAAATACTTTCAAATCTTTCATCTCGCTTCCCTTTCCTTGACAACTACCACCTTATAAATAGAGCAAGCCCTACCTAAAAAGGCGGGTGCAAAGATATAAATTTTTATTTAGGTGATAATCACCTGATATTAAATTTTACAATAAATGTTTTTTATCAAGCTGCTCAAGATCAACTTTTTAAAAATCCCGTTTTGATGGCCTTGCCTTTCTTGCCTGTTTCTTGAGTGCATTTGCCGTCAATTCTTCATACAGGCTGCGGGACTTAAAAATCTCTATTGCGGCAAAAACCGCTTCTTTGAACGACCCTGCATCTGCTTCACCCTTTCCTGCAATTTCAAAGGCCGTACCATGATCTGGCGAGGTCCTGATTTTATCAAGACCTGCCGTGAAGTTAACGCCCTTGCCAAAGGCCAACGTCTTGAACGGTATCAACCCCTGGTCATGGTATGCCGCAATAATGGCATCAAAATTCTTATAGTTGCCACTCCCAAAAAAACTGTCTGCGGCATAGGGGCCATAGGCAATCTCGCCCTTGTCTTGCAATTCTTTTAATGCTGGGATGAGGATTTCTTCATCTTCCCTGCCTATAACTCCCTTGTCGCCCACATGAGGGTTTATGCCCAGAAAGGCAACTTTGGGTTTTGCAATGGCAAAATCCTTGACCAACGATTCTTTTATGGTCCTGAACTTTTGATGGATAAGCTGTTTTGTGATTTTTGCCGGCGCATCCTTAACGGGAACATGGTCTGTCAACAACCCTATCTTGATATCCTGGGATACCATGAACATAAGGCTCTCACCCTTGAGTTCTTGATTGAGGTAATCAGTATGCCCGGGGAACTTAAAATCTTCGTCCTGGATGTTTGCTTTATTGATGGGCGCCGTCACAAGCACATCAATCTCACCATCCTTGAGCGATTTTACCGCTGCGCGCAAGGATTTTATCGCATAGGTGCCCCCATCCTTGTTTTCTTCACCCCATTTTACCTCAATATTCTCATTCCATACGCTCACGACATTGAGTTTACCCGGCAATGCCTTGTCCGCGGTCTTTACACCTTGAAACTTGAGGTCTATGTCAAGCTGCTTTGTGTAAAAGGATATGAGTTTTGGCGAGGCAAAGATCACCGGGGTACAAAAATCAAGTATCCTGGAATCTTCAAAAGTCTTGAGGATGATTTCTCCCCCTATACCGTTGATGTCTCCTATGGAGATCCCTACCCGTATGTTTTCATCTTTTGTCATAAAGCAGAATTGCTTTCTTTGTAAGTTTGCCAACAAAAGTACTTAAATAGATTCAACTATGTTTACAGGAATCATTGAGGATATAGGTAAAGTTACCAGGCTTACGCCAGAGGGCAGTAATCTGCACATTGAAATTGAAAGTAGGCTCGCAACAGAATTGAAAATAGATCAAAGCATTTCACACAATGGTGCCTGTTTGACGGTTGTTGACCTTTCGCCGCAAGGCTATACCGTTACCGCGATTGAAGAAACCCTTTTAAAAACAAACCTGGACAATCTCAAAGTAGGTGACCCTGTCAACCTGGAGCGTGCAATGATCTTGGGTGCCAGACTGGATGGCCATCTCGTACAGGGCCATGTGGACCAGACAGGTATATGCACTAAAATCAAGGAAGAGGAGGGTAGCTGGCGGTTTTATTTTAAGTATGACAGCGTACTTAATAATATTACCATAGAAAAAGGAAGTATTACCATCAATGGGGTAAGCCTCACGGTGGTTGATTCAGAAAAAGATGGATTTAGCGTTGCGATTATACCCTATACCTTTGAACACACCACATTTAAAAACCTGAAAATTGGAGATACTGTCAATCTAGAGTTTGATTTGATAGGAAAATATGTGAGCAGGATTACTTCTTTAAAAACCTAGTCCTATATATAAAGACAAGCCCAAGCAAAAGACCCGCCATGACTAAATAGGAAATACCTGAGTCTATGGGAAGACCTGGTGGTGGGGGTATACTTCTAGTAGGCGCTGGAGGATTATCTCCCTCTGCGGCAGATAAATTCATATGCCATAAAAACATGCATGCAAATCCTATAATGATTTTCAATATGGGGCGCATTTTTAGCATTTAAGTTAATAGGGGTAAACTCTCTAGCTTCGGCGAAAATAACGTTTCCATGGCCATAAGACAAAACTATTTGTTACTCAATCATTTTCGTGATGTAAAATTCTCTCATTTTAACGTTTTAGAGAGAAATGTGCGGCAAATTCAACAAGTCCTTGCTGTTCATCTACATAGCTCACCTTGAACCAATAATCATCTGATGGTAGGTTGTTGCTGTTGTAAATACCATCCCATCCACGGCCAGCCGGAGAGATTTTCTTGAGCAGTTTTCCATACCTGTCAAAGATGTGTATTTCTGCTTCTGTGTGCTCTTTTAAGCTTGTTATGTTCCAGGTATCGTTGTACCCATCTTGATTTGGGGTAAAATATTTGGGGTACTTGACGACCGTAACATCCATCACGGCTTCTCCACAACCTCCTCCAACTCCCCTTACATAGACCAGGTGCTTGCCAGAATCAACATCCTGAAACACATTACTGGATTGATACTCCCCGTCATCCAACCTATATTCATAGGAACCAAAACCCTGGACCACGTTGACTTCTACATTGGCAATATCTGAAAAAGGCTGGCTAACGTTTACATCAACGATGGGGACACCAGATTCCAATACTTCTACTTCAGCTGGCGCATAATTACATTCTGCACCTACTTCAGGATAAAGTTTTGTGGTCATGATGGTATATGTACCTGCCTGCATGGCCTCATAATCTGCACCTGTGTGCACCAGTGAACCATTATAGTACCAGTTTACCTCAAACTCCTTAGGGTCGATGCCCGTGTAGATATAACCAGGTGAGTCCACCTCGCCGGTTTCTGCATTGCGGCAAAGTACAGATGCAGTTGCATCAATCTCCAGCAACGGATATATGGTAAGTTCAAACTCAGCATCTACAAAACATTCGTCATTGCTTTTGGCATTAGCCAAAACATATATATTGTACGTTCCCGGCTCATTAATGGTATATTCATTTGCAACCATCTCCTCCCCGGTATTTGATGTCCAGAAATACGTGACCTCATCATCGGCGGTTGACAGATTGGCCAGGGTATATTCTCCACAGCTCTCCGTGTCTTCAAAGACCGGCAACTGCGGGGTTTGTGATACCGTCACCGTGAAGAAATCCTCATCCTCGCAGAAAAAGCGGCTTCCTTTTTTAGCATAAACAAATATCTTTTGAGTCTCTGTCATCACATCTCCGGGATGGAGTTGATCTCCGGTTCCCCTAGCTCCAGTATAATAATCACCTACCGCAAGGGCTGGAAGGGTGTACGAATCACAAACTGCCAGATCCTCAAACGCACCCACATCAACACCTTCATAATAAATGGTGAAGAAATCTTCATTATAGCAAGAGTCAAAATCATCCCATTCATTATAGATATAGATGGTCATGGATTCTGCGATTATATCTCCTGCAAAAAGTTCTTCTCCCGTTGCTCCAGGGCTGGTAAAATACCTTCCATAGGTCAATTCTGGCAACTCATAAGGAGAACAGGTATATACATCAGAGAAATTCTCTACCTGGGGCAGTTCCCTGATCTCAATGGTAAACGACGTCTCGTTCGTACAGCCGTTTACCTTATTGTTGATGTATATCGTGGTCGTTTCTGTAATTGCCGTGCCCACTGCCAGCTCGCCCCCCCTACGGCCTGACTTTTTAAAGTACTGACCGTTTGCAATGAATGGCAATACAAAGGCCTCTCCCTCACAAAGCATTAAATCCTCAAGGGTGTCAACCGGTGGAATGGGGGTTATGTTTACATTGAAGCCCGTGTTTGAAGTACAGTTAGGAAAAGAGGTAGTCTCTGCAAAATAATAAACCGTGGTGGTTGCCGTAAGCTCAGTCAATGGCGCTATGCGCTCTCCCTGACCATTAGCCTCTGTATAATATCCTCCCACGTTAACTGCCGGAAGTGTGTAGCTTCCACATGCATCGATATCCTCAAATACGGGCGTGATATTTATCTTGAACGAAGATTCATTTGTACAATAACCATCATCGTTATAAATAAACATTGTCCTGGAACGGGTGATGTTGTCCCCTGCATGAAATTGCCTGCCCTCCCCGTTAGCTTTAGCATAGTAAGCACCATTGACCAGTGGGGGAAGGGTATAGCTGTTACAGGTTACGACGTCCGTGGGCCCATCAACGGGTGGCAGCTCCCTTACCACCACTTCCAGGCCCTCATCCCTACATACCTCTCCATCTATCTTACCATAAAAGAAAACCGTTTGCGTTTCATACAGGTTTGTGCCAGGTTTTATCTCTTGACCAGCACCGTCAGGCCCTCCAGCTTGGGTGTAAAACCCACCGCCAGGTAACTTGGGAATGGTAAAATGGTCACAATAATAATCTGCCAGTTCAAAATCTTCCATCAACCAGACCATAAAGCTTGACTGACTGGTACACCCATTCTCATCTGGCCCACTAAAAATGTAAATCCTTCCTGTTTCTTCAATAAAATCACCAGGGTTCAACTGCTGCCCGCCTTGATTAGAACCTGTATAAAACACGCCGTCCTCAATCTCGGGCAGTTCATACAAGCTGCAGGCAACCACATCATCAAGTATGGTTACCGGGGGAGGCTGATTAAGAATCACCCTAAAACTGGTCACGGCATAACAAGAAGGCAAACCTGTGTCCACAAGGCGGGCCCAGAAAACATTTTCATGGCTGCTAGCGTCTACAGAATATGATGAAGCATCCGTAATTGCCGCCCTTCCAGCCTCGGCATCTGCCTGAGAAGTGTAATAAGAGATTTCCAGGTTGTCCTGGCCATTGATTATTTCGGCTTTAGCCAAATTTAAATCAACGCTTACCGAGGTGCCGCCGGGAGAAACACAATATGCAATATCACTTGCCGTCCCGGGCATGATTTGATCATTCGCTAGGAGCGAAAAGGCATAAATGGCACTACATGTATTGCCGGTGTTCTTGTTGTACACCTTTATATATATTCTCTGATCTGGGGTTCCGGAAAAATTTTGGACCTCGCTGTTTGGGATGGGGTTGCCCGATACAAGATCTGTTTGATTTGCATAAAAGAGAACCTCAAATTTTGATGGGTTCAATCCCAGGGCAGATGCGTTGTTCTGACTTAAGTCAAAAGAATACTCGCCTGAATCTTCGTAGCAGGTTAGAAGGTCCTGTGGACTATCGACCTCAAGTCCATTTACCTCGACACTGTCAGTCACTAAACAACTGCTACCTTCCCTTGAAACTTCAACTTTATACGTGCCCGTGGTGTTTACCAGGAGTGTATTACCAGTTTCACCGGGAAGCAATTGCCCATTACGGTACCATTTATGTTCATATAAAGAAGCATCCAGGTTTGTGTTGAGCATTTTCTCATCACCAGAACACATGGAAAAATCATTGCCCAGATCTACATTAGTACGAAAACTACCTGCCTGCAAGAAAATGGCACTGTCATAATCAGCATCATTACTGTCGCCTATCACCAGCCGCATCCTATATTGCTTACCTGGTGTAATATTGGCCGATGCATTCATCACCTTGGTATAACCACGCATGTTCACAGTGGATGTTGCAGGATCTTGAAGCTCATAACTTGCAAAAAGGTTTGCATTATCTGATCCACAACTTGTATTGTAAGCATTATCCTTGATGTTCCTTACGGATACGGGCGTATCAGTACCGGGAATTACCGCAAGGTTCATGGTTTCGCCCGTTTCCATATCAGTAAGCAAAAAAGCAAACACGTCACTGGAGACACATTGCCACTCGCCATATTCATTAGAAGCAAAAAGAAAATTAAATGAAAATCTACTGGATAATGGGACAAAATCAAATTGTAGGTATGCAACGTCAGTAATTGCCGTGGGTTGACCGTTAGAATCATTTAGGGCCTGCAGGTCTGCATCACTGTTGCCATTGAGCTGGCTACTGAGGTTTGCACCATTATAAGCCCCAGCAGTATACTGTGCCTTACCGCTACGTATGACGACACCCTCTTTAATGGGGAAGCTGCCACCATTGTTATCAAAAGAAGAAACCGCTTCAGGGGAAGAAAAAGATTCATTTGAAATCTGCACACAGGCATCATCGAGAAGTTCACTTACCAGCGATGTGGGGTCTGTTGCCATATCCACAGATACAGCCTGTGAATATCCCGATATCCCTATCAGGAAAATGAGTAAATATTTCAGTTTCATAAAACAATCTAGTCTTATGAAATGGTCTAAAGTTGGATGGGGTTAGTCCATTTCAAGGTTATGAGAGGGACAAAATTAACGCTAAATAGTTGAAATACAATATTTATCGACGAATTACACTTTTTTTAACATTTTTACAGGATTTAAGTGTGAATTTCCCTTTGAAGTGTGCTTAATTATCTCACAAATATTCACTTAATCCCTTACTTGGCCAGACTAAAATCTGTTTTTATTAAAATTTTGTAGGAATTGACCTATTGATTACGAAGAATGTTATTCCTAAAAAAGTTTGTAGAAACCGGACTGAATTTAATTAATGAAGTAGCAAATATTAGTTTCCCGGCGAAGAAAAGTCAAGGATGGTACCTTGAGCACGCAAAACTTTTGACACCCTTTATAAACAATATGTTTTCTTTTGGCTTTAAGCCAAAAGAATCCTGGTCTAATCTATTTTGTTGCCGGTTTTTTTAAGGCCTTTTTCATCCTTAAGCTTTTCAAGGTTTTCATTTGCCTTGTTTTTATAAGGCGCCCAGTAGTTTCTGGGGTCTTTTTTTATCCCGTACCTGCGTACTGGATTGGGATGAGGATAAGGCAGGGGGTCCTGGGCCCTTAGTTCCCAGGCAATCAGGTCTTCTAGTAGTTCGGCCTTTTTGGCCACATATTGTTCATCGTTGAAGAGGTCGTTGATACCGGCGGGGGCTTTTGAGAGGTTGTAAAGGTTACCATGTCCCTGCATATCATACACCAGTTTCCAGTCTCCCTTGCGCAGCTCGCGTAGCCTACCGCTCTGCGTCCATGTGTTGAGCTCATCAGCCTGCTGGCTGTTGCGTTCAAGCGTACCATCATCATCATAGGGGCTGTAATTGTCAAAGTTTACATACCTCAGGTTACCATAGCCCTGTTGCACCAGGATACTTTCAAACTCGTCGTGGGGATACTCCTTGCCCTGAAGCAGGGGCCACAGGCTGCGCCCTTGAACGCCATCAGGCAATTCTACCCCCAGCATATCGCAGATGGTGGGCATGATGTCTGTATTGCTTACATGAGCTTCATGAGCGCCATTGCTTTTTGCAATCCCGGGGCCATACCATATCATGGGTATGCGCGTCAATACTTCGGGTACGCCGGCACCTTTTTTGATCATGCCATATTCACCTACATAATCCCCATGGTCAGCAACAAAAATAAAAATCGTATTCTTGAGTTCACCGGTTTTCTCGAGGTGATCGACCATCTCTTTTAACTGGTCATCTATCAACCGCATCATGCCATAATAATTGCTCCTTATACGTGGTATCTGTTCTTCAAAGTCACCATAACCCAACCTGAGGATTTCCCGTTCCACCATGTATGTATTCCCTTTTTTATAAAGGTCATCACCATCTGTATCAAGTGTGGGCAAAGTCTCTGGCGGAAACATGGAGTAATAGGGCTCAGGGGCCTGATAGGGGTTGTGGGGCTCCGGGATGGAAACCCACATGAAAAAAGGAACCCCGTCCTTAGTGGATTTATCAGCAAATCCTTGTGCACTGCTCACGATCTTTGCGGGCATCTGGTCACGTATGGGAAAAGGGGTTGCCTCCTTGCTCATGTAAAAATTAGTGCCGTGCAAGAATTTATTGAATTCCCTTTCCTCCTCGCTTTGCGGTTTACCACTACCCAAGTGATTGAAATCTTCAAAAAAATCCAGGTCTTCGTTAGGTTTTATATAGGTATGGTTCTTACCTATCAAGGCAGTTCTATACCCTTGTGACTTGACAACATCAAATAGATCCTGGGTAAAAAATGCGTCCTTGCCGTTCATGTTGCTGCTTACCCGGGTTGCACTGGGCCATCTACCCGTCAACATTGAGGTCCTGCTGGGCACACAAGCGGGCATGGCACAATATGCCTTGTCAAACCAGGTCCCTTGCTGGGCAATACTGTCTAAAAATGGGGTGGTGTCAAGTTCAAAACCATTGAGCTTTGATGCATCTGCACGCCACTGGTCAGTAAGCACAAGTACGATATTGGGCTTTTGGGTCGCTGCAGCTTTGTTTTGGGCCTGACCCATATAAGACAACAATATCAGCAGGGTGACAAATAGGGTTTTAAGTCTTATATTCTTCATTTTCATACTGTATTATGCTTTCGCGAAATTATTTACCATGGGATAGGGATGTATATAACCCGGTTTTAATAGAAGTCATCCATTAAAATCCATATAGACCAAAATCAAAATCAGTTTGTCTCTTAATATTCTCGACCTCAATGGTAATGGTGTTTTCACCTTTAAGAAGACCTGAAGCATATTCGCTGATATTGACCTCATCATAATGCCTTTTTGCATTTATGAATTTATCAATAATTTTTTTGTTGTTCAGGAACACCTTGACGTCTCCTGCACCATACATTCGCAATTGCAGGTTTTTCGGGGTTTGTGACAGTGTGAATTTTTTTGTCAGCCATTTATGGTCGTTTGCCTTAAGCGGTACTGTGCCCATTAATTCTTTCCCCTTGAGGTTCTTGTCCTGGAGGGGAGATGCGCTATACATCATTATCTTGCTGGGCTTGACCTCAGAATCAGCTAGGATGCTCATTGCGGCAACAGGGGCATGGTACAGTTGCTCGTTGAGCTTCTTAAGTTTTGCAACATCTATTTTTACGACCTCACGGTCGTAGGTGATGAGGCCGTTGACCTCACCTTCCACATCTGTGGTCTGTGTGTACACGGCAGCAGCAAGACCACGGTTTACCATGGGTACCATATTTTCCACAAGGTCAGCATACTGTTTTTCCAGTTCTTCGGCCGTATGATATGTCCTGTAGCCCCAGTTGCGCATATCTGGGTTCCATAAATGATTTTTTACAGGTAGTCCCAGCCCCCCAAACTCACCCAGCACGATTATCCTGCCCGGGTTTTGCTCTGCGGGTTCTGCACCTGGCCCTGGATAGTGGTGGGCATCGTTCATGTCACCCACGCCGCGGTCAGTCCATCCTGAAACCCCATCTACCAACCGTGTTGTATCATATTGCTGGGTCCATTTGACAATGCGCTCAGTATCATATTGACCCCAACCTTCATTGAAGGGCACCCAGGTAACGATGGAAGGAAAAAACCTCAAATGGTCCATGATGGCCTTCCATTCTGCCTCAAACTGTTTTGAGGATGCTGCGGGCCTGTCCCAGTCCTGTGCCGCAGTGGCCTTTACGTGCTGGGTGTCATTATGTTCAGATTGATATCCTGAAACCATATCCTGCCAAATCATGAGGCCTATCTTATCAGCATAATAATAATATCTTGATGGTTCTACCTTGATATGTTTTCTCAACATGTTAAAACCCATTTTCTTGAGCATGTCCATGTCATACTGCATGGCCTCTTCAGATGGCGGGGTCAACAGGCCGTCAGGCCACCAGCCTTGATCTAGGGTACCATATTGAAAACGGGGCTCGTTGTTAAGGTACATCCTTTCAAATCCCAACTTGTCCTTGGCTTTTGAGATCTTGCGCATGACAAAATAAGAATCAACCTCATCAATGACCTTGCTGCCCTCTGTAAGGGTTACCTTAAGGTCGTACAAAAAGGGTTTCTCAGGCCACCACAACTGTGGGTTGATGATTGAGACCTCAATGTCCTGATTAGCTTTTGCACTGCCCGTGGCAATCACCTCGCCATCCTTGAGTACCTCAACAGCAACTTGGGTATTTGATGCAGGGGCAGTGATACTATTCTTTATGGTTACCGTGCTGTTGTCAATATTAGCCACGGGTTCTATCGTGTGGATATATGAACTTGCCACGGGTTCCAGCCACACCGTTTGCCATATACCCGTCACGGGGGTGTACCATATGCCGTGTGGTTTCAGTACCTGCTTGCCCCGGGGCTGCATCCCGGTATCTGAAGGATCCCATACCGAGACCTTGAGCTCCTGCTCACCGTTTTTTACATAAGAGGTGATGTCAAAGGTAAAGGGATCACTGCCCCCCCTGTGACTGCCCACTTCTTTGCCATTGAGCCATACCTTGGTCTCCCAGTCTACAGCGTCAAAATGCAACAGGATTTTTTTACCACCCCACTCCCGCGGGATGTCAAAGACCCTGGAGTACCACACTTTTTCATCTGGGGCAACCGTTTTTGTGACCCCTGACAGGGATGACTCCACAGCAAATGGGACCAATATTTTTCCTTGAAACCCCTCGGGGCTTTCTTGATCCTTTTTAACTATAGCATAATCCCACTGGCCGTTGAGGTTCAACCATTCCTTTCTTTCAAGTTGTGGACGGGGATATTCTTGCCATACATTTTGAGCGGTGACTTCTTTGCCCCATCTGGTCTGCATGGGAGCATTTATTACATCTTGGGCCCACGTTAAAAATGTGTTCAGTATTAACCCTATGGCAATGAGTGTGTTCTTTTTGGTCATCCTTTAAGTTATTGCGTTCGTCTTCTGTACAATTTTAACCTGAGCGGATGATTTTAAATAGTACAATTGTAGCAAAGACTGTAACATTTGAGTATTCTTTGGCTTAGAGCCAAAGGAAAGAACATTAGGACAATGAGGGTGATGAAAATATTTGGCGAAAGCCAAAAGCCCTCTAGGTCATGTTCTCATCATGTGGTGCTTTTATATTGTTCTCCACAAAATCTGATGGGGTGATGTTGAACTGTTTATAGAAGCATTTTGAAAAATACGAATGGCTGTTAAAACCGCTCATATAACTGACTTCTGATATGGAATATTCTCCCGTGAGGAGCAGTTTTGCACCATGTTTTAAGCGTATGAGCCTTATAAACTCATTGGGCACCTTGCCTGACACTGACTTGAGTTTTTTATGCAGGTTTGAGCGGCTCATGCCCAGCTCCCTACCCAGTTCTTTTACTGATAGGTCCGGGTCTATGATGCGCTCTTCTATGATGGCGGTGATCTTCTCCAGCATTTTCTTGTCATGCAGGTTCTCTGTCAAGCTATCTGCCTGCAAAAAGGGCTGGGTGGCAAATTTATCCTTGAGCCTGGCCCTTGACCTCAACAGGTTCTTGATGATTGCCGTGACATGTTTCCATTTAAAGGGTTTTGCGATATAGGCGTCAGCACCACTGTGTATGCTTGAAATCTCAGTCTCTGAATTCGTTTTTGCCGTTACCAGCACAACGGGTATATGACTGTGGTCTGGATTTGATTTTATCATTTCGCAAAGTTGAATACCATCAATTTCGGGCATCATGACGTCACTGAGGACAAGGTCTACTTCGTGTTTTTCCAGGAGCTCCCAGGCCTGCTTGCCGTTTGCTGATCTATAAACGGTATAGCCTTCCTGTTTTAGGTTTTGTACAAAAAAATCAAGGAGGTAACCATCATCCTCCACCACGAGGATCTGTTCTTTTGCATCCGTGGGTTCTTCTTCAAGTTGATCTACTGTTATTTCCAGTGGTTCATCATAGACCGTAGTGGTGCTTTTCTCGGTATCTATTGTAAGGACGGGCAGGTAGACCCTGAATATTGTCATGACATCCAGCTGGCTTTCTACTTCAAGGATACCCCCGTGCTTTTCTATGAGTGATTTAGCAAGGTTGAGACCTATGCCCGTACCCAGCAGGTTTGCTGAGGGTGAACCCCCGGTGACCTTGAAGTATTTTTTAAATATGTCGTCCAGCTGCTCTTCCGGTATCCCTATACCATCATCCTTGATTGTGGCCAGTGCATACTTCTTGCCCCCCTTAACAACCGATTCTTCAATGCTTATCCTAACCTCAGACCTGGTGAACTTAAAGGCATTGATAAGAAGGTTGTTGAAGATTTTGGTGAGGGCTTCAGGGTCTGCCATTAAGGGTTGATGGGGCACTTTTGTGCTTATGGTAAAGTTTATTTTTTTTTGATATTTCATTGCAGAAAAGCGGGAATAGATGGCTTCTAAGAGGATTACCAGGTCCATTTCTTCTTTTCTAATTTTATAGATGTCACTCTCTATCCTCCTAAAGTCAAGCAACTGATTTACCAGGTTTATCAGCCGTTTTGCATTTTCATCCATTATGCGCAGGGGCCTGAGCACCTTTTTTGGCAAGTTGTTGTCTTCCATGACCTTCTCCAGCGGGGCCGTGATCAAGGAGAGCGGCGTCCTTATCTCGTGTGCCATGGTGGTGAAGAATTCTATCTTCTGGTTATAGAATTGCCTTTCTTGTGCGACACTGAGTTGCTGTAACCTGATGTTGTTGCGCCTTTCTGCCCTGTCCATGAGTATTTTTCGCGAAAGCAAAATCATGAAAAATGCCAGGATTGCATAAAATACATAGGCCATGGGGTGCAGGTAGAATGGCGGGGCTATGGTGAGCTTAATGCTTGAGATGGGGCCGTCCCAGGTTTTCTCATCATAGGTGGCCCGCACATAAAACTCATAGTTGCCCGCAGGAAGGTTAGTGTAGGTGGCCTTGCGCTGGTTACCTACATAATTCCAACGTTCATCAAAGCCCTTCATCTTATAGGCGTATTTTATTTTTTGTGGGCTTTCAAAATTAAGGGCGGCATACTCAAAGCTGATGACTGATTGATCGTGCTTCAGGTTTAGGTGATCTGTATATCCTATGGTTTTTGACAAGGTCTTTTGCTGGGTGTCATCAAGGCTTACCCTCTCATTAAAGAGCTGAAGGTCGTTAAACACGATATTGCCCTTGAGGTCCTGAATGTTCAAACTATCTGGATAAAAGGAATTGAACCCGTTTATCCCTCCAAAGTACATCTTGCCATTTGAGGCAATCAGACCTGCGTTGTAATTAAACTCATTGCTTTGAAGGTTGTCCCATTTTGTATAATGCTCTACCTTACCATTATGCCAATCATAATGATATATCCCGTTATTTGTGGACATCCACAAGGTCCTATCGTCTTGTTGAAGTATATCATAAATGATATTTGCATCTATCTCATCATCACCTCCAAAGGTCTCAAAAGATTCATCCCTAAAATTAAACCTCACCAGTCCGTTACCGTGCGTGGCAAGCCATAGATGCCCCTCATGATCATCAGCGATGTAAAACCGGCCAACCCCATAAAATCCCTCATCTTCCCTAAATGAATATCGTACCCATTCACCAGATTTTTTGCGTAGGCCAAAGAGTTCGCCCCCATTAACCGCAAACCAAACCGTGCCTGCAGCATCTTCAAGGATATCGACCACAAAGCGCCGCCCCAGTTTTTTTACCTTGGTAAACTTTCCTGTTTCCTTATCATAACGGCTTGCGCCCAGTGAAGTGCCTATCCATACCGTTCCGTCTTTATCTTCATGAATGCTGTGCACGTTGTTGCCGTCTATAAAATAGGGTGCATCCTTACGGTTGTCATACACCTTTACCTGCCCTGTCCTTTCATTGTAAATGTTCAGCCCTCCAGAGAAGGTGCCTATCCACAGTTCATCATCAACATATTCTAAGGATAGTATATTGAAGTAAGAAAGCGGTTGTTGATTTTCATCAAAAGGATACCTTTTAAATGTTCCCTTTTTTGAATCATATAGATTAAGCCCGCCATCTTCAGTACCTATCCAAAATTTACCAGGCTCTTTTTCTACAATGGCACTTACACCACCTCCCGAGAGGGTATTGATGCCCTGACCGGGATAAAACCTATCAAAACCATTGCCTTTTAATGAATAATAACTCAATCCGCCAAAATAGCTGCCTAGCCAAATGCCGTTGTTCTTATCCATAAAAAGGGAATATATTGCGTTGCCGCTCAAGCTATTGGGGTCTGTGGAGTCGTGTTGGTAATTGGTAAATTCATGGGTGTTGAGATCTAGGATATTGAGCCCCCTTTCTGTGCCCACCAGAACCTTATTCTCACTTACCTGCAATACAGATCTAACAATATCACTACTTATATTGCTGTTTTCTTTATTAAATACCTTAAATGTATCTTCTTCTGGGCTATAATAACCAAGGCCACCCCCAAAACTGCCAGACCATATCCTGCCTGTATTGTCTTTATAGATGGTAAGCGTGAAGTTGTTATGTATACCATCTTTTTTTCCACTATATTTCTTTACCTCTTCGGTTTGAGTATTGTAAAAAACAACACCGCCACCAGTAGTTCCTATCCACAGGTTCCCGTCATCATCCAAGGTTAATTTTCTTATCCTCATCAAATTCAGGTTAGATACCACTTCGCCCGTTTCTTTATTATATTTATAAAGTCCGCCAAATGCAGCAATCCACAAGCACCCCTTTCCATCTGCAACGACATCATTTACAATTATGTTAGATATCCCCTTGAACCTGGTAAATTTTTCTGTGGTAAGGTCTAACATATATATGCCCTTGCTTGTGGTTATCCACAAGGTATGGTCATCATAATTAAATATGGAATGTATGAAGTTATTGCCCAGGGCATGAGCAATCTTGCTAGAATACTGGTACGTCTTGAACCCGTAGCCATCAAAGCGGCTCAGGCCGTTGCGCGTGCCAAACCACATATACCCTTTGCTGTCCTGGCCTATTGCCCAGATGGTATTAGAAACCAGCCCATCTTCAACCGAATAATTCTTGAAAATAAGCCCCTGTTGCCCAAAACCGTTCAGCGAAATGGTCAATATTAAAAAAAGGCAAAAAATCTTCAATTGAAAGTGCATGTGTACGATTTGCTCAATATAGGTAAATTTGAGAATGCTCTGTTTTAAAATAGGTCAAAAAAGGCCTGGACAGGGCAAGACTGGAAAAACTAAAAAATTACCTTACCCTATCTGACCATTTTAATTTTTTTTGGGTTAAACCCAAATAAACACATCCCCCGGTTTCTTTACTTGATTTTAAATTTTGTCCTTGGGATTTCTGGACCGGTCCACTCTAACCTGGTTTCTGGCTCCTGTAGTATCTTGTGTTTTCCTGCCTGGAGCGATGCCACTACATAATTAGAATATTCCTTGCCCCCGTGATTGCCAAAGAAAAGTTCTTCACCATCTATCATCAAGGTGGATTTTTTGCCCCGTGGAAGATAAAAGATGTAATACCCATCTTCTTTGACCTCAATATTTCCTTTTTTTTGAGCGGGTAGGGCATCCAGGTGCATTGATACGGTTTCAGTAGCATTTACACGGTGGTTGGTATGGATGTTTGCTTCAAGCTCTGTCCTGATGCCCTTATCGCCACAATAGCTCATCCATTCATACAGCTTTTGCCTTAGCTCTTTTATGAGTGAGGCATGTTGAGGATCACCGGCAAGGTCATGCTGGTCATATGGGTCATTTTTATCATCATATAACTCAATAGCCGGGCGGTGCTCATATTTTTTGGCCAAAGCCAAAATTTTAGGATCCTTACTACTTTTCCATTCTTTATAGTAGGCATCACGCATCACGGTGGTGTTTTGAAAATCTGCATCTGGTGTTAAGTTGAGGATCAACCGGTACCTCCCGTTAGAGACTGAGCGTATGGGGTAATATTCCGCACCACTAAAAATCGTGCGGGTCGTCTGTAATGCGTAGGTGTACTCCTTATGCTCCTTTTTACCGTCAAGCAGTACCGGTAACAGCGAGGAGCCGTCCAGGTTTTTGACAGGCTTGCCCCCTGCCGCGTCAATCATGGTGGGCACAATGTCGCTATATTCTACCAGTGCCTCACTAACTGAGCCCGGCTTGATCTTTCCTGGCCAGTTGACTATCAACCCAGAACCTACCCCGGCATTATATAGTGTCCATTTTGCAAAGGGCATGCTGCTGCCTTGCTCTGTGGAGAACATGACTATGGTGTTTTTTGCAAAGCCATGCTTTTTAAGCAAGTTCATGGTCTGTTTTATTTGCCCGTCCAGGTAATTGATCTCTGCGAGGTAGTTTATAAACTGTTCTCGTGTTTTAGGGGTATCTGCAAGATAGGGGTGCAGGGTTACCTTGTCTTTATCAAACTGGCCGGGGTCTCCTTCTGTCCATGGGGAGTGGGGAGATTTAAAGTTTACAAAAAGGGCAAAGTTGTCGTCCTTGCTTTCCACATCCCCCAGGAATGAATCGATTTTTTCAAAATCAGGGTCTGTGGTCGAGTGGTCGTCACCGTCTATATATTCAAATGGAAATACTTCTTTAGTGAGTATGTGCCTTTTCCCCGAAAGGGCAACCCTGTACCCCAATGGCTCGAGGTAATGCACCACGGACTTTGTTCCTTTTTTTGCATAGGTGTGGTTGGGGTATGCGCCTGTGCGCACGGGGTACATGCCGGTCAATAGATTGTGCCGTGTGGGTGAGCACATGGGCGCTGCCTGATAGCATCTATTGAACTTCATGCCACTTGCGGCCAGGCTATCTATGGTGGGTGTCCTGGAATCGACACTGCCATACGTGGCGGTATCCCATCTTGTGAGGTCATCAGCCAGGATAAAGATGATATTGGGCTTATCTTTTATGTTCTTTTTATCCAGGCTCTTACTTGCGGTACATAAGGTGGATAAACCCACCAGCACCAGTAATCTCAAATAGACTTTGTATTTTATCATCTTACCCTTTTTCTTTTCTCTTAGCATTCATGATCCCCTGGATCTTGTCCCAGGGTTCCACCTGTTTATCCTTTGCCCATGACTCCCACATGGCGACCATCTCGTTGACCTTGTCGGGATTTTGGGCAGAAAGGTCGTTTTCTTCGCTGCGGTCGCTTGAAATGTCATAAAGTTCCCAGTGGTTCTTGTTTTTGCCCTTCCACTCCATAACAAGTTTATAGTTGCCCAGGCGCACGGCCTTGTTGCCTTCATGCTCCCAGAAGATGGGTTTATCATGGATTTGCCCCACACTTCCTTCAAGCAAGGGCAAAAGGCTCTCTCCCTCCATGGGCGGTATTGCATTGCCGTTATATTGAGCTGGGTATTGAGCACCAGAAACATCTGCAAACGTGGCCATGATATCTGGTAAAAAACCATATTGCCTGATTGTTTTTCCGTTATTGTCCCCTTTGATTCCCGCTGGCCAGTGAACGATGAGGGGGGTTGCGATACCCCCTTCGTGCAACCAGTGCTTGTACTTTCTAAAGGGTGTGTTTGAGGCGTTTGCCCAGGCCTGTCCGTAGGACAGGAAATATCCTTCTTTGGTTTCCAGTTGCTTTGCGGGTCCTCCGCCCAGCATACCTCCTTCTGCGCAAGCCCCATTGTCATCCAGAAAGACAAGCAGGGTGTTTTCATACAGTCCTTTTTGCTTGAGATGTTCCACGAGCCTACCTATGTTCTCATCCATACGGTCTATTTGTGCAGAATAAATGGCCCGTCTCAAGGACATTTCCTTTTTCTTTTCTCCTGATAGGCTGTCCCATGCTTTTGAATCTTGGTCTGAAAGAACCGTCTGCTCATCTATAATCCCCATTTTTTGCATACGCGCATACCGTTCTTCCCGTATGGCCTGCCAGCCTTCATCATACATCTTTCTGTATTTATCTATGTTTTCCTTAGGGGCTTGCAATGGCCAGTGTGGTGCCGTGTAGGCGAGATATAGAAAAAAGGGCTTGTCATCTTGCTGGGATTGAGACCCATCAATAAATTTTATTGCATTGTCAGTAAAGGCATCCGTGGTGTAATAATCTTCATCTGTGATCACAACTTGCTCATTGTCTACGGTTATACCGCGGGGAGCTTCTGGTCTAAAATAATTAGACGCACCGGGCAGAATGCCATAAAAATGTTCAAAACCACGTTGTAGTGGCCACTGGTCTTCTTTCTCCATGCCCAGGTGCCACTTACCTGACATATAGGTATGATATCCTGCCTGCCTCAACAGTTCTGCAAGGGTGACATTATTTTTGTTCAAGTACCCCCTATAGGCTGGCAGCTCCATATCATGCTGGTCTGAGTTAGGAGGGTTTGTCATGTGCCCTATCCCGGTTTGATGGGGGTAAAGCCCCGTCATGAGCGATGCCCTGGTGGGACAGCAACGCGCGGTATTATAGAACTGGGTAAACTTCACGCCCTCAGCTGCCAACTTATCAAGATTAGGGGTTTCTACCTCGCCGCCATAGGCCCCTATGTCACTGTACCCCATATCGTCAGACATTATGAGGATTATGTTTGGCTTTTGGACTGGGGTATCTTCGCCCTTGGCTATTGTCTCCTTGCTTAGGGTCTTACAAGAGGACAAGGTGATTGCAAATGCAAGCAATGAGCTTGAAAAAAACCTATTTTTTATATGCATGAATAAAAAATTGAATTGTACCGAAATCGTTTGATTTTTTGAACTGTATAAATCTACCCCAGGGCATATGAACCTACTAGCACATTTGTGTCAAAGATTGTAAAGAATGTAGAAAGTATCAAGAATCTGACTTTGGGATCATTGTTAATCAAAAGGCATCACGGAAGTAAAAAACAAAAAAACCTCGCAAATCATTGATTTACGAGGCTTTAAAAAGTGTTTCTGTGGTCCCACATGGGCTCGAACCATGGACCCCTTGATTATGAGTCAAGTGCTCTAACCAGCTGAGCTATAGGACCCGCTCCATGTTCAATTTTTCAGAACTAAGAGGGCGCAAAAATAACATTAATTTTTAATGGCTGCAAACATTAATTAAAAATGTATCGTGCAAAACCCACACTCGCCTAAACATCAATATCTTGACAGAGCTCCACCAGTACGCCACCAGCGCTTTTGGGGTGAACAAAGGCTACAAGTTTGTTATCTGCACCACGCCTGGGCTCTTCTGTCAATAATATAAAACCTTCATCAGCTAAGCGCTTCATCTCAATGCGTATATCGTCGACCGCATAGGCAATATGGTGGATGCCCTCTCCCCTTTTGTCAATGAACCTGGCAATGGGACTTTGCGGGTCTGTGGCCTGGAGAAGCTCTATCTTGTTTTCGCCCACCTTAAAGAAGGAGGTGTTGACACCTTCGGCGGCAACTTCCTCCACCTTGTAGTGTTGCGTTGATAATAATTTCGCGTAAAGCGCATTAGAAGCTTCAAGGTCTTTTACCGCTATGCCTATGTGTTCAATTTTTTTCATGATTACCCAGTATATGAAAAAGCAATTTACTTATTAATTAGAATCTAGCGAATAACGTACTTTTGCACCATGGAAACAAATAGGCAAAAGAAGGTCGCCGGCGTTTTGCAACGGGATCTTGTAGATGTGATACAAAAGGCATTGCGCGAGGCTGGCGTAAAAGACCTTATCGTATCCGTGAGTAAGGTAAATGTGACCACAGACCTCTCCATTGCAAAGGTGTATGTAAGTGTTTTTCCACACGGCAAGGCCCCAGAGCTCCTCAAGGAGATCAATACCGTAAAGCCGTTCATCAAGCATGATATTGCCCAGCGCACGCGCAACCAGCTGCGCCGCATGCCAGACCTTAGTTTTTTTATTGACGATTCACTGGAGTATATCGACGGCATAGACCGCTCGCTCAAGGGAGAGGAAAACCCCATCGAAAACCGTGACCTCTTGCCCAAGCGCAAAAAATCATAAGACCCATTCATGAAATTTTCACTGTTTATTGCAAGGCGCTACCTCTTTTCAAAGAGCTCAAACAATGCAATAAACATCATTACCATAATCTCTGCAATAAGCATCGTGGCGGGGGCCGCGGCATTGTTCATCGTACTTTCAGGCTTTTCTGGCCTCAAGGAGTTCAGCCTGTCCTTCTCATCTATTTTTGATCCAGATGTCAAGGTCATACCTGCCAGTGGCAAGACCATTAGGCTTACGCCAAAACAAGAATCACAACTCAAGGAGATCCCCGGAGTCGCCCAGTACACCAAGGTTATTGAAGAACGCGCCTTTCTTGAGTACCGCGGCAAGAACCACATAGCGTACATTAAGGGCGTTGACACAAACTATCGCAGGGTAAACCCCATAGACAGCACACTGCTTTACGGCAGCTGGATCACACCACAAGAGCATGTGGCGACCATAGGCTTTGGTATTTCCAGGATCCTATCACTAGGGGTCAACAACTTTCAGAACCTGTTGCAGGTCATGGTGCCCAAGCCCGGAACAGGGCAGATCACAGACCCCACACAGGCGTTCAACTCATCACAGCTGGTGGTGAGCGACATGTTTCAGGTCAATGAGGAGCTGGACAACAAGTATGTCTTTGTCAACCTGGACTTTGCCCGTGAACTGCTCAACTATGATGACAACACCCTGAGCTCGCTAGAAATCAAGACCACCAGCAACGCAGACCTCACAAAAACCATGAAGAAGGTACAGGAGGTCATGGGCGAGAATGCCAAGATACTTACCCGCATACAGTTGAACGACAAGCTCTACAAGATGCTCAATGCAGAAAACCTGGCCGTTTACCTCATCTTTACCCTTGTGCTCATCATCGCATTGTTCAACCTCATAGGCAGCATCATCATGATAATCCTGGATAAAAAGAGCAACATCAAGACCCTGCACAGCCTGGGTGCCACAATACCTGAGATTAGGCGTGTCTTTTTCATGCAGGGCGGGTTGATGACCCTTTGTGGAGGCATGCTGGGACTCCTCCTGGGAGCCCTCATCGTCGCGGGGCAAATCACCTTTGAGTGGGTGATGATCACGCCCTCGCTCCCATACCCCATGAAATTCATGCCGGTCAACTTTATAGCCGTTTTTGCCACCATAAGCATCCTGGGGCTACTCGCATCCTATCTTGCCTCCAGCAGGATCCAACCCAAACTCTTGGAATGAATATTATGCGGGCAGCCGGGCTATACGCTGCAATTCCTCGCTCGCCGCGGCTCGCTGTGGGATTTCCGCTACTATCCCTGCCCGGGGAAAATCTTGAAAATCAATATTATGAACAGGCTTGTTCATTACTTTAACAAGTGATGGTTGACAAATAGGATGAAAAATACGACTTTAGCATTTACGCCGTTCTTAAGACCATGAGCAGATACCTATTTTTATCCTTACTGATTACGTTTCAATTTCTAAATGCACAAGATTCCCCATCAGGGCAATCCTCCACGTCCACAGAAGATGAAACCCTAGACGCAGATCAATTTAAGATCCTGCTGGACTCCATTGACAATCAAGACCCAGACCTGCAGCGCATGGCCGTTAAGGGCAAGGAGGGAAAAGTACATTATGAGCTGCTTGATGAGGCCGCCGCCGCCCGTTTTGACAGTATATGGATGTCTCGCCTTATGGCAGAAGACCTCTTTGACTCCATCACAAACATGGTACAATCCCTTGATTATAATTCTAAGGAAGCCTTGATGGTGCCCACAGACACCCTCAAGAAGAGACTGGCCATCCTTGATGCAAAGACCCCTTTTAACATTGAGTACAACACCTCGCTGGAGAGTGTGATAAACATGTCCCTGCGCCGCCATAAACCCACGATGGAAAGGCTTATGGGCCTTACCGAATTCTATTTTCCCACATTTGAACAGGCATTGGATAAAAAGAACATGCCACTGGAGCTTAAATACCTGTCCATTGTGGAGTCTGCGATGCGGCCCAGGGCAAAATCACCAGTAGGTGCCACCGGTATATGGCAGTTCATGTTTCCCACCGCAAAGCTTTACGGGCTGGATGTAAGCTCATATGTAGATGAACGAATGGACCCCCTGAGGTCCACGGAGGCGGCCACGAGCTACCTCACGACATTGTATGATGTTTTTGAAGATTGGGACCTGGCCCTTGCTGCCTATAATTCAGGCCCGGGCAATGTGACCAAGGCAATGCGCCGCAGCGGCTCTCAAAACTACTGGAACCTGCGTCGCTACCTTCCGCGGGAAACCGCAGGATACCTCCCTGCCTTTCTGGCCACACTCTATATTTTTGAATATGCAAATGAGCACGGCTACAAACCAAAAAAACCAGAGTATAATTATTTTCAGACAGACACGGTGCACGTTAAGAGCATGATAACCCTGGAACAGGTCTCAAAATATACCGGTGTGGATATCGAGCAACTTCAATTTCTCAACCCATCATATAAAATGGATATCATCCCCTTTGTAGAAGATAAAAAATATGCCCTGCGCCTGCCCAAGCAGGCAATGGGAAAATTTGTGACCAATGAGGATGCCATTTACCAGGTCACCTCAGAAGAGCTAAAGAGAAAAGAAGCCACCCTGCCCCAATATGTAGAAACCCCCGAGCGCATAGTATACCGGGTAAAAAACGGTGATTACCTGGGCAAGGTTGCAAGTAAGTATGGCGTGGGCGTGTCACAGTTAAAACGCTGGAACAACTTAAGGAGCACCAACCTGAAAATAGGGCAAAGACTGGTCATATACCCCACAAGACCAGTTGCTTCGGCAAGTTCTGGCTCAAGGAACAATCAGGCAGGTTCAAGCGGCAATAAAACCTATGTTGTACAGAGCGGCGATTCATTATGGACGATTGCAAAAAAATTTCCTGGAGTTACCACAAAAAACTTACAAGTTTGGAACGATATTAGTGGGACATCGCTAAAACCAGGGCAGACCCTGGTAGTTTCCAAATAAAACCACAACCATGCAAAAACTAGTTACTGCCCTATTACTTTTAGTAGTACTCATTTCATGTGACAACAAACCATCTCAAAAATACGTCCCGGAATCATCTGGTGCCCTTAATGCCCTTACGGTGGTTATGGACAACAACCTCTGGCAAGATACCATAGGAGAAACCATAAGGGAAAAATTTGCCGGTCCCGTAGATGGATTGCCCCGTATTGAGCCACTCTTTGACATCAACCAGATGCCACAGCAGGCATTTACCGGGTTTATGCGCAAGCAGCGCACCTTTTTAGAAATCAAATATGCAGATACGGCAGGTATCGAGATGCTCAAGAACCCCTACGCCCGCCCGCAGGCCGGTGTGGTTATTCAAGGGCCCACCAGCCGCAGCATCGTGGATATCATAAGACGGGACAGTGCAAAAATCGTGAGCGCCTTTAAAAATGAGGATGTGCAAGAAAAAATAAGGAGAATCAACCTTTCCTTAAAAGATGATGAGCCTATTCAAAAAGCATTTGGTATTTCATTGAAGTTTCCATCAGCTTACCGCTATGCAAAGCAAGAAGATGGTTTTTTCTGGATACGCAAGGATATACCCCATGGGGACATGAACATCACGATTTATGAAGTTCCGCTAGAGCGAATAACCGATACAAACACCATAGGAGCAATTATAGGGATGCGCAACCAGATAAGTGGCGATAACATCACGGTGGATGAAGGTGCCCGTTTTGCTACCGAAGCCGCCTATGCACCCTATCTGTACACCACGACCATTGATGGCAAGCCTGCCTATGAGACCAAGGGCACCTGGGAAGTGCGTGGCAAGTTCATGGCGGGACCCTTTATTAATTATGCCATTAAGGACGAGAAGAATAACAGGTATCTTGTACTAGAGGGATTTATCTTTAAACCCTCTGCAAGTCAAAGGGACAATATGTTTGAGCTGGAATCCATACTTAAGTCGGTAAAATTTCTGGACAAAAAATAAAAAAGTTTACCCCGCTTACGGCAACTTAACAAAAAAAGCCCGTTTCATATGAAACGGGCTATCTATTTTTAAGGCCTTGCTTAATCTTATTAAGATTTTTTAGGCTCCTCTATTTTTTCATCTTTATGGGCGGGAGTATCATCTTCCTTGGAAGCATCTTTAAATTCCTTGATGCCACTTCCCAGTCCCCTCATAAGTTCAGGGATTTTCCTTCCTCCAAACAGCAATAATACGATCACGACAATAAGGGCAATTTGCCAAGGACCGATCATTCCCAAAAATATAGCTAATGCGTTCATGTGATAAATTTTAGATGGTAAAGATAATAAGAATATACCTTTTATAACGTTACTTATGAAACTTTAGCATATAGCTACCCCAAATTACCTTTATATTTGCTGAATAGTAAAAAATTATGGCCAAAACAAAAGAAAAAAAGCGGCTCAAGAAAAAGCTGTTACATAAATACAGGCTAGTAATTTTAAATGAAGATACCTTTGAGGAACGTGTATCCTTCAAGCTTAACAGGTTGAATGTCTTTATCCTCTTTGGGTTTTCTGCAATAGCCCTGATAGCACTCACCACGGTACTTATCGCGTACACCCCCCTGCGGGAATACATCCCCGGATATTCATCTACAAAACTGCAAAAACAGGCCACGGAGCTCATAGAAGATACAGATTCGCTTAAGCGAAAACTGGATATCAACGAGCAGTACTATGCCAGCATACGCATGGTATTGACGGGAGATGTCAAGGATGTTGACTTTAATAGGGATTCAATCCTGGAAACCCTTCCCACCGAGACCGGTGAGGTGACCATCCCCGTTTCCCGCGAAGATTCAATCTTAAGGGCGCAGGTGGACCGCGAGGACAGGTACAATGTCTTTCAAGCAGCGTCGCCCACGGCATCCATAGCACTTTTTCCACCCGTGAAGGGCAACATCACCCAGGGGTATGACCGTGATGAAAAACACTATGCCATAGACGTTGTCGTCCCTAAAGATTCACCCATCAAGGCCGTTGCAGATGGCACCGTCATCTTTGCAGAGTGGACGGCAGAGACCGGTTACGTCATGATCGTGGAGCATGGCAACAACATGATAAGCGTCTATAAGCACAACGCCTCGTTGAACAAGTCACAGGGTGACCTTGTTAAGGCTGGCGAGGTTATCGCCACGGCCGGCAATACCGGTGAACTCACCACAGGTCCACACCTCCATTTTGAACTTTGGAGCGCAGGCTATCCCGTTGACCCCACAAATTATATTGATTTTGAATAAAAAACTATGTACTTAAAGTCTGTTGCCGCAAAGATTTTTGCCCGTTCCATTGTCAAGCGGGACTTGAAATGGATCAAAAATCCAGTGGAAACCCAGCAAAAGGTCTTTGAAGATTTAATCGCTTCCGCGAAAAATACTGCTTTTGGAAAAGACCATGGTTTTGAAAACATACGCTCCTTCACGGACTATGCCTCAAAAGTACCCATCCGGGATTACGAAGCCCTAAAACCCTATGTGGATAAGGTCGTGGCAGGGAAAGAAGACATCCTCTGGCCGGGTAAACCACTTTATTTTGCAAAAACATCTGGTACCACATCTGGTGCCAAATACATACCCATTACCCGCGATTCCATGCCCAGCCATGTCAATGCAGCAAGAAACGCCATCCTGCACTACATCTATGAGACGGGCAATGCCCGGTTTGTGGATGGCAAGATGATCTTCTTGCAGGGAAGCCCTGAAATGAGCGAAAAAAACGGCATAAAGACCGGAAGGCTATCTGGTATCGTGGCGCATTATGTGCCGGGCTATCTGCAAAAAAACCGTATGCCCACCTGGGAAACAAACTGTATCGATGACTGGGAAAAAAAGGTTGATGCCATTGTAGCAGAGACAAGGTCAAAAAACATGAGCGTGATAAGTGGTATACCACCATGGGTACAGATGTATTTTGAAAGACTGCTCCAGGCCACTGGTAAAAAGACCGTCAAGGAAATATTCAAGCACTTTGACCTCTTTATCTATGGCGGTGTAAACTTTGAACCGTATAAAAACACCTTTAAAAAACTCATAGGCCACGATATAGACAGTATTGAACTCTACCCGGCGAGTGAGGGCTTTTTTGCCTTTCAGGACAAGCAACATGAAAAGGGGATGTTGCTCCTGCTCAACTCTGGGATCTTCTATGAATTTGTAAAAGCTGATGAGTTCTTTGATGAAGACCCAAAAAGATACACGATAGGTGAAGTGGCCAAGAATGTAAATTATGTCATGCTCGTGAGCACAAATGCCGGCCTATGGTCCTACAATGTGGGCGATACCGTACAATTTACCTGCACCCAACCCTACCGCGTGGTGGTAACGGGCAGGATCAAGCATTTTATCTCTGCATTTGGCGAGCACGTCATAGGCAAGGAGGTAGATGAGGCCATGGCCCTCGCACTGTCACAATGTGATGCCAAGGTAAATGAATTTACAGTTGCCCCACAAATCAACCCTACCAGTGGCCTGCCATTTCATGAATGGTTCATTGAGTTCGGCCAGTTGCCAGAGAACAATATGGCTTTCGCCGAAAGGCTAGACAGCGCACTACAAGAGCAAAACAGTTATTATATGGACCTTATTACCGGCAAGGTACTGTCACCGCTCAAGATCACCGTGGTGCCTCCAGGGGGCTTCAATGAGTATATGAGGTCACAGGGCAAACTGGGGGGGCAGAACAAGTTGCCACGCTTATCAAACGACAGGAAAATTGCAGATGCCCTTACGGGGACATATGTTTAAATTGGGGTATATTTGGGCGATATGAGCATGAATAAAGATACCGGAAGGACGCGCGCGCAAGAAAGTTCGGCCGCGATAGAAAGGATGTACATCACCATGCGCCACCTCTTTAACCGGGGTTTTTACAAACCCATGGGCGTAAGTGGAGAAACGCTGCGTGAAGCACTCTTGATCCTTAGGCCAGAGATCTATGGCACCATTGCTGATGAAAAAGTTGAGCTTTATGGCCTACATTATGTCATAGACAGGTTACCACAGGGTATAGAAGAGTGTAAGTTTATTAACCTTACCAGCGATGAAGGATATAAGGACTCTCATTTTACACCCATCGTGCCACCAAAGAGGAGGAGGAACTGCTACCGTATTGATGATGAACAGATGAATATAGAAATCACCAGGGGCCGGAGCGAGATCTATGACATCCTCACCCACCTTACCTTTTTGTTCATAGAATCGCACAAGATTTCGCGGCGGGTAATCATCAATGAAGATGGCAGCACCACCCGTGACTGGCAAAAACTGGAGGTGGCCGTACTCCAGGAAGAAGAACTCACGCAGAACGCGCGTGAGATTGCATTGACACATACGGCCAATATATTGGGCAGGACCTTTCGGGAGGTGAATGAGATGCTGGGCAAATTTGCACAGGCAAACAACCCAAAGAGGTTCCTGGAGGTCATCTACTGGCTGGGCAAAAGGGCCATTGAGGAGGTCGCGGAAAACGATAAGCGCATTGTCACGTTTTCGCCCGTGCTCAGGGAAAGACTGGGGCACCACATACATGGTGAGGTATGGGCAGATACCATCAAGTCTATTTTGAAAAAAAACGGCCTGCTAGAAAGGCCCCTGCACATCATAAGCGCAAACATGCACAGCGTGATGAACACGCTTTATGCGCCAGTGGCCCTGCAAAAAGAACTTGAAAAAAAGTCAAACCTGGAGATATATGAGCTGTTGAGCGACTCCAGTAGCGGTAAAATGAGGTCGCGGGTAGAGAAAATTGCCGTTAAGCATGGCATGACCTTCATACCAGATCAAAGTGGCACAAACATCGATGTCCAGGTCTTTGACACGGCACAACTGGATGTATCCCAAAACAGCTTTTGCACAAAAACCTTTGAAAAAGGGAAAGAACCCGTAATCATCGTGATGGATTACGCCTTTGGGGAACAGGCGTATGAAACCATGGAAGAATTATTAAAACCCTACCTTTCCGGAAGAAAAACATTCTATCTTGATGTTAAGAGTATATCGATAATGGGAAAAGCGGGTATTCTAGAAGGCGGCAAAGGAGATATCATGATCCCCAAGGCGCACCTCTTTGAGGGCACGGCTGACAATTACCCCTTTGACAATGAACTTTCAAAAAAAGACCTTGAGGGCAATGGCATAGAGGTGTATGAGGGGGCCATGATAACGGTATTGGGGACATCGCTTCAAAACCGTGATATCTTAAAATTCTTCCATGAAAGTACGTGGGACGTAATCGGTCTTGAGATGGAGGGCGCGCATTATCAAAAAGCTATTCAGGCTTCCGCCAAATTAAGGGGCAGCATAAGCAGTGATGTAAAGGTAAGGTATGCGTACTATGCCTCAGACAACCCACTGGAAACCGGAAGCACTCTAGCTTCTGGCGGTCTGGGAACCACGGGTGTTAAACCCACATATTTGATTACAGAGAAAATCTTAGAACAAATATTTGAAGCTTAGTATGGAGCAAAAAGAAAATCAGGAGGTTGATTTATTTGTAATTTTCAATAGAATCGGCAACGGTATTAAATATGTGCTTGGATTATTATATAGACTCATTTATTTTTTTCTTCAAAGGATAAAAATAATTGCCTTGTTATTAATTGTAGGATTGATAATTGGTTTTGTCATTGACTTACTTTCTAGTCCAAAATATAAGACGGTTTATATTATTCGTTCGACGAATGCAACAACCTCTTATCTTTATGAGGCAATATCCAACTTGAATCAAAAGATAGAAAATAATGACACCTTGTTTCTCAAGAGCATTGAACTTGATGGAGATTTTAGTTTAAAGGAAGTTGAAATAAAACCAATTGTCAACGTCTCAGATGTCCTAGAAAAATATAAGGAGTATGATGATAATCAGGTGCTAAGCCTAATTGAAAGAATCGATACAAAAAATGATTTTCTTGAAGCCGAAAGCTTTCTTTTGTCATATCAATATCATTACCTAACAATTTATACAGGAACAAATAACAGAACCCTTGCTACTAATAAAGTACTTGATCATCTAGAACAAAACAACTATCTAAAAGCTATTAATGAAAATACACTTACAAGATATAAAAATAGGATAGAGGAAAATATTTACTCAATCAAGCAGATAGATAGTTTTTTAAGTAATACGAATAAAGCATTGACAAGCAATTCCCCCAGCAGCAGTCAATTAATGCTAATTAATAGTATTGACATAGGGGGAAT
The DNA here is from genome assembly GCA_002710685.1 of Cytophagaceae bacterium. Lineage (GTDB taxonomy): Bacteria > Bacteroidota > Bacteroidia > Flavobacteriales > Flavobacteriaceae > Leeuwenhoekiella. The sequence continues at coordinate 143,991 of PALD01000037.1, read as the reverse complement.
ACTGCAAAAGAAAACAGATTTATTAAGGGAAAATGAAGGTACTTCTAATGAAATCCTTAGAATGCAAAATCTTTTTCAGATTACAAATAATCCTTATTCAGTAAAAGATTCAACTTTATTAAGTCATAAAGTCTTGCTACTTCCTTTTGTAATCCTGTTTTGCTATGTTTCATATCAGTTGGCAAAAAAACTATATCTTAAGGCAAAAAAATATTCCGCTGACAACTAAAATGAAAATCCCTGCTATGAAAAATAAAACTAAAGTTGTTGCATTACTTCCCATGAAGGGAAATTCTGAACGGATTCCAAACAAAAATCTCAAGATTTTCAGTGGTAAGCCGCTTTATCATCATATTTTGACAGAGCTTCTACAATCCAAATTTATCGATGAGGTTATTATCAATACGGATAGTGCTAAAATAGCGGAAAATGTGAACTGCCATTTTTCTAACCAAAACATTAGGATTGTAAAACGCCTCCCATCAATATGCGGGGATTATGTCTCCATGAATAAAATTATTGAGCAGGATATCAATAATTCCGATGGGGACATTTACATCCAAACTCACAGTACAAACCCCAACCTTAGACAAGAAACGATTGATGAGGCTCTGGATTTTTTTATGGGGTGTTCTAAATATGACTCTGTATTTTCTGTTAATCGGCTTCAGTCTAGATTCTACAACTCTGATGGTAAAGCCATGAACCACAATCCTTCAAACCTCTTACGAACACAGGACCTAGATCCAATTTTTGAAGAAAATTCTAACTTTTATGTATTTACTCGAGAATCATTTCACAATGCTGGCAACAGAAGAATAGGTCTAAACCCTTATTTATTTGAAATAGGAAAGTTAGAATCAATGGATATTGACAATCTTGAGAATTTCATAATCGCAGAAGCAGTTTTTAATCATATATATACTTGAGATATGAAGAGTTTTCCGCATGAGCCCAGTAAATTGAAAAAAAAATTAGTACAGAATAAATTAACGATAGGCTCATGGCTCACCATACCTCATCAAGCTGTTATAGAAGTAATGGGAACGGCTGGATTTGAATGGTTGACCATAGATATTGAACATACATCCATTGGACTAGAAACGGCACAAAATTTAATTGCCCTTATACAAAGCAATGGGATGGAAGCATTAATAAGAGTTAGCTCTAATGAGGAAGTCACTATCAAGAGGATAATGGATGCTGGCGCAAATGGAATTATTGTGCCAATGATAAAATCTGGAGAAGAAGCAGAAAGGGCGGTTTCTTACTTAAGGTTTCCATCGATGGGAATTAGAGGAGTAGGTCTTGCAAGGGCTCAGCATTATGGTATTGGTTTTAACTCTTATTTAGATTGGCTTAAAACGAATAGCATCTTAATCACTCAGATAGAGCATATCGATGGTGTTAATGATATAGAAAATATCTTGAGGGTAGATGGGGTTGACGGAATAATTATAGGTCCTTATGACCTCTCTGCTTCTATGGGAAAACCAGGAGATTTTAATGACAAAGAAGTGCTAGAGGCTATTGAATATGTAAAATCAAAGACTTTAGAGTCTAAAAAAACTTTAGGTTTTCACGTTATAGACTCATCACATCGTGCCTTACAGGAAAAAATAGATGAAGGCTTTACATTTCTAGCAAATAGTATTGATTTTCTTTTTTTGGGTGATAAAGTGCGATATGAAATGGAAAGTTTAATGAAAGGAATTAAATAGAATTTGCATTACGTAAATATATTTGAGATAAAATATGTTTTCAAATTTCTTTTAATAATAAATAAATTTGTTAAACTACGCTACTCAAGATAAGAAGCATTCTAATGGGAGAGTACAGAAATATTTTTTTTGATTTTGACGGAGTCATTTTGGAGTCTGTCAAGGCAAAAACTAACGCATTTATAGAAATGTACCGCCCATATGGCAATACTATTATGAATAAAGTCTTGCAGCACCACATTGAAAATGGTGGTATTTCAAGGTTTGAAAAGTTTAAATATTACGAGGAAGTTTTCCTAGGAAAACAATGTAGCCGCGAAAGGATTGATGAACTGGCAAAAGAATTTTCCTTAAAAGTCAAGGATCAGGTGATATCTTCTAAGGCAGTCGAAGGAGTAATTGAGTTTCTCGAGAATTACCATAAAAAACTTGATTTTTGGATTATTACTGGAACACCAACCGATGAAATTCTTGAGATTACCAAAGCCAGAAATCTTCAAGGCTATTTTAAGGGTATATATGGATCTCCCAAAAACAAAAAGCATTGGACTGAATATATCATCGACCTTCATGGTCTTGATAGATCCTCCACGCTGTTCTTAGGAGACGCAACTACAGATTATGAAGCTGCTAAACATTCAGGTTTACATTTTGGCTTACGCCAAATCCCGGAAAATGAAATTATGTTTAAGGATTACATGGGCTTAAAATTCACCGATTTTTATCAGTTGGAGAAAGAACTATTTTTATGAAAAGAAAAATTCTTTTAACATCAACATCTTTTCAAGATACACCTGGTAAGCATCAAACCTTACTTCATAAAACAGGGTGGGATATTGAAAAGATGCGAGGCCCCTTAAGAGAGGATGAGTTAATTGATATCATCCATGAATTTGATGCTGTAATATGTGGAGATGATGCCTATACTGACCATGTTATTAAAAAAGGTGCAAATGGAAGGTTAAGGGTAATATCAAAATATGGTGTAGGTCTTGACTCTATAAATCTTGAAGAGGCAAAAAAAAACGATATCAAGGTCCTGAATTGTCCAGGAGTAAATCAAAATGCCGTTGCCGAACATGTAATTGGGCTGTTACTCTGTTTTTCTAGAAATATTCATCTCTTGCATCAAGAAGTACAAAATGGCAAGTGGGCGCGCATTACTGGAAATGAGATTTTGGGAAGAAAGATAGGGGTTTTTGGCTATGGTAATGTGGGTAAGGAATTTACAAAAAAATGTTTGCAACTAGGTTTTGATGTTACGGTTTGCGACCCTTATGATACATCTTTAAAGACTGATAGTGAAATTTTAAATTTTGCCATAGCTAAAAACCTAGAAAATCTAGTACGCAATGTTGATATTATATCACTACATGTACCACTAACCCCTGAAACCCATGAGGTATTCAATCAGGATATTTTTAGAGTTTCAAAAAAAGGCCTTCTGATCATCAACACCTCGAGAGGTAAGCTTGTCAACAATATGGATATATTACGAGCCATAGAAGAGAATTTCATATCAGGTTATATAACCGATGTATTAGATACAGAACCTATAGCACCTAATCATCCATTTCTAGGTAATCCTAAAATCCTTATCACTCCTCACATCGGCTCAAGAACATTTCAAAGTGTAGAAAAACAAGGGTGTATGGCGGTAGAAAACACTATCAATGCACTAGAATCCATCTCTTGAACTTATCAGGAGCCATAAGACTATCCCCGCAAATCTTCTTTTGTACCTTAGGAATTTTTCCTTTGCTTCCGTTCAATTATTCTTCTATACTTTTAATCACATTTATCGTTGCACTTACCATAGCCTCCTTTTCTAGATTTAATATTTCCAGGAATACGCTAAAAAAAAGCCTCTTCTTCTGTACTTGCCCCCTTATTATAGGTGTTTCCATCCTTTATAGTTTAAACAAAACCATAGGCGTTCAAGACACTATTAAATACATTCCCATTTTTATAATACCCATTTTCATGTATATAGGTAATTTTTCATTAGCAAGATGGAGCTACCTTCTCTTTTCGGTATTATTTATTCTTTCTAACACAATAAGTACCCTACCTCTTATTTATGACATTTTAAACACTGTCCCAGAAAGTTCAAAAGGTCTTTTTAATATTTTATTTCATTTCTTAAAATTTGATGTGAACTATGAGGTTTCTCAAAACCCTATGCCCTTCTTCCTTCACAAGGCATATATATCTATGAATATTTTAATCTGCTTGACAATTATTCTTCAAACCTATATGAATGGGGTTTCACGTTTTATCAACATACTCTTATTCATTGTTTCTATATATTTCATAGTCTCTTTAATGTATCTGGCTTCTATACCTAATATTATCTTGCTAGGACTTGGATTGATATATGTCGTTTTCAGTTCAAAGTTTCAAATTCACCTACGATTGCTTACAGCCTTATCGCTTATAATTCTTTCTCTCTTCTGTGGGATTAAATTTCAAAACGGAAGTGATTTTAAGAGGGGTGTGAATTTTTTTTCCTCAATATTGAGCGATAATCTTGTAAAACTTGATGATCCTAGAAAAGAAACATTTGAAGCATCAATACGGGTAGGTTTGCAAAATCCATTCTTTGGGGTAGGTATAGGAGACGTACAGGACAAACTGCAACAAGCATACAAAACTAAATATGATTTATCAACCTTAGGGAAAGACAATGTAAATCTTATTGACTATAGTGAAGATTTCAATTTTGACTCTTGGTATAAAGCTGGCCTCCACCCTTATCTTGATGAAAGCACCCTTGGGCCATTATTAAAAGGCCATGTAAGAGCAATAGCAATTGACACTGCATATGGTGCACATCATATATATCAGATTCAGCATTTTGAGAAGGAAAAAAAATATACTCTTTCGGCTTTTGCCAAAAGAAAAGACACTGGCTTTCTTACACTTCGCATAGGGAATATAGCTGCAGGCAGGGCTAATTTTTGTTTATCAGATGGGAAGGTTTCATATAAGGGAATGGACATCCTGAAAATTAGCAGCACCCAGATAGGTCATGATTGGTTTCGTTTTTCCTTAACCATTATTCCAAAAAAACAAAAAGAATTATGTCTTGTAGGTTATTCCACTAGCCCTCTGGATTATAACTCAAAAGGAATTGAGAATGATAAATTTTATACATGGGGAATACAACTAGAGGAGGGTGAACTTAAACCTTACGGACAAAGTGAAGGAGAGTTGCTTAAATATGCAATGGATAATAATCTCAATTCACATAATACCTATTTATACATTTGGCTTTCAGGGGGTATAATTTGTTTAATTTTCTTCATAATAGTTCTTTATAGAATGTTCTATATAGGATATTTTGTAAAATCATTTTTAGTTATTTCATCGACACTGATTTTTGCCGTCAACTTTCTTTCTGAGAATATCCTTTTAAGACAGTATGGAATGATGATGTTTACTATTATTATTATAATTACTATCTCTTCACAACAATATTATTGGAAAAATTTGAATGCATCCGGTTAATGATTAAAAAATAGATGGCGAGAATAATAAATAAGGCGGGTGTTATCATACGGCAACGAGTGGTGCAAAACCTTGGTTTTCAAAATCTCGTAGGAAAATCTTTGGGAAAAGGAATATTTTTTCTTATCCAGATGCTTCTAGCTTATTACATGTCTATTGAAGGGTTTGCAAACTATGCCATATTCTGGTCTCTGTTAAGGCTATATACTTTTTTTGGATCTAACAATTTTTATATTCTCTATTTTAAAGAAGCCCGAAAGACCATTCTTAACGAATCTAGGCTCCCAGAAAAACTGATTGACAACTCGATTATCACTTATATTGCTTTTTCGGTTTTATTCTTTCCCGCTACGGTATTATTGTTTAATTCATTTTACACGGCAATACTTTTGACGCTTTCTGCGGCGGGATTGATAATAATTAGGATTATAGCGGAAGTTTCAAAAGTGGATAATAGTGTTAGGCTCTCAATATTTTTAGAGGATTTTATTTTGAATTTAATTATAATATTATTCCTATTTATTGCAATGACCCTTCACTCTTCATCATTTGATTCAGTGGTCCTAGCGATAACTTCATCATTAGTTATAGCCAGTTTGATTTCGCTTCTAGCGTTTAAAAAAAAATTCAATGTCTCTTTTTCTCAAATAAGAATTTTACGTTCGCATTTAAGCTATGATGATTTTAAGATGGGCTTTAGATATACTCTATTACGCAGTGGGGAGGTAATTTATAATTTTGCAGTACGATATCTCGGTAAAATTTTCTTTGGGGTGCTCTTTGTAAGCTATGCTCATGTAATGATTCAATTTTTCAACATTTTTTCAATTTTGACTCTTGCTGTAATTTCTGGGCTTCAATCAAAGATTGTTTTGCATAGGGCAACACATTTTACAAAAAAGGTGGTGAAGAAAATTTACTTGTCCATCATCTATATACTTTCCCCTGTCATAATCGTTGCAGCCTTAATTTTTGGTGTTTTGAATGAGGATTTAATCCGTTGGACATTCCCAAAATTTGAAGAATTTTCTCATTTGCTTTGGTGGGTAGCAATTACTGGTTTCATTTTTTCAATTTTTCAACCTTTGATTTACATTTTTATATATAACAATAAATTCCCTAGAATCAACAGGTTTTTAATAATACAATATCTTTCTTTATTGATATTAATTGTTTTACCAATCTTTAAATTGAATCAAAATATTTGGTTATTTGGAATTATGATAATATTTCCGCTTTGTCAGGGTATTGCTTGCCTTGCTTGGTTAAAAAAGTCCAGAGCATGAGTTATTTATATGTATTACTTTTACGACTAATAGCCTACTTAGAGGGCAAGAGTAAAATATTTGCTTTCTTGCTGTTGATTGGTTTTTTATTATTTTCCATAACTATAAATTTTTTAGGAAAAAGCAGGACTATAGGATATCTCCTATACATTGTTCTGGGAGCACTTGGACTGAGTATTATACTATTCATTCACACGGTATGGCTCAGTAAACTCAATTTGCGCGACGTCGCGGTTATAACGGCTTATTTTCTTTGGTTTTTTTATACCTGCTCTAAATTCTGGAATAGGTCATTAAATTACTGTTTAAGATATCTACTCTACTCTTTCCTTATCTACAATGTAACAAACCTAGTAATTTATGAAATGTATTATGCTGATATTCCATTGGGCATCAATTCCATTATGAAGGCATTTGGTATTTATGGATATAGGGTTTACTTTCCGTTAGCAAGTGGTGCAAATATCAATACAGCTCAAATAGGGTTATGTACTATATTAGTAGCTTATTTTATTAAAAGCTCAAAAGATTTAAAACTAAAACTGTTCTATGGGTTCCTAGGACTCCTGCATTTCTATTTACTAGTGCTAGCTGATTCTCGCCTAGTCCTTTTTATAACTTTTATTTTCAGTATATCGATATTAATTTCTTTCTATCACTTAATAGTGCTTATTAAAAGATACTGGATTTTAGTAATTTCAACTTTGAGCCTAGTTTTAATTGTATTTTATTCTACTGATATTTTTGAATTTTTAAAGAGACCGGGGGAGTCAGATTCAAAATTCATTGATAGGATTCAGATTTGGAAAATATCGATTGAGGTAATATTCCATGACTGGCATTTTATTTCGGGATACGGTTTAAATGGGTTAGAGAATAACCTGCCAAGAAACATACTGACTGAATTTAAGGATCAAAGCCTTCAAACCTCTCATAATTTTATTTTTCAATACTTGATAGATTTTGGTGTTATAGGACTAGTTTTTTTTATATTGGGCATGCAACAGTTGGTTCAATGGAGTTATGCATACAAGAACCGGATTATTCTGTATTTGATTATTGCTATCATAATATTTGGCGCCACAGAGTCTATCCCTACATTTTACTCCTTTGAGGCAACATTATTTTTTATAGGTATAATTGCTATTGTTACAACAAGAAAATTAAATGAGGGAGAAAATCTTAGATATAGTACGTAAGTCGACATATCTACCCCGCAAGGTTTTAGATAACTTAATCTTTGCCTGGTTCCTTAAAAGGTCAAATCAATGGTCAATACTTCAACCTTTTTTTGAAAAAGATATTTTGGTTGTAGGTAATGGCCCTAGTCTTAATCAGACTCCGTTGAGTAAGATTCATATGGTATCCATAGGGATGAATAAAATAAACTTGATTTATGATAAAACAGACTGGAGACCCGATATTATTGCCTGCGTAAATGGTCTTGTATTGAGCCAGAATAAAGATTTTTTCAACAAAACAGAAACAATTCTAATTTTGCCGGTTAGAGCATGGTACTTAGGAGTAAAAAAAAGAAAGAATATTATTTTCGTGAACCTTTCAAATGATGAAAAACTGCATGATGATATTAGTAAAGAAATTTCAGCTGGATGTACTGTAACTTTTTATGCAATGCAAATCGCTACCCATCTCAAAGCCAAATCTATAAATATTGTAGGAGTAGATCATAATTTCAGCTTTAAGGGCAAGGAACACGATATACAAAAGATGGATACGCCCGACCCCAATCATTTTAGCCCTGATTATTTTAAAGACCAATTTTGGGCATTGCCCAATCTCGACCACAGCGAAAGGCTCTATAACCTTGTCAAAGATTATTGTGACAATCATAAAATTCCTGTAACTGACTATACTGTGGAGGGCAAACTCCAAGTTTTTAAAAAGGGAAGTATTGAGAATCTTATGAACCAGAATGTTAAATTTAAAAACATATCCGTCTAGATAAGGCTTTTCGATTGATGCAACAGCGATGTCCCAAAAATCAAGAACAAGATTCTCAAAATATTTAAGGCCTGCAATTTTTTTAATTGATACCGGCATTGTTTATACATCAGCCCATTACACCTTAAATCAAGCTAACTACTCAATTCTCGATATTTATATTTTCCTGTTTTTTCTTTGGAGTTCATCTGCTCTTTTAACAAAATTTTATTCAGTCTACAGATTTACCCCCCTAATAAAGATTGTTTTCTTGTTATTAAAACAAGGGGGGTTGTTTGCATTGATGATTTTTGCCTTAATTGGCGCTTTAAACTATTTTGTGTTCACACCTCTTGAAATAGGTAGATTTTTGCTTATTTCAATTCCGTCTATAGCCTTTGTCAAAATAGGGATTTTCAATTTGCTGAAATATTTAAGAATTCACCTAGGAGGTAATAAAAGAAATGTTGTCTTAATAGGTGAAAGCAAGAACACTAAATTATTGCAGGATTTTTTCAACAACAATCCAGCATATGGTTATAATGTTCTTTCCAGATTTCCCAATGGTAATCAAAACTTATTGATTGATGAACTTTGTAAATTATCCTCTAAAAGGAATTTAAATGAAATTTATATTTCCCTGAAAGAATTATCAAATGATAATCTTACTTCTCTAACAAAATTTGCGCACGATAACTTTTTAATCATAAAATTCATTCCCGATTTTAACTTAGTATTTAAGCGAAAGTTGCAGTATCAATATTATGGGATTACTCCTATACTATCGTTCAAAGAGATTGCGCTAGATGACTTTACAAATAAATTCTTTAAAAGAAGCTTTGATGTAGTTCTTTCCATATTGATTTTCATCGTCGTTTTGTCATGGTTAACACCGTTACTCGCATTACTTATCAAACTAGAGTCAAAAGGCCCTGTATTTTATAAACATTCTCGAAATGGATTAGGCTACAGGCCATTTAATTGCTATAAATTTAGATCTATGAAATGGCGTGATTTTAAAGACATTAATCAAGTCTCTAAAAATGACAGTCGAGTAACAAGAATAGGTAGATTTCTAAGACGGACCAGCCTTGACGAACTCCCACAATTTTACAACGTATTACTGGGTGAGATGTCTGTGGTAGGGCCTCGCCCGCACATGCCAAAATATAATGAAAACTACATGGCCCGGGTAGAGCGCTTCATGGTACGTCACCTTATAAAACCCGGCATCACCGGCCTCGCCCAAATAAGCGGTTATCGTGGTGAAGTTGAGAAAGACAGCGACATCATCAACCGGGTGCGCTACGACATCTTTTATATGGAAAACTGGTCCCTGCTCATGGACATACGCATTATTGCAAAGACCATCGTCCAGATCATAAAAGGCGACCCAAAAGCCTATTAAATGCAGCCCAAAGCCTCCATAATCACCCCGCTTTTCAACTCCGCTGCCTTTATTGAGCAAACCATAAAATCCGTGCTGGCCCAGACCTTTAAAGATTGGGAAATGCTCATTATTGACGACGCTTCTACAGATGCTGGATATGATAAAGTTCTGGCTTTCGCCAAAAATGAACCGCGCATAAAACCATACCGATTAGAAAAGAATTCAGGAGCCGGTGCTGCCAGGAACCTGGGCATAAAAAACGCAAAAGCAAAATACATCACCTTCCTCGATGCAGATGATTTGTGGAAGCCGGAAAAACTGGAAACACAAATCCGGTTTATGGAAAATTCTGGAGCTAAAATCTCATTCTCATCCTACCATTTAATAGATGAAAATGGAACCTCATTGCATCAAAACATTGAAGCGCTTCCTGAAGTAGATTTTAAAAAGATGCTTCGTTCCAACTACATCGGGAATCTCACGGCGATGTATGACGCTCAGTTTTTTGGGGAAGTATTCATGCCTACCTTAAGAAAAAGACAAGACTGGGCATTCTGGTTAACGCTGGTAAAAAAAGCAGGAATAGCACAGGGTATTCCAGAAGTTCTCGCAGACTACCGCGTCAGGAAAAACTCAATTTCCTCAAACAAGGTCAAAATGCTCAAATACAACTTTGCTGTTTATCATCAACATTTGGGATTTTCCAAAACCAAAAGTGCCCTATTGATGTCACGCTTTCTCTACGAGCATTTTTTCGTCAAGCCGCGGCAAACTATAGCAACGAAGTAAACTGTTTCAATTTTCCGCGTTTTGAACGGTCAAGATTTTCCTTTCTTTTAAAAACAAGTTGCAGACCGCTCTCGGCATATTTTTCAAGCGCATTAGAGATTTTGGCTGTAGCCAAATCATCAAAGTCTGCATCAGCAACGTATTCTATTTTAAACGTATCAACCCCCGTCTGAGTGATGACAAACTCTTTGACTAAACCCGAATCATTTATCACTTCTTTGGTGAGATAGTAAAAAGCAAGTCCAGGGATTTTTTTACCGCTTGGCAAAACGGCAAAATCACTGGTTCTTCCTTCTAGTTTTGTGATGTATTGTGCTCCGTTTTTTGTGATCACACTTCCTAAATCGCCTATCTCATAACGGATAAAAGGATGCGCTTTATTGAATAACGAAGTCACCACAATTTTTCCAATTTTGCCTTCCTCAACAGGTTTATTTTCTTCATCAAGCACCTCAACAAAAAGCAGCGGCCTATCAATCTTCAAAGGCTTTCCTGCACTTGCCATTGCGATAATATTCAGTTCGCTGGCTCCATATTCATTATAAACAGGAATGCCTAATTGTTTCTCAAGCAACGCCCGGTCATCCTCAAAAAGCACCTCAGCCGTAACAATGCAATGTGTCAGTGTTGGGCAGATTTCTTTCAGGATGAGATTTTGTTGTTTTAGGTATTTTGCAAAAGCTACGATGCTGCTCGTGTAGCCGTTGATGTGTCCGTATTTTTTTCGCCGAAAGGCAGCTACAAATCCCGCAAGGTTTTTATCAGAAAGATCAAAAATAGGAAAGCGCCAGCGGTTGCTTAAAGTGTCTTTTAACCGTTCTTTTTTATTTGCAATTCCAGTGGCGGGAATGCCATAAAATCGGGCTTCAAGCGAATTTTTTAAATCCAGTCCTACCTCAGCATACATCGCAAAAGCAGATGCCCACGAGAGCGCATGGCAAAATTTATCCTTGGCAAAAATAAATGGATGTCCAGATGAACCCGAGGTTTTGTGAACGTGCGTATTTTTTGGCGCAAAGCCAGAAGAAAGTTTGTTTGCAAGCGGTTGCTGTAAATCTGCTTTAGTGAGGATGGGCAAATTTTCCCAATCTTCAGGGTCAGCGTTTGCGGCAAGTTTATGATAAAAAGTATTGTTCTCTAGATGAAATTTGACAATCTCTAGCTTTTGCTGTGCCTGAAATATGGCAGGATCTTGCGATTTGATTTCGGCGAGTTTCTCACGGGCGGCGTCGATATCAAAACCTTTGATGCGTAAGCTAAGATCAAATAAATTCAAGAGATAAATATTAGCCGTTCAATTTACAAACAATTAATTTTGAAGGCTCAATTAAACACCATAAACATGAATATCCTTATCCTAGGTAATGGCGGCCGCGAACACACTTTTGCGCACAAAATCGTACAGAGCAAACATTGCGACACCCTTTTTGTGGCCCCGGGAAACGCCGGTACGCACACCATTGCCACCAATGTGAATATTGGCGTGACTGATTTTGACGCGATTAAAAAGTTAGTGCTCGATGAGGATATTGACATGGTTGTCGTGGGTCCAGAAGCTCCACTTGTAGAAGGCGTTTTTGATTTCTTCAAGGCTGACGGGGCACTAAAAAATGTAAAAGTCATCGGCCCTTCAAAACGCGGCGCCCTGCTCGAAGGAAGCAAGGAGCGCGCCAAGGAATTCATGGCGATGCACAACATCCCAACGGCGGCGTACGAGGCCTTCACGGCAAAAAGCCTGGAGGCGGGCAAGAAATTCCTGGAGACGCTAACGGCACCTTATGTACTAAAGGCTGACGGACTTGCAGCGGGCAAGGGTGTCTTGATCCTAGATGATTTGGCTACAGCCAAAAACGAGCTCGAGGACATGTTGACCAATCAGAAATTTGGTGCCGCCAGTGAGACCGTGGTAATTGAGGAGTTCCTTGACGGGATCGAGTTGAGTGTTTTTGTGCTCACCGATGGAAAATCACACGTTACTTTACCTACGGCGAAAGATTACAAGCGCATTGGCGAAGGTGACAAAGGATTAAATACTGGTGGAATGGGTGCGGTTTCTCCTGTACCCTTTGCAGATGCAGAGTTCATGAAAAAAATTGAAGAACGCATCGTGATCCCTACGGTTGACGGCATCAGGAAAGAAGAAATCGAGTATAAAGGTTTCATCTTTATCGGTCTCATAAAAGTAGGTGATGATCCGTATGTGATAGAATATAACGTGCGTATGGGAGATCCAGAAACCGAGGTTGTGCTGCCGCGCATCAAAAATGACCTTGTAGAACTTTTTGAAAAAGTAAGTGCTGAAAAACTTGAGGATACGCAACTAGACGTCGATACGCAAGCTGCCGCGACGGTGATGCTTGTTTCTGGGGGTTACCCAGAAAGTTATGAAAAAGGCAAGGTGGTTACCGGTCTTGGGGAAGTAAGGGGTTCAACGGTTTTTCATGCAGGAACTACTGTTGATGGTGACAACGTTGTGACTTCAGGAGGTCGCGTGATGGCGGTTACCTCGCTTGCTGATGATTTTAAAAAGGCCCTTGAAACCTCTTACGGCAATATTGAGAAAATCACGTTTGATAAAATGAACTACCGTAAGGATATTGGTTTTGATCTTTAGGTTCAAAAACCTTTTAAAAAATAAAAAACCCGCTCAATGAGCGGGTTTTCGATTATATATCATTACGCTTAGTGCGCGTGAGATTCATATTCCTGGTCAGCATCAGAGTGGGTTACAAACGTGTGGTCATCACCGTCATTGAATATCTTGAGCTGGTTGAGCCAGTATGCAAGGGCAACAAAACCTATGAGGATAAAGATCCAGTTAAAGATATTTGCCCCCCACCAGGTGTCCAGCTGCCATTCCCTGAGCAAATCCATGGGTGCAAAGAGAACATTGACAAACAAATCTGCTATTCCGTAAAAAAAATCCTTTAACTCCATTATTGAGTATTATTAGTAGTCCATTACTTTTGCTTGCCTAACTTTGGCAAGCACCATGCAAAAATAGCAAAAACAATAATGCTCACAAGCTTTTTTAGCACTTCAAAACCCATTCACCACGTATTGATGGTGGGCGTGGCGATTTTACTTTTTATTTTTAAAATGTTAGTGGTCCCACATCCCGGGGCAAGCCAGCTGGGCTTCTTGTATCCCATGCTATCATTTTTGGTTTTCTTATTTTCAATGGCCGTGCTCAATTTTATTGTAAAGCGCAATGGCCTTACAAAACAGGGCACCTATGTGCCCCTTGCCTTTGTCTTTCTGTGCCTTGCGCTGCCCAATGTTTTTCTGTCGGGTAGAATCATACTCGCCATGTTGTTTGTGCTGCTTGCCTTTAGGCGCATCATAAGTATCAGGTCGCAGCGGGAAATCAAGAAAAAGATTTTTGATGCTTCCCTATGGTTGGGGGTAGCTTCCCTTTTTTATTTCTGGGCCATACTCTTTATCGTTCCCCTGTTCATCGCGATTACCACCTATGCCTTCAAGGATTATAAAAACTGGATGATTCCCCTAACTGCCCTGGCCTGTCTCGCCCTTTTTGCATTGGTTTATGGTCTTTACCTTGATGATTTAAGATCCTTTCTTGAAGGTTATGTAGAATGGCCTTCGTACAACTTTACCGCATATTCATCACCTGGGCTCATCCTGCCATTTTCAATAATACTCACACTTTTTATTTGGTGTGCGTCAAGGTACCTCATCCTCATGGGCAAGGCCCAGCGCAAGATGAAGCCCCTGTATTTTATGATATTGATCACGGCGGTCATTGCCCTTTTTATCGCGGCGGTGCTCTCGCCCATACGCAATGGTGCAGAGCTTTACCTGCTCATCCCCTTCCTGGCCATCCTCATCTCCAGGTACATTGAGAAGAGCAAGAGCCAGTGGTTTAAGGAAATGATGCTTTGGCTCATCATCCTGCTCCCCATCGCCAGCCTGTTTTTATGACCTGTGAAAGTCTAAAATGCGATACCTTTGCACAATTAGTATTTTCGCTATGGCGAAATAATCCACAATACAGCACATGTTCACACACAAGGCAAACCGCGTTTTCAAGACCGCAATAGATGATTACCACGTAAAGGATGATGTTTACCAGGATTTTTCAAACCCGTATGACAAGGATGTTGATTTTATTGAACACCTACTCTACAGAAAATGCTGGATAGATACCGTGCAGTGGCATTATGAAGACATCATCAGGGACCCGGCCATAGAGCCGGTGGCCGCACTTGACCTCAAGCGCAAGATAGATGCCTCAAACCAGGACCGTACGGACATGGTGGAGTACATCGACTCCTATTTTCTGGATAGATACCGTGGGGTGAAACCACAGGACGATGCCACGATCAATACAGAGAGCCCCGCATGGGCCATTGACCGGCTCTCCATCCTGGCGCTCAAAATCTACCACATGCGCGAAGAGGTTGCCCGTGAGGACGCCTCAGAGGCCCACAAGGATGCATGTCAAAAAAAACTGGACGTCCTGCTTGAACAACGTGAAGACCTAAGCTTTGCCATAGACTCCCTGCTCAAGGACATAGAGACCGGTCACAAATATATGAAGGTCTATAAACAGATGAAGATGTACAATGATGATGAGCTCAACCCCGTCTTACGCAGCCAGAAGAAATAAATGAAGCAGGAAAAGGGCAACAATCTTCTCGTCATACGGCTATCTGCCATGGGAGATGTTGCCATGACGGTGCCCGTGCTCATTGCGCTTACGCGAAAGTATCCCAAGCTGAATTTACATGTGGTGAGCAAACCATTTTTTGAACCCATTTTTGAGGGCATCCCCAATCTTACTTTTTATGCTGCAAAGGTTAAGGATGAACATAAGGGAATCCCTGGGCTATATAAGCTCTATAAGGTTTTGGCCACAGCCAAAATAAATGAAGTGGCAGACCTTCACAATGTATTGCGGTCTAAAATCATAGACCAGTTTTTTAAACTGAGCGGCATAAAAACCGTTGCCATTGACAAGGGCCGAAGTGAAAAAAAAGAACTCACCCGCGATACAGATAAAAAATTCAGGCAGTTGAAAACCACGCACCAGCGGTATGCTGACGTATTTTCACGACTGGGCTACCCCATCACGCTTCAAGAAAATGAATTTCTCAAAAAAAGGAACCTGACATACGGGGCACGGGAGATGCTGGGTAATTCTTCTCATAAATGGCTGGGGATCGCGCCCTTTGCAGCTCATGAAGGCAAGCAATATCCCCTGGAACTCATGCAGGAGGTAATTGACCAAGTTTATAAAGATAATGGCTGCCGCATCTTGCTTTTTGGAGGTGGTAAAACCGAGACAAAGCTCCTTGAAGATATCGCGGCAAAAAACGAGCAGGTGCTGTGCGTTGCGGGAAGGTTTGATTTTACCGAAGAACTCGCCATCATATCACAGCTGGACTGCATGCTCTCCATGGATAGCGGCAATGGACACCTTGCGGCGATGTTTGGGATTCCCGTGGTGACCCTCTGGGGGGTGACGCACCCGTTTGCAGGCTTTGCTCCATACGCTCAACCAGAAGAAAACCTTTTGCTCGCTGATCGCAAAAAATTTCCGCTCGTACCCACATCTATCTATGGCAATGCTTTACCACGGGGGTATGAAGGTGCCATACGCACCATAACCCCAAAAACCATCGTTAAAAGAGTACTTGAGATACTGGGCTAGACCTCATCATAGTTTACCGTGATACTGGGCGAAGTGGGATGGGATTGACAGGTCAGTATCAATCCATCTTCAAGTTCATCATCGGTAAGTATCATGTTCTTGCGCATTTTAACCGTGCCGCTGGTCAGTTTTGCCACACAACTGCTACAGATGCCTCCCTGGCAAGAATGGGGTGCATCAATATCAAGGTCCAGTGCCGCATCTAGCACGATACTGTCCTGGGGCATTGTGAACTCAAACTCTTCATCATCCAGGATGACCTTGACCTGGGTCATGCCATCGAGGGCAGCATCCACTTCACCATCATCCTCGGTATTAAAAAGTTCAAAAAGAATCCTGTCTGAATCTATACCGGCATCGGCAAGGGTTTCAGTGATGCTCTCCACCATGGGTTCTGGGCCACAGAGGTAGAATTTCTTAAAATCGTGGTCCTTGAATTTATTTTTGACCACATAATTTACGGTGGACCTTTCAATACGCCCAAAATGAGAACCTTCTTCTTGCCTGCGGCTGTACACAAACTCGATGAACAACCTGTCAGGGTGCTGCAGTTGCAGTTCTAAAAGTTCTTTGTGAAAAATGGTGTCCTCCACGGTCTTATTGCCATACACGAGTAGGAAACGGCTGAGGGGTTCTTCTTCAATAACGGTCTTGAGAATAGACATCACGGGCGTGATTCCACTTCCCGCAGCAAATGCCGCATAGTCGTTCTTTTCGCCGGAAGGCTCAAAGACAAAGCGTCCCTCTGGAGGGTGTACTTCTATGGATTGCCCCACCGTGAGCGTGTTGTTTGCCAGTACTGAGAAAGTACCTTTCTCTACTTCTTTAACGGCTACCTTGAGGAGGCCGCTGGCCGGGGTGCTGCACAGTGAATAGGCGCGGCGCACCTCTTTGCCGTCAATGTGTGTTTTAAGCGTGATGTATTGTCCCGCCTTGAAATTATAATTGTTCCTCAAGGCCTGTGGCACGCCAAAGGTAATGCTCACGGCACCTGTGGTTTCCCTGTTTATATCCTGTATCGTTAAAGAATGAAAGTCGCTCATCGATAAAAATTTGTTGCAAAATTACAACCTGAATCATCGTTGAGCGTAACAATTTCATAAATTTCAACACTCATGTATCGCACATCATCTCAAAAAACATAAAAACCAGCCTATGCTCAAGCATTTTATAAAACTTGAATGGAAAAGCTTTTTTAGGGCCGCATCGTTTCAAACCAACCTTGTCCTTAAAATCTTTATGGTGTTTGGGGCCCTCTACTTCATGGCCATGTTTGTGGCGATGGCCATAGGGGCATATTTTGGGCTTGAAAAAGCAGGCTATGAGCCTTTGGGAATGGTCAATAAGTTCCTTATCTACTATTTTGTTGTTGATCTACTGATGCGCTACTTTTTTCAAAAGATGCCCGTGATCAACATACAGCCATTGCTGTTACTGCCCTTTAAAAAAAGCAAGATCGTAAGCTATGCCCTGGGCAAGACCGCCATCTCCTTCTTCAATATCATTCATGCTTTTTTCTTCATCCCTTTCAGTATAGTACTTATTGCCAATGGTTATGATGCCATGAGCGTGCTGTGCTGGAACCTGGGGCTCATCTTCATGGTATATGTCAACAATTTCATCAATGTTTTCTTCAACAACAAGATGCTGCTGGTAAGTATTGCCATTGCTGTCGTGGCCACCCTGGGCGTCCTACAATATTATGCCTACTTTGACATCACTGATTTTACACAACCCTTTTTCCAGAATTTCTATGAGGTACACTGGTGGTTTGTGATCCCGCTGGGGGTTCTGGTGGTGATGACCTACCTGGCCTTCAATTATTTTAATGCACGGTTGTACCTTGATGCTGGCCTTTCGGCGAAAGCTAAAATCGCAAAAACAGAAAACCTGGAATGGCTGGACCGTTTTGGCAAGATGTCAACCTTTCTTAAAAATGACATCAAGCTCATAAAACGCAACAAGCGAAGCCGTACCACGGTGATCATGAGTGTTGTCTTCCTTTTTTATGGCATGCTTTTCTTTACCGGGGCCATAGAATCTTATGACAATCCGTTCATGAAGATCTTTGCGGGGATTTTTGTCTCTGGTGGGTTTTTGTTCAGTTTTGGTCAATTTGTGCCCAGTTGGGACAGTTCTTATTATCCCTTGATGATGACGCAAAACATACGCTACCGCGAGTACCTTTTTTCAAAATGGCTCCTGGTGGTGCTTGCCACGGCTGCATCTACGGTTATTGCCGTTTTCTATCTATATTTTGGGTGGGAGGCCTATGCGGCAGTGCTTGTCTGTGGCATCTATAACATGGGTGTTAATGGACATCTTGTCCTCCTGGGCGGGGCGTTCATCAAGACCCCCATTGATTTGTCGAGCAATAAGAAGGCCTTTGGCGATACTTCGGCATTTAATGTAAAAACGCTGTTGATCACGGTGCCAAAACTCTTGCTCCCCATCATACTGTACGCAATAGGGCACTTTACACTGGGGCCTGCCTTTGGGTACATCCTTATCGCGATTACAGGGGTGTGCGGCTTTGCCCTGCGGGACTTTATGTTCAAGAAAATAGAAAATATCTACAAGGCCGAGAAATACAAGACCGTGGCCGCTTATAAACAAAAAAACTAGCATCATGATAAAAGTACATTCACTTTCAAAGAAATATAATGGCGTAACCGTTCTTGATATTGAAGAACTGGAGGTTCCCCGCGGGCAATCCTTTGGCCTTGTGGGAAATAATGGTGCTGGTAAAACCACGCTTTTTAGCTGTTTGCTGGATTTGATTCAACCCACGACCGGCTATATTGAGAATGGTGGCGTAAAGGTCAATGAGAGTGAGGCCTGGAAATCACAAACCTCATCCTTTATCGATGATTCTTTCTTGATAGGCTACCTCACGCCCGAGGAATATTTTTATTTCATCGGGGAACTGCGCGGCCAGAACAAGGCAGACGTTGACAAGCTCCTGGCCGGTTTTGAGGATTTCTTCAATGATGAGATCATAGGCAAGAAAAAATACCTGCGCGACCTCTCAAAGGGAAATCAAAAGAAAGCAGGGATTGTGGCAACCCTGATAGGCAACCCAGATGTGATCGTGCTTGATGAGCCATTTGCAAACCTGGACCCCACAACGCAGATCAGGCTCAAGGGAATCATCAAGGAACTTGCCGCAGATCCAGATATCACCGTGCTTGTCTCAAGTCATGACCTTATCCATGTCACCGAAGTCTGCAAGCGTATCGTTGTGCTTGAAAAAGGCAAGCTGGTCAAGGATATCATTACCTCACCTGCTACCCTTAAAGAGCTTGAAGATTACTTTAGTGGCGAAAATATCTCCCTTGAAACAGAGGCTTAACACAGCCTTTACCGCCTAATTTTTAGCAATCCTAAAAAGAAAATGTATTTTTACGAGCTTTCAATACTATTTTAAAGGCTTTAAAGTTGTAGTGGTATAATACAAAGATGGTTTGCTAAAAAGGATACTCATACTTTTTCTTTCTGCACTTCTTTTTATGGGATGTTCCCGTAAGAAGGACAATTGGCTAAGCCGTAACTACCATGCCGTCACCTCAGAGTACAACACTTTGTACAACGGTGAGATGGCCCTAGATGAGGGGCGACGGGCACTTGTAGATACCTACCGTGATAATTTTTGGCAAATCTTGCCCGTTGAACGGCTAGAGGTATTTGAAGAAATCACCCTTCCGGGCGAAAACAAGAATGCTAGTTTTGAACGCGCCGAAGAAAAAGCCGTAAAGGCCATACAGAAGCACAGCATGCAGATCAATGGCAGAGAGGTCAATCCACAAATGGACGAAGCCTTCCTCCTGCTGGGCCAGGCAAGATACTATGACCAGCGTTTTGTGCGCGCCCTGGAGGCCTTTAACTATATCCTGGCCTACTATCCCGCAAGTAACAATATCGCTCAGGCAAAAGTATGGAAAGAGAAGACAAACATTCGCCTGGCAAAAGAAAACGTGGCTATTGAAAACCTGCACAAGCTCATCGATGAAGAAGAATCCCTGAAGCCACAGGATTATGCAGATGCCTCGGCCATGCTTGCCCAGGCCTATCTCAACGTTGACCGCAAGGATAGCGCCCTGGTCTATATTGACAAAGCCGCCAGGTTAACAAAGAAAAACGAAGAAAAGGGACGGTATTACTTCATACGGGGTCAAATCTATGATGCCCTGGGCGAGTATGGCCTAGCAAATGAAAGCTACGACAAGGTCATTGCACTCAACCGTAAATCCCCCCGCCGGTACATGGTCAATGCCTACATCGCAAAAGCCCGAAACTTTGATTATGGCACTGAAGACCGCACTGCCTTTTATGACCTGCTCAAGGACCTGGAAAAAAACAGGGAAAACCGCCCATACCTGGACCTCATTTATAATCAAATCGCTGAATTTTACCTCAACACGGAGCAAATAGACAGTGCAGTTTCATTCTACAATAAATCCCTGCGTCAAAATTCACAGGACAAGGTCCTTACCTCCCGTAATTATGGCAACCTCGCCGAAATTCACTTTAACAATGCAGAATATCAGGTCGCGGGTGCCTATTATGACAGCACATTAAACTTCTTGCCTGAGCGCGGTAGGGAGCGCCGCCTTATTTCTAAAAAACGGGAAAACCTCAACGAGGTCATATTGTACGAGACCACTGCCCACCGCAACGATAGTATACTGCGCCTCGTTGCCATGAGCGACCAGGAACGTCAGGACTATTTTAATGACTATGTGGCACAGTTAAGAGCCAGGGATGTAGAAGATAGCATCGCAAAAACAAAAAATTCCATACGGGACAATCAGTTCTTTGAAGCAGAGAACACCCCCATGAACCCCAATGCCCCCGGTATTTTCTACTTTTACGACCCCACCATTGTGGCTCAGGGAAAACTTGATTTTGAAAAAAGATGGGGTAAGCGTGCACTGGATGATAACTGGAGGGTTTCAGCCACACGGAGCAATCAACCCAACGGGGTTGCCAGCCTGCCAGAAGCCACTGAAGACCTTGTTGATGATACCCGGTACAATATCGAGACCTACATCTCACAGATTCCCAGCGATGAAAGATACCTGGATAGCCTGGCACATGACAGAAACTTTGCCTACTATCAACTGGGGCTTATCTACAAAGAAAAATTCAGGGAAAATGACCTTGCCGCCCAGCGCCTAGAATCACTGTTGCAGCAACAGCCCGAAGAAAGGCTCGTGCTTCCCTCAAAATATAACCTCTACCAGATCTACAGCGAGACGGGCGACAACGCTAATTCTGATAAATACAAGGATGATATATTGACCCATTATGCAGATAGCCGTTATGCCCAGATCATCAGGAATCCAGAAGCCCAGTTAACCCGGGACGAGAGCAGCCCCGAAGCTATATACAACGCCCTGTACAGAAAATATGACGAGGAGGAATATGCCACGGTTATCGCTGAAAGCGACACATATATTGATAAGTTTGCCGGGGATGCATTTGTGCCCAAGTTTGAACTGCTCAAGGCAAATGCACTGGGTAGATATGAAGGCTTCAAGGCCTTTGAAAAGGCCCTTAACCATGTTGCCCTGACCTACCCCAATGCTGATGAGGGCAAGAAGGCCCAGCAAATGATCGATGATGTACTGCCGCAGCTGGCTGACAGCAGTTTTTCAACAGAAGACTCAAAAAACTTTAAGTTGATCTATGATTACCCGGCAGGATCTACTGCCATTACCACAGCTTTTGAAAAGCTGAAGACATACCTTGAGCAAAATAACTATACCCGGTATTTTGCTTCAATGGATACCTACAACAAGAAAAACACATTTATCACCGTGCATGGTTTTGACAATGAGGGCGCTGCATTGGCTTTCGCCGAAAGGCTTAAAAACAATGAAGAAATGGAGTGGGAGACAGCACCCATCGTGATCACGTCATCAAATTATCGTGTGGTACAGATACATAAAAACCTTGATGCATACCTCAACCAGCAAATCAACCAGCAATGAAAAAAGATAGAGCAATAGGCATTGACCCAGGAAACAAGCAAAACCGTATAAGCGAGGGCTCAAAGATTGTGGGCGACATTTCTTCAAACGATGGTTTTAGGCTAGATGGGGAGATTGAGGGCAACCTTACCGTCAAGGGTAGGGTGGTCATAGGAAAATCTGGAGTGGTCAAGGGTACCTTGACATGCCCCGATGCAGATGTGGAGGGCAAGATCATGGGCAAGCTAGAGGTCTCTGGCATACTAACCCTAAAATCATCTGCCGTTATTGAGGGCGAGGTAAAAACACAAAAATTATCAGTGGACCCGGGAGCTGTTTTCAATGCAACCTGTGAGATGGGCAAGACGGTGATGAACAAAACAATGGATGAAGGAGAAAAAGCCAAAAAACCAGCTTAAGAACTGGGCAATGTTTTCGGGGATTGCCTTTCAAATGGGCGCAACCATCTTCTTGTGTGCCTGGGGCGGCAAAAAACTTGATGAGCGGTACGGTGATCCTGATGGGACCAACTGGTTCACGCTGGGGCTGGTCTTGTTTGGGGTCGCGGCCTCTCTCTATGCCGTGCTCAGAATGCTCAAAAAATTTAACGATAAATAGCATGTTCACCATACGGGCGCTGGGCCGTTTTTTGTTCTTGTTTGGTTTTGTGGCCGTAGGTACCTATGTGCTGCACTGTGGCCTTGAAACAGGTTTTTTTGAAGACCCGGCACCACCGCTGTTAACATTTGCCTATAAGTTTAACTTTGGGATCACCTTTGTTTTTACCACTACCATCATTTTCTTGAGCAAGCGTTTTAATGACGTGCTGGGCTATATATTTTTAGTAGGCAGTGCGGTAAAGCTCATCGCCTTTATCTTTATTATCAAGACACGGGGTTTTACCATAGACAAAACCGTCTTTTTTGATTTCTTCATTCCTTACATTTGTTGCCTTGCACTGGAGATCTATATTGTGGCAAAATTGCTGAATAATTCACAAAATATTGATAAACAGTAGTTTAGTTATATTATTTAAGAAAAAATTTTATTACAGGCAAATGGCTTGCCAAAATAAAGAAATGCTTACATTTGCACCGAAATTTAGAGACCGTAATTAGACCAGAATGCAGCCATCTAAAATTGCTAAGTTTTTCGTTTTAAGCTTACTGTTAGTTTTTTCATTTTCAGTGCATGCCCAGGAAGGGCATCATGGAAGCGAAGAGGTTGAAGATAATGACCCCGTTGATACCCGCGAGGAAATCAAGGAGTACATCGACCACCACTTGCTAGACTCTTACGACTTCACGTTGTGGTCTGATGCAGAAGCGGGTACACACACCGGTTTCCCTCTACCTATCATCTTGATAGATGGTGGCCTCAAGGTATTCATGTCTTCAAAATTTCATCATGGTGAAGCCGTGGCCGAAGTTGATGGTGAGCATTACAAGATTTTCCACAACAAGATCTACAGGACAGATGCTTCAGGAACCATCAACCTTGATGAAGAGGGCCACCCTACAAATGAGAAGCCGTTTGATTTCTCGATCACCAAGAATGTATTGCTCATCATACTTACAGCAATACTCATGTTCTTCCTTTTTAAAGGTCTTGCAAAATCATATTCAAAGAAAAAAATACCCACGGGCTTTAACCGTGCCCTGGAGCCGCTGGTAATCTATGTGCGTGATGAAATCGCCATCCCCAACATAGGTGAGAAAAAATATGCGAAGTACATGAGCTTCCTGCTCAGTGTTTTCTTCTTTATCTGGATACTTAACCTTTTGGGCTTGACCCCACTGGGCGTAAATGTAACAAACAGTATATCAGTAACCCTTTGCCTTGCTCTCATAACATTCTTTATCGTACAGTTTAGTGCAAACAAGGATTACTGGAAACACATCTTCTGGATGCCCGGGGTTCCCGTACCCATGAAAATTGTGTTGATGCCCATCGAGATCCTAGGGATGTTCACCAAGCCATTTGCGCTTATGATACGTCTATATGCAAATATTACCGCGGGCCACGTGGTGGTAATGAGCCTTTTGGGATTGATCGTGGTATTCAAAAACTGGATCGCGGGGCCTGCATTTTTTGGGTTTACCCTATTTATTTCAGTAATAGAGATCTTAGTAGCGTTCCTACAGGCGTATATCTTTACCCTGTTGAGCGCATTGTACATAGGTATGGCTGTTGAAGAGCATCACCACGGTGATCATGATGAAGGAGATGAAATCCCCATTGTATAATCAGAAAACAAACATTTTTAATTTTAAATAGTAAACTATGGAAAGTTTGGATTTGAGTTTGGTTGGAGCAGGTTTAGTAATCATCGGTGCAGGTATCGGTCTTGGTAAGATTGGTGGTTCTGCAATGGAGGCTATCGCTCGTCAACCAGAAGCTACCGGTAAGATACAGACTGCGATGATCATCATCGCGGCACTTCTTGAAGGTGTTGCTTTTGCTGCACTATTTGCAGTGTAACAAGAGCTAAAGAGAAAACTTCCCGTAACGGTTGGTTACGGGAAATTTTTTAGTTTATTTAAAATTAGGTATTACAACAAAGTATAAATGGAAAAGTTAATCAACGATTTTTCATTCGGTCTGTTCTTCTGGCAGCTGTTAGTTTTAGTGGTTCTTATTTTCCTTTTGGGAAAATTTGCCTGGAAACCCATCCTTAAATCACTCAACGACCGCGAACAGGGAATCAAGGACGCCCTTGATTCTGCTGAAAACGCGCGTAAAGAGATGGAGAACCTTCAAGCAGATAATGAAAAACTGCTTCAAGAAGCGCGTGCTGAGCGTGAGACCATGCTCAAGGATGCCCGTGAGATGAAGACAAAGATGATCTCTGACGCAGAAACCGAAGCAAAGGAACAAGCAAACAAGATCATCACCCAGGCCAAAGAAGCCATTGAGACCGAGAAGCGTGCAGCAGTGGCAGAACTTAAAAGCAAAGTTGCCGAGCTATCTGTAGAGATTGCAGAAAAAGTGATCCAGTCAGAATTGGCAGACAAGGATAAGCAGCTCCAGCTCGTAGATAAAATGCTTAACGACGCAACATTAAACTAACCCCAGGCTATGTCAAGAGCAGCAATACGATATGCAAAAGCCGTACTTTCAAGCGCCAGCGATAAAGGTGCCGTAGAGGCGGTGTATCATGACATGAGGGCCGTGGTTGCAACATTGAGCTCCAGCAAAGAACTGCGCATCGCACTTAAAAGTCCCGTAATCAAGGGAGATGACAAGCGTGAAGCATTGCACCAGGTCTTTAGTGGAGCAAATGAAGAAACACTCAAGATCATTGACGTACTTGTTGCTAACAAGCGCGCATATATTCTTGACAAGGTTGCAGAGAGCTACATCAAGATGTACAATGAGAGCCAGGGCATGGTCGTGGCACAGGTTACCACCGCCGTTGAGCTCAACAAGAAATTAGAAGATAAGGTACTTGCAAAGGTTACGGAAATCACAAAAAGCAAGAAAGCAAAACTTGAACATACCATAGACCCGGCAATACTGGGAGGGTTTATCCTTAGGATAGGTGATGTTCAATATGATGCAAGCATTGCAAGTCAACTATACAAGGTTGAACAAAAATTAAGTAAAAGCGTATAATTAGTTATTTGGCGTACGCCAAAAATATATTCAAATAAAATGGCAGAAGTTAAACCAGCAGAAGTTTCGGCAATCCTTAAGAAGCAACTATCCGGTTTTGAGGCGTCAGCTTCATTGAACGAAGTAGGAACCGTTTTAACCGTGGGTGATGGTATTGCCCGCGTTTATGGACTTTCTAACGCTCAATATGGCGAGCTTGTGGAATTTGAAGGAGGCCTGGAAGGTCTTGTACTTAACCTTGAAGAAGACAACGTAGGGGTCGTACTCCTGGGACCATCAAAACAAGTTGCCGAAGGAGATGTCGTTAAACGCACCCAGCGTATTGCCTCCATCAAAGTGGGCAATGGCATCGTGGGCCGTGTAGTTGACACCCTTGGTACTCCCATTGACGGCAAGGGGCCCATAGAAGGAGAACTTTATGAAATGCCACTAGAGCGCAAGGCTCCTGGTGTAATCTACCGTCAACCGGTAAATGAGCCATTGCAAACAGGTATCAAGTCCATTGACGCCATGATTCCCGTGGGACGTGGACAGCGTGAGCTAGTGATTGGTGACCGTCAGACAGGTAAGACCACGGTTTGTATCGATACAATCATAAACCAAAAAGAATTTTATGATGCCGGTGAGCCAGTATATTGTATCTATGTTGCCATAGGTCAAAAGGCTTCTACCGTTGCGGGTATTGCAAAGACCCTTGAAGAAAAAGGAGCCCTTGCCTACACAACCATAGTTGCGGCAAATGCTTCAGACCCTGCACCCATGCAGGTTTATGCACCATTTGCAGGAGCTGCAATCGGGGAGTACTTCCGCGATACCGGTCGTCCTGCCCTTATTATCTATGATGACCTTTCCAAACAAGCCGTTGCTTACCGTGAGGTATCGCTTTTGCTTCGTCGTCCCCCAGGCCGTGAGGCTTATCCAGGTGACGTTTTCTTCCTGCACTCCCGCCTTCTTGAGCGTGCGGCAAAAGTTATCGCAGATGACGAGATTGCAAAGAACATGAACGATTTACCAGAATCCTTGAAACCCATAGTAAAAGGTGGTGGTTCATTGACCGCCCTCCCTATCATCGAGACACAGGCAGGTGACGTATCAGCATATATCCCTACTAACGTAATCTCTATTACTGATGGTCAGATATTCTTGGAGTCAGATCTTTTCAACTCTGGTGTGCGCCCCGCAATCAACGTGGGTATCTCTGTATCACGTGTGGGTGGTTCTGCCCAGATAAAATCTATGAAAAAGGTTTCTGGTACGCTTAAGCTTGACCAGGCACAGTACCGTGAACTTGAGGCTTTCGCCAAATTTGGATCTGACCTTGATGCGGCTACCATGAACGTTATTGAAAAAGGAAAGCGTAACGTGGAAATCCTGAAACAGGCACAAAATGACCCGTTCCCGGTAGAAGAACAAATCGCGATTATCTATGCAGGTTCTAAAAATCTACTGCGTAATGTGCCCGTTGAAAAGGTAAAGGAATTTGAAAGGGATTATATAGAATTCCTGAATGCTAAGCACAGGGATGTACTAGATACCCTTAAAGCAGGAAAACTTACTGACGAGGTAACTGACACCCTAACAACGGTAGCTAAAGATCTGGCAGCAAAGTATTAATTCTGGATTCTTAATTCATAATTAAAAAGAATGGCAAACTTAAAGGAAATACGTAACAGGATTTCATCGGTGGGATCAACCATGCAGATTACCAGTGCTATGAAAATGGTATCTGCTGCTAAGTTGAAAAAAGCCCAGGATGCAATTACTGCCATGCGACCATATTCTGATAAATTGACAGAACTGTTACAAAGCTTGAGCTCAACACTTGAAGGCGATAGCGGTAGCCGTTTTGCAGAAAATCGCGAGGTCAAGAAAGTGCTTATCGTGGCCATTTCTTCTAATCGTGGCCTTGCGGGAGCTTTTAACAGTAACATTGTCAAAGAAAGCAAGAACCTTGCTCAAACCACTTATGCAGGCAAGGAAGTACACTTCTTGACCGTGGGCAAGAAGGCAAATGACCTTTTAAAGAAGACAAACACTGTTATTCAAAACGAGAATAGCGTTTTTGATGAACTTACCTTTGAGAATGTTGAACGTATTGCAGAAGAGGTAATGCAGCTTTTCCTTGATGGAGAATATGATCAAATCGACCTTTTGTACAACAAGTTCAAGAATGCAGCGACACAAATCGTGACCCGTGAGCAGTTCTTGCCCATTGTACCTTTAAAAGAGCAATTTGAAAATGTTGAAAGCCCCAAAAATATAGATTACATTTTTGAGCCTTCAAAAGAAGAAATCGTAAAACAACTTATCCCAAAAGCCCTAAAAACTCAATTTTTTAAGGGAATAAGGGATTCTGTTGCCAGTGAACATGGTGCACGTATGACCGCGATGCACAAGGCAACCGACAATGCAAAAGACCTCAAAAATCAATTGACGCTTACCTATAACAAAGCACGTCAAGCAGCGATTACCAATGAAATCCTAGAGATTGTAGGGGGTGCCGAGGCATTGAACAATTAAGTACTATCAAAATTTTCCAAATACTCAAAAATCCCATGTCCTGCATGGGATTTTTTTATGCCCCTTTAGCTTACATTCATGGCATTGATACTTATCTTTAGTAAAAATACTTGGCATGAAAAGCTTCCTTACCTTCTCTTTGGCCACCCTGTTCTTGCTTCACTTGGGCTGTGCGAGCCATGATCAGTTGGTCAAGGACCCTCCATTTTCGGTAGTGTCCACAACGCTCAGTGAAGAAACGGATAGCTTGACCGTTACCATGACCATCTCACAAGTACCAGGAGATGTTAACTTCGTCAATCTATATTTTAAAGGCAAAAAGACCGCAATATATGGAGACAATGGCATTTATACCGCAAAGTTCTTTACAGCAAAAAAGGATGTCATACTTTCTGGCGACATGAGTGAAGAGGCCGCAAACCCCCACCCACAGCTGCCGGAAAAACCACCGGTTGCCATGAGTGATAATCAAGCATTGCTGGTATATTCTGAAGCGGGCAAGCAATGGTACTACATCATTGATAAAATTATACGTGACGAGTAACTTTGGCGAAAGCCAAAAAAACAGGAATTCTCCACACCTCCTAGGTGACATCCCAAGCCAAAACCTTAATTTTGAGCCTTAAAATGGCAATTTCTTGAGTACTTTAAAGCGATTTGTGCAGGACACGGCAATCTATGGCCTGGCCACGGTGATGCCCCGCGTGATGAGCATTGTTCTTGTGGGTCTGCATACACAAATGCTGCCCACTGCTGGGTATGCGGTAAACACATCATTTTATGTGGGTGCGGCATTTCTCAATGTACTGTTCACCTATGGCATGGAGACTGCTTTTTTTAGGTTTTTCGCTAAGAGCGAAAGAAAAACACAAGTGTACAGCACCGTCCTTATTGCATTGACGGCATCAACGCTAATAATCACGGGCATCCTGGCTGCATTAAAAAATCCCATTGCAGAAGGCCTTGAGCTACCCCTTAAGTATTTTTGGTTCTTGATTGCCGTCACGGCGCTTGACACGCTAGTTGTGGCACCTTTTGCCTACTTGCGTGCCAGGGGAAAATCAATGAAGTTTGCAGGACTAAAACTGGTAAACCTGGCCATTTATGTGGTGCTCAATTTCTTTTTTCTCTGGGCAATCCCCAGGTATGGCTGGCGGTTTGACTTTTACGACCCCACAGACCTTTTACAGTATATCTTTATCTCAAACCTGGCGGCAAGTGTGGTGACCTTCCTGTTGCTTACCCCAGATTTTTTTAAGGTCAAATTGGTTTTTGATAAGTCGGTGTTCATTGCTTTATGGAAATACGGCTGGCCGGTCATGGTTGCAGGGCTTGCCTTTGTGGTAAATGAAAACCTCGATAAACTGCTCCTGGGCAACATGCTGGACAAGGATATCATGGGTGCATATTCCGGGTGCTATAAGTTGGCTGTATTCATGACAATCTTCATACAGGCCTTCCGGCTGGGTGCAGAACCCTTTTTCTTCAACCATGCAAAAAACAAGAACGCACCCCTTACCTACGCCACCATCATGAAATATTTTGTGGTTGTGGGCGCTGGTGGGCTATTGACCGTCATGGTGTTTATTGACCTGTTAAAAGAATTGCTCATCCGCAACCCTGAGTACTGGAAAGCGCTCAACATTGTCCCCGTGGTTTTACTGGCCAACCTGTGCCTGGGTATTTACCACAACCTCTCTGTGTGGTACAAATTGACTGACAAGACTTCTTATGGAATGTATTTTTCCATAATGGGTGCCATATTAACCATAGTGCTCAATGTAGTCTTTATCCCCATGATTGGGTTTATGGCATCAGCTTATGCAACACTTGTCGCCTATGGTTTTATGATGGTCATATCATTTGTGTATGGCAAAAAGTACTATGAGGTTCCTTATAACCTAAAAAAAATAGGCTTTTATCTCGTGCTGGCAGTGGTTTTATCAGCGGTTTCATTTCATGTTTTCAGGGGAAATTATGTGGTAAGTGCTATCTTGCTGCTCAGCTATCTGATAGTTATATTTTTCGCCGAAAGGGAAGAATTAAAGGCTATTTTAAGCCGGAGTTGACCTAAAAATCCATCATTTTCATGAAGATTAAAATAATAAACAAATCAAGACATCCGTTGCCCAAGTATGAAACCGAGGCTTCTGCGGGGGTTGACCTCAGGGCAAACATTGATTCTCCCGTTACCCTAAAACCGCTGGAACGCACCATCGTGCCCACCGGGCTGTTCATGGAGCTGCCCATAGGTTATGAAGCGCAGGTACGCCCGCGTAGTGGCCTTGCGGCAAAAAAAGGTGTCACGGTACTCAACTCACCAGGAACCATCGATGCTGATTATCGTGGGGATGTGGGCGTGATCCTGGTAAACCTTAGTAATGAAGAATTTGTGGTCGAGCCTGGTGAGCGCGTTGCCCAGCTGGTCATTGCAAAGCATGAGCAAGCAGACTGGGAAGAAGTAGAAGTACTGGGTGAGACCAGTCGCGGTGCAGGTGGTTTTGGCAGCACAGGCCACAAATAGTTTTCGCGCGGGCGTAAGACCCCATAAAATTATGTAGAATTAAAAGGATTTCCGCTTACGCGGAAACGAAGATATGAGAATAATTGTCCCCATGGCGGGTCGCGGATCGCGCCTTCGCCCACATACCTTAACCGTTCCCAAACCCTTGATACCCATCGCGGGCAAGCCCATCGTGCAAAGGCTCGTGCACGATATTGCCAAGGTACTTGATGAACCCATCGAGGAAGTTGCCTTTGTGATAGGTGAGGATTTTGGAGAAGAAATAGAGCTTCACCTTTTGGCCATAGCCAAAGAATTGGGTGCAAAAGGCAGTATCTATTACCAGGACAAGCCCCTGGGCACCGGCCATGCCATCATGTGCGCCCAGGATTCACTCACGGGCCCTTGTGTCATCGCGTATGCCGATACGCTCTTCAGGGCAGATTTTAAGCTTGACAAAGAGGCTGATGGGGTCCTCTGGGTTCAAAAAGTGCCCAATCCCAGTGCCTTTGGAGTGGTTTCGCTTGACGAAAACAACAATATTACGGACATGGTCGAGAAACCACTGGAATTTGTGACTGACCTTGCCGTGATAGGTATTTACTGCTTTAAGGACGGTGCAATCCTTAAACAGGAACTACAAAATGTCCTCGATGCCAAACTGAGCCACGGTGGTGAATACCACATCAATGATGGCATCAAGAACATGATAAAAAAAGGCTATGTTTTTAAACCTGGCCAGATAGATGAGTGGATGGACTGTGGCAACAAGAACGTCACCGTGGAGACCAATGGCCGTATGCTGGGCTTTTTACAGAATGAGGGAGAGGAAAAGCTCGTTTCAAAAAAAGCAAAGCTGGAGAATGCCTCAATAATCCCCCCCTGTTACATCGCAGCTGGTGCAGAGATACGCAATAGCACCGTGGGGCCCTACGTTTCCATAGGTAGTGGCACCATTGTTGAAGATTCAACCGTGCAACATAGCCTCATACAGGACAACAGTGTGGTAAAAAATGCCACCTTAAAAAATGCCATGATTGGCAACCATGCAAGATTTGACGGTAATTTTACCGAAATTAGCATCGGTGACTACTCCGTGCTAGAATAAACCATATATGCGCATACTGCTCGTGATCTTCTTTTTGATATGGCTTTCGCCGAATAGCTTGGCGCAAGAAGACAATGCATTGCAGGATGTCAACGTAGATGACCTGGGCAATGTGTCAGATGAATTTCAGGAACAGTTTTTTGAAGCTTTGAAGCAAAAAGGGATAGAAAACTATGACCTGGCCATCAATGCGCTAGACAAATGCATAAAACTACGACCGGAAGAAGCCATACTCTATTTTGAAAAGGGCAAGAACCAGGCCTCGCTGGGCCGTACCGCAGAAGCTGAAAAAAGTTACCTCAAGGCCCTGGAGCTAAAGCCCAATCAAGAAGACATCTTGGAGGGCCTGTATGAAGTGTACTACGCCCAGCAAGATTTTGAAAAATCCCTGGATGTACTGTCAAAACTTGCCAAGTTTGACATGCAGTACAAAGAAGACATGGCACGCATCTATGTACGCACGCAAAAATTTGACAAGGCCCTCGCACTGCTTGATGAACTTGATAAAGAACTGGGCAAGGATGCCTACCGAAACATGATACGGGAGCAAATCTATGCCAAGAGCGATGACAACCTGCTTGAAAAAGAAATCCTCTCGCGCATAGCAAAAAACCCCACAGAGCAGGATTACCTTAAATTAATCTATGTTTATTCTGCAGAGGGTGAGACGCAAAAGGCGTATGAAACCGCGCAAAAGTTATTGAAGATCAACCCCAGCTCTGATGCAGTGCATATCGCCCTGTACAAGTTCAACCTGGAGAGCGGCGATGTGGAGAAGGCGGTCAACTCCATGAACATTGTTCTCAAGAGTGATGATATTGAAACCCAGACCAAGCATTCTGTACTCAATGATTTTTTACTCTTTACAGAGAAAAACCCTGAGTATGAACCAGAGCTTGAACGTGCCATTGGTTTTTTTCAACAGGAAGAAAACACTGACCTCAACCAGGAATTGGCCAGTTTTTACCTTAAAAAGAACGATAAGTCAAAGGCACTCGGGTTTTATGCCGAAGCCTATAAAAAAGATTCCACAAATCCCGCCACGCTTAAAAACTATGCGCTGTTGCTACTGGATGTCCAGGATTTTGCAAAAGCCGCCGAAATAAGCGAGGAAGCACTTGTATTGTTCCCTGCGCAACCCTTGTTTTACCTATCTGCGGGAGTGGCATACAATGGCCTGCAAAAACCAGATAATGCCATAGACTATCTAGAAATGGGCGTGGATTATGTGATAGAAAACCAAAAAATGCAATCTGACTTTTACACGCAACTGGCGCGTGCCTTTGAAATGAAGGGAGATTCCACCAAGGCCTCTGACTATAAAAAGAAGGCCAAAGACCTGACCCAATAATACATGAAGCAATTATTTTTATATATTTTGTGTGCACTGCTCCTTATGGGCTGTAAGACCACAAAGACCGGTACATCATCTGCTGAGGACCTCACCACCACTAAAGTGGTCAAGGCCAGCTATGCCACGCACTTTGATTTTAAGACCCTGGTGGGCAGGCTCAAGGTGCGGTACACCGGGCCCAGCAATTCACAGAATGTTTCACTTAGCTTAAGGATGGAAAAGGACAAGGTCATCTGGTTAAGCGGGTCTTTTCTAGGTATAACTTTGGCAAAAGCCAAAATAACTCCTGACCACGTACAATATTACGAGTCGATAGGAGGTACTTATTTTGATGGCGACTTTGCACTTTTAAGTGATTTTTTGGGCACTGCCCTGAACTTTGAACAGCTACAGGCGTTATTGCTGGGCGAACCCATCTTTGATTTAAGGGATGGTCAATATCTCGCCACGCCAGAAGGTGCCAGGTACAGGATCGAACCCAAAAAACAACAAGCGCTTTTTGACCTGTTTTTCTACATTAGCGCTGGTCAATTTACCTTAGAGCAGCAGCGGTTAAAACAAGATAAGGAGAGCCGGGAGCTCATGGTGGTTTATGGTGATTATGAGGCCTATGAGCAAGGCCTGTTGCCCAAGGCCATCTCCATCAAGGCACGGGAGGCATCTGAAATAACCGAAGTGGATATTGAATATAGAAATGTGGACATAAACGTGGATGTTAGTTTTCCATTCAGCATACCGGACGGATATGAAGAAATAAAGCTATAAACTTGAACAGACACCTGTATATACTTGCCTTCATCTTGCTGGGGACCTTGTTTTCGGCCCAGGCTCAATTTGATAAAAAACAACAACTGGAACGTCAACGTCAAGAATTGCTGAGCCAGATAGAACGTATTTCAAAACTGCGGCAGAGCAACAAGAAAGAAGAAAAAAACGTGCTCAACCAGGTGGAGAGCCTCAATGACAAGATTAATGTAAGGGAAGACCTCATCAAGGTAACCAACAGTCAGGTAAACCTCTTGACGCAGGATATCAATGAGAATATAAACAAGATTTCAGCTCTACGCGATGAGCTGGCGCAACTCAAGGAAGATTACGCGGCCATGGTGCGCAAGTCATACAAGAGCAAGAGTAGCCAGAGCCGCATCATGTTCCTGCTCTCTTCAGAGAACTTCCTGCAGGCCTACAAGCGCATACAGTACATGAAGCAGTACAGCAACTACCGTAAGGAGCAGGGTGAGGGCATAAAGGAAAGGACGGCCCTGTTACAGGAAACCAACCGTAACCTCATAAGCCAGAAGAAAGACAAGGAAAAGCTTATTGCCGAAAACAGGGAAGCCCGCGAACAATTGCGCCAGGAGAAAGAGCAACAGGATGCCCTCATGGCCATCATACGCGAAAAAGAATCCAGCTATGCCTCTCAAATACGCGACAAGCAGAAGGAGGCTGACCGTATTGACCGTGAAATAGACAAGATAATACGGGAGGCCATCGCAGCTTCAAACAAAGAGGTGGCGGGCAACAACAAGGAAGTGGCAAACATGAAGACCTTTGCACTGACGCCAGAGTCCAGGGCACTTGCCAATGATTTTGTTTCAAATAAAGGAAAACTGCCCTGGCCCGTGGAAACCGGTACCGTGATAAAGCGTTTTGGCACCTCACGGCATCCCACCCTACCCAATATCACTACATACAACAGCGGGGTGGAAATCCAAACCGACCCCGGCAGTATGGCGCGTGCGGCCTTTAAGGGAACCGTCTTTCAGATTCAGGTTATCAAGGGGGGTGGTTATGCGGTCCTGATAAGGCATGGCAACTATCTTACCGTTTATCAAAACCTCAAGAGCCTCAAGGTAAAAGTGGGGCAGACCGTTAGTGTTAAACAGGACATTGGCGAGGTGGCCATAAATCCCTTTAATGGCAAGACCATCTTGAAATTTCTGGTCTTCAAGGATGCTGAACGGCAAAATCCTTCAGACTGGGTCTACAATATGTAGCGGGTGTGGTTATTTTGGCGAAAGCCACGCAACCTTTTTATCTTTTATACATCTACCCATAAAGATACTTCCGTGAAACAACATTGCTTTTTACTACTGCTGATTGTTGTTCCTTTCTTTTATTATTCTTGTGATGATGCGCTAGAGAACAATAGGCGCATTGAATTTAAGGGGAGACTTGTAGATTCTCAAAACTTACCCATACCCGATATTGAAGTAGAGAGTGCCGGGGACGCAAAACTAGGTTTTGATGTTACCGATGCAAATGGCGAATTCAACTTTGTATCACTGGATATACGTTATGGTAAATTAAAATTACTGGTCAATACCCATGATGACCAAGAGTCAAAATATGGTTCTTATACCTTTATTAACACCAAGAACAGTGAACAGCGCAATGACTATTACATATATGATGTGGGAGAAATAGAAGTGGCCGAAGTGGCCCACCTTGACCTCGAGATTAAGAATATCTCTGCAACGACTGATACCTTAAGGTGGTTTTTAACATATCCTCCTGTAGATTGTGAAATCTCATCTGATGCTAATTTTAATGACATCTCTTCTTTGATAAACACTTGCTCACTGAACACGCAATACAGTCTCTCTGGACGTGAGACCACGGTTGATGCTGTTGATGAACGCAGTGTGAAGACGGCTAAAAACAAAACGGCCATCTTTAGCTACAGCTTTAACAGTGACGGCACAACGGAAGAAATCACCATCCCCCTGAACGCGTTTGAAAACCAATTTAGCTTTGAATACTAGGATACTGTTGTTTATCGTACTTGGGTTATGTGCCTCTTCTTTGCTTGCCCAGGAAGAACCTGGGGACGACCGGGTGGATTTTGATGATCTTGAAAAATTTTCAAGCGGTTATTTTCAAGTGGGCATCAACCATTACATCCCTGTGGGCAGTTCTTATGTAAAAGATGGTTACAGCTTTGGCGTAGGGGGTGATTTTCAATATAACCAATACCTCTTTAAAGATTTTTTGATTGCCTTTCAATACAACTGGAACAATGCAGATATAGAAGATATGCAAGTAACGGGCAACTATACCTCAAGTGCGGTGTCAAATTTTGGCTTTGCGGTGGGCTATCGCTTTCGGGTTTTAAAAGATTTTGAGCTTACGCCAAAAATAGGGGCTGGAGAAGTCAGTCACCACAACAAGCAAGGTTCTATTGATTCAAATGACAGTGGGACATATTATCACCTAGGTACGGATGTGGCCTATAACTTCACAAAAAGATGGTCCTTTTATACCAATGGACAGTATAGGATAAGCAAAATGGACATCGCTGTTGACGGGTCCAGAAACAATTATTTTAATTCCATACCCTATTTTATCATGAGTTTTGGAATTCGCCTTCGGATTTATTAAGAAATTACTTTAAAACCTGGGGGAAAAGAGGTGCTGGTTTTAAGTATTTCCCCTTTTTGAGAGACCGTGAACCGGTTTTTAACTATAGGGATCAATCAAAAAAGAGTGCCTTAAGTTCAGTTGCGTCCTTGGGTTTCATTTTTCCTGCAAGGACAAGGCTGAGTTGTTTTCGCCGCAAGGCACCTTCATATCTTGACACTTCAAGGTCTGTCTCTGGCTTGATGGCGGGGATTTCAACGGGCACACCGGTTTCATCCACGGCAACAAAGGTAAAGATGGCTTCGTTAGCCTTGGTCCTCATACCACTCTCGCGGTCCTCGATCCATACGTCAAGGTAAACTTCCATTGAGGTCCTAAACGCCCGGGAAATCGAGGCTTCAACAGTCACGACACTCCCCAGGGGTATGGCCTTGTTAAAGGCCACGTGGTTTACTGATGCGGTAACGGTGAGACGCCGTGAATGGCGACGGGCGGCTATACTTGCCACGCGGTCCATACGGGCGAGGAGCTCCCCGCCAAACATGTTGTTCAATGGGTTTGTGTCATTGGGGAGGACCATGTCAGTCTGTATGGCTCGGGATTCTTTAGGGGTCTTTGCTTTCATTGGTTTTTTTAGAACTGCAAAATTAACAATCCTAATCCACTTATGGCTGTTTCCTATGGGGTAAAAGGGGTTTGCTTATAGTTGCTCGACGAGCATCCATGCGCCAGAATTTTCCTTTTGGCGTACTTCTCGAAGTTCATTGAGGGCTTCCACCCTATCTTCATAACTGCCATAGACCACTTGATGCAGGCCATAACGGTTTGCCCCTATGTTGCGTGCCTTGTACCCTTTTTCACGAAGTTCTTCTACCTGTTTATCGGCATTTTCCTCTATTCTAAATGCGCCGGCTATTACATGGTATTTTCCCTTGGGCTTAAAAGCATTGATTTCAACCGCGGGAAAAGGGTTGTCTATTATAAACGTGGCATTCTGTATTTTTTGCTCCAGTTGTGTTTCTGCTTCTTGCTTTGCGGCAAAATTGTGGTTTTCTACGTTCTTGACATGGTTGTAGCCCAAAAACCCGGCAATACCCATGGCAAGTAGCCCCACGGCGGCATATCGCATCCAGATGGGCGTGTCCTTACGCTCTGGGGTGATTGAAAGGGGCGCTTTTTCTTCAAGTGCCACAACCTGTTCTTTATATACTTCACGGGCAACAGGCTTTGCCGCATAGGTTGAAAGACCAAAGGATGAAGTAAGGTAATTGATTTTTTCTTCGGGCTCAAAGGTGATGGAGCCGGCTTCATTTTGCGAAAGCGAACCTATATTTTCAAAATCATAGCTTCCCTCCTGCTCTAGACCAGCTTGAACGTGCTGGGTAAACCTTTCAATTTTCTTGAGTGCATCAGGATAGCTTATCTCTTCACATGATGAAATATAGTTTGCGAGTAGGCCATCATTTTCCTTGATGTGCCCATTAAATGACAATTTTTTTTTAGGTGGAAAAAACACTTGAAGGTTCTCATCTAACCGCGCTGAGACGCGCTGGGCCAAAAATGCGCCAAAACCAGGAATGGTAACGCATTCATATCTATATAAAAGGTCGCTGATGTAATTGTCTAGTCGCATGGTATAAAAATATAAAAAATGTACCTCGTGGGCGGAAATAGGATTTTCGATTTATTAACAATTTCCAATATATTTATGTTCAATATATTACACAGATGAGAGACGTTGAACTACATGCCCTGCTCACCCTGCAACACATGCCCAACCTGGGCGATGTGATGATCAAGAGGATGCTTGCGCACTTTGAAAGTGCAGAAGAGCTCTTGAATCAAAAAAAAGCAACCCTTCTTAAAATAGATGGTGTGGGCGAAGTCCGCCTAAGGGAGTTTCATGATGCCAGCCATAAAGTCGCTGCTGAAAAAGAACTTGATTTTATAAGGAAAAACCATATTGAGTTTGCCGCATTTACAGATGCACATTATCCTGAAAGACTAAAACATTGTGTGGATTCTCCCATCCTCCTATTTTCCAGGGGCAATATAAACCTGAAGAACAAAAAGATAATTTCAATCGTGGGGACACGCAAGGTTACCACCCATGGCGTGCATTTTACAAACAAGCTTATAGAACACCTTGCGCCACTTGACCCGGTTATCGTGTCAGGGTTTGCCTATGGTGTTGATATAACCGCCCATAATGCTGCGGTTGCCGCTGGTTTACAGACCATAGGCGTGGTGGCTCATGGGCTGGATCAAATCTATCCCAAAGTCCATAAAAAGTATATGAAGGATGTGGAGGCTCATGGGGGCTTTATTACTGATTTTTGGAGCAGTGCTGTTTTTGATAGGAAAAATTTTTTGCAACGCAATAGGATTATTGCCGGTATGAGCGAGGCAACACTTGTCATTGAAAGTGCTGAAAAAGGGGGTAGCCTCGTTACTGCTGACCTTGCAAATTCATACAATCGTGACGTTTTTGCCGTACCGGGAAGACCCGGTGATTTACAAAGCCTGGGTTGCAACAACCTGATTAAATCTGCCAGGGCAAACCTGCTCACCAGTGCCGCTGACCTTATCTATATTTTGGGCTGGGATATCGATAAAAAGCCACAAGCGGTTCAAAAGAAACTTTTTGTGGAGCTAGAAGATGATGAAAGAAAAATCCATCAATTCTTGAATGAAAAGAAAAAGGAACAACTGGATTTTATAGCACTCCATTGTGACCTGCCCATATTCAAGACCGCTGGCCTATTGCTCAACATGGAACTTAAGGGCGTTGTGCGGCCGTTACCCGGAAAGTTTTTTGAGTTGGTCTAATAACCCACCTTGCCCCTTACCCTTTTTATTACGGCATCTGCAATGGGGCGGGCCTTCTGGGCACCCTTTGCAAGGGCAGCATCAATCTTGTCAAAGTCTGCCATGTACTCATTGTACAATATCCTTTCTTTTTTAAACCTCTCAAGCACTTTTTCATAGAGTGCGGTCTTTGCATGGCCATAACCATAGCCACCGGCCTCATAATTTTTGCGCATTTGCTTTATCTCTTCAGCTGAAGCGACAAATTTATACAACGCAAATACATTACAGGTGTCTGGGTCCTTGGGCTCCTCCAGAGGGGTACTGTCAGTTTGAATGCTCATTATCTGCTTGCGCAATTGCTTGTCAGCCAAAAATATATTGATGGTGTTCCCCTTGCTCTTGCTCATCTTGGCACCATCAGTGCCGGGAATATACATGGTTTCCTCACTGAGTTTTATATCTGGCAGCACAAAGGTTTCCCCCATTTGCGCATGAAACCTTGAGGCCACATCACGGGTCATCTCCAGGTGCTGTGCTTGATCTTTGCCCACCGGCACTATCTCTGCATCATAGAGCAGTATGTCTGCTGCCATGAGCATGGGATAGGTAAACAGCCCAGCATTAACGTCATCCAACCTGTCTGCCTTGTCCTTAAAACCGTGGGCGAGCGTCAACCGTTGATAGGGGAAAAAACAACTCAGGTACCAGGTAAGTTCAGTAACCTGTGGGATATCGCTCTGCCTGTAAAAAACACTTCGCTCTATATCAAGGCCACATGCAAGCCATGTCGCGGCAACGCTGTAGGTATTGTGCCTTAATTCTTCTCCATTCTTTATCTGCGTCAAGGAGTGCATGTCTGCAATAAAGATGAAAGAATCGTTTTCTGGTTTGTTGGCCATTTCAATGGCCGGGATTATAGCTCCCAGCAAGTTGCCCAGATGCGGCGTTCCCGTGCTCTGCACACCGGTAAGTATTCTTGACATTCGCGAATTTATTTTGTGCAAAGTTACCCTTTTTGAAAAAAACAACTCCAGCGAAAATGCCTATTTTTGGGCATCTGTTCATCCTTGGGCCTTTAGAAAGAACAACCATTTTATGAAAATCATACGTAAATTTTTATTGCTTCTTTACCGTATATGGTTTTACATATTGATTGTTGTGCCCATATTGGCCTTGTTCCCCATTCTTTTGCTATCTGTGAGCAGGGAGCGGTGGTATCCGTTCTTTTTTTGGCTGGCAAGGTTCTGGGCCCGTATTATTCTTTTTGGGATGGGCTTTGCGCCAAAAATCAAGCGGCTTGAAAAAACGGAGAAGGGCAAAAGTTATATGTATGTGGCAAACCACACATCAATGACTGATATCATGTTGATGCTGCATGTGGTCAAAAACCCCTTTGTGTTTGTGGGCAAGAAAGAATTATCCAGGTTTCCGGTTTTTGGTTATTTCTATAAAAAGACGTGCATACTTGTAGACCGTGGCGATGTGCATAGCCGCAGGGCTGTTTTTGAAAGTGCACAGCACAGGTTAAAACAGGGGCTAAGCATCTGTATTTTTCCCGAAGGCGGCGTGCCAGATGATCGCCGCATACTATTGGATAGTTTTAAGGACGGTGCCTTCAGGCTGGCCACAGAGCATGACATTCCCGTTGTGCCCATGGTGTTTTTTGATAACAAGAAGCGTTTTTCATATGATTTCTTCTCCGGGAGCCCGGGGTTGATGCGCGTCAAGGTGCTTCCCTTTATTTCGCCGGAAGGCGATAGCATAGAAGACCGCAAATCCTTGAGACAGCAAACGCGGGACGCCATCTTGAAAGAGCTCAAGGCAGACCATGAAAAATAGAAAAACCGCCCTAACCCAAGGCGGCTTTCCTTCATCATTGCTTGCGCAATAACTAACCTAACCAACTAAAAAACTAACCTAAGTTTTGATATTCTCCTTCTTCATGAGGAAAAATGAAGCTAGCAATTAACACTTCACCTTCCCTTGAAACTTTAAAACTTGATGCTCACTCCCGTGTACAAGCCCAAGTAATAGGGCTTAAAGTCGCTCACGGAATTCTTGTAAGCATTAAGCTGGTACTTAAACATGGGTTCTAGGTTAAGCTTTATACTTTTTGTCATCTCATAATCAAGGCCCACGCCCACATTTGTGGAAAAGCTGGTATTGTTGAGACTATTTGATTCTCCCAGTACACTACTCTGGTCGCCATCAACCAGGCGTATTTCATTATCGCTGAGAAAAAGCGTGCTCACCCCACCTATAAGGTTTACTCCTATCTTTTTATCGACGAGCGCATATTCCATTTCAAGCGGTACTTCTAGGTAGCCCAGGCGTTGGTCAAGCACGGCGCTGCTAACGGTTGATGGCTGCCCAACCTCGGCAAATGTGCCAGATGATGATGGGCTCAACAGTGCTGAGCTGGAGCGCACGTTCATCACCTCGATGCTGTTGTCCCGGCTATAGTTTATGCTGCTTATGGCATGTGCAGAAAAACCTGGGCTAAAGGCCACGTTACCGGTGCGGTAGCTCAGGTCAACCTTGTTGACCCCAGAGCGTATGGTAAACCTCTCGTTGACCGCATAGCTTACCTGAACCCCATAACTAAGGTTTACATCCCCCTGGCTTGAATTATCGTTGAACTCTGGTGCGACACCATTGCCGCCAAAACTCCCATAGTAAACCGGTGCAAGATTGGGCGCAATGCCCCATCGCTTTAATTTACCTTCCTTATCATCAACCCCTGCAATACCTTCTTCTTGTTGTTTCATCTCTTCAACAAGATCGGGCAGGGTTTTTTCTTCTTCCTTGGCTTCTTCATTCCCTCCTTCTACAGCCGCAACTGCTTCCTTTTTATTACTGGTAAGATTGTTTTTTGTTTCTTGGCTTTCGCCAAAAGCATTATTGGCAACCACATGGGTGTCCTTGCCTTTGGTCAACGGGTTTTTACCGTCCGTGGATTTTTCAGTTATTGCTTTTGCGGAAGCGTTATCGATAAAATCATTATCGTCCTCGCCCCTGACCCCTCTTTTATTGGGCAGTGCATTCTTGCTAGTACTGGCGGTCTGCGTCTCTTTAGGAGATTGTTCCCGTGCTGATGTTTCATCAACATTCTCACCTGCTTCATCAATGATCACAAATTGAGAATTGACGACATCTGAGGTGTCTATGAACTTCTTGCCATCGTTAGCATCCTGCTCCACCAGTTGGGGGGAGGGTGCCTGAAAATCATCTTTGGGAAAGAAAAGGCTGCCCAGCCCAAAAAGCACCGCGATAACGGCGGCAACACCGGCCACTCTCAACCACAGCGGGATAACACGCGACTTCTTCTTTTGCTGTTTAGCAAGGATACCCTGCCATACAGCATCGCTGGGAGCAGCTTCAAAATCCTTGAACTTCTCCTGGAACAGTCGATCTATATTTTTCTTCTCCTTCAAAGGGTTGAAGATTTTAGGTTTTTGTTATCGTGGGTATTGATCTTATCCCTTAGGATCATTCTTGCCCGGGCAAGGTTTGATTTTGAAGTGCCTTCAGTTATCTTGAGCATTTTTGCAATCTCCTTGTGGCCATATCCATCCATGACATATAGGTTGAACACCAGCCTGTACCTGTCTGGCAATTCTTGTATGATCTTGAGGAGAAAATCCACCTGGATATCCTCTTCATCAACCTCAACGGTAACCTCCTGGATGTTTTCTTCATTTACCAGCTCAAGGGTTTCCTGCTTTCTATACTTCTGCAATGCCGTGTTGATGGTAATGCGCTTTAGCCAGCCTTCAAAAGAACCTTTGCCTTTATATTGGTCCAGTTTTTCAAAAATCGTGATGAATGCATCCTGCAGGTTATCTTCTGCTTGGGCCCGGTCACGGGAGTACTTCAAGGCGACAGTAAACAGCGTACTCGCGTACCGCTTGTAAAGTTCTTCTTGCGCCTTGGGTCTTTTTTTCCTGCAATCATCAATAAGTTTGTCCAGACCCAAATTTTATTTGATTATTCGGTTTTTACCGGCACTTCCACCGTTAAGTATTCTGCCTCGTCATTAGCATCATAACCTTTAAAAAACTTAAATACATATGTGTAATCATATAGTACTTCTAGGTTAAGGTTTGCCTCAATGGTGTCAGTAGCTGTCTCACAGTTGTCCTGTTCAATGACCCTATTGACCACATAAACATATCTCAAACTATCCTGCCTTGTGTAATCATATCCTTCAAAATAATGACATGTGGAGGGAGGCACATATCTTACCGGTATCTGGTAACGCTCCCCCAGTACTAAACTATCTGGAAATGTTACCCCTGCGACAGGTGCTGCCTCAAACCTAAAGTCAACCGTGTCATCATCAATAGAACAACTGGCCACCATGACCGCTATTACTAAAAATAAAAAAACCTTTTTCATCACGTACATCTTGCTTTTACCAGTAGATGCACATCCATGAAAAAGGTTGCGTATGACTAGGATTTTTTTTTAGCTATTGGCAATTTTTATGGCTTCCTTGATTTTTCCCTCTAGTTCTTCCATGAGGTCGGGATTGTCAAGAAGCAGTGCCTTTACCGCATCGCGGCCCTGTCCCAGTTTTGTGTCTTCATAACTGAACCAGGATCCACTTTTCTTCACAATCTCATAATCTACACCTATATCGATGATCTCGCCCACCTTTGAGATTCCCTCTCCATACATGATATCAAACTCTGCCGTACGGAAAGGTGGTGCAACCTTGTTCTTTATGACCTTTACCCTTGTCTTGTTTCCCTGTACTTCACCATTGCTGTTCTTGATCTGGGTGGACCTTCTTATATCCAGCCTTACCGAAGCATAGAACTTTAAAGCGTTACCACCGGTGGTTGTTTCTGGATTGCCAAACATGACACCTATCTTCTCCCTGAGCTGGTTGATAAAGATCACGGTGCAGTGGGTCTTGCTTATGGA
Source organism: Cytophagaceae bacterium (assembly GCA_002710685.1). Taxonomy (GTDB): domain Bacteria; phylum Bacteroidota; class Bacteroidia; order Flavobacteriales; family Flavobacteriaceae; genus Leeuwenhoekiella. Next base: position 99,508 of record PALD01000037.1, on the reverse strand, counting down.
GGCCGTTAATTTTCTCAATGCCTGAGACATCAACCTGGCATGGAGGCCCATTTTAGAATCCCCCATCTCTCCTTCAATCTCGCTTTTTGGCGTAAGCGCGGCGACCGAATCTATCACCACGATATCAATGGCCCCAGACCTGATCAAGTTATCGGCGATTTCAAGTGCCTGCTCGCCGTTATCTGGTTGTGAGATGATAAGGTTCTCGATATCCACACCCAGTTTTTCAGCATAAAAACGGTCAAAAGCATGTTCTGCATCAATAAAGGCAGCAATACCACCGGCCTTTTGCGCCTGTGCAATGGCGTGTAAGGTCAATGTGGTCTTACCAGATGATTCTGGCCCGTAGATCTCGACAACGCGCCCTTTGGGATAACCACCCACTCCCAGTGCAACATCAAGCCCCAGTGATCCCGTACTGATTGCCTCGACCTCCACGATGGCATTATCGCCCATTTTCATCACCGTGCCCTTACCATAGGTCTTGTCCAGTTTGTCAAGGGTGAGTTTAAGTGCTTTTAACTTTGCTTCTTTCTCGCTGCTCATATTTACAATGTATCTTTATTCTTTACTTCTATAAGTTTGCTAAGGTACTACTTCTTTTAATCAATTACAATGTACTTTGAGGGATTATTTCCTAATAGTAGGAATATTTCCTGTGCCCGGCTTGCTCCAAAATTTTAACAATATACCACGCAACCTTTTACCATATCACCATCTTTATTATAAAGGTTGTGCCGTTATGATCTTGAAGAACCTTATATATTATGATCAATTGAACAAGAGATGTGTTCTCTTCAGTTGTTCATTAAAGTTGGACGGTGGCTAGTTACAATAGTTTATCGATTTTAAACTATTGATTAACATGAATTAGCCGTTCAGTGAAAATGCCTTCAGTAAGACTGGGGGCATTTTTGTTTTCTGGCTTTCGCCGAAAGGCAAACTTTGTGCATACGGCCTAAAGTCTTACTTTTGCGCCACTTTTAAACTTATAAAATTAGTATAGCATGCAACTGTACAATACATTAAGTGCAAAGGAAAGGGCCGAGCTTATTGATGAAGCCGGTGAAGACAGGTTGACCCTGTCATTCTACCAGTATGCCATAATAGGCAATCCGCACTTGTTCAGAAACCATCTTTTTGTAGCCTGGGACGCCATGGAGGTCCTGGGAAGAATCTATGTTGCCCACGAGGGCATCAATGCCCAGCTCTCAGTCCCGGCAAAGCGCTTTGAAGAATTCAAGGACTTCCTGGACGGGATTTATTTTCTTGAAGACGTGCGCCTGAACATCGCCGTGGAACAGGATGCAAAATCCTTCTTGAAGCTCAAGGTCAAGGTGCGCCACAAGATTGTGGCAGATGGCCTCAATGACGCTACCTTTGATGTTACCCAAAAGGGGGTACACGTGGATGCCGAGACCTTCAACCAGCTCATTGAAGACCCAGACACCGTGCTGGTTGACATGCGCAACCATTATGAGAGCGAGATAGGCCATTTTAAAAATGCCGTGACCCCTGATGTAGATACCTTTCGTGATTCTCTTGATATAATAGAAAACGACCTCAAGGACCACAAAGAAGATAAAAAACTGGTGATGTACTGCACGGGCGGCATACGCTGTGAAAAGGCCAGCGCATACTACAAGCACAAGGGTTTTCAACAGGTTTATCAATTAGAAGGTGGAATCATAGAGTACACCCGCCAGGTGAATGAAAAAGGGCTTGAGAATAAATTTCGCGGCAAGAACTTTGTCTTTGACCACCGCCGCGCAGAGAAAATCAGCGACGAGGTCATCGCCCACTGCCACCAGTGTGGTAAGCCCTGTGACAATCACACAAACTGTGCAAATGAGGGTTGCCACCTGCTTTTCATACAATGTGATGAGTGCAAGGAGGCCATGAACAATTGCTGCTCTGATGAGTGCAGGGAAATCGTGGCATTGCCCCATGAAGAGCAAAAAGCACTGCGCAAGGGCAAAAAGGCCAGCAATAAGATCTTTAAAAAAGGACGCTCAGAAAAATTGAAGTTTATGCCCAAGAAAGGCGCGGATCACCTCCCGGGCACGGGTGTGTTTCAAACAAACTCGTAACCGGCAAATCTTTCTTCAACCTCGTCAAAGACGGCAAAAACATCGGCGGCATCATCACTGGTCACCATTTTCATACGGTATTCCTTGAAGTGTGGTATGCCCCGAAAATAGTTTGTATAATGGCGGCGGGTCTCAAAGACGCCCAGCTTCTCCCCTTTCCAGTCTATGGACATCTGTAGATGGCGGCGGGCCGCATCAACGCGTTCCTGCATATTGGGCGGGGCCAGGTGCTCCCCTGTTTTAAAATAGTGTTTCACCTCTTTAAAAAACCAAGGATATCCTATGCTCGCACGACCTATCATCGCGCCGTCAAGACCGTAGTCATCACGCATTTCCACGGCGCGCTCTGGTGAATCAACATCTCCGTTGCCAAAAACGGGAATATGCATCCTTGAGTTGTTCTTGACCTCTGCGATGGGTTTCCAGTCTGCATTGCCCTTGTACATCTGCGCACGGGTACGCCCATGTATGGAAATGGCCTGGCAGCCTACGTCCTGTAATCTTTCTGCCACCTCGACAATCTTGATGGAATCTTGGTCCCAGCCTAAGCGTGTTTTTACGGTAATGGGAAGTTTAGTATGTTTTACCATGGCTTCGGTCAATGAAACCATAAGGTCTATATCTTTTAAAATACCGGCGCCGGCGCCTTTGGAAACCACTTTTTTTACGGGACAGCCAAAATTGATATCTATAATATCTGGCCTTGAGGCCTCGACGATCTCCACGCTCTTGAGCATGCTGTCCAGGTTTGCGCCAAAGATTTGAATGCCCACGGGACGCTCCTTCTCATAGATGTCCAGTTTCATCACGCTTTTTGCGGCGTCACGTATCAGGCCCTCGCTCGATATAAATTCCGTGTAAACGACATCTGCACCCTGCTCTTTACAAAGGGCACGAAATGGCGGGTCGCTCACATCTTCCATGGGGGCGAGCAACAACGGAAAATCTCCTACATCAATGTTTCCTATTTTTGCCAAAGCAGAAATTTTTTTGCAAAAATAAGCAATATCATTTTGGCTTTAAGCCAAAACAAGTTAGTTAATGGTTTTTTCTTCTAGCCTTGTAGCTTCTTGAGGTTCAACATCCCGGTCATTATCCTGCAATTTAAAGTTGCCAAACCTATAGCGCAGCGAGAAGGTAATCTTTTGAGATTCTGGTTTTGCAAAATAGCTGTTGTCCTGGTTGAGGTATCTTGAGGTCTGCGGGATGTTCATGGTATTGAAAATATCTTCAAAGTTGACTGACATGGATAGCCTATCGTTAAAATAGGTTTTTCTAAATCCTACGGTGAGGCCAAACTGTGGCCGGTCAAAAGTATAGCTGCCGCTGATGTAGTTTGTAAAAAAATAGGTGATAACTTCAGCTGATAGGTTTTGGTCACTGTTCAACGTCAACTGGTTATATGTTTCCATAAAAAAACCTGGCTTGCTAAGGCTTATCTCTTGCATGCCGCTTTCTTCGGCAATAAAGCGGTTTTTCATGGTAAACAATGAGGTGTACGAAGAGTGCAGCCACCAGTCAGTAAGATATTCATAATAGGTTGCGTCCAGGCTAAACTGTTCTTGAAACCTCATGTTTGTGTTTTCATACCTTAAAACCCTGTTTTCGTTATCTTGAAAGGGTAAGAGTTCCTCAGGATTTGTGTTCCAGTCATAGTATAGGCTCAACGAGAAGTTATGCATGAACGTCCAGGTGGTTTTGACCTTGTTGTAGATACCGGCGGTTATAAATGGATTGCCCTGATTGTAGCTGTTCTCATTGATATAGTAGCGGTAGGGGTTAAGGCTTTGAAAACGTGGCCTTGAGATACGGCGGCTATATGATAATGCCAGTGAGTGCTTATCGTTTATGGTATTGAGCGCGTAAAAGGTAGGAAAAAGCTCAAGGTACTTTTGTGAGTTCACCTTGCCCAGGGTGATTGAATTGCCCAGTGCGTCAGTGTATTCTGCCCTAAGGCCTCCCTGTACACTCCACTTTTCCCAGTTTCTGGAAGTACTTAGATAGGCAGCATAGATATTTTCTGTGTATTTGAAATTATCAGAGAGGATGCCATCAAATTTTTGATTGTTTGGGGTGTTGAGCATAAAATCCTGCTTGCTTTCAGAGTTTATGCCAGCATATTTTATGCCGGTCTCAACACTCCATTTGCCCAATGCGGTGGTGTAATCCACTTGACCGGTATATATCCTTGAGTTTTGGGCAGGAAGGGTGTAAAACGAGTTGTGGGTCAAATTGTCACCGTTGGGCAACACATAGCTTGTGCTTACATCCTGCCTGCGCTCATCGTCATAATAGATAAAATTTGCCTTTGCGGTCAGTTTAGAAGCTTCACCCATGTCCTGGCTATAATCTAGCCCGGCAAGGTAGGTAAGGTTTTCTTCATCCAGGAAACCGTTGGTCCAGTAAATTGAGTCGAGCACGGCATCAGCTCCATAGATTTCAGTGGTGCTGCGTATCAGGTTTTCTTTCCGGGGGGTAAGCAGTGCATTTGTTGTGAAGCTCAGGGAGTTTTTTTCGCTTAAAGCGAAATCAATTATTGCGTTGACGCTATGTGCTGTCTTTTTTTCATCCCTCTTGAAATCTGAATACCAGCTTGAGGGCTCAAACATTGCAGATCCTGTATAATTTATGCGGCTATCGTCCTGCTTATAATTTTGTTCATTGTTATAGCTGTAGTTTACAAAGGCATTGATACCGTTAGTTTTATAATAATGGCTAGTTGACAAGGTATTCTTGCCATAAATTGACTGTGTGGACGTTGCCTGGAGGCTTCCTTTGTAGCCTATGGATGGGTTTTTTGAGGTTACGATATTGATTACCGACCCACCCTCTGCATCATATTTTGCAGGTGGGTTTGTAATTACCTCAACAGATTTTACATTTTCTCCAGAAAAACCCTCCAGCAATTGTTTAAGTTCTTGTGCCGTTAAGTACACCTTTCTGTCATTGATGTATATCACGGCTGGCTGGTTCCTCACCTTGATTTCATCATTTACCACCATGACGCTGGGGGTCCTGCGTAAAATATCATAGGTGTTGCCCGTGGCCGCGATGGTGTTTTCTACATTAAAGACCAGTCTATCAACCTGCTGTTGAATCGTGGGCCTTTTTGCCATGACATGAATTTCATCAAGCACCTCAGTAGACTCCCTAAGCGTCAGGACCAGTCCTGAAATTGACTTATCAACAACAAGAATATCAGAGTACGCATCCTTAAACCCCACAAAGGTGGCCTTGACAATGACAGAATCCATGGGTACTTTATCAAATTTAAAATGCCCATTTTCAAGGGCCATGGTACCCGAAACTATCGTGGAGTCTCGAGCCGCAAGTAGTAGAATATTTGCATAACCTATTGATTCTCCGTTATCTGAAATAACGGAGCCGGTAATGTGTTGTTGCTGGGCCATGGTTATCCCAGCGACAAGCAGAAATATAAAGGTTGAAAGTTGGTTCATTGGAGCGTTAAAAATACGTTAAAATTATGGGACTTTAAGAATCTGGATTAATGATTTTTTTTTCAATCTTTCAACGGTTTTAGGGTAGTTCAATAATTTTAGTTTATGGTATTTCTAAAACGTATATTTGCGCTTTGGCTCGCATGCCATTTTGATTGACTATGAAGAACATTCGCAACTTTTGCATAATAGCGCATATTGACCACGGAAAAAGCACCCTTGCAGATAGATTGCTGGACTATACCGGCTCTGTTACCGAAAGGGAAAAACAAGACCAGTTGCTTGACAACATGGACCTTGAGCGTGAACGTGGGATTACCATAAAATCACATGCCATCCAGATGGACTATATCCATAATGGCGAACCCTTTGTCCTTAACTTGATTGACACACCGGGGCATGTGGACTTCTCATATGAAGTATCCAGGAGTATCGCGGCCTGTGAAGGTGCGCTCCTTGTTGTGGACGCCGCACAGAGCATCCAGGCGCAAACCATCTCTAACCTGTACCTTGCCCTAGAAAACGACCTGGAGATCATCCCGGTATTGAACAAGGTCGACCTGCCCAGTGCAAGTCCAGAAGAAGTTACTGATGATATCGTTGACCTTTTGGGCTGCGACCCAGAAGATGTTATCCCCGCCAGTGCAAAAACGGGCCTTGGAATCCAGGAAATACTCAATGCGATCATAGACAGGATCCCCGCCCCCAAGGGTAATGTTGACGAGCCGCTGCAGGCCTTGATCTTTGACTCGGTATATAACCCTTTTAGAGGTGTTGAGACCTACTTTAGGGTCATCAACGGCAAGATCACAAAAGGCCAACAGATAAAATTCATAAACACCGGTAAATCTTATTTTGCCGATGAAGTGGGCACGCTAAAGTTGAAACAACTGCCCAAAAAAGAAATCAAGGCCGGTGACGTGGGCTACCTCATCACGGGTATAAAGGATGCCCGCGAGGTAAAAGTGGGTGATACGATAACGGATAAAGTAGAACCCACCAAGAATGCGATTTCTGGATTTGAGGATGTAAAGCCCATGGTGTTTGCGGGTATTTATCCCGTTGACACGGAAGAATACGAAGAGCTGCGTGCCTCCATGGAAAAGCTGCAACTTAATGATGCATCACTGGTATTTCAGCCAGAGAGTTCCGCCGCACTGGGTTTTGGGTTCCGTTGTGGGTTCCTGGGGATGCTGCACCTGGAGATTGTACAGGAAAGGCTGGAACGTGAATTTGACATGACGGTCATCACCACGGTGCCCAACGTGTCCTATCACGCATATTCAATAAAGAACCCTGATGAAGCCATATTGGTAAACAACCCCTCAGACCTTCCTGACCCATCTGTCATGGACCGTGTTGAAGAACCCTATATCAAGGCTTCAATCATAACAAAATCAGATTTTGTGGGCCCCGTCATGTCACTTTGCATCGAGAAGCGTGGCGAAATCACAAACCAGACCTACCTTACCACTGAACGTGTTGAACTCAACTTTGACATGCCACTGGCAGAGATTGTGTTTGACTTTTATGACCGCTTAAAAACGGTGAGCAAGGGGTATGCATCCTTTGATTACTCACCCATAGGGATGCGCCAGTCTCACCTTGTCAAGGTTGACGTGCTCCTTAATGGAAACACCGTTGATGCACTATCTGCCCTGCTACACAGGGACAATGCTTATGACATAGGTAAAAAGATGTGCGAGAAGCTCAAAGAACTTATCCCACGCCAACAGTTTGACATCCCTATCCAAGCGGCAATAGGGGCCAAGATCATCGCGAGGGAGACCGTGAAAGCCCTTAGAAAAGATGTTACCGCCAAATGTTATGGTGGTGATATTTCGCGTAAGCGAAAACTTCTCGAAAAACAGAAAAAGGGTAAAAAACGCATGCGCGCGATAGGAAATGTGGAAATCCCACAGGAAGCCTTCATGGCGGTCCTTAAACTGAACGATTAATATGCGGAAAATTCAAATCGTGGGGCTTGCCCTTATCTTGATATGCGGTGTTGTCACACAGGTAACCAACCTCAAGCAGAACGATGTCGCGGTATGGGTACTGGCCCTGGGAACGGTCGTTGGGATTATTCTTGTTATTTCTGACTGGCTCAAGCCCAATAAGCCCAAAGAGTAATCACTGCCATTGGGCAATGATTGCCTCTACGCCGTTCTTCATCCCTTTATAGAAGTCTCCCCTTGAGAGTTCGGGAACCATTTTTTGCTCGACAATCGTGTTGAGTATTGCGGGGGTAAAGACTGTTTCGGCAGTTGTGCCCGGCACGATACCCAGTGCGCCCCGTGACCTACATAGCACCACGATCACAGCATTTGCATCGTTCTTGCCGCCCATGCCCAGGAAATTGCCCAGGTCTGCAGCATACTGTTGAATGTCTTGATAGGGAGCATAATTCTTGACCGTGAGCACGCTTATTTCCTTTGTACTTGCCGTTGAAAAATCCTTGAGGACCTGGGTAAGTTCAGCTTTTTGAGCACTGCTGAAAATATTGTCAAAATCATGGACCACATTGTCACCGTTCCTGGCATCAGCATAGGTTGAGACGGTCTCAAAATCTATTAAGGGTGCTGAGGATTGTTCTTCTTGTGACAGTAAGAGCAGTGGACAATTGATAAAAAAAAGGAACATGTAGGCTCTTAAGGGTTTACTCATCTTTCTTCTCTACTTTTGCGTTTATATCTTCTGGGTCAAAGGGTTTCCCCAGATAAACAAGTTTTGTGCCCTCAAAGCTCTCAACTTCCAGTTCGTCGATATTTGATTTAAGTATCTGAAGGTCACCATCCTGCATTTTCAAGAATACGGGCACGATGTCGCTATCTGTTCTTGAGTGCTCAATCATCAACTTGAACCTTTCCTTATTTTCAACATCAATCTCCTGAATCGAGGGATAACTGCGGGCAACTTCCGTCAAGCGGATAAAATCGTCCGTGGGGGAAAACAGGCCTTCTTTTGGGTTTGTGGAAGGATTGTTCATTTCCTCTGGGGTTATCAATCTAAACGAACCATTTTCGCCAAAAATACCCTTGAATCGATCAATGGCATATTTGTTAATATCCCCATTACCGGTCAATGCCATGAGGTAACCCACGTCGTTCAATTCAATATTATTGAGCAGGCTGTCGCTATAGATACTTTCTTCAATGGCCTCAAGGCCCCTTTCTTTTGCTTTTTGAATATTGCTGGTGTTGCTATCCACAAGCACCACGTGGCGGTCATTGCGCTGCAGGTATTCTCCTATTATCCTGGAGGCCCTTGATGCGCCTATCATCACGATACCTTCAGATTTTGTGAGGAAGACGCCCACTACCCGCGCCACGAGCCTTGCCGTGGTGGCATTGAGCAATACCGTGCCCAGCACGATCATGAATACCAGTGGCGTGATATATTCTGCACCTTCTACGTTTTCGCTGGCAAGCTTAAGGCCAAAGAGCGATGCGATACCTGCTGCCACGATACCCCGGGGACCCACCCAGCTTACAAATATTTTCTCACTGGTACTAAGCCCACTGCCTATGGCACTTAAAAAAACACCTATGGGCCTGAGTATGAAAACGACAATGGCAAAAAGGATGACCGCATTCCAGTTAAAGATGAGGTACAGGTCATCAATATTGATATTTGCCGCCAGTAATATGAACAGGATCGAAATAAGCAGAACGCTCAGGGATTCTTTAAAATAAAGCAGTTCCTTGATGTTGGGCAGTTTGATATTGCCCATTACCATTCCCATCACCACGACAGATAGAAGACCGCTCTCGTGGGCAAAAAGGTCTGAGAGCAAGAACACGCCAAGCACCGCGGCAAGGGTAGAAACGTTCAAGAGATAATGCGGGATCACGTTACGCTTTATGGCAAAAGCCAGGCCGTGGGCAAATGTGAACCCAAAGGTAAAACCAAAGAGCACGATCTTGCCAAACTCCTCAAGTGCGGTCAAGGTAAACTCAGAACCGGCACCCACACTGATGAATTCAAAGACCAATACCGCTACCAGTGCCCCAATGGGGTCAATGAGGATACCCTCCCATTTTAAAATTGCAGAGATATCCTTTTTTAAGGGGATGTTGCGCAAGATGGGCGTTATCACCGTGGGGCCCGTCACGATTATCAGGGCAGAAAACAGAAAAGCAATCCTCCAGTCAAGGCCAAAAAGGTAAAACGCTGCCACGGCACCGCCAAAGAATGTCACCACAGATCCTATGGTGATTAATTTTGTAATCATGGGGGCCGTGTTCCTCACCTCGCTGAACCTCAGGGTCAGCCCACCTTCAAAAAGGATGACGCCAATGGCCAGGGACACAAAATTAAACAGCCGCTCCCCGGGGAATATCCCCACTTCACCATCCCAGATAGGTTCTATCCATTTAGTACCATCCTCGGTATAGAGGGAAGAAAAAGGGCCCACAAAAAGTCCCACAAGGATCAACGGCAATATCGCCGGTATCTTTAATTTCCACGCGGTCCATTGTGCTAAGATCCCCAAAATAATAATCCCTCCCAGTTCAAGCATATATCAAAATTTGTGCTATGTTAAGTATTTCCGCCGTAAGGCAAAAATCCTACTTGCATATTTCCTTGTTAAATATAGCTTAATATATCTCGCCCCAAAACCCATTTTTAACGCTTTTAGTAACTTGCAGGACTTTTACTATATCTTATGCATATTCACGCTATCGAAGCGGGGAATTTCAAACTGGATGGTGGAGCCATGTTTGGCGTGGTCCCCAAATCTCTCTGGTCCAGGACAAATCCCGCTGATAACAACAACATGATTGATATTGCCGCCCGTTGCCTCCTCATTGAAGACGGCAACAGGTTGATACTACTTGACACCGGTATGGGCAACAAGCAGGGCGATAAGTTCTTTGGTTATTACCACCCTTGGGGAGACCATGATTTAAAAAGTTCGCTTAAAGCGAAAGGATTTTCAACGGAAGATATTACCGATGTCTTTCTCACCCACCTGCACTTTGACCATTGTGGCGGCGCCATAGCATGGCAAAAAGATGGCAAGACCCCGCAAACGGTATTTAAAAACGCCACGTACTGGAGCAATAAAGACCACTGGGAATGGGCCACAAAACCCAATGCAAGGGAAAAGGCCTCGTTTTTAAAAGAAAACATCCTGCCCATTGAAGCAAGTGGGCAGCTCAAGTTCATCAACAACACTTCAGAGGGGTTTATCATAGATACAGAGCTGGATTTTGGCGTTCTTTTTGTTGATGGTCATACTGATAAGCAAATGATACCCCATATAAAATACAAGGACAAGGTCATCGTTTTTGCCGCAGACCTCCTGCCCACCGCCGGCCATTTACCACTCCCGTATGTCATGGGTTTTGATACCCGGCCGTTATTGACGTTAAACGAAAAGGAAAAATTTCTATCAAAAGCTGCAGAAGAAGGTTACTATTTATGGCTGGAGCATGATGCCCATAACCCCATAATCACGGTAAAGAATACTGAAAAGGGTGTTCGCCTGGACAAAAGCTTTGAGATAGAAGAGGTTATTAATTAAACAACATATAGATAGAATGAAAAGATTGATTCCAGCAGCATTAATGGCTGCATTTGCACTGCACAGCTGTGATACCACCGCACCACTGGTACAGGTACAAACCGAAAATGTAGATGCCGTACCCACAAAAGTTGCTGAGCTCACCGAAGACCAACTGAAATCATGGGACTTTCAAGACCTTCTTCACGATACCATCCCAGGGATGAGCGTTGACAAGACCTACGCTGAGATCATTAAGAACAAGACCGGGAAAACAGTGGTCGTGGGCGTGGTCGACAGTGGTGTGGATATCGAGCATGAAGACCTCGATGGCGTGATATGGACCAATGAAGATGAGATACCCAACAACGGTAAGGATGATGATAACAACGGGTATATTGATGATGTGCATGGATGGAATTTCCTGGGCAACATAGAAGCTGAACAACTCGAGATGTCGCGCATCATCCAAAAATATGACCCCATATTCAAGGGCAAGACCCTTGACCAAATTGCTGCAAAGGACAAGGAGATGTTCAAGACCTATACAGCTGCTAGGGAAGAGTATGATAAAGAGTATCAAGAAAATCAACAACAACTGCAACAATATCAACAAATCGTGCAATTTGTTGAACAGGCACACAAGTTGATGTCAGAAGAACTGGGCAAGGAAGATTATACTAAAGATGAACTTGCCAAGCAGGAATTTGCAGATCCCATGATGATACAAGCAAAAAATGGCCTCATGCAGATGTTTGAATATGAAGACAGCATCCCAAAATTCCTGGAATCAATCAATGAGGGCATCACTAGCCTCACCAGCAGGTTGAACGACAACCTCAACCTTGACGGCCATTACCGCGACGTACTGGGGGATGACCCAGATGACATCAAGGACGTGACCTATGGAGACAATAACGTGATGGGCCCCACGGCTGAAGGAGCGATGCACGGTACCCATGTCGCGGGCATCATCGCCGCAGAGCGTACCAACGGCATAGGTGCTAACGGGGTAGCAAATAATGTAAAAATCATGACCGTGCGTGCCGTACCTGATGGTGACGAGCGCGATAAGGACATTGCCCTTGCTCTGCGCTATGCGGTAGATAATGGGGCCAAGGTCATCAACACAAGTTTTGGAAAATATTATGCAACGCATCCTGAGTGGGTGTATGATGCCATAAAATATGCCGCTAAAAAAGACGTGTTGATCGTCAATGCTGCCGGAAACGAATCATATGACCTGGATGGTGGCAAAACCGTTTATCCTAACGATCAACTGGCCGATAATATTGAATTTGCGGATAACGTGATCACCATAGGCGCACTTAATGACGTGTACAGCGGTGACCTCATCGCGCCATTCTCAAATTATGGCAAATCAAATGTTGATATTTTTGCCCCGGGAATGAAAATCTGGTCCACCATCCCAGAAAATAAATACAGGTTCTTGCAGGGTACATCCATGGCCGCCCCAGAAGTTGCGGGTGTGGCCGCCATGCTCAGGTCTTATTATCCACAGTTTAGCGCAGCGCAGATCAAGCAAATCATCATGCAGAGCGGTACAACCTCAAACATGATGGTTATTTTGGGCGGAGAACCAGATAATACCCGTAAATTTTCAGAGATATCCAAATCTGGGAAAATGGTCAATATGTACAATGCCTTTAAAATGGCAGAACTTTCATCTCAAAATCAATAACATACTATGAGGTTATTTTTAAGCATCCTTTCAATTTTTGCTGTTTGCCTTTCGGCGAAAGCCCAGAACAATACACCTTACTGGCAACAGGAAGTGGATTATAAAATGGATATCGACATGAACGTCGATGACTATAACTACACGGGCAAACAGGAACTGGAATACACAAACAATTCACCAGATACACTGAACCAGGTGTTTTACCACCTGTATTTTAATGCTTTTCAACCCGGTAGCGAGATGGATGTTCGCTCGCTCACCATTCAAGATCCTGACCGTCGCGTTATGGACCGCATAAGCAAGCTCAAGCCTGACGAGATAGGGTTTCTCAAGGTAAACAGCCTGGAGCAAGATGGTAAAAAACTGGACTATAAAGTTGAGGGTACCGTGCTCGAGGTCAAGTTGGACAAGCCCATCCTTCCTGGCGAAAGCACAAAGTTCAATATGGATTTTAACGGTCAGGTACCCGTACAGATACGCCGTAGCGGCCGCAACAATGCTGACGGTGTTGCCCTGAGCATGACGCAATGGTACCCTAAGCTTGCCGAATATGATTTTGAAGGCTGGCATGCAGATCCTTACATAGGCCGTGAATTTTATGGGGTTTGGGGAGACTTTGACGTAAAGATCACCATAGATTCTGACTACACCTTAGGTGGAACGGGATATCTTCAAAACCCCAATGATATAGGCCATGGGTATGGAGAAGAAGGGTCTAAGCCCAAAAAACCAAAAAAGGGAAAATACACCTGGCATTTCAAAGCTCCCATGGTACACGACTTTACCTGGGCTGCAGATCCAGACTATATTCATGACAAGATTGAGGGAGAAAACGGGGTAACGCTTCACTTCTTGTACAAGAACGACCCCGAAGTAATAGAAAACTGGAAGAAGATACAGCCAGAAACAGCAAAACTCCTTGCATATTATGATGAGCACATAGGTCAATATCCCTACAAGCAGTACAGCGTGATACAAGGTGGTGATGGGGGTATGGAGTATGGTATGTGTACCTTGATAACCGGCGGGAAGAACTATAATGGCCTGCTGGGTACCACAGCACATGAATTTGCACATTCCTGGTTTCAGTTTTTGCTGGGCACAAACGAGGCAAAACATGAATGGATGGATGAGGGCTTTACCACATATATCTCTAGTGAAGCACAAAATGCCATAAGCGGCAGGAACAATGAAAACCCACAACTGGGTTCTTACAACAGTTATACACGTCTTGCCACCAGTGGCATAGAGCAACCTCAATCTACTTATGCTGACCGTTATGCCTATAATGGTGCTTACGGGGCCTCGGCATATTCCAAAGGTGCCGTCTTTCTTGCACAACTGGGCTATGTGATAGGTAAGGAAAACCTTGCCAAGACCTTAAAACGTTATTTTAACGACTGGCATTACAAGCATCCCACACCTAATGATTTTAAGCGCGAGGCAGAAAAAGTATCTGGACTACAACTTGACTGGTACCTTGTGGACTGGACACAGACAACCAATACCATAGACTACGGCATCAAGAGCGTTGAAGAATTAGATGGCAAGACCCAGGTGACACTAGAGCGCATAGGCTTGATGCCCATGCCCATAGATCTATATGTTACCAATGCTGATGGCTCAGAAGACCTGTATTACATACCCTTGAGGATGATGCGTGGCGAGAAGCCGGCAACAGGGGAGCGCACCGTTGAAAAAGACTGGCCATGGGCCTACCCTACCTATACGTTTACCATAGACAAACCCCTTGCACAGGTCAAAAGCATGGTCATAGACAAGAAGCAGTTTATGGCAGACATCAATAAAGAAAACAATACCTGGGAAGCAAAATAAGCTATGGCTTTCGCCAAAAAACTAAAAGCTCCCGCCATGGCGGGAGCTTTTTTATTCGCCTATATTTGTCGTAATTCTACAACATTGACAACTCAGGGATTTTCTAAGAAAGAAAGGCTGAAACGCCAAAAACTCATCGAGGACCTTTTTGCCACGGGCAAAAAGGTCAAGGCCTATCCCATGCTGTTGATTTTCGCGCAAGCGCAACTACCGCAAGATGATGTTTCCATACAAGCCGGGGTATCTGTCTCAAAAAGAAATCACAAGCTCGCCGTGACCCGCAACCGCATAAAAAGGTTGATACGCGAGGCTTACCGTAAAAATAAAGCTGGTTTTCAAACAAATGGCGCAACTTTTGCGTTCATGTTTATCTATACCGGCCGCGAAGTAATGCCCTTGCCAGAAATGGAAAAAGCCATGCAAAAGCTTGTCAAGCGCTTTAACGAGGAGCTTCAACCGGGTGGTAATTTATCATAATCAGCTTAACTATGAAGGTTTTCAGTTGGGTTTTCATGACCCTTTTTCTAGCATGCTCATCGGGCAATGACAACAAGGGTGTCTATGCCGTCGCCGAAGAATCCATGGTCAATGACATGGAAGATATTGCATTAAATACCCCACCTCCACCTGTTCCACAAGAAGAAACCGGCCCACGACAAGAGGTTGAACAAAAAATCATCAAGACCGGAAATTTAAGGTTTGAAACCCCTGACCTTGCCGCAACCCAAAAAAAGATCATGGAGGCCGTTGACTCGTCACGGGGATATCTTCAGGACGACCAGTCTGGTAAAAATTATGGCCAAATCTACCATAGGATGCAGGTGCGCGTGCCCACGGCAAACTTTCAGCAATTGCTGGATGCGGTTTCTAGGGGGGTTGAATATTTTGACGAGAAGACCATAAGCCGTCAAGATGTTACTGAGGAGTTTGTTGACATCACCGCAAGGCTCAAGGCAAAACGTGAACTTGAAAACCGCTATCTCTCCCTCTTAAAACAGGCAAAAAATGTCAAGGAAATCCTGGAAATTGAAGCAGAACTCTCTAAAATAAGAGAAGAGATAGAAGCACGTGAGGGCCGCTTAAAGTACTTGCAAAGCCAGGTTTCTTACAGTACTCTACATATATATTTTTATAAAAACGTTGCAGAAACGGGAGCGACCGTTTCATATGGTAGCAAACTGGGCAATGCCTTTAAAGGTGGGTGGAACGGGCTCTCGACCTTTATCTTGGGCCTTGTTTACCTATGGCCCTTTATTATCTTGCTGATTCTTGCTATCTTTCTCTTGAGAACCTGGAGAAAACGCCACAAGGCAAAAGCCACAAAAAACAATACCCCATGAGAAAGAAAATCTTCATAACCCTGGCCGCAGGAATTTTTCTGTTCACGACCGTAAGCTTTAAAAGTGATTTTTTTGAAATCGCAAAGCAAATAGAAATATTCACCACCCTTTTTAAGGAGATCAACATGAACTATGTTGATGAGGTAAACCCGGCACAGCTCATGGATAGTGCCATAAAGGGCATGCTGGAAGACCTGGACCCATACACAAACTACTGGACAGAGCAGGAGGTCGAGGATGCCCGTATAAACAATACCGGCGAGTACACGGGCATAGGTGCCGCCGTACATACCAAAGGGGGCAAGATAACGCTGGTGGAGGTCTATAGGGATTATCCCGCTGACAAGGCCGGTCTAAAGGCAGGTGATGAGATTATCAAGATAGGAGATGTCAACCTTGCAGACTTTGATGAAGATGCAGGAGACCTACTGCAGGGAGCTCCAGGAACCTCAGTAAACGTAACATACCTGCGCCAGGGCAAAACACAGAACACCAGTTTACAACGCGAGGAGATAGATGTACATGCCGTACCGTTTTTTGCGCTTACGCGAAATGACATTGGCTACGTGGTGCTCTCAAAATTCAACAAGAAAGCATCAGAAGAAACCGCTGCCGCCGTCAAGGAACTGAAGGACCAGGGGGCAAAAAAGATCATCCTGGACCTACGTGGCAACCCTGGCGGTCTATTGACCGAGGCAATCAGGGTGAGCAACCTGTTCTTGCCAAAAGGTAAGCTCATCACCACGACAAAGTCTGTTATACAAAAATACAACAAGCAATATTTTACCGAAAATGAACCACTGGATACCGATATTCCCGTGGTGGTGCTCATCAATGGCCGCAGTGCTTCTGCCAGCGAAATCGTCTCAGGATCCCTGCAGGATTATGACCGTGCCGTAATCGTGGGTGCAAGAAGTTTTGGCAAAGGCCTTGTGCAGCGCCCCAAGAAACTGACATACGGTACACAGGCCAAGATTACCATTTCCCGGTATTATACCCCCAGCGGCCGCTGCATACAGGCGCTGGACTACTGGCACAGGGATGACCAGGGCAATGCCATACGCACCAATGTGGAAGATTATAACGAGTTCAGCACCGCAAATGGCCGCAAGGTCTATGACGGCGGTGGTATCTTCCCAGATATTGAGGTTGAATCTGCAAAACTCAGTGCAATCACCGAGGCCCTTTTGGGCGACCGCGCGATTTTTGACTATGCCACAAAGTATTATTATGCACATAGCCCGGGTGATCTTGATGCGTTCAGCTTTCGCGAAAGCGACTATAGCGATTTTAAAAGTTTCTTGAACAGTACTGACTTTGATTATAAGACCGAGACCGAGAAATCGCTTGAGGAAGCCTACATCAACGCTGAAAAAGATGGTTTACAAACTGCAATAAGCAGTAATTACAGTGAGCTTACCAGCAAGATCGATGCCCTTAAAAAAGCTGAACTTGACCATAAAAAAAAGGAGATAAGCAACATTATAAGTGACGAGCTCATCAAGAGGTATTTTTATAGGGATGGCCTATACAAGTACCAGTTGAAGAACAATACCGAGATAGAAGAAGCCATCGCCGTGCTCAATGACCCAGCCCGTTATAAAAAGATTTTGAAGCCATAATAGGGCAGAAGTACCCTAAGTTCTGTATTTATAGAAAAACTAATTTAACTTAAAGTTATAACTAATAGAAAATCAATTGTGTACCTTGTGGGTTATGGTTACTATTGATAAGGATACAGAGAAGAACACAGATTTTTTGACAGAGACGATATCGTATCTGGAGGATAGGGGATATGAAAACATCAAGGCTGATGTGGAAGGTTTCGAAACTCCAAAATCGTATATCAAACGCGGCAGCAAAGTTACCATCACGCCAGATATTGTTGCTGAACGAGATGGCGAGAAACACATTTTTGAAGTTAGCTTAAAGTCTAAGAAACCCAATTTATTGAAATCAAAATGGATGTTCCTGGATATTTTGAGCGAGATGAAAAAGTTTAGGTTCAAGATTGTGACCACACGTGGTCACTATAAATTCACTAACGAGATGTTGAGTGCGATTAACCTGGACGATAAGAAGCTGATAAAGATTTAACCTTCAGCTTTTTGAACTCATATATAAAAATCCCGGCGTGTTGCGCCGGGATTTTTTATGCCCTTTTTATCATTCGTATATGCGGGATGTTATCTTCAAGATAGCCTTCTCCCACTTGGTCAAACCCAAGCGAAGTGTAGAATTTTTTTAAATATTCCTGTGCTGAGATTTCAATTTCAACATTACCATAATGATTGTTGATAACCTCAATAGATTTGTTCATTAGGCTGTAGCCAAATTTATTCTTACGCTGTGCTTGCTTGACCACCACACGGCCTATGCTTGCCCGTTCAAAGTAATCACCGGGTGCAAAAATGCGCGTGTAGGCTGCAAGTTCACCTTTGGCGTAAGCCAAAACATGCAGCGCTTTTTTATCCTTGCCATCTACATCTTGATAGGGGCAGTCCTGCTCGACAACAAAGACCTCAGCCCGCAATTGAAGCAGATCATAAAGTGCATCCTTGGTAAGCTCATCATATGTTTTAACTATAAATTTCATTAATCCTGCACTATAATTTCCTTATCATCCGGTTTTTCAAACTCAGGCTGAATGTTGATATGGTTTACACCAAATGCTTTAACGCAGTGCTCAATATCGATGAGTTTTGCATCAAATTCTGATAGCAAGATATCTTTTTCAAAATCCACATGTGCCTCCAGGTGCACTTCATCTTCATTGAGCTGCCAGATGTGAATATGGTGCATGTTCTTTAAACCGGGTATTGCCTTTACACCCTCCACTATTTTTTCTACCTCAATATCATCAGGAGTGAACAACATCAATACCTTAAAAGAAGATTTTAAAAGTCCATATCCCATGATGATGAGATAAATGGCGATACCCACGGTCAATACATTGTCTACCCAATACACTTGAAAATACTTCATCAAGATACCGCCTATCAACACGGCAACACTTGCCATCATGTCTGTTAATAAGTGTAGATAAGCAGATTTCATGTTCATGTTTGACTTGCTATCTGCCTTGAGCAGGAGCACGCTAAAGCCATTTGCAACTATACCTAGTAAGGAAAGCCATATGACCAATGAAGATTCTATTTGCTTTGGGTCCATAAACCGCAGCACGGCTTCTTTGATTAATATGACCGCAACGATTATCAATGTAGCAGCATTGATAAACGCTGCAATGATTTCGGCCCGTTTGTAACCAAAGGTCTTGTGCGGCGAAGCCGCTTTTTTAGAAAAAACCACGGCGATATAACTCACGATCAATGAAAGTACATCGCTAAAATTATGGAGCGCATCAGATAAGAGTGATAAACTACCGGAAATCAAACCTCCCACTACTTGAGAGGCGGTGATGAGTATGTTGAGGCCTATAGATAACAAGAGGTTCTTACCACTGCGGTTGTGGTCATGACCTAGCCCATGATGATCGTGGTCATGGGACATCTACATACATGGGATTTTGTTGATGCGGCGCTCATGACGACCCCCGGCAAAGGGTGTGCTCAAGAAGGTATCTACCATCTCCAGGACTTGTTCTTTTGCTGTAAAGCGAGATGGGATACTTATGATATTTGCATCGTTGTGCTCTCGGGCCAATGCAGCTATTTCCTTGATCCAGCATAGGGCAGATCGTATTTGTTGATGTTTATTTGCAGTCATGTTTGCACCATTGCCACTCCCACAGATTATGATTCCCATTTCAACTTTTTTATGCTCAACAGCCTCTGCAACGGGATGTATAAAGTCAGCATAATCAGCACTTTCAGGTGAGTCTGTGCCAAAGTTGATTATCTCGTGCCCCTGATCCTTTAAATGTTCAATAATTGCGGTTTTGTATTCAAAACCTGCGTGGTCGTTACCTATTGCGATTTTCATGAATTGATAATTGGTTCAACAAAGGTAAGCATCATGTTTTTGTGTTGTATTGAATTATGGTAAAAAGAGGATACTGACCAAGAACGAGTTAACAATTAGTTAACATGACTGTGGATAAGTGGTCATCAAATAGTGATAATGAAAGTTTGTTTATTCAAAAAAAAATTACATCCAGAAATTGAAATGACATATCAAAAAGTATATACTATAAAATTGCTACAATGATGTAAGCAGTTCCCAAACCCATTTTTAATAACCTTGATAAGTAACTTTTCAATAATCATGAGTCAATAGAGGTTGTCAACATTTGTTGATCAAGGTTTGTAATACGTTGATTTTTAAATTGTCATAATTCTTAAAAAATTGTGAATAAAGGTTGATAACTGGTGATAAGCCAAAAAACAAATTTTAAGACTAAAAGTTATACCGCTATCTACAAGCAATAATAGTCATCATTTAATTTTAAATTTTAAAAAAGAAAAAAAGAATAGTATATAAGTTGTTGAAAACAACATTTCAGGATAAATAAAAAAAAGAAAAAGTAATTGCCTAAAGTGTTCCTTTAGAAGGAATTAATTCAAGATTAGCCTCGTCAAAAACATTGTTGATTTCAAGAATGACTATAAGGAATCCAGTTATGAAGATAAGAATAAAGAGAAGTGTGAAAAACCTGGACCAATTCAAGGTAAATTTCATGTCGTTCAAGATTTTACGTTATACAAACTTATCTTTTGACGGTACAAATTTAAGATAAATTTAAGAATCGCAAGCATTAATATGTTAAATATTTTAACGTTTTAGTTTTCCTTTTGGCTTTAAGCCAATAAAACTTAACCCTAAACAGCATTTCGTCTCGTTTAATACACCTAATTTTAGGGCTTAATTATAGAAACAACTTAATGCCGAGAAATAAAAGACGTAGGGCAAACACAAAAATTGCAGATTTTTCAAAAAAAATTTTACAGATTCTACAAGCTCACCCAGGTAAGACCTTTAACCATAAGCAGATTGCCGCTGAACTTAATGTAAACGATCCTAACAGCAGGAATCAAATCGTCAAGGAACTATCGCAGTTATTTGCCAAAAAACAAATAGAAGAAAAGGGAAGGGGACAGTATTTTATTGATGATACCAGACATTATCACCAGGGTATCATGGATGTATCTTCAAGAGGTGGCGGCTATGTCATCGTAGAAGGCATGGAGAATGACATCTATATCCCGGCATCTAACATGAACAAGGCCCTGAACGGTGATGAAGTTGAAGTGTATATCTATAAACAAAGAAGGAGCAAGAAGCATGAAGGCGAGGTTGTAAGGATAATCAAGAGAAAGACCGAAGAATTTGTGGGCGTTATCCAGATACAAAAGAATTTTGCCTTTGTCAACACCTCAAGTGAGGGCAAGATGCACACAGATATCTTTGTACCTAAAAAGAAGATAGGAGATGCACAAGATGGTGACAAGGTACTGGTAAAGATTGAAGACTGGCCAGAAAAGGCAGATTCGCCATTTGGTACCGTGCTCAAAGTACTGGGTAAACCGGGAGAACACAATACTGAGATTTTTTCTATCCTGGCCCAGTATGGCCTGCCTACCGAGTTTCCTGATGAAGTAGAGCGCTATGCAAATAAACTGGATACCACGATACAACCTGAAGAAATAGCTAAGCGTAGGGACATGCGCGATACGCTCACCTTTACCATAGATCCCAAGGATGCAAAGGATTTTGATGATGCATTAAGCTTTAAGATCCTTGATAACGGTAATTATGAAGTGGGTATCCACATCGCAGATGTTTCACACTATCTACAACCAGGAACCCTACTTGATGATGAAGCTTATGAAAGGGCAACATCCATCTACCTGGTAGATAGGGTCGTGCCCATGTTACCCGAAGTATTATCAAACAATGCCTGTTCATTAAGGCCCAATGAAGAAAAATATACCTTTTCGGCCGTATTTGAGATAGATAACAAAACAGCTAAGGTAAAAGATCAATGGTTTGGTAGGACTGTTACATACAGTGATGCACGCTTTGCCTATGAAGAAGCCCAACAGGTCATAGAGAGCGGTAACGGTGTTATTCCTGCGGGTATTTCCCTTACGGGGAAAGAATATGAGGTTAATCCCGCCATTGTCAAGGCCACGCTTGAACTGGATAGGCTGGCCAAGATACTGCGTAACCAGCGCATGAAGAACGGGGCCCTTTCATTTGACAAGGTTGAAGTAAAATTTGACCTAGATGATAACAATGAACCTACGGGAGTTTATTTTAAAACCTCAAAAGATGCCAATAAGCTCATAGAAGAATTCATGCTCCTGGCAAATAAAAAAGTAGCCGAATTCATCGGGAAGCAAACACCCAAGAAAACATTTGTCTACCGTATTCACGATGAACCCAATGATGAAAAACTGGCCGCACTTCAAAACATTGCCGGTCGTTTTGGGTATAAAATGAATTTGAAGGATAGAAAATCAGTAACAACCTCCCTCAACACCCTGTTGAGTGATGTATCTGGTAAAAAAGAGCAAAACCTTATCGACACCCTTGCCATAAGGACGATGAGCAAGGCCGTCTATAGTACAGATAACATAGGCCATTATGGGCTGGCGTTTGACTACTACACCCATTTTACCTCTCCTATCCGTAGGTATCCTGATGTTATGGTACACAGGCTATTGCAACATTATCTTGATGGTGGCAAATCAGTAAGTGAAGAAGAATATTCAGAAAAATGCAAGCACAGTAGCGACCAAGAATATTTTGCTACGAGTGCCGAAAGGGATTCTATAAAATACATGCAGGTCAAGTTTATGCAAGACCATAAGGATGAGGTTTTCCTTGGGGTGATTTCTGGCGTTACAGAATGGGGGATCTATGTGGAGATCATAGATAATAAATGTGAGGGCATGATACGCCTGCGTGATATCAAGGGTGATCATTATGACTTTGACCCAGATGAATTTGCCATCGTGGGGCGCAAATCAAAAAAAGTAATTACCCTGGGCGATGAAGTCTATGTAAAGGTAAAAGAAGCTGACCTGGTCAAAAAACACCTCGACTTTACCTTAGTGGGCACTAGGGAAGAGGTAGATAATTGATTTTTATAAAAACTGTAACACCTCTACTTTTTTATTGTCATTAAATTGAAAATCAAAACTTCTATCATGAAACCATTTGCAATCCTCATATTTTTCATAAGCGCTTTGGCCATAGCCCAAAATCCCCGAACACAAGAAGTAGGGGACTTTCATGAAGTAAAAGTTTATGACCGCATGACCGTAAAACTTGTAAAGAGTGATGAAAACAAGGTCGTGCTATCAGGTCAGGATATTGATGATATCGTAGTGGTCAACAAAGATGGTGTACTTAAGATACGTATGGAATTTGAAAACAGTTTTGATGGTGACAAGACCTTTGTAGAAGTGCATTACACTGACCTGGACATCATTGATGGCAATGAAGGTTCACTTATCGTGGCCAATGAGCTCATAGAGCAAAATGAAATTGAGATACGCACACAAGAAGGCGCCCGGGTAAATGCAGGTTTAAAAGTAGGTGAAGTAAAACTTAGAGCCGTCACCGGTGGCGTGATACAGGCAAATGGCAGTGCAGAAAAACAAGAGATAGAGCTTAACACCGGGGGGGTGTTCATGGGCAAGGATTTTGAGACCGAAACCACAAAAATAAGGATTCAGGCCGGTGGAGAAGCTGACATCAACGCATCAAAACTTGCCGACATCAAGATCAGGGCAGGAGGTGATGTCTATGTTTATGGCAAGCCGCAAGAGATACGTCAAAACAAATTCATAGGAGGTAACGTCAAGGAAATGCGTTAATTTTGACTATGTTTAGCTAAATTTGTGGGAAACACTTAATTTCCCGCATGCTTCAAGATCTTTCAGCTGCAATCCCTTTAGGTTTTTTATTGGCTTTCATGGTAGGACCCGTATTTTTTGTCCTGCTGGAAACCGCTGCTTTAAAAGGGTTCAGGGCAGCCTTGATTTTTGATATAGGTGTCATCACCGCAGATGTATTCTTTATCTGCATTGCATACTTTAGCACAAACAGGATACTTGTAAACATCAAGAACGATCCCGGCCTGTTTATTTTTGGCGGGATGCTCTTGGCTACCTATGGCGTCATATCCTATCTCAAGGCTAACAAGATATCCATTGATGAAACACAGCACCCCACGGTAATCATGAGCCGCCGCAACTACCTGGGCCTGTTGCTCAAGGGTTTTCTGCTCAACTTTATCAACATTGGGGTTTTGGGGTTTTGGCTGGGCATGTTATTGTTTGCCGGCCCTACCCTAGATATGGACCCAGAACGTATTTTCTTCTTTTTTGCCAGTATTTTAGCCACGTATCTCATCATCGATGTCTTTAAGATGTTGCTTGCAAAACGTTTGAGGAGCAGGCTTACGCCAAAACGTGTCATGCTATTCAAAAAAGGCATAAGCATAGCAATGATGGTCTTTGGAGCCGTGTTTATCTTCAAAGGGCTTTTTCCATCAGAAGCTAACATGATTGAAAACAAGATAGAAGAGGTCACCCCAGAACTTAGCGAATATCAAATATTGGGCAGCAATGATGATTCTGCTTAAAAAATAAAAAAGCCCTTCATAAGATGAAAGGCTTTAAGTACTTGAGGTGTCGAGCGGATTCGAACCGCTGTACGTGGTGTTGCAGACCACTGCCTAGCCACTCGGCCACGACACCCTATCAATTGGGAGGGCAAATTTAAGCAAATTCTTCGGTTCTCAAAGACTTATCTTGATTTGCTCAGTGCAACACTTACAGAAGCCACATCACCCCCTATGGGAGGATTGATCTTACTAACCTCCACGGTGGCTTCTGTCAAAGATTCAATTTCGGCGAAAGCCCTGTCAAGAATCCTGCGGCAAACCGTCTCAAGAAGCTTGCTCCTTATGGCCATTTCTTCTTTTACTATTTTATTGAGGTGCACATAATCTACCGTGTCCGCGAGCTTGTCTGTGATGGCCGCCTCGGCAAGGTTGGCCCTTACCAAGAGGTCCACGCGATACTCAGAGCCTATTTGACCTTCTTCTATAAGGCAGCCGTGATAGGCATATACCTTGATATCGTTAAGTTTGATAATTCCCATTGCGCTACAAAGATACATCAATAGCCTGCTAAATAAATAGCTGTACAATACATGTTTGACCATATCTATTTTTAGTAATTTTGCCCCTTATTTAAACGCATCATGGCAGAAGAATATAAGGCACTTAATTTCCTGGAGCAGATTGTTGAAGAAGATCTTGCCAATGGATATAAGGTTGAAGATCTAAGATTTCGTTTTCCACCAGAGCCCAATGGTTATCTACACATAGGTCACTGTAAGGCCATCTGTATCAATTTTGGGCTGGGGGAGAGGTACAATGCTCCTGTAAACCTTAGGTTTGATGATACAAACCCCAGTAAGGAAGAACAGGAATATGTAGATGCCATACAGGAAGATATTGCCTGGTTGGGTTTTAAATGGGACAAGGTCTGTTATTCTTCAGATTATTTTGAGCAGTTATATGACTGGGCCATTAAATTGATTAAGGAAGGAAAGGCCTATATAGATTCGCAGGACAGTGAAGCCATGGCCGAACAAAAGGGAACCCCCACAGAACCCGGTACCAATAGCCCCTATCGCAACAGGAGTGTTGAAGAAAACCTGGATCTTTTTGAAAAAATGAAAAACGGGGAATTTCCCGAAGGTGTCCACGTACTTCGTGCCAAGATAGATATGCAATCGCCCAATATGTTGATGCGCGATCCCATCATGTACCGCGTCATGCACAAGGCCCATCACCGTACCCAGGATGCATGGTGCATCTACCCCATGTATGACTGGGCACATGGCGAGAGTGATTATGTTGAACAGGTGAGCCATAGTCTATGCTCTCTGGAGTTTAAACCTCACAGGCCGCTATATGACTGGTTCAAGGACGAGGTTTATGAAGGTGGCTTAAAGCCAAAACAACGGGAATTTGCCCGCCTTAACCTGAGCTATACCATTATGAGCAAGCGCAAGTTGTTAAAACTTGTTCAAGAAGGTATTGTTTCTGGATGGGATGATCCTAGGATGCCCACTATTTCTGGAATAAGAAGAAGAGGGTACACCCCCGCCGCCATACGTAATTTTATAGATGCCGTAGGTGTTGCAAAACGCGATAACATCATTGACGTATCTTTATTGGAGTTTCATGTACGCGAAGATCTAAACAAGACCGCACCCCGTGTGATGGCAGTACTCGACCCTGTAAAATTGATAATTGACAATTATCCTGAAGGGGAAGAAGAATGGCTTGAAGCCGAAAACAACCCCGAAGATGAGGCGGCCGGATCCAGAAAAGTGCCTTTTAGCAAAGAGCTTTATATAGAACGGGAAGACTTTAAGGAAGAAGCAAACAGAAAATACTTTAGGCTATCTCTGGGTAAGGAAGTAAGGCTTAAAAACGCCTACATCATCAAGGGAGAATCTGTAGAAAAGGATGAAAAGGGAAACATCACCGTCATCCATTGCTCATATGACCCAGAGTCACGCAGTGGCAGCGGTACCCAGGAGAGCATGCGCAAGGTCAAGGGCACATTGCACTGGGTAAGCGTTAAACATGCAATGGCGGCAGAAATAAGGTTATATGACCGCCTCTTTAGCCATGAATCTCCAGACGGTGACAAAGAAAAGGACTTCATGGAATTCCTTAATCCCAACTCGCTTGAAGTAATCACCGGTTACCTAGAGCCCTCACTGGCACAAGCCAAACCCATGGAGCTTTTTCAGTTTCAGAGAATGGGTTATTTTAATGTTGATAAGGAGAGTACAAGCGATAAGCTTGTTTTTAACCGCACGGTGGGACTTAGGGATACCTGGGCCAAGGTAGCCTCAAAAACCACCGAAAAGCCCAAACAACAGCCTCAAAAACAGCCTCAGCAAAGAAATGTTTCCGCTTTGAGCGAAATAAAAAAAGTGGG
This sequence comes from Cytophagaceae bacterium, assembly GCA_002710685.1. Classification (GTDB taxonomy): domain Bacteria; phylum Bacteroidota; class Bacteroidia; order Flavobacteriales; family Flavobacteriaceae; genus Leeuwenhoekiella. The sequence goes on along the minus strand of PALD01000037.1, from coordinate 72,636 downwards.
GAAGAAACTGGGTCAACTACCCGATGAAAAGAGAATCAATGCCGTGGCAAACATACAGGAATGGGCAAAAGAGGTGGATTATGAAGAGTTGAGGCCGCTTTTTGAGACCTCGGCAAAAAAAATAGGCACCTTGCTCGCCACACTTGAGACGCTCAAGGTACTGGTGGGGGAGGGCAAGGCCGATAAAAACTCTCCTGAAGTAGGTGTGTTTATTGCCAAAATCAGGGAGACGGGTAATGAACTCCTGCAAGAATCCCTACAGGCATTTTAAGTTCTGGGCTAAATCACTTTTAGCATTTATTTAAGGTTGATAATCATTTTATTAACCGGTTATTAACGCAGTTAGAGGCGTAGTACCTGTATATTTGAATATCAAAATTTTACTTAAAACAATCACCATGTCTAAAACAGGAAATACAATTTTAGCTTTGATCACGGGTGCTGCAATAGGAGCAGGACTAGGACTTTTATATGCTCCAGAAAGTGGGGACAAGACCCGTAAGAAAATCTCAAAAGGGGCCAAGGATGCCAAAAAAAGGTTTGACAAGCAAGTCAAGGAGACCACAGAGAGCTTGAGTGAGTCTGCATCACATGCCAAGAAAACATTTGATAAAAAACTAGAAGCTACCCTTAGTGCCGCAAGCGAGAAAGCTGACGACATCATCGTAGCAATGGAAAAAAAACTAGAGGACCTAAGGCAAAAGAACGCTAAGCTGGGTCACAAAATTGAGGAAGTAGAAACCCCTAAGCCCAAAGGCACACCGGTAAAAACAGCCTAGAACAATCAATTAATGGCATTTGGAAAAGTAACTGACAAGCTAGACGCACTCTCTGATGATGTAAAATCATATCTTGATAGTACGGTTGAGTATTACAAGCTCTTTATATTCAAGAAAGGGGTAAAATCAATAATAAAAGTGACGAACATGGTGATCATGGGCGTCATTTTTTTAATCATACTTGCTTTTTTATCCATAGGGCTTGCAATTGTCATAGGTGATGCCATGGACAGTGATAGCGTTGGCTTCTTTATCGTTGCGGGTATTTATTTAATCGTGCTCATCATCTTCATGGTGGCGGGAAGACCGTTTATACAGCAAAAGATTTTAAAGGGAACTTCCAGGTCTTTCTTTAAAATGAACGAAGAACTGCCCAGCGCACAAAAGCGCAGGGAACACCTCCATAAAATTCAACAACGTACAGAGACCGATGATGAAATTCTATAGAAATTTTGAAGAAATAGATAGGGATTTACAAATAAAGAAGCTTCAAAATCAAATAGATAGGGAGCAGATTAAACTTGATTTCAATAACGTAAAAGAAAGTTTATCTCCTGTTTCATTTATTGCAAACATCACAGGTGCCATTGCAGAAAGGGCCTTTGTAGTCAAGGCGGTAAACACCATACTGGGGATAACCCGGGTCAAGAAGGTAAAAAAGTCAAAGGATGCAGATGCCAGGATTGAAGAAAAAGATTGATTATTTACCTTAAAGCGAAAATAAAAAAGCGGCCTGCTATGGGCCGCTTTTCTTTTTTATGATTCATAACCGCTATCGTTATCAATATCATCCCTATACCCACTGCTGGGCTTTTTCTTCTTGGGGGGCACGATCCCCTTTTTCTCGTTTTGCTTGCGCATCTCTTCACCTATTTGATTTGAGGCAACAAAACTTGCGATCATGTTGTTGAGCATATCGCTTCCCGCCTGTGGGGAGTTGGGCAACAAGATCAAGTTGGTATTGGTTTCCTCACCTATGCTCTGCAAGGTATCGTAATGTTGCGTGACCACAATCAATGCCGAAGCTTCCTGCGAGTTGATACCCACATTGTTCAATACATCCACACTTTCTTCCAGGCCGCGGGCAATCTCACGGCGTTGATCGGCAATACCTTGACCTTGCAGGCGCTTGCTCTCAGCCTCTGCACGGGCCTTTGCAACAATTTTGATCCTTTCGGCCTCAGCCTCATACTCCGCGGCAACCTTTTCGCGCTCAGCGGCATTGATACGGTTCATGGCATTCTTGACCTGCTGGTCAGGGTCAATGTCAGTCACAAGTGTTTTTATGATGTCATACCCATAGTCTGTCATCGCCTCGTTGAGCTCTGCCTTGACCGCTATCGCAATATCATCCTTGCGTTCAAAGACATCATCCAGTTTCATCTTGGGCACCTCTGCGCGCACCACATCAAATACATATGAAGTAATCTGGTCATGTGGACTCTCAAGTTTATAAAAGGCATCATAGACCGCGGTCTTGACCACCTGGAACTGTACCGAGATCTTAAGGCGTACAAAAACATCGTCCTTGGTCTTTGTCTCAACAATTACATCCAGTTGCTGTATGCGCAGGTTAACCCGCCCCACAACCCTATCAATAATGGGTATTTTAAACTGCAGGCCAGAGCTTCTCACCCCAGTAAACTTACCTAAACGTTCCACCACGGCGGCCGTTTGTTGTTTTACCGTAAAGAGCGAGGAGAAAAGAATTATTACCCCAAAAAAGATCAAAATATAAAAAGGTATCATGAAGAATGTATTTTAAGAATTGACTTTCAATTTAAGCAAATTAATACCTTATGAGTAGGGTAAATATTTAATTTGTTACAGTTTGGCTTGCGCCAAAAGAAAAACCCCGGGGATTTCCGGGGTCTAGTCAATGTATTTCTATTTTGTCTTAAAGGGTCTGTATCGCAAACCGAAGCCTCTCCAGTGTTTTATCTTTGCCTATGAGGGCCATGATATCAAACACATCGGGGCCTTTCATCTCGCCCACAAGGCTCAACCGCAAAGGTTGCATCACCCTGCCAAAGCCCACGCCCTTTTCATGGATCCATGGTTTTACTATCGCGCTTAGATTCTGGGCAGAGAAGTCTTCAACCTTGTTGATGATATTGGTAAGCTCTGTCATTAAGGGAGCCGTATCTTCTTTCCAAGCTTTTTTTGCTGCTTTTTCCTCATAGATATGGGGCCTTTCAAAAAAGAAGTTTCCACTGTCCCATAAGTCTGCTACAAAGACAGCGCGTTCTTTGATCAAATGTACAACCCGCGCAACATATTCCTTGTTTTCTGATATTCCCTTTTTGTCAAGAAAATCCATGAACAACCCTGTTATGGTAGCTTCATCCAGCAATTGCAGGTGTTGTTGTTGAAACCATTTGGTTTTTTCAGGGTCAAATTTTGCTCCGCCCTTATGTACTTTTTCCAGGTCAAAATCCTGTATCAGTCCCTCTAGTGTGTAAACCTCTTTTTCCGTCCCGGGGTTCCAGCCCAAGAATGCCAGGAAGTTTACCACGGCTTGTGGCAAGTAGCCATCTTCACGGTATCCCATGGAGATGTCCCCGGTATTGGGATCTTTCCATTCCAGTGGAAAAACCGGGAATCCCATTTTATCACCATCACGCTTGCTCAATTTACCCTTGCCCACGGGTTTCATGATCAAGGGGAGGTGTGCAAACTGTGGAGCTTCCCACCCAAAGGAACGGTACAATAACACATGCAGGGCCAGTGATGGCAACCACTCTTCACCACGTATAACGTGCGTGATTTCCATCAAGTGGTCATCCACGATGTTGGCCAAATGATAGGTGGGCATACCATCTGCCTTAAAAAGTACCTTATCATCCAGGATGTTTGTGTCAATGCTCATGGCTCCACGAATGATATCATGAAGAAAAAGCGTCTCGTCTTGAGGTGATTTAAAACGAATCACAAAATCTTCGCCAGCATCTATCCTGGACCTTGTTTCTTCTTCTGTGAGGTTTAATGAATTGTCGAGCTCATTTCTATTATGCCAGTTATAGATAAAAGTTTCCCCTTTTGCTTCGGCGGCTTTGCGTTGTTCATCTAGTGATGTTGCACTATCAAAGGCATAATAGGCATGGTTGCTCTCAACCAACTTTTCGGCGAAAGCCATATACTTATCCTTGCGCTCACTCTGGCGGTAAGGGCCATATCCACCCTCTTTACCGGGGCCCTCATCATAAGGGATGCCGCACCAGTTCAATGCATCAATTATATATTGTTCAGCACCGGGCACATACCGGTTTTGATCTGTATCTTCTATGCGTAAGATAAACGTACCCTTGAGTTTTTTTGCAAAAAGATAATTATATAAAGCCGTGCGCACACCGCCTATGTGCAGCGGCCCCGTGGGGCTGGGCGCAAATCGTACTCTTACATCCTGAGACATATTCTTAATTTTAAGGCTGCAAAGATAAAGCTTTGTCCCTAGCTTGTAAGAAAATGGCCGTATGTTAAGACTAAAATTACATCCCATGGATATACTATTAATTTGTAGTTTTAGTTTTGTAACCATAAACCGTATAGAAGTAGCGCATAATGAGTAAGCTGGAGCAAAAAATAGAGTCATTTATACGCAAGTATTATAGCAATGAGCTTTTGCGTGGGCTTATTTTTTTCCTGGCCATAGGGTTGAGCTACTTCTTGATCACATTGATCATTGAATATTTTTTATGGCTCAATCCCGGGGGCAGGGCTGTTCTTTTTTGGTCTTTTGTGACCGTGGAGCTTGTGCTTTTCTTTAGGTTTATATGCATCCCACTTGCACGGCTTTTTAAATTGACCAAGGGCATTGACATCAATCAGGCCTCGATGATGATAGGAAACCATTTTCCAGAGGTAAGCGACAAATTGATCAACACCCTGCAATTGAGGCACAACACAACATCTGACCTTGCACTTGCCAGCATAGCGCAGCGCAGCAAGGAGCTTGAACCTGTTCCTTTTACTCTGGCCATAGATTACCGCAAGAATAGCAAGTATTTAAAATGGCTGCTTGTTCCCGTAATCATTTTTCTTGTTGTCAACTTTTCTTCTGGCAATGCTGCCTTTGGCAGCAGTTATGACAGGATGTTGCATTATAACAAGGCGTATGAACCCCCCGCACCTTTTTCTTTTTTTGTGGTCAGTGATAGCTTGACGGCACTAGAGGGCAAAAACTTTACGATTGAGGTTTCCACTGAGGGTGACCAGATCCCTGAGTCCGCACAGATACATTTTGGCGAAAGCCAGTTTTACATGAAGAAAGAAGCAGGTGGGAGGTTCACGTATGTGATTGAGCGTCCTAGCGAGGATACTCAATTTTACTTTACCGCAAACCAGGTTACCTCGATGCCCTACAACCTTAAGGTTATCCGCACACCGTTTATTTCAGATTTTACGATGCGGTTGACCTACCCTGGCCACACGGGTAAGGGTAGTGAGATTATAAAGAATACCGGTACGGTAAGCGTTCCTGAAGGGACCCGTATATCCTGGCGACTTGATGCCCAGGAAACAAATAAAATCGAGTGGATCACCAGAGACACCTCCCTTGTTTTTGATAAGGGTAATGATGTTTTTACGCTTGCGCGAAATATTTATACAAATACTCCCTATACCATTGCTACGAGCAATGCATCATTAAGCAGGTATGAATCCTTGGACTACGTGGTGCGTACCATTCCAGATGCATACCCCAAGATTAAAGTGGAGATGAAGAAGGACACCGTAGATGGATTGCAAAATTACCATTACGGTCAAATATCTGATGATTATGGACTTAGGAGTTTAAATTTGGTTTATTTTGATGAAAACAACCCAGATAAACTGATTAAAGATACTATATCTATAAGTAAATCAACAGTTTATAATTTTATAAGTGCTTTTCCCGGTAACTATTTACTTGTGGATGGCACTTCTTATGGTTATTACTTTGAAGTGCGTGATAATGATGCGATTCACCGTTACAAAACCAGTAGGAGCGAGACCTTTCACTACCGCAAGCTTTCTACCACTGAACTTGAAGAACAACAATTACAGCAACAGGAAAAATCCATTTCAGGCCTGGATCAATCAGTGAAGAAATTTGAAAAGCAAACCAAGGAGCTTGAAGATTTGAAGATGCTTCAAAAGGAAAAGGAGAATCTTAATTTTAACGATCAACAACGTTTAAAATCTTTTTTTGACAGGCAAAAACAACAAGATAAAATGATGCGGGAATTTTCTGAAAACCTCAGAAAGAACCTTCAGGATTTTAATTATATGCCAGAGCAAAAGGATGATGTAAATGATATGCTCCAGGAGCGTTTGATTGAAAATGAAGATGTCCTTAGGCAACGCGAAAAATTACTGGAAGAACTTAAGGAAGCTCAAGATAAACTAGGTAAAGAAGAACTAAGTGAAAAGCTTGACCAACTGGCCAAGCAAAATTCTAATTCAAAACGTAGCCTCAAGCAACTGGTAGAACTTACAAAACGTTTCTATGTCCAGAAAAAGATGGAACGTATCTCCAAAGAAATGGAAAAGCTGGGTCAGGAACAGATGGATCTTTCTAAAGACCCCGAATCCAATACCCCAGAGAAGCAAAAAGCCCTTAATGAAAAGTTTGAACAATTGGAAAAATCCATTGAGGACCTTAAAAAGGAAAATGAAGAACTTAAGTCTCCCATGGATGTTCCTGAAGATGTCCCCATGCAAGAGTCTATAAAAGAAGATCAAAGGGAAGCTGAAGACCTACTCAATAAAAAGGAAGAAGGAGCTCAAGAAAAAGCTGGACAAAAGCAGAAGCAAGCTGGCCAAAAGATGAAACAGCTTGGTAAGCAAATGATGTCTGAAATGAGTCAATCCAGCGGTCAGGAAATGCAGGAAGATGTTAATATGCTTAGACAAATACTCGACAATCTTGTTGAATTTTCTTTTGAAGAAGAGGGTTTGATGGATAAGTTTAAAATAATGGATAACCGTAATCCCAAGTTTTCTTCCAGTTTGGTAATGCAAGGTGAGTTAAAGGATAATTTTCAACATATCGATGATAGTTTGTTTTCCCTTTCTTTAAGGAGACCAGAACTTGAGGAGATTATCAATTCACAATTAACCAATATTGATTATAGTCTTGATCAGGCTTTAGAAAGACTTTCTGACAATAGAATCCCTCAAGGTACCAGTAGTCAACAATATGTTGTTTCTGGCGCAAATACCCTTGCAGAATTGCTATCTGACGTGCTGGATAACATGCAAAATCAAATGGCCATGATGAGCAAAGGCAGTAATGGTATGCCCATGCCGGGGTCTAGACCAAAACAAGGTCAGGGTGCAGGTCAACAACTTAGTGATATTATCATGTCTCAAGAAGATGTGAACAAAAAAATAGGGGAGGGTGAAAAAGAAGGAAATTCTGGTCAAAAGGGCAATACAAATGGGGATGGTAAAGAAGGAGATCAGGGTCAAGGTAATGAAGGTGGAGCAAAACAAGGGCAAGGAGGACAACAGAATGGTGAAACCGGTCAAGGAGGTGGTCAGGGCGCTAACGGTATGAATCAAGGCCTTAGTGAAAGTGAGATGGAAAACCTTTATAACATCTATAAACAACAGCAAGAAATACGTAAACAACTTGAGGATTATATAGAAGATCATGGCTTGATGGAAGAGGCTGGAAATCTACTTAAGGAGATGGAAAAAGCTGAAAATGATTTGTTGGAAAATGGCCTTAATAGCGAAAACCGAAATAGGCTCAATAATGTTCAACATGAATTGTTAAAGCTTAAAGAAGCTGAGAATGAACAGGGGGAAGACGATAAACGAGAAGCAAGGACCAGTTATGATACTTTTACAAATCCTGTTAGTGATTTTACCCCACAAGCAGCAGAATATTTCAACAATAAGGAAATTTTAAATCGGGAAAGCCTTCCCTTGCAAGGTGATTTTAAACTAAAGGTTCAACTGTATTTTAATAAAAATGATTGAATTTAATAGTCAAAATGATTTTAAGCTTCCCAACGAAGCAATAATTGACGAATGGCTTAATGCTGTTGCATCTTCTGAAGGGTTTAAAATTGACGAACTGGGATATGTTTTCTGTTCTGATGATTTTCTATGGGACATTAATCAAAAGTATCTTGACCATGATACCCTTACTGATATAATCACATTTGATTATGGTTTTGACGATGTGATATCAGGGGAAATCTATATAAGTACAGATAGGGTTTCTGAAAATGCTAATGATTTTAATGTAGCTTTTGCAGATGAACTTAAACGGGTTCTGGTACATGGTATCCTTCATTTATGTGGTTACAAAGACAAAACCCCTGATGAAGCTAAGCTTATGCGGGCTAAGGAGGATGAATATATTGGGTTGCGTTAAGTTTCTTTAGGTCTTTAATTCGGTGTATCTTTGCGGCCATTTTTGGTTTTCAGGTTTATAATATTAAAATGTTTCACGTGGAACAATGAGTTTTTTTAAAGATACATATGATGTAATTGTTGTGGGTGCGGGCCATGCTGGTTGTGAAGCTGCCGCCGCTGCCGCTAATATGGGTAGTAATACACTGTTGGTCACCATGAATTTACAGACCATAGCACAGATGTCGTGTAATCCTGCTATGGGAGGTATCGCAAAAGGACAGATTGTTCGTGAAATTGATGCCTTGGGAGGATATAGTGGTATAGTTTCTGACAAGACCGCTATACAGTTTAAGATGCTCAATAAATCAAAGGGACCTGCAATGTGGAGCCCCAGGGTTCAAAGTGATCGCATGCGCTTTGCAGAAGAGTGGCGATTGATGCTTGAAAATACACCAAATCTTGATTTTTATCAGGAGATGGTTAATGGATTGCTGACAGATGGAAACAGGATTACCGGTGTTCGTACAAGTTTAGGAATTGAGGTCTTTGGTAAGACCGTGGTGTTGACTAACGGTACTTTTTTAAACGGGTTGATTCATATAGGTGAAAAACAATTTGGTGGGGGTAGGGCTGGAGAAAGAGCTGCTACGGGCATCACTGAACAGCTGGTTGATTTAGGTTTTGATTCCGGTAGGATGAAAACTGGTACTCCTCCCCGCGTGGATGGTCGATCACTAGATTTCTCTAAAATGATTATACAGCCTGGAGATGAAGACCCACAAAAATTCAGTTATTCTTCTTCTACTAAACCTTTACAACATCAAAGGGCCTGTCATATGAGTTATACCAGTCCCCAAGTTCATGATCTGCTTCGTGAAGGTTTTGACCGTTCACCTATGTTTAATGGAAGGATTCAATCTACAGGGCCTAGATATTGCCCCTCCATAGAAGATAAGATAAACAGGTTTGCTGATAAAGACAGGCATCAGCTTTTTGCTGAACCAGAAGGTTGGGATACGTGTGAATATTACATCAATGGCTTTTCAACTTCTTTGCCAGAGGATGTCCAGGCAAAAGCCTTACGGTCCGTTGCGGGTTTTGAGAACGTAAAATTTTTTAGGCCGGGTTATGCCATAGAATATGATTATTTTCCGCCCACACAATTAAAACACACCCTTGAGACCAAGTTGGTAGATGGATTGTTCTTTGCTGGGCAAATCAATGGAACCACGGGATATGAAGAAGCTGGTTCACAAGGTTTGATGGCCGGTATAAATGCTAGCCTCAAAGCAAAGGATAAAGACCCATTTATCCTCAAGAGAAATGAAGCCTACATCGGGGTATTGATTGATGATTTGATCACAAAGGGAACCGAAGAACCCTATCGCATGTTCACGTCCCGAGCTGAATACCGCACCTTGTTAAGGCAGGATAATGCAGATATTAGGCTTACGCCAAAATCTTATGAGATAGGTCTCGCAAAAGAAGATCGTCTTCGTGCGATGGAAAAAAAGAAAGAACAAGCAGAAGGATTGATTCATTTCTTTAAAGAAACTAGTCTTGCCCCTGAAGAAGCAAACCCTATACTTGAACAAAAAGGGTCTTCGGTCATGAAGCAATCTGATAAAATGTTCAAGATCTTCAGCAGGCCACAGATTACCCTTGATGAAATGGTAAATTTTACGGAGGTTAAAAAATACATCGATGATCATGCGCTGGGGCAGGAGGTGCTTGAACAAGCAGAAATACGGGTTAAGTATGCGGGCTATATCGAGAAGGAGAAGGCAAACGCTGATAAGTTGAATAGACTTGAGCACATACGCATCCCAGATGATTTTGATTATTCAAAGCTTAAATCACTTTCTTATGAGGCCAAAGAAAAACTTACCAAGATAAGACCCACTACAATTTCTCAAGCTTCACGGGTTAGCGGGGTTTCCCCTAGCGATATTTCGGTGATGCTGGTTTACATGGGTCGCTAACGTTTCACGTGAAACAATCTTTATTTTAAATGACTAAACAACAAGTTTTTCTTACGCTTAAAGATCATAGTGTTTCGGGAGAAGAATTCAAGCTTGTTTACAATAGTACCTATGACCTGTTGGAAACAACCCCAAAGCCTTCACCAGAAGAATTGCCCAGATATTATCAAAGCGAGGATTATATTTCGCATACAGATGCCTCAAACGGAATCTTTAACAAAGCCTATCAGTTTGTCAAGAGACATATGCTGAACAAGAAAATCGCTTTGGTTAAAAAATACGTTTCTGGAGGGACCCTTTTGGATATTGGTGCAGGTACGGGAGATTTTTTGGCTACAGCCAAAAGGGAAAACTTTAAGATTACGGGTGTAGAACCCAACAGTAAAGCCAGGTCACTTGCCGTAAAAAAGAATGTGGATTTATTGACCACAAAAGATACTATTGAGCAACCTTATGATGTTATTACCATGTGGCATGTTCTCGAGCATCTTACCGATTTTATGGAAGAAGCAAAATGGCTGGGTAATCATGTTAAGACTTCAGGATACTTGATTATCGCGGTTCCTAATTATAAATCTTACGATGCTAAAAAATATAAAGAACATTGGGCAGCGTATGATGTTCCTCGCCATGTATTTCATTTCTCAAAAAAATCCATCCATAAGATTTTTCACCACAACGGATTTGATTTGTTAAATGTGAAACCCATGTGGTTTGATAGTTTTTATGTTTCTATACTTTCAGAAAAATATGAAAATAATAAATTAAGATTTTTAAGAGGGTTTTTAACGGGAGTAATATCAAACGTGTCAGCTTTGTTTACCAAAGAAGCCTCATCACACATTTATGTGCTTAAAAAACGCAATTAGAGCCGATTTAAGGAGCTTTTAATGATTTAATGGCCTTTGGGCTGGCCTAGATTAAGATGATGTTGTAATTAAGCTTTTAAAGAAGTAGTTTATAATTAGTATTATTTATAGGATATATATTAACCATAAAATTTATCAATACTCCTTATATTTGCAACATTTTATCTTCAAAGTAGTCTGTTTTTTTACATTTGTCAAAAATTATAAAATAATGAAACAAATCATGGTGCTGCTATGTGCAGCTGCAATGTTCGTAGGTTGTCAAAAACAAGCAAAAACTGGTTTTGTTAACACCGAAAAAATTGTGAAAGAGTATAAGGAGATGACCGATGCTCAGGATAAGTACTCTAAAATGAATGAAGATTTTCAATCCTCCCTAGAAGGGAAGATTCAATCTTATGAAGCAAAGGTGCAGCTTTATCAAAAAAATGCTGCCAAGATGAGCGCTTCTGAAAGAAGTTCAAAAGAAGAAGAAATCCTGGCGTTGAGAAACCAGATTCAAAATGAGCAACAAACCCGCTCACGCCAGCTTCAGGCTGAAAGCCAGGCCGCAATTGATACCATTATCAAGAAAATCAAGGTATTTGTAAAAGATTATGGTGAGAACAACGGCTACGATTACATCTATGGGCAAAACGAAGGTGGAAGCGTTATGTATGGTAAGGAGCAGTATGACCTTACTTCAGAGATACTTGAAGAGCTTAACGCCAAGTACACCCCGGGTTCTACATCAAGCACACCTGCCGCCGAGACAACTGATACCACGGCGACAAAATAATTGAGTATTCAAGAATATAAATCACACCCCGCATACCGCGGGGTTTTTTATTGCTTTTTATGAAGCAAACGGGTAAGTTTTATGGAGAGATCGGTAAGGATGATCTTTGCATTGCCGTTGCGCTCTATATGATAAGCAGCATCTTCCAGCTCTTTGGTAATATCAAGGATGTTCTTGCCATGAATAAAGGGGGCAAATTTTGCCAACTCAAATTTTGTTACAGGCTTTAGGTAGACCAGCGTGTCTGCCTTATAGTTCAAGAGCATGGCCTGCCTAAAAAAATCAATGCAGTAGCTCAAGAACTTCTTTTGCGTCTCACGCCCCTTTGAAGCGATGCTGTCTGCCCAGGCCATGAGCTCCAGTATGGCTTTTTTGTTCCCCTTTGCCCTAAAGGCCGTCCGTACCCAGGTCACAAACCAGTTTTCAAACTCTTCTTCGTCACCATCCCGATGCAGGATATGCAATGCGGTATTGTAATCTCCTTGACATTGATGCGCTATTTTTTTGGCTTCGGCCAAAGAAACACCTTCATTCTTTACAAGCGCATTTTCAATATAGGCTTCTCCCAGCGGTGGAAACTGCAGCACCTGGCAACGCGACCTGATGGTCTGTATAATATTCTCCTCGGTCTCCGCCACAAGGATGATCACGGTCTTGTCAGGCGGCTCCTCAATAAGCTTGAGCAGCTTGTTTGAAGCAGCCGTGTTCATTTTTTCGGCCATCCACACGATGAGTACCTTGAGCCCTCCTTCATACGCTTTGAGCGAAAGCGACTTTAATATCTCCTGGGCCTCGTCCACACCTATTTGCCCCTGCTTGTTTTCCACACCTAGATGACCATACCATTCAAAAAGGTTCGCGTAGGGATTTTTGGTAAGAAAACTGCGCCATTCTTTCCCAAATTTTGCTGAAACGGGATGCTTTTTAACCTCCTCGGTCGTGGTCACGGGAAATGCAAAATGCAGATCGGGGTGGGCCATGTGCTCAAATTTCAGATTGCAAGAGGCATTGCCATTTTCATTTTCACCATTTTGATTTTGACAAACAAGGTATTGTGCATAAGCAATGGCGGTGGGGAGCACACCCCTTCCTGGCGGGCCCACAAAGAGTTGCGCGTGGGCAATCCTGCCGGCATCTGCACTGGTGGTAAGGTGGTTGATGATAAATTCCTGGCCTACGATCTCCTTGAACAACATGCGCCAAATATAACAGAATTGTAACGTATTAATTATCGCTATCGGTTATATTTGTTGACCTTTTTTGCTTTCGCGAAAGCAAGGACCCATAATTAAATCAAGAAAAAACCAACCACTTAATGAAGACTATAGACGATTTTGACTTTAAGGATAAAAAGGCATTGATACGTGTTGATTTTAACGTACCGCTCAATGAAGACCATGAAGTGACAGATGCTACCAGGATAGAGGCCGCAAAGCCCACTATTGTGAAGATTTTGGAAGATGGCGGCAGTGCTGTATTGATGTCACATCTAGGCCGGCCCAAGGCACAAGAGGCAGAGTTTTCATTAAAGCACATCATCTCTAAGGTTTCTGAAATTATAGGGGTACAGGTAAAGTTTGTTGAAAACTGCGTGGGCCCAGAAGCCGAGGCTGCTGCAAATAGCCTTGAAGCGGGAGAAATCCTCTTGCTTGAAAACCTAAGATACCACAAAGAAGAAACGGCAGGAGATAGGGCTTTCGCCGAAAAGTTGTCAAAACTGGGCGATATTTATGTTAATGACGCCTTTGGTACCGCACATAGAGCCCATGCTTCAACAACCATTGTAGCAGGGTTTTTCCCAGATAAAAAATGCTTCGGTTACCTGCTTGCCAAAGAAATCGAGAGCCTGGACAAGGTTTTGAACAACAATGAAAAGCCGGTACTTGCCATTTTGGGAGGAGCAAAGGTTTCTTCAAAGATCACCGTGATTGAAAACGTGCTCGACAAGGTTGATGACCTGATCATCGGCGGGGGCATGGCCTATACCTTTATAAAAGCACAAGGCGGCAAGGTAGGAAGCTCGATCTGTGAAGATGATAAGCAAGAGCTGGCCCTGGACATTCTTAAAAAAGCTGATGAAAAAGGGGTGAACATCCACCTTCCCGTGGATGTTGTCGCTGCAGACAGCTTCTCTGAATTTGCCAACACCAAGGTGGAGGATATCTATGAAATCCCGGATGGATGGCAAGGTCTTGATGCCGGGCCCAAATCACTTGAAAACTTCAAGGACGTGGTGCTGGGCAGTAAAACCATCCTGTGGAATGGTCCGTTGGGTGTTTTTGAGATGAAACCCTTTGCAAATGGCACCATACAACTGGGCAACTTCATCGATGAGGCAACTCAAAATGGGGCTTTCTCACTCGTAGGGGGTGGAGATAGCGTGGCCGCGGTAAAACAGTTTGGCTTTGATGACAAGGTAAGCTATGTTTCTACCGGTGGTGGAGCCATGCTGGAGATGCTGGAGGGCAAGACCCTTCCAGGTATCGCCGCTATTGAAGACTAAGAAATAAACCTGATATATACAGTAAAAGCCAGTGAACACACTGGCTTTTGTATTCTTAATGCTTTCGCGAAAGCTATATAGACAAGCTCCCCGCGATTTCCTTGAGCGTGATTTCTGAGAGCTTGGCCTGAAACAAGGCATTGTTGTAACGCGCCACGGCATTGATATAATTCAACTGTGCGGTACGGAACTCAATCGTGGGGATGGTCCCAATCTTGAATTTATCAAGGGTTATGCTCAGGTTTTCCTTGGCAATGGCCTCATTGTTCTTCTCCAGTTCTATCAGGCTAATATTGGTCAAATAGGTTTGATAGGCTTGTGCCAATTGTGATTCTATGGCCTTGGATTGTTGCTCAATGACCAGGGATGAGGTTTTAAGCTGGATATTTGCGATTTTCTCATTGCGGTGCTGCAGGAATCCATTAAAGATGTTCAGGCGCGCTGTAAAGCCGTAATTCCATCCCCGGGCAGACGATGTGGTAGTAAACCCAAGACTGGATTGAGAATCGCTAAAATTATAACCCACAGATGCCGCCACCGAAGGGTAGCGGTTTGCCTTGACCTGTTTGAGCTGCAATTCTGCGATACGCTTGTTGATGTACTGTAGTTTTAGGGAGGGATTTTCTTCTTTGGCCTCGGCCTGCAGCATGGGCAAAAAAAGTGCCTGGTCAACATCAAAATCCTCACTCACCATAAAATCTATGTCCGTCTCACGAGCAAGTATCTCATTGAGTTGAACCTTGGTATTGGCAAGTGATTCCTTTTGCCTTAGGTAGGTGGTTTGATCAGTATTGAGGTCTACCTGTGCATTGAGCACCTCCAGTTTTGAGGCCTTGCCTATGGTAAACCTGTTTTGGGCAAGATCAACCCGTTGTTTTGAGATGACCAGTGTACTGTCTAGTGCAGATAATTGTTGCTGCTGTTGTACCAGGTCAAAATAAGTGACCATCACATCACTCATACGGGCAAGGACCGTTTGTTGAAATTCGGCTTCGCCCAGGTTTCTTTGCTCTTTTAGTTGATTATATCGGGCAAACATGCTAAAACCGTCAAAGAGCGTCCAGCCCAGGGTAACTCCATAGTTCAGGCTGTTGTTTTCAGCATTGTCAAGTTCTACGATTTCTCCCGAGGAGCGTGTTTGTGAACTGTTCTGTATACTGTTGTTGCTGGTAAGTACCGCGTCTACCGTGGGGAGCATCCCGGCATTGGCAACGCCTACCCCCATGCTGTCCACCTTAAGGTCATTTTCTTGAATCTTGATTTCATAATTGTTTTGCAGGGCAATGTTCACTGCATCCCTTACGGTTAGCATCTCTTGCGCATTACAAGTGCAAAGGGCAAAAAAAAGGATAAGGATGATGGGGTATAATGTATGCTTACTCATCTATAACAAGTTCAAGGCTATCAAATTCTGGACGGTGCTTTTTCTGCCGGGACCACATTAAATAAATTGCCGGGATAATAAATAGTGTCAGCAAGAGTGAGAACATGGTTCCACCTATGATCACGACGCCCATCCCTATACGGCTAGTGGATGCGGCGCCCAGGGCAACGGCAATGGGCAATGCTCCCAGGGCAATGGTCAAGCTGGTCATCAAGATGGGGCGCAGCCTGGACTCTGCGGCACGCATTATGGCATCAGCTTTTGGTACTCCCTGCTCCCGGAGCTGGTTTGCAAACTCCACGATCAAGATACCGTTCTTGGTCACAAGGCCTATCAACATCACCGTACCTATCTGACTGAAAATATTCCACGTTTGATCAAAAAGCCATAGCGAAAACAATGCACCGGCAACTGCCATGGGCACGGTAAGTATGATTATGAATGGATCTATAAAACTCTCAAACTGTGCGGCAAGTATTAAAAAAATCAGCAACAGCGCAAGGCCAAAGGCAAACGAGGTATTTGAACTGCTTTCCACAAAATCACGTGATTCCCCGCCCAGGGCTGTCGTAAAATCTTCGGTGAGCACGTTGTCCTTGATGCGCTCCATGGCTTCAATACCATCGCTGATGCTGTTTCCTGGTGAAAGCCCAGCTGATACTGTGGCAGACATGAACCTATTGTTATGGTATAATTGAGGTGGGCTGCTCTGCTCTTCTGTAGAAACGAGATTGTCCAGCTGTATGAGCAGGCCGTCCTTGTTCTTCACAAAGATTGAGGTGAGGTCTATGGGCGCATCCCTGTCTTTTTCATCAAATTGCCCAATGACCTGATATTGTTTTCCATTTTTGAGGAAATAGCCAAAACGTTGTCCGCTCAGGGAGAGCTGGAGTGTTTGGGCTACATCCCGCACAGATACACCCAGGCTCTGTGCTTTTTCACGGTCAATGGTGACATATAGCTCTGGTTTGTTGAATTTAAGATCAACATCTGAACCGGAAAAGGTAGGGTCCTGTTCCACCTCTTTCATAAATTCAGGAATTTTCTGCTGGAGCTGTTCAAAATTAGGTGCCTGTATGATGTATTGAATGGGATATCCACCCCGGCGGTTTACTGCAATGGTGGGCGTTTGTGCTACGTGTGTCTTGGCATTTACAAACGAACTCGTCCACTTGGTAAGATCATTTGCGATTTCTTCCTGTGAGCGTATCCTTTCATTGGGCTCATCAAGGATCACCACGGCACGGCCACTGTTTACAGAGGCAGAACCAAAACCGGGAGAGGTGATGATCAAACCTACCTTGGTTTCAGGTACCGAGTCGTTTATCAAATCAGCAATCTCGTTCATGTAACGGTCCATGTAATCATAAGATGAACCTTCGGGAGCCGTGACATTTACCCTTACCACACTACGGTCATCATAGGGCGCGGTCTCTTTTTTCAAGAGGCTATAAAAAAGTACAATGGCACCTATACAGAGCAGGAGGATGGGAAAACTTAGCCATTTGCGCTTCATGAATGAATGTAGTGCACGGCTATAAGACTCATTGAGGCGTACAAAGTATTTTTCGGTAAAATTGTAAAAACGGGAATGCTGTTTCTTGCCGGGGCGCATCAGGTAGGCGTTGAGCATGGGCGTAAGGGTAAGCGATACAAATGCAGAGATAAGCACGGCGGCACCTATGACCACACCAAATTCCCTAAAGAGCCTCCCCACAAAACCTTCAAGAAATATTACCGGGAGAAACACCGCTGCCAGCGTTATGGAAATCGATAGTACGGCAAAGAAAATTTCATTAGACCCCTTGATGGCGGCCTCAATGGGCGACATGCCCTCTTCAACCTTCTTGTATATGTTTTCCGTGACAACGATACCATCATCAACAACAAGCCCCGTAGCAAGAACAATGGCAAGCAGGGTCAGTACATTAATTGAGAAGCCAAAGGCCCACATGATAAAAAATGTGGCTATGAGCGAAACCGGGATATCAATGAGCGGGCGCAATGCCATGGACCAGTTCCTGAAAAAGAGGTAGATGACCAGGATTACGAGGATTACGGAAATCACCAGGGTTTCGGCAACTTCTTCAATCGCCTTTTTCACAAAGGCCGTATCGTCTTTTGCAATGTTTAGTTTAAAATCTTCGGGGAGGTCCTTTTGAAGTTGGTCATACTGCTTGTAGAATGCATCAGCGATTTCCAGGTAGTTTGTACCCGGCTGGGGGATGATGGCAACGGCAACCATCTGCCGGCCAAAGTTGCTCAGCTTGGTCTCCATGTTTTCAGCTTCAAGCGAGGCCTTGCCTATATCGCTCATGCGAATGATCTTCTCACCATCAGCCTTGATGATGATGTTGTTGAACTCCTCTTCGCTAGAGAGGTTCCCAATGGTCTTTACGGTAAGCTCAGTATTGGCGCCGGTAAGCTTTCCAGAGGGCAGTTCAACGTTTTGTGCGTTGAGCGCGGTGCGCACATCGGCAACGGTCAGCCCATAAGAAGCCAGTTTAACAGGGTCAATCCACAAGCGCATGGCATAGCGGCGCTGCCCCCATATCTGTACCCCGCTCACCCCGGGTATTGTCTGGATTCGTTCAGCGATTACATTCTCGGCATAGTCAGAAAGTTCAAGGATGTTCTTGTTTGAACTTTCGATTGTCATCGAAATGATGGATTGCGAGTCAGCATCAGCCTTTGAGACCACTGGAGGCGCATCAATATCCTGTGGCAAGCTGCGCACTGCCTGGGACACCTTGTCCCTGACGTCATTGGCGGCCTCTTCAAGGTTCTTGTCAAGGTTGAACTCAATGTTTATACTGCTGGAGCCCTGGCTGCTGGAAGAAGTGATGTTCCTAATGCCATCTATCCCGTTGATTGCTTTTTCAAGAGGTTCCGTTATTTGGGATTCAATGATATCTGAATTTGCCCCAGAATAGTTTGTCCTTACCGAAACCTGTGCGGGGTCGATGGAGGGAAATTCCCTGACGCCCAGGAAGGAGTACCCCAATATTCCAAAAAGCACCAAGAGTAAATTCAGTACAATGGTAAGTACCGGGCGTTTTATACTTGTTGTTGAAAGGCTCATCTACTGCGCGTTGATTAATTTCATCTTGACCGGCAATCCATCTTTTAGCGTCATTACGCCTGACGTCAATATGGTATCATTTGGCTTTAAGCCAGAAACCACCCTTACCGATGTGTTTGTGCGGGTCCCGGTTTTTACCTCGACCTCCTTTGCCACGCCGCCTTTAAGCACATAGATCATCTTGCCGTTCTGGATGGGGATGAGCGATTCTGCCGGGACAAGGAGTGCATCGTTAACGGGCGCCAGTGGTAGGGTGACATTGGCATATGTTCCTGGTATCAATGTTCCGTCACTGTTGTCTGCAACGGCCCTTAGCTTTAATGTTCTTGTCACCACCTCGATTTCTGGTTCAATGGCATATATCGTGGCGGCGTATGTTTTATCTGAACTTGATGTGGTAAAGTTCAACGTATCGTTTAATTGAATCTGGGATGCATATTTTTCGGGGATGTTGAAGGTTATCTTCAATTTATCGGTATTCACGAGTTTTGCAATGAGCGTTGCAGGGGTTACATACGTGCCCTGCGAAATGTTGCGCAAGCCTATGGTTCCTGAAAATGGTGCGCGCACGGTCGCTTTTGCAAGTTGCGCGTCAATAAGCTGGGCCTCAGCCTGGGCAGATTGATAATCAGCTTCTGCGATATCATATTCCTCCTGGCTTATGGCCTGTTTTTCCAGAAGTAGCTTTGCCCTTCGCTGGTTTTCAGAGGCAAGGCGCTCTGCGGTCTTGGCCTTGGCCAGCTGCGCCCTCATCTCCAGGTCATTGACCCTAAAGAGTACCTGGCCCTTTGCAACGTTTCTACCCTCATTAAAATTGATGCTTTCAACAACTCCGGAAACTTCACTGTGCAGCTCGAGTTGCTCATTGGCCTCCAGCGAACCCGAAAGGGAAAGGTCTTCGGCAAAAGCCTGGGGCCTGAGCACCATGCCCTCGATAACGGTAGCTGTTGCCGCCCGGGGTTGTCCACCGGCCTTGGGGCCTTCGCTATTCTCTACGATTCTATAGATTACAAGGGCAGAAACACCTAGCCCTATTAATATATAAATAAAATACTTAGTCATTGTATTGTTGATTCTGGCTGGAAAATGCGTGATTAGGCGCAAACTAATTTAATATAGACAAAGGTTTTTTATAAAGGTTTAACGATTTATTTCAAAAAAACTACGAAAACGATATATTTTTTTGTTTATTCTAACAATCTGGAGGTTATCGGTGAGGTTTTGGCAATAAAACTTAAAGAGCTGTTTTGAGGGGTTTGCGTGGGTTTTTAATTTGGCTTTCGCCAAAAATACTCAGGCCGGGCTGTAGGGCAATCTCGCATTTCATCCCGTTTTGTGGGGTGAACACTTGTATCTAATAACGGTTTTTACACACATGAAACCAGATAATCCCATACATTTCGTTTTTAATTTATTAATTTGTGAAGTCACAAAAAGAATATCATCGTTTTTGTGCAACTTTGCCTAACGGATTTTTTTAATCATCAGGCGGGGCGAAACTAATCGCTGCCAGCCTTCAAAATATAGGACTTCATGGCGTGTGGAAGCTGTGGTACCATGGTAAATGGTCAACCACGAGGATGTAAGAATAATGGAACCTGCGGCACGGATGGCTGCAACAAGTTAACGGTCTTTGACTGGTTGTCAAACATGAGTTTGCCAGACGGTCAAGAACCTTTTGATTTTGTTGAGGTACGTTTTAAAAACGGGCGCAAGCACTATTACAAGAATGTTGACGGCCTGCAGATCAACATGGGCGATGTGCTCGCGGTACAGGCACAGTCCGGTCATGACATAGGCATCGTATCACTTGCCGGTGAACTGGTAAGGATACAGATGAAGCAAAAGAAAGTCCCATATGATACTGATGATTTTTTAAAGATTTACCGCAAGGCAACCCAGCGGGATATCGACATCTGGAAAGGTGTCAAGGAGCGTGAGGAGCCCATGAAAGTACGTTCCCGTCAAATAGCCATACGGCTCAACCTGGCCATGAAGATTTCAGATATAGAATTTCAGGGTGATGGTAGTAAGGCAACCTTTTATTACACCGCTGAGGACAGGGTGGATTTTAGGCAGTTGATCAAGGAGTTTGCACATGAATTCCGCACAAGGATCGAAATGCGCCAGATAGGCTTTCGCCAAGAGGCAGCCCGCCTGGGCGGTATAGGTTCATGCGGTAGGGAACTTTGCTGCTCCACCTGGCTTACTGATTTTAGGTCAGTGACCACAAGCGCCGCAAGGTATCAACAACTCTCCCTAAACCCACAAAAGCTCGCCGGGCAATGTGGCAAGCTTAAATGTTGCCTTAACTATGAACTGGATGCCTACCTGGATGCCCTGAAGGATTTTCCCAAGACAGAAATAAAGCTCAAGACTGAAAAGGGCACGGCAGTCTGTCAAAAAATCGACATCTTCCAGGGCTTCCTGTGGTATGCCTATGAAGGGGAGTGGATGAACTGGCACAAGTTGACCACCTCACAGGCTAACGAGGTCATAGAGGCAAACAAAAAAAACCAGCCCGTTGCAAGCCTGGAAGAATATGCAGCTGAGCATATCGATGATACTAAAACTGATTTTGGCAACGTTGTGGGTCAAGATAGTTTGACACGATTTGATACCCCTAAGGGAAAAAGGAAGAGCAGAAAGGGAAAAGGCGGTAAAAAAAACAGGAATTACCGAAAAAAACCATCAAATAAAAATGCGTAGGATACTTGCGGTTTTTGCCCTGATGGCCATAATGGTTTCCTGTGATAATGATTTCGTTTTTCATGAATATAAGGAAGTCCCTGGTAAATGGAACAAGGATAGCACGATTGTATTTAAGGTCAACCCGCCAGATACCATCAATCCATACAATCTGTTCATCACCCTCCGCAATGACCATGAATATGCATTTAACAACCTGTTTTTAATCACCAGTATGCAGTTTCCACACGGGCGTACCATAACCGATACACTTGAATATGCCATGGCAAACCCTGATGGCAGTTTCCTGGGGGAAGGTTCTGGAGATATAAAAGAAAATAAACTGTGGTATAAACAAGACGTGGTCTTTGATGAAAATGGCACTTATGTGTTCAAGGTGCGCCATGCCATGCGCGTCAATGGTGACATCGACCCCCTGCAAGAACTAGGGGGGATTAGGGATGTAGGTCTTAGAATTGAAAAAATCAAACAAGAGTAATGGCCCAGCAGAAAAAAGCAACAAAAAAGAAGCAGCCCCAGGGCAACGGTAAGTATATCAAAATATTCTGGATAATTTTTGGCAGCGGTATCCTCGCTGCTTTTTTAGTATTCCTGCTCGCGGGTTGGGGGGTTTTTGGTAAGCTGCCCACGTTTGAGGAGCTTGAAAATCCAGAAAACAATCTAGCTACAGAAATCCTTTCTTCTGATGGAAAAACCCTGGGCAAGTTTTTCAACGAAAACAGGACCCCGGTAAAATATGAAGATCTACCACAAAACCTGGTTGATGCCGTTGTCGCTACCGAAGACAGAAGGTTTTATGACCATGCGGGCATTGATGGCCGGGGCACGGCAAGGGCTTTTGCCTACCTGGGCTCAAAAGGGGGCGCCAGTACCATCACGCAACAATTGGCTAAGCTTTTGTTTTCTGAAGCGCCGAGCAGCACCGTAGAGCGGTTGATTCAAAAGGTAAAGGAGTGGATTATTGCGACCCGTCTCGAGAGGCAGTACACAAAGGAAGAGATTATCACCATGTACCTCAACAAGCAGGATTTTCTCTACAATGCCGTGGGGATAAGGTCTGCATCAAAAATCTATTTTGGCAAGGAGCCAAAGGAACTTAAACCCGAGGAATCTGCCGTCATTGCGGCCATGCTCAAGAACCCCAGCCTTTACAATCCACAGCGGGAATCTACCAAGGATATCGCCTTCAGGAGGAGAAACACCGTGCTGGCGCTGATGGAAGAAACCGGTAAGATAAGCCAAGTGCAGAAAGATAGCCTCCAGGCGTTGCCCATGGAGATAGAATTTTCGCCGGAAGGCCATGCAGACGGTATTGCAACCTATTTCAGGGAGTACCTCAGGGCATTCATGAAAGACTGGATCAAGGAAAACCCCAAAGGCATGGATGCTGATGGCAACCCCGAGTATTACAACATGTACCGTGATGGCCTGGTAATAACCACGACCATTGACTCTAGGATGCAAAAACATGCAGAAGAGGCGGTGACCGAGCATATGTCAAACCTGCAAAGGGAGTTTGATAAGCAGAACAAGAACAACAAGACGGCACCTTTTAGAGACATTACGCAAGAAGAAACAGAGAGCATCATTCAAAGCGCCATGCGAAACAGTGACCGCTGGCGCAAGATGAAGGCAAAGGACATTTCTGAAGCTGACATCAAGAAGTCGTTCAAGATAGAGACAGATATGCGTGTCTTTACATGGCAAGGAGAGCGGGATACCATCATGACACCCAGGGA
The DNA here is from genome assembly GCA_002710685.1 of Cytophagaceae bacterium. GTDB lineage: Bacteria > Bacteroidota > Bacteroidia > Flavobacteriales > Flavobacteriaceae > Leeuwenhoekiella. The sequence continues at coordinate 49,464 of PALD01000037.1, read as the reverse complement.
TTCCATCTTGTATTATAAGCGTTTTCTTCAAACCGGGCTTTTGAGCATGGACCCACATACCGGTGAGGTCAAGGCCTGGGTGGGCGGTAATGATTATAAGCATTTTCAATATGACCATGTGAAGCAGGGCAAGAGGCAGGTGGGATCGACCTTTAAACCCTTTTTATATGCCACCGCAATAGACCAACTTCATCTTTCTCCCTGTGATACCGTGCCCAATGTACTGCACTGCATCCCCGCGGGAGAGATGGGCAATACTAAAGACTGGTGCCCCGAGAACAGTAGTGGGGAAATGGGTGGTATGGTAACTTTAAAGACTGCCCTTGCAGAATCCATCAACACCGTATCAGCAAGGCTCATGCACCGTGTGGGCCCGCGACCAGTCATAGAACTACTGGATAAACTGGGTGTAGATACACAAAACATCCCCGCCGTGCCCGCAATAGCACTGGGAGCGGTAGATTTAAGCCTATTTGAGATGGTCTCCGCATATTCGGCATTTGCAAATCAAGGGGTGCATGTCTCCCCACAAATCGTCACCACCATAGTTGACAAGAATGGCACGATCCTGTATCAAAGTGTTCCAGAAACACGGGATGTCATCAGTGCAGAGTCTGCCTACGTTACACTCAACCTCATGGAGGGTGTTACACAATATGGCTCAGGGGCACGTTTACGGTCAGGGGCAAGCAACCGTTATGATTATAAAAATGTGGTTACCGGCTATCCTTATGGTTTTACCAACCCCATTGCGGGTAAAACGGGTACGACCCAAAATCAAAGTGATGGGTGGTTCATGGGTATTGTTCCCAACCTGGTTACTGGCGTATGGGTGGGCGGAGACAACAGGTCAATACACTTTCCTGGCATACGATATGGCCAGGGCGCAACCATGGCCCTGCCCACATGGGCACTCTATATGAGAAAATGCTATGCAGATGATGAACTGGAGGTCTCCAAGGAAGCCTTTAAAAAGCCTGATAACCTAAGCATACGTATAGACTGTTCCTTGCCCCCAGAGAATGCTAATACAAATCAAGAACTTCCGGACGAACTGGATTTTTAGGGCACCTTGCCACGTTTGGCAACCGCGCTTTACGATACAATAAATGCCCCCGCCACAACGGGGGCATTTGATTTTCTCTTCAATCGCTGGCGCGGCCCGTGCCTTGATTACTATAATTCTCTTAAATGCATTGCCGTCACATTCGATTTTTCGTAATTTTCAAAGAATAAATTTGAGATTATGATAAACAAGACCGTTGCAACGGTACAAGAAGCCTTAAAAGGTGTTGAAGACAACATGACCATGATGCTGGGCGGTTTTGGTCTTTGTGGCATCCCAGAAAATGCAATAAACAAACTTGTAGATCTCAATGTAAAAGGACTTACCTGTATCTCAAATAATGCAGGTGTGGATGACTTTGGCCTAGGCCTCTTACTTAAAAAGCATCAGGTTAAGAAAATGATATCTAGCTATGTGGGGGAAAATGCAGAGTTTGAACGGCAAATGCTGAGTGGTGAACTTGATGTTGAATTATTGCCGCAGGGCACGCTCGCAGAACGTTGCAGGGCCGCCCAGGCAGGCATACCCGCCTTTTACACACCGGCAGGCTACGGTACAGAAGTTGCCATGGGCAAGGAGACCCGTGAGTTCAACGGCAAGATGTATGTGCTTGAGGAAGCCTTTAAGGCAGATTTTTCATTTGTGAAGGCATGGAAGGGAGATGAAGCGGGCAATCTGGTCTTTAAGGGCACGGCACGCAATTTTAACCCCGTTATGTGCGGTGCCGCAAAAATCACCGTGGTCGAGGTTGAAGAACTTTTGCCGGCAGGCAAATTAAACCCTAACGAGATTCATATACCCGGCATCTTTGTGCAACGCATCTTCAAGGGCGAGAAATTTGAAAAAAGAATAGAACAAAGGACTGTAAGACAAAAAATATAAATCCGACAGAATTACTAGGATTAACCAAAAAAATTTAAACAATGGCACATTTAAGATTAGGTGATAAAGCACCAAACTTTACCGCAGAGACCTCACAAGGAAATATTGACTTTTATGACTTTCTGGGAGAAAGCTGGGGGATATTGTTTTCACACCCTGCAGATTATACACCGGTCTGCACAACTGAGCTGGGAACGGTAGCAAACTATTATCCTGAATTTGAGAAGAGAAATGTAAAACCCATCGCATTGAGCGTAGATGGCCTGGTATCTCACAAAGAGTGGATCAAGGATATAAACGAGACGCAAAACACCCAGGTAAATTACCCCATCATTGCAGATGAGGACCACAAGGTTGCCGAGCTGTATGACATGATTCACCCCAATGCAAGTTCAAAGAACACCGTAAGGTCTGTTTTTATCATAGACCCTAATAAAGAAATCAAGCTAACGCTTACCTACCCGCCCTCAACAGGGAGGAACTTTGATGAGATTCTCAGGGTTATCGATTCATTACAATTGACCGCATACCATAAAGTGGCCACACCGGCAAACTGGAAAGACGGTGATGATTGTGTAGTCTCCCCATCCATTAAGACTGAAGATATCCCAGATCATTTTCCAAAGGGATATACAGAGATCAAACCTTATCTAAGGATGACACCACAACCTAACAAATAAAAATGCTTGACAAAAACGGAATAGCAAGGCGCATTGCCCGAGAGGTAAAAGATGGATATTATGTAAACCTGGGCATAGGCATCCCCACACTGGTGGCAAACTATGTGCGCGATGATATTGAAGTAGAATTTCAAAGTGAGAACGGGGTTCTGGGTATGGGCCCCTTCCCCTTTGAGGGTGAAGAAGACGCAGATATTATCAATGCGGGCAAACAGACCATCACGACGCTTAGGGGCGCATCTTTCTTTGACTCGGCATTGAGCTTTTCCATGATACGTGGCCAGCATGTAGACCTTACTATTCTAGGCGCTATGGAAGTTGCTGAAAATGGGGATATCGCAAACTGGAAGATCCCGGGCAAGATGGTCAAGGGCATGGGCGGTGCGATGGACCTTGTTTCAAGCGCAGAAAATATTATTGTGGCCATGATGCATACCAATAGGGCAGGAGAGTCAAAACTGCTCAAACAATGCTCACTACCGCTTACAGGTGTGGGTTGCGTCAAGAAAATCGTCACAAACCTGGCCGTGATTGAAGTCACCCCCGCCGGTTTTAAACTTCTGGAAAGGGCTCCGGGCACTACAATTGACGAAATCATCAAGGCTACCCAGGGCAATCTTATCGTAGAAGGAAATATCCCAGAAATGGTTTTGGCTTAAAGCCAAACAAAAACAAGCCCAACACATCTCAAAACACGACCAAAGGCATTGAAAAACTGTTTTACAAGATGAAAATTTGACTATTTTCGATGAAATACACTAAATTTTAACATTTGTGAGTGTTTCTGTTTTGGAATAGAGAAGAATTATACTATCTTAGCAGTCCCCAAAGCAGAATTATTTTTTGATAACATGCTCGAAGTGAGGTCTCGGGCATCACATTTTCAAAATGTTTAAGAGTGTTTTGATGTTATGATTTGTTGAAACAGCGGACAAACCATCCGCTGTTTTTTTACCCCAAATCCTATTGAATTAACATAAAATTTGTATAAATTTAAGGTTTCTTTAATACCTAAACCCTAACCAGACCCAGGATGGAAAATACAATTACTCAACCACAATCAGCAATTTCTAGAAGTTGGTCAAACTTTAAAAATGGCGTTAGAGTCTGTGCTCATTTCTTCTATGTTGCAAAGAAGGTGTTTTTATTTATGTTCTAGATTCCCTTGGGTATTGCATCTATCAGTTCCCGTGTGTATTGCTGCGTGGGGTTTGAATAGATTATATCAGGGTCACCCGCTTCTACGATTTTTCCTTCACGCATGACCAGTAAGCGGTCTGCCATGAATTTTACCACTGCAAGGTCGTGCGAAATAAAAAGATAGGTAAAACCTAGTTCTTCCTTAAGGTCATTAAGCAGGTTCAATACCTGTGCCTGTACAGAAATATCCAGTGCAGAGACTGACTCATCACAAACAATAAAACGGGGTTTCAGTGCAATGGTACGTGCAATGCCCACACGCTGTCTTTGCCCACCGCTAAACTCGTGCGGGTAGCGGCTGTAATGTTCAGCAGAGAGGCCTACCTGTTGCAGGATATGGATTGCTTCTTTTTTGCGCTCGTTATAATTTTCATAAAGTCCATGCACCTGCATGACCTCAACAATTGCCCGGCCCACGGTAATCCTGGGATTTAAAGAAGAGTAGGGGTCTTGAAAGATAATCTGTATATCGCGGCGCAGTTTTTTAAGATTGGCCGGTTTTATATGTGTTATGTCTTCACCTTTATAAAAGATTTGCCCCTGGGTGGCCTTATCGAGCTGTAAGATTACATTGCCCAGGGTTGATTTGCCACATCCTGACTCTCCTACCAGACCGAGGGTTTCCCCGGGATAAATTTTAAAATTCACCTGGTTGACCGCCTTGGTTTCACTGGGTTTTCTCAAGAAACCAGCATTTGAAAAGTAGGTTTTATCCACGTTTTTTATTTCGAGCAAGGGTTGCTGGTCGTAGATTTTTTCATGTTTTGCTGTTCTGGCTTTCGCCGAAATATCCTCTGCCCGCGGCCTATGGCCCAAAAAATCTGAAACCGTGGGCAAGCGAAGGGGGCGGGTATTTTCTGGAGGGCGGGCATGGACCAGCGCCTTGGTATAATCGTGTTGCGGGTCTTTAAAAATAGTTTGTGCCGTACCCTGCTCGACAATGTTGCCCTGATACATGACCAGCACCCTGTTTGCAAATTCACTTACCAGGGCAAGGTCATGTGAGATAAAAATCACGCTCATCCCGTTTTTTTGCTGCAGCTCCTTGAGCAAGAGTATGATTTCCTTTTGCACGGTGACATCCAGTGCTGTTGTGGGTTCATCTGCAATAAGTATTTTAGGTTCACAGGCAATGGCCATGGCAATCATGACACGCTGCTTTTGACCACCGCTTATCTCATGTGGAAAAGATGAATAGATGGCTTCTGGCCGGGGCAATTTAACTTTGTCAAAAAGGTTGATGACCTCTTCCCTGGCCCGTGACCTTGAAAGGTTTTTATGTTGTAAGAGGATTTCCTGAACCTGCTTTCCACATTTCATGGAAGGATTGAGCGAGCTCATGGGCTCCTGAAAGATCATGGAGATATCGTTTCCGCGTAAGCGTTGTAGTTCTTTTTCATTTTTTTGAAGGATATCGCTATCCTCAAAAATAATTTTACCCGAGGTAATGGATGCCAGTTTTTGCTGCAATAGGCCCAATATGGCAAGGTTGCTCACTGATTTTCCAGAACCTGACTCGCCCACGATGCCCAGGATTTCATCCTCATAGAGCTCAAAACTGATTTTATGAATCACCTCTGTAAGGTGGCCTTCATGCTTAAAGGCTATTGCCAGGTCATTAACCTTTAGTATTGCGTCTCTCTCCATGAGGGTAAATTACAAAAGAATATTGGTAGCGCATTTTTCTTTGAAGTAAGAAATAAACTACACTTAAAAAGCCAAAATGTTGATAACTTCTTTTGATTAAACGATTTATTAATTAGCGGTTTTTAACTTAAAATCACAATTTGCAGAAGATACATTAATCCTAAATCAATTTAACTCATTAAAATTCAACTTTTATGCAGAAAAATTACAAAAGGCTTTTTCTTGCGTTGGCATTGGGAGCAGGCATCTTGTCGGCAAATGCACAAGATAAACCCTCCCTTAAACCCCAAGAAGAAAAGAAAAACAGTTCTGTAGGTATCATTAAGCTTGATCAGGAGCGTTCAAAAAGCATGAATAGTGCCGCTGCAATCTTTAAGAAAGAGCTTCAACTCAATGATGAGAATACGTTTGACCCCATAGATGCTAAGGCAGATAAATTGGGCTTTACTCACCAAGTGTTTCAACAGACCTATAAAAACGTTCCTGTTGAGTTTGCTAAACCCACCATGCACCTCAAGAATGGAACACCTATCTCAATCAGTGGTGAATTTTATAAGGTTGAAAACCTGGATGTAAATCCCAAAATAAACAAGGCACAAGCCTTTCAAATGGCAATTGCTCACATAGGGGCCTCAAAATACATGTGGGAATCACCAGGCGCATCAAAAGAGATAGATTACAAGAAGCCCGAGGGTGAACTTGTTGTTCTTCCGGTTTACGATAGGGAAGAAGAAGTAGAGCTTAAACTTGCCTACAAATATGACATTTTTGCAACAAAGCCCTTGAGTAGGGGTGAGCTGTACATGGATGCAAATACCGGCAAGCCCCTTTTCTATAATAGCATCATCAAGCATGCTACCGAGTTTGGCCACGTGGGTGCGCCCAAAGTAACCGCGAGGACCAAGGCTGAACTTGATGAAGCCTGGAAAAATTCTGCGGAAGCGATATTTGTGACGGGAACGGCTCAGACGAGGTACAGTGGCACACAATCCATTGAGACTACCTTGAGCGGTGGAAACTATACACTTAATGATGTTAGTAGAAAAGTCTATACCCGTGATGCAAAAAATCAGGCCCCTGGTTCAACGTATCCATATATCAACAATTATGATGAATTTACTGATAATGACAATAACTGGACAACTGCAGAGCATAGTGCCAACAAGGATAACGCAGCCCTTGATGCACACTGGGGAGCAATGAAAACATATGATTACTGGATTCAAAAGCATAATAGGGATAGTTATGATGGTAATGGTGCACAGATACGCAGTTACGTTCATGTAGATGTGAATTATGACAATGCCTTCTGGAATGGTTCGGTAATGTCTTATGGAGACGGTACCAGCAATGGCCAGGAAGGTAACGGCAGCTTTGATGCCCTTACATCCATTGATGTTGCCGCCCATGAAATAGGCCATGCGGTATGCTCATATACTGCAGACTTGGCATATCAAAGAGAATCCGGCGGCCTCAATGAAGGATTTTCTGATATATGGGGAGCCGCCGTGGAGCACTTTGCAAAGGGCAATGGTACAGAATTTCCCGATCCTGAGGTGTGGTTGATAGGAGATGAAATAGACAGGAGAAGCGGCTCAGCCGCCCTGCGGTCTATGAGCGACCCTAAATCACAAGGTCAGCCTGATACCTATGGAGGAACCTATTGGCAAAATCCCAATTGTGGAAGTCCTACGCGATTTAATGATTACTGCGGTGTGCATACCAATTCTGGAGTGTTGAACCACTGGTTTTATCTTGCTGTAATGGGCGGCTCTGGCTCTAATGATGTAGGTGACAATTATACCGTTACCGGAATAGGGATAACCAAGGCCGCAAATATTTCTTATAGGATGGAATCTCAATATTTGTCTTCAAATTCAACGTATGCCAATGCACGTAGTGCCGCAATACAGTCTGCCATTGATTTATATGGCGCTGGTAGCCAGGAGGAAGAGACCGTGACCAACGCCTGGTATGCCGTTAATGTGGGCAATGCCTATAGTGGTGGTGGCACGGGTGGCACAGATTATTGCTCTTCACAAAGTAATAATGTTAATGATGAATATATCAGCAGGGTACAACTGGGTAGCCTTGATAACACATCGGGAGCACAGTTCTATTCAGATTTCACAAATGTATCCGTTGATTTGGCCAAGGGTTCCTCAAACACCGTCACCATCACACCCACCTGGACGGGAACAGTATATTCTGAAGGATATGCCGTATGGATTGATTATGATCAAAATGGAAGTTTTGGGGATGCTGGTGAACTTGTGTATAGCAGGAGCGCAACAACTGCTGCTTCTGTAGGCGGTAGTTTTACCGTGCCATCGTCTGCCATAGCTGGGGCCACAAGAATGCGCGTAAGCATGAAATACAATGGCGTCCCTAGCTCTTGTGAAACATTTACATATGGCGAAGTAGAAGATTACACGATAAACATTATTGCCGATGGTCCAGATACGGAAGCTCCATCTGCCCCTGCAAATCTTTCTGCTTCTAACATTACTGAAACTTCGGTTGATTTAAGCTGGAATGCATCTACTGACAATGTGGGCGTAACGGAATATGAAGTGTACCAAGATGGAGCTTTACTAGGCACTGTTACAGGAACTACCGCTACGGTAAATGGCCTTACCTCAGAAACCACGTATGCATTTTATGTTATTGCAAAAGACACTGCTGGAAACAGCTCTGCAGCGAGCAATACGCTAAATGTGACGACAGATGGTGGCACGGTGGCAGATACACAGGCACCTAGTTTACCCACGGGACTCAGTGCTTCAAATATTGCCGATACCACTGTGGACCTTTCCTGGAATGCAGCATCAGACAATGTGGGTGTAACCGGATATAATGTGTATATGGATGGTAGCTTGCTAGGTTCGGTGGCTGGTACAACGGCAAATATCACCGGCCTTACAGCTGGCACGACCTATACCTTTGCGGTAAGTGCCAGCGATGATGCCGGTAATACTTCCGCGCAAAGCGGAAGCATAGATGTTACCACGACCGGTGGTGGTAGTGGAGGAACTGATATTTTACTGGCCAGCTATTTTGAAAACGGCTGGGACGGTTGGCAGGATGGCGGTAGCGACGTTGCCCGTTACAGCGGCTCACGTTCTCCAGAGGGTTCATATTCCATTAGGCTTAGGGATAATAGTGGTGCTGCATCTGCAATGACAAGCCCTGCGCTCAACCTGGCAGGGTATGATACCGTGGAGCTCAATTTCTCGATGTATGCATATAGTATGGAAAATGGAGAAGATTTCTGGATACGCTACAATGATGGTTCTGGCTGGCAGACCATTGCAGCCTATGCGCGTGGAACACATTTTAACAACAATACATTCTACACGGCTTCAATTACCTTGAGTAGTGCCCAATATAATCTTACTAACGGGGCTAGGTTCAGGTTTCAAAACGATGCCAGTGCTAATGGTGACCACGTCTACATCGATGCGGTCGTGATCAACGGTATTTCTGGCGCCGGCTTTAATGCAAATAGCATTGCCGAGGTAAATACAAACCCAGGTTTTGCCGGACCTTCTGCAGAGAATGAACCACTTTTTGAGGGCGATTTCAGCATCTACCCCAATCCCGTGGATAGATTTGCGGCAATCAGCCTAGCTATTGATATTGAAGATGAGCCAGTGAACGTGTCGGTTTCCATCTACGATTTGAGAGGCTCCCTAGTGATGAGCAAGTTTTACAACAACTTAGATAGCGAGCTATTTATAGAGGCTATTGATGTGTCAAAACTGCAAACGGGGGTCTATACCGTTGAGGTCAACTCAAGCTCAGGAATGAAGGAGGTTTCAAAATTGATCAAGCAATAATTTGGCTTAAAGCCAAAAAACAAAAGCCCGGAGCATCACGCTCCGGGCTTTATTGTTCTAGACGGATAGGATTTCATCCTCGGTCAACAGTTCTTCATTGCGCAGGCGCAAGACAATCTGGGCAACAGCCACAACATCTCGCTCACAATATTCTATGATGCGGTCCACATCGTTTTCTTCATAAAAAACATCGCGCACCTGGCTACCATCTATATCTTGCTTGGGAGAAGGTATTCCCAGGATCTTGGTGAGCAGTTTAAGCGAGGTATAATGCTTGTAGTCGCCAAATTTCCAAAGCTCCAGTGTGTCGAGGTGTGGGACCTCCCATGGTTTTTTACCGAACAAATCCAGTTTAAAAGGCAGTTTGATGCCATTTACAATCATCCTGCGGGCAATATATGGAAAATCAAACTCCTTGCCGTTGTGTGCACAAAGCACGTGCTGAGCACGCCCAAAATGCGCTTCAAGCAGGTTTTTAAAATCCTTGAGGATGATGTCTTCACTTCCGTGAAAGGATGTCGTGCGGAACTGCCGCAGGTCTCCCGTAAGTTTAAAATATCCCACCGATATGCATATGATCTTGCCAAATTCTGCCCAGATTCCTGCCTTTTCATAAAATTCACTCGGTGTGAATTCATCCTTGCGCTGATATCTTGTTTTGTCGGCATAAAGTTCCTGAAAATCTTTGTCGAGCATGTCAAACGAGCGCTCCTGCGGAACGGTCTCAATATCAAGAAAAAGTATGTTTTCTAGGTTAAGCCTGGCAATCATGAGTAGCTTTCGTGTAAACGAATATAATTAAAAATCAATAATTTAGAACAGTGAGGTTTGCTTCACGGGCTGTTCATGCTCCAGCAACCACTTTTTGCGCCACAGACCGCCGGCATAGCCCGTGAGGGAGTTATCACTGCCTATCACACGGTGACAGGGGATGATGATGGCTATGGGGTTCTTGCCGTTTGCACTGGCCGCTGCACGTATCACCTTTGGGTCGCCCAGCTGTTTTGCCATCTCCATGTATGTGGTGGTCTTGCCAGATGGTATGTCCTGCAATTTCTTCCATACCCGCTGTTGAAAACCGGTGCCTTCTGGATTTAGCCTGAGGTCAAAATCCTTGTGCTCGCCTGCAAAGTATGCTTTAAGTTGCCTTTCGGCGAAAGCCAGGCTTTGAGGTATTTTTTGAGTAATCTCGTGTTCTTCCTCCAGGAATTTTACGATACTCAGTCCATCTTTATCACCCTCCAGCAGGATTTGACCCAGTGGGGAGTCAATGATGGCTTTATCATTTGTTTTCATCAGGAGTTTCTTCTTTGGAGGGTTGGGGTGTGTCTTTGAGGTCCTTGCCGTCCTTTTGCAGTTCAATGCCCATACGTTTTGCGCGGCGTTCCCAGTTGCGGCGGGCCTGGACCTGCATATCTTCTATGGTGTCGCTCTCGTCCATGATCTCAAGCCCCAGCAGGGTCTCGATGATATCCTCCATGGTCACTATGCCCACGGTATTGCCAAATTCATCCACGACCAGGGCGATGTGCGTGCGCAGTTGTATAAACGTTTCAAAAAGCTCAGGAATGGGCTTGTCGCCGTTGACTACGCGTATTTCACGGCGAAGTTCAGAAAGTGCCTTCTCGCCATGCTCATCCACGATTTCCTCGAGCACGTCATCCTTAAGGATAAAGCCAGTGATATTATGGGTCTTCTCTTTATAAATGGGAACCCGTGAAAATTTAAGGTGCTTGTATTTTTTGTGGAATTCCTTGAGCGTTGTTCCCTCTTCTTCCATGGTGACCACGGGAAAAGGCGTCATGACATCCTTTGCCTGTACAGACTTAAATATGAGCATGTTGCGTATCACGGTGGTCTCGTCTTCTTCTATTGCGCCTTCTTTTTCGGCTGCATCTGTGAGGGCTATGAACTCTTCCCTGCTCATCGTATTCACGTGGGCAGATTTGCCCACGGCTTTTGTAATCAAGGTCATGAGCCAGAGAATGCCCGTATACTTCAAGAAGAAGATGATGATGCCCAGCGTCTTTGCGGTAAAATTGCCCAGTGATTGCCAGTAGGTCGCGCCTATGGTCTTGGGGATGATTTCAGAAAGCACGAGGATCAAAAGTGTCATCACCGCCGATATGAGCCCTACAAAATCAATTCCAAAGAAGCTTATGTCCCAGCCGCCCTCAACGGCCATTTTACCTGCTTGATTGCCCACCAGGATGGCACCCACGGTATGGGCCACGGTATTGAGCGTAAGGATGGCGATAAGGGGCCTGTCTATATCTTTTTTAAAATTTGCCAGTGTATGGGCATAATGTTTACCTTCTTTAGTCTTGATACGCAAAAAGGAGGGTGTCAAACTCAAAAGCACGGCTTCTAGGATAGAGCATAAAAAGGAAAAGAATATAGAAATCAGCGCAAAAGCGATGAGTAAGGCCATGGATGTATAGTTTTAGTTAAAGGTAATATAATTGAGTGATTTGACGGTAGCCTTAAATAAAGCTTGGAGAAATATTAAGAAAGATTGGGAGTTGGCAACGGTATACTAAAAAATGCGAATCAAGATTTATTCAATTAAAAACTTTACATTTAAGCTAAAATGCAGCACTAGGTAAGCGCATACCCCCCTAAATTTTTGCCCCCTTTTTTGTTATACAAGTTTTTGGTTTTAATTAAAGCTTTAACTCTACGTATATGGAAACATATAATACCCGGCAAGATACCAACCTGGTCAAAGTGGAAGTTACCTGCGAATCGCTGGCCGTAAAGATGGGCAGTGTGGTTTTTTCCCTAAAAAGTAAGTCAGACCCATTTGATTTCATTGAACTTGAGAACGTCAATGATTCCACATGGATTGAAAAGGGTAACCTATATGCCCACAATGTTTTTGAGGCAGTGACCCACTTTGCACTAGACTCTGCCCAGATGCCCAATAAAATGGAAATTATCAAGGGTACAAAAGTATTTTATGCTTTTAGTGAAGAGGGGATGGCCAAAAACTTTATCACGGACCATACATCTTTTTCACATGAATATAAAGATGGGGGTAGCAATGTGTTCAGGGTGACCAAAAAAATAGAGTTGGTCATTGACCACCCCGGGATTGTTGAAGAAAATGACCAGAACACATGAACAAATACTTCATACTTCCTGCCCTTTTCTTCACGCTTTTTATCGTTGCGCAAGAGGAAACAAAAAAACCATCCATCAATGATTTTGATTTTGAGAGTGTCTCAAATCCTGCCTTATTATTGCTCGACGAGACACCGTCCTACATAAACACCCCATACAACTTCAGGAGTCTAGCGCTTTACCTCTCCAGTGGGTTCTCTAACAGCAATGTGGCATTAGAACTGAGCCCTTACTGGGTAGTGGGCAACAACGATACATCATATAGAGACTATCGCGGCATCAGGGTAAAGGGAGATGGCCTTTCCATCAACCCCTTCAAGGCCCTTTACCGCAACCTCACTTTTTCGGCTGGATATCTTGCTAAGCAGTTTGATGGATTCCCAGATGAAAAAAGAACGGTCTCCCTGGGGGCAAGGACCACATTTATAGAAGTTTACGGAAAGAAAAGGACCGCCCAGGTCGTGGATGTGCTCTCTGCCATTGAAAGTGACATGGAAGATGAGGCCCTTAATGCTTTTATAGAATTTTTCGTGAGGCTTGACATCATGAAGGTGGATGAAAATATATGCGCCCACAAGGATGAGAAAAAGCAGGAATATCTGGCTGCGGCCAAAAGCTTTTTAGAAAGAAACCCGCAATATACCGATAGGTTCAATGCGGAGTACTTGGTGGATTATTATTTCTCCTCCGCCTGTGCCGCGATGGAGGCTTTTTACTATAATCCACAGACGATAAAGCCCATTTTTAGGATGGATGGTGCAATTGCATACAGTCTTTTGTTCAAGGAAAACAGCATCGATGCCCAGACGGCAAACCGCTTAGGTGGCTGGGTTACCGCTGACCTAGCCCTAGATTTGCCCCATGGGGGCTATTTTCACCTTTTGGCCATAGGGAAATACATCAATGATGGATTCTTGGTTCTCGATGATGGTGGGTACACCACCAAAACGTTTTGGGATTACGGTGGCAAGGTTTCTTTTGAACTCAGGAAGTTTCAGTTTTCTTATGAGTACATACACAGGCAGGGAAGCCTTGAGATGTACCGTTCAGTGGGCAATGTGACCTACCAGCTTTCACCACAGATGAGCCTTACCACGGGTTTTGGCAAGGATTTTCCACAAGAAAACAATCTCATGACCCTCTTGGGCTTGAACTGGAGCCCTAAATTAGCAATTAAGGGATTTGAAAAATAGGGCTGCTTCAATTTTATTTGGCTAAAGCCAAATAGTAAAATACCCAGTAGTGGGTATTGTTGAGGATACATTTTGAGAAGATTTTTACCACAATATTAAAAGTCTTCATCATGAAAAAAACCTACCTACTTGCTTTGTGCGCCATGCTCCTTGTTTTTAACTCCTGTGATTTTCTTGAGGATGATCTTGAGGAAGAAGAAGAAGAATTTGTTGAGTTACCCCTTTCCATTAAGTGGACCTATGTAGGTTCAACGGGAACCTTTTCTGAACCATATTATGAATTCAATACTGCTTACTGGAACGAGGGCTCAATCCGTTTTGCTGATAACAGTCTGGAAAATGGGATTGAATGGGTGGTGATGAAGGACCTTGATATAACCGGTGTGGGAAATTACCCTTTGCTTTATAACCCTTCGGCCTCATTAAAAATGAGGGGTGATGTGTACTCAACAACGGTGTACCCCGAGTTTTGGGTCGAGGGCATCAACAACGGCATACTCATCCAGGGCGGGGAAGGTTATACCCCGTCTGCCTATTTGGGCACTGGCACGGTGCGACAGGGTGGGTATGTAAACATTACTGACCATAATGCCTATTACATAAGTGGAGATTTTTATTTTGTGACCTGGGTGTTCAATGACCAATTGAACCGAGAAGTAAGTATAGGCGTTACAGTAAGTTTTGAGAACGTGCTTTATGGCGATTAGCCCAGCAGGTGCATGACATCCTTAGCAAAATAACTCGCGATAAGATCTGCACCAGCACGTTTAATCGCGGTTACCTGCTCCATAACAACGGCATCATGATCAAGCCAGCCACGCTCTGAAGCGGCTTTGATCATCGCATATTCACCACTTACTTGATATACCGAAACAGGAACATCAACGGCATTTTTAATATCGCGTACAATATCCAGATAGCAAAGGCCGGGCTTTACCATCACGATGTCTGCACCTTCATCAATATCCATTAAGGTTTCCTTGACAGCTTCCGTGCGGTTTGCAGGATCCATTTGATAGGTTTTTTTATCCTTGGGCACATCTTTTAAATCCACGGGGGCAGAATCTAGTGCATCGCGGAAAGGTCCATAAAATGCGCTGGCATATTTCGCTGAGTAGCTCATGATGCCCGTATCGTGATATCCTTCATCTTCCAGCAGGGTGCGCATTTCAAAAATACGGCCATCCATCATGTCGCTAGGAGCAACGATATCAGCACCGGCCTTGGCATGAGAAAGTGCCATCTCTGCAAGGATGGCCGAGGTGTCATCGTTTAAAATCTTACCTCCAGAAACAATACCATCATGTCCAAAACTTGAAAAAGGGTCTAGCGCAACATCTGTCATCACCACCATTTCTGGGCATGCGTTTTTCACGGTTTTGATGGCACGCTGCATCAATCCATCAGGATTTAGGGCTTCGGTCCCGGCATTATCCTTGAGCTTATCATCAACCTTAACAAACAATAAAACCGACTTCAATCCCATGTTCCAGAGCTCATTGACCTCTTTCTCCAGATTATCCAGGCTTAACCTAAAATATCCCGGCATGGAGGCGATTTCTTCTTTTTTGCCCTTACCTTCTACAACAAAAAGTGGCACGATAAAATCGCTGGGGGTTATTATGGTTTCGCGCACCATGGAGCGTAGTGCCTCACTGGTTCTTAGTCTTCTATTTCTTTGTAATGGGAACATCGTGATATTCTTTTTTAATGTTTTTATTTTTTGGCTTAAAGCCAAAAGCTGTCTTGTTAATTCTCTAAAGAAGTCTCCCAGCCGTCATACTTACCATTGTATTCTTCGGCTTTTTTATAAAACTCCATGTAATCAAAATCCATACGGGCAAGATTGGGCTTTTCATCGATACCCATAATCAACTGTAAATCCTTGCCCGGCTGTTTAATGGTGTCTTTTGTAACGGTATGAAAACCGATGTCAAAGGCATATTGCTCCATTTTCTCCAGGTCATCAAGTTTTTCAAAGTAGAACCAATGCGTAAATTCCCGCTTCTCGGTAAGTGGGTCTCCGCTTTTCTTTAAAAGCTTAAAAAGCGTGGCATTTAATTTTTTAAAGAATTGCTTGTTCATGCCCAGTCTTTTGGGTTTTTCAGTACTTCAACTAACTTTTCTTCTTCGCTTCCTGGCTCAGGATGATGGTCATATTTCCATTGCACGACTGGTGGTAAACTCATCAGGATACTTTCAATCCTACCGTTTGTTTTTAAACCAAAAAGCGTCCCTTTATCATGCACAAGATTAAACTCTACATAACGGCCGCGGCGCACTTCTTGCCAGTTGCGCTCCCTTTCGCCGTAAGGCAAATCTTTTCTACGCTCAATGATGGGAACATATGCGCTTAAAAAACTGTCGCCCACCTGGGTCACAAAGTTGTACCAATCTTGCATGCTTTGAGTTTCGGTGGCTTTAAGATAGTCAAAAAACAATCCACCTATTCCTCGTGCTTCACCACGATGCGCATTGTGAAAATATTCATCGCACTTTTTCTTGTATTCAGGATAAAATGTCTTTTCATGCGCATCACAAGCCGCTTTTGAAACTTCATGAAAATGCTTAGCATCTTCCTCAAAAAGATAATACGGCGTCAAATCCTGACCGCCACCAAACCAACTATCGACCAGCGTACCGTCTTTTTCAAACATCTCAAAATAACGCCAATTTGCATGCACGGTAGGCGCGTATGGATTTTTAGGATGCAAAACGAGACTCAATCCACAGGCGAAAAAATCTACATCGCCCACTTTAAAATATTGCTGCATCGCTGGAGCAAGCGCACCGTGAACTTTAGAAATATTCACGCCGCCTTTTTCAAAAACAGCTCCATTTTCAATCACGCGCGTACGGCCACCGCCACCTTCTGGGCGCTCCCATAGATCTTGATGAAATTTAGCCTCACCATCAATATTTTCAAGGGTTTCGGTGATTTTGTCTTGTAAGTTTTCTATAAAGTTTACAAACTTATCTCGCATGCGTGATTTGTTTTTCTTTGTTCAAAATATCTAAAGTGGTCTTGCTCGCCGCAGTTACCGAAATAGGCAAAACCAAAATAATTCCCACCACGGGAATGAGCAAAAACAGCATAAAAACAATGCCGTTTCCTATCGCAAAACCACGGTTTTGCTTCACAAATTTTATGCTTTCGCTATAGCGAAAATGACGCTCGAGCGTGTAATCCATATTCCCGAAACCGGCGTAGTATGCTTGCACAAGAAAAAGCAAAATAGAGGTGAAAATATTCACCACAGGAATCAACCCCAGAAGTAAAATAGGGATTGAAAGTAGCAACTCATAAACAAGGTTTCGCACGTTAATTTTCGTGCCGCGCCACAGTTGGCCCAGGTTTGTTGTATCACGATGTTGATGAACACCATCGTATAAATACGCCTCGATTTTTTCAGACACCGGACTCATAAATGGCGCAGAAAGTGCCATCACGATGTGTTTGTATAAAATCAATCCCAGCGCGATAATCGCAACTGCGCCTATCCAGTTGCTGATGGTTCTAAAGGTTTCTGCACCCCAATCCCAAAACCAGATTTTTGCGATCCATGCGCCCAGATTATCAGATAATCCCCAAGCTGAAAACCCAATCAGAACTGCGGTCAAAAAACTAATTAGCATGGGCACGGCAAAATACTTCCATAAGCCCAATTTCCCGATAAGGGAAAACGAGTCTTTGTATGCCGCCAGTCCTTTTACAATGTTGCTAATCATCTATAAAAACAAATTCTTTTGGGTGGTTTTTTGTGTCTTCCGGTTTTTTGATTTTCTGTGCCTTTTCAGTTATTTTCTTTAAAAAATCAACCGTTTCTTGCTCGTTTTTGTCAAAAATCGCGTCAAAATATAGTAAACCTATTTTATTGTTATGCAAATCCATCGCGCGTTCAAGCGGCTTATTTACAGCAATATCTTCGTGCAAATCGGTTACTTTTTTCGCCCAGTTTTTGGCTGCAGCCAAATCCTTCTTTTTGCGATACACGCCTTGTGCGATAAGCGTTACCCAAAGCGCATGTCTAAAGGCATTTGCGGGATTATTGCCATAATGCTTTTTGCCATATTCCCGGGAGGCGATTGTCATCGCTTTTCGGGAGGCTTTAAGCGTCAGGTTGATGTATTGCGGCCGCTGAATAAAAACCTTTGCCAACTTAAGTAGTTGCGACAAATTCATGGTTTTTAACCGTGACCAGACCTTCATCAGTCTTGCTTATATTCTTTTACAGCCTCAATAAATGCACCCGCATTTTCAATAGGGATATTGGGTAAAATACCGTGTCCCAAGTTCACGATGTACTTGTCTTTGCCAAATTCATCAATCATTTGCTTCACCATTTTCTTTATTTCGCTCGGTGGCGAAAGCAAGCGCGACGGGTCAAAGTTTCCTTGCAAGGTGATGTTTCCACCGGTTAGGTAACGGGCATTTCTTGCACTGCACGTCCAATCTATACCTAGGGCAGAAGCGCCACTCTTTGCCATTTCGCCTAGAGCGAACCAGCAACCTTTACCAAAGGCGATTACAGGAATCTCATCTTTCAACGCATCAATAATCTGCTGAATATACTGCCAGCTAAATTCTTGATAATCTACCGGAGAAAGCATGCCACCCCAACTGTCAAAAACCTGCACGGCGTTCACACCGTTTTTCACCTTTTCTTTAAGATAAAGAATAGTGGTGTCTGTGATTTTTTGAAGCAATTGATGCGCAGCTTCTGGTTGAGTGAAGCAGAAACCTTTTGCTTTATCAAAGTTTTTAGAACCCTGACCTTGAACGCAATAACATAAAATCGTCCATGGGCTACCTGCAAAACCTATCAACGGAATCTCGTCGTTGAGTTTCTCTTTTGTCATCTTAATGGCATCCATCACATAACCTAGCGTATCATTGATATCTGGCACAATAACGCGGTCTAGATCCTCTGGTTTTTGAATAGGTTCTGGCAACCAAGGTCCAACACCCGGACGCATCTCTACATCAATATTCATCGCCTGTGGGATCACCAGAATATCACTGAACAATATCGCCGCATCCATCCCATACCTGCGAATGGGTTGCACGGTGATTTCGCTTGCAAGTTCTGGGGTTTGACAACGTGTGAAGAAGTCATATTTATCCTTGAGCTCCATAAATTCTGGCAGGTATCGCCCAGCTTGACGCATCATCCACACCGGCGGTCGCTCAACGGTTTCGCCCTTTAAGGCTCTTAAAAACAAGTCGTTTTTTATCATGTTATTTGGCTAGTTTTTTCACGGCCTTAGCAATCACACTTTCAATGCTGGTGCTGTTTGCCACAGCGATATTCAGTGCATGTTTTTTGGCCTGGGCAGCAGTGGTCTCGCCAATGCAAACCGCTAGTTTATCTTCTATAGGATTGTGATGTGCAAACGCTTCAATACCGCTAGGGCTAAAGAATAAAACCGCATCAAAATCCTGTTCAAATTTCTTGTAATTCAGCTTCGTCTCGTACACTGCGATTTCGGTCAAATCAATATTATTTTCTTTCATAATCTCAGGAAGTTCGTCTCTGCGTTTGTTTCCTGACAAAAAGTAAAAGCGTTCGTTTTTGTGATTTTCTGCAATATATTTACCCAATTCTGACGCGTTTTGAGCGATTTTAACCACATTTTGACCTTTTTGCTTTAAAAGCTCAGCAGTCTTTTCACCCACACAAAAACAGTTTTTGATCTGGCTTTCGCCAAAATTTATCACGCGCACCGCATTCTGGCTGGTGAAAATGGCATTTGTGATGCTGCGGGGCATTTCAAATTGCCCGAAAACTATTTTGATCGCATCATATTCCACAAAGCCAACTCCTGCATTCAGGATGAGGTTTTTTTGAGCCAGGCTCAATGTTTTTGTGGATAGGATCGTGCGAGAAGTTACATCACCACCGTCTGCTCTCTTAATTGAGGAAGAAGGAATTTTGTGATTTGAGTTTTTCGGTTCTTTTTTCTCCTCACCCCCAGCCCCTCTCCCGCCGGAGAGGGGAGATAGGTTTTCGTATTTTTTTATCGGGTTTGCTTCTCTATGCATTTTTACTTTTGCTATATCCTCAAATATTTTTTTAGGATTTTCTGTGACGACTTCATTTTTGTATCTAAGGACTATATATCCCAAAAATTCTAAATGAAAATCACGTTGTTCATCCTTGAATTTTTGTTCGGCTTTATTGTGATAGCCACCATCTAATTCTATTACAAGCATTAACTGATGGCAATAAAAATCTACGATATAATCTTTGAGAGGGTGTTGTCTTCTGAATTTAAGATTTTCAACTTTTCTGTTTCTCAAAAAGTCCCATAGCAATTTTTCAGCTTCGGTTTGTTCCTGCCTTAATTGCCTTGCGATATTTGTTTTTGAGATTTTCATGTATATTCCCTCTCCCAAAGGGAATAGGGGAGGTTTATAATTGTTCTTTTATTTTCTGCATCAGTTCAGCGCCGCCATCTGCTAAAATCTCTTTGGCGCAAGCCTTACCAAAACCTTCATAATCTGAGAAACGCATGGTTCGCTCAAGTTCGATTTTTGTTTTACCATCTAAGCTAAACAACGCCCCAATAAATCTTATCTCATCACCTTCAACCGTGGCTAAAGCGCCTATCGGCGCGGTACAACCGCCTTCTAAAGTTCTTAGAAACTCACGTTCTATTCGCGTGCAGATCTCCGATTCTTCATCGTTTAATTTGGCGCAAGCCTCCTTACAAAAAACATCATTTTCCATTGCGGCGATAACCATCGCACCTTGTGCCGGCGCTGGGATCATCCAGTCTAGCTCAATGTGATTTTCTGGCTTGATGTTGATGCGTTCTAATCCCGCTTGCGCGAAAATCGCTCCTAACCAATCGCTGTCTTCCAACTTTTGCATTCGCGTATTTACATTGCCACGCAAATCGACCACTTCGTGATTTTCATAGCGATGCAGCCATTGTGCCTTGCGGCGAAGACTTCCGGTTGCAATAGTTTTGGGCTGAGTTAAATCTGCATGGAGATCATCGCTTTTATGCACTAAAATATCCTTAACCGCGGCGCGTTCTAAAACGGCAGCTTGTACGATACCATTGGGTAAAAGCGTAGGAACATCTTTCATGCTGTGTACCGCGATATCTACCTCGCCCTTAATCATGGCGACATCAAGCGTTTTTGTGAAAATACCTGTGATGCCTAGCTCATAAAGCGGTTGGTCTAGAATGAGGTCGCCCGTTGATTTTACTGGGACGAGCTCAGATGTGTAACCCAAATTTTCCAGCTTATTTTTTACGGTATTGGCCTGCCAAAGGGCAAGTTCGCTGTCGCGTGTGCCGATGCGGATGGTCTTTGTCAAGGGCTATTGATTTTCCAGTTTGAACACTTTCTGAATGAGTTCAAGGCTAGCGGCCTGCGAACCATTTTCAGATTTTAAATGACTGGCAAATTGTGTTGTGATTTTATGAATAATACGGTTGCTGATGATCTCCGCCTGCTCTTCGTTGAAGTTTGCTATTTTCTTACGCTGAAAATCAAGTTCACCTTCCTTAAGGTCAACCAGTTTATTCTTTAAAGCTTTAATGGTAGGAGCAAATTTTCGGGTCTCTAACCACTCGTAAAATTCGCTTTGTATTTCTTTAATGATACCCAGCGCTTGTGGAACTTGTTCCTTACGACGGTTAAGGGTTTCATCAGTCATTTTTGAGAGTTGATCAAGATGAACCAGTGAGACGCCCTCAATTTCCTGGACATTTTCATCCACATTTTTGGGAATTGAAAGGTCGAGGATAAGCAACGGTTTTTTGAGGTATAGTAACTCCTTAGAAATAGTAGGTTTGCTTGCTCCCGTGGCTACGATCAAGATATCCGCGTTTGCAATTTCAGCTTGGATATTCGCATAATCCTTAACCACAAGATTAAATTTTCCGGCGATTTTTTCCGCTTTATCCTTTGTGCGGTTTATTAAAACGATGTGGTCGTTCTGGGTGTGCTTTACCAGGTTTTCGCAGGTATTGCGGCCTATTTTACCAGTGCCAAAAAGCAAGATGTTCTTTTCAGAAATAAAGGGTACGCGGGCCAAAATATATTGCACGGAGGCAAAACTCACCGAAGTCGCCCCGCTTGAAATATTTGTTTTGCTCTTGATGTGTTTGCTCGCCTGGATAACAGCGTTTATCAAACGCTCCATAAAGGGATTGACAAGGTTGAGTTTTTTGGCACGTTTAAAGCCAGTCTTTAATTGACTAATGATTTCAAAATCACCCAGAATCTGACTGTCCAGACCTGTGCCCACTTTAAAAAGGTGGTCAACGGCAGCTTCATTTTTGTAGATGTAGGCTACTTTTTCAAATTCCTCACGCGTTCCCTGTGTGTGCACGCAAAGCAAATCGATAAGGTCTCCGGCATCTTTTGCAAAACCATAAATCTCTGTGCGGTTGCAGGTAGAAATGATGGTAAGCCCCTCAAGACCGTTTTGTTTTGCCTGCTCTAGAATGTTGATTTGTGTAGGAGCATCAATACTAAAATGACCACGTACCTCAGCATCTGCTTTGAGGTAACTAAGGCCTATGGCATAAAAATTTCCTGTATAGGAAGGATAAAAATGGGGTTTGACGCTCATACTTAATTGTCAACGGGTGCAAAAGTATGTGGCACATTTTTAAAAAAATAACGCTAGAAGCACGAATTGTGTCGGGATGCGAATAAAAACAACGCCAGAGGCATTAAAATGCCCAGAATAAGCTATTTTAGTGGGAAAATTGCGCTTGTTCAAAATCAAGTTGTTTAGAAATGTTCTAAATAATTAAGAAAATTTAAGGAGTTATGGAAGTCAAAAATAACGCCCTAAGCCTGTATGAAGAAACCGAGATTGAAGATGGTTTTTCGGTGCTTAAATTCAATAATGAATCACAGGAACCTCAACGGGTTACACGTGAGGTAAACAGCAGTTTCATTCAGTTTCATTTTTGTGCAAAGGGTTCGGCGGTTTTTAAATTTAATGATGGCAATTATAAACTGCCGTTGCAGGAAGAAAACTCATTGTTGTTGTATAATCCACAGCGGGATTTGCCCATGAACCTGGATGTGAACACAGATTCTTGGGTGATCTCTATTTTGATTTCCATCAAAAAATTTCATTCGTTGTTTTCGCGTGAAGCGAACTATATCACCTTCTTGAGCGACGAGAACAAAAACCGAAAATATTATAAAGACGGTAGCCTGACACCCAGCATGGCAATCGTGCTGAATCAGCTTATCAATTTCAACTTACACCCCAGCATCAAGCCGCTGTATTTTAAGGGAAAGGCTTACGAATTGCTGAGCTTATATTTCAACCGGCCCACGGATGTTGATGTGGAGCAATGCCCATTCTTAGTGGATGAAGAGAATGTTATCAAGATAAAAAAAGCAAAGGAGATAATCCTCGCCCGCATGGCCGAGCCCCCAACTTTACAGGAACTTTCAGAAGAAGTGGGACTGAGCCTCAACAAACTTAAAGAAGGTTTTAAACAGATTTATGGCGACTCGGTCTATAGTTTTTTGTTTGATTATAAAATGGAGGTTGCACGCCAATTATTAGCTTCTGGTTCGCATAATGTAAACGAAGTGGGATTGCGTGTGGGTTATAGCACGGCGAGTCATTTTATTTCGGCGTTCAAGAAGCAATTTGGCACCACGCCCAAGAAATACATACAATCCTTGGTATGAGATCCACACTTATTCTAGCGCTACTTTTCTGCTCCGTTCTGCAGGCGCAGCAAGAGATTCTGGTTTTCACCAAAACTAATGGTTTTAGACATTCTTCAATTGAAAAAGGCGTGCGAACCTTTAAAGAAATAGCAGCAAAGCATAATTGGAGCGTCAACCAATCTGAGGATTCTTTGGTTTTCACCAAAAAGAATCTCGACCGCATTGACCTCGTGGTATTCCTGAATACTACCGGTGATATTTTTGGCGAAAGCCAAGAAAAAGCCTTTAAAAACTATATGGAAAACGGCGGAAGGTTCTTTGGCATTCATGCCGCGTCTGACACAGAGTTTGAATGGGAGTGGTTTGGGAAATTCATAGGTGGATATTTTAAAAGTCACCCGAAGCAGCAAAACGCCACAATCCATAAAACTGCAGAACATGAAACGGTAAAAGCCTTCCCCGAAACGATGCAACGTTTTGACGAATGGTATAATTTTTACAACTTAAACCCAGCGGTTACCGTAACACTCTCGCTAGATGAATCATCCTATGAGGGCGGTGAGAATGGAGAAAATCATCCACACGCGTGGTTTCAAAAGGTGGGTGATGGCTTAATGTACTATACCGGTGGCGGCCATACTGAAGAATCATATGACGAACCTGGTTTTAGACAGCATTTAGAAGACGTGATGCTGTGGCTGCTCAAATAAAAGATTATTGTTTTATCGATAAAGATTATTGAGAGCGCGTGCCTCGTACGCATAGGTAGTTGTAAATTTGAAACCGAATAAGAATAGCATGAAAAAAGGAGTACTTCTTGTAAATCTTGGGTCACCAGACAGCACTAATCCTAAGGATGTAAAGCGTTATTTGGGTGAATTTTTAATGGACGAGCGCGTGATTGACGTGCCTTATTGGTTTCGGGCGTTTCTAGTAAAAGGTATTGTTTTAAACACCCGCCCCAAGAAATCGGCTGAGGCCTATGCTAAGATTTGGTGGGAAGAGGGTTCACCGCTTATTGTGATTTCTGAGCGCCTTACGGCGAAAATAAAACAGCATGTGGACATGCCGGTTTCTCTGGCGATGCGTTACGGGAAACCTTCGCTTCAAACAGGATTGCAAGAATTGCAAGACCAGGGAGTAGATGAGGTTTTGATTGTTCCGTTGTATCCACAGTTTGCCATGGCAACTACCGAAACAATCCTTGTGTTGGCTGAAGAATTGCGCAAGAAACATTTCCCAAACATGCAGTTTGCAGACTTGCCTGCTTTTTACAACAAGAAAGAATATATCGAGGTACTTTCCCGAAGCATAAACGAGCAAATTGAAAATCTGGACTATGAGCATCTGTTATTCAGTTATCATGGAGTACCAGAGCGTCACATTCGCAAAAGCGACGTAACAAAAAGCCATTGTAAGATTGATGGCACCTGTTGCAATACGGAGTCGGCTGCGCATCAATTTTGCTATCGCCATCAGTGTTTTGAAACTACAAAACAGGTCGCTGAAAAGTTAAACCTTAAAGCAGGAACTTATTCTACTTCGTTTCAATCACGTTTGGGTTTTGACCCCTGGTTAAAGCCATATACAGACCGTACCATTGAGCGCCTGGGTAAAGAAGGTATTAAGAACATGGCCATTGTCACTCCGGCATTTGTAAGCGATTGCTTGGAGACGTTAGAAGAGATTGCCATGGAAGGCGAGGAAATCTTTCATGAGATGGGCGGTAAAGAATTTACGACCATCCCTTGCTTAAATGACCGTGATGATTGGGCAGCAGTACTTTCTGGTTGGATAAATGACTGGGCGCAAGTAGCTGCCGAAAGCCACGTTGTCTAGCCATAAAATAAAAAAACAGGTCTTTTGGAACCCAATAAATCAGACGCACTAGGTACAAAATCAATCGGTTCATTGCTGGTTCAACAAGCTGTTCCCGCGTCCATCGGGATTTTGGTGATGTCCCTCAACATTCTTGTCGATACGATTTTTGTGGGCAACTGGATAGGGCCTATCGCCATTGCCGCCATTAATGTTGTCCTGCCGGTTTCCTTTTTTATCGCCGCGCTGGGCATGGCCATTGGCATCGGGGGATCTTCCATGATCTCAAGGGCGCTGGGGGCGGGCAACAATGAGCATGCACTGCATACCTTTGGAAATCAGATATCCGTAACACTTATACTTACCATCACCATGGTCGCATTGGGCTTGACCTTTGTTGATGAGATCATACCTGCTTTTGGTGGCAAGGGAGACATTTTTGACCCGGCAAAAATCTATTATCAAATCGTGCTTTATGGTGTTCCCGTACTGGCATTCTGCATGATGGGCAACACGGTCATACGCGCAGAGGGCAACCCCAAATTTGCCATGATCGCCATGATCATACCCTCTGTGGGGAACCTGCTGCTTGACTACCTGTTGATCAATATCCTCGACTGGGGGATGTATGGTGCGGCGTGGGCAACCACCGCGTCTTATTTCTTTTGCTTTGGGTATATCCTGTGGTATTTTTTAAGCAGGCATTCGCAGCTTAAGCCCGCATTGGGCCACCTTTCGCTTAAAGCGAAAATATTAAGGGAAATGGGAGCGCTGGGCTTTGTGACCCTGGCGCGCCAGGCCGTGGTGAGTGTGACCTATCTTATCATCAACAATATCCTGTTTAACCTGGGCGGGGAGACATCGGTCACCGTATATGCCATCATAGGCCGGATGCTCATGTTTGCTCTTTTCCCAGTGCTGGGCGTGACACAGGGCTTCCTGCCCATTGCAGGTTACAATTATGGAGCAGAAAAATATCAGCGCGTGCGCGAGAGCATCAACAAGGCGATATTTTATGCCAGTGCCATGGCTCTTGTCATCTTCTTGTTGATCATGGCATTTCCCACGGCAATCGTCTCTGTTTTTACAGATGATGCCGAGATTGTCTCCAGTACGCCGCATGCCATGCGGTGGGTGTTTGCCGCGGTTCCCATCGTGGGGATTCAGTTGATAGGCTCTGCCTATTTTCAGGCCATCGGTAAGGCGACACCGGCGTTGTTGCTCACCCTTACCCGGCAGGGATTCTTCTTTATCCCACTGGTCTTGATACTATCTAAAATGTATGGCGAGATGGGTGTATGGTTCTCCTTTCCATTAGCCGATTTACTTTCTACAATCATTACGGGTTATTTTCTCAACAGGGAAATACGCAAAACCTTGATAAATTCTTAATGAAAAGCCCTTTTTGATTATTTTTAGACAGCAATCCTAAAAAACTGTCTGTAATGAAACAAAACTTCACATCTCCTTTTTATGTTTTTCTGTTTGTTTTTTTGGCTTTCGCCGAAAGCATGACCGCACAAGATTTTGACGCATCCATCTATGATGGTCTGGAGTACAGGTTGATAGGTCCCTTTCGCGGGGGCCGAAGCGCAGCCGTGACCGGTGTTCCCGGTAAGCCCAACCTGTACTACTTTGGCGCGACTGGCGGCGGCGTATGGCGCACGCAGGATGGCGGCCAGACCTGGGAGAATATTTCAGATGGGTTTTTTGGCGGAAGCATAGGCGCGGTTGAGGTGGCGCCCAGTGACCATAACGTGATTTATGTGGGGGGTGGTGAGCAGACCATTCGCGGTAACGTGTCTTCTGGAGATGGTATATGGAAATCCATAGATGCCGGTAAGACCTGGCAGCGTGCGGGCCTTGATAAAAGCCGTCACGTCCCCAGGATACGGATTCATCCCATCAATCCGGATATTGCCTATGCAGCCGTTTTGGGTGATATCTACAAGCCCACGCAAGAACGTGGTGTCTTTAAAACGATAGATGGTGGTAAAAACTGGAAAAAAGTACTGTTTGCCAATGAAGATGCGGGAGCGGTGGACCTGGTCCTGGATCCTAACAATCCACGTATTTTGTACGCCTGTACATGGAACCTTCGGCGCACGCCATACAGTTTGAGCAGTGGTGGCCCAGGCTCAGCATTATGGAAAAGTACTGACAGTGGCGTAACCTGGAAGGAAATCTCAAAAAACCAGGGTTTCCCTCATGATACGCTGGGGATAATAGGCGTTTCAGTATCCCCCGCAAACTCCCAGCGGGTATTTGCCATTGTAGAAAACAAGGACAAGGGCGGGCTTTACCGCAGTAACGATGGGGGAGAAACCTGGAGCTTGATAAATGATGATAGAAACCTGCGCCAGCGCGCATGGTATTATACACGGGTGTATGCTGACAGTAAAGACCAGGACAAAGTATATGTACTCAATGTGAGCTACCATAAAAGCACTGATGGCGGTAAGACGTTTCAATCTTACAACGCACCACACGGGGATCATCATGACCTATGGATTGCCCCAGAAAATCCCGAGAGGATGATAATGGGAGATGATGGTGGCGCACAGATCAGTTATGATGGAGGAGAGAACTGGAGTACATATCACAATCAGCCCACGGCACAGTTTTACCGCTTGACGACTGATAATGCCTTCCCGTACCGCATTTATGCCGCCCAGCAGGACAACTCCACCGTTAGGATCCCGTACAGGACTGATGGATATTCAATCTCTGATGATGATTGGGAAAGTACTGCTGGTGGGGAGTCTGCCCATATCGCGGTTGACCCAGAAAACCCAGAGGTTGTCTATGGCGGAAGCTATGACGGTTTCTTGACCAGGGTAAACCATGAAAAAAATACCGTGAGGTCTGTCTCCGTATGGCCAGATAATCCCATGGGCCACGGGGCAGAGGACATGAAGTACCGTTTTCAATGGAATTTTCCCATCATGTTCTCACGCCATGATCCAGACAAGCTGTATGCCTTTTCAAACCATGTGCACCTTACCACAAATGAGGGTCAAAGCTGGGAAGTGATCAGCCCGGACCTTACCACTGATGATAAATCAAAACAAAAATCTTCAGGAGGC
This sequence comes from Cytophagaceae bacterium, assembly GCA_002710685.1. Taxonomy (GTDB): domain Bacteria; phylum Bacteroidota; class Bacteroidia; order Flavobacteriales; family Flavobacteriaceae; genus Leeuwenhoekiella. Next base: position 21,266 of record PALD01000037.1, on the reverse strand, counting down.
CCCATTACCCAGGATAACACTTCCGTGGAATACTATTGCACCATTTTTGCGGTAAATGAAAGCCCGTTAAAAGAAGGCCTGTTGTGGGTGGGCAGTGATGACGGCCTTATCCACGTTACCCGTGATGGTGGGAAAAATTGGGAGAATGTCACGCCAAAAGGAATGCCAAAATGGATGATGATCAACAGTATCGAGCCCAGTTACTTTGACGAGGGCACCTGTTATGTGGCAGGCACCATGTATAAGTCTGGAGACTATGCACCCTATCTCTACAAAACAACGGATTACGGGAAGACCTGGAAAAAAATCACCGATGGAATCCCAGCGGAACACTTTACCCGTGTGGTGCGGGAAGACCCACAACAGCAAGGGCTGCTCTATGCAGGTACAGAAAACGGCATGTATATATCATTTAACGATGGCGGCAGCTGGAAACCTTTTCAGCTTAACCTGCCCCTTGTTCCCATCACAGATCTATATCTGCGCGACAATAATCTTATCGTGGCCACACAGGGGCGTAGCATTTATATCATAGATGACCTTACCGTACTGCATCAACTGTACACCATGCCTGAAGATACCAAAACATTTCTCTTCAAACCCATGGATACGTACCGCATGAGCGGTGGTGGCAGGAGCGGGTCGCTCACCAGCGGGGCTAATCATCCCGGTGGCGTGATGACCTATTTTTACCTTGATGATTTTGATGAAAAAAAGGACACCGTGCACCTGACCTACTATGATGCCAAGGGCGATACCATCAAGACCTACTCAACCGTAGATGGCAAGAATTCGCTTAAAGCGAAAAAAGGTCTCAATGAATTTAACTGGGACATGACCTATGATGGTGCTGAGCGTTTGCCGGGCATGATCCTGTGGTGGGCAAGTACAGACGGCCCCATGCAAATCCCCGGAAACTACAAGGTAAGCCTGGATGTAAACGGCAATACGATAACCAAACCATATACAGTAGTCGCTGATCCCCGCTCTGAAGAAACCCCAGAGGGTTGGCAGGCGCAGTTTGATTTTATCAATGAGGTGAATGCCACGGTTGACAAGGCGCACAAAAGCATCAAGAAAATACGGGGCGTTGAAGAAAAGCTCACGGAATTTGAAAGTAGGTATAAGGACGATAAGCGCACGAAGGACTTGCGTGAAAAAGCAAAAAACTTACGCGAAAAGTTTGCCGATATAGAAAAGGCACTTTATCAAACCCAGAACCGAAGTGGGCAGGACCCACTTAATTTCCCCATACGGTTGACCAATAAACTCGCCCATCTCAATAGCCTGGTGGGGATGGGAGATTTTGGCCCCACGGACCAGGATATTGCCGTTAAGGATGAACTTACGGCTCAAATCAATAAAGAACTTGATGCGTTCAATGCGTTGGTAGATGCTGAGGTAAGTGAATTTAACCGGCAGTTCAATGCCCTTGAACTGGATTACCTTTCTGTGGAAACCGATAAGGAAAAATAGGTAAAAAATCAATAAAAAGCCCCCGCAAGATTCTTGTGGGGGCTTTGCTTTTCAAGCTGCTAGTCCTGCTCTTTCTGGAGGATTTTTATGATGCGGTTATATATGATTTCAGAGATGTTCCATTCATACCCTTGAAAGTTTGTGGTATTTGTAAACTGCACCACAACGGCATCAATATCCTTGTGATACTCCGCGATGCTTTGATAACCGGGCATATAACCAGTGTGGTTATACACGTAGATGGAAGAATAAATTTCCTGCTCATCACCATTAAAAACAGAACCATCATTTAACGCACGTAAAAAGATACCCACATCTTCTGCCGTGGCAAGCATTGAGGTGAGCTTAGAGCCATATTGAGAGTCTTTAATGTCTTCTTCTATGCCCACATAATACCCGCTCATCACATCGTCGTTATTCACTTCATCTAGTGAACCAAAAGTATGTTTAAGCCCCAGCGGTTCAAGGATTTTACTTTTTATATAGGCAAACCTGTCGTCACCGGTAATTTTTTCGATCAATTTGTGAATCAAGAGGTAATTTGTGTTTGAATAAGCATAATCTTCCCCGGGTTCAAAGTCGGCCGGGAGGTCTAAAATAAGTTGCAATGCCTCATCACTATTTGCCGGCGGATCAGACCAAAAGTTAGGCGTATCCGTAAGATTTGGGATACCGCTGCGGTGTTGCACCATCATGCGCAAGGTGATACGGTCAGCATTTTCTATGCGGTCGCTGAGTTCTGGAAAGTAATCGGCCAGTGTTTTATCTAGTGAAAGTTTACCACTGCTCACCAATTTTGTGACGGCCACGGCATCATATAGTTTGCTGATGCTGGCAATCTTAAAGTAGGCATCGGGGCGTGCGGGTATTTTTTTTGCTTTGTTGTGCCATCCCGCCGTATAGGTCTTTGAAGGCTTTCCGGCGACATCAACATACGCGATGATGCCGTCAAAGCCGTGATTTATGGCATCGTCAACCTGCTCTTGTACCGTATCTGGAAGTGGTTGTATCCACGTCCAGATAATGGGCCACGGCACATAGAACATGGAGATAAAAGTGCCCGTTAAGAGCAGTACCTGTATGACGCGCTTCGTTCGTATTTTTGGCATGGTGTTTTGTGGTATGACGCTTGCGGGGCAATAACGTTACAATTTTATTGATTTCTGAGGTTTTGTCAAAGGCGAAGTTATGGGTGGTTTTTTCGCGAAAGCGAAATAAATCCTACTCAATCTTCCCGCATCAGGCATCTTTATCCCAGCTTTATGATTGCCTAACATCTCAAATCTAATATCTCATTACTAATATCTAACAGCTATCTTTGTACCATGAGCTACCTGTACATAAAATCGCTGCACCTCATCTTTGTCATCACGTGGTTTGCGGGATTGTTCTACATCCCCCGCCTGTTTATTTATCAAATTGAGGCCCACCAAAAGCCCGAACCGGAAAAGGGCATCCTGTACAAACAGTTGGGCCTTATGGCAAAAAGGCTCTGGTTTATCATCACCTGGCCATCCATGGTGCTTGCGGTGGTTTTTGGGTTGGTCATGTTGCATATGTCCCCCGGGTTGATTCACGCTCCGTGGATGCAGATAAAACTGGGGTTTGTCGTGTTGCTCATTGCGTATCATATCAAGAACCATCTTATGTTCAGGGAGCTGCAGCGCGGCGAGGTAAAGTACACCAGCCGGTATATGCGCATCTGGAACGAGGGGGCGACCATGATACTCTTTGCGGTTGTTTTCTTGGTTATAACCAAAAGCGCCACAAACTGGATCTGGGGGCTCGTGGGGTTGATTTGCCTGGGGGTATTGCTCATGCTGGGAATACGCCTGTACAAACGCATACGCGATAAGAACCCCCAAGCCTAACGGCGCGGTTTTTGATATCTTTGATTAATGAAGCTCAATAAACTCTCCTTGCGCACACGCATATTCTTTAGTATGATATTGCTCATACTAGGGGCTTCGATTCTCATAGGTGTACTCTCAGTACATCAATATAAAGAAGAGGCTGAGGAGTACCATACTGACCGTCTTTTACGCAAGCAGGACCAGATACGCGCAGAGATTGCCTATGTGCTCAGCGCCACCACCTGGCCCATCGAGACGTATAACCTTCCCTTTATTTTTAAGGCAAACGAGGATATTTACAGGATTTCCAACGTACATAAGATCCCCATAAAGATCTATGACCTACAGGGCAACCTCATAGTCAAGAGCGATGATGGTTTTGTAAAGGATACCTCAGACACCTTTATTGCCAATGAAACCCTGGAAAACCTCGCAAACACGCCAGGCAAGCGCTGGGTGGAGCATACCTCCATAGACGGCGTGCAATATCAACAATCATACACTTACATCAACGATAACCAGTTCAAGCCCCTCGCCATACTGAGCTTGCGGTATGTGGAGAATGATGAGTTCATCACCCGTGAACTCGACGAGTTCCTAAGGCGCCTTGCCGAAGGTTACCTCTTTATGTTTCTCGTGGCCATAGGACTTTCTTACATCTTGTCCCGCTATATCACAAAAAGCCTCAAGACCATAAGCGACCAGATGGTAAAGACCAGGCTGGACAAACGCAACCAGCGCATCAATATAAACGACCCCAGTGAGGAAATCACAAACCTCGTGGAGGCATATAACAACATGATAGACGAGCTGGAGACCAGTGCGGCAAAGTTAGCTCAGGGCGAAAGGGAGCAAGCCTGGCGCGAAATGGCAAAACAGGTAGCCCACGAGATAAAAAACCCATTGACCCCCATGCGCCTTACCGTACAGAGCTTTCAGCACCGGTTTGACCCCGCAGATCCTGACATTCGCAAAAAGGTCAATGAATACAGCAACACCCTCATACAGCAGATTGATGTGATGAGCGCCATTGCCGAGACATTCTCAAACTTTGCAAAAATGCCCGCCCAGCAAACAGAAACCCTCAACGTGCCCTACGTGGTAAAACTTGCGCTCGATATCTTCAATGAGCAGTTTATAACCTTCTATACAGAAAAAGAAGAAATCATCGCAAAGTTTGACAGAACCCAACTCATACGCGTGGTCACAAACCTTGTAAAAAACGCGATACAGGCCACACAGGATGTAGAAAATCCACAGATACGGGTTGAGGTCAAGAATGATAAAGAACGGGTATGTATCCTGGTTATCGATAATGGTATGGGCATCAGCGATGAGAATGCACCCCTGATCTTCCAGCCCAAGTTTACCACAAAGACCAGCGGCATGGGCCTGGGCCTTGCCATGGTAAAAAGCATTGTGGAATCCTGTGATGGAAGTGTTACCTTTACTTCACGCACCGGCACCGGCACGGTATTTAAAGTCTCCCTGCCCCTTGCCGATTAGTCAGTTGCCCGCAAGAACACCATAATACAGAGAACATGAAATTTGAGAATATCACCTATTCCATCCTAGATGAAACGGCATACATTACCATTGATAGGCCAAAAAAGCTCAACGCCCTAAACAAACAGACCATTGAAGAGCTAAGTCACGCTTTCGCTAAAGCTGACCAAAATGAATCCATAAAGGCAATCATCTTGACCGGTAGCGGTGAGAAGGCTTTTGTGGCCGGGGCAGACATCAGCGAATTTGCGGGTTTCTCACCACAAGAAGGCGCTGAACTTGCCCAGCAAGGCCAGGAAAAACTTTTTGACCTTGTAGAAAAACTGGGTACACCCGTGATTGCTGCGGTAAATGGCTTTGCCCTGGGCGGCGGCCTGGAACTGGCCATGGCCTGCCACATACGCGTTGCCAGCGAAAACGCTAAAATGGGCCTGCCAGAGACTTCCCTGGGTTTGATCCCCGGGTATGGAGGTACACAGCGGTTGCCGCAGCTCGTGGGCAAGGGCCGTGCTCTTGAGATGATACTCACCGCCGGTATGATTGATGCACACCAGGCCCTGCAATATGGCCTCGTCAACCACGTGGTATCCCAAGAAGAGCTTATGGGCTTCTGTGAAAAAATAGCGGGCAGGATTTCCCGCAATTCACCTGTTGCCATTACCGCCGCCATCAAGGCGGTAAATGCAGGTTTCAACACCTCAGGGTATCAGGAAGAAATCAAGGCATTTGGAGAAGCCTTTGGCACTGAGGATTTTGAAGAGGGCACCACCGCATTCTTGGAGAAAAGAAAGGCAGACTTTCCAGGAAGGTAATGTCACCTATAAGGAATCTTGAAGCTCAAGAAAGCAATTTATAAACCAGGATAGGGTAGGGAGTTTCAATCTTGCATAACAAGATTCAATCCAACATGAAATTTATACAGCACCACATCAAAGATTTTACAGTCATGTGTGTATAGATGTTGGAATTATTCCATAAATTTGGAATAAAACCAAAATTGTCACAAGAAGAATTTAAAAAGGGAAGAGGGGCTCAAAAACATGTTGCCAACAGGTTTTTTGAGCACAGCCATGAGATGCGGGATGATTTTTTAAACCATTGTGCCGCAGAGGGAGACGACCCCGAAAATACCAAGACCCTCTACATTGACACATTTCCCAAGACCATTGTCAACAAGGTCGAGAGCCCGGATGTGGGCATGCAGTTTTCTTTAAATCCGTATCAGGGGTGTGAACACGGCTGCATCTACTGTTATGCCCGTAACTCTCATGAATACTGGGGCTACGATGCCGGGCTGGATTTTGAAAGCCGTATTTTGGTAAAGCGTAATGCCGTACAGCTCCTGGAAAAAAAACTTGCCTCAAGATCCTGGAGGGCAGCTCCCATAGTACTCTCTGGCAATACAGATTGTTACCAGCCCGCCGAAAAGAAATTTGAGCTTACGCGAAAATTACTCCAGGTCTTTCTCAAGTACCGTCACCCGGTGGGGATTATCACAAAAAATGCACTCATCTTGCGCGACCTGGATGTTTTGCAGCAACTACGGGAGGACAACCTGGTGAGTGCCAACATATCAATAACTTCTCTTTCTGAAGATACCAGGAGATTGCTGGAGCCACGCACGGCGACCATAAAAAGAAGGTTACAGGCCGTGGAAACCTTGGCGAAAGCCGGGATAGCCGTACGGGTAATGACCGCGCCCATTATCCCGGGGATCAACAATCATGAAATACTGCCACTCATCAAGGCGGCCGCAGACCATGGCGCAAGCTCAATAGGGCATACGGTAGTGCGGCTCAACGGGGCCATAGGGAATGTCTTTGAAGATTGGATACGTAAGGCCATGCCGGATAGGGCAGATAAGGTCCTCAATCAAATTGCGGCCTGCCACGGCGGTACGCTCAATGATTCCCGTTTTGGGACACGTATGCGGGGTGAGGGTGAGTTTGCATTACAGATTGCAAGACAGGTGGCACTGGGAGTTGCAAAATACATGGGCGGGCGTAAAATGCCAAAGCTCAATTGTGACCTCCATGAGCAATACAAGACCGGTCAAATGAAACTGTTTTAACGCCTGCCATCCCACTCTGCATAAAACTGATTTAAGAAATCCTCCATGTATTTATGGCGTTGTGCCGCAATTTTTTTGGCGGAAGCCGTATGCATCAAATCTTTGAGCAGCAGCAGTTTTTCATAAAAATGGTTGATTGTGGGCGCGGTTGACTTTTTATATTCTTCTGGGGTCATGTCGTGCACGGGCGGAATGGCCGGGTCATACATCTTCCTGTTCTTGTGACCACCATAGTTAAAGGTACGGGCAATACCTATGGCGCCCAGGGCATCCAGGCGGTCAGCATCCTGCACCACTTGCAGCTCAAGTGAACTGAACGTGGGTTCAAAATTACCACCTTTAAAAGAAACGTTCTTGATGATGCTCACCACATGCTCAATGACGGTGCTGTCCACATTGTTCTTTACTAAAAAGGTGCTGGCCAGCCTGGGCCCCACGGTCTCGTCGCCATTGTGGAACTTACTGTCTGCGATGTCGTGCAACAACGCGCCCAGGGCCACAACCAGGTCATCTACCTTTTCGCCCTGAGCGATATTCATGGCATTTTTGTACACGCGCTCCACATGAAACCAGTCGTGGCCCCCCTCTGCGTTTTTTAAGGTTTCCTGTACAAACAGTATTGTTTTTGCTATGAGGGCTTCGGGGGCTTTACTGGGCATCTGTGTCAGTGGGGTTAATGGGGGTGGGGCCTTTTTTGCGCGGGCGTATTTCAGGAAAATCAGCTAGGATGATGTCCTGAATTTTCTGCACAAGTTCCAGGGGTTCATGATCTGCGACAGCAAGCTCGCCGTGGACGGTATGGGTGATATGGGCCCCGGGACAAAGCGGGAACTGCCCCCACCTGAGCAATTTATATGAATTGTGGATGGTGATGGGTATGACCTTGGCATTGGGCAATGCCTCAAATAATGTGGTGAGGCCGCCGCGGGCAAATTCACTGGGCACGCCATCACGGCTGCGGGTGCCTTCAGGAAAGATCACGATGCTCCTGTTGGTTTCCCGCACCATATCGGTGAGTTTTTTTATTTCGCGTATTGCCTGTTCTTTATCCTTGCGGTCTATGAGGGCAGAGCCGCCATGGCGCAGGTTGTAGCTCACGCTGGGCACGCCGCGGCCCAGTTCTTTCTTGCTTATGAACTTGGGGTGCAGCCGGCGCAGGTACCAGATGATGGGGGGGATGTCATACTCTCCCTGATGGTTGGTGACAATGATGTGGGGGCAATTTCGCTTAAAGCGAAAATCGTTTTTAAACGTAAAACGTGTGCCCATCAACAACAGGCACTTCATGATGCAAAAGTTGAGGTAGTCAACGCTCTTTTTATGGGCCTGGTAACCAAAGAAATTAAAGCACACCCATTGCACCGCTTGAAAAAATAACAGCAGGATTAAAAATGCGATGTAAAAAATTATTGTGAGCAGGTATGCAAGGGCCTTTAACATGCTGAAATTTATAGTTTTAATATCTTATTGAAGCAAAAAGAGATGAATCTTTGGTAAAATCTGAACAAGGATTATATCAAAATTAAAACTAAGGATTTAATTTAAAGTCTTAGATTAGCCGTAATCTAACAGAATTTGCCCTCATCTGTTTGTATTTTAATTAATCCAAACACCTTTATTAATGATTGCACTTTCAACCTTAGACTATGTCTTAATCTTTAGCTTCTTTGCCATAACCCTTATCGTGGGGTTCTGGGTCTCAAAAAAATCTGGCAAGAGCAGTTCTGAGTATTTTCTTTCAGGCCGCACGATGCCCTGGTGGTTACTGGGGGTAAGCATGGTGGCCACCACCTTTTCAACTGACACGCCCAACCTGGTGACTGACTTTGTACGCTCAGACGGTGTTGCCGGCAACTGGTCTTGGTGGGCCTTCCTGGTTTCGGGGCTTCTTACTGTTTTTGTCTATGCAAAACTATGGCGCAAGAGCGACGTGGGTACTGACATTGAGTTTTATGCATTGCGCTACGGCGGAAAACCAGCACGTTTCTTACGTGGTTTCAGGGCTGTTTACCTAGGCGTTATCTTTAACATTTTTGCCATGGCGGCGGTAACCCTTGCCGCCATAAAAATAGGCCAGATCATGCTGGGGCTATCACCCCTTGCCATTGTGGGGCTTGCCGGTGTGGTCACCGCGATATTTAGCACCGTGGGCGGTTTTAAAGGCGTTGTCTATACTGACTTTATACTGTTTATAACTGCATTTGTGGGGGGTATTGGCGCAGCATGGTACTGTGTCAACCTTCCCGAAGTAGGGGGAATCACGGAGATGCTCCAGCATGAGAACGTGCAGGCCAAGATGAACATCCTTCCAGACTTTAGTGATACAAACAGTTTGATTTTATTGCTTATCATCCCGCTTGCAGTGCAGTGGTGGAGCGCCTGGTACCCAGGTGCCGAACCCGGGGGAGGAGGGTATATCGCGCAGCGTATGCTTGCCGCAAAAGATGAAAACCACGCCATAGGCGCAACATTGTTTTTTAATATCCTACATTATGCACTGCGCCCATGGCCATGGATCCTTGTGGCCCTTGCATCATTAGTGGTTTTTCCTGATATAGCCAGTATTCATGAGGCCTTCCCACAGGTGGCCGAGAGCAAACTGGGTAATGACCTGGCTTATTCTGCGATGTTGACCAAGCTTCCCAGCGGCTTGCTGGGGCTGGTGCTTGCTTCTTTGATCGCGGCATATATGTCCACGATATCAACGCACCTTAACTGGGGATCTTCATATATCGTAAATGACTTTTACAAGCAGTATGTGGAGAAGGATGCTTCAGAAAAGAAACTTGTGAACGTTGGCAGGATTTCAACGGTGTTGCTAATGGCCGTAAGTGCCCTTTTCGCATTGGCGTTGACCAATGCCACCCAGATCTTTGATATCATCATCATGTTTGGAGCAGGTACTGGGCTAATCTTTCTCTTACGCTGGTTCTGGTGGAGAATTAATGCTTGGAGCGAGATATCTGCAATGTTCTCCTCTGGCATAATCTCGATACTCTTCAACTTTACGGGAGTGGGTATTTGGCTCTTTGGTGGAACAGATGATGTTACGGGAGCCACCCTTGAAGGGCTCATGCCGTCATACCTGCTTTACCCGTTTATCGTCTTGATCACCTCAATCGTGTGGATCACGGTAACATTCATGACCCCGCCCGAAAGCAAAAAGACCCTGTTTTCCTTTTATAGGAAGATACAGCCCGGGGGGCCGGGATGGGAAAAGACCATCAAGGATGCCGAAGCTGAAAATGAACAGATTATTGTAAAAAGCGAGAAGTGGAACGTTCCCGCGGGGATCAAGGCGACCATACTGGGGCTTTTTATGATATATGGGGCCCTTTTTGCCACCGGGTACTGGATTTATGGCAAGTACACCCCGGCCATAATACTCACCATTATCGTGATAATCTCAGCCTTTATGCTCAAGCGGTTCTGGTCAAAGATAAAAGCGGTGGTCTTCTAGACATAAAACAGGTAAAAATACGGTTGTGGTGCATTGGTGCAAGGGGGTAATTTGCATTACCTAACTTTTATCATGACCGTAAATAAAGCATATTATTTTATAGGTGTGGCATTACTAGTCATCGTGGGTATCTTTTTGTGTACATTTTCCCTTACAGAAGTAGCCTGTGTGTTTTTTGTCATGTCGGCCCTATTGGCATTTCTTAAGATGTATTAGATAGGGTAAATTTGGCTTCCGCCAAAAAATTAAAAACCAAAGCCAGCATTCGTGCTGGCTTTGATAGTTTAAGGTGGACAACAAAACTTCTACAAAACAAAAAAGCCACACAATCTGTGTGGCTTTGTTTGCTCCCCCTCTTGGGGTGCTATGATTAGAATTTATTAATATAAATTAGATTAATATGACTGGTAACAAGACATTTATATCTTATTTTATTCTAATGATATTTAAATATGTGGGATAAAATCTAAATAATGCAGGATAAAATGTGGGATAAATTATATCTTTGAGATGTTCAAATTTTATTTATGGCTACAATCAATTATTATCCCAATAAGGGAAAAGGGGTTTCTAAAATCTATGTTCGCTTAAAAATTGGTAGAAATAAAGTAGATCTTAGGCAGTCAACTATGCTCACGATTGAAGATGCTACCTTATGGAAATCTGAAACCCAGTTAGCAAAAGGAAAAACCGCAAACATTAAAAAGCTTAATCAAAGATTAAGGAAATTAAGAACTGTAATTGAAAACGAAATTTATGATGTCGAAAAAGATGGCGATAGAAGTTTTTCGGATATAGATGGTAAATGGTTAAAAAAAATCATCCTAAAATTTAATAATGAAGAACCCCAATCGGAAGATGAGGGGCTAGTAAATTTTGCGGATAATTTCGCAAAAGGATTAGAAAATAGTACCTATAAGAGAAACGGTGTACAATACAAGTATTCGCAAAACACCATTAACAAATACACCAATTTCGTTAAGCAACTTAAAGATTTTGAAAACTCCCAACATGGAAAATTCAAATGCTCAGATGTTGACGAAAGTTTCGCATACTCATTTTTAGAGCATCTAGGGGATGTAAAAGGATTGTCAGTAAATACTAAAGGTAGATATGTGAAACGCCTTAAAACCATCCTAAAACAGGCTGAGGTAAACGGTATGAAGGTTAATCCAAAGTACAATCTAATAAAAGGCTTTGAGGGGGAGAATATAGTAACCTTCCTAACCTTTGAAGAGCTTGAGAGGGTAATAGAAACCCCAATGCCAAGCGAACGCATGGGCATTGCCAGGGATTGGTTTATTATAGCATCATACACCGCGCAACGTATTTCGGACTTATTTCGGTTTACTGAAAAGAATATCCAAACCATTGAGGGAGGGCGTTATATTGTTTTCAAGCAATTCAAGACCGGTGCTTATGTTGAGGTTCCTATTCATTACCACGTAGAAAACATTCTAAAAAAGTATCAGGGAAAATTCCCTCCACGTTTCACAGACAACGAGCAAAGTAACAGATCAATCCTCTCACAACTCATAAAGGATGTTTGCAAAGAAGCCAACATAAACGAGATTGTCCGAGGACGCTTTAACGGCAAGATAGATAATTATCCCAAACATAAATTAATAAGCAATCACACTGGACGAAGGTCTTTTTGCTCTAATTTTTATGGCCAGGACGGTTGGACTATACCGGTTATAATGAACATTAGCGGGCACATAAATGAATCTAATTTTTACAAATACATTGATAAAGAAGATAAAACGCATTCCCGTAACGCCCGGGCTTTATTTGACAAAATGAAAGTAAAATCAAATGAAAAGCAAAATCAAACTTTAAGGAAAGTAAACTAATAAATAACTATATCATGAATTTATCAAATCAAGACAAGGAGCATCTAATTAAAAACATTTTAACCGACAACATTTTGATAAGGCGTATTGAAAATGGCCTTATTCAAGTCTTTAACGCTCACAACACTTTAAGTGAAAAATTTGAAGATGGCTATCCTAGCACAGGATTTAATAGTATTTGGTTGCTATTGGATATTGATGACGAACAACATGATTTAAAAAATAAATTAGCCGATGCCTTTGATAGGCATTTTGAGAAAGGCTTAGAAAAAGAACAAATGATTACTCAGATGGCTGAACATATTTTAATTGACTGGAAATTAATTCTAGAGATTGATAAAATTGACAAAACACCTTTGCCAAAAATGTAAACTCTTTTGATTTATGATAGCTTACGATTTAGATAAAGCTCCAGAATTTTCAAACGAAGAGATTTTTAATGCTATTAAATTAACTATACAGGGAAAAATTAGCCATAATGTAGATGACAATTTTAATATATTTTTAGTTATAGGTGAGCTTTTGCGTCATATCACAGATAGTAATCTTCTTGATAGTACTTTAACTCTTTTGCGGGAGTCTGGATTTATATCCAAGATTAGATTAAAATCCAGATATAAGAGTTTCTTGATATTTGAAGGCGCAAATTATAATAGTAAAGATCTTGTTAGAATAAAGGCTATATATAGTCATTGTCTAGTTATGTATGAGTATTACAAGAAACTGTACAAAACAATAAATCCTGAACCATTGCCAATATTGAATATTAGACTAGAAAATCGATTTTTTTTGGTAAATCTGGATATGATTTATGAAATATTAAAATCTGATTATAACATTAGAAGGCAAGAGTACATAAAGGAGCTTTCATCAATGGGGGGGCAAGAAATTGAATATAGCAAATGGATTTATTCATTAGGAGAATTAGATCTTATATATGGGACTGATAGCCCAGAGATTAAAAAATTAAAGACACTCAAAGAAAATATTGAAAATCAAATATTAACACAGCCCCCTTATCCGTTTATTGTAGTTGGAGCTTTTGAGGCTTTTAAAAAATTTGTAAATGATAGACAAATAACGGAACATCACCTTGATTATGGTTATCTAAAAAAGAAATTGGAAGATACTAACCTAATAACAAGTATAACAGATTTTAAATTTATGCAATGGTTGTTAGATGAAGGATTTATAACTGAAAAATGGTACTCAAAATTGAATGAGAAGGGAGGTTTTTATCCTCTCAATAAATTAAATAAACCTGAAAGGGAAGTGAACTTTAGTAATTACTTTAATCATCTTTTATAATATACATTAAACTATCTTTCGGATTTATCGGAAAAAAGTTCCTATAATCAGAACTAGGGAAATCTAATTTTTGCTCAGGATTAACTAAAAAACTGAGCGTTATGCAAACAATCGAATTCCGTCTTTCTCCTGAAGACAAAAAGAAACTTCAAGAAATTCAAAACTCTTTAGAAAATCTTGAAAAAAATTTTCAGCCTAAAGAACCACCCAAATACTATTCACGGGCTCAATTAGCAAAAATGTTTGGTGTTAATATTAGCACCGTGTATAACTGGGTCAATTCGGGAGTTATTAGTTCTATAGGTATTGGGGGTAGGGTTTATTTTACTCAAGAGGCCATTGACAATGCGATAGTAAATCTAAAAAAATAAGGCCATGAGCAAAAACGCCATTAAAGCCTTAGAGACCCTCAAGTTAAATGAACTCGCCAAAAAGTATCCTAGCATACCTCCACATGCCATACCTAAGCCAAAGTATAGCGATAAGAACGCGAACAGCCTCACCAAGTGTATTATTGATTTTATTCAGCTTAATGGATTCCAGGCGGAAAGAGTTAACTCAATGGGGCGTCAGGTGGACCGCAGAAAAACAGTTAAGGATGTGTTAGGGAGGACCCGGACGGTAGGAAGTGTTGAGTGGATTAAAGGAACCTCAACAAAAGGTACTGCAGATATTTCGGCGACGATTTTAGGCATATCCGTTAAGATTGAGGTTAAATGCAAGGCTACTGGCGATAATTATCAGAGCAACGACCAGAAAGCCTATCAGAAAAAGATAGAGCAAGCAGGGGGCGTATATCTTATTGCCAGGGATTTCCAGGGCTTTTTCAATTGGTTTAATGAATTTGTAAAACCTAGATGAGTAGGAAAGAACATAAATACTTCAACTTCCCTATCCAGTTGATTTCTGGTTTTATGGTTCGACCAAAAGAAACCCTAGGTGATATATTCAGTTATGTATTCTACAAACTGGTAAATGATTTTATGGAAGATCAGGGAGTGGAATGTTTATTTACAGCAATGGAAAGGGTTGGTGAATATCTAAAAAATACAGGGGGTGATGATGATAATAGGCACTTTATTTATCAAAGAGGAGAACTCCTACATAATAGCATCCCTGATAAAAGTCCGATAACGGGTATTTCAGAAAAGGTTTTCTGGGATTATTTTAATAACCATGAAACAAAAAATAAGTATGATAAAATATGCCTTCTTGCATTTTTGGCATCTAAAAGTATCATTGGACCAAGCAAAGTTGAAGTGATCACCTATAAATTTCTTTTCAGCCGGATGGATGGACATAGAACAGTTGTTCCCCTTGAAGCAATATCATATGAAATAGCAACATTTTACACACCACACAAAAGATCAAAGATTAGGGACTTGCTGATGTTAAAATGGGGCTTAAAAACACCCGATAAAAATTCATATGGTGCCTGTTGGAGTTATAAACTTTCCCAAGAAAACCTAAATGATTGGGCCTATAAAAGAACCGAAAAATACAAGCTCAAAAAAATGAGGGAAGAAAAACGGGCCCGGCGTAAAAAATTAAAAGAGTAATGAGTTTTGTCAGCCGCCCCCAGTTTAATTTTTTTGATTTTGAAAAGTGTTTTAATAAAAAACAATGTAGAGTATAATATCTTATTAAAAAACCTTAGTAGAGGACATTAGTAATAAACCTTAGTATAATACCTTATTAATGGTCTAGATTTTTTTGAGGATAAAAACAGGAAAAATAATTGAGAAAATGAATGTAGATAATATTGATGATTTACGGGAATTTGTGATAACAAGGAGGAATGAATTAGGCTTAACTCAGCAGGGTTTATCCTTTACTTCATGCATTGATCGTTCATGGATTAACAAGCTTGAAAAAGGAAAGGTATCAAACCTGACATTCGACCGCCTCAATAAGCTCTTGTACGGGCTTAATGCAAGGATAAACATATCTACATACGCGAGTGCATGTGACAGAAAAAACAAACCCTTCTTTTAATCAAAAAAGAATAATGGTAACGGCGCTTATAAAGAACTTGACTATTAATCGAAATTAAAGGCTGATAGGAAAAGATTTGTTGAGTTAAAAATATGATTATCAGTTTTCTAATATGAATTTTAGAGATACATATTCATCATAAAGAGATCATGGTTACAGTTCAGTATATGGATGTAAGCATTATAAAAACAGCGTAATAACATTAACACTTTATATCATGGGAGCAAGAATTAAAAGAAAAACCGAAGACCAGATAAAATTTTATACCATCATATTATGAAACACAAGACAGTTAAAGAAATGGCGGACAGAAAACTTGATCACCTTGCAAATCTTATTCGTGCTAAAAGGAAGGAGATAGGCATGACCCAGGTCACACTTGCCAAATATTCAGGTGTGAGCGAACGATATATCGTCATGCTGGAAGGACGAAAGCGAAAAGGCATGAGCGTTCAAACACTCAATCGTGTT
The DNA here is from genome assembly GCA_002710685.1 of Cytophagaceae bacterium. GTDB lineage: Bacteria > Bacteroidota > Bacteroidia > Flavobacteriales > Flavobacteriaceae > Leeuwenhoekiella. Next base: position 5,273 of record PALD01000037.1, on the reverse strand, counting down.
TTACAATGCCTAGATATAAAATGGGCCGAACTGGACATGCTTTAATAATAAAAAATAGGTTACTCTAAAATAACTGACCATGCTTAAACAGACTTTTGTCAATGGAAGAATGAACCTTGATGACGATGAACGCCTATTGAAGAAAGGTGAATATCGCAGGGCATACGCGCTTGAAGTGATACATAGTGAGGGTGATGATGAAGGCGCGCTGGAAAAACCATATTCAAACAAGCAATTGACCCATTATGAACTAGGTGCAAATATCTATGAAATGGGCAAGGCCATGGATAACTACCAGAAAAAAATCTACTGGTTTACATTATCTGATACCGGTTGCCGCTTATTTGAATGGGATGATATCAACCAAGTACAAAGCGTGGTGCTTGAAGATACCCGGCCAGAAGCTGATAGGGTTTTTAAACTAAAGAAGGAAAACCTGATTACCGGGGTTGTAAAAGTGATTAGCCAGGATGTGAGCAATGACCTTTTTATGTGGACGGATGACAATAGCGAGATTTGTTGCATCAATATAGAGCGCGCAAAGACCTGGGGAACCAACAACTTCAACAAGGAAGATATTTACCTCATTAAAAAACCACCGCGTTTTGCTCCACGGGTCACACCTACCTACACGGCTGATGGCAGCAACAATATTGAAGAACGTTTTTTATCCTTTGCCTACCGGTATAGGTACCGTGATGGTGAGTATAGCGCAATATCGGACTATACCAATTACAATTTTTATCCCGGACCTTTTGAACTTGATTATTTTAACCTGGATAATCAGGGTATGGTGAATAGTTTTAACGCCATGAAGATTGATTTTAATACGGGGGATAAACAGGTTACGGAAATACAGGTATTGGTAAAACAGCCCAATAGCAACAATCTTTATATCGTGGAAACCTTTAGCAAGGCAAAAAATGGCTGGGGGGATTTCCTTACACGTTCACACGTATTTTCAAATAGCAAAATCTATAAGGTACTGCCAGAGAAGGAACTTTATAGAAGTTATGACAATGTGCCCAGGAAGGCAAAAGCGCTTGCATTGATAGAGAACTATCCCATATTTGGAAACTATCTGGAAGGCTACAACATTGTCAACAACAAGAACAAGCCCATCAATATCGACTACACCGTTGCCCTGCAGAACAACCTGATAGAAGATGGTGATGATTATACGGTGGACCTTACCAATAACACCAAATTAAAGATTACGAATCAAGAAGCCTATGCACTTACGGCCGGAAAAAAACTGGTGCTCACCATAGAAATTGACGTGGATGGGGTTTCGGCCTATACCAATGAATTTTTCTTTATACTCAATGATGATTACCCCACGCTCAATGACGTGTTCAACAGTGTGGATTTTAAAACCTTGCTGGAGGTCATCAACCAACATTTTCGTGCCAACTATACATTTACGGTGCCTGACGGGTGGGCATTGACGGACGATACCGAGATTACTTATGCACTGGAAGGAGGAAACCCCACTTTCACGGTTAAGGATATTGATTTTCAAGATACCAATGATGGGGATAGCCCACAGACGGTAACCGTAAACTTTGGGGCATCCAGCATTATTGCAATTACCGACACGATCAATGCCACAAGCTGCAAGACCAATAGGAATTATGAGGTAGGCATAATCTACATGGATGAATTTGGTAGGAGAAGTACGGTGCTTACCTCGGCATCCAATACCCTATATATCCCGCAGCGATACAGTGTTTTTCAAAACAGGCTGGTGGCCAGCATCAACCATGAACCCCCATACTGGGCAGACCGTTATAAACTGGTAGTCAAGACCAATCCACTGACCTACCAGACCCTATTTATCACCAAGTTCTATACCGAGGATTTATATACCTGGTGCAAGCTGGAAGGCAACAACAAGGATAAAATTAATGAAGGAGATATCCTGATCATTAAAAAGGCCGGTGCACAAGTTGCGGTAGAACCTACCAAGGTAAAAGTGCTTGAGTTAAAAGAACAGGAGGAAAATTTCATATCAGGCAATACCGATGAAGATGAAAATGAAATCCTTGAGGAAAAGGGATGGTACATGAAGATCAGGCCACCACAGGAATTTTCGATGGATCGTAATGATTTTGATATTGATGTAAGGGAATTTGGCGATCGTGGCGCAGGTAATGACCATAAACCTGTAGGATATCTTGACCTGTTCACGGAAGATAATGGAGAAGGACTTGAGGAAAAACCCCTCCCCGTGGGAACCAATATTAAACTATTTATCAACAGTTCAAGAAATTATAAGTCAGGATGGAAGAACATCACTTTTGATGAGGAATTTTATACCCAGCGAGCATATGATAGCATTGGGGATTGGTTTAATGATATATTACTTGTTGATGGCAGGAAACTAGAGGGAATACACGATAATTCAGATGAAGTTTCAGACTATAGGCCCCAGATGGAATTAGTAAGGGGAAACCTGATTACCACCAATGGAGCCTATGCTTTTCAGGAAGACCCATCAGGAAAACTATATCTTAAGATTCAGGGTTTACTTGAAGGAAGCGCAAGCAAGAAGGGGTATGTACGCGCAAAAATCGTGGTTAGGACCGGAAGCGGTTTTTATGCCTTTGAAACAGAGAACAAACTTGCAGACCAAGAAACCTTTTTTGAAACACAGGATTGTTATGAGGTTATTGATGGGAACCATTCGGGAAATATCCAAAATCAAGATTTTGAAACGGGAACTCCGGGAATAATAGAACTTGATTTCTTTAACTGCTTTACGCAAGGTGATGGTATAGAAAGTTACCGCGTCAAGGATGATCTCAATACCAATTACCTAAACATTGATCTACGACCATCAGCGACAAGTGTGGAAGAGTACAGGGAAGTTAGGCGTTTTGCAGACCTCACTTATGGACAACCGTACATAGAAAGCACAAATATAAATGGCCTCAATGAGTTTAACCTGAGCACAGCAAACTATAAGGAACTGGATAAGCAAAATGGAAGCATACAGATGCTGATTGCCAGGGAAAATGATATTTTGGTGATGCAAGAGGAAAAAATTGGACGGGTTTCTTTTGGTAAAAATTTACTTGAAACTGCTAGCGGCGAAAGAATTTTGACGAAAGGGGATGAAATTCTGGGGATTTATCAACCGTATGCAGGAGTACTGGGGGTTGGTAATAATCCTGAAAGTGTGGATATGGATGGTGATAGAGTTTATTATGTAAGCGCTAGGAATGGGACACCTGTACGCTTATCTAATGATGGGACCACCGAGATCAACTATGGATTGACATCGCACTTTAGAAACCTTTTTATAAAAAATCCTACTTCCAGAAAAATAGGCGGTTGGGATCCCTATAGGAAACAGTATGTATTAATGGTAGAAGATGATCCCGAAAAATTATTTGAAACCTATTGTGGGAACATCATCCAGAAAATGATTAATGAGTCATTTACATACATAGTGAACATCAATAATTTATTAGGTGATTTCATCTTAAATTATGAAGTGCTCAATGGTGCAGTAACTATTTCAGCAAATTATGATGGTGAGAATTATGATGCAGAAAATGTAAATGCAAGCGGAAACATTACTATACCTCGTAATAATCTGGATGTTTCAAAAGTATATGTTACGGTAACGCCGGTAGATGGTGCAGCAACTTTTAAATAAGCAACATTTGCCCTGTGGGAATACCATTAAAGATCACAAGTATTGTACTTGCAGATGAAAAGGATCTAGGTAAAACTATGGTTAACCGTTTCAGATGGGGAAGCTCATCTTTCTTTTCAGAAAATCACTTGTTTGAAGTAAGTGAAATAAGCAAGTTTGAAACGCTTGAAGGATTAGAAGGTGTGAGTAGATTTCCTGAGCGTGGAAGCACGATAAATATTCAGGCATATAAAGGAGGTACGAATACAGGAAAGTTTAATGTAGAGCGCGAGAATAAGCTAGGCTACCTTATTACTGATCTAGAATACACTGCAGATGATATCGAAACGATTTTGGCGGAAGCCACATACTCAGAGATACAGAGCACGCAACAAACATTAAGCACGTTCTTAGACCAATCAAGTTTGTTTTTAACAGGCCTAACAACGACAATATTTACTTGATCTGGGATTATCGCGATAATGAACTTGCGATAACTCAAAACACCAAAATCAAATTTGTTTTTGATGCTTCTGGAAGTATGGATGCTACTTTAGCGCCATTGCAAACGATGAAAGACACGATCTTGAAGGATAGATTATTGCCGTTATATGGTAATGACAGTGTATTATATGATGATAGTGTAGAGATTATAAGTTGGGGTGGAGCCGGTGAATATTCTGAATTTAATGAGCAAACATTCGCAGCGCTTAATATGTTTGGGACTACCCCAGAAGGTAATGTGATCGTAATGGTTTTTCAAGATGAAGCAAGCACCATTTATGAAGATGGTTCATTTGACCCGTTAGAAGCCAGAACAGCTCAATATGAAACCGATTTGTTGACATTCAGGACCAGACTAGAATTATTTGCTCCTAATTATTATCGTTCCGTTATATTTCAAGTAGAAGAAGCTGGTGGAACAAATTTTAAACAGTTTATACAAGCGGTTGAAAACGGAACTGGAAACTATTCTGGATCTAATGGGCTTTCAGACAGAACGGAAATCAATTATAAATATGATATTGTAGATGGAGGTACCCCACAATACTATTTAGATAAGATAGTGGAAGCATTGACCGAACTAGGATATAATCTTCATTGAATTCAAAAAACATCTACGGCTCAAATTACATAAAGGTTTGTAAATAGATAAAATTTAATATGGATGAATTTATAAGTAATTACCATTTTGCTACAGTAATCCAAGAAACGATTTTTTATTTAAAAAAAGGAGTGGTAATAATTTAAAAGTGAGCGAGATGTATTTGGAGTATTACTTTGATTAATTAAAAAATCAATACTATAAGATTTACTTCTCAATTGGGTTTTGGTAATTTCTTATCTGATAGTGAAAGTGTTTCAACGCATGAAGATTCATAAAAGAAAAAGCCTAGGATTAACTAGGCTTAATTAACTTTTGTAGAATATCTATAAGCTTTATCTGGAGGTAATAAATTATTACCTCTCTTTGTTGTTAATCCTAATGAGATCATAGAATCATAGAGTTTAGATGCTTCAAGATATTTCTGGTAGTATCCAAAAAACTGTGTAAACAAAAAAATAGGCGGGTTTTAAACCCGCCTATTTTTTTGTTTAATTTTAATACTACAGTTTTCTTATGGAAGAT
>PALD01000036.1 GCA_002710685.1 Cytophagaceae bacterium | reverse complement strand
GGCCAACAAGAACGGTTGGATAAAAAGCTGTTTGATGAAGTCTATGCTATGGCATAAATTAAATAAAGGTTTGTCCAGTACCTTAAACTGGATGACTAAATATATGATAAGCATTTACTTCCAATCCACTCAGCACATTCCCCTACATTCCGCGCCTGGCTGCCGAAAAATGCAGGTAACCACTTCATTTTGGTAAAAGAGCTTTACTATAAAGGTCTTGGACACCGTACCCGATTTCTAAATCCCATTTATCTAATTCCTCCCGCTGCTCTGGGAAGGGACGCTGCATTCCTGATCTGAAATAGGGTGCGAAGTCCGCTTGTCACCTTTATTAATTTATAATTGCTGGCATAATCTTATATTTATTAATTATTCAGCAAGTTGTATGCGATTAGAAAAAACAGAGAACAAATTGAAATTGCGAAATGCAGAACGATCAGATTTAGAATTGACTTACAGAATCGGATGTAATTCAATAAAACCGTGTGTGATTAAAATTTGGGGTTGGGATGAATCATTTCAGCGAGAAATGCATAGACAAAAGTTTGATGCTTCAGAAACAAAAATAATTGAATATGGCGGGAAAGAAGTAGGGTTACTCATAGTAAAGGAATTCAAGGATGAAATTTATTTACAAAGTATATTGATTGAAAAGAAATTTCAGAACGTGGGAATTGGAAAAATTATTATGCAAGGAATAATTACAAGAGCAAATTATTTAAATAGACCTATTCGATTACAAGTTTTTAAAATAAATGTAAATGCACAAAGATTTTATAAAAGACTTGGCTTTATGAAAATATCTGAAATGGAAAATCATATTGGAATGAAAAGAATGCCTACAACAACTGAGATGAATAACTGATTCCGTTTTATAATCCCCTCAGCACATTCCCCTACATTCCGCGCCTGCCTGCTGAAAAAGGCAGGCAACAACTTCATTTCGGGAAAAGAGCTTCACTACAAATATGTGGACACAATCCCCAATTTCAGCTTTCCATTCCGTTAACCCTTCCCGCTGCTCTGGGAAGGAACACTACATTCCAGAGCCAAAATTGTAAATTAAGTCCGCTTTTTCATCGGAAAGCCATCACTTCGGTTTTCTTAACGGTATTTTCGGTAAAGTCTTCTTGAGCCTTCCCTCGAAAATCCCTAAAAACCAAACCGCTGTCTTACACATTTTAAGGGGTTTATAATGGATAAAGCCTTTGTTGTTTTTCGGGGCGTCGAAAAACAGGCAGTACATAACCAATTCTACACCTGCCCATCCGGTCAGGCGGGTTAAACCCAGCCACTCATTTCGCTTAACTGTCGGTACGCTCAAATCGTAACCGGTTTTAAAAGAATTGTTAATGCCCTTATGGAACTTGTCAAGACCGTGGCAAGTTTTAGTGAAAAATAAGGTATCTACTTCCTTGAAAATCCAAGGATTTTACTACGTCGCAAACACACCTGATTTATTCCCTAAAAGTCTTGACAAAACCCACTATATCCATTGTGCGATGCACGAAAGAAAAGAACAAACACCCCTTAAAATTTAATCTGTATTGAATTGAAAAGGGAAATATTAATCAAGCCTGTAAAGGGCATTTAAAACCATTTAGTTATGAGTACTATTAGAAATCACGTACAGTTAATCGGAAACGTTGGTCAAGAGCCAACCATTACGAACCTTGAAAGCGGTAAAAAGGTAGCCCGCTTCTCACTCGCCACAAACGAGTATTACAAAGACAGCAAAGGCGAAAAGCAAACGGACACCAACTGGCATACCGTTGTGGCTTGGAGCAAGACCGCAGAAATCGTTGAGAAATATGTCGAAAAAGGCAAAGAAGTAGGAATCACGGGAAAACTAAAGACCCGAACCTATACCACGGACGATGGAAACCAACGCTATGTTACCGAAGTGGTAGCAGATGAAATCCTTTTGCTTGGAAGTAAAAGCGATAAGTAATTCAAAAATAAAGAGGGCGTAACCGTCTAAAGATGCGCCCTCTTTTCATTATTCAAATCTTAAAAATTTTAAACAATGAAAGCACAAGTTAATGAAATTAAAGAGCGGTTGCAATATTTTACGGGAACAGAAATGTTCTATCAAATCCCGCTATTGAAAACACGATTTACAGACGGATTGAAATATCTATCGGAAGTAGCAGAATGTTCTTGGCTTATTACAGATGCTTCCGTTATTGCAAAAAGCCTGATGAACCGAAGCGAATTTATCACTATCGATTTCAAAAGGTTGCCCGAAGAAAAACAGGATCATTCGGGTTACGAAGCCGAGATAATTTATAGCGATGGCAACGACAATATTTTGGAAAAACACGGCTATCGTGCCACCGATTTTCCACTCGATGAACTGCGGTTGTTTTTTGTAAATGATACGCTGATGTTACCAAGTGAATATTAAAATATTCAGCTATGATATATCTCAATTTTACAGACTTGAGCGAAGAGGCTCAAAACCGACTTTTGGAAACGTCCAAAGAAGATGTGAAACGAAAATTTGGGGATAGCATTCGCAAATACGTAAAAGAAAATTATGGCTGTTTTGAAACGATGATAGAGGAAGAAGCGCTTCGGAATTTATATTCTTACACCTATGTATTTAATATATGAAATTTTGAAACAATAAGGTAAACGCCTCTGAATTTTCAGAGGTGTTTTTGTGTGTAATTAAACCTACATCAAGAAAAAATCACTATCTTTATTTCGCTGAAATTCAGCATTCAAATTAAAGTAAGGGTATCCACTTTTCGACTTTCGCCGATACCCTTACACATCGAAAAATAACATATCGGAAAATCATTTTCCCTGAAAATGGCAATCGGCCTTTTAGCCGGATTGTATGGATTTTTGTCCCGCGAGCGGGACGAAAAGGAATAGCAAGAGGGTAACGGGCTGCGCCGCGTTACATATTCCATTTTCGTTTTAATACATTGATTTTTAATTGCTTAAAATCAAGCAGGATTTAAAAATTCCAACAATTTACGTCAAATGGTCCTGAAACACCAGTAAACAGGGATGGATTTACGTCAAATCTTTAAAAAAGCGAAAGGAAATGGATTCATTCATCACTATCAGGTTCAAACGAAAAACTGCCAAGCGGTTTCAGGAATTTTCCAAAATGCACTTTAAAACACACACCGAAGCGATGGAAAACATCCTTGATTTTTTCCTCTATAACGAGATTTCTCCAAAGGAAAAATTAGGTCCTACAGGTAGAACCATTGAAGCCAAGCTCCTGAAAAGGATCAATGCGGTCATCGCCATCATGCGTGATGTGGAAAAGACCCAGACCAAACCTACGGTCGCAATGTTGCAATCCCTTTTTGTGATGGAAGAACCCAACAAAAAACCATTGATAGTTGAAAAGAAATATGCTGAGGAAAAGAAAGAAGTACGCTTTCGCGAAATCGAGTCTACGAGATTCACGACCGAAGGGAGAGCGAAACGGTAAGCGGAATCTAAAAAACGAACTCTAATTTTCGAGCTATGTACATCACGATAACACCCCAAAAGATGGGCGGTAACTATTCCAAGAGCTCGGCAGATTTCGTTGGCTATCTGGAGAAAGAAAACCAAGGATTGGAACACCAGGATACGGAAAATTTTTTCAATCAATATGGCGATGAGATTACTGCTGAGGAAGTCATTAGGGAAATCGATGGGAATACCGCAAAACTGGAAAAACACGAGCCAAGATTCTACTCAATTACCGTGAGTCCCTCAAAATATGAATTGCGAAAACTTCAGAACAGTAGCCAAGATTTAAAGAAATATACTCGCGAGCTGATGAAGGATTATGTTACATCCTTTAATCGGGAAATAAAAGGGCGTCCTGTTAATATCGATGACATAAAGTATTATGCAAAAATAGAGCACCAACGCACATTTAAAGGGACAGATTTTCAGGTAAAGGAAAATCAACCTTTCGCAACAAAAATACTTCAGCTTAAAACGGAAATCCGAAACGTTCAGGAAGGACGAACTGAAGGGAATATTAAAAGGATGAAAAAGGAAATAGCCAAACTCGAACGCCAAGCACCACACCAACAAAACGGAAAACGGGTTGTCCAGGGAATGCAAAAAGAGGGAAACCAGAGCCACATCCATATTGTCGTGAGCCGTAAGGATGCGTCCAACAGATTCAGTTTATCGCCCGGAAGCAAATACAGGGCATCCGACGTGAAATTGAATGGGGAAACCGTAAAACGCGGTTTTGACCGAGATAAATTCTTTAAGAGTGCAGAAAAAACATTCGATAATACTTTCGGCTACAAACGGAACTTTGCTGAGACCTACAAGGCCCGAAAGGATTTTGTGAAGAATCCCAATCTCTATTTCGCTGCCTTGATGAAACTACCAGCCAATGAAAAAGCGTTGGTCTTTAAAATGATGGGCAAACCAAGAGTGCCAACGCTTCCCAATATCCCAACAAATCAAGCTCAACTAGCGCTGAAGGCATTCAAAAAACTAAGGGAGGGTGTCGAGATAGCCGTGAAATCAAGCTCAATTGGTATTTGATATGGAAATCAAAAATATCATAACAATCCTTATAATCATAATCGGCATGAGCATTGTTTTCCATGTGCTTTTTCGGTTGACAAAATTGGCGTTCCTACTGAATTGTGTTCTAATGGGTTTATGGGTATGGTATACATCTCAGAATATATCACTTCTTTTGGCATTATTATATTATGCTTCTCCGTTATTGCTTATCAATACCGTGTTCTATGTTTTCCTGGATGACCAGGACGGACCTATACAAGAAACCGATAGATTCAGGTACAGGATCGAGTTTGCCATCAGAAATGGTTCTTTTCAAATAGATAATATCCGGCGTGGGGCTTCCGTCATCGGCTCTGCCGGAAGTGGAAAAACAGAAAGTGTGGTCTATGGGCTCTTAAAACATTTTCAAAAACATAATTTTTGTGGAATCATTCATGACTACAAGGACTTTGAGCTGACCGAAATGGCGTATCCGCTTTTTAAACATGGTGAAGTTCCTTTTAGGGTCATATCCTTTGATACCATTATTCATAAAGTCAATCCCATTGCACCCCGATATCTGGAGAATGAGGAAAGTGTCAACGAGGTGTCCCGGGTCTTGATTGAAAATCTTTTGGAGCAACGGGACTCGGGGGCCAGTGGAACTACAAAATTCTTCAACGATGCTGCCGAAGGCCTTATTGCTGGATTGATATGGAAACTGAAAACGGATTATCCCCAGTTTTGTACTCTTCCCCACTTAATTGCTATTTATCAATTGCTGGATACGGATAGCCTGATCCAATTTTTAGAGACCAATACCACATCCAGGGCAATGGCGGATGCATTCATCAGTGGGAAGGAGTCCGAACGTCAAACAGCAGGTGTAAAAAGTACGCTTGCCAATGCCCTGAAACGCATCAGTACCCAGCATATATTTATGGCACTGTCTGCAGATGAAGTTCCTTTGAATATCAATAGCGAAGAAAACCCTGCCATTGTTTCCATTGTGAACAATCCAAAATATGAGACTTCCTATTCTCCGGTGATCGCAACCACCATCCATACCATCACCAAACAGATGAGCGTGCGCGGTTCACGCCCTTCCTTTCTTTTGATGGAAGAGGCACCCACCATCCGTTTGCTCAATATGCACCGTATTCCCGCCACCCTGAGGAGCTATGGTATAGCCACCATCTATGTGATGCAGGACAAGATACAGAACGATATGATGTATGGCGATAAGGCTAGCAAGGCCATTTTGAGCAATCTGTCCTATCAGTTCTTTGGCAAGGTAAATGATCCGGATACCGCTAAATATTATGAGCGTTTTTTTGAAATCATCAAAGACCCAACAAAGAGTGTGAGTAAATCTGCCAACATCTTTAAGTCGGACACGCGTGTTACAAGGGGGGAGAAAGAAGTTTCAAAAAGAAGAGCCGATATTTTCTTTAGGCTGAGGCAAGGAGAATTTGTCACCTTTGCGGATGGGAAGGATAAGAAAATACGGTTTAGATTACCAAACATTGAAAGGCTGCTTCCGCAAAAAACCAAATCTTATTCAGACACGGATATACGCCTCAATTTTGAGAGGATCTATGAGGAGGCGAGGTCGATATTCGATTGAAATTTAACCACGCCGTGGTTTTTATGGTATTTTGGATAAAGTCAACAAAATTATATTGTTGTATATTATCAACAAAAAATATATATTTGTGGTAAATAAACAACAAATGAACTCCAAGAAAGCGGTTCTCCTGCCCAGGCACCAGAAGGTTTTTGAACAATTGGGGGAGAATATAAAATTGGCAAGAAAGCGAAGGAAGCTCACTACCGGGCAGGTATCCGAGCGGGCGGGGATCAACAGGACAACGCTTTATAGGATCGAAAAAGGCGACCCAGCGGTGGCCATAGGTTCCTATTTCAATGTGTTCAGGGTGCTGAATCTGGAAAACGACTTTAAGGAACTTGCCGTGGATGATGCATTCGGTAGAAAACTACAGGACCTTGATCTGTTATAACAAATGGCGGAAGGAAAGTTTGACATATACGTTTTTGCAGATTGGGCCGGTTTGGAAAAACCAACGCTTATCGGGATGTTATCGGCACATTTTGCCAAGGGGAAGAAGGCCTTTGGTTTTGAATACGATAAAGCTTGGTTAAAAACAGGTGCACAACGTTTGATCGACCCTGATATCGAGTTTTATTCCGGCCCACAGTTCCCTGCCAACAAAGGGAATTTTGGCATTTTTCTGGACAGTATGCCGGATACGTGGGGCAAGACCTTGATGAGGCGCAGGGCGGCACAAGATGCAAGGGCAAATAATGAAAGACCAAAAACCCTTTATGAGATTGACTACCTCTTGGGTGTTTTTGATGAAAGCCGGATGGGAGCCTTGCGGTTTAAGACCGACCCGGATGGTCCGTTTTTGGATAACGACGCCCGGACACCAACACCGCCCTGGTCATCCTTGGGCGACCTGCAGGAAGCCGCCAGGCAATTGGAGGGTGACGCCCGGGACGAAACCATAGGAAAATGGATTGCCGTATTGATCGCACCGGGTTCCTCATTGGGCGGTGCCAGGCCCAAGGCCAATGTTTTTGATACGCAAAAAAATCTGTGGATTGCCAAGTTTCCTTCAAAAACAGATACCGTAGATAAAGCGTTATGGGAATTCCTGGCCTATCGATTGGCCATAGCTGCCGGTATCGATATGGCTGAATCCAAGGTGGAAAAAATCAGTGGTCGGCACCATACCTTCCTGACAAGACGATTCGATAGGGAAGGGGAAGAACGCATACACTTTGCCTCGGCAATGACAATGACCGGGAATACGGAAGAGACCATTAAGGATACCTCGCCAAGCTATCTTGAAATTGTGGAATTTATAGAGGATCATGGCGTAGATGTGGAAGCCAACCTGCACCAACTCTGGCGACGCATCGTATTTAATATCACCATCTCAAACACCGATGACCATTTGCGGAACCACGGTTTTATTTTACGGGATAAGGGTTGGGTGCTTTCACCGGCGTATGACCTAAATCCATCCATGGAAAAAGATGGACTTTCCCTAAATATCGATATGGACGATAATGCCCTGAATTTTGATTTGGCGAAAAGTGTAGGCGAATACTTCCGCCTGAGCGAAGAGGAAATGCAAACTATTTTGGAGGAGGTGCTTTCGGTCGTAAGGGACTGGAAGGACGTGGCCAAAAAGATTGGGATCAAAAATGCGGAAATAGAACTGATGCAGGGGGCATTCCGATGGGAAACCTGAAGTGTTGAAGCATTCGGACCCCATGGGGCACGTAGCCTCAAAAAAAAGGCCGAATACAACCATTCCCCGTTTCCCGGCTGGAAAGAACCCTTCCCAGCATGATTGCCCGAGAAGGGGAGGGGCAGTGTTGGAAGGGTGCGGATCTTTAGTTTGGGTTGTTGATGAACCTATGGCGGATTTTCAACTTCACCGTGCGCCCACCGTTTGCCTCGTTCACTTCCAAAATAGCCCTACGGTCATTGGACAATGAGAACTTAGGCATCACATATACCAATCGTGCTATATCATTTTCTGGAATTTTGGTGGGCAACCCGTGCGTATATAATGGTTTTTGATACAGTCGTTGCAACGATTTCCGCTTTCCTTTTTGTCGGGTCTCGATGGAAAGGTTCAAGAAATTCAGATCGTAATCCAAGGAAGAATTATTTTCTATCTGAATAACGAAGTACAGTTCTTCTTTATCAAAAACGATATTCTCAACACTTAGTACAATGCCTTCGTTCCGCTTTTTGAGCCGACCTATACGCTGTTTCCTGTTGAGAAGATATGTGCAGAATTTTTGGTAATAATACTTCCTGTTATCTATACGCTCTTCAGAGGATTCAGCAAGAATTGAATCGGTTACAATCGGTTTTTCAGTGCCGATACTACTTGAAACCGGAATGAAATAATTGAGCTTGGAAAGTTGCTTTTTATACCTCAAAATATATGAAAAGACAGAACCGTCCTTATTGATCACCAAAAGATTGCTTTCCTTGCCAGGCTTTGCCTGCAAGAGACCAAAATACTGTCCCTTATCCCGGTTATAGGTAAAAACAAAATTATCCGAACCGGTTATTCCCTGACGTATGGGTTCAGGAAAAAATAGCGCGACGTTTTTGGTATCGTTGGCATAGATGGTGTCAAGGACTATGGTGGGTCGTGCCAGGGCCTGTGCCGGGCAAGGCCGGGGGGCGAAAACGGAAATCAATAGGGTCAGTAATGGAAGGAATGGTTTCATGATCCAGGTTTTAATATAAGTTTGTAATTGTTCAATACGGTCACCTTTACATTGCGGTTGCTGCGCCTAAGCACCTTTGTGATCCCGCCCACTTGCGGAACGGAGGGAATATTGATGTCGCCAATGACATCGTCCAGGACTTCGGTGGTCGCTTCAGCCCGAAAATTGTTCTCTACATAGATGCCCTCACTGCCGTCCTGAAAATCAAAGGCCTTGAGGAGGGGGGGGTGGTGCATTATATTTTTGATCTCGATCAGGGCCCTGTTGGGCCGAAAACTGATAAAGCCGAATACGGGGGTATTCCTTTTCATCAGCTTACCGTTTATTGTGGCATCTTTGGCCAGGCGCATGCGTAGCCTGCTATTGGCCTTGACGACCTGGTCTCCATCCACGGCCACGACAATGGCTGCATCCGTATGGCCGGTGATGGAGGCTTGACTGGGTTTTGGGGAAGCGGCAAAGAAGAGCTGGTGTTCCAGGCCCAGTTCCCTTGCCTGGTTTTTCTGTTCCCGCTTTACTTCTGAGGAATCGACTTTTGATACTTTTTCGTGAACCGCTTTCTTTTGTCCCAGGGTTTCATACCGCTTTTCTGAATACCGGATCTTTCCCGTTTCGTAGATGCTATCCACGATGCGTTCTTTTTCCCGTTCGGGCAAGTCTTCATCATAAAAGCCAAGCGAATCGATCAGATTTTCATCATAGATGCTGGGCGCATTGGTTTCCCGGACTTCCTTGAGATCATTGATGGCATCGAGTTTGGAATCATATTCTATCTGATTTTCCTCCAATTCCGGGACCGAGGTCCCTTCAAGGTTTTGATCCCCGGTTTCATCACCACCCATGACCATCACGGAATAGGAGATCAGGAAGATCAGTATCACGGCCAATACCGCGGCAAATACTATTTTGTTCTTTTCTACTTTCATAAGCGTGGTTTTTTAATACCTGATTACCTATCCGACAGCGGTGGTTCAGTTTTTATCATTCAGTTTTTTTAAGGTGTTCTCGAAGTAATCCGTGATCAACAATCCATGGGGATTGTTCGGGAAGCTCCGGTCGACCAGGATCAGGTTTCCGGTGGACTCCAGTTTATAGGTGTCGGTGATCGAGCCCCTGTTGATCTCAAAAATCGTCGTTGTCGTAAAACGGTATGAGTCCTGGTTTTCGGTTATCCTGGAATCGATGCTCAGCACCTTTTGTACAAGGGAATATTGCAACAGGCGGTTATAGACACCATCGGCTTTTTTCTGGCGGTAGAGATTGTCCACGGAACTATTGCCCAGCCAAAGTGCCTTTTCCAAATTCTTTTCATAATTGCCCGCATCGATATTATAGAAATAGGTGTGGAACAGTTCCAGGTGTGCCAGGGCCTCGACCCGAAAATTTTCCTTTTGGGTGACAAGCTTTAAGGGAATGATAGTGCCGTCGGTGTTGATGGCAAAGGCACTATTGAGCGCCTTTTGATTGGCCCTATATGCCATCCAGACCGAAAAGGTAGAGGACAGCAATGCACATACCACTACGGCCAGCACGACAGACCGGTTCAGCTTTAAGACCTTGTAAATATTCTGATATGGAGTTTTCATGGTTTGATCTTTAATCAGGGTTAGGAAGTGAACAACCGGAGCGTAAAGGACGTGGCACGCCGGTACAGTTTGAATTTCAGGAAAACGATAAAGCCTACCGATCCCAACTGGACCACGGGTGCAAAAAAGCCCTGACCCGTGTCCGTCCCGAAAAGGTCCGTCCAAAAGTGGGTGTTGATCTCCGTATATAGCGCGTTGATGAAAACATTGACCAAAAAGAAGGCCGGCACAAGCATATACACTGCGGCATAGAGCTTGAAGAAGGTGTAGGCGAGCGAACGGAACTTCTCAAATACGGCCAGGCTGATGACCAAGGGAAAAAATGCCTGCATGATCCCGAGGAGGAAAAAGCGCTCTGCCAAGAACAGCGGGTAGATGAACAGGTCCAGGATCCAAAGGAAAATGCTGATGATGAACGCAAATATTTTAAATCCGTATAATGGGGTTACCAAGGCTTCATATAACAGCGTCATGGCTGCCTTGGCCGCACTGATCATGCTGACATCCTCTTCGATGGGAATGTCCTGCATCTGCAAGGGCAATAGGGCGGGGGCCGTACCACGGTATTGTGCTTCTATGGAGACCAAAATGCCATCAAAAAACCCCAGCACCTGTGTTGAGAATATGACCAGGATGACAACTGCAAAATTCCTGGCCAGATCCCCAGGCCTCAAGCCCCAGGTATAACCTTCCCTATCCGCTACACCTTCATTGTATTTTTTAAGGATATTGACCAAAAAGAACAACACGGCAAGGGTCTTCATTCCCGCAATCGTGTATTGCGAGAAGCTGCTGTCCTGTATCGTCTGGAAAACGGAATCGACATATTCCAGGCCGATCCCCAAAAGAATTGCCATGTCCATCGTCTAATAGGCTGTTTCGCGGTTATTGACCCTGTCCTGCATTTTCCTAAAGGAAATGATATCCCGGTAGCGCCTGGTCTTGGTGGTAATATTGGAAACCATTTCCCTGGACTCCTCTTCTTTTTGTTTTAGGATCCCCGCCCGTTCCGCGTCACTCATCTTAAGATAATCACTGGAGAGGATCCCATCGATAAAATCCATGGTGTCCAAAGAGTTCTGGACAATGGCATCAAAGGACCGGGATACCCGGGTGACCTCTTCAGGCTTGATATAGGGGGAATCCAATATGTCCCGTAGATCATCCCGCATCACCTGTATCAGACGTTGGTTGTTCCTGCCGATTTCCTGGACTGCCCTGAGCTGCCTTACCACGTTGGATACCTTCTCGATGCTTTCCTTGGCATCCTTCAGGAATTTTACGGATTTGATGAGCTGGGCCGTTTGCTTTCCGGATTCGACGAGTTGTTTTACCAGGCTTACGAAATTGGTGTTATCATACACCGGCATCCCTTGGGCCCCGGCAATGCCTGGAGATAAGAATAAGGCCATGGCCAGTACTATGCCCAAGGTTGTTCCCTTAATTTTTTGTTTGATGGATTTCATGTTTTTTGTGATTTAGAAGGTTACTGATTTTGCCCCTCCCCTTTGGGGAGGTTGGGAGGGGCTAATGAATTTTTTTATGGACTGTTCCATGTCTTTGGTCTCTTCATAAATGGCCATGATGGCCTCGTTCTCCTCCCCATCCGTGAGGTAGGCAGCATAGACTTCCCTGGGGACCTCAAGCCGGAAGATGTTGCTTTCCCTCCCGATCTTGATGAACATTTCGGTGTACCTGCAGGGCCCGGAAAGATTGTTCTTGATGGATCTTAACTGGTTCAGGTCGTGGCTGGAAAGGTTGAGCCGCTTGACCAGGGCATCATATCCCTTTTCATTGTTCAGGCTATAGATGACCTGGGTGTTTTCCAGGATGCTGGCCGAGGTCGGGTTGTTCGGGAGCTGATTGATGGACTGCAGGATGATGCCGATGGCACCGTTCTGTTTACGGATTGCCTGGTAATAGAACTCCACGCTTTCCAGCACGTTCTCGAACTTCAATTGTTTGGCGAACTCATCAAAGAGGATGATGCCCCTTTCGGCCCGGTTTTTCCAGATGGTCCTTTGGATGGCCGATTTGATAAGCTTGAGCATCACGGACAGGATCTCCTTGTTGTCCCTGACTTCATCCAGTTCAAAAATGATCAGCCTCTTGTCCTCGATCTTATAGGTCTGGTCCTCGCTGACCTTAAACAAGAAGCTATATAGACCATCGCCGACATATTCTGACATCACGTGTAAAAAGCTTGTGACGTTGAAATAGTCGGGATGGATTTTCAAGGTGCCCAGAAGATCCTTCCGGTTCCTTTCTATAAAACCATAGAAACCATCCAGCGAATGATTTTCGGAAGTGCTGTTATAGTAGTGCCGCAATATCTTTTTGACGGAAACGGATTGTGCCTTGGTCACCTTTAGATCGGATGCAAAAAGTTCAAACAGGAAAACGGTCAAATCTTCCAGGCGTTCCGGAGTGAGATCATTTTGGCCATGGATGTAAAAGGGATTGATGCCCAGGTTCTTTCCGCTTTCGTAGCGAAGTACCGTGTATTTTTCAGGGTAGAGTTTGGCAAACTTGGTATAGGATCCACCAAGGTCGATGATGACCAGGCGGACACCACTTTCAAAATACTGGCGCAGGATATTGTTGGCCAAAAAGGATTTGCCCTCGCCAGTTGGCGCAAAAATGGCAAAGTTCCTGGCCTTGATGCGTTTCTTCCGCTCGTCCCAGACATCCTTGAGGACCGGGATGTTGTGCTCGCGGTCGTTGAATATGATCCCCGTGGCATCACTTTTATAATTGGTGTTATTGATGAGCAGGCAAAGTGCATGTTTCAGGTCCGTCACATATAGATCGTGATTTGAGAAATTGGATGAAAAGCAGCAGTAACTGTTCAGGATGTAATTCTTGCGTTCTTCACCCCGTGGATAGTAGGGGGTGATATCCAGCTCCTTGAATTCGGTCTTTATCCTTGAGGTTATCCTGTCGAGTCCTTTTGCGTCCTTTGACCAGTACACCACGTTCAGGTGCCCACGGATGATGCGCGCACTGTCATCCGCATTGATCTGGTCGAGGATGTGCCGGATCTTGCCAAGGACCACCTTGTTCTGTGAACCGAAATTGGAACTCTTGTTGAGTTCCTCGATTTTCTTATCCAACAGCTTGCGCCACTTGTGTCTGTCATCCAGGTAAAGGATCTGGTTGACGATATGGTTTTCATTTAGCGTAAGCCCTAGGCCATCGATAAACCCTTGATGAAACACAAAATCGTCAGAAGTGAATTTCTCATTGGTCTTGCTGCTCTGTACACTTTCGCCAAAGCACAGTTCGCTGTTGACGGCCAGGGCATCAAAAAGGTTCTCGCCAATGGTGACGTTTTTCTTGTCCAGTAGTATATCGGTATCCAACCCTTCGTTGAAACCGTTGAAATAATCAGTGGTCAGTTGCTGGATTTCTTCCGCCTTGAGCGTAACAAAATCCATTTTCCTGCTGTTGTTGATAAAGGAAACCGAATCACTGACCGCATTGGCAAACCCTTTAATGGTTTCATCCATTTGTTGGACGATGCCCTTGGAAACCTTCCGGAAGGGATTGACGTATTTGGGGTTGTTGAGCGCCCTGTTCCTGGTCAGGATGAAGAACAGGTAACATTGGTGCCCGAGGTACCCACGGCCCTTAAAATGGTCATGGGTGGCCCTTTCCAGAAAGGTTGAATTGGGAAGCCCTGTAGGGGAAAAGGATTTCTTGATATAGATGTCCTGTTTGTGGACGACTGTTCCAACAGGCAATGACTTCAAGGCCTGGAACCAGGCACCGTGCATATCCTCAAAGTCCTTTTCGGACAAGGAATAGATTTCGGGGAGATTGCCCTTGTAGCATAGCACGACATTGCCATTGTTGGCAAAGACGATATTGTCCTGGATGTCCGCGATGGGCCGGTATGCCGAAAGGTTCATCTTATTCATAATGGATCCCGGAATTTCTTTTGTTGCTGATAATCCGTGGAAAGGCCTTCGCCACCTGAAATAGCTGCGGATTATGGGCTATTCGTGTTAGTCCAACATATAGGGAGGCATTGAAAACCAACACGCCGAGGATAATCCCAAAGCTGAAGGAGAAAATGATGATCAATAGGGATGCAAGGATTGAAACCATCATTAACGCAAACAGGGCAATGGGCAGCCCGAAAATGACCGCCCGTTTCCTTATGTTTTTATAGACCTCGAATTTCTTCATTTGGCTTAAAGTCCTCGATGAGGGTTTATTTATACCACGATTCCTATTAGGTAGGTGAAGATGCCCACAACAGCACCCGCAATAAGCACAAAGACCAATACCCGCGTGATCCCTTTTTTGAGATCGGCATTCTCACCAAAGAAATGCCCGGCATTGAATAGGAAGCCTATCAGGAAGATGACCCCCAGGATGATCGGAAAAATGCTTCGGATGGTATCGGAAACATCGTTGACCGAATCTTCAATACCCCCGATCTGTGCAAAAAGGGAAGTTGATAGCAGTGAAAAAATGATTGCCGGATAGTGTGATTTTTTCATAACGGAAAGGATTTGATTCGTGATTCATTTTCAGTATTGGAAATTTACATATATTTGAATATAATAAACTGTAAATCAAATATTTGTGAATAAAATATTATTTGGTTTTGTTTGATTTCCGATATTATTATTTGGCATCAAATTCTATGGAATTATGAAGTGGAACTGTTGATAAGACAAAAATTGAAAATGAAAAAGTGGCTCAAAAACGTCAGTTTTATGATTTTGCTCTTCAAAATCTGCTTGCTTATGGGGCAGGATTTGCATGCAAAAAAGATCATTGTCATTGACCCTGGCCATGGCGGAAAGGATTCGGGTGCAACTGGATTAAATGACATCCAGGAAAAAGATGTGGCTATGTCCCTTGCGAATGAGGTTCTAAGGTTAAATAATGACTTGGAAAAACCACTCGACATTTATTTAACCAGGTATAACGATACACTTATTTCGCTATCGGATAGAACCAAGCTGGCCAAAGCATTAAAAGCTGATTTGTTTGTTTCTTTGCACTGCAATCATTCAGATAATCCAAATGCTAGGGGTATTGAAGTTTATGTTACGGATGTAATATCCAAATACTCAAATGATGCTACCTGGCTTGCTTTTCAACTGCACGAGGACCTAAATAAGAGATGGGGTTTTGAAAGCAGGGGAGTGAAGTTTGCCAACTTTCAGGTGCTACGGGAAACCATGGACTTTACGCCTTCGGTGCTATTGGAATTGGGGTTTTTGAGTAACAAGGATGAGAGTCATTACATTTCAGAATATGAAAACCTTCAGCACATTGCACTCGCTATTTTATCATTTTTAAAGACATCAAAATTATGAAAGAATTATTTTTAGAGTTAACAAAGAGTTTAAAAGAAACTGTGGTGCAATTTATTTCAGAAGTATTCCTATTATGGAAATATTTCCGAAAGGAAAGAAATTAAGTTTTGGCAGAATATACTATTTTTTGCCAAAGTTTAATCTGTAAAAAATAAACTATTTCCTCTTATCCCCAGCCCCCTTATCAAAAGCAATCAAATTAAACAGTTCCCGCATCCGACTACGCACACGATTACCATAGCGATCTTCCAATTCCTCGGCGTTCAGGTTTGTGGTGGCGTGTGTCTTGATCTTTCGCTTGGTGTTTAGATAGAGTTCATGGCGTGATAAGAGCACTTCGCCCATCACGTTCAGATCCTTGCCATAGAAACGTCCTGCAGGTTCCACGCCCAGATCATCAAAACAGTAGAATTTGGTATTTCCATATTCTTCGACGGTCTTAAATCCCAGGTGGTTAAAGCTAAATGCCACGTTCCGGCAGGGAATCATTTCGTAAGGACGTTGTAGGGGAACGATATGCCGCAACAGTTTCATTAAACTGGTCTTGCCACAGCCCACAGGTCCGGAAAGTAGGATGCCCTTGTCAATGTCGATATTAAATTTTTTACAATTATCCTTATCCTTGATAAAATAGGAGCAGAGCTTCAACAGTATATCCTTGTCCTCTTCATAAACCTTGAACTTTTTACCGAACAACAGTTTGCCCTTGGCATTTAGGTAAACCAGGATTTTAGGAAAATCATAGAGTACGCTTTTCCCATCAAACCTGCCCAGGGAATATTCCACGCCACCTTCTTTGATTTTAGAGGGGTTGTCCATAATCCTTGGTTTTTGTCGTCCGCAAATTGTCACCGTGATGTCCTTCTGGATGGGAGGCCTGTTTCTTGCTTGGCCTGTTCTCTTCTTCAAATAATTCGGTCCGGTCCATCCAGTGTCTGGCCACGGCGCGCCAATCCCGAATGTCGTTACCATCGCCCGTTTGCCAATGACGGTCGCTATAGTGCTGGTAAAATCTTTCAGCTTCAGCTGAATCAAAATCTTTTTCAATAAAAAAATCGATAACGGTCTGCCTGCCCTTTGGCTGTTTTATAGTGTTTTCCTGTTTGGTATTGTTTGTATTAGATACCAGTGCTTGTCCACTCATGGGACGGTGCTGGTACACAGCTTGTCCATTTTTGGCATGGTGGTGTCCCTTAAGTGGTACACCCCTGGGATGGTACTGTTCCGCAAGCTGTTCCAATATGGGATTGTAGTGTCCCGTAACCGGTTCATCAGTTGTCCCGATAATGGCCATCTTGATCTTGCTGCCCTTGTAGGGATTGTTTGAAGGAAAGTAGGATAGGTATTGCCAAGCATCCAGATCAACGATACACCTGTGATAGGTGGATTTTGAGCCTATCTTGGCCACGCGCATGAGCTCCCTGCTGTTCACATGGAATTCATCAGGGAACCGGCTACTGTTCCATTCTTGGAAAAGTGCCATGTACAGGCTGATATGGGTGGGGTTCAGGCGGTCATCAAAATAGAACTTCTCAAAGGCCGCACTAAGTAGCTTTATGTAGTTCATGGCCTAAGGGTTTAAGCCGTGGTGCACCCGGTTGGCATCCATTACTTTTTGAATTTCCTCGGCATTATAATAAATGATGCCGCCAACCTTGGTATAGGGTAAGGTGCCATTTATACGCAGGTTTTGAAGCGTACCAGGGCTAACTTTTAAGAAATCCATGACCTCAGAGGATTTGAGGTATTTTTTTAGCTTTCCCTCTGATTGTTGATCAAGAAGGGTCCTGATATCATCGAGCAACTCCATCTTGAACTCCCGAAGATCATCGGTGGTAATGATATTTGTTGGCATAATAGAATGGTTTTAATGGAAAAGGACCATCCTATTGCTATCAGTTCATCAGATGGCCCTTGACCTGATTTGACTTTCGTTCATCGAAATTGAAATGTTTTGATATAAATCCTTCACAATGGATTCCGTAGTGGGAAAAACTTTAACATTTAGGAAAATTCGTGAAGTTTGAAGGGATTTAAGGGATTTTGGTATCCCATACGGGGGATATTTTTCTTCCGTGTCCCATCTATCGTGGACCTGGACTCTTTTCGTAGTCATGAAGAGGTGGGAAAAACATAAAGTGACCTATTTGTCGTCCTTGTTCATCTTGCTTTCCAGGGCAGTCATCAACGTTTCCAGGTATTTTGTCCTATTGTTTTTCCGGGCCTTTATCTCAGAGTAGGTCTTGTAGATATTGTCCAGTTTTATATTGAAGTAATCTTCGAATGAAGAGGTTATGGAACTGATATCAGAGGTGCCATGATTAAGGTCCCCGGAAGCATACAGGGCATAGATCAGTTCCACGAGTGCGGTCTTAGACCCCGACCATAGCATGACCCGGTGCCGTCTTGGCTCCATACTGTCCAGCATGCCCGGCCTAAGGTTTTCCAGGGACTCCCGTATGTAGTGTATCAGGAGGTACATGGCCTGGATCTTTGCCCAGAGCATATCATGTGAACTCGAGAATTCCGGATATTGAAAGTAGTTTATCGTGGGCGTAAAGGGAAAGTTCTTTCGATGGTTCCGGGTAAAGAGCTGGTGGTCCATATAGGAATGTCCCTGTTCCATGTATTGAACAAAATCGTTGTTGCGATAAAAGAATTTGTTGATCTTTCGGAGTTCCTTTTTAAAGAAGCGGACCTGAAAGCTCTGTCCTGCCTTGGGTTTCCGTGTCTCGCAGGAACGCATTTCTGAGAAATAGATCAGATAGCTCATCGGGCATGGCTTTATGTTCTTGAAAAAATCTATTTCCCCCGGCGTATCCTCAAAATCTTCTTCTTCGACCAGGGCCTTCAGGCTGGAGAGTGAACTGTTGGCTATTTCAATCCCGGAATCTGCTTTTTTCAATGGATCCATGATACCCAGGACCTCGGTATTGAGTTTGTTGTGGAATGCTTGAATTTCGGCGTCGAACATATTATTAACTAGACGGGTTAACAAATAGTGGGGTAAGTGTATTTTCAAATGAGGAAATGATTTACATAGGAATTTAACCTTGGGGGTATTGCTATCAAGGGGGATTGTTAACTACTTCTCATCATTTCCAATTCTTCCAAAAGAAAATTATCGTTGGTTTGAAGGAAGGCCTGTTTTGGTATTGGGGCAGCACCCAGTTTTCTTTTTTCAAAACTGGCGCTAATGCCAAAATCAACATTGATAAACTTTAGCCTACGTGCTCTTAAAATAGTTTGATAGAGTAACTGTCTATAGGTATTATATTCTTTAAGATATCGATAATCCAGACCCACTAGACTGGGAACATACGTACCGGAATAATTTTTATAACAGAACATTACGCCCAAGATACGGGCCCCGGGCACTGATTTTAAGGCGATGAATTCCCAGTTAGGGTGTTTTGCCATGTTTTGAAAAACACCAACAGGGTAGGTAAACGTATTTAGGCCAGTGTTTTTAGCTTTTACCTGCTTGTAAAGTTCATAAAAGGTTTGAATATTTTTTGTGCTTGGTGATGTTATCACTTGTGCTTTACTTAAGCTTAAGTAGGGTTGGATGTCCTTTCTGAAATGTTTTTGGGAACGCTTTGAAAGATATATTGAATAGTCTGCATCATTTTTTTTATCCAAATCAAATAACACGCAAGAGTCTGGCATATCGATGGGGATATATCCCTGCTCTTGAAAAATTTTAGACCACGGGGAATCCGTGTTAAAATCCCGTAATACTGTAAGCGTTACGCCGAGTTTCTGGCCCAGGTCTTCAATATATTCTAAAAAACAGGTTACGGCTTCCTTTGCTTGAGGATGGTCGGAATTTATATAAAGGTGTTTTCCTTCCGTAAATAAACAACCCAGGGCCAAAACACGGGAAGTCTGTGCATAAGGATCTTGTTTTCTTTGTTCCTCAATCTTCTTGGATATGGAAGCGGGGGATAACATATCGTTTTTCCATAGGGCTTCCGTCAGAAAACCCATTAAAATTGGTTGATTGAAGTCATCCAGGATCTGTACATATCTAAAATTCCAGTTGTGTTCATGCTCAGGATTATCCTTGAAGGAATTTTCCAGAAAGTGAAGCCCCTCCCAATCCAAAATATTGTTTTTACCCATCGTTTTGTTCCAGAGAAGTATATCTATTTCTGATATGGAACCGAAAGCCTGAAGCCTAAGTCTTTCCTTATTACTGGCAACAGGTTTTTCTTTATGAAAATCTATATGAAATGCCTTGCCTATACGCTCCATGGAATTTCCCGTTGCGGCCAAGGCCATGTCAAAGTTTCTGCTCAATGTATTTTTTAACCTTTCAATATCTTCTAACTCGTTATGTGTGGATAATGTGATACGCACTCCCGTGTTTTTAACGGGTATGGCAGGGAATAGGCCGAGATTGACGAAAAAACCTTCATCCATCAAGCGCTTTACAAAAAAATAACCTGTTGCTGGAAGTCCGGTTCCGATATAAAATACAGGGGAACTGTTTTTGGCAATTAGGGGTAACCTGGAACCGGCCAGCAAGCTGTTGAAATAACCGATTCTTTTTTCCAGATCTTCCTGCAGTGCATATATCTCATCGGAAAGATGGATATCCGCGGAGGCTATGGCAGCACCCACGGCACTGGGTTCCAATTGTGCAGAGAAGGTTAGGGGCCCACCGAATGTTTTGATCTGGTGGTAAAACCTTTTGTTGGAACATACCAGGACAGATCCAGAAGTGCCAAAAGTTTTGCTCAAGGTGCCAAAGACAAGTACATTTTCCGGAAGGGTATCCAGTTTGCTCATGACATACCCCATCCCGTTTTCACCTCTCCAGCTCATCCCGTGAACATCATCAAAATAAAGGTGTAACTGAGTGTATTTCCTGGAAAGCGCAATGAGTTCCTCTACCGGTGCATAATCACCATACATGGAGTACACCCCATCGGCCATATACCATATTTTTGAAACTTTCGAGGAAAGTCTTTTTATCAAGGTCTCCAGCATTTCCAGGTTATTGTGTCGTACTAGCTGAACGGGCACCCCCCTGACTTTTAGAAGCTGGGCAGCATTCTGGACGCTCCAGTGGACCTGATGGTCAAGGATAACAGCATCTTCATCCCTGACAACGGTGGGAATCACGGCCATATGACCTAATGTACTGTTCTTGGTTATGATGACCGGGTTTTTGAATAATCGCATTAGTTTCTCTTCCAATTCCTGGTACAATGGATGAGCGATGTAGGTTTTGGAAAGCGGAAACTGAGTGCCATATCTTAATATGGCGCGTATGGCAGCGGTCTTGATACGAGGATCCTGCTCAAGCCCCAGGTATCCCGTGGTCCCAAAATGATGGGATTTGATTCCGTTGACCGTGATAAACCTACCATTTAACCGTGCATCTTCAGCTCTAAGATGGACAATTCCTGCCGATTTGGCATCTGTAATCACCTTATCAATGGTATCCAGAAAATTGTTGTGTTTGATTTTGGCCATAGCATTTAATAAGTATTGGTTATAATTGTGTTTTTAAACTACTCAATTATCCCATAATGGTAATAGGATTCTATGGCCTTGTTGCTTAAAACTCCCGCATATTTAAAAAGTCATCCCTTTTATTAAAAAAAATTCGCCTTTGCTAAGTAATAATCCCTTAAATAAAAGTTTGTCCACTCTTTATTAACTTGATTATCATAGTATTTTAATACTTTTAATGTGAATTGATTCCAAATAATATTCATTATGAGAGATTATCTCGAGAATAAATATGCGGAATTCTGGATTGAGGCGGAAATCCTTTTTTGTATTTATAAATCTGGTACACATCTAGATCTTGATGCGGCAAAAATCGTGGTGAAAGACCGATTGATGGCACAACTCGATATCGCTTATCCGGTGTACTGCGACATCCGGGGAATCCAGAATTCTGAAAAAGAGGCCAGGGACTATCTGGCAAGGGAGGGGAGTGTCTTAGCCCGTGCAATCGCATACCATGTGCATCCACCGGTTTCTGAAGGTATGTTGAATTTCTACCTTAGGAGATCAAGACCCACGGTACCCACGCAATCCTTTACAAGCAAAGAGCAGGCACTCTCTTTTTTGGCACCCTACGTTTAAACCGGCAATTAAAATCAGGCAAACCGATGAAGGATTTGTACGATCGAGCACAGAGTATAAAAAATATGCTGCTGGAGATGGCGGCAGGAAATTTTTCGTACCGTATTTCAAGATCGGGTGAGAAGAGTGAATTGGAGACCATCATTGCCTTACTCAATATGCTTGCGCAAGAACTTGGGGCTTCCTATAATCCGTTTGTCTTTAATGTTCCTTCCAATACCTTGATCATTGTAGATCAGTTCCTGTTCCTGCTGGATGAAGAGTTTTCTATTTTAGCCACCAACTATAATGAATGTCCAATTAAAGATCTGATCAATCTGAAATTTCAAAAATTGCTTACGCAGAAATCTAAACCTGTATTTAAGAAAAGCATTAAAAAATTAACCCAAAAGAACCACGGAAAGATACATTGCAAAGTAGAGCTCAACAATGAAAAGGATCTAGTAGTTCCGGTAACATGCAATATTTTTAAAATACAGTACTGTAAATCGGAAGGGAAGTATTTGATCGTTGCATCTCAAATCAAATCCATGAATGCCCTGGCCCGGGAAACTACCAATAGAAGAATTAAAAATAATAATCCCAACCGAAAATTGGAAGTATTGCGCAGCACTGCTGATATCAAGATCATTCAGGATGTAAGGGAATATATCATGCAGAACCTGAATAGGCCATTGGAACCTTTACCTGATATTGCCCATAAGTTTGGGACGAATGAGTATAAATTAAAGAAGGGATTTAAAGAACTCTATCAAACAACCTTGTTTCGTTTTCATCTGCGAGAAAGGCTCCATTTGGCCGAACTGTTGATCACCACAACCAAGGATCCGTTGTCCAATATTGCCGAAAAGACCGGTTTTTTAAGTTATGTCCATTTTTCCCTAGCGTTTAAAAAAGAATATGGAATACCACCCAGTGCCTTACGAAAGCAGTAAATACTCCCTTAACCTTAAATACACTCCTTTAGAATAAATAAAGATTGGGGAATTTTAAATCACTTGAAAATCGATAATGCCTTGCTTATCGTTTTAAGCAGCCTTCTGATGGTTTTTCAAGAAGCTAATTATTCTCCAAATGAAAATCAAGGGCATCACCACTTCTGAATCATTACAGCGGCTTTTGGCATGGTTTCTCATATTTCTGTTTGTGTACACCGCCGTAAGCAAATTGCTGGAGTTCGGGAAATTCCGACTACAGCTGGGGCAATCCCCGCTCCTTACGGCCTATGCCGATACGGTAGCTTGGATGGTTCCTGGCCTGGAGCTTTTGCTTGCGGTCATGTTGTGTTTTGCGCCTACACGTAGGCCAGCACTGTATGGCTCCTTTCTGCTTATGGTGATGTTTACTTCCTATATTGTGATTATCCTAAACTATGCTGATTTTGTACCCTGCTCTTGTGGGGGCGTGCTGGAGGATCTTTCTTGGTCACAACATATCATTTTCAATAGTTTTTTTATCCTCCTTACCGTAGTGGCGATACTCGTATTTGGCAATACAAAAAGCCAACTGTTCAAAAGGTCAATATGGCTTATCTCACTTGCTGCTCTTGGTAGCCTGAGCATGATACTGTTGTTCCTGGGATCAGAAAACCAGGTCCACCGAAACAATGGTTTTACAAGACGATACCCCCATCACCCATTATTGCAAAAAAACACGATAGACCTGGAATATAATTCATTCTATATAGCCGGCATTACCCTAGATAGCATATACCTGGGTAATTATACAGCGCCTCTTATATTAACAGCTATAGACAGAAAATTTACGGGGTCTAGCAAATCAAAAATACATATACGGGATGATCATGGATATCGTTTTAAGGCCATACACCTGCAAGTACTGGGGGACAAACTCTATGTAGGCGATGGCAAGGTCCCCGTCATCCTACGGGGAGAGCTATGCTCCCGAAATGTCAGGGAAATCATGTACAACAGGGCATATTTTGATCAGATGGCCGTACTTCCCTCAAATGATTTTGCAATACGGACCACCCGATCGACCAATGGTGAACTAACCCTGGGAAAACTAAACATAGGTGATACCGTTTCGGTCTCGCTACAGGACAAACTACTCAAGAAACAGCGGGATGGCATCTTTGATCTAGACGGTTTCCTTCTCTACAGCAATTCCCTGGATGCCATAGTTTATACCTATCGTTACCGTAATTCCTACCTCATGATGAACAAGGATCTTGAATTCTTGAGAGAAGGAAAGCTTATCGATACGATTTCAGAAGCAAAACTGGATATCCTTTACCTAACATCCCCGGGCGAAAGAAAGCTGGGTCCAAAAACGGTCACGGTGACCAAAAATGCAGCATTGTTCAAAAAGTACCTATTTGCCCAGTCCCCCAATTTGGGGAAATATGAATCAAGGGATATGCTGGGACAGGCATCTATCATTGATGTTTATGACCTGAGAAAAAACACCTATGTTTTTAGCTTTTACCTATACCATCACCGGGATGAAAAGGCCCGTGAATTCCTGGTCGATGGCAATCAGCTCTTTGCCTTGATGGGCAGGTACCTTGTAAGTTTTCAACTAAACCCCAATTCGTTCAGTCCAGAAGAATTCAAAAATATATCGGGCCGATATCAGGATCAAGACCGAAAACCTGAAACAGAGTAGGTCAATAACTTAAATTTTTTATTATGAAAACCTTAAAACAAAAATTAGCAATGCCCATGATGGCGGTCCTACTGGCTGCCGGAGGTGCTTTTATGACCAGTGCTGGAATTGCAAGTGATAATCTGGCCATCGTCGATGGCTATGCTTATGATGAAGCATCCGATACTTGCGAAAACATGCATGTAGATTGTCAAACCAATGATACCGGTGAATTCTGTACCACTCTGGATGATGATACACCACTATATCAAATCGAAGAGACAGCATGCCCCGATAGGCTCTATCGCGTTGAACTTTAGATTTAAACAGAGAGCTGCACTTACACGTGCAGCTTTCCTTATTTAAATTCATAGGTGTCCGCCTGCATCCATTTGGGTTTAACAGCCCCCTTTAAATAATGGTCAAACCACTGGCCAACCCGAGCCATAATATCTTTTTTTGTAAAAGGATCCACCAATACATGTGATGCTTCTGGATATAACAACAATACCGACTCCTTTTGGGCCCTTTTGAGTGCCATATGGAACATAAGGGACTGGTTCCAGTCAACATGGTGATCCTGTTTTCCCGCAAAAAGCAAAAGTGGTGTTGTAATCCTATCCACATCCAATATTGGTGAATTGCGCAAGTAGGCATCTTTTATTTCATAATACGGTTTACCCATGCGCATTTGGTAATCTTCAAACTGAAAATATTTTGAAGAACCCGAAGGGGAAGGGGTAAGATAGTGCCTAATTATATCAGAAACCCCTGCTCCTGAGACTGCGGCTGAAAACCGATGGTCATGCGTAATCACAAAATTGGTTTCATAGCCCCCAAAGGAGTAACCAAAAAGTCCCAAACGATGCGGGTCAATAGTTGTGTTTTCCAGAACCCTGTCAAGGGCCCTGTCAAGACTGGCATTCGCCGAGACACCGACATCCCCGATTTCATATTCCAAATTGGGTAGGAACACAAAATACCCATGGGACCGCAGATAGCTAATATTGATCCCGGTATCCCTGATGAGCGAGGGGATGTTGAACCTATGGATCAATCCGGCCTGCTGCTCATAGACCTTGACCACCATGGGATATTTTCTATTTCCATCATACCCAATTGGGTACATAAGCCCACCACAGACTCTTTTACCTCTTGAATCCGGACAGTAAATCAATTCAACCTTTCCCCAATCATAATCCATGTATCCTGAGTTGCTCTGGAAAAGGATGTTTCTGTCCCTGGATTTGTTTTCCCACCACATAACCCGTGGGGGAAGGTCATAATCCTCTTGCAGGTATAGAAAATTGTCCTGAAGAAAAACAGGGTTGGAGAGATATGCGGCCTCAAAGGCTATTTTTTTGACCTTGCCATGATCCAAAACAGCAAAGCCGGAATCATACCGATCATCCTTCATCTCCAGGTATAAAGGTTTGGAAGTATCGATAATGGGTGAAAAATCCCCGGAATATTTCTCCTTAAGTAGCCCACTATTCACAGCTTTTACAATCCTGTAGGTAATTCCCTGTTTCCTCCCACGGGTCAACCGTTCCTTTTCAAAGGTCAGCAGGTCGATTTGCCAAAGATCATAACGGTCATATAGATAGATAAAACGTTCATCAGAACTGTATCCCGCAATACCAAAGGGAGGTGGATTACCCGGGCGTGAATACGTATTATCATATAGGGGGTGTTTGAACAATGCGGAAATATCGATCTCCCTTCCCGTCCTGAGGTGATATACCTTCCAATGCAAATCTTTAAAATAATGCATGTAACCCCCTCCCTTGGATACATCGATTTCCCTGTTGGAATAGGTAGCCCCCTCAATAGTCCACGTATATTTTCCTGTTTGAAGATCAAGGACCTTTAGGTCCCGGTCGGGTACCCATTTCGTATTTGGAGCATCGATGTGCTCTTTGAAAAGGACCACCTTGGTAAAATCACCAGAAAAAAGGGAGTACCGCCACAAACTATCCGTAAGCTGCATATAGGTCTGTTTACCTGGATTCCACATATGGTACAAGGGTACATTAAAATACCCCGTTCTCATCCTTGGGCTTATGTAATCGATTTCATCCCTACCACGATAGATCTCTACGGTATCATCCCAAATTACTTTTTTGCGTTCCTTTGGCATACTGGCAAAAAAGATGTTCTCCCCATCTGGACTGAATATGAATTTCTGATATGATGTAGGTCCCCTTTTAATCTGGTGGCTCCTACAAAAGCCAGGATAATCCCCAGGTTCAAAAAAACGTTTTTTCCCCGTTCTTAAATTTATATATCCCAATGTATTTTCACCTCTTTGCTCATCCTTTATGATCCTGAAGGCAATGCATCTTCCATCAGGCGACCAAATTAGCTCTTCTATCTCCTCCCCCCAGTTAAAGGTGAACCATGTTTTTGCCTCTGGCCTGCCAATGAGTTTTGTTATCTTCACTTTTGTGATTTCCCCTTTCTTTTCAACCCCTACCAAATAGGTTCCATCTCCATTCACCCGAAACCCTTCTTGGTCACCCAAGGGTATCCGCTCGGCTGTTGCCTGCCGGTAAAGTACAAGTGAACCTGAATCTTTTTTGGGTTCAAGGATGACCGCCTCTTGCTGTGGGATGAGGGTATATCCATCATAATCTTCAAAAATATCCACATTTCCCTGATCAAGATCGAGCCTGTGAACCTTTCCTTCTTGGAGATACCAATAGGATTGCCCCATAAACCTTCTTTTTTTGATAGCACCCAAACTATAACTCTCGGCATGATCCACGGAACGTACTTCTATACTGTCTGTCAGTTCGTAGTCCTTGATGATTTCATACCAGGTGCCATCTGGAGAAGTATTGTAAATCTTGACCCCATACCAGTTTGCTAGGGCCCTTTCATCCTCAAAGATATCTTTCTGCGCCGTTAGCATCCCTGTTATACTGATGACGATGATGGTCATGCTCAAGGCTTTCCCTATAAATGAGCTCATCTCAATATCCCTTGTTCTGGGGTAAAAGGTTGGGATTGGCATTAAGTTCGGTCTCGGGAATGGGAAACAGGTAACTGGACTCCCCCCAACCTGGTTTCAAGGAGCTCAATACCGTGCTCGCCATATCCCACCGCTTGAGGTCAAACCAGCGATGTCCAAACTCTGTAAACAGCTCGGACCTGCGTTCCCTTAGAATGACACCACCCAGGTCCTCTCCGGGACCCATTGGAGAAAGGCCCGCACGCTCCCTGATAAGGTTTAGATCCTCCCTGGCTCCCAGGTCATCGTTTAAATGCCATTTCGCCTCGGCACGGACAAGATACATTTCGGCGATGCGGAACACCTTGCTATACTCCAAAGAAGTGTCAGTGGATGTATATTCTCGGTATTTATAGGGAAAATGGATCGTATCCATCCCATCGCTAATACTTCCCACCCACGTCTCACGCCTATTGTCCCCATCTTCAAACCCATGATAAAAGCCTGTGCTCAGCGATGGTGAAGATGTGGGAATGCTCCTCACTATAAAATATTGCCCCTCATAGGTGTTGTACCCATCTTCAGCTGGCAGAAACTGCCACACGGTATTTGGGCTTTCTTTCTTGAATACCTCCCCCAATGGGATATTAAGTTCATATAGCTCGGAATCTATAACAATTTTAGCTGTTTTGCGTGCCAACTCCCATTGTTCGTCATATAGGTATACTCGAGCAAGGGCAAATTGGGCAGCAAGGGCGTTTGGCCGGGTACGTGTCCCGTCCTGATAATCGTGCTCCATATAGCCACTGGCCGTCACGAGGTCCTGGATCACGAGTCCCATAACATCTTCAATACTGTTTCTGGACACATGACCATTCCTTTGGTAATCCGTGGACCGTATATACGGTATTTCCCCAAATACCTGACTTAAGTAAAGATGTAGAAGTCCCCGTATAAAATAAGCTTCCCCCAATAATTGCCCTACACGGTCATCCTCGATGGAAGTCTTTTCAAGTCTTTCTATGGCAGCATTGGCCGCATATATATCCTGATAACTTGTGTGCCAAAAACCGGAGACAACATTGTTATCGGTCCTTATGGTATGCGTATAGAAGCTCGAAACGTCACTGGCCTCACTTTCAGTTCCCATCATTTCATCGCTATAAAGTGAAAGGGCAACGCCCAGCCCTGCACCCTTACCGGTCAAAAAGCCCTGCTCCCGCTGATGTGCGTAGATATCGCCTATAGCTGCTTCAATGGTCCGGATCTCATTGAAGACGCCCTCACCGGTCTGCTGGTTTGGGGGGAGTTCCACATCCAGGAAAGGTTCACAGCCCAGAATGGAAAAAACCATTCCCAAGGTCAAGAAAATATGGCCCAGGCGCTGTATATTGATATGTATATATTTCATGTTAAAGATTTTAGAAAGTTAACTTTACACCCATATTATATTGTCTCAAGGGAGGTAAAATATTTGGTAAAGGAGATTCAGGATCCAGTCCCTCGTATCCTGTAATGGTCAACAGGTTCTGACCACGTAGGTATAGGGTAGCAGCAAGCTGTTTCAATATCTTTTTGGAAAGGGTATATTCCAATGAGATATTTTTTAAGCGGATATAGGACGCATCTTCCCAATTGCCATCACTGTCCCTAAAGCGCAGATAAGCATTGGATACATCCCTGTTACGGCCACTACTGTATTGCTGAAAACGTGCCTCGTCCCCTGCCTCTTCCCATCGGTCCGTGACAACCAGCGGCTGATTGACCATTCCCCCTGGTATTCCAGAAAGATATCCCCTGTTATCCCTGGAAACGAATTGAAACAGGAAGTTGAGGTGCCAGTTCCCATACCGAAGGTCATTGTTGAGGCCACCATAAAAACGGGGGTCCAGGGAGGCAATATATCCCCTGTCATCCAGTGAACTCAGTTCCCCATCCCCATTGAAGTCCCTAAAAGTATAGACACCCGAATCGGTATCTACCCCATCAAGGACATACAGCTTTTGGATGTTTAGGGATTTTCCCACCACCAGTTGATTTGCATATGTAGAGCCCTCCAGCCCGGGATAGGAAACAAGTTCATTTTTGGGTATGGTAATGTTAAAACCAGAGCTCCAACTAAAGTTATCCGTGTCTATATTGACCGAATTGAAGACAACCTCCCAACCCCTGTTTTCCACAATGGCATCCAGATTGGAGCGAAGCATCGTAAATCCAGTGGTCCCTGGTTGGGGAATCCCCACCAGTTGATCCCCGGAACGGTTCAGGAAGAAGGAAACTTCCGTCCGGATGTGGTCATCCACAAATCCCAGGGCAAGGCCAAGTTCAAGTTTCCTATTGGTTTCCCATCCAAATGTGGGGTTGAAAAGCTGCGTAGGTGCAAGCCCGCTCAGCCCTCCATAGCTTCGTCCCGTTAGGCTATAGGTATCCAGATATTCATAATCCCCTATCTGGTCATTGCCAGTGATGCCATAACTTCCACGTAGCTTGCCGAAACTCAGAAAATCAAGTCCCGTAAATAAGCTTTCCCTAGAGAATAGCCAGGCCGCACCCACGGCCCCAAAGTTCGCATAACGCCTATCCGTGCCAAATCTGCTGCTCCCATCCCTTCTACTGGTAATATTGAGGATATATTTTCCGTCCCAGTTCAGGTTGACCCTCCCAAACACGGCTTGATACCTATAGCTTGAGGAAACATTCTGTCTCACCTCCAAGATAGAGGCTGCAGATAGGTCCCCCAGCAGTTCATTGCTGGGGAAATCCCTTCCCCTAAGGGAAAGGATACTGCTATTCTCTTCTTGAAATGTCATTCCCACAAGACCGGTCAGCTGTATTTTTCCCCAGGTATTCTCATACTCAAGTTGGGGCTCGGAAATCCATGAACTGCGCTCCCCAGTACTGCTGGATACCAGGGAACGGCTACTGTCCAGGTTAAGGTCGGGATTGAACTTCGTGGAAGGTGTCACCTTTTTGTCCTGTAGGTTCATGGTTGTCAGCCCAAGGTTTGCCTTGACCACCCAATGCTTAAAAAATCTATAATCCACCCTACCGTTGAGTATCAACGTACGGCTCTTGGCATCAAAACGTTCATAGGTACGTGATGCAATGGGATTTGCCCATGTATTATCCGCCCAGTTGAGGCTACCATCATCGTTATAGAGGTTCGGGGCATTGGGTGCCAGGGTCCGTGTAAGGTTGGTAAGATCTTCCCCGGGAAGGTCATTATGATCTATTACATAATTCATGGAAAGGGATACATGCAATGGATCATCTACACCTCCATGGTTCATATTGGCCAAAAACCCGCCCTTGGTATAGGCATTGTCCCCGGGAAATACAGTGGTCTCCCGACGAAAGGTACCCCCCAGGAGGTACCGGGTCCGTTCAGAGCCACCACCCAACCTCAGGTTGGCCTGCTGCTGGCGCGCAACTCCCCCTATCAGGATTTCCTGCCAGTCGTTATAACGATCAGGATCCCACGTTCCGTTCACGTCATATGCACTGGAGGGATAATCGACCACCCCATCATTGGCATAGCCCTCGCGGCGCATTTCAAGATATTCGGTAGTGCCCATTAGGGACACGAAATTCCCAACCTCGGCAATACCCGTATTAACCTCCAGGGCAAGCTGGGCCTTGCCCACCTTGCCCTGCCTGGTGGTGATCAACACCACCCCATTGGCCCCGCGCGAACCATAGATAGCGGTGGCATCTGCATCCTTGAGTACCTCTATATTGGCTATATCGGCCGGGTTGATCGAATTTAAGGGGGATATATTCCCCGAAAGGACATACGAATTTACATTATAACCCAAAGAGCTGGAAGAAAAGGGAACACCATCCACAATGTAGAGTGGGGCATTGCCCGCCCCTATGCTATTGGTTCCCCGTACCTGAATTTCAAATTCCCCACCGGGAACACCGGTATTTTGTGTAATGTAAACCCCGGGCATCCGCCCTTGCAAAACGGCTAGGGGATGGGTCACCGGCTGCCGTTCGATTTCCTCTGCATCCACACGGGATATATTCCCCGTGCGTTCCCGTTCCGTGGTGTTGTAATAGCCGGCGTTGATGGTCACGGCATCCAGGGAGGTTATATCCTCTTCCAGGATGATATTGATCGTGGTGCGGTCATTGACGGCGATTTCCTGGGTGGTAAACCCCACATAGCTGAATACCAGCGTATCGGTGGGGGAGGCGGGGAGCAGGTAAGTGCCATCCAGGGTTGTGGTGGTGCCGCGGGAGTTGTCCTTGAGACGGACGGTGACCCCCGGCAGGGGCATCCCGTCCGCATCCCTAACGGTGCCGCCTACCTGCTGCTGCATAGATGTGGCGGCAGGCACGATACCGAGGTTAGCAAAAGGGTTAGGAGTGAAAGGCGCGGTAGTGGAGCTATGCACTGTATATAAGCTAGTTATAAAGATACTGCATACAAGTATCCTTATACTAACCCTACCCGTATAATTTTTCATAATTTTGAGATGTTAGTAAAATGAAACATTCGTTTTATCAAACCAGGCCTTCCCACGCGACGCCAATCACTGGGAAGGTTTTTGGTTCTACCCGTTGAAACAGGATCTTCATTCTTCTTTTTTGCATAAGCAATTCTTTTTTAAGGCTAATTCACCTATGTACCGGTCATACCGGTCCCCGGCCACACCCTGCCCAAAAATGGACAGGAGCAGCCATATCCCTCCCAAACGACAGCCCCACATAGGCAGGGACCATCACCCACGGGTAATTAGCGGAATGTAACGCGCTCCCGTATGCGCGTTTTTCATGGAATATCAATTTTAGGGATGCCAGGGGGCATACCGGTTTTTATATAACGCTACAACGAGCGGTGACCATTATGGCCATTGACTTTAGGGGATTGAAATGGGGGTTGCAAAGCTCCCAAGGAAAGAAACACGGGCTTTGAAAAAGAAGAAGTACCGCCCGGATACAAAAAGGCGCAGGTCTCAACTTATCGATCTAAGGTACTGGTATACCCACGTACGAACAAGTGAGAGCCCACGCCCGGGTCGTGAGCAATTTCACTTATCATCTCGTACGTATAAAAATTACCAGTTTCTAGATCGAGATTCAAAGCGAATGCTTCTAATATTTTACGTTCAGAAGTTTCGCAAAAATATAATTATGAGGTAAATATAAATAAAAATTTTAAAACGAGAGCGAACGCTCTCAATAAAAATATATACATTTTTTTCATTTGTGCTAATGGCGGATAAAAGCATAAAGAAAACAAAGAAGGTATTTACTGCGGATAAATACGTATGTAAATATATAAGTGAAGAATGGCTTTCATCTCAAGATATCAGCTCAAGAAAATATGGTAAAAAGTATGGTGTTAATTACCATATTATAGAAAAGATACAACAAGAGGATGGTTATAATTTACCATTGTCTACTTTAAGTACTCTGTGCTTCAACCACGGAATAAAACTTTCAGACTTCTTTAAAAATGTCGAAAAGAGATATTCCGACTTTCTAACAGACGATTACTTTATAAAAAAGTAAAAAGCGCATATTCCTGCTAATTTTCAATTTTAATTTCATACATTATTATGTTATAAGGTGAACTTGGAAATGTGTTCTACAATAGGATTTTCCCTATTATAATGCTGAAATAATTATACAAATTTTGTAGGATTACGGGATTCCGTAAAGTCTTTAAAAGGAAATGGAAGAACTTGCCATAAATAATTATAAACCTAATATGTTATGGCACTTATCACTAAATCAGATCTTTATTACAAAGATTATTCATGGACTACTATTTCTGGAGATAACCCCAAAATTACTGGAGAACCAGACAGCACATTATTAAACAGGAAAGAAGGCTATGAAATACTCTATTTTATTAATAAACTAGCAGATATACATGGTTTAAAAGAAACACGATCAGGAAATAAAATTGAAAAAATGATACGTGAGGAAGTACCTGGAGATGTCAGAAGTCAGGAGAAAATAAAGAGTTGGATTGAACAGAATTGGGAAAACAGTAGATTCTAAAATTAGCCTACAGAACTTAAAAGAATATAATGTCCTGGAAATAAGTTTTTGGGATATTTATTTTAATGGACTAAATAAATTGTTAATTTAGTTATCGCACTTCTTCCCCTGTCGTGTTGTGTAAATGAACTTGACAACAAAATTTAATGAGCGACTTATTTACTGGAACAACCAGCATACTATCTAACAGGGAATTATTTTTTGAAATTTTTAATGCTCAAGATGAAGATGATCTTTTAAAGGTTATGGAAGATCATCCAGATATTTTTGACGATGGTAACTGGAAGCCTTTGGGTGACAATAGGAGTAACTATGGAATAGTTAAAAATCAACAGTCCAATCCAATTGCTGCACTCATTGAAAAAGTCACAAATTCCATCGATGCTTTACTTACCAAGAAATGTTATGAATTAGGTATTGATCCGAAAAATCCTGCGGCACCACAATCAATGAAAGAGGCCATTGAGAAGTTTTATCCCAATAACAATTGGGATTTAAAATCCCAAAGACGCGCCCAGGCTGAAGAAATTCAAATTATTGCTGACGGAAAAGGACCTCGTAGCAATCGCACAAATCATCCTACATCCGTGGTAGTTTATGATAATGGAGAGGGCCAACACCCAAAGGATTTTGAAAATACATTTTTATCCCTCGTAAGGGGGAATAAAAACAATGTGCATTTTGTTCAGGGTAAGTATAATATGGGAGGCAGTGGGTCCATTGTATTCTGTGGTAAAAAGCGCTATCAACTCATTGCTTCTAAAAAATATGATGGTACAGGAGATTTTGGATTTACACTTATTCGAGAGCATCCTAAAAAGGCATCCGACCAATCTAAAGAAACATGGTATGAGTACTTACTGATAGATGGCGCCATTGCCTCTTTCCCCATCAGTGAACTGGATTTAAAACTGGAAAACAGGAAAT
Source organism: Cytophagaceae bacterium (assembly GCA_002710685.1). Taxonomy (GTDB): domain Bacteria; phylum Bacteroidota; class Bacteroidia; order Flavobacteriales; family Flavobacteriaceae; genus Leeuwenhoekiella. Next base: position 12,445 of record PALD01000036.1, on the reverse strand, counting down.
TTAAAACAGGGTCTATAATTAAGTTATATTCTTATCAGTTTCCTAAGGGATATTCCGGCTTTGCACAAGACCTGAACCAAAGTATTAATGAATATCTGTTTAATCCTGCACTTCCCATTCTTACGAAGGATACCAAAGAACGTTATCCTAACAATAATGTATTAGACAATGACCTCTTTGGACTTAAAAGACGGTTGGCCAATGAAGAAGATGATTATATAGAAGAGTCCTTTTCAGAACAATTTGAAGACGAAAACTTTGGTCGGATGAAAGTCTCTTGTTTTGTTTTTAAGACCAAAGTGCGGAATTTTGATTTAAAGAAATCTAAAGCGACCATTCAGAAGCGATATTTTAAAAATTCCATGGCCGTCATGTTTTCATTAAATGGCCAGGTACATGGTCATTATACTTCAGAATTTATAACTCGTTCGCTTAAACTCAATTTACTAAAGAGTCATTTATTAATCCATGTAGATTGCACAGAAATGAGCTATAATTTTAGGAAAGAACTGTTTATGGCTTCCCGTGACCGCCTAAAAGAAGGCCAGGAAACCCAATTTTTAAGACATTATCTAGCCGAGCAATTAAGTAAGAAGGATGGACGATTGGCAGACATTGAGAAACAAAGAAAACAGGCGGTTAATATAGACAGTTCATCAAAAACGGGCGACCTCCTTAAAAGCTTTACCAAGAATATGCCCTTGAATTCTGACCTGATGAAACTCCTGGGAAAGACCTTTAAACTAGACATCAAGGAACAGAAGAAAAATAAAACAGAAAAAAGACCTTCTAAAAACGAAACTAAAGAAACACCATTTAAACCGCAACGTTTTCCATCCCTATTTGAAATAAATGGTAAGAAAGGTAATGATATGGTAGCCAAAATTCCGCTCAACGGCGAAAAATCCATTCGGTTTTCCACAGATGTAGAAAATGAATACTTTGACAGGACCGATGAGCCTGGTGACCTAAAAATTTCTATCCTAAATGTCAAAAGCAATGAAACGGAAGGCGGTACTAAGCCGGGTACTCCCAAGGAGCCTACCGAAATTTTTAACGTGGTTAAAAGCAGCCCCAATAAGGGTTCTATAAAAATAGCTCTAAATCCCAAAGATTCTTTAAAGGTAGGAGATGCAATACAGATGCAAGTGGACCTTTCGGCCCCGGGAAAAAATCTTACCGAAATGTTTTGGGTAATGATTGTTGATGAGGAAGCTCCTAAAGTGAAAACCCCCAAAGAGGAAAATGATAATGAAGACCTAGGTTTGCCTCAATTGCTTTTTGCGTATGAAACCAAGGAAGAGGACCAAAAAGATGCGGTCTTCTGGGAGGATGTAGAAGGAGCCACAAGTATGGAAATGAATCATACTACCGTTATGGTACCCGACGCTCAAGGCGATACGCTAACACGCATTTTTGTGAATATGGATAGTAGCGTATTGATGAATTTTAAATCTACCTATAAGCATATAAATGAAAATCAGATTATCGCAGCCAATCAAAAATATTATTCATCTGTGTACTTCCACACCCTTTTTCTTTATACCATTACAATAAACAGGGGCTATCAAATCTCACAAAAAATAGCAGGAAGGGATGAGCCTGAACCAGTTGATTTAGGTACATATTTAAAAGATTTATTTGATAATTATTACTCTACCTTTATTTTGAACTATGGAGGGATGGACGTGCTGATGGAAGGGGTTGGGGAGTAGTTTTATTATATATCATTAGTGGAAAAACCAAAAGATTGAAAAATTTCTTTATCCTTTTTAGTACGATTTATGGGTATTCCAATTTTCTCCATTATCAAATGATAGGCATATTTTTGTCTTTCAGATAAAGTAATAATATTATTGGTTTCTTCATCCCAAAAAACTTCATTCCATACCGGATTGTCGAGGTCAAATTTTGCGTTCTCAAAATAATCATATACTTTATTATGCACTCCTTCTGTGATTCCAGCCTTTAGCACTTTAAAAAATATTTCTTGACCAATAGGGCGAAATATTAAACTAGTCTTTTTATTTGTTCTGTCAATTTTTTTATCATTTACTAACAAATCTTCTAGTTGGCTAAATGTTGAAATAGTTTTATTAAAAATATTTGTCAGTTTACGATAGTGGTCATTCAGAGCTTCCTCACTTACCCTCGTATTAGTAAAGTCCTTCCTATCCTCTCCGGATGTCATTCCTACACTTGTAATTCTAACTTCACAAAGAAGTAAAACAATAATTTCATATAATTGAATTATGCTTGTAAAAGCATAAGAGTTGCCCCGATTTATTGATTTGTTTCCGTGTATAAGAATTTTATCCTCAAACTTTTTGTAGTGCTCCACCAGTCTTCGGGTTAGTATAGCACAATTATCATCTTCACTAAGAGCTATTATTTCTTTTTTATTAACTGGTTTGGCATATCTATTGAGTGTAGAAAACAACCTTCTAGTTCTTATTTTACCTTCATCATCTGTTTTGTGTGCAACGAAAATTGCACAAATTTCGTCATCGATGAGATTTTTTTTATCCTCAACAGCTTTTCGTATTGATATTGCCCTATGCTGACCGTCAATTGCAAATATTGACTCGTTTCCATTCAAAGTCAAGATTCCAAAAGTCTTAGAAAAATATTGTGTTTCTTCTTCCCTTTCATATATTGAAGAGGTTTCTACTTCAATTTCTCTATAACTAGGTTTTCCGTCATACATACCAAGAATTAGACTATTAAAGAAACGCTGTTTTTGTCTTTTCAAGTAATTAACCACCTCCTTAATACGTTTCCTTTCCAAATCCCTTTGAATCCAGTCTCCTAACTTAAGTTCTTCCTTGTCTTCATACTTTTCATCAATCTCTTCAGGAAGAAAAACTCGATTTGCTACTTCATCAAATTTTAACAATGTGACGTAATACATCCAATCTCCCATTTTGCCTCTAAGGCAAGGAAGGTTTAACTTTTTGTTTTTTTTAAGCGCTTTCATAGATGTATTGCAATTCCGGTTTAATCTTAGCTTTGGCTATCTGTACATTTACATGTGGAACAAAAGTATTCAACAAGCAATCTTCACAAGAATCAACATCATTCGAATTTTCTATTTCGCTAAAAAAGAAATGCAGATAGCCGTCATATTGTTTGAACATTTTAAATACCTTATTTCTTGGTTTTCCTTTACCAGCTCTCTCCCGAAGGTATTCTGCATATCTTTCCCTAAGTGTCCTATTTGTTTTTCCAGCGTAAAAAAGATATTTCGTCTCAAAACAATTGTCAAATTCTGGAATAACCACAAAAGCATAGACCCCACTACTAGTTGGTATCTTAGTACGATTTTGAGGTGAAAACTTATACTTTCTCCAAGATAATGTAATAGGTATTTGATTTTCAGCCTCATTCCAAGAGCTAGGGTGCAAAAAGAATTTCTTAATATGAAGGATTAAGTCACCTTCCTCATGAAAATCTAAGTCATAAGCCATATTACAAAAAACAAGTATTACACCCTTCCCGTTCGGTCCCTTCTAGAATATCTAACAGATAAGGTGATGATTTTGATTTCGCTTTGTTAGAGCGTTGTATATGCCCTAATTTAATTTCCTTTATACGCTCAGGTTGTATTAACTCTTCTAGAGATTCATTGGGTACCCAAGTAAAGAGTTCGTCGGCATTTTCATACTTCATCGCTTCTTTAAAAAGAGTAGGATGCTGTTCATAAAGCCAAACCCACTCTATTTTTTGTTGAAAAAAGCAAAAATAACATCCAGACCGGCTACGGGCATATTCCCCTTTTTGACCATCTACCTCAAATTCTATTTTCTCATAGTATTCTGGCACACCCGCTCCAGATTCCCTTAGAATTTTAAAGATATCCTCGCGAACCAGTATATCTTCATTTTCCAATAACTCATACGTATCTTCAAGAGCAAGTGGATATTGGGTACTTTTTAAAAAGTCAAAAACGACATGGTTAAAAGCTGAAATACCCAGGTTAAGGGAATTGCTGGCCTTATTTTTTAAAATCTTTTCCGTTTCCGCACGATTGTTATGGTCCAGGCTGATATATTCATCAAGAATAGAAACAGCTGTATCTAAAGAAGCTCCTTTAAATTGTCTTTGATACAGGTCGGCCACCCTATCCCTATTTTCAGGATTAAAAAACTTCAACATTACATCATTGCTCCAGATGTTCTTTCTAAACGGAAATATAGATTGAATGTTAGCTTCTCTCGAAATATAACCTTCCCGGTCTTCATCACCCCGTATACCCACATAAGATATCACGGGCTCTCCATTCACAAACTTTTCAAAAGGCTTTAACTTCATCAATGCGGTACACCAGCGCGCCTGTGGGGAGGGTAAATAGCCCCTAAAAGATTTGTAATAAAAATCAAAAGGTTTGTCACCGGTATTCTCCAATTCAGGATTTTCCAGTTTTAAAATGGGCTTTCCTAAAATTGATTCTAAGTTATGAATTAATTGATAGGTTTCTTTAAGTTCTTTACCCGTATCGCAAAAATAATATTGAAAATCTATCGATGGGTATTTTTTGTTGAGGTATAAAGCCAAAGCTGCGCTATCCTTACCTCCGGAAATGCCCAATATGTGTCTAGGTTTTGTCATTAGAATTCAATTCTTTCTCTAATAATGCCATTAAAATAGACATTTTTAAATTCTTGTACTTAGCTAATTCAGAATAAATTAAGTCCGTTGCATGGTTAACCTCCTCTTTTTTTGCTTTAGGCAGTCGAATGATATTATCTATGCTTCCACCGGCAAGTGTAGTCAATTCAACTTTTATGAGGTCTTCATCGTTACTCTGTTCAACACGTGTTAAGTCGACCAGGTTATCTAATTCTTTCACTAAAGTTAGCATCTTATCTTTTAAAAGTACTTCGTCAAGATCTTTAAAAGCATCCAATCGTTTATTGATCAGCGCTTGTGCTAAAGACATTAAATAACTGTTTCGATCCGGTAAATTAGATTTAACACGCAACAAGAAAACCTTATGACGGGTCAATGCCTGATGCTCTTTTATACCCTCAAAACGTTTTTGTAGTCGAACCTGGTACTCTTTAAAGGGAATGCGCTCACCTATTAGTTCATCACAAATAAACAGCTCAATCCGATCGACAAGTTCATCATAAGAATTTTTTATTTCCTGAATTGCATTCTGAAATTTTATGATATAATCTTCAAAGAGGGTGTCATCTGAACTCAGCTCACTCGTGCTATAGCCCAAAGCATTGGGGAAGTTTTCAAAAAAGGTTTTCTCTGGATCAGTAGCTTTACTGATAGCTTCTCTTAAAGCGATGGCTTCTTTTGAAATGTTTTTAGTGTTTTTGGCATATTCCGATAAATCCCTGTAGAATATAAGAAGCGGTCTGATGCTTTCTATAAAAGAGTCATTATCTAATTTCTCTTTATTACCCTGCTGTAAGAAATCACGATATTTATTAAAAAGATTTAACCGTAGGGTATTAAGTTCAAAACTTTTTACCGAGTACTCCTTAGGGTTTTTTGTGATAAAGTATAAAATGGTATCATCTATATAGGGAACAAAACCATTCTCATTGTAGAGCGCAAAATTACCTCGATTAATAAAAAGAAATGTAGGCACCCAAAAATCAATCACCCCTTGTTTTAACTTTATTGGACTTTGAGAAAGAACTTTGTAAAAATCATCAACTCCTTTTCTTAGGACTTTCGCATCATCCAGAAAATTCATACTTATCTGCCATAAACTGGCAAAGCTTTGAGAGGTGGGGGCGGTTAGGGTATAGGCATCCCCATTTTGAATATGAATTCCGGTTTCTTTAAGAAGTGAAAAATAAATAGTTTTTTCTGCTGGCCATTTGGTTTCGGGAAATCCTAAATCTTTTAAATGATAGTTATTGACAAGAGCTCTCCAGTAATTTTTTCGCGCAGATGAAATCGAACCTGAAACTTTATCTCTGTTTATCAATTCATTCTGCAGAACAGGGGCTTGATGATAAATGGCAGCACTAATCTCGCTTAGTTTCTGATTAAAGATATTCTGACTCTTAATGGGAGCTTTCTTTCCCAAATAATACCAATCCACTTTGTTAGTGTAAAGACTATTCATCACATAGTGATTGAGTAGGTTTTCATTACTTTTTATAATGGACCTTAATTCTTTGATTGCAACCCGATCCTTCTCATCTTCTACATCTTTTAAAACCTGCTTGGTTTTCTCGATTTCAAACAGTGTTTCAACGATACCGGCAGTGTTTGAAAAATAACCGTAAATAATAGGACTATTTTTGGAAAGTTCAATAATATGATTTGAATCTACTCCCGATTCGTTGAACAATAAATTGATATAGCCATCAATTTGCCCCTTTGGAGTATCAGAAATAGGATGTTTTGAAAGTTTAAATTCAAATAGTCTAGGAGTACCTAACCTGTAGGTTATTGACTTTGCAATAATGATAGGGAAATCAAAATGAGAGCTTAGTTTTGTTAGTACATCAATACTGTCAATTTTATTCTCTGCAAGTGCTATAGCTTGATCAATGTCTAGATCAGTTCCTTCAAAAAGTTTGAACGAATCATCAAAGCGACTGTAGCGAATAATTTTAGCCTTTTCCAGCAGATTGATGTTCTCGCGAATAGCAGCTTTAGAATACTTGTACGACAAATAATTCTCCAAAAAGTCAATACTTATAGCACCGCTTGCCTTAGCAAAAATTGATAAGAGGCCAATTGTTTTTAGCAGGTAAATACTAAGAATTGGGTTTTTATCTACAAGGGACTCTGCACGCTCCAAGGCTGTTTTAAGGGCAATCCACGCTCCAAAATCGGGATTTGACCGGGTATAGAGAAAAGCATAAAACTCCTCATTTAAGTAATCGTAGAGGTCTGAAAGGCTTATCAATTGATCACTATCTCGATATAAATCAAAGAAATGAGAGTTTAAGAATGTAAATAAAGAGCGCTCATTTTGACCATATCGCTGTAAACTGATTGCAAGTGCATAACCGCTAGTCAATGTAAGCGGAAAAAGTTGACCCACACTATCGCTATTGAATTTCGTATCAAAAAGGCCATTCCTTTCTACTAAAGAGCTCTCGTTCTCAATTGAATTAGTGGATAAAGGGGCATTTATACGCTGTGCAGCGAGATGAAGTAAATGTTCAATGGGTTCATTAAACGGAAGATCAACAAATCTTCCTTGTACCTTTTTCCATTCCTGAATAAGTTCTTTTGTCAAGTTCATACCATAAGCCTCTGCACTTTGATGTATAGAGGTGAGCAGAACTATATTGCGTTCAGGGTTATTTACAAATTCAGCAAGTTTTTGTAAAAAGTAAATCTCTTTTTCCGGCTTATTTTGAGCGGCATACTCTAAAAACTTTCCAAACTCATCAATAACGATAAATAATATTCCATTCTTTTTCGCGATTGATTCATAACGTTGATATAGTGCATCAAAAAGAACCTGATTACCTGTGAAATCAGATTCTATAGAAAGTTCTTCATTGAGTGCCTCGGAAAGACTCCCATAATCCCCTACCAGTTTGATCAAATCACTACTGCTGTTATCTATATCAAAATAGCCCTTTTCGCCCTGAATGGATTTTTCTAAAGCTAATAGAAATGAGGATTTACCGGTGCCAAAAGAACCTATAAGATTAAATGAGTGACGCCCTCGCTTTAAGTTTTCAAATATTTTATTTACCGTATTTTGAGCATTAGGGGTAACAATATACTCGAAAGCTGTTTTGTCATCACGAATAATATTAATGGATGGAGAAAAATTACTCATTGTAATATTGTTTTAATACTTCTACTGGCCCATAGTTCTCTTGGAACTGAAGTTCTTTAATACCTGCCTCACTGTTATAAGTGATCCCTGAAAAAGTTTGAGCTATTTCAATTAGCTTTTGCTCTAATAGGTCTCTATCTAAACAAAAAATATTTCCTATTCCATTCGTATCATTATAAAGACTCGTAAAGCTAATAGACTTTCCATAGTTCTTATTTAATAGTATACAAGCGAGTAAAATGGCATTTGGTATCTGTTGTTGTTTAGAATTTTCAATACGGTATAAAATTTTACCTTCGCTATTTTTCCCTACTTCTCTAAAAAGACCAACTTCGGTTAGAATTCCGGTATAACCATCATCAATGTTTGATTCTTTTACACTGGCATACATACGTGTAAAAACTGAAAAATCTTTTTCAATTATTTTTTGAGTGGTACCTGGCCCAAGATCAAGTATATAATTGATCAAAGCAGCTTTGGTAAATTCTTGCTTTACTTTTCGAAAATCCCGGAATAAAATATGATAAATGGAACTGTAGTTTGTAGTGCACAATTGATAATGTAATAGCCAAAGTGTTCCTTCATCTTCGAGATAGGGATCCCACCCCTCATCGTCAAATAAATTTTTGAATAAGGTATTTACATTATAATCATCATCAACTGCCCCAAAGGCTTTCGTCCAAAATCGAATGGAGTTAACCATGTTTTTACCAACGCCCAATTCTATTCCTGAATCTTCTTGAAATTTGTCATGTTGCTGCAAGAAATCAATTCCTTTTTTTAGCCAAAAGGCGGCAGTGGAAAGTATCATGGCCCGAAAATGTCATAGTGCAGAAGGATTTTTACAAAAATAGTATACCCAATCGCATAAATACACTTTAAGTATATAACTTATCACAAAGAAAATTAACAATACTCCGCTATCGCCAGTTTTGAACTAGTGTCTTAACGGTTTTGTAGGTATTTACCCTTTTGGCCTACTTGACAGCCCAAATGATGAATCGATTAATTTCCATCCCATATATACGTGCATACTAAATCTTACCCCGCTCCCGTTAGTCTGTGACTAATGGCGCGTAAGTGACAAAAGAATCAAAGCTTAAAAAAAGTAAGAATCCAGTATGACCTAGCATGAACGCCGTGTTGACTGAATCGGTTTTTAGTCGGTCAGCCTACTATGGCTTTTAGTCTGTTTGGGTGGGGCTATTTTAAATGGGCATTGAACCCTCAATATTTAGTTGCATCAAAATTAATCTATGGGCTAAGGCCAGACTAGTTTTATGAGTTTATGATTATGTGAAGTTGGTTACTCTGGGATAGGAGGGAAGTGAGCTGATGATTCGTAGCCTACGGGATTCCGTAATCCTATAGATCAATATAAGTTGCGGATATCCGGAAATAACCAGGGGTAAATTACTATTTTTATATGATATAACAAGTTATGTGTGACTCTGAAAAAGCCTAACCGAAATAATGAACGAACATCCTTTAAGAAAACAAATAGAAGAAATTGTAAAACTGACCGATGAAGAATTTGACTACGTGTTGGAACATTTTCAAAAAAAGTCGTTCAAAAAACACCAAATAGTGTTGCACGAGGGCGACTATGCCCAATTTGACTTCTTTGTAGTTAAAGGATTGATGCGAGTTTCAAGGTTGGATTCTGACGGGAAGGAACATATTCTACAGTTTGGAATGGAAAATTGGTGGATCACAGATGCCGAAGCATTTCACCAAAAAACCAAATCGACAATGATTGTCGACTGTCTTGAGGATACTCTAGTACTTTCTTTGACGTTGGAAAATAAAGAAACGTTGAGCAAGGAACTGCCCAAAATGCAAACCTTTTTCCTCAAAAAAACAATTAATGGTTACATTGCCCTTCAAAAACGTATTCTTTGCTTTTTAAGCAGTAATGCCAATGACCGGTACCACAATCTCCTTAATTTATATCCGGGTTTAATACAACGAGTACCAAAGGCAATGATTGCTTCCTACCTTGGGGTTACACGAGAAACTTTGAGCCGATTATCTAAAATCGAAGTCTAAAAATGTGACAATTATCACATCAAACCTTTGACAAATGTCCTGTTTAGCAAAAAAAGCTCTTCAGAACTTTGTCCTATGCAAAATAATAGTGTAGCAGTTACGGAAAAGAGCCGTATGCCCATTGCCATTTGGGCTTTGACGGGAAGTGTTTTTGCCATCGGAACAACCGAAGTTGTTATGATTGGCTTGTTGCCCACCATCGCCAAGGAGTTTTCAATTAGTATAGCATCAACGGGTTGGCTGGTTACTTCCTACGCCATAGGCGTGGCAATTGGTGGACCGATTGTTACCGCATTTACCAATAAAATAAACCGTAAAAAATTACTGCTTGTCATTGTTTTACTTTTTGCCATCAGTAATGGTTTGGCTTTCGCTTCATCCAACTTTACCCTTTTGATTATAGCAAGGGTTTTATCTGGTGTGGCTCACGGAGTTTTTGTCGGAATCGGTGCAAATATTGCCAGTAGTATGGTTTCGAAAGAAAAAAGAGCTACCGCAATAGCCATTATGTTTACAGGCTTGACCGTTGCAATGGTAACTGGCGTTCCACTTGGCACTTACATTGGTCAGCAATTTGGGTGGCGTTTTACCTTTGGCGGAATTGCCGTTGTAGGGTTTCTTTGTTTATTGGCCGATCAACTTTGGCTGCCGAACGACATAAAACAGGGTGTACCGATTCGGCTTAAAGACCAATTTAAGGTTTTGAGAAACAAGTCAATTCTTTTAGGCTTTTCTTTGACCTTATTTTCGTTTGCGGCACTTTTTGGGACATTTACCTATTTATCCCCTTTATTGGGAACCATTTCAGGGTTTTCAGAAAATCAAATCACGCTGATATTGTTATTCTATGGGATTGCCGTTGCTTTCGGAAACCTTTTGGGCGGAAAGTTTTCAAATAAAAAGCCCGCAAAAACGCTTATGGTTCTATTTGCTTTATTGTCTATCACATTCATTTTGATGTTCGTATTTCTACCGTACAAAATTCCTGCACTTATATTAATTGCAATGATGGGTTTTATCGGGTTTGCGACTGTTCCCGGAATGCAATTGTATGTCATACAGCTTTCAGAAAAATATCTACCAGGCACCGAAGACGTTTCATCGGTCTTGAATATTTCCGCCTTCAATGTAGGCATCGCATTGGGTTCATCCATTTGTGGAGTCCTTATTTCAACTTCATTGGGATTATTGTCTATTACGTTGATGAGTGCGACATTTTCAGTAATAGCCGTTACAATGGCTGTCTTTAGTATAAAGAGAGAAAAATAATTTTAACATAAAAACAGATAAAAAATGGAATATAGAAATTTAGGAAATTCAGGATTGAAAGTTCCTGTATTGAGTCTTGGAACAGGCACTTTTGGTGGAACCAACGAATTTTTTCAACGTTGGGGACAAACCGATGAAAAAGAAGCTGCACGGTTTATCGACATTTGCCTTGAAAGAGGTATCAACTTTTTTGACACCGCTAACGTTTACTCTATTGGCGATTCGGAAATTGTTTTGGGAAAGGCATTGAAAGGAAAAAGGGACAAAAGCATTATTTCCACCAAAGCCACATTTCAAATGGGAGAACACCCTAACGAAAAAGGCTCGTCAAGACACCACTTGATGAATGCACTTGATGACAGCTTAAAACGATTGAATACCGATTATATCGACCTATATTTAATGCACGGTTTCGATAAAAATACACCTATTGAAGAAACCTTGAGGACACTTGACAATATGGTTAAAAGCGGCAAAGTAAGATACATCGGTTGTTCAAATTTTGCTTCTTGGCAATTGATGAAATCACTTTCAATTTCAGAAAAATTAAATTTGGAAAAGTATGTGGTTTATCAAGGCTATTATTCGTTGATTGGTCGAGATTATGAACAGGAACTGATGCCACTTCTGGAAGACCAAGATATGGGATTGATGGTTTGGAGTCCGCTCGGTTGGGGGCGACTAACAGGAAAGATAAAAAGAGGAGTGGAAATGAAGGATGGCAGGATAAAATCTGGGGGAGATGTGGGGGCACCACCTGTCGAAAACGAATTTCTTTTTAATATCGTTGAGGTTTTGGAAAAGATAAGCAACGAAACCAGAAAATCAATACCGCAAATTGCCATCAATTGGTTATTACAAAACAAAACTGTTTCCAATATAGTCATCGGAGCAAGAAACGAGGAACAGTTGCTCTCGAACATTGAATCTGTCGGTTGGAATATTTCTGAAAAACACTTAAACCAACTCAATGAAGTTTCGAAACAAACACCAATTTATCCACATTGGGTCGGAAACAGGTAAAAAGGGCTATACATCACATAACTAAGTATATACAATGGCAATAGGGTAAGAGGCCAAACATACCGACTACCAATATTATAATGAATTGAGAAAAGTGAGATATTTTGGAACACTTTTCTCAATCCATTCTTTTGATGTGTTCAGCTCGATTCCATAATGGGCGAAGAATGAACGATAATCAGCTCTTATATATTCAAAGGTCAACTCAAAAGGACGAAGCAATTCATCCAAGGTAGTATCCAAAAAACTGTGTAAACAAAAAAATAGGCGGGTTTTAAACCCGCCTATTTTTTTGTTTAATTTTAATACTACAGTTTTCTTATGGAAGAT
>PALD01000035.1 GCA_002710685.1 Cytophagaceae bacterium | reverse complement strand
TCCTGTGGGACATCAAAGACCGCCAGCCAGAAGATCTTGCCGTCCCGTAGCTTTATCTCGGAAGTACGGAGCCTTGTCTCCCCCTTCAGGACACGGTGGAGGAGGGGCCGCTTGTCGGAGAAGTCCCTGCCCAGATAGGTGCAAAAGGGCATCTGGAACAACCGGAAGCAAAAGGCATTGCGGTCCTCGTCATACCTCAGCCCCCGAATGCAACGGGCGTAAAAGGGAAAGCCGATATCACGCCTAAAGTTCTTTAGGGAGCGCTCACCGCTCCAGTACTTGGACCTGTTCTTGTGGAACGAACTTTCGAGGTTCTTGTTGAGGCTGGCCAGGATATCGGTGGGTACCTGCCCCTTGAAACGATCGGAGACCACCCGGTAGGTTGTGTTGATGCGGGAACGGTTGAGGATGCCGTTTTCGTGCTTCTTGACATCGGCAAGCTTGTACCGGATGTCCTCGGTAAGGTAAAAGAAATCCTGTATCATTTCCTGGCAGTACAGATGGGTGACGATGATGTTTGCCGCCTTGAAACAGCAATACTGCCAATCGTAGAGCCTATCCATGGCCGCTTTGCGTTCTTCATGATCGGCCAGGTCTATATTGAGCTGGATCTTACGGGTTAGGCTTAGTGTCTTGGTCTTCATGGTCATGCGGATCTTAGGTGACGTCCCTGGCCCTGCAGGAACCTATAGGCCGTGGTAAATGCCCGGTGTACTTCCTTCTGCGAGAGGTTGAGCTGCGTGGCTATCTCTGCAAAGGAATAGTGCTGCTCACAGCGTAGGTCCAGCACCTGTGCCTGCTGTGGGGTCATTTCATTGGAATGGCCGACAGGGAATGAGTTTTCTTCCGGTTTGCGGATATATCCCTGATGGAGTATGTTCTTGATCTCCCCGATGGTGCTTTTCATGGTGAGGCGTGCCTGGGTGATACTGATTCCCATATGCTGGGAAATGGTGGCATACTTAAAACCGTGCTCAAGGCAAAGCTCTATCAGGCGTTTGCGCCGTGTGCCCAAAAGGGGCAATATGGATATGACCCGCTCATATTCCAATTGCCTTTTTTGTTGATCCATCAAGTGATGATCCATATCATCAGGGTCATGGCCCAACATATAATCCTGATAGCGGGGGACGGTATCCAGGGCAAACACGCTGCGATGGAATTGATTCCTGGGGCGCGTGTAGTACCAGGTGCATTCACTGGAAATCACCGTATAAAGGAAATTCACCAGATGCTTTGGGGACTCGATATCCTCCCGTTTTTCCCAAAGGGTCAAAAAGGTGTCCTGCACCAGGCTCTCCACCACAAAGACATCCCGAACTAGGCTCCTGCCCATCCAATAGATGCGGCGGTGGTAGTGTTTATAGATGGCATTGAATGCCCTTGGACAGCCGTGTTTAAATAATTCGAATTGTGTTTTGGTTTTTGAGCACATTATTAATCCCGTATTAATTGAAATGTGTACTTGGTAGCCGTATACTTTGAATAGCTTAATGGCAACCCAATAGCTATAAATGCTTATAATCCTCTAGCATTTCCCCAAATATAGTAAAAACTATTTAATAATGGTACAGGTACCTTTGTTAAGTGTGTTTATATTTTACTTCTTGTACTTCGTAAGAAGAGACTGTGATAAGTAAAGTAGAGGCTTATATTATTGAAAGGGTTAAAGAAAGAAGGAAGGAGAAAAATCTATCTCAAATTGCCCTATCGCAAAAATTAGGAATGAGTGATAGCTTTATTTCACACGTAGAATCAAATACAAGAAGAGCAAAATATAATATCAATCATCTCAATGCTATTGCAGAAGTACTCCAATGCTCTCCGAAAGACTTTTGGCCAGACAAAGCTATAAGGGAATAAGTTTTAGATTTTAAGTTTCCAGGGTGCTGTTTTCATACACTCTTCATACAGTATCCATGCTTTATCCATGGAGTATCTATTTAGCATTTATTCATTGTGACCCGTCCTAAAATAGCTATACAGATTCTTGATTAAGGAATTCCGTAAACTAGTTCAAAGCCAATTCGTTATTTTTATAAACACAACTCAAAAGTGTTGATATCCCGTAAATTTTGAGGGGATATGTATATATTTAGTGTTGATATAACAAGTTAGCTGCAATGTTACAGAACCGTAAAAATTTAAAAATTAGATTATATGTTTGAAAAATTAGTGAATATAAATTGCCATTCAAAAAATAAATTACTGAGACAAATAGCTGAGAATTTATTGGAAAAATTTTATTGCTGTGAAATTCATTGCAGTGAAATGGATAAAAGCGTATTGTTTGCCCATCACGCAAGAGGTTGCACAATTGCTGCAGCGAAAATTTGTAGTAATGTTGTCATTTACCAAAATGTAACTATTGGTTCTAATATGAAATACAACAAAGTGAGTAAAGAATGGGAAAATGTCGGTAGTCCAATAATTGATGAAAATGTTGTGGTTGGGGATGGAGCGAAAATTTTAGGACCAATTTTAATTGGAAAGAATTCAGTGATAGCAGCTGGAGCAATAATTACAAAAGACATACCTGAAAATAGTGTTGCTTATGGTGTAAATCATTTTAGACCGAAAGACAAAGACTACGATTTAATATATAACCCGGATATGATTGACTTTAAGAAAATCATAGAAGCAGATAATAAATTCAAAACAAAATTTAAAGAAAGTAACTTATAACGAATTGAATAAAACACAGCAGCTAACACGCGGTATAAAACATTGGGGGTTAGGCTGTTATTCAAACATTCTGCCACGCATCAAGTTCAGTGTAACTGGACAAGAAAGTAACCCACAATCCCCAACGATTTCATACCGCCAACCGTTGGGCATAATTAGAAAATGAAGAAACTGTTAATAATTATAGGTGCTGGTGCATCAATTGATTTCGGAATGCCTACTGTTACCGAAATAGACAAATTATTTAACAGTTGGGCTAGTCGATACCTTCCATTAGCAGATAATGAAAGAGAAAATCTCTATACTTGGGTAAAAAACAAAGTTGTAAAAAGACTTGAGGAAAAATCTACAAATGATTATTACCAAAAACCAAATTTTGAACAAACTCTTTTTACAATACAAAATATAGCATCTATTTCAGAAGACCATAGTTGGGGCGAAAACCATCCAATAAATGCTTTCATTGATTTTAAATCATTTCCAGAAATTTTATCTCATCGTAATAGAAAAATTGCAGATGGAATGGATTTCCAATACTTAATTGGATATTTAATTGATGACCTACTAAGATATTTCCGAGACAAATGCTCAAAACTAAAAGAACATAAATCGCAACAAATATTAAAACTTAAGTACTTATTTGATAGTCTAAAAGAAGAGTATGAATTAGGCTTTATCAATCTAAACTATGATAACGTAATTTTATCAACTCTTCCTGACTTGTCTACAGGCTTTAATAAAGAAACTGGAAAGTTCGACATTTCTGAATTTTACAATAATAAGTGGAATTTTTGTTATCATTTACACGGTTCAGTTCATTTTGACACTCGTGAATTAAATGAAATTGACCATCATCATATTTTTTGGCAAGATGATTTAAGTAAAAAGTTTAGTCCTGGTGCAGGTCAACGAAGAACTAATAATTCTAGTAGCGGTATTCTTCATTTAAATTCAAATATAATAACTGGTTTAGACAAACCAAATCAACTGTTAAAAACACCATTTAAACAGTATTTCAGTAAGTTAGACCAACTTGCAAACGAAGCCGATTCATATTTGTTTATTGGCTATGGATTCGGGGATAAACATTTAAATAGTTCTTTTCCTATTCACAGATATGACAACAATAAAATAAGAAAAGCGGTTATAATTGATTGGGCAAGTGACGAAACTGACGGACAATTTTATAGGTCAGATAATTGGGCTAATGGGTTAACAGAAACATTGAGATGTAATGCAATTTTAGGTAATGGAATTGATGGAATTCCACCAAAAGTAAAATACTATAAAGACAATAAGTCGTTTGAATTTTCACCAAATAAAGAATTGCCCATAAGTATTTGGTATAACGGATTAATGGAAGCGTGTGATAATGCACAACTGATAAAAAACGAATTAAAATAACTATGCCCAACACCGGTAACCGTTGCACAAGTCCCTAATTCATAGAAAACACATTCATTTAAACCGCTTCTAAGCGGTTTTCTAGTTTTATACCGTTTGTAAATTAGCAAAATGAAGTCCCTTTAAAATGGACTTATATTCCTGATTTAACGTCATTGCAAACTTTAAATAAAAGCCGAGCATCCCTGCCCCACTTTTTACCCGTTTTTGAGTGAATTTCAGGTATTTCTTAAGGTTGTAGGCGATAGCTGAGAGCTGCATACATTTGTTGGCCTGCCTTAAGCCTATCATATTTACTCTCAAGAGGCCCATAAAATCATTGAAATGACCGATATTTACTGGAACATTAAGGGGGTATTAGTGCTAAATTAATTGAGTTATTTTAAGGATAATTGAATGCAGGTAAAAAATTGCCATAATCTTCCCAATAAATATGTATTTGTTGGGGTGAGTAGTTAATTTTCAACAAATAGACATCTTAAGAATTAATTATGAAGTATATTTTTTTACTGCTGTTGAGCGCATGCTTAGAAAGCAACTGTTATACCCAAGATTTGCGAGCGGGTAGTTTTAACCTTAGGTATGATAACCCTGCAGACTCCCTTAACAATTGGAATTATAGGAAGGAAACCGTGGCGAAGTTTATCCTATTTCATGACTACGATATTGTGGGTACTCAAGAAGGTCTAGAGCACATGCTGGTCTATCTCAAAGACAATTTACCAGGGTACGACCGTATAGGTGTGGGTAGGGATGATGGTAAAAAGGCGGGGGAGCATTCCGCCATCTTCTTTAAAAAGGATAGGTTTGAATTACTTTATAAAGGGGATTTTTGGCTTTCAGAAACTCCAGAAAAGCCCTTGAAAGGATGGGATGCCGTACTTCCTAGGATTTGCTCCTGGGGAAAATTTAAGGATAAATCCAGCGGTAAGGTATTCTATTTCTTCAATACCCACTTTGATCATATAGGGGTGAAGGCTAGAAGCGAGAGCGCCCATTTAATCCTTGACGAGATTAAGCAAATTGCAAAGGGAGCCCCGGTTATCCTTACCGGAGATTTTAATGTTGACCAGCACAGTGATAGTTTTAAGGTTTTTGAACAGTCTCCTTTAGTGACAGATGCGTTTGACATAGCGCCCTTAGTGTATGGCGCAAACGGAACCTATAATGGATTTAATACCGATGTAAATTCTGATGAGCGGATTGATCATATTTTTGTGACCAAGGGAATCGAGGTACTTAAGCATGGGATTTTAACCGATATCTACCATCTTGATGAAGACGAGGTAAAGACTGTAATTGAACGTGGGGATTTCCCTAAAGAAATCAGCCTTGAGGTTCAGGAAGGAAGACTTCCATCTGACCATTACCCACTGCTGGCCGTGCTTAGGTTTAAATAGCAACTTGAGTACGTCCATTTTGTTTTCGCTAAGCAGCTTTACTTTAGTGCTTTTTGCTTTTTCTGGTTTTATCCCACCAGATATACCCTGCAAAAATCAATAAGCTAACCAGAGAACCCCATAGCAGGCCGGTTTTTAGGCTTTGAATGTTTTTGCCCAAAATGGCTATAAATACGGTCAGGGGAAGGATGCCCACGATGGTTGCGCATATAAATTTGAAATATTTCATTTTTAGCAGACCGCAAACAAAACTTATCGCATCATTGGACAGTAGTGGATTGAGACGGGTTACGATAACCGCCCAAAATCCATAGTCATCTACAAGGCCTTCAATCTTTTCTTTGGTTTTTTCGCCAAGCAATTTTAAAACAAAGGCCTGGCCCAGGTACTTGCCAATACCATATCCTACCGAAGAAGCCAGGAATATAGCCGTTATACTAATTAGGCTGCCCCAATATGGGCCATAGGCCAATACTGAAACCACCATAAGGG
Organism: Cytophagaceae bacterium; assembly: GCA_002710685.1. Classification (GTDB taxonomy): domain Bacteria; phylum Bacteroidota; class Bacteroidia; order Flavobacteriales; family Flavobacteriaceae; genus Leeuwenhoekiella. The sequence goes on along the minus strand of PALD01000035.1, from coordinate 79,449 downwards.
CAATAGAGGGAATAATCAATAAAAACATTTGAACAATCATAGCGACAATCAGGATGAGGGGTCCGTACCAGCCAAAGCCATCCACCCAGGCTTTTATTTTTTGTTCGTCATCACTTGTCAAAATGTTCCATGCCTCGTTTAAAAAGCTTTGGACATCAGGGATTAAAAAATAGCAAAGACATGTGCCCCCCAGGAGTATTCCCGAGACAAGTTTTGGGATATTACTTTTTTTATTTCCTTTTTCCATTTGATTGCTTAATGCGTTAAGAAACCTCGTCTTTTAGGTAAATATCCAATGGAAATAGGGAAACATCTGGGAATCTGGATTTATATATAACCTAGGGGTGTCAAGGACATGTAAGTAATGTAATTAGGTTTAATTTTGTTTTTCACTTTAAGCGTTAAGAGATGTCGATTAGTACAGAAGCTGAGTTGGAAGGAATGCGTAGGGTAAGTGAAGCGGTGGGCGTTACACTAAAGTTAATGAAAGAATATGCCAAGGTAGGCATGTCCACCATGGAACTCGATAATTATGGAGCTTCCATACTTAAGAAATATGGGGCCCGCTCAGCTCCTTTTTTGACCTACTCCTTCCCTGGGTATACCTGTATAAGTGTAAATAGTGAAGCTGCCCATGGAATACCCTCAAAGACCAGGATTTTAAGGGAGGGTGACTTGATCAATATAGATGTTTCCGCAGAGCTGAATGGGTTTTGGTCAGATAACGGGGAATCCTTTGTGCTTGGGGAGGATATCCATAATCATCAAGCGCTGGTTGATGCTTCAAGAGACATCTTAAAGAAGGCAATTTATAATATAAAGGCGGGAACGCGGATTGCAGACGTGGGACATGTAATTCAACTAGAGGCTAAAAAACGAGGTTTAAGGGTCATTAAAAACCTGGCAGGTCATGGAGTGGGAAGAAGTTTGCATGAAGCACCAGAAGATATATTGAACTACCGGGTAAGAAGCAATAGGGAGCGTTTTAAAAATAATTCAACCGTGGCGATTGAAACCTTTATTTCCACAAAATCATGGAACGTTATAACCCTCAAAGATGGATGGACCCTGGTAGGTGACAGGGGTGGATATGTCACACAACATGAACATACCATATTAGTAACTGATACTACCCCCGTTATCCTGACTGAAGCCAATGAAATATGGTGTTGATCTAAGCTGACAATTTTAATTCAAACTTGTTGTCTTATCGTTAAGGACATCTTTAGTTGAGCAAGAATATTGAATAATTTGGGGATGTTTTCCTATCAAAAGATATTAGTGAAACAAGCAAGTTTTATAAATGGCGTGCTTATATCCCGTATTCCCATATCTTTCCCAATTTCAAAAATACATTAGAGCCATGAAAATCTTAATTGTGGAAGATGAGCCCCAGTTGCTGCAGAGCATACAGGATTCCCTGGAGCGTGAGTCTTTTTTAGTGGAAACGGCTACTGATTTCCATACTGCCATTGAGAAGGTTTTTGTATATGAATACGATTGTATCCTCTTAGATATTATGCTCCCCAATGGTAGCGGTTTTGATATCCTAAGCGAATTGAAAAAAGCCAAAAGGACTGAAAACATCATTATCATTTCTGCCAAGGATTCCCTAGATGATAGGGTAAAGGGATTACAAGAAGGGGCAGATGATTACCTGGTAAAACCATTCCATTTAGCAGAACTCAACGCCAGGGTAAAAGCCGTGCTAAGAAGGAAGAAACTAGATGGTAGAAACATGGTTGAAATAGGCAATACCATTCTTGACCTAAGCCTACGGGAGTGTGAAATATCGGGAAACCCCGTAGCCCTTAACAGAAAGGAGTTTGATATACTCAATTATTTTATGCTCAACATAAACCGCTTGGTCACAAAGGCAGCCCTAGCGGAACACGTATGGGGGGATTTTATGGACCAAGCCGATAATTTTGATTTTGTCTATTATCAAATCAAGCACCTTCGTAAAAAATTAAGGGACTCCATGGCCAGCCTAGAAATAGAATCTATATATGGCGTAGGGTACAAAATGGTCAAAAAATGAAACTCCTCAATCAGTCCCTCAAGTACCTGTCTTTTTCCATTTTGTTGATCGTGGCACTCTGGGCGTGCATTTTTTACATAGACATGCTCAATGAAATAAAGGGGAGCATAGATGAAGGCCTTGAGAACTATAAGCGATTGATAATTAAAAATGCCGAGGAAGATCCTAGCCTGCTTACCAAAAAATATTTTGACGAAAGTTTTTTCACGATAAAAAAACTGCCCAAACGAGAAGCACTGTCCCGAAGAGACATTTACCAGGACACCATTATCTATATGCAGGATGCTGATGATGAGGCGCCCGAGCCCGAGCCGGTGCGCATGTTAACCACCGCCTTTGTAAATAATGGACAGTTTTATGAGTTAAAAGTGGCCAATTCAATGGTTGAAGAAGATGACCTAATTGCAGAACTTTTTCTTGATACCATCTGGCTCTATGCAATATTAATCGCAGGAATTATATTGATCAACAACATCGTACTCAAAAGGCTATGGGACCCCTTTTATAAACTGCTTGCCCAATTGAAGGAATTTAAGCTAGGGCGCAGCAGGAGCCTTCCCCACGTAAATACCAAAACCAGGGAGTTCAATGATTTAGAAATCGCTCTTAAGGAGCTGCTTGTACAAGGGAATGAGACTTTTGAGCAGCAGAAAGCCTTTATAGGAAATGCATCTCATGAATTGCAGACACCCTTGGCCATTGCCAGCAATAAACTGGAATTGATGATTGAGAACCATCAGCTGGATAAGTCACTTGCGAATGATATTACCCATGTGTACGATATTATTCAGCGGCTTGTAAGGCTGAATAAGTCCCTACTTCTGCTTTCTAAGATTGATAATAAAGAGATTTTTGACAATCGGGAAATCTTGATAAATACCATTGTATTCAATTTAGTTGAGGAATTTAGGCCCTTAGTCCAATTTAAAAATATCAAGCTAGAAATTAAAGAGAAGAGCAATCTCAATGTTGTGATGGATGCCGCCCTCGCAAATATTGTAATCTCCAATTTGCTTAAAAATGCAATTATCCATAATACAGAGGAAGGATTGATCAAAGTAAGGTTGAAAAAAAGAACATTGAGTATCTATAATACGGCCACCCACGGTCCTTTGGCCAATGAAACCATTTTTAATAGGTTTGAAAAGTCAAATAAGGAAGGTGGTGGTTCTGGGTTGGGCCTCGCCATTGTGAAGGCTATCACAAACCTTTATGATTTTAGAATCCGTTATCTCTATGTTGACGGCATGCACTGCTTTAAAATACATTTTTAGAAATCCCAATTCCCATTTCTTTCCTAAATCATATAGTTTATTTGAGGTATATACTTAAAATATACCGATATGAAGATTTACATTTTTTCAATTTTGTCATTATTATCCATAGGCATACTCCATGCGCAGGATATTTATCAAGAACAAGTACCCTCTATTGTATTGAACAACTTTACCGCCGATTTTGAAGGTGCCAAGGATATAGAATGGGAAAGGAATAACGCACACTATGTTGTTGAATTTGAAATGGGGTGGGGCAATGATCATGAAATATGGTATACTGCTGGAGGAGATGTTGTGCTGCATGAGGAAGATTATTCCGTAATGGACTTGCCAGATACGGTAAGGGAAAGGCTAAACGATGACTTTAAGGGTTACTCTATTGATGACCTTGTGAAGATTACGAAAAAAGACCAGGTAGTCTATGAAATGGAATTGAATTCTTTTTTTAAGAAGGACTGGGAAGTGGTTATTGATCAAGGGGGAAGTGTTATGGAAAAAAGGCTTGACTAATGTTAGGGAAAAAGATAAGGCACATTATTATACTCGTTGGCACTTTTTATATCAGCCAATCCATAAAGGCTCAATTCACCCCTCCTGGTCTTGGGGAAATTCATACAGGGGAATGGTTTGCCGTAGGCTTTAAACAAAACCTTGACGACTCACATCAGGTGACCAATAGCACTTATATGGGTATGGGACGCAGCAGTAGACCGGATGATTATAACCCTGGGGAACGCGCTTCAATCTATGTTGTCAATGAAGAAATCTCCAATCATTTTGCCAAACACTGGAAATATAGCGGTGCGCTTAGCTATAGATGGCAGGACCGATATAGTGAAATTCCACCTTATGCCAAGGATAGCCCTGATGCCAGGCAAGAAATAAGGACGTATGGGAAGCTATCGTATCAAATAGGTTCACATACATTGGAATTCTCAAGCACCTATCGACCGGAGCTGCGCTTTTTCTTTGACCCGTACTTCAAAAGGTTTGAAGAAACCATGCAATTCAGGTCCCGTTTCAAGGAAAAATTATCGTGGTCCCTGGACCACGCCCTGCGCAAGAAATTACTTCTTAGTACCGAGTTGCTTTTTGCGACTGAAAAGCAAGAGCATTGGGACAAGTGGAGATATAAGGAGAGTAGGTTTTGCCTATATTTTTCCTATACCAATCCCTCAAACAAAATGGTCTTTGATGTGGGGTATATGAACGAATTGCTGGGAAAAACCTTCAGAAAGGATATCCATTATATCGCATTTGATGTTATTCTTAAAAATCCTTTTACTATTTAGCCTTATAAAATTCCAAAAGACAACAAGTTTGAGGAGTTTAATCCTAGGATTCGGAAAAGGACAAGACTTCATTTATTTGCAAAGTCATGTAATTCTAAAGGTCAGAAAAGAGAATACTTATCGCTTAAAGTGATAACTATTTTACTGATTTGTGAGCAGCCAAGTGTCTGATGAATATTGTAAAAGCGTAGTGAAATGAATCTATCATCACCAGCCTTTTCTTGTAGATAAGTTGTTTTAATTCAAAAACATAAGAGGGTTTCAAGAATTATATCTCTTTCCAATAGAAGATATATTCTCCTTGCTAAGGGGCTTTTTTAAGAAATCTACTACCATCGGGTATTTTTTACTTTGCGCCTTATCTTCAGGGCGGCTACTACCAGTAATCAATATAACTTTAGTATGGTCTGGCCCAATTTCATGTAGTTCATCTAAAAAATCCCACCCAGAAAAATTGGGCATATTTAAATCTAACAGAATCAAGTCTGGTTTTTTAATTTTTAAATCCTTAAGGGCCAATAGAGGGTCATCATATTCAAAAATGCAATCTGTAACACCTTGTAATACCAACATTTTACCTAGTACGTAATTCATGATTTTATGGTCATCAACTAAAAAAACTTTTGGTTTTGACATGTAAAAAATGGAATAGGGATATAAAAATCATCGGTAAAACTATAAATAATTACGATATAGAGCATTTGAGAATTTGTTAAATAAAAACCGCAGAATGCCAAGTTTAATCTCTTGCCACTTATCCTTTTGATAATTTCGGGAATAATCGGTAAGTAGCTGGATTAGGACTTTTTTTGAACAGTTTAGAAACCAAGCCCATTGGAGTAAATTATGGCTTGAGAGTTTACGATCAAAGAAGAAATTTAATTTTCCCAGTTTAACGAAGAGCATATTTAGTATTAAATAAGAGTAAATTTTATGCTCCCCTTCATATTCGTTTACAATCGGAATTTTAAAGGCTTCTAAGCGACTTTCGGATAATTTACCTTCAAGTATATTTGTGAACTGTTTTTGCGCAATTCTCATGGTTTAAAATTCTTAAAAAAAGCGTTTTTTTATTGGATTTAATTTCTATTTGCAATTAAAGGAATTTTATTTTTTAAAAAGGGCTGGCTTTTTTAATGTTTATATGTTTAATTATGTTTATATAAGATACCAATGCTTGTCCACTGATGGGATTCTAGTGTCCCGTTTCTGGACTTATTCTTGGACTAGTAGTGGACAAGCATTGGACTAGTGAAATTCCCTAAATAGCATTAAATAGTATTTTCCGGAAATTTCATTTTGTTTTCTGGGAAACGCTGCCGATTAAAGGTTTTTTTTGTTTTAAAATATCCATGTCCGAACTGATTTTTGTGTCCAAGACCTTAGCATAGATCTGGGTTGTTTTAATGGAAGTATGACCTAACATTTTGCTCACTGTTTCCATAGGCACTCCTCTAGACAACGTTACCGTAGTTGCAAATGTGTGCCTTGCCAAGTGTGTGGTCAGGTTTTTCTTGATTCCACATATATCAGCAATTTCTTTTAAATAGGCATTAGACTTTTGATTGGTCAGGACAGGTAATAATTTGTTTTGCTCTTTTTGACAGGTATGGTATTCATATTTATGGAGAATCTGTTCTGCTGTAGGGAGTAGGGGTATGCTACTAAGGGTTTTTGTTTTCTGCCTTTTGGTCTTGATCCAGTATTCCCCATTTAACCCCCGAATTATATTATCTGGACTTAGTTTATGTATATCGGCATAGGCTAGGCCGGTGAAGCAGCAAAAAAGGAAGATGTCCCTCACTTGTTCCAGTCGGGCAATTGAAAATTCCTTATTGGCAAGGGTATTCAATTCTTCGCCTGTTAAAAATTCTCGTTCCTTTGTTTTCCAATTGGACTTCCAATGGAAAAAAGGATCTCTGTCTATAAATTCATGAGCCAGGGCCAGGCGCATGATTTTCTTAAAATTGACTATATATTTTGTAGCTGTGTTGTGTGCACAATTCTTTTTTGATTTGAGGTAATGCTCAAACCCTGATATAAATTGGTAATCAACTTCCCGTAAAGGGATGTCCCCATTTCTTTTGAGAAAACTTAAATAGTTTGTTAGATGGGCTTGCGCTGCCTTATAGCGTTGCAGGGTCCCTTTAGAGTAACCTTTGCCCACAAGACGCTCCATCCCATCATTATGCTCCTGAAAAAATTCCAAAAGTGTACGTTGTTCGGTATCCTTGCCTTGATAGATATCGCGGATGATTTGGGCTGAAACAGGCTTGTCATCCCTTAGTAGCCTGTCATGGATTTCATAGATTTTGGTGCGGATATCGTCCAAATGTCGGTTAACCATTCTCGACTCTGCACCAAAACCACTCATCTTGCCACTTTTAGAATCCCATTTTCTTGTGGCCTTGTGCTGTGTTGAAAATTCGCTACGTCTGGAATCAACCGTAATCCTGGCGTAGATTGTAGCTGCTTTTAGTGATTTTTTAGCTGAATTTTTAGGGTAGAAAAGAATTGAAATAGAACTTGACATCATTTTGAGCTTTTAAATGAGTCAATTAAGGTACAAAAGTCCTATTTAAAAAATGTTAAAGGAATCGTGTAAGGCTTTTAATTTTAACACTTTACGTGCCCTCGCGGTGAGTGTTTTTGATGATAAAAAAGACTCACCGAATCACTCACCTTTTTTTTGAAATTATATGGTATCAAACGCTATTGAACAAAAACAAAAAAGCCTGTAAATCAAGTGATTTACAGGCTTTTGTAGGAATTAAGACCGATTCCTAGCGGTCTGGACGGGACTCGAACCCGCGACCCCCTGCGTGACAGGCAGATATTCTAACCAACTGAACTACCAGACCATTATTCTTTAAGAACCATCGCAAAAAATAAAGGGTCACCCCTTTCTTTCTTAGCGGATGCAAATATACACCCTCTTTTAATGTGCGCAAATTATTTTGAAGAAATTTTTAATACCTTATTGAAATCGCTGCCGCTCCACTAAAAATGTGGTAAGGATGGGGCCAAAACCGCGCTGAATATCAGCCTCTAGGTATTTTATTTGAAATTTGGCACAACGCATCCGTAATTCTGTAAAATAGGCCTGCACCTGTTTTTTATAATTTTCACGGATGTTGTCGCTAAAGACATTGATGTGGTTGCCACTCTCCACATCAATAAATTTCTTGGGGGCATTGTCAAAATCAAAATTCAGCTCCGTAGCGCCATCATAAGTATGAAAGAGTATTACCTCATGCTTATTGTATTTAAGGTGTTGCAACGCGCTAAAAAGCTCATCCTGCTCCTTGTCATGTTGCAGCATGTCACTAAAGAGAAAAACCAGTGAACGCCGCTTGAGCTTTTCGGCGATGAAGTGTAGGTTTGCGTAGGTATCCGTCTGTTTTTTTGTGGGTGTTGTGGTGATGGTCCTGTTCAACTGGTCCAGCAGCATATGGTGGTGACGCTCGCTGCCCTTCTCGGGGGCATAAAATTCAAACTCCTTGCCATAGATGCTCATCCCAACGGCATCACGCTGTTTTTTCATCAGGTTCATGATAGCGGCAGAGGCCAGGACGGAAAAGGCAACCTTGTTCAGGTTTGCTATGCCCGGATTCTTCTCAAGAGGGGGGTAGTGCATGCTGCTGCTGTCATCCAGGATAAGGTGACAGCGCAGGTTGGTTTCTTCTTCATACCGCTTTGTGTACAGCTTGTCAGTACGGGCATAGAGCTTCCAGTCTATGTGTTTTGTGCTTTCTCCCGTATTGTAGACCTTGTGCTCGGCAAACTCTGCCGAGAATCCATGAAATGGACTCTTGTGCATGCCAGAGATAAAGCCCTCTACCACCTGGCTGGCAAGGAGTTCAAGGTTTCCAAAACCTGATTGTGAGTTTATCTCTGCTTGTATATCCATGGGTTACTTTTGCGTGATGGGTATCTGGATCCTGGAAAACACCTTCTTGATATTGGCAATTTCATCACTGTTCTTCAGGGTGGTAAGGTCGCGTACCTTTCCGTTTTTTAGCTTGAGCGAAAAGCGTTTGACCCCCATCCTGTCCTTTTCCTGAAGGGAGTCTATTTCGGCGAAAGCCAAAACCCCAGCGCTGCTCTTTTTTGTAAAGAACCAGTAGAGCAGCACCACGGAAATAAGGGCTACAAAGATCCATAAATACTGTATGGAGCCCAGGGAGTCAAGTTGCCCCAGAAAAAGGTTGAGCAGTGCATTGCCCAGGTTGAGGAACATCAAGAACTTTAAAAGGTTGTTTTGTGTTTTTGCACCGTCCTTTATCAAGATCTTTTTGTCCTGCTCATCGACTTGTAGCTGCATACTGTCTATTCTATGCCATCAACTATGCCATATTCAACTGACTCCTCTGCACTCATCCAGTGGTCGCGGTTAAAATCTTTCATTACTTTTTCAAATGATTGACCGCAATTATCTGCCAGTATCTGGGCACTTAGTTCTTTGGTCTTGATGATTTCTTGTGCGGTGATCTCAATATCACTTGCCGGTCCGCGACCCCCGCCACTGGGCTGGTGAATCATGACACGGGCATGTTTTTGAATCAATCTTTTTCCTTTTTCACCACCTGAGAGCAGGATGCTTCCCATGCTTGCGGCAAGCCCGGTACATATCGTGCTCACGGGACTCTTGATGGCCTGCATGGTGTCATAGATTGAAAACCCTGAGGTAACATAACCGCCAGGGCTGTTGATATAGAATTTTATCTCGTCATTGCTCAATGAATCCAGGTACATCAGGCGGTCAACCACGTGCTTGGCACTTTTATCATCGACCATGCCCCATATAAATACTTTTCTTTCATCAAGAAAAAGGGAATCTATCCTGTCCTGGGGCTTTATTATCTTGTTGCTCATGCTTTAGATTTTGATTGTTTTTGCCATAGGGCAATAAAACTGTTGTAGGGTAAACTTAAAAATAAAAAAGGTTTGACCCTAAGCGGCAAACCTTTTTTAAAATGTAATTTTTTAATAATCCTTACAGGAGTTTGTCAATAGCCTCCGTGTAAACATTTTTAGGGGCTACGCCTACCTGGCGACCCACGAGCTCACCGTTTTGAAACATAAGTACCGTGGGAATGTTGCGCACGCCATATTTTGCTGCAAACTCTTGGTTAGCATCTACATCCAGCTTGCCCACAACGGCCTTGCCGTCATATTCATTGCTGATTTCTTCAATTACGGGACCTACCATCCTACAAGGTCCGCACCATGCTGCCCAAAAGTCAACAAGTACCGGTTTTTCACTCTTAAGTACCGTTTCTTCAAAGGTTGCATCTGTTATCTCTAGTGCCATTTTGTGATTTATTATGGGTTATCTACGCAAAATTAGTCATTATTTTTCCTAAAGCTTACAGCGGTTGAATTAGATTTGGTTATGCTTCAATTGATTTAACTGATTTTAAAGGTTTTCAGGGCATTCCCCACCTATGCGCTGCTGGTATGGTTTAGATCTAGTCACAAATAAGGGCTGGTATTTAGCCTAGTTCAATTTAAAATTTACATTCTTACTTTTCAGCTCATCCAGCAGTTCTGTACAAATCTTGACCTTCTTCCTGCGGCTGGGCATTTGCAAGGCAATCTTTTCATCAGGTTCAAATATGTAAAAATGCAGGTTGTGGTCTCCACGAAAGTTAAAGAGGGTCTCCTTGATTTCATCAATGCGCTCTTCCTTGATTTCCTTAAGGTCAAGGTTGATGGTGAGTTTTTTGCCAAACTGCTCCATACAATCCTGTAATTGCATAAAGCCATTAAATTGTGTGCGGGGGTCTCCTTTTTTGCCCGTATCACGATTCACCCATCCCTCTCGTACAAAAATGCGTACATGCACAAAGGTGTTTATGATAAGAAAATGCCTGAACTTTAAATACTCCTCGCCAAACATCCTAAACTCATGGGATTCTTCAAAATCCTCGATCATGAAGGTCGCCCAGAGTTTTCCGTTTTTTGAGGTACGGTGCTGCACATCTGTTATGACACCGCCCACGGCTATCTCTTTATTGACATTTGCCTCCAGATTATTAAAATCAGAGATTTTGCCATTGCAGAAGTTATCCATCTCATACTTAAAATCATCGAGTGGATGCCCAGAAATATAGATTCCCACAACTTCCTTTTCACGTTTCAGCTTTTCCATTGTTCCCCATTCTTCACACGGGGGGACCAGGGGTTCGGGGATTTGCACTTCGCTTGATTCGCCAAAAAGGCTTACCTGGGCACTATTTTCATTTTCCTGAAATTTTGCCCCATACTTAACTGCTTTTTCAAGAAAGGTAATGCCATCGCCCTCATCCTTAAAATACTGTGCGCGGTGAGTACCGGTAAAACTGTCAAAACCGCCAGCAAGTGCCAGGCTTTCAAAGGTTTTTTTGTTTGCGGCCCGCAAATCTAGTCTTTTGGCAAGGTCAAAAACACTGCGGTACGGGCCATCTTTTCTGTTTTCTACAATGGTTTTTACGGCGTTGCTCCCCACACCTTTTACGGCACCCATGCCAAAACGTACGGCTCCCTGGTCGTTCACGGTAAACTTTCTGAAGGATTCATTCACGTCCGGGCCCAAGACTTCCAGCCCCATGCGTTTACATTCTTCCATGAAGAAGGTAACCTGCTTGATGTCGTTCATGTTGTTTGACAGTACAGCTGCCATATACTCGGCAGGGTAATGGGCCTTGCAATAGGCTGTTTGATAAGCAATCCAGGCATAACAGGTAGAGTGCGACTTGTTAAAGGCATATGCCGCAAATGCCTCCCAGTCCTTCCAGATTTTATTTAGTATGTCTTCTGGATGGCCATTTTTTTTGCCGCCCTCAATGAACTGGGGTTTTAGCTTTTCTAGCAGGGCAAAAATCTTTTTTCCCATTGCTTTACGAAGAACATCTGCCTCACCTTTAGAAAATCCGGCTAATTTTTGCGAAAGCAACATCACCTGCTCCTGATACACGGTAATACCATACGTTTCCTCAAGGTATTCCTGCATGTCGGGAAGGTCATAGGTAATATCTTCTTCTCCATGCTTACGCGAAATAAAACTGGGGATGTACTCCATGGGTCCCGGACGGTACAGCGCGTTCATGGCAATAAGGTCTTCAAACACCGTGGGCTTTAAGGCCTGCATGTGTTTTTGCATCCCGGGAGATTCATACTGAAATATCCCTACCGTGTCCCCGCGTTGAAAGAGTTCGTATGTTTTTTCATCGTCAAGCGGAAAATTATCTGGATCAAGGTCAATGCCATGCTTGATCTTTACAAGCTTCACCGTGTCTTTGATGAGCGTTAGGGTCTTGAGGCCCAGGAAGTCCATTTTCAGCAATCCTGCAGATTCGACGACGCTGTTGTCAAACTGGGTGACATAGAGATCAGAGTCTTTTGCCGTGGCGACAGGGACAAAATTTGTTATATCGTCTGGGGTGATGATGACACCACAGGCATGAATACCGGTATTGCGCACAGATCCTTCCAGTTGCCTTGCGCGGCGCAATGTTTTGCCCTCCAGGTCATCTCCTTCAGAAAGATTGAGTAGTTCATTGATCTTTATCAGGTCGTCAGAGCGGAATTTCTTCTTCAGGTCAGCTTCTGACTGTCCAAAAATCTTGCTCAATTTGGACATTGTGGGAATCAGCTTTGCAATCCTGTCTGCGTCGCCCAGTGGGAGGTCAAGAACCCTGGCGGTATCCCGTATGGACGATTTTGCGGCCATGGTGCCGTAGGTAATGATTTGCGCAACCTGGTTAGCGCCATATTTATTGATCACATAATCCATTACCCGGCTACGGCCCTCATCATCAAAGTCGATATCAATATCAGGCATGCTCACACGGTCAGGATTTAGGAAACGCTCAAAAAGCAGATCATACTTTATGGGGTCAATATTTGTGATGCCCAGGCAATATGCCACGGCTGAGCCGGCTGCCGACCCACGGCCAGGCCCCACGGAAACACCCATGTTGCGGGCTTCACGGATAAAATCTTCAACTATCAAAAAGTAACCCGGGTACCCTGTTTTTGCAATTACGTCCAGCTCAAAATCCAGGCGTTCCTGGATTGACTCCGTGAGTTCTGGATAGCGTTTTCTGGCACCTTCATAGGTAATGTGGCGCAAGAATTTATTTTCTCCGCGCTTACCGCCATCAACATTATCTTCTTTAAATTGAAACTCATGTGGAATGTCAAACTTGGGGAGCAGTACATCGCGTGCAAGTTCATACGGTTCTACCTTATCAACTATCTCCTGGATGTTTGTGATGGCCTCAGGCAGGTCAGTGAACAGGGCCTTGATTTCATCAGAGCTTTTAAAATAGTATTCTTCATTAGGCAAGCCAAAACGATATCCACGGCCGCGCCCCTTGGGCGTGGTGACCTTCTCATTGTCTTTCACGCAAAGCAGCACGTCATGCGCCTCTGCGTCTTCTTTGTCAATATAAAAGGTGTTGTTGCTCGCTACAAGCTGGATATCATGCTTTCGCGAAAAGTCCACCAATGTTTGATTTACGCGATCTTCATCTTCCTGACCATGGCGCATGATCTCTATATAGAGGTCCTTGCCAAAGGTTTCTTTCCACCACAGCAAGGCTTCTTCAGCTTGCTTTTCACCCACGTTCAAAACCTTACTGGGAACTTCACCATAGAGATTACCCGTAAGCACGATAATATCTTCTTTGTATCGCTCTACCACCTCACGGTCAATACGCGGAACGTAATAAAAACCTTCAGTGTAGGCGATAGAGGCCATCTTAGCTAAGTTGTGATAACCTTTCTTGTTTTTTGCCAAAAAGACGATTTGGAAACCGTTGTCTTTTTGAGATTTATTCGTTCTATCTTGACAAACATTGAGCTCAATTCCCACCACGGGTTTCACGATGGTTTCGGTAGGTGCTTCACTCTGGGCTTTGAGTTCTTCGTTCTTTTTTTTCGCGGAAGCGTTATGGCCCATAATGGCTTTTACAAAATGAAAAGCACCCATCATGTTGCCCATGTCCGTAAGGCCCACGGCGGGCATTTTTTTTGCGATAGCTGCATTCACGATGTCCTGCACGCTCGCGGTAGATTGCAGGATGGAGAACTGTGAATGGTTGTGCAGGTGGGCAAAATCCACCTCTTTCATCTGTTCTTTGTTCTCCTTGATCTCCTCGTGCGAAATCTCTCCGCCTTCGGCTTTTTGAAGCTCCTTGCGAATCTCGTCTGAAGCGGCCTTGAGGTTGATGTGTTTTAGCCCTATGAACTCAATGGGCTGCGGATTCTCGCGAGAGAATTCTTCAAAATAGTTTGCGGGAACATCCAGCTCCTCAATGGTGAAAATCCTGCGGCGTATCAACTCAAAAAAGCAGCGCGTGGTTGCCTCAACATCGGCGGTTGCGTTGTGCGCTTCTGCAAAAGGTTGATTAAAAAGATACTCGTGCAGCTCTGTAAGCGTAGGCAGTTTGAACTTGCCACCACGCCCCCCGGGAATCTGGCAAAGCTGCGCCGTTGTCTCTGTACAGGTGTCGAGCACGGGCATTTCTGCCATTTGGTTGGAGATATCCAGCCGGTGAAATTCTGCCCCCATGATATTGACGTCAAACCCCACATTTTGCCCCACGATAAATTTGGCGCTATCCAGAGCATTTTTAAATTTGACTAGCACGTCTGCAAGCGGCAAACCGTCACGCTGTGCGAGCTCTGTTGAAATCCCGTGGATACGCTCTGCATCAAAGGGGATGTCAAAACCCTGTGGCTGGATCAGGTAATCCTGATGATCTACGCAATTACCCATGTCGTCATGCAGCTGCCATGCAATCTGTATGGCGCGTGGCCAGTTATCGCTGTCAGTAATGGGAGCGTTCCAATCGCGGGGAAGACCAGTGGTCTCAGTGTCAAAAATGAGATACATTCCTTAAAATCCGTTTTTTGTGGGTGAGTTGTTTTCGCTTAAAGCGAAAACGAAGAATGCCTCTAAATTATTGAAAATCGCGGGGTGAAAAAAGGAAAGTTGTGAGGAGTTTTAAACAACAAAATCCCAATACCGTGTTACATGGTATTGGGATTTGTGTATTAAGTTAATCTCACCTTCTAGCTCAGTGCTTCAAGGGATTTGATCTCGTCAAGTGCACTTTCTACACTATTGCGCTGGCGTATAATCAAATTCTCAGTGGAAGGTGGCAAGTCATTTTTTGCGATGATTTTATTATAATCTTCTATCGCGGCCTTTTCACCCCTCACGGCTTCTTCAAGGATTGATTCTTCCTTATCTGAACTAAAAGCCGATTTTAAATCCATCCAACTGCGGTGCAAATCACCTTTTAGGCTGGTCCCCTTTTCAGGGCTTTCGCCAAAACTCTTGATTTCATCCTTTAGCTGATGTCCAAAATCATATCTGTCTTTTGCCCTAGAGGTAAAATAGTTTTTAAGTGCCTGGTTCTTTACATCCTCGGCTGCTTTTTTATAGCCTGCCTCAGCATCATAATTCTTCTCAAGCAGTTCGTTTAGTTCTTTTGCAATTTCATTTGAGTAACTCATGGCTTCATTTATTTCATTCTACAATAACTCAGGTTGATTTTCAACCTAATAATACTATAAAATTACGAAGCAAATGGTGTGCATTTGAGTATTTAACAGGGTTTAACCTTGTTAACCTATATTAACTTAAAACAGTGTTTATACATAAAAAAGCCCCGAAAACCGGGGCTTTGTCTATTCCACCTTTAACCCCTTGTCTATCCTTGCAAGAAGGTCCTTCCAGTGGTAACTGGTGAGCGGGTCGCTACTGTTGCCGCGCCCTGCAACAGCACTGCGCAGTTGTTGCAACTGGGCGCGCATAAGGGCAAGCACGTCAGAGTTAAGGACATCAGTATCCTTCTTCACTTCAAGTTCATCCAGGTAACCTGCAGCTATATCCACAAACGAGCGTTGTAGATTTCGCCGAAAGGCATCAACCTTTTTATATTGATAGAGTTCTGTGAACAGGCCCTTGCGCAAGGTATTCATCATGTCCACGACATTGTAGGCATCCTTGCCGTTGAGTTGCTGGGCCTCGACGATGCGGTTCAGCCTATCACTGGACAGCAGGTAGCCCAGCGCTCGGGATTGTAGGCCTTGCACGCGTTCTACGGCTTCATTCGTGCCTATTTTGTCCAGGATTTCATCGTTCATCAGCCAGTCAGGACTGCTAAAGGCATTATCCAGTAAAAAATCAAGGGCACCTTCTTGTATCCCAGCGGGCACGGGTTCATAGACGGCGCCTTCCTGGTCTGCTGTTTTGTGGTTTTCATAAACGCCCCCTATGTTTGTTATGACATGGTAAATGTAACCACGCCATAAGTTTGTGAGTTCTCCGTACACTTCGCCCAGGTCTTCATAGTTGTCGCCATCCTTCGTGGTCCATTCTGCAAGTTGCGGAACCACCTTTTTAAGGTTTGCCAGGCCATATTCACTGGCCTTGACGTTATCATCGCCCAGGCTCTCGGTCTGAGAGTGCGGGTCGATACCCCGGCTTCCGCCAAATTCATAAACCGGGTCGCCATCATGCTCCATGATCCATTTGTGCAGCGTGGGCTTTTCATCTGCTGCGCTGGTTGCATCTGGCAGATAGCGATATCCCCAGTTGACGGCATACAGGTCATAAGGACCCATCATGCGGATGTAGCGCACACCCTCGTCGCCCGGTTGTGCCACATAGTTTACCCGGGCATAATCCATGATTGAGGGGGTAAGGCCATATTTTTGCGTAAAGCTTGCCACACGAAGTGAATCTGTGGGATATGCCGAGCTCGCCTTCATGTTATGGGGCAACCCCAGGGCATGACCCACCTCATGGGCAATTACCATGCGCATCATTTCACCTATTTCTTCCTCGGGGGTATTGAGCGTTCTTGCGGCAGGGTTCTGGGCACCGGCCTCGATCATAAAACGGTTGCGGTACGAGCGCAGGTGGTTGTGGTACCATATCACATCACTTTCAATGATTTCCCCCGTTCGCGGGTCGGTGACTGATGGGCCCACGGCATTGCGTGTGGTGCTCGCCACATAGCGCACCACGGAGTAGCGCACATCTTCTGGGCTGAACTCAGGGTCTTCTTCTGCCGTGGGTGGGTCTTTTGCAATGATGGCATTCTTGAATCCCGCTTTCGCGAAAGCGACGTTCCAATCTTCAATGCCCTGTTTGAAGTAGGGCCTCCATTTTTTTGGAGTGGCCGGGTCCAGATAATAGACAATGGGTTTGACGGGCTCAACGAGTTCACCTCGCCTGTATGCCTCAATATCCTTGGGTACCAGTCTCCATCGACGAATGATTTCATAATCGTCAGATTTGAGTTCATCACTGTCATAATTGTACTTGTCAACGGTGAACCAGCCCACGCGGTCGTCAGCGATGCGGGGCTGCATCTTGTCGTCAGGCAGCAATATCATTGATTGATTCATCATCAGTGAGATTGTCCCGGCCTGGCCGCGCTCTGGCGGTTCTTCTGCCTCATAAGTGGTAACGTGCTTTACCTCGATGTTCTTGGGGTATGCATGTGCTGACTCGATGTAGGAGCGGTTCTTGTCCATCCCCTTGGCCTTGTATTCTTTTTTTAGCCTGGGCGAAAGCCCGTCAAGCGCACCCACTTCATCTTCAAAAAGTTTGTTTACCTGGATGACGACCGTGGTTGAATCCTTGCCAAATGTCTCGATGGGGGCACTGAAAAGTATGGGTTCAAAATTATTGTTTGCCACCGAGATATGAATGGGCGATCCTTCGTCGCTTTCATTTTCAAAGCTCATGACCTTGAGGTCTATGTGCTTGCCCCGGCGCACCCACCGCACCACTTGCTCATTGACCTTGCTGCCCGCGTTCACATAGCCGCCGCCATACCCCGCGGGGACCTTGGCGATACGGCTTACCCACAACATATCCTTGTTGAAAAGGCTATCGGGGATTTCGTAGTACAGGTCTTCATCTACGAGGTGGGTGGTGAAGAGCCCGTCGTCACTCTGGGCTTCACCGGTGATGACCTCTTTGTACTTTTTAAAATCCTCTTTTTTCTTTTTTTCTGGGGGAGCCGTCCCGGCAATCTTTTTCTGGCTTTGGCATCCGCCAAGAATCACTGCCAGAAGCAGTAACCACGTTAGTTTTTTGATCATTTTATGGAAATTGTTTAGTCATGCACACAAGATAGTCCATCTTTGGCTTTCGCCAAAAGGCAATGCTGCATAAACACTAAGGTTATCCCTGAAATTCAAAGGTTATGGAACCCAGTTGTTTTTCTCGTGAAGATTTGTTGAAATAGGCCTTTTTGGCATACTCCGTGGCCTGGTCCACCAGGCATCCATTTGAGGTGGTGGAGGCACTTTTATTATAGGTGGTCTTGATGACGCCCCCGCCACCGTTCACTTCTATGTTGATGACGACCTTGCCGGTGGCATCACAGGTGTACACAGGGTTTGGGATGCGCACCGCATCGCGGTCCACAAGATTGTAGCTTACGGTGCTATACCGGCTGGTGGTGCTTTTCCGGGAGACTTTTTGAGTATTTGCTTCATCTCCTGAAGAACGTATCTCCTGGCGTTTTTTGCGCAATTCGGCAATTTTTTGCCGGTAATCCACACCCGAACTTGCTTCCATGATTTCCGGTTGGGGCTCAACCTCATCACTGCTGTTCAGGGCCTCGTCCAGCGGGTCATCTTGACTAAAGTACTGCTCAGCCTCGCGCATGAGGGCGTTGTTGTTGCGCACGTGATGCGAAATCTGCTGGGCTATCTGTTTTTCTTCGGCCTCCTGTTGTTCTTCTTCAAGCGGGATTTCTTCAACGATGGGGATGGGTATAAACCGTTCTTTTTTCGCGGCAGCGTGGTCAAAAGGTTTGATCGTGATGAGGATAAACGCGACCAAAAGAAAGCTTGCACCTCCAAAGGTGATTAACATGGCTTTATCTTGGGGCGTCAGTTTCATTATGGTCGTGATAAAAATACTAAACTTCCTTAAACCAACGTATTTTATGCCCGTTATGGGCTTAAGGGAAGGTTAAATTATTGATGAAAGGCCGTGATTTTTTGCTCAAATTCTTCAATCGTCAACGCACCCTGTACGTCAAAGGGGCCTATTTTTGTCCTTCTCAATGCCGTGAGGTGCCCGCCATTGTCCACTGCCTTGCCAAAATCATGTGCCAGCGAGCGTATGTACGTGCCCTTGCTGCAGCTTACGCAAAAGTCAACCTCGGGCAGTTCTATCCTGGTGAGTTCAAGGTCATGAATAGTGATTTTTCGGCTATTGATTTTTACCTCCTTGCCCTGGCGGGCATATTCGTACAGCCTTTTGCCATCTTTTTTGACCGCAGAAAATACCGGGGGATATTGATTGATTTCACCCACAAAGGTCTTGGCTGTGGCCAAAAGGTCTTCCTTGGTAATCCCATCTAGCGGGAAGGTCTGGTCAATAGCCGTCTCCAGGTCATAAGATGGGGTAGTGGCGCCCAGGGTTATGGTGCCGGTGTATTCTTTTTCCTGCGCCTGAAACTCCTCGATGCGCTTTGTGAACTTGCCTGTGCAAATGATGAGCAGGCCGGTGGCCAGTGGGTCGAGTGTACCGGCGTGGCCCACCTTAATCTTCTTGATGCAGCAGTTTTTGCGTATGAGCCAGCGCACTTTGTTCACCAGCTGAAAGGAGGTCCACTCCAGGGGCTTGTCAAAAAGCAGGACCTGGCCTTCTTTAAAGGCTTCTTCTGAGAAATCTATAATCATGAAGCACGGGTAATTTTTGCTTTAGCTATAAAAATATCCAAACCCGATGGCTATAACACCCACTACCAGGCAGTAGATGGCAAAGTAGGACAATTTACTCTTCTTTACCAGTTTGATCATCCAGGTACAGGCAAAGAGCCCGCTGATAAACGCCGCCACAAACCCGATGCTCAGTGCGGTGATGTCTGTGTTTTCGGCAGTGATATCGCCACCAAGGATATCCTTTGCAATCTTGCCAAAGATCAACGGAACGACCATCAAGAATGAAAAACGTGCGGCCTTAGCCTTGTCATTGCCCAGCAATACAGAGGTGGAAATTGTAGAACCGCTTCGCGAAATCCCTGGTAGCATGGCAATGGCCTGGGCCACGCCTATGGTAAAAGCATTGCGGAAGGAAACCGGTTTGCCGGTGTCTTTTGCCTTGTCTGCCAGCCACAATAAAAGTGCCGTGATGACAAGCATGAAACCTACAAAAAGTACACTACCGCCAAAAAGTGCCTCAAGTTCTTCTTCAAACAGGACCCCAATAATGGCCGCCGGAACCATGGATACCACGATTTTTGCAACAAACTGGGTTTCTTCGTTCCATTTGAATTTCAAGAGTCCGCTGAGGATCTCGATGATGTCTTTTCTAAAAATGACGATGGTGCTCAATGCTGTTGCAAAATGCAGGATCACGGTAAACAATAGGCTATCTTCAGCCACCATGTCGTCGCCCAGGATGGCTTTTCCCAGCTCCAGGTGCCCGCTTGAAGAAACCGGGAGAAATTCTGTAAGGCCCTGGATGATGCCCAGGATAATCGCGTCAAGGGTGTCCATTAGTTCTCGTCCTGTTTTTCTCCTGGATTCAACAGGATGGCATAGACTTCAATCCCAAAACCGATAAGCACGAGGGCGGGAGCCAGGCGAATGCGCCTCCAGCTGTAGATTGCCTCGTTAAAAACAGCAGGGTCGTCACTGCCGCCGCCAGACATCAATATAAACCCTAGGGCGATGACGCCCAGCCCTATGAGCATGAACTTATAATTTTTTTTCCCAAAGATAAACGTGCTGCGGTGCAGTTCATATTGCTGTTTTCTTTTCTTTTCTCCCATTTTGGTAGTCCTAAGTGTTAAGTAGTGCGTATTGAGTGGTTTGCGTTTTGCCTAACTTATCAATTCTCATCACTCAAATCTAATCTTAATAATACAATTCGTCCGTTCTTAAATTCAAGAAACGCTGCGTGGCAAAGAAGGTACTTAACCAACTGATGACCATACCCAGTAAAAATACGCCCAAAAACAATGCGGCAAGTAATTGCCAGTCGTTCACGAGCCCCAGTTCTGGGAAGGATTTATCCAGGTAATACAGCACGCCGGCCATTCCCGCAAGGGCAATGATTGCGCCCAGCATCCCCAGCCGTACGCTTTTCCATATAAATGGGCGGCGTATAAAACCCTTTGTTGCCCCCACCATTTGCATGGTCTTGATGGTAAAGCGCTTTGAATAAACCGATAGCCTGATGGAGCTGTTGATCAACAACACGGCAATAAAGGTAAATACCCCGCTGATGATCAAGATCCACAAACTGATTTTTTTAATGTTATCGTTAAGCAATGAAATCAATGGCTGGTCATAGGTCACTTCTTCAACAAAGCCCTTGCTCATGATGTCATCGGAGATTTCCTCAACCTGTGCGGCACTCACATAAGCTGCCTTGAGGTGCACATCAATACTGTTCTGCAACGGGTTGTAGCCCAAAAAATCCATAAAATCCTCACCTATCTCCTTACTGTGCTGTTCGGCAGCGGCTTCTTTTGAGACATAATCCGTACTTTTTGTGTATTCGGCCAGTGACAGGCTTTTTTGCAACTGGTTGACCTCAACCTCCTTGGCAGAATCCTTTAGGTAAATGGTAAGCGCGATCTGCTCCTTAAAATGGTCGGCAACCTTCTTGGTGTTGAGCACAAGAAGCCCCAGGACCCCCAGCAGGAAAAGTACGAGCGCAATGCTTATGACCACGCTAAAATAAGAAGATAGCAGGCGGCGGCGCTGAAACGTATCATACGATGTTGCCATAGGCTGGGAAAAATTTGTGTAAAAGTAATAAAGTTGGCATTCTTTGAACGTTGTTCCTGTGGTTTTTGTATTTCGCTTCCGCGGAAAAAATACCGGTCAACTTTATTTGCCCATCTTGCCGGCCATCAAAACCCCGTGGAGTCTTCCTGAAGGTTGTAGGTTTTTTTTTGGCTTTAAGCCAGAATAATATAAAAAAGGACGCGGTGATGCATCCTTTATTTTAATCTTGTAGGTCGCGGTTTAAATAACCCCTGCACCGGCCGAGGCCACGGTATGGTCATTCTCTACCGTACTGCCACTCACGCCAACGGCACCTATGATTTTTCCTTCGTCATCTTTTAAGGGGATGCCACCAGGAAATGAGATTAACCCGCCGTTTGAATGTTCAATATTGTATAGGGAACCGCCAGGTTGCGATAGGCTACCTATATCACCAGAGTTCATATCAAAGAATCGGGCGGTTCTTGCCTTTTTAACCGCAATGTCGACCGATCCTAGCCAGGCTCCGTCCATACGGGCAAATGCCACGAGGTTTGCCCCGGCGTCAACCACGGCGATATTCATCTTTGTGTCGATTTCCGCGGCTTTTTTCTTGGCAGTGGTAATTATTTTTTCAGCTTTTTCTAATGTCAACATTTTCATGGTTTTTTTAAGTTGGGAGGTTAATGTAAGCGTTAATCATGCTAAAAATCCCAAATTCATGTGAAAGTTACAATCTTCACAAGGAGATATACCCATTTGACCATGTAATGTTCAGGGAGAAAAAATTTTGGTTTTAAGTCAAAATTTTTAAGATATTGACACGATAAAATCACCCGTGAAGATATCTACACAAAAGATAACTTAGGGAAACGCATAGGCGCCACGATAGTGGACAGGATTCTGTTTTTTATGATAATCGCGGTGTTGTTCCTTGTGTTCAGCGGCCTTTTTAATCAGAATCCTGTCCTGGTTATTTTCCTGGTACTTGCGGTCGTGGCATTTTGGTTTTTCTTCTTCCATATATGGAATTCAAGTTTGGCGCTACCTTGGGGCATCAGCTTTTTAACCTTAAGGTGTACAGTCTTTCTGGTAGACCGCCTTCATTTTCTCAATGTTTAAAGAGAAGAATCGCAGATCTGGCTGATTTTTCTTTTTATGGCATTGTGGGAATCATCATAATCACCCAGTCTTCAAAGCATCAACGGGCGGGTGATCACTGGGCAAAAACCTATGTGGTGGATATTAAAGACCCCATGCAAATGGAGCATATTAATAATTCACAAGGAGAATGGGTTTTTTAAAAGTCTTTCAACATCATCTATTAATCGTAAATTTGCCGCTTTAAATTGAATATAGTCCCCACGGGTTTTCAAAACCTGTGAGGTCTGCAAGCACGCAAATCACAGGATGATGTACGACTTTAATGCTATCGAAAAGAAATGGCAGGAATACTGGGCAAAAAATCAAACGTTTAAAGCAGATAACCACAGCACAAAGCCTAAATACTATGTGCTGGATATGTTTCCGTATCCATCTGGGGCCGGGCTGCACGTGGGGCACCCACTGGGGTATATTGCCAGTGATATCTACGCGCGCTACAAGCGTCACAAAGGGTTTAATGTGCTACATCCACAGGGGTATGATTCTTTTGGCCTTCCGGCGGAACAATATGCGATACAGACGGGGCAACACCCTGCGGTCACTACCGAAACAAACATTGCACGTTACCGAGAGCAGCTGGATAAAATAGGCTTTTCGTTTGACTGGAGCCGTGAGGTGCGCACTTCTAATCCTGAGTATTATAAATGGACGCAGTGGATTTTCATTCAGTTGTTTGAGAGTTGGTACAACCACACCAGCGACAAGGCTGAAAGTATTGATACGCTTGTTGCCATTTTTGAAAAAGAAGGAAACGTAACCGTAAACGCGGCTTGCGATGATGATATAGAAATCTTTTCCGCGGAAGCGTGGAATGCCTTTTCTGATAAAGAAAAACAAGAAATTCTCCTAAAATATAGATTGACCTACCTCGCAGAAACTGAGGTAAACTGGTGTCCTGCACTGGGAACCGTGCTTGCCAATGATGAGATCGTAAACGGAGTTTCTGAACGTGGTGGGCATCCGGTGGTGCGCAAGAAAATGACGCAGTGGAGCATGCGCATCACGGCTTATGCACAGCGTTTGCTTGATGGTCTTGATACGATAGACTGGCCGCAGCCACTTAAGGATTCACAAACGAATTGGATAGGGAGGAGTAAAGGAGCCTCGGTGAAGTTCCCCATCCTAACCTTCCCCAAAGGGGAAGGAAATCGCCCTGGATATTTAACGGGTGGTAATAATTCTCATTTGCTTATTGAAAGAGCAAAGGAAATGAGAAAAGCTCCAACAGCGGAAGAAGATATTCTTTGGCAAGAATTACGAGGAAAGAGTCTAGGATATAAGTTTAGAAGACAGCACTTGATTGATGATTTTACAGTTGATTTTGTATGTCTATCAAAGAAGTTAGTAGTTGAAGTTGATGGTCCTATTCATGATCAACAAGTTGAGGCAGATGAAGCTCGTACTGCTATTCTAAATGATTTGGGTTACCAAGTTCTTAGGTTTAGAAATGAAGATATCACTGGGGATGTAGAAGAAGTTCTAAATAATATTGAAAAAGCATTAGAGGAGCGTGAGGTCCTCCCCTTAGGGGAGGATTTAGGTGGGGATTATATCGAAGTGTTCACCACGCGTCCGGACACCATTTTTGGAGTAACGTTCATGACGCTAGCACCAGAGCATGAGTTGGTGGCAAAGATCACCACGCCAGAGCAAAAAGCAGAGATCGACGCGTATGTCGATGCGACGTCTAAACGCAGCGAACGCGAGCGTATGGCAGACGTTAAGACCATAAGCGGAGCGTTTACCGGCGCGTATGCAGAGCATCCATTCACTAAAGAGCCCATCCCCATCTGGATAGGTGATTATGTGCTGGCCGGTTATGGTACGGGCGCGGTGATGGCGGTACCTTGTGGCGACCAGCGTGATTATGATTTTGCCAAGCATTTCAATATTCCCATAAAGAACATTTTTGCAGATGTTGATATTTCAGAGGAGGCGTATGCAGCAAAAGATGCTACAAAACTTACTGATTCTGATTTTTTAAATGGTCTCGCTTACGCGGAAGCCATGACCCGTGTTATCGCTGAGCTTGAAAAGCAAGGCTATGGAAAAGGAAAGATCAACTACCGGCTGCGTGATGCGGTATTTAGCCGCCAGCGCTATTGGGGCGAGCCGTTCCCGGTGTATTATGTGGATGGCATGCCGCAGATGATTGCGCTAGAGCATTTGCCGTTGCACTTGCCAGAAGTTGAAAAATATTTACCTACCGAAGAAGGTGAGCCGCCCTTGGGCCGTGCTGACGTTTGGGCGTGGGATACAAAGCAGAATAAAGTTGTACCTAATAAGATGCTGAATCAAGTTCAGCATGACGAAACGCAACGTCATTCCGAGCTTGACTCGGAATCTCATGAGGGTGTCTACCCATTAGAGTTAAACACCATGCCAGGGTGGGCAGGAAGCAGTTGGTATTTCTTTAGATATATGGAAGATGCACAACGTGATGAAGTTTTTGCATCAGAAGAAGCGCTAGACTACTGGCAGAATGTGGATCTATACATCGGTGGAAGCGAGCATGCTACCGGTCACTTATTGTACAGCCGTTTCTGGGTTAAATTCTTAAAAGACCGCGGACTCGCACCTGTTGACGAACCATTTAAAAAGCTTATCAATCAGGGGATGATTCTGGGGGATAGTGCTTTTGCTCACCAAGTTTTCGTTGAATATGATGACTCTCAGGTTAGTTGGGATGAGGCGGCAAAAGTATCCGATTATATATCTATGTTACCACTATTTTTATCTAGTGATCTTCTTCCAAAATATACAGATGATAATTTCACGGAAGATTTGAAAAAGAAGATAGAAGAACTTGAAAGATGGTATTCGAAACAAATTGAAAAGGATTTAGGGATTAAAAATTTGGGTATTAAAGTTCTTTCTAGAGGAAGAGGATTTCATGTCGATGTCAGCTTTGTGAATTCATCGAACTTTCTTGATTTGTTTAAGTTTAGGAATTGGCGAAAGGAGCTTAAGAGTTCTATTTTTGTTGATGATTCTTTAAATATTATCTATCCGAATTCTTTAGTTGAAAACTGTCGAGTAAAGGTTTCTCGCGAAGTAGAAAAAATGTCAAAGTCTAAATATAATGTCGTTAATCCAGATGACATTTGTGAAGACTATGGTGCAGATACATTGAGAATGTATGAGATGTTCCTGGGGCCGCTAGAGCAGGCAAAACCTTGGAACACCGCTGGTATTACCGGTGTGCATTCTTTCCTTAAAAAACTATGGAAGCTGTACCATGAGGGAGAAGTTTTCAGCGTAAGCGAAACTCCAGCCTCAAAAGACAGCATGAAAACGCTGCATAAGACCATTAAAAAGGTTGAGGAAGATATCGAGAACTTTAGTTTTAATACCTCGGTTTCTACGTTTATGATCGCGGTTAACGAACTCACCGCCCAAAAGTGCAATAGCCGCGAAGTGCTAGAACCGCTTGCTGTTTTGATCTCGCCTTATGCGCCACATATCGCTGAGGAGCTTTGGTCATTATTGGGTAATTACGAGTCTGTTGCTACGGCGCCTTTCCCAGTTTTTGATGGCAAATATTTGGTAGAGAGCAGCAAGGAATATCCTATTTCCTTTAACGGAAAGATGCGTTTTAAAATGGAGCTTCCGCTTGATCTGTCTAAAGACGAAATAGAAAAGGCCGTCCTCGCTGATGAGAAAACACAACAATATCTTGAAGGGCGCACCCCTAAAAAGGTGATTGTTGTACCGGGCAAAATCGTGAATATTGTGGGGTAAACCCACTTAGGGTATAATTTTAAAAAAGCTCTTTTCCTAGTTGGGAAGGAGCTTTTTTTGTCACTTCGAGTGTCCGCCATTGGCGAATCTATCCAGAAATTGAAAAAGTATTAGGAGATTCCTTGTCAAGCAAGGAATGACGAAGATTAGCGTCACCCTGAACTTGATTCAGGGTCATGCCCGATAACTATCGGGATGGAATGACGGGAATGAGCCCCATCCTGAACTTACCTGACTGTCTTTGGCAAATCTATCCAGAAATTGAAAAAGCATTATGAGATTCCTTGTCAAGCAAGGAATGACGAAAATTAGCGTCACCCTGAACTTGATTCAGGGTCTCACTAGAGCAGGATTTCTGATGAGTCACGATATCTATAGGCCCAGAATGACGCAGGAGTGGTTTTGGCGAAAGCCGAAAAAATAACGTCAAAACGGCAGAAGTGATTTTCGGCTTGCTTTTTGATTTTTATCTGTCGTAACTTTAAACTCAAAAGAACATAATTATGATGTTAGGAGGAGGATATATGGGATATTACATCCTTGTGGGCCTGATTGCCTTGATCAGTTGGGCCGTGAGCAACAAGCTTAAGAGCAAGTTTAAGCACTACTCAAAAATGCATTTACAAAACGGCATGAGCGGCGCAGAGATTGCCGAGAAGATGCTGCATGATAACGGGATCAATGATGTGAAGGTGATTTCAGTGGCTGGCCAGCTCACCGATCATTACAACCCGCAAAAAAAGACCGTAAACCTCAGCGAGGGCGTCTACCACCAGCGCAATGCGGCCGCAGCGGCAGTCGCAGCGCACGAGTGTGGCCATGCCGTGCAACATGCCAAGGCCTATTCCTGGCTGACCATGCGTTCTAAATTGGTTCCCGTGGTGAGCGTGGCATCGCGCATGTCCATGTTTGTGATCATGGGGGGTATCATATTGATGGCGATGACCGGTTTTGGGATGATAGTTTCGATTATAGGCCTGTGCTTATATGCCATGGGTACGTTGTTTGCTTTTATCACCCTTCCGGTGGAATATGATGCGAGCAACCGCGCACTGGCCTGGCTGGAGAGTTCGCGCATGTTGACCCAGCAGGAACATGACGGAGCGAAAGATGCCCTGAAATGGGCGGCAAGAACCTATGTGGTTGCAGCCTTGGGTTCATTAGCTACCTTACTATATTTTGCATTGCAGATCTTGGGAAGTAGGAGGTAAGTAGATATTGAATAAAGTATATAAGCCAGGCGATCCGTCTGGCTTTTTTATTTAAAAGCATACGCATAAGCAACTTGCACATAAGCATGCGCTTTTGCTCGTGGAGTCTCTTTAGTGTTAAAACGTACGCCCACATGATAGCTGTTGCGTTTATGCTGATGGTTGAGGTCTATTCCGGCTTTAAAAACGCTCTCTTCTGGGGTTCTCAACACACGAGAATCATCTCCAAAAAGATTACCTTCTATGAGGCCGTTGTAAAAAACATAGCGGTAAGCAAGGTTTATGGTGACAAATAGTTCGTCATCAGCACCGCCCCAGCGGTGATATGCGTTACTTTTTTGCATTGTATTTCTTGTGCCCAGAAAAAGTGCAACACCATTTTCGGCATAAATATCACGAGAACCAGCAGCAAGTGTGGGTTGTATGGCTAGGCTTGCGCCAAAGGGAGCCATATATTCTTTGGCGTAGGCCAGATACAAATTTGTGTGAAACGTGGTGTTGAGTTCCTTGACCCATAACGGGGAATCAAAACCCGTCATTTTGTGGTACCATCGTTGAAAACCACCGCCACCACTGAATTTTCCCGTGTATCCCAGTAGCAGTTTTGCCTCATAAAATTGATTTTTACATACCATTGACCAACCCGAATGTAAGCCTAAAAACCCCGCGTAGGGCCTGTCAAAAGTGCTGGTCTGTATGGTTTCTTTTTGACTGGGGGTGTAGATTTCCTGCCCTAAGGTAAAATAGATTTGCTCAGCATTTTCTGAGAAAATACCCTTATTGAGGGATTTGCGATAGGTTAAATACAGCCCAGAGGTGTAATACTGGTCCAGAAAGACAAAAAAATCATTGTCATGCCGTAGCTCCAGTTGATGTGTGTATTTATTTTTTTTAAACTCTTGACCAAAAGAAAATAACCCTAAAAGCAGCATGACCACTATACTTATCAACTTGTTTATGCGAGGGTTTGAATGATTCACCTTCTTGAGATTACCGCGTCAACCTATAAATTAACAATGCCGTTCTTTTGGTCAGGTCCTTAAAGGTGCGTAGGTCAACGGTTTCTTCGGGCGTGTGTGAGCCACTGCCCATGGAGCCCAGTCCGTCAAGGGCATCAACATACTGTGCGATAAAGGAAACATCTGCAGCACCGCGTCTTCCCGGGTCATATGCCTTAACTCCACCCTGGCCTAGGTCTATGCTGACAGTATTGAGTTCCTCCAGCAGGGCCTGGTTTCCCGCTGTGGGTGGCATGGCGGGATATGAATCGGTAAAGGTTATGGTTGCTGAGGTCTTGGGGAGGTTTTGCGCCACGATGGCTTTCATCTTTTCGCGTGCGCTGTCCTTTTGTTCTTCGGTTATAAAGCGTAATCCCCCTTTGACCACGGCTGTTTGCGCCACCACATTGCTCTTGCCAAAAGCCGTCCCCTTGCTGTGCTCTGCATCAAAATCTATTTGGGTGCCGCCCAGAAGCACTCCCGGGTTGAAGGTCAAAAATTCTTCACCGCGCACATCCTCATAAAAACCATTCAGGATCCTGGACATCTCAAAAACGGCACCCGCACCCACATAATCACTAAAAATCCCTGAGGAATGTGCACGTTTGGCCGTTACCTCAACCGTCCAGCCACTTGAACCCCGGCGGGCCACGGTGGCATAGTCAAATCCCGTTGCGGTCTCAAAACCCAGAGCAATGTCACTTTTTTTGGCAGCATCAATCAAGGGTTGTCGCGTGGTCATCAACGGGCTACCGGTGCTTTCTTCATCACCAGTGTATGCAGCAATAACCTGGCGGTCTTTTAATGCGCCCGCCTGTTGCAATGCCTTGAGAGCATATAACATGATGACATCGCCGCCCTTCATGTCGTTGGTGCCTGGGCCGTATGCAATGGTGTCTTGCACCTTAAAAGTTTGAAACGGACTGTCTTCTTCAAACACGGTGTCCAGGTGCCCTATGAGCAAGATTTTTTTGCCCTTGTCGCCGTCAATGGATGCAAATAGATGACCAGACCTTCCGGCGGCGCTCATATCCATCCATGTCGTGTCAAAGCCTATTTCTTGATACGCTTCCGCGAAAGCGTCTCCCACGCGCTTGACCCCATCAAAATTCATGGTGCCACTGTTGATGTTGACCACTTTTTCCAGGAAGTCCACTGAGGCAGCATGGTTTTGTTCTACAAATTGTATGATTTGCTTTTCCTTTCGCGAAAGCTTTTGAGCCTGGATGTGGATTGCAAGGAGGCAGGCGAGTGGAAGTAGTATTTTTTTCATGTTCGAGATGGTTTGATCTGTGGCTATACCTGGATTTGACGTTCTATCTGCTGGTTGAGGGAGATAAAGGTCTCCGTGCGGGAGACCCCCTCAATGGCCTGGATTTTCTTGTTGAGCAGGTGCATGAGGTGCTCGTTGTTTTGACACAAGATTTTGATGAAGATAGACCAGTTTCCCGTGGTGTAGTGGCACTCGATAACCTCTGGGATGTCCTGGAGCTGCTTGACCGCTTTAGGGTTGCTCATGGCCCTGTCCAGGTAAATACCTATAAATGCCATGGTAGAATAACCCAGGACTTTAGGGTCGATGATCACGCGGGAGCCGGCAATGAGTCCGCTTTTTTCTAGCTTGCGCAGGCGTTGATGAATCGCAGCTCCGGAAATGCCCACTTTTCTGGCGATTTCCAGGATGGGCTTGCGGGCATCCTCCATGAGCTGGCGCAGGATGATCTTGTCAATCCCATCGATTTCTATTTGCTGGTTTACGACCTTCATAGGTTTCAGGTTTTAACCAAAAATAGCTCAAAACCTTTATAAAATAAACTAACCCGCGACATTGTTTGGGTTGTACCCCATGTAGGGGACCTCATATTCCTTAAAGATTATGCCTTCTTGCTCAAGTTGTTTCAATATGGGTGCATAGACTTCTTTTGCAATGGGTATTTGTACCCCAGGGGTTGTGATTTCATCATTCAGGATTGCCAGCGTTGCCATGGCGAGGGGCAATCCCACCGTTTTTGCCATGGCTGTATCCACTTGATTTTCCCCCACGCAGACCATGGTGGCGTCTATTTGTTTCTTTTCGCCATTGAGCGTGTAGCCAAACTTATGATACATCACGATCATGTCTTTATCATCCGGTTGCAATGTCCATTTATCTTCCAGGATTTTTTGCAGGCACTGTGCCGGTGTGGCTTGTGCCAAAGCAATCTTTTTACCACTATTGAAAATATCAAGCTCCAGCAGCTTGTCCCACAGTAAATCATCCTGGTCAACCTTGAGGTTGTGGCGCAGCTTCAGCTCTACTGAGTCTGTGGGAGAATAGGGCAAGAATAAATTAGTAAACTCACGGTAGCTCATGGTTTCCGTATCCTGTAAGGTGTAGCTGTCATCTGTCATGCCCAGCTGTACAAAGACGTTCCATGCCTTGCTGAACCCCACACGGCGCATGGTGCCGCGGTAAAGCGTAAGGACGTCGTCAAGACCATAAATACTGCGGTAGTGCAGCGAATTCCTATTGGCATACGCTTCAAACCGCCCATATTCTTCCACATCCAGAAACTCAGTTCGCCTGAATAATCGATGATATGGAATGTATTTATATGTTCCTTCCTGGATAAACTCGGCCGCACCGCCTTGACCGGCCAGCACTACATTACGCGGGTTCCAGGTAAATTTATAGTTCCAGAGGTTGTTATCGCTTTCAGGGGCCACCAGGCCACCACAAAAGGACTCAAAGAGGATAACCTCACCGCCTGCTTCGCGTATGCGGTTGATGACCTGCATGGCGCTCATGTGGTCGATGCCGGGGTCAAGGCCGCACTCGTTCATGAAAATGAGGTTTTTTGACCTTGCCTCCTCGTCCAGGCCCTGCATCTCCTTGCTTACATAACTTGCGGTCACGAGATTTTTACCCAGGGCAAGACAGGTTTTTGCCACCTCAATGTGAAATCTCGCCGGCAACATGCTTACTACGATGTCAGCCTGTGCAATGGCCTGCTCGCGGCTGGCTTTTTCAAATACATCAAGAACACGTGTTTTGATACGGTCATGCGACAAGAATTTTTTGGCTTGCGCCAAATCCTTATCGGCCAGGGTGATGTTGAGCTGCTCTTTTACTGCGTTCTTGACCAGGTATTTTATGAGGGCGGGAGTGGATTTTCCAATGCCGATGATTAAGATTTCACGCATAGCGATTGCTGTTGTATTTTTGAATGCAATATGGCTAAATGTAATCATTTTGACCATTAAAATCAGAACACAGATGACCAGAAAACTATATGTACTTGGGGCTATTTTTGGCTTGACCGCCGTTATACTAGGTGCTTTTGGTGCCCACGGATTGAAAGAAACATTGACTCCAGAATCGCTTACATCTTTTGAGACCGGGGTGCGCTACCAGATGTACCATGCTTTTCTTGCCTTTGTGGCGGGTGGCTTGTTCAACCTGTCTGAAGGGGTTAAAAACACGGTATTCTGGTTGTTGCTCGTGGGGGTGCTGCTTTTTTCGGGCAGTATTTACCTGTTGAGCACCAAGGCTGCCACGGGTATTGATATCAGTGCCGTGGGTTTTGTGACGCCCCTAGGTGGCGTGGTATTGATTGCCTGCTGGATATTCTTGTTGGTCAGGTTCTTGAAGAAGTAGCCTTCCGGCGAAAGTGATATGTATAAAAAAACGCCTCCGTGGTGGAGGCGTCTTGCTTTTGGCGAAAGCTAAATCTTATTTTTTATTGACCTCGTCGATGTATTTCTCAAGGGCCATGGTCATGGATGGAGTTTCTGGCGTGGGTGCCTGGATATTGATCTTGAGTCCCGCCTCGTTTGCGGCCTTGACGGTGCTGTTGCCAAAAACGGCGATGCGCGTATCCTTTTGCTCAAAGTCTGGAAAATTCTCAAAAAGCGACTTGATACCGCTGGGGCTAAAGAATACCAGGATGTCATAGTACACATCCTTGAGGTGTGAGAGGTCACTTACCACGGTGCGGTAGCATATGGCGCGTTTCCAGTTCAACTTAAGCTCATCTAGCACGTTGGGTACTTCTGGCTTGAGCACATCTGAGGATGGGAGTAAAAACTTCTCGTTCTTGTACTTCTTGAGTATGGGTGCCATCTCTGAAAAGGTACGCTTGCCCACATAGATCTTACGCTTGCGGTACACCACGTATTTTTGCAGGTAATAGGCCACGGCCTCACTTTGGCAGAAATATTTTAATGTATCCGGCACTTTGTACCTCATTTCTTCGGCGATGCGAAAGAAGTTATCCACTGCATTACGGCTGGTAAGTATGATGGCAGAATAGGATTTTAAATCAATCTTTTGCGCCCTTACCTCTTTAGCGGGAACCCCTTCAACATGAATAAAGGGGATGAAGTCGATTTTTACTTTTTTCTTTTCTTGAAGTTCAAAATAAGGTGAGTTTTCTACTTTAGGTTCTGGTTGCGAAACCAAAATCGTCTTCACTTTCATAGAAATTGTAAATTTAAGTTCCCGTTTGTGGCACAATTATCTTAAATAAAATAAGATATGGTGCTATTTCGAGAGCGCAAAGGTACAAAATAAAATAGAATGGATTGTCGTATATGATATTTTCATTCCTTTTGAAAATATTAAAAAGGCTCCCCAGGTTGAGTATTAAAATGATGCACCCCATGATCCAAAACACGATTTTTGCCGGCTCAAATGCATAGATGAGCAGGGCATTCACGGGCAATAGGATAAGGCCTATGTAATTGCGGTAGGCCAGTTTTTTATCATGGTAACGCTCCATGGGTTCCTCAATCTCAAACAGGACGCCCATCATCTTCTCGATAAAATATTTAACGCCCACAAATAGGCCAAAGAAGAGCAGTACCCGTACATAGAGTATTATGGGGCTCAACCCCTCATAAACTCCCCATCTTGCAAGCCCCAGGTAGACAAAAAGGGCGACCATGAGCAGCTGCACGGCAAAGAGCAACAGGTTTATTGACCTGCCATGCTTCTTGTCTTTTCTGGATTTGAGCACCTGCCTGTCGTTAAAGGCCAGTACAAGAAAATCCCTAAAGCGCACCTCGTTGAGCGACTTTGCCACAACAAGCAGCACAAGGCAGGACATGATGATCACCGTAAGCCAGTCACGTGCCTCAAATGTTCTCTGTACCGCCTGTATCATACCTTGTTTTGTGGGGTTAAAATTACTATAAAGATTCACTTATACCTCGGTATGGTTACTATTTAAGATTCAAAATAGGTACATTTGCCGCCAAAACTGCTCTTTAAAAATGGCGAGGTCGCTGGTTATAGTGCCTACGTACAACGAGGCCGAAAATATCGAGAAGCTTATACGTAACATTTTTGCGCAACAGCGTAATTTTGAAGTCCTTGTTGTAGATGACAATTCGCCAGATGGCACCGCTGCCATTGTCAAGGAACTGCAGGGCAAGCTTACCGGCAGCCTGCACCTGCTTGAGCGCAGGGAGAAGGCAGGCCTGGGAACGGCCTATATTGCCGGGTTTAAATGGGCCCTGCAATATGATTTTACATACATCTTTGAGATGGATGCAGATTTTTCGCATTCGCCCAATGACCTCAATAGATTGTATAACGCTTGCGCGAAAGGTGGGGCACAGCTAGCAATAGGGTCCCGGTACAAAACTGGCGTGAATGTTGTTAACTGGCCCATGGGCCGCGTCCTGTTATCCTACTGCGCATCAAAATATGTACGGTGGATCACCGGGATGGACATCAGCGATACCACCGCAGGGTTTGTGTGTTACCACAGGGATGTGCTAGAAACCATCAACCTGGATAACATAAAGTTCATAGGGTATGCGTTTCAAATAGAAATGAAGTTCAAGGCACATCTTTTTGGCTTTGTCATCAAGGAAGTTCCAGTTATTTTTGTGGACAGGACAAAAGGGACCAGTAAGATGAGCAGCGGGATTATTTCTGAGGCGGTTTTTGGTGTTATTGTTATGAAATTCAGGAGTTTGTTTAAAAACTATCTTGCTTAACTATGGAAAAGATCCTTATCAAGGACGCTAAGATTATAAACGAGGGTAAGATCACCCACGGCGATGTTTACATTGAAAACGGAATGATTGCACAAATTGATAGCAGTATCAGTGCAAAGGGTCCAGATGTGAACATATTTGACGCCGAGGGCAACTACCTCATGCCCGGTGTCATCGATGACCAGGTACACTTTAGGGAGCCCGGCCTTACCCATAAGGCTACCATAGAAACCGAGTCACGTGCTGCGGTCGCGGGAGGGATCACCTCATTTATCGAGATGCCCAATACCATCCCCCAGACCACCACCATAGAAGAGCTTGAAAATAAATTTGCCATAGCTCATAAATCAAGCTTTGCAAACTATTCCTTTATGTTTGGCGGTACAAATGACAACCTGGAAGAAATCAAGAAACTTGATAAAGGTGCAGCAGCAGGCATAAAGCTATTTCTAGGCAGTTCTACCGGCAACATGCTGGTGGATAATGAAAAAGTGCTCGAGGATATTTTTAAATCCACGGAGCTGGTAATCTCCACCCATTGTGAAGATGAAGCCACCATAAAGAAAAACCTTGAGATCTACAAAGAGCGGTATGGTGACAACATCCCCATAAACATGCATCCCATTATTAGAAGTGAAGAAGCCTGTTACCTCTCCTCGTCAAAAGCCGTTGCGCTCGCAAAGAAAACCGGGGCAAGACTACATGTCTTTCACTTGAGCACGGCCAAGGAAACGGCCCTTTTTGATAATAAAAAGCCACTTAAGGACAAGAAGATAACCAGCGAGGTCTGTATTCACCACCTGTGGTTTACAGATATGGACTATGAAGAAAAGGGCACACTTATTAAATGGAACCCAGCCGTAAAGACAGAAAAGGACAAAGAAGGTCTATGGAAAGCTTTGCTGGATAACCACATCGATGTCATCGCCACAGATCATGCGCCGCATACCCTTGAAGAAAAGAAAAACGTTTACACAAAAGCGCCCAGTGGAGGGCCGCTTGTGCAACATGCACTGCCAGCGATGCTCGAGATGTACCACCGCGGCCGTATAAGCCTGGAGACCATTGTGCAAAAGATGTGTCACAACCCGGCAATCCTGTTCAACATCAACAAACGTGGATACATACGTGAAGGGTATCATGCTGACCTGGTGCTGGTGGACCTTAACAATCCCTGGACCGTCAATGCAGACAATATTCTATATAAATGCAAGTGGTCACCGTTTGACAGGAATACTTTCAGGTCCCGTGTGACACACACTTTTGTAAACGGTCGCCTGGCCTATAAAAACTTCAAGGTATACGATGAGCACTTTGGCCAGCGTTTAACTTTTGATAGATGAAACAGTTTATAGCCCTACTTGTCCTTTGCATTATGGTTGCATGCAGCGGCGTTGCAAAACCAGATAAGCCAGATAATCTTATCCCAGAGAAAAAGATGACCAGCATCCTCTATGATATTTCTTTGATCAATGGCCTGCGCACCGCAAATACTGCCCGTTTAAAAACATCTGGTATAGACCCGGAAAAATTTATCTATGATAAATATGGGGTTGATAGTACCCAGGTGGCCCAGAGCATTGCCTATTATTCAGTAGATTTTAGCCGTTACAACCGCATGTGGGAGAGCATCCGTGACCGTATGCAGTTTCAACTGGACTCTGTTCAGGAAGTAAAAAAGGTCAATGACAGCATCAACCGTGAAAAAAGGTTGCGAGAGCAAAATAAAATTGATGGTCAGGATACTGTTGCCCGTAAAATCGCACCTGTTCTACAGCAAGCGCCCAAGAATGATTCCATCCTCTAGGATTTTTTGTAAAATTCTTGATAATGCCTGGCAACACGTTGAAGTGTCGTGGCTAATGGTGTGTAGCTAAAACCTAATTCTTTTACAATTTTACCACCATCGTACCGGGTCGTGCTCACGGCACTTTTTGCCATGGATTTAAAAAGTTTTCTTTTTTTGCCAAAAAGTGACAGGAACCAGTCGGCTTTCCAGGCGATGTTGATCTGCCAGGGCTTTACGAGTTTTATCTTTTGGGCTTGACCCAGACTCTGGGCAATGGTCGCGAAAACCTCCCTTATGCCGGTGTTCTCGGCCACAAGAACAAAACGCTCGTTCTTTATACTGCTTTGCATGAGCATTACCATGGCCCGTGCAACGTCTGTAACATCCACGAAACCCGTTACACCTGGCGTGGCATATTTTAGGCCCTCATCTATTTTTCTATAGAACGCACCTGTGCCTCCTTTGTATGCGCCTTCACCAAAAATAACCCCTGGGTTAACAATCACGGCATCCAGGCCTTCTTGTGTACCACGCCATACCTCCATCTCAGAGGCAAACTTAGAGATGCTGTACACGCTGTTGTCCTTATTGGGGTCCCATTGTGTATCTTCGGTTATCAGGGTGTCATCTACCGTTTCGCCCAGGGCTGCTATTGAACTCACCATGCATAACTTTTCAATACCGTTCTCAATACTGAGGTTGACCACATTTGCCGTGCCCTCGATGTTGGTTTTTTGTAATTGATGAAAACGACCGGGGTCAAAGCTTATGATGGCCGCACAATGATAGACCTGTGTCACGTTTTTAAAAGCATGTGTGAGTGATGGGATATCCTTGACGTCACCTTGTACCCACTCTATCCTAGAGCGTAGTTCTGAAGGTTTTTTGGGGGTGCCGTGGAGCTTGTGCTTGTATTTGAAAAGGTCTTTGACACCCTTTATTGTTGAATCATCCCTGTAAATTGCCCTGATTTTTTCGGGCTGTTGCCTTGTTAGTTCCCACAATACGTGCGAACCTACAAATCCTGTTCCTCCGGTCACTAGAATCATAATGCTAAGATACCTATTTCTTTTTGGCATCACGGGCTTTAGGCCAAAAGAGAATATTTATATTTGCCGTTGTTTTAAAAATTTGGGTTTAACCCAAAAAACTACTTGACCTTGATGAAGAATTTTATAGAAGAGTTACAGTGGCGAGGAATGATTCATGATGTCATGCCTGGGGCAGAAGAGCACCTTATGGAAGAAATGCGAGCCGCCTATGTGGGCATTGACCCCACTGCAGACTCGCTACATATAGGCCACCTGGTAGGGGTGATGATGTTAAAGCATTTTCAGGAGTGTGGTCATAAGCCTTATGCCCTTGTGGGCGGCGCAACGGGAATGATAGGTGATCCCTCGGGCAAATCTAATGAGCGTAACCTGCTTGATGAAGCAACACTGCACCATAATCAAGAAGCAATAAAGGAGCAACTGTCCAGGTTCCTGGAGTTTGATGGTGATGCGCCCAATGCCGCTAAGCTGGTCAACAACTATGACTGGATGAAGGATTTTTCATTCCTGGGGTTCATACGTGATGTGGGCAAGCACATCACCGTAAATTATATGATGGCAAAGGACTCTGTGAAAAAACGTTTGTCATCTGAGTCTGCAGAGGGCATGAGCTTTACGGAATTTACCTACCAGTTGGTACAGGGCTATGACTTTTTACATTTGTACAGAGAGGCAAATTGTACCCTGCAAATGGGCGGTAGCGACCAGTGGGGCAATATTACCACGGGTACAGAACTTATACGAAGGATAGGGGGGGGCAAGGCGTATGCCATGACGTGTCCATTGATCACCAAGGCTGATGGCACTAAATTTGGCAAAACAGCGGGAGGTAACATTTGGCTTGACGCCGAAAGGACCTCTCCTTATAAATTCTATCAATATTGGTTGAACACCAGTGATGAGGATGCTGAAAAATATATCAAGATATTTACTTTTATAGCTAAGGAAGAAATAGAAAGCCTTATCGTAAACCATAGGGAAGTCCCACATCAAAGAGCCTTGCAAAAAAGGCTTGCTGAAGAAGTGACCACCATGGTGCACGGTGCTGAAAACCTTGAAAATGCCGTCGCGGCTTCTGAGATTCTTTTTGGCAAATCCACAAGCGCACATCTTAAAAAACTGGATGAGAAGACCTTTCTTGATGTTTTTGAGGGAGTGCCCCAGGCCAGGGTGGCACTCAGCGAGATTGAGGTAGGTCTTGATATTATAGGGGCACTCGCTGAAAAAACCGGTTTTTTAAAGTCTAATGGTGAGGCCAGGCGTGCGCTCAAGGAAAATTCTATTGCCGTTAACAAGGAGAAGATTACTGATGATTACACCATTACCACCCAAGATTTGATAAGCAATGCCTATATCTTGCTGCAACGCGGTAAGAAGAATTATTTTATTATCCACGTTACCGAGTAATCGAGGAAAAACACGAGGTCTAAAAATAATTGTTTAAATATTAAAAAAGTAATATTGCAATATTATTTTTTTATACTGCATATCAAATAGTTATAATGAAAAACCCGGCGCCTATCATATAGTACGCCGGGTGTTCAACTTAACTAACCAACCAATTATGAACATTGTTCTTAGCAGAACACTCATTCAGTCGTGTTAATAGCAAATTTCTTACACGATTTGCTATAATATTTTCTTATAGCACCATAAGGTTGCACCCTCTAACGTCCGCAGTATCAAAGCGTCCAAGAATTTCAAAACTTCCATTACCCAGGTCCTTGCCCAGGTCTTGTGTGGCGATAAACGGGCAAGAATACCAGTTTGCCAGGTCAATAACATTAATACCTCCCGTCTTGCCCCTTGGTACATGCGATAACGCATCTTCTGTATCACGAATCCTAATTTTCATCCAGGGCGGGGACCTAAAAATACCTTTGCCCTTGGAATAGCCCTGGGAGAGTAGCTCGGTCATACCATATTCGCTATGAATTTGGCTTACGCCAAAACCTTTGCACAGGATTTCATGAAGTTCCTCACGAATGATTTCCCTGCGGCGGCCTTTCATGCCACCCGTTTCCATGACAATGGTGTTTTTTAAGTTGAAACCATAGGTTTCTACCAGGTCAAGCAATGCAAATGAGACACCTATCAACAGGGTTTTTTGACCCTTGCTGTCCAATTTTTTCAGCTTTTGCGAAAGCGCCTCTAGATCATCAAGGTAAAACCCGCTATCAGGATGTTTACTTGTATTGATGAGGTTATCCACCATGTAGATTAGGGAGGAGCCCGTGCGCTCCAGGTAGGCCGGTAGCAAGGCGAGGATGCAATAATCAGTAGCGGGGCCGTAGAACATCTCAAAAGCATGTGTAAAACTGGCTTCATATAAGTTAACATCGGCCACGAGGTGCTTGCTGGTGGTCATCCCGGTGGTGCCACTGCTGGTAAAAACGGTATTTGCCCTTTGTTTGCCGGTAAGGATTTCTTTTTCCTTGAAGAATTGTATGGGCAGGAACGGTATGCCTTCTATATTTTTCATGCCTTGTGGTGACACCTTGAGCAAATCACAAAATTCACGGTACACCGGGTTGTGCGCATACTGAAATGCAAAGGCCTGCAACGCCGCACCTGTAAAGGCTTTCTGTGAGTCTATCTTAAAGATGTCGTAGGGGTTCATCACAGGTCAAAGGTATTGAAAGATGTATTGCGGGGCAATGACTTTGGCATAAGCCAAATAATATTTATCACGGGGGAAGTTTATAAAAACGTTATGCTTTTGCTACCTTTAACAACCGCGATAAGTTTATCATATATTTACGCTTTCATTAAATTAAGGCAAACATGAAGAAAAAGGACATCAAGATACTACTGGTTGACGATGAGCCGGATATCCTGGAGATCGTGGGGTATAACCTCTCAAATGAAGGATATCAAGTAATTACCGCCGAAAATGGCAAGGAAGGCGTGAAACAGGCCAAGAAATTTCAGCCGCACCTAATCATCCTAGATGTCATGATGCCCGAAATGGATGGTATTGAGGCCTGTGAGCAGATACGCAAGAATCCTGAAAATGAAAATACGATAATCGCATTTCTTACCGCCAGGGGAGAGGATTATTCCCAGGTGGCAGGCTACGATGCCGGTGCTGATGATTATATTACAAAACCCATAAAGCCCAAGGTCCTGGTGAGCAAGGTCAAGGCCCTGCTGCGCAGGCTTAAGGATGAGAGCGAGGCTGATACTTCTGTCAAGATAGGCAACCTTGTCATCAACAGGGAGGAGTATAAGATAATCAAGGACAAAAAGGAAATCATCCTTCCACGTAAGGAGTTTGAGCTTTTGTCGCTCCTGGCCTCAAAGCCCGGTAAGGTCTTTAAACGTGAGGATATCCTGGATAAGGTGTGGGGCAATGAGGTGGTCGTGGGTGGCCGTACCATTGACGTGCACATTAGAAAGCTAAGGGAAAAAATAGGCGATAAACGTTTTAAGACCATCAAGGGCGTGGGATACAAATTTGTAATTTGATATGTCTGCCAGTTTTAAGAAGTCTTACTCTTTTGCGGCATATTCCTCGCTATACATAACCCTGTTCCTTACGCTCATGTTGAGCGTTTTTTTATTGATTTCAGATATTTTTGAATGGTGGCGGCCGCTGGGCTTTGCTATGGTAAGTTATGTTTTCTGCTTTTTTATCCTACAATATAGGGTGGAGATATTTATTTACAAGCGGGTCAAGAAAATCTATGACAATGTCTCCCTGCTGGATAGCACGACCTTAAAACGTGGTCAGATCACCACGGATATGAGTACACTTACCAAAGAGGTAGAGCGTTTTGCCGCGAGCAAAAAGCTTGAGATAGAGTCCCTCAAGATACGCGAGGAGTACCGCAAGGAGTTTATGGGCAATGTCTCTCACGAACTCAAGACACCCTTGTTTACCGTACAGGGATATATACTTACATTGCTTGACGGAGCCTTAAAGGATAAAAGCGTTCGCAAAAAATACC
Source organism: Cytophagaceae bacterium (assembly GCA_002710685.1). GTDB lineage: Bacteria > Bacteroidota > Bacteroidia > Flavobacteriales > Flavobacteriaceae > Leeuwenhoekiella. The sequence continues at coordinate 38,203 of PALD01000035.1, read as the reverse complement.
TGGAACGGGCCGAGAAGGCCACCGAGCGGTTAATATATCTTGTGAGCGACCTGGACATGATCTCTAAACTAGAGGTAGGTGACCTGAATATTAAGTATGAATATTTTGATATTGTACAATTGGTTGAAAGCGCCTTTGAACTGCTTGAGATGAAGGCCGGCAAGAAAAACATCACCCTCACCTTTGACAGGATCTATGAAAAGCCCATCTATGTAAATGCAGATAAAGAACGTATCCAGCAGGCACTTACCAACCTTATCGTCAATTCAATAAAATACGGTAAGCAAGATGGAACCACTGAAGTCTCGATTGAAGATTTGATACAGAACAAGGTGATCGTGCGGGTGACAGATAACGGCGAGGGCATAGCCTCAGAGCACATACCACGATTGTTTGAGAGGTTTTACCGTGTTGATAAAAGTGGTAGCCGCAGGGAGGGAGGTTCAGGACTTGGCCTCTCTATCGTCAAACACATTATTGAGGCCCATGATGAAAAGATTTATGTAGAAAGCGACTTTGGTGTGGGGTCTGAGTTCTCTTTCACCCTTGAAAAGGCCGAAGAGCTCCCCGAAGGTAACCTGGGTGAATCCCACCTGGTCAATTAAAGGCCTAAAACCTTTATAGACCTCTACACTGCTCAAATCCTTAAGCTTGAAATTTTCTTGGTTAGCACAGGGTATCCATCCTTTTTTCTTAAACCTACGGGCAAGGTATTCTTGTTCTGTTTGTCCCGGTGTGGGTATAAAAAATGCTTTTTTATTTAACTTGACCAGGTCCATAACGGTGGTGTACCCGCTGCGGCATACCACGATGTCACTACTGTTTATTGCCTTTTCAAGCTCTGTGCTCTCCATGAAGTTTACCACCTTCATCTCCTTGATGCGCTCTACCTTTTGCTCATCTTCAACAACTCCCTTTACAAAGAGCACGTTGCCCTTGAATTTTTTAAACTCATAAAAGAGTATTTCTTCCAGCTCGCTGCGCTGGGGTTCTGGGCCACTGAGCAGGACGAGCACATCATATTCCTTATCACATTCCTTCTTGTTCAAGCGCGAGAGCGGCCCTAGGTATTTAACAGGGATATTAAATGATTTGGGATGGCCTAGTTTTCCGCTCAGGTTGGGTTTGCCCTGATAGTCTGGAACCCAGCATTCATCAAATTTCTTGATGTATCTATAGTGCAGTGCAGAGGTAAGCTTAGTGGTATTACCACTGAGCACCTGTAGCTGGTGCGTGATGAAAACCGTGGGTATATGCTTGTTGTAAAGCCCCAGCCTGTTATCAGAAACGACACCATCTACCTCGCCCTGCCTTACCATTTTTTTCAGTAGTTTATTTTCTTCATGGATGGCCTTGGCAACCTTGGGGCTGCGCAAGATCATCTTCCACATAAATTTCTTGCCGTTTTTTGAATACTCAATCTGGTAAGAGGGAAGCTCAAGAAAGTCTGCTGTCGGAAATTCCTGTTTCAACAAGTTCAGTGCAGCGCCATCACTCCCTATCAACACGTTAAAACCATCAGCCATCAGGGCATGGATGACCGGGATGCTACGCGTAGCATGACCCAGGCCCCAGTTGAGGGGGGCAACCAAGATGGTCTTCTTTTTTTGCATGGTACAAAGATGGCGCTTCAATAGATGCTGAAAGTTTCCTTAATTTTACCAAATGTTTAAAAATCACGTCATTTGGTACGGTCTAGGTTAAGGAATTTGCAGTAATTTGCGCAGTTTTGTAAAAAAAAGAACAAAAATAAATATTTAACACGCTGATTTACAAGTAAAAAGAAGATAAAACTTTGGGAAGTAAGAATAAACTTAAACGCTTTCGCGAAAACGAGACTTTTGACAATGTTATTCAACCTTCTAGGGATGAACTGCTTGATGGTGGTTTTCCCTATAAGGGAAAATGGGCTCAGGAGTTTTTTAAGAATGACCACCCGCTGGTGCTGGAACTTGGATGTGGCAAGGGCGAATATTCGGTAGCTTTGGCGCAAGCCAACCCAGACAAGAACTTTGTGGGTATTGACATAAAGGGGGCCCGTTTCTGGCGGGGTGCAAAGACCGCGGTTGAGCAAAAGATTGAAAATGTGGGGTTCCTGCGCGCACAGATTGAGCTTATTGAGCTTGCTTTTGCAAAAAACGAGGTGAGCGAGATATGGATTACCTTTCCAGACCCCCAGATCAAATATAAGCGTACCAAGCACCGCATGACAAACCCAGAGTTCTTGCAGAAATATAAAAACGTGCTCAGCACAGATGGTGTGGTCCACCTTAAGACTGACAGCGAGTTTATGCATGGGTACACTTTGGGCCTTCTACAGGGGCAAGGTCATGAGATTATCTATGCTCACCATGATGTATATAAAAATGCATATTCTCCAAAAGAAGTGACCGGAATACAGACATTTTATGAAAAACAGTATCTTGAGCAGGGAAAGCCCATAACCTATATCAATTTCAAGATCAATTGACCTGAGTGGAAATTACCAAGCTCTTCCTTATCGTTTACGGTGCTGCGTTCATAGGCGTCATACCGCCTGGCCTGGTGAATATGAGCGTTGCAAAGACCTGCCTCCATCAAGGGAAGCACAATGGTTTGCTGGTTGCCGTGGGCGCTTCAATAACGGTGGTTTTCCAGGCTTTTCTTGCAGTGCTGCTGGCACAGTATATCTTTAGCCATCCCTTTGTGCGCAACATGTTGTTCAGGACGGGGCTGGTGATTTTTGGGATACTGGCGGTATATTTTTTTATCAAGGCAAAAAAAGAGCAGGTAAAAAAGGTCAAGGTTCCTGACCATCAAGGTTTAAAGAGCCTGGGCAAGGGTATGGCCATCGCATTGCTCAACGTGCTTCCCATCCCGTTTTTTTGTGCACTTTCCGGTACTTTTAAGATAAGCAGTGGCGATATTACAGATGCACCGCTTGAAACCATAGTATTTATCCTTGCCGCAGCTGCCGGTACATTTACCGCGCTTTATCTCTATGTTATTTTCTTCAACAAGATTGATAAAAAGGCACGCTCCTTTACCAAGTACTCAAACTATTTTATGGCAGCCTTGATGGTCGTGCTCATAATTCTTACTCTTATAAGGATGTATTATGTCAGCTCATAAAAATGATAACTTCTTTGAAAGGGTCTATGCCATTGCACGTCAAATACCCTATGGCCGTGCAACCTCTTACGGGGCAATTGCCCGGGCCATAGGAGCCGCAAAGAGTGCCCGTATGGTGGGTTATGCCATGAATGGTGCCTCCATGCGCGAGGATGTACCTGCACACCGTGTGGTAAACCGCAATGGGGTCCTGACGGGCAAGCATCATTTTCCAGGAACAAAATTGATGCAGCAATTACTGGAAAGCGAGGGCATGGTGGTAAAGGATGACCAGATTGTTGAGTTCAAGAAACATTACTGGGACCCGGTCAAAGAACTGGGGCTCGAGGATATTTAAGGAGTGTTTTTTTGGCTTTAAGCCAAAAAGGGAAAAACTTTCCTATTCCTGAATTTCACTGTATCTTTGTATTTTAGAATGAATCTAATTAAGGAATTTTGAAGATAGATAAGAAGGATGTACTGAAGGCATTGGAAAAAATCACTGCACCCGGTGAGGGCAAGAACCTGGTAGAGAGCGGGGCGGTGACTAATGTAATGGTTTTTGGCGATGAGGTCGTTGTAGACGTGACCATAGACAATCCCAGTTTACAGGCCAGGAAAAAGACCGAGGTCGAGATTTTAAAGTGCATACACCGGGAAGTGTATGAAAAGGCCAAGATCAAGGTAAATGTAAAGGTCGAAGCGCCTGAAAAAACCACAAATGAAATCAAGGGAAAACCCATTCCTGGAATTCAGAATATAATTGCTGTTGCTTCTGGTAAAGGCGGGGTGGGTAAATCTACCATCACGGCAAATACCGCAGTGACCCTTGCCAAGATGGGCTTTAAGGTGGGTGTGCTGGATGCTGATATCTATGGGCCGTCAATCCCCATGATGTTTGATGTTGAGTATGAACGCCCCCTTGCCGTGAAGGTTGATGGAAAGCAAAAGATGAAACCCGTGGAAAATTATGGTGTAAAGGTGCTTTCCATAGGGTTTTTTACAAGGCCTGACCAGGCCGTGATATGGCGCGGGCCCATGGCCAGCAAGGCATTGAACCAGATGATTTTTGATGCTGACTGGGGAACACTTGATTTTCTGTTAATAGATCTTCCTCCAGGAACAGGTGACATACACCTGAGCATCATGCAGGCCATGCCGGTAACGGGTGCGCTTGTGGTAAGTACACCACAAAATGTGGCCCTGGCCGATGCCCGAAAAGGTGTTGCGATGTTTCAACAGGACAGTATTAACGTTCCCGTACTGGGAATCGTGGAAAATATGGCCTATTTTACACCCCAAGAGTTGCCAGATAACAAGTATTATATCTTTGGCCAGGATGGGGCAAAGAACCTTGCGGCAGACCTAGGTGTCGAGTTTCTAGGGCAGGTTCCCCTTGTACAGGGCATACGTGAAGCAGGTGATGTGGGTCGCCCCGCAGCACTACAAACGGCAACCCCCCTAGAAGAAGCCTTTGAAGAAATCACAAGAAACACGGTGAGAGAGCTGGTAAAGCGCAATAAGGCCCTGCCACCCACCGAGGCGATAAAAATTACCACAATGGCCGGCTGTAGTGCCGTAAAGAAGTAGACCATGACAGAAGCAGAATTAAAACAAAAAGTGCTGGATGCACTAGATGAAATCCGCCCGTTCCTACAGAGTGATGGGGGTGATATCGCGTTACTTGACATCGAGAATGGCGAAACGGTAAGGGTACAGCTTGAGGGCGCTTGCGTTTCCTGCAGCGTCAACCAGATGACCTTAAAAAGCGGGGTGGAGATGACCATAAAAAAACACGCCCCACAAATCACGCAGGTCATCAACGTGATGAACTAATTTTTTATGAAGAGTGTATGGGTCTTGTCGCTGGCCAGTGCGCAGGCCTGGATTTTTCGTATCGGGCGGTTTCTTCGCCATTGTTAATTTTTGGCTTTAAGCCAAAACATAACCTTTTCCATAGATGATCAAGACAGATATATTAATCATAGGAGCCGGTCCTACAGGACTTTTTACGGTATTTGAAGCAGGATTGCTAAAGTTGAAATGTCACTTGATAGATGCTTTGACACAACCTGGTGGGCAGTGTGCCGAGATCTACCCCAAAAAACCCATTTATGACATCCCTGGCTTTCCAGAAGTCCTGGCGGGCTCGCTGGTTGATAATCTCATGGAACAGATAAAGCCGTTTGAACCTGGGTTTACCCTTGGCGAACGTGCTGATAGTATTGAAAAGCTGGAAGACGGTACCTTTATCGTTACCACAAACAAGGGGACAAAACACCATGCGCCCGTGGTCGCGATAGCGGGTGGACTGGGAAGTTTTGAGCCGCGCAAGCCACCCATTCCCAACATTCGTGATTTTGAGGATAAGGGCGTGGCTTACATGATAAAAGACCCTGAGGTCTACCGTAATAAGGATGTCGTGATTGCTGGGGGTGGTGATTCTGCCCTGGACTGGAGCATTTTTCTTGCTGATGTCGCCAGCAAGGTCACCTTGATTCACCGTCGCAATGAGTTTCGTGGGGCACTGGATAGTGTAGAAAAAGTAAAGGAGCTCAAAGATCTAGGAAAAATCAATCTCATTACCCCGGCCGAGGTCATCGGCGTGGGTGGAAAAGGCACCCTTGAACTTCTTACCATTCAGCAAGGTGAAGAGACACTTGACATTAAAACAGATGCATTTATTCCACTTTTTGGGCTTTCGCCAAAATTGGGACCCATCGCAAACTGGGGTCTTGAGATTGAAAAAAATGCCATCAAGGTGGATAATACACTTGACTATCAAACAAATGTTCCCGGAATTTATGCCATAGGAGATGTCAATACGTATCCAGGTAAGTTAAAGCTCATCCTTTGCGGTTTTCATGAAGCCACGTTGATGTGCCAGAGCGCCTATGCCAGGATTCATCCAGATAAGCGTTATGTGATGAAATATACCACCGTGGGTGGGGTAGAGGGTTTTGACGGAAGTAAAAAAGAAGCGCCCAAGGCTGTGGTGAAGGCGATTGATTAGGTTTTGTATTGTTTTTTTAAAATATTGAAGTGTGTGTGCAGGATAGAGAATAAAATGATTTAGGTTATATTCGTCAAAATCAATAGCACACATGAGTAAAAAATCTTCTCGTAGAAGCGCATTAAAAAACATGGCGCTGGGCACCACGGGTGTCGCCCTGGGCATGACGGCCCTGGCCTGTAAAGATCAAGGAGAAAAACCTTTGGCGGAAGCCAAAGAACCCCAGGATCAACCGCTAAAAGGAAACATCAACCACTCGGTATGTTACTGGTGCTATAACTCTTTTACTATTGAGGATTTCTCCAAAGAAGTTGCTAGGCTGGGGATGCCGGCAATCGATCTACTCACCCCGGCACAATGGAAGGTCGCCGCAAAGCAGGGTATAAAATGTGCCGTGGGAACTGAAAGTTTTGCAGATATCCAGAATGGATTCAATGTTGGGGCAAACCATTCAAGATTGCAACAGCAATATGAAGGGTTGATTAAGGAAGCTGCAAAAGATGGTGTGCCCAATGTGATCGTGTTTTCGGGCAACAGGCGCGAACTTACTGATGAAGAAGGGTGGGAAACCTGTGTGAAAGGCCTCAAACCACTTGCTGATATTGCCGAGAGCGAAGGGGTTACCTTGATCATGGAACTGCTCAACAGCAAGGTTGACCATAAAGATTATCAAAACGACCATACACTTTGGGGCGTTGAACTTTGCAAGCGCCTGGGCAGCGACAATTTTAAATTGCTCTATGATATCTACCACATGCAGATCATGGAAGGCGATGTAATCAGGACAATCAAAGAACATCATCCCTATATCGCGCATTACCACACGGGCGGTGTTCCTGGCCGTAACGAGATCAATACTTCACAAGAACTATATTACCCGGCAATCATGAAAGCCATCGTAGAGACTGGTTTTAAGGGCTATGTGGCCCAGGAGTTCATCCCTACCTATAAAGATAAGATTGCTGCACTTAAGGAAGGCGTGCAGATTTGTGATGTGTAGATAAGCCATTCTTTTGTTGGCGATAGAATTTTGATGATTTACTTTTGCCTACCGAATTACTAGGATATGCAGGACGTTACAATAACTGTTATTGATAGGGAGGGAGTTGCGCATGCACTTGAGGCCCCCACAGATATGAACCTCAACCTTATGGAGGTTTTTAAGATGTATGAACTTCCCGTGGAGGGCACCTGCGGCGGCATGGCCATGTGTGCATCCTGCCAGTGCTATGTGCTCAGTGAGCATAAGCTCAATGAGATGAACTACGACGAAGAAGCCATGCTCTCTGAGGCGTTTTATGTTGAAGATAACAGCCGCCTGGGATGTCAAATCCCCATTACCCCAGACCTTAATGGCCTTGAGGTTAAGCTAGCCCCAGAGTCTTAATCATTGTTTAAAATGGCTTTCGCCAAAGGCAGCAACCGCTCCACAAACCTGGCATACGCCAATTCAGAGGGGTGGAGGCCATCACTGGCCACAAGTGTGGGCTGGTCCAGGCCTTGGCGTGTGATATCCGTGATGTCAACATATTTTACACTGGCTGCTTCAGTGGTAGCTTTCGCGAAAGCATTATAAGCATCGATTTCCTGTGAAGTTATCTGCGGATTGAAAGAATTTTGTCCAAAGGGCGTATAGGCATAATCAGGAATGGAAACCACAATGACCTTGTCTTTATCACCATGGGCAAATGTTATGGCTTTTTGCAATAATTTGGGAAACTCCTGTTCATATTGCTCAAATGACCGTCCTTGATACTGGTTGTTCACACCTATGAGCAATGTGACCAGTTCATATTGATCAGAGGGTTTTGCCTGGTCAATCGCATTGAGTAGATCTTCCGTGCGCCAGCCCGTGCGCGCAATTACATCTACAGAGAGTCTTTTATCTGAATCCTGGTTGTATTTTGCCTTCAACTGTTCTGGAAAACGGCAGGTTTCACATACACTTTGTCCTATGGTGTAACTATCGCCCAGGGCAAGATATTCAACATCAGCATCCGGGTCTGGGTCTTCTGTATTAGTACCTGTGTCATCTTGATTGCCCTGCTGGGGTTCAAAAGTATAATCAGTATCGTTTTGGCATGAAGCCAGATTAAAAACCAACAGCACCGCAAGGAATAAACTATAATGTAAATGGATGTTTTTCATATATCTATTTACGCAAAACATACAAGATCAGTTCTGTAAAGGGTGTTAATCTGGCAGGGCAAAGGCGATGATTTGATTGCCCTTGGGCGTGCCCAGTTTTTCTCCCCCACAGGCCATAACAATGTACTGCTTGCCATCTATCATATAGGTGGCAGGTGTGGTAAACGACGCGGCAGGCAATCTTGTCTCCCATAATAATCTCCCATGTTCCTTGTCAAAGGCCCTAAAGAATCCATCTTCTGTAGCGGCGATGAGCACAAGTCCATTCTGGGTTATGATGGGACCTCCATAATTTTGGGTGCCTGTGTTTGTTTTCTCAGTATTGCCGGGCAGCATGGTGTCCCCCAGTGGGATTTGCCATAGATAGTCGCCACTGTTCAAATCTATCGCACTGAGACGGCCCCAGGGAGGTGCAATGGCAGGTAGCCCATTTTCATCCAGGAATTTAGGGTAGCCCATATGCCTGTATGCCAGTGATGCATTGCTGCCGCCCACCTCTTTTTTATCGCCCTGTTCTTCTTCAAAAACATAGGCAAGAAGGGTGTTGACCTCCTCGTCGCTTAAAAACGTAAAGCCAGGCATCATGCCCTTTCCGGCCTCGATGATATTCTTTGCTTCAGCTTTTTTAAGCTTCTTATGTAGTTTTAAAAGCGATGGATAATTGCTCTGTGGGTTTCCAGAGCGGTCAGCCTTATGGCAAACGGCACAATATTGGGTATAGAGTGACTCGCCGGCAGAGGTATTTGCATTGGTTTCGGTTTTTTCTAATTGTAAGATCCAGGGTATTTCATTGCTGTTTACGTACAGTATTCCAGACTCTGGGTCGGCACCCGCACCGCCCCACTCGGCACCTCCATCATAACCGGGCAGCAGGAGCTGTGCATCAGTTGATGGGGGTAGATATTCTCCTTTTTTCAAGGTGTTGAATACTTCCCGCAGGGAGTCTTGCTTTTGAGAATAAGGCGTGATATCATCAGCGGTTATGGAGTCTATTATCCTTGAATAGGGCAATGGTCTCGTGGGGATGGGTTGGGTGGGTGAAGCCTCTTCTCCTTCTACCCTAGATCCTGGAAATACCCTTTCTTCAATGTCAAAAAGTGGCTTGCCGGTCTCACGGTCAAAGACAAAAACATACCCCTGCTTCGTGACCTGGGCAACGGCGTCAATTGAGGTCCCATTTCGCGTAAGCGTAATGAGATTGGGCGGGGCTGGAGGGTCACGATCCCAGAGGTCGTGATGTGTGAACTGAAAATGCCAAATATATTCGCCCGTATTTGCGTCAAGTGCCACGAGTGAGTTTGCAAAAAGGTTTTGCCCTTTTCTATCCTTGCCATAAAAATCTGGCGCGGCAGAACCCAGGGGCACAAATACCATTTCACGCTGGGTGTCAACGGCCACGCCCGTCCAGTTGTTAACGCCGCCCACGGTGGTGTTCTTGTATGCATCCTTGTTTTTCCAGGTGTCATAACCCACCTCACCTGGATGTGGGATGGTATGAAAGGTCCACATGAGCTCACCGGTCCTTGTGCTAAAGGCGCGTAAATCGCCCGGTGCGGCATCGGCCGTTTCCGAGAGCCTGATGGGCATAATGATCAAATCCTTAAAAATAGCTCCCGGGGTCGTTGAAGAGATATATTTATCTTCAGCCTCAGGGGGTAAGCCTGAATGTAGGTCAATCTTGCCCTTATTGCCAAAACCCGCAACCGGCACTCCCGTCATGGCATCCAGTGCGTATAAGTAAGGACCTATTGCACAAAAAATGCGTTTGTCATCACCATCTTCCCAATAAGAAACCCCGCGGTGGGAACCTCGGTATTCTTTGCCTTGCGGCGAAAAGGACCAGATTTCATCCCCCGTTTTTGCATCAACGGCAAAGGGTTCATTGACGGGTGATGTACCATAAACCAGTCCATTTGCAATAATGGGGCTCATTTGCATCTGCCCGCTATCTTTAGTCTTGTAGGTCCATGCGATTTCCAGTTCAGATACATTTTCAGGAGTAATCTGACTGAGTTGCGTGTAGTGGTTCCTGCCCGCATCGCCCAGGTAGGACGACCAGGTGGTATAAGAAGGTTCTGGTTGATTGTTATCGGCGCATGCCAATAAAAATAATAGCGTAAGATAGAAGGGTAGCTGTTTGATATCCATGAAAAAAAACTATAAGGTACTAAATATAGTTTTTTCCCATTGATAATCTATACTGTAATCTCTGTGTTGATTTCTTTAAGGATACCATCCCAAAGCTCAATCCTATGCCTCAGGGCCGTAACTGCGGCGGTTTCTGCCTCGCTCCATTTTCTGGGGTCGTGGCCACACAATTCTTCAACCATCTTAAGGGCCATGGGGCCATGCTCATCACCATCAAGTTCAATGTGGCGGTCAAAGTAGTATTTAAAATGGGTGAGGTCCCTGTCGGGGAAATTTTGCTGGATGTTTGCGATGATCTGTGTGAACATCCCGGGGATCAAGTCTTCCCTGCCAAAGGTGAAGGCTGAGGCTATCTTGTGCGATTTGCCCTCACTGATGGTATTAAAGGTAAACTTGAGAAATTGTTTCACGCTCTTGGGTATTTCGCTCACGGCGATTACAAGAAATATATCAGTCCCATGGGTGATGTGGTCCAGAAAGGTCTTCATCTTGGTGGTGTCAGCACCGGCTTTTTGCATGGCGTCGATGTACATTTCATAATGGCTCATGTGCCGGCCATCAAGGGCTACATCAGTTTCTTCTGCAAGTACGATTTCATTGATGAGGTAGCGTACTTCTGGATTTCCCAGCGGGTACCAGGGTGTCGTGGTCTTTGTCAGGCTGCTTTGCAGTGCTTTTAAGAGGGACATGAAATCCCATACGGCAAACACATGATGCTGCATGAAGGCATGCAGGTCATCAGGGGTTTTCAAAGATTTATATAATGGGTGGTTTAGTAATTGTTCCTGGTAAGGTAAAATCGCCTTCTTGATATCATTCAGCATGTCTTCCTGTTCAATTTTGGCAAAATTAATAAAGGAATACCGTAAACTGCAAGGTTTTGACCGTTAAAGGTGCTGCAAAGGTAAATTTTGGCGGAAGCCTACTTAAAAGCATTCTCGCCGGTGATGTCCAGGCCGGTGATGAGCAGGTGGATGTCGTGTGTGCCCTCGTAGGTTATGACGCTCTCCAGGTTCATCATGTGGCGCATGATACTGTACTCTCCCGTGATGCCCATTGCACCCAGTATCTGGCGGGCCTCGCGGGCTATCTTTAAGGCCATGTCCACATTGTTACGCTTGGCCATGCTTATCTGTGCAGAGGTTGCCTTGCCCTCGTTCCTGAGGGTTCCCAGCCTCCAGGCCAGGAGTTGGGCCTTGGTGATTTCCGTGATCATCTCGGCAAGTTTCTTTTGCTGTAGCTGAAATGCGCCTATGGGCTTGCCAAACTGCGTCCTCTCCCTTGCGTAGCGCAATGCCGTGTCATAACAGTCCATCGCGGCACCTATTGCGCCCCAGGCGATACCATATCGCGCGGAGTCCAGGCAGCCCAGCGGGGCGCCCAGCCCAGATTTATTGGGCAGTAAATTTTCTTTTGGGACTTTTACGTTATTAAAAATAAGTTCGCCGGTCGCACTGGCACGCAGGGACCATTTGTTATGTGTCTCGGGCGTGGAGAAACCTTCCATACCGCGCTCTACGATCAATCCATGAATGCGGCCCTCGTCGTTTTTTGCCCATACCACGGCAATATCTGCAAATGGCGCGTTAGAAATCCACATTTTGGCACCGTTGAGCAGGTAATGATCCCCCTTGTCCTTAAAATTGGTGAGCATGCCGCTGGGGTTTGAACCGTGGTCTGGCTCTGTAAGGCCAAAACAGCCCATCCATGCTCCGCTGGCAAGCTGAGGCAAGTATTTTTTCTTTTGTACCTCGCTACCGTATTTAAAAATAGGATACATCACCAGTGATGATTGTACAGATGCGGTAGAGCGTACCCCGCTGTCACCACGCTCTATTTCCTGCATGATGAGGCCATACGAAATTTGATCTAGGCCGGCACCGCCATATTCTACGGGAATATACGGGCCAAAGGCGCCTATCTCGGCAAGGCCGTCAATAATTTGACCGGGAAACTCAGCTTTTTGTGCCGCTTCTTCAATAATGGGAGACACCGCTTTTTTAACCCAGTCCCGGGCGGCATCCCGCACCAGTTTGTGCTCTTCGTTGAGCAGGTCATCAATATTATAATAATCTGGCGCTTCAAAAAGATCTGGCTTCATGTGGATTCAATTTTGCTAAAAATATAATTATTTAAGGCAAGATTTATCACATCTTCATATAAAAATCCTTGACCAGGGCCTTGTATTTTTCAGTGTATTCATGACGGGCAACCTCAATGGTGAGCTTTTCGATTTTGGGGTGGCTCTCGCCAAAGGAAAACTCGATCAATGACCTTTTGGGCTGGGCCTTTGGATTGCCCTTGACGCGCAAGATCCTGTTAGGGTACAGGTCAACCAATCTGCACAGGGAGATAAATTCTTCTTCCCGCTTTCGCGGAAGCACCACACAAAAGGTCCCAAGGGCACTGAGCAATTTATTGACGGCACCTATCAACAGGTCAAAGGGCATGGAGTCCTCAAAGCGGGCCTGATTTCGCGCAAGCGAGGGTGTTTTTGTATCCTCTGAAAAATAAGGGGGGTTGCACACGATGAGGTCGTACTCTTCATCCATTTCTGCGGCAAACTCATAGAGGTGGGCATGATAGCAAAAGAGGCGGTCGCCCCAGGGCGAGGTTTCAAAATTTTCCATCGCCTGTTCATACGCATGGTCATCGAGCTCCAGGGCATCAATGGTCATGGCCTCGCTGCGCTGGGCAAGCATGAGTGCGATTACCCCGGTGCCGGTGCCGATGTCAAGAATACTTTCTGGCAGGTGGGCCAGTGGGGCCCAGGCACCCAGAAGCACCCCGTCAGTCCCTATTTTCATGGCGCAGCGGTCTTGCGCAACCTCAAATGCCTTGAATTTAAATATGCTCATGGGCCAAAATTATGATTATATAAACTTGGCAGCGTGAAACTTGGTTATTTTTATTTAAATTAAGTCTAAATAAACTTGTGTAGAATGATTCCAGATAATAGTTTTGCGACTCTATTTGAAATCAATCTAAATAAAAATGAACATACGAATATTTTCTTTCCTATTGTTTTTTGCGACAGCAATCATGAGCGCGCAAAATGGAAATATCAACGGGACGGTCGTGGATGAGGGCGGTGCTCCTCTGGCAGCAGTCAACGTGACCCTGAAAGGATTTAATAAAGGGGCAACCTCAGACTTTGACGGGGCATTTGCAATACAAAATGTGGCTCGTGGCTCTTATACACTTGTGTTTTCTTACATAGGTTTTGTTACTAAAACGGTTAACGTGACCGTCAATGGTAATGAAAACCTTGGGAAGGTCTCGCTAGTGGCAAGTGAAGAGCAACTGGGAACCGTGACGCTTTCTGGCCATAACGGTAATCGTTTTGCCAGGGTAAAAAGCGAGACCGTGGCAAAGCTCCCCCTGGAGGATATCGAGAATCCACAGGTCTATAACGTAATCTCAGCAGAGTTGCTGCAAGACCAGGTGGTGACCAACTTTGATGATGCCCTGAAGAACAGCCCGGGAATTGACAAGCTCTGGGAGTCTACAGGTCGCGGTGGCGATGGGGCAGGATATTTCTCCTTACGGGGCTTTGCAGTGCAGCCCAATCTTGTCAACGGTGTGGCCAGCTTGACCAATGGAAGCCCAGACCCTGCAAATATTGATAACATTGAGGTGATAAAAGGCCCCTCTGGGACTTTATATGGAAGTACCCTTACATCTTATGGGGGCTTGATCAATGTAAATACTAAAAAGCCTTTTTACAGTTTTGGCGGTAACGCGAGCTATACCGTGGGCAGCTACGGCCTGCACCGTTTAACGGCAGACGTAAATACACGCTTGAGCGAAACAGAAGACATTGCACTACGTGTCAACACGGCTTATCATACCCAGAATAGTTTTCAGGATGCTGGCTTTAGAAAATCTTTTTTCATAGCACCTTCATTAAGCTATGAGGTAAATGACCGTTTATCATTTTTTGTAAATACCGAAATCTTTTCTGGCAAGAGCACGAACCAAACCATGCTCTTTGTAGATCGCGGTGCACCCTTGCGCGTGACCAATCTTGACGAGCTGGGCTATGATAACAAGAGGTCCTATACTGGCAATGATTTGTACATAAATACTCCCAGCTTGAGCATCCAGGCACAGATGAATTACAAGATAAGTGACCAGTGGACTTCACAAACTACCTTTTCAAGTTCTTCATCAAAGTCTGATGGGTATTACAGCTATCTTTATGAGAGTACCCAGTATACTCCCGTAACGGAAGGTATCGTGCTTAGCCGCTACGTAAGTAAACAGAATTCTGAAACAATAGGAACAAACCTGCAACAGAATTTTATAGGTGATTTTGAGCTGGGCAACCTGCGCAACAGGTTTGTGGGAGGTCTGGATTTTTACTCAAGAAGGGTAGTAAACAATAGTTCGGCCTATGTGGGCAATGGGGCCATTTATATAGGTGACAACCTGCAGGAATTCAATGAGGGAGTTCTAGGAATAACCGACCCCGCCGCATATACTGATGATAGCGGGATTTTAAATCAACCCGGGGTTGACGCCTTACTTGCTGGCAGCGCTATTAACCCTACAATATCAGAACAGCGCATTTACAGTGCTTATGTGTCAGATGTGCTTAACATACTACCAGAATTGAGTGCCATGGCCAGCTTGCGCGTGGACCATTTTGTAAATGAAGATTCTGATTTTGACCAGACTGCGCTGTCGCCAAAATTTGGAGTGGTCTATCAGCCCATCCTGGACACATGGTCATTCTTTGCAAACTATATGAATGGTTTTAGCAACGTTGCGCCCATTGTTGATGGGCAGACCTTCAACTTTGACCCAGAACAGGCAAACCAGTTTGAGGTAGGGTCTAAGATAAACTTTAGCGATAAGATAAGCGCTACGGTAAGTTACTATGACATCAAAGTGACAAACACGGTCATCACCCTGGGTCCTCAAGATTATTCTCAAGGAGGTGAACGTACCAGCAAGGGCATCGAGGCAAGCATAACGGCAAATCCCGTGGCAGGTCTTAACATCATCGCGGGTTACAGCTTTAACGACAGTGAGTTGACATCAGCCGCACCTGGAGACCCCTTTGGAGGCAGAAGACCAGAAAGTGCCGGTCCAGAAAACTTGGCAAACCTATGGGCAAGCTACCGTTTTACAGAGGGTGCCTTGAGAGGTTTTGGCCTTGGTTTTGGGGGTAACTACGCCAGCGAGAACAAGATTTTCAATAGAGATAACGGCACCTTTACCCTGCCAGAATATACCATCCTGAACGCATCTGCCTTTTACGGTTTTGAAAGTTTCAGGATTACCTTGAAGCTGGATAACATTGCAAATAAAGAGTATTACAAGGGGTGGTCAACCATCAGCCCGCAGCAGCTCAGGTCACTGTCTGCTAACCTGAAATACAATTTCTAATTAAAAAATTTAGCCTTTCCTTACGGGGGAAGGCTTCTTCATTAAACAACACATCATGAAAAGATCAATCCTACTTTTAGCATTCTTGCTCGTTTGCCTTTCGGCGAAAGCCCATTACATGTGGTTAGAGGTCCCCACTTCTGCAAGGGTGAACACGCAACAGACCGTGAAGGTCTTTATGGGGGAGTACACATACGGAGTTATTGAAGAAGTAGCAGGAGAAACCTTTCAAAGCGCAAAAAAATTCACCCTTTGGGCCGTGAGTCCCGCAGGAAAGAAGTCAAGGTTGAGCATTGAGCAAAAGGAAAATCATTTTACGGCAGCCTTTACACCTAAGGAGGAAGGTACGTATACATTTTTCTTGAACAATAATGAGATTGATGTGATAGATTACACACAATATGATTTTGGGATTTTTAAGACCCATTACCATGCCGTTGCCCAGATGAACGTGGGCGATAAAGTTGGGGCCACAACCATTCACAACCCAGAAGGAATAACGGTAAAATCGCTTTCAACGGATGCTAACAAGATAAAACTACAGGTTTTTTATAAAGGCGAGCCACTGGCAAACCATGAGACCAAGACCTACATCAGCGACCAGTGGGCAAAGGAGTCATGGACAAATGAAGAAGGGATTATCGAGACCACCCTGCCCTGGCCCGGTGAGAAATATATAGTTGAAGTGACCAAAAAAGAAGAAGTGCCCGGCAGGTATAATGGAGAAGATTATGAGTTCATTTGGCACTGTGTTACCTATACAAAACCCTAGATGATTTCCATAAGTTGTTTAACATTTCTGCTAGGATTCCATATCCTGTATAACACGTCCAGACGTGCCCAGCTTAATCCACCTTTTCTTTATGAAGGGTGGATCAGGCACAATAGGGGTAATGCTAAAGTTCTAGGCGTGGTGCTCCTTCTTGTCGCATTTTCACTCATGGTCTTGGCGCAAGGTCTTGGTGCGGGGGTGTTTTTTGGGCTTGTGGCATTGATGACCATAGGGAGCCTTGTGGTTTTGCTTGCGCCATTGGGCAGTGTTTACCTGGGTTTGCTGCTTATGGGGTGCCTATTTGTCTTTTTACTGGAGATATTCACAACCTTTGCTTATGCCAGCTAATAAAAAATACCTTGAACAATCGGGATGGCAACGTTTTCTCAAGATTTCGGCGGGCATCCTGGGGGGATATCTTGTATCAACCACCCTGCACATGGCCCTTGCCTTTTTATTTCCGCACAAAGCGGTATTGATAACCATTACCTACACGGGGTTCATTCTCTGGGTAATCCTTATGATACTCGCCTTCTTGGCAAAAAGTGGTTATAGAATATGGGGCATATACCTTGGGCTTGCCCTTCTTTTCTCCATAGCAATTTATTGCGGTAAACTTATCAATCCCATCCTATGAACAAACGGGTCTACAACATCATGTTCCACACCCATACCGTGAGCGGTATTGTCATTTGCGTGGCATTATATGTTATATTTTTTGCTGGCTCTTTTGCATTTTTCAGGGATGAGATAACAAACTGGGAGCGTAATGAGGCCAATGCCCCCAGGCAAGGTATGGAGCTTGATGTCAACAGGGCTATTGATAGCCTTTCGGCGAAATATGACCTGTATGGTCGGGACATTACCATCCAGAAATATTATGACGAGCGCAGGGTGAACGTCACCCTCTCAAACACAAAGGACACCACCCGGGTGGATGCACGACCAGGAACCTTTTTCTACCTGGACCCGGAAACGTCCAGCACTTCAACATATATGGAGTCTTATGGGCTGGGCGAGTTTTTGTACCGGCTCCATTTTTTTGCCCAGATCTATTATCCCGTGGGGTATTACCTTTCGGGCTTTGTGGCGCTTTTTTTCTTGTTTACCATCATCACGGGGGTTGTTATCCATTGGGATAAGATCAAAACGAACTTTTATGTTTTTCGCCCCCGAGCGAAACTAAAAACCCTGTGGACGGACGCACATACCGTACTGGGGGTGATAGGCTTGCCGTTTCAGTTTGTGTATGCCGTGACCGGGGCATTCTTCATGTTAAAGGCACTTGCCGTCGCGCCCAGCGTTTTTGTGCTTTACGGTGGTGAGCAGGCAAAGATGTACGAAGATCTTGAGTATGCTGAGCCTGCACGGCAGTTTAATGGCGAGGCCCTGGCGGCAATACCTGATCTTACGCAACTTTTTAAGGAAACCCGTAACCGCTGGGATGATTTTCAAATCACCAAGGTTTTTATCGCAAACTATGGTGACACGGGCATGCATGTTACCATCGAGGGTGCGCAGCAATATGCACAGCAATTGACCGGCCCGGGCAAGGTGGTCTATTCCGCTTTAAGCGAAAAAACAACAGTAGTTAAAAATCCTGATGTACATGTTTCATACCTTGATGGGGTAAAGAACATCCTGTTCAGGCTGCATTATGGAGATTATGGGGGTTATGCACTCAAGGCGGTGTCTTTTCTGCTGGGCATCATCTCCTGTGTGGTGATCCTCTCTGGCGTGTTGATATGGCTTACGGCCCGCGATAAAAAAAACCTTCCTGAAAAGAAACGCAGGTTCAACAACCGGGTTGCTTATGTTTTTATAGCCATTAGTTTGACGATGTACCCCATGACCGCTGCGGGCTTTATCGCCGTCAAGTTGGGCTACTCTGGCATGGGATTCCTGTACCCGTTCTACTTCATCGGGTGGTTGCTGTTGAGCTTGTTTTTCATCTTTAAGAAAGACAATGGTTTTACCACTAGAACTTGTCTGTTATTGGGGAGCATCCTGGGTCTGGCCATACCACTTGTCAATGGTTTTGTAACGGGTAACTGGTTCTGGAAAACGTTAGGGCCGGCCACGATGGATTTTTTTGTGTTAGATGTCTTCTGGCTCTTGCTTGCCGGTGTTACGTTCTGGGTGTATTTTAGGCTTTCGCCAAAGAAAAAAGCCTAAAGATAGATATCTATCAGCCCTGGGGGAGTCTCCAGTAAGATCTGTTTGTTTTCCTTATCCACTTTCTTGATGAAGTCATCATTTACGGGAATAAGTATTTCCTTATCACCTTGCATGATTTCAAAAAGGGCCTGTGCGGTGTTGTCATTGATGGATTTAATGATGCCCACCTCGCCATAGTTTTGATCAATTACGGTAAAACCAGTGATTTCATGAAAATAGAACTGGTCGCCTTCCAGTTCTGGGAGCATGTCGAGGGGCAGGTAGAGTTCTGCGCCCACCAGGTCATCAGCATCTTCCTCAGTATGTACATCCTCAAATTGAATGCGTAGCAACTCAGATTTGTGCAGCTGGGCATGCTCAATAAAAAATGGAACCAGGTTGCCGTTAAAATCGACAAGTACTGATTCCATTTCTTCATACATTTCGGGTTCGTCAGTATCCAGCTTGGCCAGTAACTCGCCCTTAAAACTAAATTTTCTCACGATTTTCCCCAGGTAGAAACAATCTTCCTTACGCATCGTGAACAGGTCTTAGCTTAATCTTCTTTTTTCTCCTCTTCTTCAGCAGGAGCTTCTTCGGTCTCAGCAGCTGGCTCTTCGCCGGCTTCTGCTTCTGGAGCGGTTTCTTCAGCTTCTTCAGCAGGAGCTTCTTCTGGTTGAGCAGCAGCGATACGGGCTTCGTTCACTTTCTTCTCAGCCTCAAGGGCTTCAGCTTTAGCTTTTTCTTCCTCTTTAGAAAGGTTTTCTTTCTTAGCCTCTACTTTTCCTGTTTTCTCCTCTAACCAAGCGTTGAATTTTTCTTCCACTTGCTCTTCGGTCAAGGCACCTTTACGCACACCACCCACAAGATGGTTCTTTAAGAGTGCACCTTTGTACGAAAGTAGCCTTTTGGCAGTTTCAGTAGGCTGAGCACCGTTCTGTAACCATTTTACTGATGCATCCACATCAAGGTCAATGGTTGCAGGATTTGTGTTTGGGTTGTAGGTTCCTAGTTTTTCAAGAAATTTACCATCCCTTTTTGCGCGGCTATCCGCGGCAACAACCCAGTAAAAAGGTTTACCTTTTTTACCGTGTCTCTGTAATCTGATTTTAACTGGCATAAAAATTAATTTTTGGGGTACCCGACCCCGATTATAATTTATTGCAGCCCATAATAATCATGGGCTTCTTTTAATGAGCGTGCAAAGATAATATAATTTTCTGGCTCTCAATACGTTTTTATGCCTAGAAATTTTACTTTTGATGCATCTATCAAGGTTGTTATGAAACATCTTTTATTATCCTTATTCTTAGCGGTATTGCTTGTGGGCTGTGCAGATGATATCCCGGTAAATACCGCGGTCATGCAAGGTACTAAGGATTCTGTTTTCTGGAAAGCTTCTGCCGGGAGGGCGCAAATTCTTGAAGATGGGCGTGTAAGGTTTACCGGTTTTAGGGGAGATGAACGCCTGGAACTTACCATAAGCCAAAACTCAGTGGGGACCTTTCCCCTTGAAGAAGATGGTATCAACCTGGCTGAATATTACAAAAATGACATACGCACCTATACCAGTACAGACAATGGTGCGGGAGAAATTGTCATAGACCAGGTAAACAACGATAGTTACTATGGTAGTTTCAGGTTTAGGGCAGGTGACCCGGGCAGCGATAGGGATTTGGTCTTTACTAAAGGGATAATCTATGATGTACCCATCTATGAGCCCATAATCGATACCATTGAAGACCAGCCCCTGGCAGCTACCACTTTTTCATGCAATATCAATAATTTTCCACTTGATGTACAGGTAACCTCATCTGAACAAGTGGGTTCAAATGTCGTGGGGTATGGCAGTACGAGAACGGTGATTGTAAGGATCATCTTTCCACGCAATGTAGAACCAGGCACATATTCACTGGCTGATATCACTACTTCTGAAACGTATAGGGCAGGTTATGTTGCAAACGGCATTCAACTAACAGTGCAATCTGGTACACTGGTCATAGAATCTAACAATGTCGCAGAAAAATCAGTAGGCGGTACCTTTAATTTTATCGCGACCACAAATAGCGGTACCCAGGTAAGCATCAATAATGGGATTTTTGGGTTCAATTATTAATCTGTTAACCCCTTGATTGCCATCCAGGCTAAAGTAATTCTTTATCTAAAAGCTAACAATCCCTTAAAATTTTGGTATTTAAAATGGGGAATACTACATTTAGCTCAACTTTAGTGCAGTATATATGTCAAAATTTGGAGCACTGATCGACCAGGAAATTCCTGTTCTGCTCGATTTTTATACAGAGTGGAACGAACAAGCAGCCGCCATGCATGCCATCTTGCGTGATGTAGCCGCGGCGCTGGGCGATAAGGCAAAGGTTATCAAGATTGATATCGACAAGAATCCGGAACTCGCCGAAGCCTTGCGCATCAAAGGCTTGCCTACATTGATGATCTACAAGAAGGGTGAGATGAAATGGCGTCAAAGCGGGGAGCAGGATGCCAATACCCTGATAGGGCTCGTTCAGGAATACGTCTAGAGCGCCTTGAAGGTATACCCTTCTTCAGTAAATTTTTCAAGCACTCTGGGAAGTGCATACTTCATGTTTCTTTCAGCTTTTAGGCTATCGTGAAAAACGATAATGCTACCACTTTTCACGTTTTTGGCGATGTTGTCATAACATTTTTCTGGCGAGACTTCCTTGTCCCAGTCATAGGCAATGACATCATACAATATGATTTCATATCCTTCCTTGATCAGTTCTTTTGCCTGGTTGGCTTTTATTTTGCCATACGGCGGCCTCAGCATTTTTCTCAAGGGGGTCGATATGTGTTCATTGATCATGGCTTCGGCCTGTAGCACATTGTTGACGTAATCCCCTTTTGGGGTAACCCAACCTTTAAGGTGGTTCATGGTGTGGTTTGCCACGGTATTGCCCGCGTCCTCATGGAGCTTGATAATCTCAGGATGCTTGCGCACATTGTCACCTATGCAAAAAAAGGTGGCCTTAGCTCCATAGTTGTTAAGTGTCTCTATGACCCAGGGTGTAACCTCTGGGATGGGGCCATCGTCAAAGGTCAAGAAAAGTTCCTTCTTTTTTTCGCTTTCGCGAAATTTATCCCACACGTATTGATTGTAGTACCATTTAACAACCTTTGGCACACGGACGGGGAGAGGTATGAACATGGCTTACTGCGTTAGGGAATCTATGACCTCCTGAGGGATTGAATCGTTAATGTCAAAACCCATTTCTGGTTCGCCTTTTGGTATGGAGTCAGCATCCTCTGGCAGTGGTTCTTCCTGAGAGCCAAAGTTGAACTTCATGAGGTACTCATTGAATTCTTTTGACTTTTCAGGGAAACGCTCAGTATCATCATTATAGATAAGGAGGTCCACAAGGCTGCG
Source organism: Cytophagaceae bacterium (assembly GCA_002710685.1). Taxonomy (GTDB): domain Bacteria; phylum Bacteroidota; class Bacteroidia; order Flavobacteriales; family Flavobacteriaceae; genus Leeuwenhoekiella. The sequence goes on along the minus strand of PALD01000035.1, from coordinate 16,078 downwards.
GTAACGCTCTATGTCCGTAATGATTTCTTCGATGTAGTTTTGCTGTCTTTCATAAGATACCTGGCTCCAGTAATCCAGCTTTTCATGATAGATCTGTACAAGTTCATCCCATATCTCACGGGCCTTTTCCTTTTCGCCTATTTGATAATAACCACTTATAAAGGGTTCAAGAAGGGTGTAATACTCAAACTTGTCAACCGGCATCTTCTCCATGGCAAGGTCCAGGATATCCTTGGCCTTGTCATTCTTGCCTTCATCAATTAATTTTTCAATCAGCCTGGCCAGGTTGCCACGGTATGTTATGCCGTTGCGCCTGGTCTCGGTGTCATGGTAGATATCAGGATTGCCACTGTTGCCCCAGTACCAGTTTGTGGCGATGTCATAAAACTTGTCTGTATCTATCCTGCCCATATCATAGGGGGCTTTAGGATCTATGGGTGTCTTGATGGGGACCAGTTTATAGCATACGCCATCAAGTTGAAGATAATCCTTCATCCAGATATAGTCATCATCGCCAAAGCTGCCCCCGGTAAAATAAATGGGTCGGTCCCAGTCATTGTTTGCAATAACATCGAGCATGAGTACGCGGTTCTTGTAAAGAATGTTGGAGTCAATAGATAGGTACACGGTATCCACGATACTCGCCCTGTCCTTGGCGGCCACGGTACCATTCTTGACCACTTTGTCCTTGTCCACGGGGATGCTTATGTTTTTAGTGGGGAAGGTATGTACCATTGAACCACTCTGTACCTCGGCCATGGTTTTTGGATTGTCGCTTGACACCCAGTTCATCCATGTCTTTATGTCTAGGGTGTCCCCTTGTAAAAGATCATCATACCAGATGGCGTCACGGGTACCTGAATTGTATTTTTTGTGCGTCAACTGCCCGGGTATGGGGTCGCTTTCATAGGCCTTTTTCTTCATGTCGTCAATGTACCACGCCGTCTGAAAAAGACTGGTGTTGACAACGCGCACGTCCCTACGGTACCCTTCAATTTCCTGGGCATACCATAGTGCAAACGTATCATTGTCACCTATGGTAAAGAGTATGGCGTTTTCATCACAACTATCCAGGTACATCTTTGCCATGGCCATGGCGGTCTTGCGCCCGGAGCGGTCATGGTCATCCCAGTTTTGCGAGGCCAGCAGGACGGGACTTGCCAATAGGCAAACCACAGTAACCACGGGGATAAGTATTTTGGCGTTAAGCCTATCTTTTAACATGTCATAAATGGCATAGACCCCAAAACCGATCCACATGGCAAATACATAGAACGAGCCTACCAGGGCATAATCCCTCTCCCTGGGCTCAAATGGCCGTTCATTAAGATAGATTTTGAGCGCAATACCGGTAAAGAGGAAGAACACCAGGAGTACCCAGAAATTCTTCTTGTCTTTGCTGGCCTGAAATACAAGCCCCAGAAGTCCCAGTATAAGCGGGAGGAAAAAATATGTGTTTCTCGCCTTGTTGTCCTTGACATCGCTGGGCAGGTTTTCTTGAGGGCCCAACCGGGCGTCATCAATAATATTGATGCCACTCAGCCAGTTGCCGTGAAGGTCATCATATTTGCCCTGAATATCATCCTGCCTACCCACAAAATTCCACATAAAGTACCGCCAGAACATGTATCCTATCTGAAACTGGAACAGATAGCGCATATTGTCACCAAAGGAAGGTTTTTCAACATCCACATAATCGCGTATGCGCATCAAGAAAGAGTTGTACCCCTCATAATCGATTTGACCAGAAGCCGCATCGCTCCTAAACTGGGCAACGGCCTGTTGCAGGTTGGGGTCTGAGGCGTATTCTGGCTTGATGGTAAACTTTAAAGGCCCAGTAAACCGCATATAATTGGCAATATGTTCTGTACTCCACATACGTGGCAGAAAGGCTTTATGCTTTGCGGCGTAATTGGGTATTGCGTTCTTATAATCATTGATGATGACGTACTTGCCCGTTTCTTCATCTTTCTCATAATTGGGCTTGTCATCCTTGTAGGGTTCAGAAGGGTCCAGGTCGCTGCTGTACATTTCAGTAAATTGAGGACCATAGAATAGATGGGTTTCTTGATATTGCTCGCGGTTGTAATAGGCGAGGAGTTCCCTGGCGTTGTTAGGGTTGTTCTCGTTTATGGTTGTCCCTGCGTTTGCACGTATAGGGAGCATCATCCAGCTGCTGAAACCTACGAGTATGAAGAGTATGCACAGCAAGAGTGTGTTGAGCTGATAGTATTTCTTCTTTTTGGTGAATTTGATGAGGTAATAGAACAATGCGATGAAGACCAGCCCCGCGATTATGGTGCCGCTGTTGAAGGGCAATCCCACAGAGTTTACAAAGAAAACCTCTGCATAGCCAAAAAAGCTCAGTGTATACGGCAAGAGCAATTTAAAGATGAACATCAATATGGCCACCACGGCAATCGTGGCAACGATAAAGTTTTTGATGGTAATGGTCTTGTAATTCTTGAAAAAATAAAGAAAACCGATGGCAGGAATGGTCAATAGGCCCATAAAATGTACCCCAAAAGACAACCCTATGATAAAACAGATAAGGATAAGCCAGCGGTTGCCCCGCGGTTTAAACATATCCCTTTCCCATAATAGGGCAAGGTAAAACATGATGGCCAGGATAAAAGTGGCCATGGCATACACCTCTGCCTCCACTGCATTGAACCAAAAACTATCAGTATATATATATGATGTGGCTCCTATAAACGAAGCTGAAAGCAGGGCCCACTTGTTTGCGGGGGTTAGTTCTTCATTTGACCTTTTGATGAGTTTTTTTAACAACAACCCTATGGACCAGAACATGAACATCACCGTAAAGGCTGATGCCAGGCATGACATGAAGTTCACGGCAAGTGCCACATGTGCAGGGTCTGGAGAAAAAATGGAGAAAAATGCACCCAACATTTGATAGAGCGGCGCGCCGGGCGGGTGCCCTATCTCAAGCTTTGACGAAGTGGAGATGTATTCTCCCGCGTCCCAAAAACTGGCTGTAGGTTCTACAGTAAGTGCGTAAGTTATAATCCCGATGAGGAATACGCCCCATCCTAAAATCTTGTTGTACTTCGAGAAGTTGAAGTCTCTCATAAGGCCACTATTGATTGCTGGCGAATTTACTAATTAATACGGTAATCCATTCTATTTTGAAGAAAACGACCTTAGAATAGGTATATTTTATTGAAAACAATTTTTGCGATAAATTATTTGTGCAAGAAAAAGTTTGTTTTAAATTTGCACCCGCCTTTGCAGGACACGGCGCCTGTTTTTGAAATATTGGCCTATGGTGTAACTGGCAACACGTCTGATTTTGGTTCAGAAGAGTCTAGGTTCGAGCCCTAGTAGGCCAACAAGTTTAAACCGCAACAAGCTTATATATAGCATGTTGCGGTTTTTTTATTTGACTAAGTACCGCCGATTGTACCGCCCAGTAATGATTCTATAGTTCTGAATTGAAAATTTTTGAATAATATCATTTATACTTACACTCTTAAATATTTAAACCATGATTGAATATAACGTCTATTGTGATGAATCCTGTCATTTAAAAAATGATGATAGTGATATAATGATTATGGGGGCCTTATGGTGTAAAAAAGATAAGGTAAAAGAAATCTCCAAGAGAATAAGGGAAATAAAAGTTAGGCATGGCCTAAAGCCAAGCTTTGAAATTAAATGGAATAAAGTTTCCGCTAGCAAAGTTGAATTCTATATGAATATTGTTGATTATTTTTTTGATGATGATGATTTACATTTTCGATGTATCATAGTGAAGGATAAGAAAAAATTAGATCATGATAGATTTAATCAAACCCATGATGATTTTTATTATAAAATGTATTTTGATTTATTGAAAGTAATTCTAGTTCCAGGGGATTCATACAATGTTTATATAGATATTAAGGATACAAGAAGCCAAGATAAAGTGGACAAGTTATGTGAGATTTTAAGAAACAATCATTATGATTTCAGGAAGAAAATGATAAAAAAGGTCCAACAAATACGATCAGATGAAGTAGAACAGCTGCCGGTAGTAGATTTGCTTATTGGAGCTATAGGTTATTTGCATAGAGGATTTAATACGAATAAAGGTAAAATGGATTTAATTCGAAGAATTCAAGAAAGATCGGGATATAGCCTAATGCAAACTACCCTGTATAAAGAGGATAAAACAAATATTTTTATTTGGAAACCACAAGAATAAAACATGGAAGAATATTTACCGGATAGAATATATCTAGATGACTACAAAGGTGATTTTTCAACATATTTAGATGCGGCGTATGCTATTTTCAGAAATGATTTCGTCGTCTCTAAACCAATTTATAGAGGTGTAAGGCTTGGTCTTAAAAGATATCCGCTTCATTTTAATAAAGAATGTACATTCTACCATTTAACTCACGAGGGCAACGATGAGAATAACAGAATCCCTAATATGAGAAGGATTGAAATGATTGGATTTCCACGACCTATTATCGACAATTCTGAAAATAATGAACTGAAAGTATGGCGCAACCGAAGAGGAAACAAGACAAGAATACTTCTCTTTTATGAAGCCGAAGACTACTTAGTTGTATTGGATGATAGGGGGAAATATATTTTACCTTGGACTGCATATATAGTTACAACAAATCACAAAAGGAGAAAATTAATAAAGGAATATGAAGAATATATAAATGCAAAAACCGCCTAATAAATTAGACGGTTTCGTTCCTCTTCTAACACATGGTCATTGAGATAGTGCAAATATACGTTTTAAAACCACTTGAAATGACGAAATGCGTAAATATTCGATAAAATTCACAATATATTAACTATAATGAGTTAATTTAGGTTTAATAAGATTAATGAATGAGGCTTTTTCTTACATCGCTTGTCGGTTGAAGCTTGTTAAAATCATATGTTATCGAGATTCATTTCAAATCCTTTTAGCTAAATTAACTTAGCCACAAAAGCGTGAAGAATATTTTTCTGTAAGAAATGAATCCCTTAATAAAGTAGTTTTATTTATGGCATTCAAGGATTCTAAATGTGGTAATTTTCATTACGAATTACAGCCTTTTGAACGCGTTGATGAAATAGGGAATAAGATATATTATTACATAAATATCTGGCCAAGTATTTAATGAAGTGAGGAGATGGTGCATGAACACTTAGCATCCATGTTTCAAAAGACTTGAAGTACTTCATCCATTTGTTCTAGAGCTTATTGATTTCTAAAATACTGCCTAAAGGGTGGAAAACAGTGTGAAATGTATTATTTCAAAGTGAAAAAGTCCAATACCGGCTTAGAATATATAGCTTCGTAAAAGATCTTTTCATACTCCTATGAAGCTCCTAGTAAGCGAATCTTTCGTTGCCGGGCTTTTTCCTTTAAAAGAAAAATTAATGGCGGTTTACTATCGATAATGTGAAAATTTTAGAATCTCATCATCATAAGACATCCCAAACCCTATTACAACTTCATTTTTTATTTCTTCAAAACTAAGTTTCTTCTTAAATGGAGTAGAGTGTTCTCCATAATGATAAAATGTAATAAATGCGCTTAATCTTCCATAATAAGCTTTAATCGCAAAATTGTTATCTCGTGCGCTACTCAAATCAATGAATTTTTCTCCTTGATTTGAAATTACATCCCTAAACTTGTAACTGTTAATATATGTGTTGTAATAAGGAATTTTAATTTTCGAATCATTATCTAGAGGGTGAATTATAATGGCTTTTACTACCTGTTTTCTGTGAAATATCTGTATGATACAATTATCAAATTCGTAGAAGTTAATGTGAGTCTTTTTTTTAGCCAGAATTTTATAAAATCTTTGAGGTTCACCTAAAATTTGATTTATGTATTTCATGTTATGCCCCAAATCTATATGCTCTAGAATATCATCAGGTATTTTTTTTGCTCCTAGATTAATAAAATCACTAATTTGATTTTTATGTCCTTCTATCCGTTCTTTCTTTTTTCTAAAACTTTCAAAAAGATAGAATATCAATGCACCAATTAGACCACTAGTTAAGCTTATTAAGAACTCATACATATTCAGTAAATTACATTAATGAAAAATATAATATTTGATACACAAAAAAACACCTGTTAAGGTGACTTTTTCATTTCTACACTGTGGCCAGTACTGGATCTGATCCTTCTTTTTCCATCCGCTTGAGAGCTTACAGTAAATAATCAGTTGTAAGAAATTTTTCAGCTATTTCTGGCTGAATGTTCTCCCTGTTGAAATAATAGCTTTCTAATATTTATACTTAGAAACCTGTATTCTTCAATAGAATTGTAAATTTACACCAGGCCTTTTCATGCTGCTAGATAGTTCCTTGTGAACGATTCTTTGTGTGAAGGGGCATTTTATTTAATTAAAAAAGCAACCCAGCGTACCGGGCGACGAATGGATACCGTTAAGTCGTACTGAATTGCTGGAAAAGAAAAGGCATCCAAAGTGCCGGGCAATGGTATATTGACACCGTTAAATCGTATTGAATGCCTTAAATATTAGAAAACAGCTAAACGGACCGGGCGACGAATCGACACCGTTACGACATGTCTAGCTGTTTTTTTTGTTATGCAAATATAACTCAATCATTTGCAAAATAAAAAACCACCTGTTAAGGTGGCTTTCTCATTTCTACACTGTGGCCAGCGTTGGATTTGGTCCTTCTTTTTCCATCCGCTTGAGAGCTTGCAGTAAATAATCGGTTGTAAGGAATTTTTCAGCTATTTCTGGCTGAATGTCTTCCCTGTTGAAAAAAGCGGCCTGTTTAATTGTTGTCTCCAGGGCATGAACGATGTCTGGAATGTCAACGTGACGACAAAATTCAATTAGTTCATACTGTGCAGGCGTCAATGCCGCGTGTTGTGGGTCAAATTTTTGTTGATTTAGCATAATCCTAAAAATTAAAACAGAGTTTCCTTTAGGTGTGCTAAAACATTCTTGGACAGAATGGATTGCCATACCTTTCGGTACAATGCCTTCGCAATGCGGCCACCGTGGGAAACTCCTATCTTAAATAAAATGTATCTGGACTGTTGTCCTGAATGTTTTAGCATTGCTAAGATAATAAAAATTTGAATAGGCTCTAAATGGAGCCTGTTCAGGTCTTAAATAACCACCATATGGTGGGGAAATAATCGTGCACATCTGCGCGGATATTGAACTTGAATAACCCCCATTTGGGGTGAATTGATTTATTAATACCCTCTATTTAGAAGGGGTTCAATCTATATTTAAATCAAATGTTTGGATTAGAGTTTCAATTTCAGGATTAATGGTTCTCATTTTATTGAGAATTTTTTCATTAGTAGTTTGATATTTAATTTTTTGTTTTGGAATATTATCTTGAGCTATAGAGAATTTATGATTTTTTAACTGCGGAATAAAGAAATCTGCGATATCAAAACCCTGTTTTTTTTGAGCCTCATTAGCTTTAATTTCTAAGAGATTCGACACCCTTATTTGAAAACCTTGATGTCTTAATTTGTTGGCTTTTTCCGTCCATAATGAATAGCATGTTATCCCTTTTGAGTTAGGCATTGAAGCATCGGGGAACATTGTTATATTCTTCTCGTAGATAGGTACGAATAATTCGGTTTTGATATTGGAAAGAGCACCTGTTGCAAGCCAGTTGTATTCTTTCATTATAGTACTCATTATGCAGGCTGTTTTTTCACTTTCTACAATTGCAATTGGTTTTCGAGGATGCATTTTGATTAGATGAAGACCAAACAGGCATTGTTGTAAGTTGAATTCTGCTATTTTTTCTGTTTTATGATACCAGTTGATATGGTTGTAAGGTTTCTTAATCCTTTTTCCCGTTGAGGGATTGTAGAGTAATATTTTTCCGCTTCTTACATTGTTCTCTTGATCTATTTGCCAAAATATTGTTGAGTTACTCCAGTGATTTGAAAGTCCTATATTATATTCTTTAACGAGTTGCAATGCGCATGTTGAACCCAACACGCTAGAAAAGAAAGTGGATAGATTGCTTCTAAGACCTGTATCTAGAATATTGTTTACGGCTTTCAAAGGAATAAAGCTTGCCTTTGATGTGAGATTGCGTATTGCAACAAGGCTATTCAGATTTTGATGGTATTTTCCAGACTTTGGGGGTTGAAAGTAACCGCAGTTTATTTCTCTGTCACATCTACCAAAATTGGAATGTAAATATTCACCAGTATCTATATTAACATATCTCACAAACCTTTTTTTACCGCACCCAGGGCAATGAAATTTATTGGATGATTTGTCTAACTGAATATTCATACTTCTATGTACCATGCGGTTCGTGCGGTTTATGCGGTTTGATGTTTAAATTATTGAAAATCAGTTATATATTATTGTTTGAAACCGCACGCAAACCGCACGTTCCGCACGGGGTATTTGAAAGGGGAATAATTCGGGATGCGGTTTATGCGGTTTGCGTGCGGTTTCACATGGGTTTAAAATACTGTTAATCAATTATATAATATTGAAACCGCATAAACCGCACGAACCGCACGACTATAGTTTCCTTTTATATTTTCCATGGCCTGTATTCTCAAAATACTCTTCCTCTCTTATGTATTTTTCTACTGTTCTTTGTTTGATTTCTACAGCTGCCCCAGATTGAATTAAGTCGTTAGTGCCTAATGTTTTTTTTGGAAGAGATAAATACCATTTCTTATAGATTGTGCCTTTTGCGTCAAGTGGATTCTTTTTATATGATCTAACATCAATGGCATTTCTAAAGAAATATTCTGCTAACGTTATAGACTTCTCAACCGAGGCTTTAGTAACCTGAAGATTATCTTTGTCTTTAGTAGCCTCGTGTTGCAATTCAAAATCAACACATTCAAGAATGGTAAACACTACTAGGAAGCGATTGAAGTATTCTCGGATTTTCCTGTAGGTTCCTTTAATGTAAAGTTCATCGTAGTGATGTTTTTCACCAAACTCATTCCACCATTGTCTTCTTAGCTTTTTTGCTTCAGCAGATAAAATAAGATGTCGATTTTTTGGATTTTCTCTTTCTTCAAACAATTTATTGATGAAACGTTCATAGTTTTTTTTATGTTCTATATCGAGCTTCATTTCATTTTCAGGAACGAAAGGTAATTGCCCTGGGTCAACCCAAAGTATTCGGAAAATAAATCCATTAGCGTCAAAATCCTTTTTAAAAACTTCATGAAGTTTGTCGCGTTGAATACCGCCAATCACATTCACAAAAGCATCCTGAATAATTATTGTTCTGCCAACTCTATCGACCGTAATTTTACCCCCATTAAACAATTCTAAATAAGCCTCAACATCTGAACCGTTGTTATATTTCCCCATATTTTTTACCCAACCAAGAAGTTCATCCGCTAAAATTCCTATTCCCTTAGGGTTTTGACTTAATTTTTCAGTAAGGGCTTCAATGGTAAAATCCCTTACTATATATCTTTTTGCTATAGGTACCTTTAATCCCTGTTGATTTTGATTAAAGTTTTCTAATTCTTGTTTATAAAGCTCATAGAGTTCATTTTCCTTGTTGTCAATAGGGGAAAAGGCCTCTTTTAAAGGAGGAGTTTTTCCGTCTCCTGAATCCCCTACAAGGGCAATCCAAAGAATACATTTAGGGGTCCATCCTTCATCAATTTTTAATCTGAAACTGTTGCCAATTGCAAGACTTAATGCAGATAAAATGGATGCCGAAAAATAATCTCTATTAAAATTTAATGTGTCCTCCGCATTTAATATAAAATCCCGTATAGCTGTTGGAAAAACTTCAATGGGAAAAGGGTTGTTGTTATTCTTAAAATCCTCTTTGAGATCATCTAGAGTGATGTTTGAATAATCATTAGGCTTAAATTCATTATTTTTACTCATTGTCTTTTTGTTAGAAGAGAATACGGCCTCTGTTACAGCAGGGGCTTTTCCAATAGTGTTAACACGTGTTGAATCCACGTGTTGCGGATTGCAACACGGGCAGGTTGCAATGATTATTACTTGCTCTAAGGCTTGATTTTCAACGTTAATGTGTGTTTAATGAGCCTGTTGATAAGCAACACGGTGCGTATTGCACATTGATTATTTAGATGAGTCTTCGAGTACTTTTAAAATCTCTTCTCTTTTAAAACGTATTTGTCTTCCGATTTTATAAGGTTTCAAAATGCCTTTATGGCACCACTTATGAATAGTAGGGTAGGATATAGATAGAACTTCTTTTACATCTTTTCTGGTTAACCAGGTGGATTCGGTTTTGGGTTGAAATTTTTTTGAAAAGTTTAGAAGTTCTTTTCTCACACCAGATAGGATGTCTTCTTTGAATTCATCTGGGGAAATGTTGTGGAGTTGTGTGATGTTTTTGCTCATGACTAAATGTTTTGAGCAATATTAATTTCAATATTTTGGTTAACAGTTGTTTGTAGTACTACAAAAGGCACTACATTTTTAATCTGGAGAAAGGATATCCTTTAGTTTCTGCTTGTTGGAGTTATTTAGTTTTATACTAGGCTTGCCTAAAAGATCTCTTATATTTTGATTATGTCTTCCTAGGAGCTTACCCATTATTTTTGATAGATATAAATTGGTGTAGCCTTTATCTCTTAAAAATTCCCATATCCCCATTTCTTCAAATGTTTTAATCCATAAAGTGTTGCTAGCAACAACATTTCGGTTGGCTGAAATTATTTTTTCGTCGTCTATTTCCGCTAGGTATTTCAGGATTTTACTGCATTTACAGTAATTGTACTCGAATTCATAAATGTTTTTGAAGAAAACAGTATAAGGAATCTCATCTCCAGTAAGATAACTCTGGATTAATGCGTCGTTATCTTTTTCAAAAAGATGATGAGTAAGCTTATCATTAAAATCTCTGTAGTTGTTTAATCTTTTGGCAATGAAAAGATTGTCAAAAAGCATTGATTTGTATATATCCTCAAAAGGATCAGAATCCATTATTTTGTCTCTAGAATAGACGAAGTCTTTTTCTAACATTTTTCTCTTATAGGCGGGGTCAGAATGAAAATCATATTCAATTGAAGTTTTTTCAAATTCTTGTTCAACTTTTTCATGAGCTTGACTTTTAATTATGGGATACACAAAATCAATTATTTCATTGCACAAATCATGAGATATTATGTAGTAATGTTCATCAAACACAATCAAGTTTGAAAATAACATATCTTTTACCTCTCTTTTGACTTTTTCATCTGGTGGAGTGTAAGATGGTTTTATTTCTTTAACAATGTGGTAAATATTCAATGAGATTAAACGCTCATAGAAATTTCGCTTTTCTTTTTCATTGGTAATGATTATTTCTTCCTTACTCAATATGCCTTTGAACATGAAAAATGTCTTTTAGTTGAAAAATGGGTGTTGTTTTAATCTTTCCAGTCTTTCACTGGGAGTTATTTTGATGTATTTAAAAAATACTGCTTCGGATTTATGACCGCTAATGGCCATTATATCGATGGTAGAAAGCCCAGCCTTATAAGCGTTGGTACAAAAGCTACGCCTTGCAGTATGGTTTGTTACCAGTTCCCATTTCTTATACTCCGTTTTTAACTTTTTTCCACCTACCGTTTTTTCTATCGTGAAAGTGGAATTTAATTTAGCGAGTTGGGCAATCTCCTTCAAGGCGTTGTTGATGTGCTGCTCACTCATTCCTTTTGGAGGTTTTCCATCATACTTGTCGAATATCTCTTGTAGTTTCCTTTTTATCGGGATCAAAACTGTTTTGCCGGTCTTTCTTGGTGTGATGTCAATATACTTATCACCTTTATTATTCTTTTTAATGTTTTCGGGTTTTAGTCTATTGAAATCTGAAACACGTAATCCTGTGTACGCCCCAATAAGAAACAAATCACGAGCTCTGTTATGCAGGGATCCTTTTAAATTTAAATCGTGAATCGCGGCCAGTTCTTTATCGGTAAGATAAATGGCATCAACATTCTCGCTAAGCTTTGAGAAATTTTTCTTTTTATATTCTAGATTCTTATGTAGATCTCTTTCGTAGGCATAGTTCATTATTGCCTTGAGTAATTTTATTTGATTTCCTATATAGTTGTTGGAATAGCCTTTGTCCTGGAGATGTTTTAAAAAGTCATCGTAAAAACCTAAAGTGATGTCTTGAAAATCCACTTTGTAATAGGCATTGCAAAATTCCTTTAATTTTTGCAATGCGGTCTTATAGGGTCTTACGGTATTGGGGGATAGTGGCTTTTTAGTCTTTGGGAGAGGATTTTGTGAATAGTATTCAATAAACCATGCATAAAATTCCAAAAGGCTTTTTTTATTCTTGACAGATTTTCTTTTGGTAAACTCATCAAGTTTGGATTTTACTATTCTATTAGAAATAACCTGATTCTGTCTCTCAAAGTCATCAAGTAATCTTTCAGAGAATGTTACGAGCTCTGAAAGTTGTGAATTTATAAATTGGCTCCTTGGTTCTGATGTTACATTCTTTACGCGTTGCCTCAGAGCATCCCAGTTGCTTTGAGAGGTAACTTCATAACCTGTTGAATATCGTAGTTGCTTTTTACGACCATAGTTAAAATGAAGGTAGATTTTAGGATTTCCTTTTGTTGAATTTCTAAGCTTTAAGCTAATTGAGGCCATTAAATAAAATTGTACCGCCAAATGTACCGCCCAAAACTTAACTAAGCAATACTTTGAGATACTTTATTTAACTATAAGTTCAATGATATAAGCCTATAATAGCTATGTTTACTGATGTGTAGATAATTTTAGTAAAAGTTATACGTTGTCCTAGTAGGCCAACAAAGGTAATGATCCCGAGCATTGATATGTTCGGGATTTTTTTTTGGCTTAAAGCCAAAAAAGATACTTCACAATCACGGTTTCCTTTTTTATAAATATGAAACTCGAAATCATTTCTTATAAAAGAAAGAAAAATCTTACAAATTAAATTTAAAATTTATCCTAAAAAAAAACTTTTTAAAAAGTACTTGCACAAAATTATTATGTAATCTACCATGGTTCACGTATTTTTTATTCATGTACTCTGTACGTTTAATTGATTGAATAATAAATAAATATGTATTTCATCCTATATTTTGTACTAATTTTCCTATGCTAATAGTATTATTCAAAATTATTACTTGTTAAAAACATTAAAAATCCGATTAAATACTTTTTTTTACGATAAATGGTTTGAGCTTTTTTGAAATGTTTATACATTGCAGTACAAAATGCAGTGGATATAACTATTCTTACCCCTAAAATTATATCCTATTTAATGAAATAGTGAGTGCCTTCTAATAAGCAAGGAGCATGGCCATGGCCTTGTATAGCTTATAAGAACTGGCACGATTTCGTTCTTATACGGGCAAAGGTTATTTCTTAAAAAGATAGGATCGTCCCGGTTTATGCCCACGCACATAGATATTTTAAAAATCTGGCCCTTCGGCCGGACAGGCTTTTTATTACCTAAACTTAAAACAAATCAAATGAGCCCTAAAACTACCCAATTCAAGTGCCTCTTACCATTATTTATTCTTTTCCTGCTTACAGGTTTGAGCGCAAGTTCACAAACAAGAACGTTTGCAACCAGTGTAAGCGATAGGTCCTTAAACGTGTCATCTGCCTCTCAAGCAGTAGATCAAGACCTAGCCAGTAGTGCGGTCCTTACCGCAAATGCCGGCATCGCAGCTGGGATAGGTGCAGCAGATTCTTTTATAGAGTTGTCATACGATGCGGTGGTTCCTGCCGGGACCACAACTTATATCAAGATGGATACTGAGGATGGCCTGCTCGATGTGCTGCTGGGCGGAAGCCTTGGTGATCTACTGGGTGATGTACTGGGGGTTGTCCTGTTGGGGCAGCAGCAATTTACGATTCAGGCCTATAGTGCCTCAGATGCTGAGGTTTTTAGTGTTGCTTCTCAGGATTATGAGGCTTTTGGCAACAACCTGGCCAATGTGGTGGTAGATGGTGATGGAAATTATTATGTGGCCATTACACCTGCTGCAGATTATCAGCGTGTGCGCATAACAAACATCATTGGTGCTAATTTATTGGGATTGGGCGATACAAGGTTCCTTAATGTATATGACGCATTTTATGGTGCCGGTGGTGTTGATTGCGGCAGGCCATCTTTTACAAACTACGATGGCGATGGTATTTCACTTGATTTATTGGGCCTGGGAGGAGCTGGGGTTACAGATCCAGAATTTTTTATTGATAATTCTAATGCTACCCATTCTGAAATAAGCTTGGGGATCCTGGATGTGCTCGCTACAATTGAACAAAGAACGTTTTATGAAGATTTTGTTGATGCAACAAACGATTTTAAGATAAGGCTTTCGGTAAACCCATCGCTGCTGGCCCTGGGTGTCCTTAATAATATACAGGTTGTAGGCTATAGTGGAAACACAGAGGTTTTTGTAACAAACTTCAATAGTTTGATAAACCTTGATTTGCTTGGCTTGCTGGAGTCTGGGGATATCGTGGATGTTCCCGTAATTTCCAGTGTGCCAGTTGATGGGCTCTCTGTGCGCTATACCTCCTTGCTCAACACATCATTGAGTCAAAGAATAGATTTATACGACATAGCAGTAACACCAGGTGTTCCCGTGCTGGATGCCTCAACCGTGGACCTGGAGGTCTGTGTGGATGATACTGCAAGTCTTTTGGCCACGAGCACCACGCCCGGAGCCGTCCTTAATTATTATGATAGCCCTACGGCAACAACACCCATTGCCACGGTAAACAGTGGAGAAGTATTTACCACCCCCGTTTTAGATGAAGACACCACCTATTACGTATCATCATTTGCGGCAGGATGTGTTGAAGAGTCTGCTAGGATAGCTGTTCCCATTGTGGTAAATCAAAGACCTACGGCAGGCGATATAGGTTTTGTTGATGTGGACCTAGCGGTGTGCATAGGAGGTGTGCTCATTATTGAACCCATTACCTTGATAGATGGGGATATTCAATTTTATCTTGATGCAAATGCCACACAGCTCATTCATGATGGTGATATTATAAACGGTGTTACCTATACTATTACCGCAGATGGACATTTAGAAGTTATAGGGCTTGCGCCGGAAGACTCTCCGCTTCCCATATTCGTCAGTGTGACAAATGAAGATACTGGGTGTAGCAATGCACCGGGCGACCTGGCCTTGATTAATATTTCAGTTGACCCTGGCCCTGATGCTCAGCTCACCCTTACCGAGAATATCACGGCAGATGATGTCATCAATATTGCAGAAGGAGCATCAACTGTAATGATTACAGGTGTTGCAGGGGGAGATGCCAGCGCTGGAGATGAGGTGGAAATAACAGTAAATGGCAATGTTTATACAGCAAATGTTCAGGCAGATCTTTCTTTTGGAGTGAGTGTGCCGGGCGCAGACCTGCTTGCAGATCCTGACTTGACCGTTGAGGCAAGCATAACCGTAAGTGGCGGCCTTCTGCTTTGTGATGCCGTTGCCACGGATACTGAGACCTACACCCTAGACCAGGTTCCGCCTAGCATCCCCACGGTAGACCTTGTGACCACAAATAGCCAGGTCCCTACACTTACCGGTACAGCTGATTCAGTTGATGATTTGACCGTGACCGTTAATGGCGTTACCTATACTGAAGGTGACGGCAACCTTATGGATAATGGCGATGATACCTGGACGTTGAACATTCCTGCGGGCAATGAAATCCCTGAAGGGATATATGATGTTCTCGCTGTTGCCACAGATATTGCCGGCAATCCTTCAATGGACGCCACCGTGGATGAACTAACGATTGACCTTTCACCCCCTACCACCCCCACGGTAGACCTTTTGACCACAAATGACCAGACCCCTACACTTACGGGTACTGCTGATTCAGTTGATGATTTGACCGTCACGGTAAATGGTATCACCTATATTGAAGGTGACGGAAACTTGACCGATAATGGTGATGACACTTGGTCATTGACCATTCCGGTTGCTGATACATTGCCAGAAGGTATTTATGATGTGATGGCCCAGGCAACTGATGCTGCGGGCAATACAGCGATGGACGCCACCGTGGATGAACTAACGATTGACCTTTCACCCCCTACCACCCCCACGGTAGACCTTTTGACCACAAATGAC